>NZ_CANMSY010000040.1 GCF_947500705.1 uncultured Brachybacterium sp. | reverse complement strand
CGTGAAAGCGCAGCGTCAGCGTTCGCGCCCGCAGGTCCGGAAAGTCGCGAAGGATGCGGTGCTCGAGGCCCGGGTGAGCGCCGACCTCGCGGCGTCGTGGACGCCGAACGAGATCGCGGGTCGCTTGCGTCTGGAGGCCGCAGACCCGACCGTTGGACGCATGGCGAACTCTCCCGATGCTCAGGGCCGCACCGTCAGCGGAGAA
>NZ_CANMSY010000039.1 GCF_947500705.1 uncultured Brachybacterium sp. | reverse complement strand
GACCGAATACATGACCGATATTGCTGATGCCCAGAACCCGCTTGCTGGGGTGCTGAGCGCCGACCAGATCGACGCCCGCGTCAACGCTGCGGAGGACCTCGGAGAGGGCCGCCACGGGGTCGAGGAGCTACTCTCGCGGATGACCCAGGCCGTGCTGGAACGAGCCCTGGAGACCGAGATCAGCGACCACCTCGGCTACGAGACCGG
>NZ_CANMSY010000038.1 GCF_947500705.1 uncultured Brachybacterium sp. | reverse complement strand
GACCGACGAGGGCAAGTTCTATCTCTGCGCGATCAAGGATGTGTTCTCCGGCCGGATCGTGGGCTACTCGATGAGCGACCGGATGAAGGCTTGTCTCGCGGTGAATGCCCTGGACAACGCGATATCCAGGCGCCGTGACGCCGCCGGTTGCATCGTGCATTCGGATAGAGGCTCTCAGTTCCGGTCACGGAAGTTCGTGCACGCCCT
>NZ_CANMSY010000037.1 GCF_947500705.1 uncultured Brachybacterium sp. | reverse complement strand
GTGGAACGATGGTGGACCGGGTGGTTCGAGGTGGAGACACGCTATTGGGTTGTGAGGCTGCACGCAGCCCCAACGGGACCGTCCTTCGGGAGGGTCTTTTTGGGGTGTGTGGCTGGTCCTCCCTGGTCCTTCCTGGCGCGAATGCGTGGGTGGGGTTGGTGTGGGGTTGTTTCTTGAGAACTGCATAGTGGACGCGAGCATCTTGTAAGCAATTTTAAAGATTTTGTGTCTTT
>NZ_CANMSY010000036.1 GCF_947500705.1 uncultured Brachybacterium sp. | reverse complement strand
AGCTGGACACCCTGCATCGGCCCTACCTACGCCGCGATCATCGCGCTATCCCTCGACGCCGGCGCCGACGGAGGTTCGGCAGCTCGAGGCGCGACACTGGCCCTGGCGTACTCGCTGGGACTGGGCATCCCCTTCGTCCTCAGCGCCCTGCTACTTGACAGGGCGATGGGTGTGAGCAGGGCACTTGCCCGCCATCGCCGACTCATCGGAGTTCTATCCGGGGTGCTGCTCATCGCGAT
>NZ_CANMSY010000035.1 GCF_947500705.1 uncultured Brachybacterium sp. | reverse complement strand
CGGTTCCTCGTCAGCGAAGCCGCCGAGGCCGGTGAGGTGATGTGTGAGCGGACGGCGTGGAGGATCTGCCGGGACAATCAGTGGTGGTCGGTGTTCGGTAAGAAGCGCGGCAAGAACGGAAAGCGCCCCGGTCCGCCGGTCCATGGGAGGTGTCAAGTTTTCTGTGTAAGGGACCGGTCGATCAGCCTCTCTGCCGGATGGTCAGAGAGGGAGTCTGTTGGGGAACTGGACGGCGAAAGCGTTGAGGGCTTGATGCCATCC
>NZ_CANMSY010000034.1 GCF_947500705.1 uncultured Brachybacterium sp. | reverse complement strand
GAGCGGATGAGCGGGTTCACCGGCCTGCTCGCCCTGCCCTCGAAACATGCCGAGGGCACCGCGGATGCGGTGATCGAGTACTTCACCGAGCTGCCCAGGATGATGCAGGCCTCGCTGGCCTGGGACCAGGGCTCCGAGATGGCGCAACACGCGAAGGTCTCCCTGGCCACGGACATGCCGGTCTACTTCGCTGAACCCCACTCGCCCTGGCAGCGGCCCAGCAACGAGAACACGAACCGGCTCTACCGGGAGTACCTCCCCAAGGGCACCGTGATCCCCGACCACCAGCCCTACCTC
>NZ_CANMSY010000033.1 GCF_947500705.1 uncultured Brachybacterium sp. | reverse complement strand
AAAGACACAAAATCTTTAAAATTGCTTACAAGATGCTCGCGTCCACTATGCAGTTCTCAAGAAACAACCCCACACCACCCCCACCCACGCATTCGCGCCAGATAGGACCAGGGAGGACCAGCCACACACCCCAAAAAAGACCCTCCCGAAGGACGGCCCCGTTGGGGCTGCGTGCAGCCTCACAACCCAATAGCGTGTCTCCACCTCGAACCACCCGGTCCACCATCGTTCCACACCCCCAAAAGGAGTGGTACTAGACAGCCATGACCGACTGATGAAGTGCCCATTCGTTGATGTTCCACCCTTGAGCAAC
>NZ_CANMSY010000032.1 GCF_947500705.1 uncultured Brachybacterium sp. | reverse complement strand
AACCAGAACAGCGGGATGGTCACTACCCACACAACCATGCAGTAGGGGCACAGTGCCCCGATCTCGTACAGGCTCTGCCCGATCAGCCACTGCACGAAGAGCACCGCGAAGGTCACGCCCACCTGGATGAGCACACTCATCCAGCGCGCCACACGGGCGCCGGCGAGGAACGCGAATCCGAGAGCGAGAACGGCCGCGAAGCCGGCGATGCCGAGGATCGGATTCGGGATGCCGAAAGCCGAGGCCTGCGGGGTGTCCATCACGGAGCCGCAGGAGAGCACCGGATTGAGACTGCACGAGGGGACGTAGCTGGGGTCCTCGATCAGAGCGATCTTCTCGACCAGCAGCACAACGGCCATGACCAAGCC
>NZ_CANMSY010000031.1 GCF_947500705.1 uncultured Brachybacterium sp. | reverse complement strand
ACTCGGGGTCGTCGCGGTGGGCGTCCAGCAGAGCGTTGGCTCGATAGGCCTCGGTCAGCTCGGCTGTGGTGACCTGCTGGCGCCGCCAGCGATAGTAGGGCTGACGGGAGAGCTTCAAGACCCGCAGGGACACCGCGACGGGGATGCCGTCAGCGGCGAGCTCGCTCACGAGCGGGTAGAGCTTTTTCCCGGCAGGTTCGCCTGGGACAGGTAGGCGGCAGCACGGCGCAGGACCTCGTTCTCCTGCTCGAGCAACCGGATCCGCTTGCGGGCATCGCGCAGCTCGGTGGAATCCTCCCGGCTCTTGCCGGGGCGGTTGCCGTCGTCGATGTCGGCTTGGCGGATCCATTTGTGCAGCGTCATCTCGTGGACGCCGAAGTCCTTCGCGATCTGCGCGATCGTGACGCCGTCCTCACGGGACCGGGC
>NZ_CANMSY010000030.1 GCF_947500705.1 uncultured Brachybacterium sp. | reverse complement strand
GATCCGCGACGGCGGGGTCGTGACCAACAAGGCCTGCCACGTGGCTGTCGGCGTGGATATGGAGGGCCGCAAGCAGGTGCTGGGCCTCTGGCTGGGGGTCACCGAGGGCGCGAAATTCTGGGCGAACATCCTCACCGAGATCCGCAACCGCGGCACCAAGGACATCTTGATCCTGTGCTGCGACGGGCTGACCGGGCTGCCGGCCGCGGTGGGCAGCATCTACCCGCAGACCGTGGTCCAGACCTGCGTGGTCCACCTGCTGCGCTCGGCGATGAAGTACGCCTCCTACTCCGACCGCAAGACCATGGCCAAGGACATGAAGCCGATCTACACCGCGGCCACCGTGGCTGCCGCCGAGCTGGCACTGGAGGCCTTCGCCGAGACGTGGCAGGCGAAGGCGCCGGGGGCGGTGCTGGCGTGGCGGAACGCGTGGGAGGACTTCATCCCGTTCCTGGCGTTCACGCCCGAG
>NZ_CANMSY010000029.1 GCF_947500705.1 uncultured Brachybacterium sp. | reverse complement strand
GAGGCCGCCGGAGAGCAGGGCGAGTTCGAGGCCATGTACAAGGCGCTGTTCGACAACGCGGCCGAGTGGAGTCACCAGGAGACGTCCCAGCGGGAGGCGTTCTTCGGGTATGCCGAGGAGCTCGGACTCGACATGGATCGCTTCGAGCAGGTCTACGACGATCCGGCCACCCTCGAGCGCATCGAGCAGAGTGCTGCCGATGCCGAGGCGCTCGGTGTGACGAGCACTCCCACCTTCTTCCTCGACGGGGAGCGCCTGGAGCCCACCCGCGTCGAGGACCTCACGGACCCGCTCGATGCCGCACTCGAGGGCTGACGGTCCGGCCGCCGGGGCGGCTCGGGATTCGAGGGCGCCGCGCGGTCTCGGAATGCTCTTCACCGTCATCGGCGCAGTTGGCTTGGTCATGGCCGTTGTGCTGCTGGTCGAGAAGATCGCTCTGATCGAGGACCCCAGCTACGTCCCCTCGTGCAG
>NZ_CANMSY010000028.1 GCF_947500705.1 uncultured Brachybacterium sp. | reverse complement strand
ACGAGGCGGACGATCGCCTCGCGGGAGGGGAAGATGCCCACCGAGTCGGTGCGGCGGCGGATCTCGCGGTTCAGACGCTCGGTGGGGTTGTTCGACCAGATCTGGACCCACACATCCTTCGGAAACGCGGTGAACGCGAGGACGTCTGCGCGGGCGGCATCGAGGTGCTCGGCCACGGCCGGGAGCTTCTCACCGACGTAGTCCAGCAGACGCTCGAACTGCGCATTCACGGCCGCGGCGTCGGGCTGGTCATAGACGCTGTGCAGCATCGCTTTCACGGCTGGCCACATGCCCTTGGGGCAGATGCTCATCAGATTCGCGGCGTAGTGGGTGCGGCAGCGCTGCCAGGACGCTCCGGGCAGGTGAGCGGCGATCGCCTCGACCAGCCCCGCATGCGCGTCGGAGGTGACCAGGCGGACTCCGCCCAGGCCGCGGGCGACCAGGTCGGCGAAGAAGCTGTTCCAGGCCGCGCCGGTCTCGCTGGTCGCGACCCGGATGCCGAGGACTTCGCGGTGGCCGTCGCCGTTGACGCCGGTGGCGAGCAGGACGACGGC
>NZ_CANMSY010000027.1 GCF_947500705.1 uncultured Brachybacterium sp. | reverse complement strand
GCGATGGGTGTGAGCAGGGCACTTGCCCGCCATCGCCGACTCATCGGAGTTCTATCCGGGGTGCTGCTCATCGCGATCGGCCTGCTGCTGCTCACGGGAGTGTGGGCCTCCTGGATGGATCAGCTCCAAGGCTCCATCGCCACCTTCCAGCCCGTCGTGTGAGCCTCACGCAAGACCCCTCCCCTGCCGATCTGCTACCGGTGACCGACATGGGGTCCGTTCACCTCCACTGCGACTCGTGACGTCGACCCCATTGCGGCATCGGGGTTTGGTAAAGAGACGGTGTTGCCCCGGGGCCCATGCGGCCAGAGTGTTCAAGAGAAGGCGAAATCGTCGGTCGGGGTCGCACATGAGGCTATTGCGAGGGTGTTTGGGTCGGTACGTTGGTTCCACCGGTGACGAGGTATGAGAGTTTCTTCGCGATGCTTGCCCTGCTGTCGACGTTGCCGCGACCAAATGCCAGACGACCCCGTGCGTTGATGCGGGGATATTCACGGAGAACCTTCATGGCCACGAGCAATTCCCATCGCGCGGCCGGCCGCGCAGTCACCCCCCTTCGCCACAGCGGACGCGCCCTGCG
>NZ_CANMSY010000026.1 GCF_947500705.1 uncultured Brachybacterium sp. | reverse complement strand
GTTGGAAAGATTTATCGGTGAGGGATGGACTCGCGGCCTATCAGTTTGTTGGTGAGGTAATGGCTCACCAAGACGATGACGGGTAGCCGGCCTGAGAGGGCGACCGGCCACACTGGGACTGAGACACGGCCCAGACTCCTACGGGAGGCAGCAGTGGGGAATATTGCACAATGGGCGAAAGCCTGATGCAGCGACGCCGCGTGGGGGATGACGGCCTTCGGGTTGTAAACCTCTTTCAGTAGGGAAGAAGCGAAAGTGACGGTACCTGCAGAAGAAGCGCCGGCTAACTACGTGCCAGCAGCCGCGGTAATACGTAGGGCGCAAGCGTTGTCCGGAATTATTGGGCGTAAAGAGCTCGTAGGTGGCTTGTCGCGTCTGCCGTGAAAACCCGAGGCTCAACCTCGGGCGTGCGGTGGGTACGGGCAGGCTAGAGTGTGGTAGGGGAGACTGGAACTCCTGGTGTAGCGGTGAAATGCGCAGATATCAGGAAGAACACCGATGGCGAAGGCAGGTCTCTGGGCCATTACTGACACTGAGGAGCGAAAGCATGGGTAGCGAACAGGATTAGATACCCTGGTAGTCCATGCCGTAAACGTTGGGCACTAGATGT
>NZ_CANMSY010000025.1 GCF_947500705.1 uncultured Brachybacterium sp. | reverse complement strand
CCCCAAAAGGAGTGGTACTAGACAGCCATGACCGACTGATGAAGTGCCCATTCGTTGATGTTCCACCCTTGAGCAACCACCCCCACCACACTCGGGCAGGAAAATGGCCACCATAATTGGTGATGCTCCTTAGAAAGGAGGTGATCCAGCCGCACCTTCCGGTACGGCTACCTTGTTACGACTTAGTCCCAATCACCGATCCCACCTTCGACAGCTCCCTCACGAGGATGGGCCACTGGCTTCGGGTGTTACCGACTTTCGTGACTTGACGGGCGGTGTGTACAAGGCCCGGGAACGTATTCACCGCAGCGTTGCTGATCTGCGATTACTAGCGACTCCGACTTCATGGGGTCGAGTTGCAGACCCCAATCCGAACTGAGGCCGGCTTTTTGGGATTCGCTCCACCTCACAGTTTCGCAACCCATTGTACCGACCATTGTAGCATGCTTGAAGCCCAAGACATAAGGGGCATGATGATTTGACGTCGTCCCCACCTTCCTCCGAGTTGACCCCGGCAGTCTCCTATGAGTCCCCACCATGACGTGCTGGCAACATAGAACGAGGGTTGCGCTCGTTGCGGGACTTAACCCAACATCTCACGACACGAGCTGACGACAACCATGCACCACCTGTGCACCAGTCCGAAGAAAACCACATCTCTGCAGTCGCCCGGTGCATGTCAAGCCTTGGTAAGGTTCTTCGCGTTGCATCGAATTAATCAGCATGCTCCGCCGCTTGTGCGGGCCCCCGTCAATTCCTTTGAGTTTTAGCCTTGCGGCCGTACTCCCCAGGCGGGGCACTTAATGCGTTAGCTACGACGCGGAAAACGTGGAATGT
>NZ_CANMSY010000024.1 GCF_947500705.1 uncultured Brachybacterium sp. | reverse complement strand
TGTTGCGGGTCATGACGTTGTAGTCACGGAGCGGGGATGAAGGAACGGGTCCCTGACCGGCACGATGGGTGGTGCTGAAGCCGTCCATCTGCTGGAAGAGACCCGTTCCATGACCCACCGTAATTCGCCGCTGACCCCTGCCGGAAGACTCCGCCTGGTCCTACGTGTCGAAGATGATGGCCGACCCATCGCCCACGTCGCTGCCGAAGCCGGCGTCGCTCGCTCGACTCTGACGAAGTGGGTCCACCGCTACCGCCATGACGGCCCCGAGGCGCTGGAGGATCGCTCCAGCGCCCCGGTCAGGCGACCCTCGAGGCCACCGATCGAGGTCCTCGAACTCATCGACGCTTGGCGGCGAGAGCACAAATGGTCTGCCCGCCGCATCGCCCTCGAGCTCGCCAGCCGCGGCCACCACTACTGCGTCCGGACCATCGGGCGCTGGCTGGAACGGCTCGGGATCTCCCGCCGCCGAGATCTCGACCCGACCGGGGAGAACAACCGTGAGCCCGGGAAGATCATCGCCCGCTTCCCGGGCCACATGCTCCACCTGGACGTGAAGAAGGTCGGACAGATCCCCGACGGTGGCGGCTGGCGACTCCATGGCCGCGGCCATGCGAAGGCGCGCAAGCAGCGCGTGGGCTACACCTACCTGCACTCCGCGATCGACGGCTACTCCCGCCTCGCCTACACCGAGGCTCTGGAGAACGAGACCGCGGCAACCACCATCGGTTTCTTCTCCCGGGCGAGAGCGTTCTTCGCTGCTCACGGCATCACGCGTCTGGTCCGGGTGGTCACCGACAACGGCTCCAACTACCGCGCCAAGACCTTCGTCCGCACCGTGAACGCGCATGCTTCCCGGCATCAGCGGACCCGGCCCTACACGCCCAGGCACAACGGGAAAGTCGAGCGCTACCAGCGGATCCTCGCCGAGGAATGCCTCTACGCCCACGCCTTCTACTCCGAAGACGAACGGCGCGAAGCGATCAGCGTCTGGGTCCACCATTACAACTATCATCGGCCGCACACCGCCTGCGCTGATCAGCCCCCGGCCACCCGAGTCCACGAACGTGTCGACAACGTCATGACCTCATACA
>NZ_CANMSY010000023.1 GCF_947500705.1 uncultured Brachybacterium sp. | reverse complement strand
ACCTCCACTCCGGCCGTGCGGCGGGCGGTCCGTCTCGTGATCGAGTTCCGCGTCCCGCTCCTTGTGGCCTGGTACCTGGTGATCCTGGCACTCATCGCCGTGAGGTTCTGGGACTACTGGTCCACGCTGTTCTAGGCCCGGACGAGCTCACGTCCTGCCCCTCCACCTGACCCTCGCAATCACCTTGAAGGAGCGAGCACATGCGCGCCCACTCCCGGCGACGGATTCTGTACGCCACCGGCCTCTTCGCCACCACCGGCTTGGTCACTGCCTGCGGCGGCACTGACACCGGCGATCGCTATGGTTCCGAGGAGGCCGGATACGTCTCCGGCAACGGTGTGACCACAGAGATCGCTCCCGCCGATCGCTCAGAACCCGTCGAGTTCACCGGGACCAGCTACGACGGCGAACGATTCGACTCCACGGACCACTGGGGATCGGTGCTGGTGGTCAACGTCTGGTACGCCTCCTGCCCGCCGTGCCGGGTGGAGGCACCGGATCTGCAGGCCATCCACGAGGAGTACGCCGACCAGGGCGTCTCGTTCATCGGGATCAACGTCCGTGATTCGGCAGGGCCCGCCGGGGCCTTCGAGGAGACCTACGGCATCACCTACCCCTCGCTGCCGGACTCGGACGCAGAGATCATGTACCAGCTGCGCGGCCAAGTCGCGCCCAACGCGGTCCCCACCACTCTCGTCCTCGACCACGATGGCCGCGCCGCAGGCCGAATCTCCGGAGCGATCGACCCCTCCATCCTGAGATCGATGCTCGACGCCGTTCTCGCCGAAGGAGCCGCGTGAGCGTCAATGGACTCGCGGAGACCTTCCAATCGATCGCCCTGTCCGGGTCTCTTCTCCTGGCCATCACCGTCGCCGCGATCGCAGGCCTGATCGCGTTCCTCTCACCGTGCGTGCTGCCCATCGTGCCGGGCTACCTCGGTTACGTCTCCGGGCTTGCCGGGCAAGGACTGAACCCCACCAAGCTACCCCGGAGATCGCCTGAGAATACCGGGGAGGTGCGACGACCGAGAACCCTCTTCCGTGAGGGGACTGGGAGAATGCTGGGTGGCAGCGTGCTGTTCATCGCGGGCTTCGCGGTGGTATTCATGGCGCTGGGCGGATTCGCTGGCGCGGTGGGATATCTCCTTCAGGCGCACGCAGTCTGGATCAACCGGGTGGCCGGCGTGATCGTCATCGTGATGGGACTCATTTTCATGGGCGTGTTCCCTCGATTGACAGGGAACCTCCAGGTGTCCAGGAGACGCCCTGATGCGGGCCTTCTTGGAGCGCCGTTGATGGGCTTCGTCTTCGGGCTGAGCTGGACACCCTGCATCGGCCCTACCTACGCCGCGATCATCGCGCTATC
>NZ_CANMSY010000022.1 GCF_947500705.1 uncultured Brachybacterium sp. | reverse complement strand
GGCTTGGTCATGGCCGTTGTGCTGCTGGTCGAGAAGATCGCTCTGATCGAGGACCCCAGCTACGTCCCCTCGTGCAGCCTCAATCCAGTGCTCTCCTGCGGCTCCGTGATGGACACCCCGCAGGCCTCAGCTTTCGGCATCCCGAACCCGATCCTCGGCATCGCCGGCTTCGCGGCCGTTCTCGCCCTCGGATTCGCGTTCCTCGCCGGCGCCCGTGTGGCGCGCTGGATGAGTGTTCTCATCCAGGCAGGCGTGACCTTCGCGGTGCTCTTCGTGCAGTGGCTGATCGGACAGAGCCTGTACGAGATCGGGGCACTGTGCCCCTACTGCATGGTTGTGTGGGTAGTGACCATCCCGCTGTTCTGGTTCACCACTCTCCACCATCTCCGCGCTCTGGCAGAGACCTCCACTCCGGCCGTGCGGCGGGCGGTCCGTCTCGTGATCGAGTTCCGCGTCCCGCTCCTTGTGGCCTGGTACCTCGTGATCCTGACACTCATCGCCGTGAGGTTCTGGGACTACTGGTCCACGCTGTTCTAGACACGGAAGAACCCGCATCCTGCCCCTCTCACCCGTCCCCTCTCGATCACCTTGAAGGAGCGAGCACATGCGCGCCCACCCCCGGCGACGGATTCTGTACGCCACCGGTTTCATGGCCGCTACCGGTCTGTTCACTGCCTGCGGCAGCACTGACACCGGCGATCGCTACGACTCCGAGGACGCCGGATACGTCTCCGGCAACGGTGTGACCACAGAGATCGCTCCCGCCGATCGCACAGAACCCGTCGAGTTCACCGGGACCAGCTACGACGGTGCACGATTCGACTCCAGAGACCACTGGGGATCGGTGCTGGTGGTCAACGTCTGGTACGCCTCCTGCCCGCCATGCCGGGTGGAGGCACCGGATCTGCAGGCCATCCACGAGGAGTACGCCGACCAGGGCGTCTCATTCATCGGGATCAACGTCCGCGATTCGGCAGGGCCCGCCGGGGCCTTCGAGGAGACCTACGGGATCACTTACCCTTCGCTGCCGGACTCGGACGCAGAGATCATGTACCAGCTGCGCGGCCAAGTCGCACCCAACGCGGTCCCCACTACTCTCGTCCTCGACCATGACGGCCGCGCCGCAGGCCGGATCTCTGGAGCGATCGACCCCTCCATCCTGAGAGCGATGCTCGATGCCGTTCTCGCCGAAGGAGCCGCGTGAGCGTCAATGGACTCGCGGAGACGTTCCAGTCGATCGCCCTGTCCGGGTCTCTTCTGCTGGCCATCACCGTCGCCGCTGTCGCTGGCCTGATCGCGTTCCTCTCGCCGTGCGTGCTGCCGATCGTGCCGGGCTACCTCGGTTATGTCTCCGGGCTTGCCGGACAAGGACTGAAGACCACCAAGCTAACCCGGCAAACGCCTGAGAATACCGGGACGGCGCGACGACAGGGGACCCTTTTCCGAGAGGGAACTGGGAGAATGTTGGGTGGGAGCTTGCTGTTCGTCGCGGGCTTCGCGGTGGTATTCATGGCGCTGGGCGGGTTCGCTGGCGCGGGGGGATATCTCCTTCAAGCGCACGCAGTATGGATCAATCGGGTCGCGGGCCTCATCGTTATCTTTATGGGGCTCATTTTCATGGGCATGTTCCCTCGATTGACAGGAAATGTCCAGGTGTCCAGGAGACGCCCTGATGCGGGCCTTCTGGGGGCCCCGTTGATGGGCTTCGTCTTCGGGCTGAGCTGGACACCCTGCATCGGCCCTACCTACGCCGCGATCATCGCGCTATCCCTCGACGCCGGCGCCGACGGAGGTTCTGCGGCTCGGGGCGCGATCCTGGCCCTGGCGTACTCGCTGGGACTGGGCATCCCCTTCGTCCTCAGCGCCCTGCTGCTCGACAGAGCGATGGGTGTGAGCAGGGCACTTGCCCGCCATCGCCGACTCATCGGAGTTCTATCCGGGGTGCTGCTCATCGCGAT
>NZ_CANMSY010000021.1 GCF_947500705.1 uncultured Brachybacterium sp. | reverse complement strand
CACAGTGGACGCAAACACGCATAAACAATAAAGAATGTTGTAGTAAGTCATCAGCCATTAGTACCAGTCAGCTCCACACATTGCTGTGCTTCCACATCTGGCCTATCAACCCAGTCATCTACTGGGGGCCTCTCACACCCAAAGGGTGTATGGATATCTCATCTCGAAGCAGGCTTCCCGCTTAGATGCTTTCAGCGGTTATCCCTTCCCGACGTAGCCAACCAGCCATGCCCTTGGCAGAACAACTGGCACACCAGAGGTCAGTCCATCCCGGTCCTCTCGTACTAGGGACAGGACTTCTCAAATATCCAACGCGCGCAGCGGATAGGGACCGAACTGTCTCACGACGTTCTAAACCCAGCTCGCGTACCGCTTTAATGGGCGAACAGCCCAACCCTTGGGACCAACTCCAGCCCCAGGATGCGACGAGCCGACATCGAGGTGCCAAACCATGCCGTCGATATGAGCTCTTGGGCAAGATCAGCCTGTTATCCCCGGGGTACCTTTTATCCGTTGAGCGACACCCATTCCACAATGAGGTGCCGGATCACTAGTTCCTGCTTTCGCACCTGCCCGACATGTCTGTCTCGCAGTCAAGCTCCCTTGTGCACTTACACTCAACACCTGATTGCCAACCAGGCTGAGGGAACCTTTGAGCGCCTCCGTTACTCTTTAGGAGGCAACCGCCCCAGTTAAACTACCCATCAGACACTGTCCCTGATCCGGATCACGGACCGAGGTTAGGAATCCAAAACGACCAGAGTGGTATTTCAACAATGACTCCACACTCACTGGCGTGAATGCTTCCAAGTCTCCCACCTATCCTACACAAGCCGTTCCGAACACCAATATCAAACTATAGTAAAGGTCCCGGGGTCTTTCCGTCCTGCTGCGCGTAACGAGCATCTTTACTCGTAATGCAATTTCGCCGAGTTCGCGGTTGAGACAGTGGAGAAGTCGTTACGCCATTCGTGCAGGTCGGAACTTACCCGACAAGGAATTTCGCTACCTTAGGATGGTTATAGTTACCACCGCCGTTTACTGGGGCTTAAATTCTCAGCTTCGAACTCCGAAGAGCTCTAACCGGTCCTCTTAACCTTCCAGCACCGGGCAGGCGTCAGTCCGTATACAGCGTCTTACGACTTCGCACGGACCTGTGTTTTTAGTAAACAGTCGCTTCTCCCTGGTCTCTGCGGCCCTCACCGCTCTCACGGTTCGGGCCCCCCTTCTCCCGAAGTTACGGGGGCATTTTGCCGAGTTCCTTAACCACGATTCTCTCGAACGCCTCGGTATTCTCTACCTGATCACCTGAGTCGGTTTAGGGTACGGGCGACCGTATTCGTCACGCCGGAACTTTTCTAGGCAGTACAGGATCACTCACCTACGCCCATACGGGATCCCCATCACGTCTGACCCTTGATGACCCCAGCATTACCCGGGGTCGGGCTGCACGCTTAGACGGACTATTCCATTAAGTCCGCGGAAGCTACCTCTCTGCGTCATTCCTCGCGCTGACCTACTACAACCTTGGTTCCCAGCCTCGTCAACCTCCACACCCCGAAGGGCATGGGGAAAACTCGGGTGGTTAGCATCGACTGCCTCGGTATGGGTCCTCCTACGATCGGTTCGGGAATATCAACCCGATGTCCATCGACTACGCCTGTCGGCCTCGCCTTAGGTCCCGACTAACCCAGGGCGGATAAACCTGGCCCTGGAACCCTTGATCAATCGGCGGACGGGTTTCTCACCCGTCTTTCGCTACTCATGCCTGCATTCTCACTCGTACAGCCTCCACCACTGGGTTCCCCCGCGGCTTCGCTGGCTGCACGACGCTCCCCTACCCATCCAGCCACAAGGACTGAATGACACAGCTTCGGCGGTGTGCTTGAGCCCCGCTAAATTGTCGGCGCAGAATCACTTGACCAGTGAGCTATTACGCACTCTTTCAAGGGTGGCTGCTTCTAAGCCAACCTCCTGGTTGTCTCAGCAACTCCACATCCTTTTCCACTTAGCACACGCTTAGGGGCCTTAGCTGATGTTCTGGGCTGTTTCCCTCTCGACTATGAAGCTTATCCCCCACAGTCTCACTGCTGCGCTCTAGCGTACCGGCATTCGGAGTTTGGCTAAGGTCAGTAACCCGGTGGGGCCCATCGCCTATCCAGTGCTCTACCTCCGGTACGGAACACGCAACGCTGCACCTAAATGCATTTCGGGGAGAACCAGCTATCACGAAGTTTGATTGGCCTTTCACCCCTATCCACAGGTCATCCCCTCCATTTTCAACTGAAGTGGGTTCGCGCCTCCACGCGGTCTTACCCGCGCTTCACACTGCCCATGGATAGATCACTTCGCTTCGGGTCTAGAGCCGGCGACTGAACGCCCCGTTCAGACTCGCTTTCGCTACGGCTACCCCACACGGGTTAACCTCGCCACCGACCACTAACTCGCAGGCTCATTCTTCAAAAGGCACGCCGTCACCCCTAAAGGCTCCGACGGATTGTAAGCACACGGTTTCAGGTACTATTTCACTCCCCTCCCGGGGTGCTTTTCACCTTTCCCTCACGGTACTTGTCCGCTATCGGTCAAGAGGTAGTATTTAGGCTTACCAGGTGGTCCTGGCAGATTCACACCAGATTTCACGGGTCCGGTGTTACTTGGGAACAGCATCGCGCCGTACATCGATTTCGTCTACGGGGGTCACACCCTCTACGCCGTCGCACTCAACACGACTTCGACTATCGCTATACGTCCACGCCGGACCGTCGGCAGACAGCCCTGATACGTCCCACAACCCCCAACCTGCAACCCCTGCCGGGTATCACACAGACCAGGTTTAGCCTCATCCGATTTCGCTCGCCACTACTCACGGAATCACTTTTGTTTTCTCTTCCTGCGGGTACTGAGATGTTTCACTTCCCCGCGTTCCCTCCACACCGCCTATACATTCAGCGGTGGGTACCACGACATGACTCGTGGTGGGTTTCCCCATTCGGACATCCTCGGATCACAGTTCGGTTGTCAACTCCCCGAGGCTTAACGCAGACTCCCACGTCCTTCGTCGGCTCCTCTTGCCAAGGCATCCACCGTGTGCCCTTTAAAACTTACGGCAACACACAAAGACACAAAATCTTTAAAATTGCTTACAAGATGCTCGCGTCCACTATGCAGTTCTCAAGAAACAACCCCACACCA
>NZ_CANMSY010000020.1 GCF_947500705.1 uncultured Brachybacterium sp. | reverse complement strand
TTCATGGCCACGAGCAATTCCCATCGCGCGGCCGGCCGCGCAGTCACCCCCCTTCGCCACAGCGGACGCGCCCTGCGCGGCACCGGCGGCGCCGCCGTCCTCGGCACCGTGCTCCTCGGCTCCGCCTTCGCCGGTGGTGCGGCCCAGGCAGCACCCGCAGCTCCCGCGACCGTGCCCTCCGCGGTCACGCAGGCCGTCGCGCCCGCTGCTCCGGCACCGGCGCAGGCTCTGGACTCCTCCAAGAAGCTTCGCTGGGGATCCCAGGGGGCCTCGGTCGAGCAGCTCCAGTCCGCGCTGAACGATGAGGGTTCCTCACTTGCCGTCGACGGAAAGTTCGGCCCGCGCACCCATGGCGCGGTGAAGGACTACCAGCAGGCCAACGGTCTGCAGGTCGATGGCGTGGTGGGCCCTGAGACGCGCGGCTCCCTGAACGGTTCGGCCCCCGGTGTCGGCGGGGGTGGTGCGTCGGTTCCTGCGCCCGCATCCTCCTCCAGCAGCACCGGGCAGGCGATCGTCGACGCCGCACGGACCCAGATGGGTGCCGCGTACTCCTGGGGCTCGAGCAACCCGGGCGTGAGCTTCGACTGCTCCGGCCTGACCCAGTACGCCTACAAGCAGGTCGGCATCGACCTTCCGCGCACCTCCGGCCAGCAGGTCGACGCCGGCAACCAGATCTCCAAGTCTGAGGCCCAGCCCGGCGACCTCGTCGTATGGCCCGGCCACATGGGCATCTACGCCGGCGGCGACAAGGTCGTCGATGCAGGCCGCTCCCCCGGCGCCGTCACCGAGCGCACCATCTGGGGCAACCCCACCTTCGTCTCCTTCCGCTGAGCCCAGCGACTACCGCGGCGCGCACCCCACCATCGAGTGGGGTGCGCGCCGTTTTGTCACTCTCCCCTGCGGTCAGGAGGTGTTCGGATCCGTGGGCGTTACGTGTGCAGGGGACGTTCGGATTCACCTCGATGCACGGACGGGCTCTCCAGTTGGATCGTGGCGTGCTCGAACGCTATCGGGAAGTGCGTCCTGACGCAGACATGGACCTCTTCGAGGATCTGCAGTGCGTGGGCCGATTCGAAGCACTCCTCCCCGACGACGACGTGCGCCGAGAAGATCGGCAGATTGCTCCCGATCGCAGAGGCGTGCAGGTCGTGGACGTCCTGGACGTGGTCGAGCGCAAGGATGTGCTCTCGCACCTGATCGAGGTCCACACCCTTCGGGGTGTACTCCATGAGAATCCGCAGCGTCTCGGCCATGATGCGGAACGCGCGGGGCACGATCAGCGCGGCGATGAACAAACCGGCCAGTGCATCGGCCTGCTGGAACCCGGTCACCTGGATCACGATCGCGGCCGTGATCACGCCGAGCGAACCGAGAGCGTCATTGAGCACCTCGAGGAACGCGGCACGCATGTTCAGGCTCGAATCCTTGCCTCCGGCCAGGATGAGGATCGCGGCGATGTTCGCGACCAGCCCGATCACGCCGAAGAGGAGCAGCTCACCCGAAGCGATCTCTGGGGGGTCCGTCAGTCGCGAGATGCCCTCGACGGCGGTGTAGGTGCCGACCACGATCAGGAGCGTGGCCTGGGCCAAGGCTGCCAGTACCTCGATGCGAGCGAATCCCCAGGTCTTACTGCTGCTGGCCGGGCGCAACATCATGGTCGCCGCAATCAACGCGACCAGCAGACCGGAGGCGTCGACAAGGGCATGCGCCGTGTCCGTGAGCAGAGCAAGACTGCCGGTGACGACGCTCCCGATCGCTTGCGCGAGCACGATGACGGAGGTGATGGCGAAGGCGATGGCGAGTCGCGTCCGGGCCGTGCTCGATCCGCTACCGCCGTGCGAATGGTCGTGTCCTGAGCTCATCAAAGGCCCCCGTCCTCGAGGTTCTCGTGATCGCGGTGGTTCTTCAGGGACAGGGTGGTCCCGGAGGTGTCGAGCAGGTCGTCAGCCGCCTCGAGTAGGTCGCTCAGTCGGGGCAGATCGGTGAGAGCGAACCACGATGCGCGGCCTTCAGTGCGCGCGGTGACCAGACCACAGTCGCGCAGGCACGAGAGATGCTTGCTGACGGTCGACTGGGCAAGGTGCATGTGTTCGACAAGGTCGCGAACTCGATGCTCACCGGTCGAGAGGTGCTGGAGGAGAGCCAAGCGTGTGGGTTCGGCGAGAGCATGGAAGAGCGCGGCATGACTGTCTGCCACCTCGAACTGCGGCTCGGCCGGGATCGCATCAATCGTCATATGGCGATGATATCGTCGTGTGGGGTTCTGTAAAGGGGTGGGACTGGACGAGTCGATCCTGGGAGATGAGCGAAGGGGTCGCTGGTGGTACGTCGCTACACTCGATGCGCCCCGGTCATGGGGACAAACCGGCCCGCACGAGGGGTCACCCGAGGAGGAGACGTTCATGACGGCGGACACGACGGCTGCTCGCGGAACCACCGGGACGGCGGTGCGGATCATGCTGGCCAGCCTGTTCGGGCTGCTCGCCGCCGTACTGATGCCACTGGTGGTGCCCGCATTGTTGCCCGCGGCGTCGGCGCACGACACCTTGACCTCTTCGAACCCGGCAGCAGGCGAAAGCCTCGAGCAGGCTCCCGAGGCGCTCGAGCTCACCTACAGCGATGAGGTTCTCAACCTCTCTCCGGCCGTGCGACTGACCACCTCCGCCGGCGAGGAGATCTTCACCGAGACACCCGCCGTGTCCGGCAACACGGCCACGATCGACCTGCCGCCGCTGCCCGCCGATGACTATCAGGTCTTGTGGCGTGTCGTCTCCTCGGACGGCCACCCGATCGAAGGCACGGTCGACTTCACCGTCACAGTCGGTGCCGAGCCCACGGCCACAGCGGACTCCGAATCGGAGGAGCCGAAGGAGAGCGAGGAGCCGACCGCCGGGACGGACGAACCGAGCACGGAAGACACCGCTGCCGAACCGGCAGAGGCTCAACAGAGCGAGGGCGGCCTTCCTCTCGGTATGATCCTCGGCGGCCTCGCTCTGCTCCTACTGCTCGCCGCGATCGGTGCGATCATCGTCCGCCTGCGCCGCAGCCCCGGTGACAACACCGACTGACCATCACGAACCCGATCAGGACAACGCATCACGGCACGCCGCGGCGAGCAACAGAACCCGGCTCAGTACCGCGCTGAGGCGGAACGACCTACGGAGAGTCCTTCGCTGCTCCGTCGCGATCGCGAGATGACCGCGCCGTGCAGGACTGCCAGCGTCAGAACCAGCGCAAGCAGGACCCGGCCACCAAGCCTTTGATCTCCGAACGCATCGGGGCCCCAGGTCCGCCCCATGACTGCGAACCAGTCGGGCTCCACGACCGGGAGCGCCAGCACCAGCAGAAGCGCCAGCCCAGCAAGAAAGCCGGCCCCCACAACCAGGGCCACCCAGCGCTCCCGCCCAGCGACCATGCCACCACCCAGCGCCCTACCCTGGAATGGCAGCGCCACAGCAGCACCGGCCACCACAGCGGCAGTAAGCACGACCAGTCGGCCGGGCGCGGTATGCAACGGGACTGCCGCACGAACAGGTGACAGTTGGGGTGTCAGGCCGCGAGGCTCACGGCCGGGTTCATGATGGTCTCGTAT
>NZ_CANMSY010000019.1 GCF_947500705.1 uncultured Brachybacterium sp. | reverse complement strand
GATCACACGGTGGCCGCGTCCTCGTCAGAGACGATCACGGGGCCACCGCGCTACACCACTATGTGGGACTCAACTGCGAACTGTTCGGTCAGCACCGGAAGATGCGACCGTACTGCCGCGCGCTCTGCGAGCAGCTGGTAGCTCTCGGTGACATAGCGGTTCACTGTTTCCGGCCCGAAAACTCCGTGGAAGTCCGCACCCAGTCTCTCGGCGATGCGGTCAAGAACACCGTAATGGGCCGGGTCAATGTGATCAGGTGCCAGGGATCGCCGCGGGCCGACGAGGTGCGCGAAGCGGGACAGTGCATCTGCGGTCGCGGAGTAACCGGCCCCGTCATCGCTGCCCGTGCCGCGGGCGAGGATTCCCGCGTCCGCCATGGCCTCGAGGTGATGGCAGATAACCGCTTCGTCCATTCCGGGGCCGACTAGGTCAGCGGGTGCTACCACTTCACTGGGCGATTCCAGAACCCGGGCGAGAAGTTGGAGACGCACCTCGTGCGCCATCGCGGAAACCTGCGCGGCTCGATCCGTCGGCATCAGGACCGTCTCGCCGGCGCGGTCAGCGCAGCAGGTCTCGAATGGCGGAGAGCCGGCTGGGGTGGATGGAACACCAGACGTGGCGTCCTCGCTGCTCGCGTTCGATGATGCCGGCCTCGGCCAGGATCTTCAGGTGGTAGGTCACGGTGGGCTGACGCAGCTCCAGGGCGACAGACAGGTCGCTGACGCAGGCCTCGCGCTCCGGGCTGTTCTCCATCAAGCTCAGCAGTTGCAGTCGGGTGGGATCCGAGACGATTCGCAGCAGACCCGCCGTAGTTTCCGCCTCGGCGCGGCTGAGCACGTTTCCAAGACGCAGCGGTGATGCCGGACGTGCCAGGAGGGCCGACAGTGCCGGTTCCGGGTCGCGTTGGGTGCTCATCGAGCGACATGCTATCTCGCATTCGTCGAGCGTGGCCGCATGGTGTCAGTGATCTGCCACAGGTGCAGTGATGATCTCGCTCAGAAGTTGGCGCACCCGGGCGTCGA
The DNA here is from genome assembly GCF_947500705.1 of uncultured Brachybacterium sp. Classification (GTDB taxonomy): domain Bacteria; phylum Actinomycetota; class Actinomycetes; order Actinomycetales; family Dermabacteraceae; genus Brachybacterium. The sequence continues at coordinate 7,582 of NZ_CANMSY010000019.1, read as the reverse complement.
TCTCGTCCCGAACCTGACGCGACTGCTCGAGAGAACTGTCCGCTGGATCGCGCAGCTCCCAGTCCTCGTACCGCTTGCCGGGATAGATAGGGCACGCGTCCCCGCACCCCATAGTGATGACGACATCTGCCGCACGGACGACATCATCCGTCAAGGGCTTGGGGAACGAGGATGCGAGGTCGATGCCGATCTCGCCCATGACCTCCACAGCGCGTGGATGCAGGGCATCGCCCGGCGCGGAACCAGCGGAGCGGACGTGGACGAGTCCCTGGGCGTGGTGGTCCAGAAGCGCGGCGGCCATCTGAGAGCGGCCAGCGTTCTGCACGCAGACCAGCAGCACCTCGGGCACGTCGTGCGGGGCCTGCCCCTTCGACTGCGCGAGAGCAGTCAGCCGTTCACGCGCGAAACGTTCGGTCAGCGGCGGCAGATGCGAGGTGATGCGCGCCGTCCGACCCAGTGCGGTGTACGACTCGAAGACATAACGTTCGACGGTCTCGGGAGAGAAGACTCCGGCGAACCGATGCGCGAGGTCCTCGGCGATCGTGTGCAGGACATGGTCGGCGCTGAGCAGTGACGGGGTCTCACGCGAAGGAGTCATGGTTGTTCACCGCGCTGTCGTCGAGGCGGCGGAGTTCTCCTGGGGCAGGAGGCTGGCGATGAGTTCCTCGACGCGCGCTCGGATATCGTCGCGCACCGGGCGGACCTCGTCGACTCCCTTGCCGGCCGGGTCCTCGAGCTTCCAGTCCTCGTACCGCTTGCCGGGGTAGAACGGGCAGGCATCCCCGCAGCCCATGGTGATGACGACGTCGGAGGCCTGGACGGACTCGGGGGTGAGGATCTTCGGATTCTGGTGGGAGATGTCGATGCCGACCTCGGCCATCGCCTCTACTGCGGCGGGGTTGATCGAGTCGGCGGGCGCGGAACCGGCGGAACGCACCTCGATGCGGTCACCGGCGAGCTCACGCAGCCATCCCGCCGCCATCTGGGAGCGGCCGGCGTTGTGGACACAGACGAACAGGACGCTGGGACGTGCGGTCACGAGGATCTCCAAAGCAGGCAGTAGGGAATCAGGCGATATCGAGGAAGGCGCGGAGTTCGGCGAAGGCCGACGGAACGACGGAGTAGTGGGCCCAGCGACCCTTCTGCTCGCGCGTGAGCAGGCCGGCGTCGACGAGCTTCTTCATGTGGTGGCTGACGGTGGGCTGGCTGATCCCGAGCGGTTCGGTGAGGTCGCATGCACAGACTGAATCGCAGCCCTGGGTGGCGACGTGGGAGAGGAGCCGGAGGCGTGTGGGATCGGACAGCGCCTTGAGCAGGGACGCGATCCTCTCGGCGTCGACGATGTCGACGGGCCCGGCGGACAGCGTGCAGCACTCGTCGGACGGGGTGCTCTCCTTGATCCCGGCAGCAACAGTCTGGGTCGTCGTGGTCATGCCCTCACCTTACATTGACAGTCATCGATGTACAGCATAGCGTTCGGATCGATATCCGTCGATGGAAGGTGCCGAACACTGATGAGTACGACCACCAAAAACGTGGAGCAGCCACGCGTGATGAAGGAGATGTCCTTCCTGGATCGCTGGCTGCCGGTATGGATCCTGGCCGCAATGGTCGTAGGGCTCCTGCTGGGACGGTTCATCCCCGGCCTGAACACCGCTCTGGAAGCGGTGAAGATCGGCTCCGTCTCCCTGCCTATCGCGATCGGGCTGCTGGTGATGATGTATCCGGTCCTCGCTAAGGTCCGCTACGACGAGACCCGCCGCATCGGCGCGGACAAGCGACTGCTGATCTCTTCGCTGGTGCTGAACTGGCTGATCGGCCCTGCACTGATGTTCGCGCTGGCGTGGATCTTCCTGGCCGACCTGCCGGAGTACCGCACGGGCCTGATCATCGTCGGCCTCGCCCGCTGTATCGCCATGGTGCTCATCTGGAACGATCTTGCCTGCGGTGACCGCGAGGCTGCCGCCGTGCTCGTCGCGATCAATTCCGTCTTCCAGGTCATCGCCTTCGGTGCCCTGGGCTGGTTCTACCTCCAGGCGCTCCCCTCGTGGCTGGGGCTGCCGACCACGTCGGCAGAGTTCTCGATCGGCGCGATCGTCCTCAGCGTGCTGATCTTCCTCGGGATCCCCCTGGTCGCCGGGTTCCTCACGCGCGTGGTCGGGGAGCGAGCGAAGGGCCGTACCTGGTACGAGGAGCGCTTCCTCCCGAAGATCGGCCCGTGGGCCCTGTACGGGCTGCTGTTCACCATCGTGTTGCTGTTCGCGCTCCAGGGCGACGCGATCATTTCCGCTCCGGGGGACGTGGCCCGTATCGCCCTGCCGCTGTTGGTCTACTTCGTGGTGATGTTCCTGGGGTCGTTCCTGGTCGGCCGGGCGATCGGCCTGAACTACGCGAAGTCCACGACCGTCGCCTTCACCGCCTCGGGCAACAACTTCGAGCTCGCCATCGCCGTCGCCATCGGCACCTTCGGCGTCACCTCCGGCCAGGCTCTCGCGGGTGTCGTCGGCCCCCTGATCGAGGTCCCCGTCCTCGTCGGCCTCGTCTACGTCGCCCTTGCGATGGGTCGCCGCCTGTTCCCCGGCGACGCCACCGTCCCTACCCGATGACCAGCAGAAAGATCGAGTCACGATGACTACGAAACGTCCCGCAGTCCTGTTTGTGTGCGTGAAGAACGGCGGCAAGTCCCAGATGGCCGCGGCCCTCATGCGCCACCACGCCGGAGACGCCGTCGAGGTCCACTCCGCCGGCACCCGGCCCGGCAGCTCCATCAATGCGCAGTCTGCGGAGGCGATCGCCGAGGTCGGTGCGGACATGTCCTCCGCTGTTCCGCAGCCGGTCACCCCGGAACTGCTGCGCAGCGTCGATCACGTGATCGTCATCGGTGGCGAAGCCGTCATCGAGCCGGTCGACGGGATGGCAGCGCCGGTGACCACCTGGCACACCGATGAACCCTCCCAACGCGGCATCGAAGGGATGGAGCGCATGCGCCTGGTCCGCGACGACATCGACGCTCACGTCCGCGCGCTCCTGACCGACCACACCCAGACCTCGAACTGACCTCACCAGCAGCAAGGAGTCCCATCGTGCTCACCACCGCAACGACCTCGCATCCCGTAGTCATCATCGGCGCCGGCCCCATCGGCCTGGCCGCCGCCGCCCAACTCTCCGAACGCGGCCTGCCGTTCGTCGTCCTCGAGGCCGGATCCACGGCAGCAGCGGCGATCACCGATTGGGGACACACCAGGCTGTTCTCCCCGTGGCAGTACAACCTCGATGCCGCCGCACAGCGCCTCCTCGAGGCCAGCGGCTGGATCGCCCCCGATAGCGAGGCTCTGCCGACCGGTCACGAACTGCGCGAGCAGTACCTCGAACCTCTCGCGCACCTTCCTCAGATCGCCGAGTCGATCCGTTACGACGCGCGAGTGACCGCTGTCTCCCGCGCTGGCATGGACAAGACCCGCACTGCACGTCGCGAGGAGACGCCCTTCCTGGTCCGGATCGAGACCGCTGATGGATACAGCGACGACGTGCTCGCCTCCGCCGTCATCGATGCGTCCGGCACCTGGTCCGCGCCGAATCCGCTGGGCCAGGCGGGGCTCCTCGCTCCCGGTGAACGACAGGCCCTCGCCGCGGGTCGCATCACACCGCCACTACCCGACGTGCAGGGCCGTGATCGCGAGCGCGTCGCCGGCAAACGCGTCATGGTGACGGGTGCCGGCCACTCGGCCGCCAATACCCTGCTGGACCTCGCAGAACTGGACGCCGCCACCACGATCATCTGGGCCGTTCGCACCGCTGACCTCACCCGCGTGTACGGGGGCGGCGAGCAGGACGAGCTCGCAGCGCGGGGAGCCCTCGGCTCACGACTGCGCCAGCTGGTCGACTCCGGACGCATCGAGGTCCTCACCTCGTTCACCATCACCCACTTCAGCCTCGAGGACTCGTTGACTGTTCATGCGGTGACCCCGAACGGGGAGCGAGAGGTGAGCGTCGATGTGCTGGTGCCAGCCACCGGGTTCCGCCCCGATCTCGGAATGCTCGCTGAGCTTCGCCTGAACCTGGACCCAGCCGTCGAGGCACCTACGCAGCTGGGACCGCTCATCGACCCCGAGTTCCACTCCTGCGGTTCGGTCGAACCCCACGGGGAGCGAGTCCTCGCCCACCCGGAGAAGAACTTCTACATCGTCGGCATGAAGAGCTACGGACGCGCGCCCACGTTCCTCATGGCGACCGGCTATGAGCAGGTCCGCTCCATCGCGGCGGCGCTGGCCGGCGACCGCGAAGCAGCAGACGCGGTCCACCTCGAACTGCCAGAGACCGGGGTCTGCACCACCGACCTCGGCGGCAGCTGCGACGCCCCCGCCCCAGCCGCCGACGCCTGCTGCTCCAGCCCGCAACCGATCGCTCTCTCCCTCGGCCGCTGACGTCAAGTGGAGCCGTCATGCCCCGCGGCGAGGCCACTCTGACTTACGAGCTACACGTCTGAGGAATAGTGCACTGACGAATAATTCTCTCCCCCGGTAGTCTCCCCTTACGGGCATGAGATCTGGCCTGACGCCTGGGACGGAGTGTTCAGTGCATGCTGTATAGTTCAGTGCATGCTGACTATTGCTTCGCGTCTCGACGTGATGAACCGCCTGGGTCGCGCACTGGCCGACCCCACTCGATCCCGGATCATCCTGACCCTGCTCGACCATCCCGCTTACCCGGCGGAACTGGCCCGAGATCTGGACCTGACACGCCCGAACGTGTCCAACCACCTGGCATGCCTGCGCGATTGCGGGATCGTCGTCTCCGAGCCCGAAGGTCGCCGGACACGATATGAGATCGCCGATTCGCACCTGGCGCAGGCCCTGACGGCACTGGTCGATGCCACCCTGGCAGTGGACGAAGACGCCCCGTGCATCGACCCTGCCTGCTCGCTCCCCGGATGCGACGCAGCTGGGGAGGGCGCATGATCCTCACCTCGGTCTTACAGGCGATGGGCCTGTTCGCAGCGACCAACATCGACGACATCATCGTGCTCTCCCTCTTCTTCGCTCGAGGGGCAGGCCAGCGCGGCACCACCGCCCGCATTCTGGTCGGCCAATACCTCGGGTTCGCCGGCATCCTCGGTGCCGCGGTCCTGGTGACCATCGGCGCCGGAGCGTTCCTGCCCTCGGCAGCCATCCCGTACTTCGGCCTCATCCCTCTGGGCCTCGGCCTGTGGGCCGCGTGGCAGGCCTGGCGCGGAGACGACGACGATGACGACGACGAGGCCAAGGTCGCCGGCAAAAAGGTCGGCGTGTGGACAGTCGCAGGCGTCACCCTCGCCAACGGCGGCGACAACATCGGCGTGTACACCCCTGTCTTCCTCAGCGTGGAACCTCTCGCCGTAGTCGCCTACTGCATCGTCTTCCTCGCCCTCGTCGCGGTCCTGGTGGCCCTGGCAAAGTTCGTCGCCACTCGCCCACCGATTGCCGAAGTCCTCGAACGCTGGGAGCACATCCTCTTCCCCATCGTTCTTATCGGTCTCGGCATCGTCATCCTTGTCAGTGGCGGAGCTTTCGGCCTCTGACTCAGCTAAAGCAAACACAGGTCCCGGGCTCGATAGATCGGTCCCGGAACCTGGACCCGGGACACTTCGTCGCGTCGGCATCGTCCGAGCGGAGTCCGGATCTGAGCCCCGACGAGTTCCCACCGTTCAACGGGGAGGGCTTGCTCATGGTGAGCTCGTCTGAGTTCCAGCGCGCACCGGTCGATGGCTAGCCTGACCGGGGCTAGTGGAGTAGCTGGCGCAACAGTGAACGGGAGACTGGGCAGCATGTTGAGGATCGGTACGCGCCGGGTTGCTTCCCGTGCGGCGAACAGAGTGGCAGACAACGACGCCGAGACGGCCGCCTCGCCTGTCGGCGCAGCAGTTTCCGGGATTCGATGCGGGGCGAGCTGGTGAGCTCGATTCGCACCAGAATCCTCATCGTGGGTGCTGCGGCCCCGTGGGCTCTGCTCTGGACGGTGATCGCGGCCGCCATGGCGGGAGCACCGGTCTCGATGGAGCTCGTCGATGCCGGCCCGGTGGTGCGGTGGGGTTTGCCGATCGTCGATGCCATCGGTGATGTGGTCGGTGCCGCGACCGTGGCGTGCCTCGTGCTGGCGCTCGTCGTGCTGCCCCGCCGTGCGGAGCCGTCCGCGTCGGAGGCTGATCAGGAACACGCTGCCGTGTCTCGGTTCCATCCAGCGTACGAGCGGACGCTCGATATCGGTATGGGCCTGGGAATGGTGTGGTCAACGCTGCTGGTCGTACGGATGGTGCTTGGCTACGCTTTGGCGGCGGGCCAGGCACCCTTCTCCCCGCGGTTCGGCTCCGATCTCCTGATGTACATCACACGGCTTGAGCTCGGTCAATACCAGCTTGCCGGGGCGGTGTTCGTCGCCGCTGCCTCGACCATGCTGATCGTCGTGAGGTCCCGTACGGGGCTGCTGATCTCGCTGAGTCTGGTGTTCGCGGCGTTGGTGACGAAGTCGATGACGGGCCACGCCTCGGGGCAGACCTCCCATGAGGCGGCCACGAGCGCGATGATCGTGCACCTCGTGGCTGCCGGAGTGTGGCTGGGTGGGCTCGCGCTGCTCGTGCTGGTTGCGGGCCGGCTCGGAGCACGACTGAGGGATGTCGCCGAACGGTTCAGCGTCCTGGCGCTTGCTTGTTATGGGGCGTTGGCCGCCAGCGGTATCGCCTCTGCCCTGGTCCGGCTCTCCGCGCCTCTGGACCTTGTGACCACCGCGTACGGGTGGATGCTCGTGCTGAAGACGGTGTTGCTGGTGCTGCTGGGTGGCGCTGGCTGGTGGCAGCGCCGACGGGTACTGGGCCGGCTGCGGGACTCGGATCGCCGGAGAGACTTCCTGTGGCTCGCCGCGGGGGAAGTCTTCCTGATCGCGGCGGCGACCGGACTCGCTGCCGCACTGTCGAACACGGCGCCTCCGGTGCCGGACGAGCCTGAGCCGGTCACCTCGACGGCTGAGGCGCTGACCGACTATCCACTGCCTGCTCCGCCTGAGCTGGCGACGCTGCTGACGACCTGGCGTGTGGACGTCGCCGGAATGGCACTCGCCCTCGGTCTCGCGGTCATCTACCTCTGGGTGCACCTGCGCCGCCCGTTGACGGGCACTGGCGGGCGACGCTGGCCCGTGGCCAGGACTTCGGCGTGGGTAGCGGGATGCGTGGTCATCTTTTGGGTGACGAACGGGGCACCGGGCGTGTACGCGCCGGTGCAGTTCTCCGTGCACCTGAGCCAGCACGCGCTGCTTGCTCTGGTGGCAGTGCCTCTACTGGTTGCCGGGCGTTTCGGTGATCTCGTGCGGGATCGGATCGCTCCTCGGTCGGACGGTTCGGCGGGACTGCGCGAGCTCGTCGACTGGAAGCCTCGCTCCCGTGCGGGTCGGTGGCTCGCTCACCCGGCGGTGTTGGCGCTGCTCGGCGCGGCGGGATTTGCAGCGATCTACCTGACCCCGGCGCTCGGCGCGGGGTTGGGACTGCCGCACCGATAGGTGACATCTGATCTGGCTTGCCCACTGGGCGGCCTGGAAGGATGTGCACCATGCCCGC
>NZ_CANMSY010000018.1 GCF_947500705.1 uncultured Brachybacterium sp. | reverse complement strand
CGCTAACTTACAACTTCCAGTTCTCCGAGTCAAATCGCTGCGGTGTGATCCGCGCCGCGATCTCCTCTCGGAAGACCTTCTGTGCCAGGTCAGTGCGGGAATCTCGGTCTGGCACGCTGGCCGTTCCTCGTTCCCGTTGTCCGGGGCACGAGGAAGAACATTACGGGCCCCGCGCACCCCCGTCAAGCCAGAACGACCATTTCCGAAGTGGCCTCGACCACACGCGCCCTCTCGGTCCTTCTTGCCCGGTGAACGTGCTGGTCACGGAGCTTTCCACGAACTGCAGCTCCGGTACTGGTCACGCGCCGGGTCGGGCATCTGCCCTGAACCGCTGGATCAGGGGTGGGGCACGACTCCGCGATGAAGGGCGACGATGCCTCCGCTGAGGTTCCGGTACTGGGTCCTCGACAGGCCTGCGTCGATGAACCAGCGGCGCAGCGACTCCTGGTCCGGCCATTCCAGGATCGATTCCGCGAGGTATTCGTAGGCATCGACGGTGGTCGCCACCTTTCCCGCCACTGCCGGCAGCGCGCGCAGCAGGTACTTCTCGTACACGGTGCGGAACGGCTTCCAGGTCGGGGTGGAGAACTCGCAGACGACAATGCGGCCACCGGGCCTGACGACCCGAGTCATCTCCTCCAGGGCCAACCTCGGCTCCTGCACGTTGCGCAGTCCGAAGGAGATGACAGCGGCATCGAAGGAGTCCGTCGCGAACGGCAGATGCTGCGCGTCGGCCCCCACGAAGGGCACCGGAGCTCCTCGGCGTCGACCCTCGGACATCATCCCGAGGGAGAAGTCTGCGGCGACCACCCGCGCCCCCGCATGGGCGATCGAGGTGGTCGAGGTTCCGGTGCCGGCGGCGAGGTCCATCACCATGTCGCCCTGCTCGATCTCGAGCGCTTCGACCATCAGCGCGCGCCACATCCCGACCTGTCCCAGGGCGGCGACGTTATTCATCAGGTCATAGCGCTTGGCGATGCCATCGAACATCGTCGCGACGTCGTACGGCTGCTTCTCGAGATCGGCACGGCTCATGCATCGATCTTCCCATGCATGACGTCGCTCGCGGACCGACTGCGACCCATCCGCCCTCCGGTGGAAGAATGGGGCGGGCGCCCATCCTGTCGGGCGCTCCAGGCCCGTCCCAGGAGGAGAACCCGAATGACCGATGCCAGCTCAGCACGCTCCGCAGCCATCAGCTCCCTGTCCATCCCGCAGGAGCTGCTCCCGGCCGACGGCCGCTTCGGCTCCGGTCCTTCTCGGATCCGTGAGGCGCAGATGAAGGCGCTGCAGTCGGTCTCGCGCTCGGTCCTGGGCACCTCGCACCGTCAGGCGCCGGTCAAGGACGTGGTGGGTCGGGTGCGATCCGGCCTGACCGAGCTGTTCTCCCTTCCCGCGGGCTATGAGGTGGTGCTCGGCAACGGCGGCTCCACCGCGTTCTGGGACGTGGCGGTGTTCGAGCTGATCGAGCGTCGCTCGCAGCATCTGGTGCTCGGAGAGTTCTCGCAGAAGTTCGCCTCCGAGGCTGCCGGCGCCCCGCATCTCGAGGACCCCGAGATCCTGCGCTCCGAGCCCGGAGGCCTGCCCCAAGCAGTGGCGAACCCTGATGTCGACGCCTACGCCTGGCCCCACAACGAGACCTCCACGGGAGTCATGGCACCGGTGCAGCGCCCTGCCGGCGCAGGAAGCGAGCAGCTGGTCCTGGTCGATGCGACCTCGGTGGCCGGCGCGGCCGCGGTGGACATCTCCCAGACGGACGCCTACTACTTCGCCCCGCAGAAGGCGTTCGCGTCGGATGGAGGCCTCTGGCTCAGCGTCCTCTCCCCCGCTGCGATCGATCGCGCGCAGCGTCTCGGGACAGCGACCGACCGTTGGACGCCCTCGTTCCTGTCGCTCAACAGCGCGATCGAGAACTCCCGGAAGAACCAGACCCTGAACACCCCGGCGGTCGCGACCCTCGTCCTGCTCGCGGAGCAGATCGAATGGATGCTCGCGCAGGGGGGCTTGGCATGGGCGGATGCACGGACCAGGGCCACCAGCGGGATGCTCCACGAGTGGGCCGGCCGGCGCGATGAGATCACCCCCTTCGTCGCTGAGGCCGCCGCGCGATCCCAGGTCGTGACGACCTTGGACGTGGACGAGGCCATCGATGCGACGGCGATCACCGCGGTGCTGCGCGCCCATGGCGTGGTGGACATCGAGCCCTACCGGAAGCTGGGCCGCAACCAGCTGCGGATCGCCACCTTCCCGGCGGTCGAGGAGGCTGACACGGCTGCGCTGATCTCGGTGCTCGATCACGTGCTGGACGCGGCCGGCGCCGCCTGAGCTTCGTCCCGCAGAGCGCGACGGCCGGACCGCCCCCGAGGGGTGGTCCGGCCGTCGTCGTCGATAGAGGCGGCGGATCAGGTGGTCCGGCAGGCGGCCCCCGGCGGCCTCAGTGCCGGGTCAGTCTCGCGGGGGGATCAGGATCTGCCGGAGCAGCGTGGAGGCATCGCGCACTCCGTTCCGCTGCTCTGGGGTGGCCTCGCCGAGTCGGGCGCGAAGCCAGGCGTCGCGCTGCTCACGACCGGCCAGCACCACCTGCAGTCCCTCCTCGGTCAGCGTCACCCGGACCTGTCGGCCGTCGCCGGGATGCGCGGCCCTTCCCACGAGTCCAGCCTCCTCGAGACGTCCCAGGATCCGTGTCATCACCGGCGGGCTGACGTGTTCGAAGTCCGCGAGGGCTCCCGGAGTGGACTCGCCGGCGCGCTGCAGATAAGCCAGCACCGAGAACTGCGGGATGGAGACGGCTTCGGACGCGGTGTGGGAGCGCAGGATCCGAGAGGAGACCAGCAGCACTCGCTGCAGCTCGGCCGCAAGCTCCGCGACCTCAGCGAGCCCGGCCGCGTCAGCGGGCTCCACGGCGTCAGCCGCCTCAGCCGCCTCAGCCGCCTCAGCCGCCTCAGCCGCAGGATCCTGAGCATCCCGCGCGCTCTCCTCTCCGATGCCTGGGCTCACAGCAGCAGGCCCTCGATCGCGCCGCGCAGGAAGTACGCGACGAAGAGCGCAGCGATGAGGTACATCAGCCAGTGCACCTCGCGGGCCTTGCCGCGCACCACCCGGATCAGCACGTACATGACGAAGCCAGCGCCCATGCCGACGGTGATGGAGTAGGCGAAGGGCATCAGGATGATGGTGAGGAAGGCGGGCACCGCGACCTCGACATCAGTGAAATCGATGTCCGTGATCTGAGTCATCATCAGGAAGCCGACCATCACCAGCGCCGGGGTGGCCGCCTCGTAGGGGACCATCGCGACCAGCGGCGAGAGGAAGGTCGAGAGCAGGAAGAGGACACCGACCACGATCGCGGCGATGCCGGTGCGTGCGCCCTCGGCCACGCCGGAGGTCGACTCGACGAAGCTGGTGTTGGAGGAGACGCCACCGAGGCCACCGGCGATCGCGGCGGCGGAGTCGACGACCAGGATGCGCTGGGAATGGGGGATGTCCCCGTCCTCCCTCACCAGACCTGCACCGGAGGCGACACCGACCATCGTGCCCATGGTGTCGAAGAAGTCGGCCAGCAGCAGGGAGAAGACGATGACCGTCGCTCCGATGACGCCGGCGGCGGTGATCCCGCCGATGGGGTCCACCGTGAACAGCGTCGCGAAGTCGGGCATCTGGACCGGGAACTCGGAGATCGCCGGGACGTTCATCGCCCAGCCGCCGGGATTGCCCGCGCCGGAGTCGTCAGGTGCGGTGAAGGCGCCGAGGTGCAGCACGCGCTCGATGATGACCGAGAGGACGGTCGCGGTGACGATCGCGATGAGGATCGCTCCGGGCACCTTGCGGATCCAGAGCACGAACATCAGCAGCAGACCGGTGACGAACACGAAGGTGGGCCAGCCGGTCAGCGAACCGTCATTGCCCAGCTGCACCGGGGTGCCGGCGGCGGTGGTGACGAACTTGGCGTTGAAGAGTCCGAGGAAGGTGATGAAGAGACCGATGCCCACGGCGATGGCCGTCTTGAGGAAGGGCGGGACCGCATCGAACACCGCCTTGCGGAAGCCGGTGAACACCAGCACCAGGATCACGACGCCCTCGATCAGCACCATGCCCATGGCGCCGCCCCAGGTCATACCCGGCAGCGGCACCACGGAATAGGCGAGATAGGCGTTCAGGCCCAGCCCCGCGGCGAGGGCCAGCGGGAATTTGGCCCATGCCCCCATGAAGATGCTCAGCAGCCCGGCGATGAGGGCGGTGCCGGCGGCGACTGCGGGAAGGTTCGGCTCCGCGCCGCCTCCGAGGTACATGCCGGTCGAATCGGGGACCGTGCCGATGATCAACGGGTTCAGCACCACGATGTAGCACATCGAGAAGAAGGTCACCAGGCCGCCACGGATCTCCCTGCTGAGCGTGGATCCACGCTCGGAGATCTTGAAGTAGCGGTCCAGTCCGGACCGGGGTGCCACGGCCGTGGAGCCGGTGGTCGAGGAGGGGGACGAGGGATCAGCCTGCTGCATGGGACGAATCGTATCTGTCCTGCACCCTGCGGATCTCCCTGCCTCGCCTGTGTCAGACCTGCGTCACGTCCAGGGGGTTCTCGATCTCCAGACGGCGGGCGTAGCGGTAGTCATCCGCCAGCTGGAGCTCCGCAGCGGCTGCTTCGTCCACCACCACCACGACGTCCGGGTGCAGCTGCAGAACGGTCGCCGGCCAGCGTGAGCTGATCGCACCTTCGATGAGCTGGGCGACGGCGGCGGCCTTGCTGGCCCCGGTCGCGGTGAGCACGATCCTGCGCGCCTCGAGGATCGTGCCCAATCCCTGGCTGAGCGCCCTCACCGGGACGTCGACGGGGCTGTCGAAGTACCGGGAGTTGTCCGTGATGGTCGAGCGGGTCAGCCCCACCACCCGGGTGCGGGAGTTCAGGGAGCTGCCGGGCTCGTTGAAGGCGATGTGCCCGTTGGAGCCGATGCCCAGGATCTGCAGGTCCACTCCCCCGGCCTCAGCGATCCGGCGGTCGTAGGAGGCGGCCTCGGCGATCGGGTCGGCGGCTGCACCGTTCGGGGAGACGACGGCGGCATCGTCGATGTCGATCTGCTCGGTGAAGTTCTCACGGATGAAGCGGTGATAGCTCTGATCATGCCCCGCGGGCAGACCCACATACTCGTCGAGCAGGAAGGCACGGCTGTCGGCGAAGGACAGACCTTCCTCGCGGTGCCGACGGATCAGCTCGGTGTAGGTGGGGACCGGGGATGAACCGGTGGCCAGGCCCAGCACGGCACCGGAGGGGCCGGCTTCCTGGAGCGTGCGTGCGAAGGTGTCGGCGACGACCTGCGCGCCTGCTTCGGCGTCGGCCACGATGTGGATCTCCATACGGTCCTGCCATCCGTCCCGGTGCGCCTCGGGGCGCTCCTGATGATCGTTGTTGCGCGTTCTCGGAAGCTCCAGAGCATAGCGGCCGAGGGAGCGGCTCCCGGTGCGCGGCGCGACCGCCCGCCACGACGGAGACGCAGCAGACATGACGACGCTGCCGCACAGCACGTGTGCGGCAGCGTCGTCGTGTTCTCTGCCGGGGCGGGCCCGCTCAGCAGGAGCGGCCCGCTCGGCTCACTTCTTCTTGCCGGAGTTCGCGGCGAACTCGAAGGCGGCGCGCGGGGTCTCGGTCTGCGGGATCCCGATGATGTCGCGGCGGGAGATCAGGTTGGTCGCCCAGCCCGCGACGACGGACGCCTTGCGACCGAGGGTCGGCATCGCGTACACGTGGTACGAGCGGGCCATCACCCAGGCCGGGAGGCCGCGGATGTCGAGCTCCTTCTCGCCCAGCTGCAGGCGGCCGACGCCCTTGTACATGCCGAGGGTCGCCATGACGCCGAGGTTCTTGTGGTAGTAGTCCACGAGTGGACGACCCTGCACGGAGCGCGCGATGTTGTCCGCCACGCGCTTGCCCTGACGAACCGCGTGCTGAGCGTTGGGCGGGCAGAACTTGCCCTCGCCCGAGGCGAGATCCGGCACCGCGGCGCAGTCGCCGGCGGTGAAGACGTCGTCCAGCGGGCCGTCGACGCCGTTGACGCGCAGGTCCGCGAGCGCCTCGAGCTTGCCCATCAGCGGGCCGCGCTCGGTGACGACGGGAAGGTCGGAGACCTCGGAGTCCGAGAGCACCGGAGCAGGCTTCACACCGGCGTTCCAGACCAGCAGATCGGTCTCGAACTCGTCGCCGTCGCTGGTCTTGATCACGCCGTTCTCCGCGGAGTTCAGGAAGGTCTCGAGCTTGACCTCGATGCCGCGCTCGCGCAGCTGGTTGAGGACGTAGGCGCGCTGGTCCGCGGTGAGCTCGGGGAAGATGAACGGCGCGCCGTCGACGAGCACGAAGCGAATGTCCGAGGCGTGCAGGTCGGGGTAGTAGCGCAATGCGTCGCGGACCATGTCCTCGGTTTCGGCGACAGCCTCGCCACCGGCGAAGCCGCCACCGATGAAGGTGAAGGTGAGCAGGCGCTTGCGCACTGCCGGGTCCTTGGTGGACGCCGCTTCGGCGAGGTTCCCGAGGATGCGGTCGCGCACAGCGGCGGCTTCCTCGACCTGCTTGAAGCCGATCGCGTTCTCTGCCAGGCCCGGGATGGGCAGCAGGCGCGGCACGGCACCGAGACCGACGACGAGGTAGTCATAGGCGATCTCGAGCTTCTCGCCCTCGTCCAGGTCCACCACGACGTTCTTCTCAGCACTGCGGATGGCGGACACCGCGCCGGTGACGACCTTCGCGCCGGGGAGCACCTTCCGCAGGGGCGCCAGGACGTCGCGCGGGTGGATGCTGCCCGCGCCGACCTCGGGGAGGAAGGGCGCGTACGTCATATACGGGCGCGGGTCGACGACCGTGATCGCGACCTCAGCGCCGAGGGTCTTGCGCAGCTCGGACGCGGTCGTCAGACCGACGGAACCACCGCCGAGGATGAGGACATGGGGCTTACCGCCGAAAGTGTTGGTCATACCCCCAGCCTAGAACCGTCCGGCCCCGGAGACAAAAAGGATGAGACGAAATGGGCGATCCGCGGCGTGTCCAGGCTCCGTGGAGGGCTCAGGGCACCGCGTCGAGCAGGTCCAGGGCGATCCCGTCGAGGATGTCGTGCTCGCTGGTGCGCGTCTCGCTGATCGCTGCGGCAGCTGCCACCCGGGTCATGATCCGGGACCAGATCAGGGCCCCGGCCCCGATCACATCGATGCGACCTGGATGGATGACCGATCGGAGGGAGCGCTGCTGCCTGGTCTCTGCGAGCAGGGAGCGGCAGGTCGACTCGACCTGATCGATCGGCAGCCTGGCGCCGTGGGTGACGTCGGGACGATAGTCCTGGATTCCCGTGGCCACGGCAGTGACGGTCGTCACTGTTCCGGCGACACCGACCAGTGCTGCGGTGCGCTGCCATGGCACCGCCGCTTCAGCAGCGTCGAGATGAGCGTCGATATCCGCTGTCGCCGCAGCGATCTCGACCGCCGTGGGCGGGTCCGAGTGCAGGTGACGCTCCGTCATGCGGACCGAGCCGATGTCCATGCTGATGCGGTGGGTCGGGGTCTCTGTGCCGAGCACCAGCTCCGTGGACCCGCCGCCGATGTCGACCACCAGCCGAGGACCTGCAGGCAGGCCCTGCACGGTGCTGACTGCGCCGCGGAAGGAGAGCGCCGCCTCCTCCTGACCGCTGATGACCTCGGCTTCCACCCCGAGGATCTCGCGGATGCCGTCGATGAACAGGTCACGATTGGCGGCATCGCGGGTCGCCGAGGTCGCGACGAAGCGGATCTCCTGACGCGTGACGCCATGGTGATCGATCAGGGTCCGGTACCGGCGTGCGGCCTCCAGGGTGCGCTCCACCGCGACCGGGTCGAACTGTCCGGTCCGGTCCACGCCGAGGCCGAGTCGCACCATCTCCAGCTGCCGCTCGAGGTCGACCATCTCACCGGAGGCCTCGTCGCGGCGAGCGATCAGCAGACGGATCGAGTTCGTGCCGCAATCGATCGCGGCGACAGGCGCGCTCATCCGATCTCCGCCGGCTCAGCCGGGCCAGCTCCGCAGCGGCAGCGCACTTCGATCGCGCCGTCGATGCGCGACAGCACGAGGTCGGCGACCGGGTTGACGCCCGGACCCTCCGCGAGGGCCTGCCCTGCGAGCGCGTGGAGGCACTTCACACGGGTCGGCATCCCGCCGGCGCTGACGTGATGGACCTCCTCGGCGTCACCGAGCTCCTCGCGACGGGCGAGGTATCGCTCGTGGGCGGACAGATAGGCGTTCGAGAGGGCCTCGTCCTGGGCCAGCTGCTCGGTGAGGTCGGTCATCAGTCCCGTGGCCTCGAGCCGGGAGAGCTCGAGGGTGAGCCAGGGCAGCGTGAGATAGAGGGAGGTCGGGAAGGGCGTCCCGTCCTCGAGGCGCGGCGCGGTGCGCACCACCGCGGGACGACCGCAGCCGCAGCGGCGGGCGATGGAGACCACCCCGCGCATGTCGCGGCCGAGCTGCTCGCGCATGACCTCGAGGTCATGCGCGGTGGTCGGGGTCTCGAAGGGCAGAGGGGAAAGTGTTGTCACTGATCGGGATCCTGGTCGGTGGTGTCGTCGGCGGGGTCCTGCTCGGAGACGTCGTCGTCGGTCGATCCCGTCTCATCGGGGATGTCATCGGCGGTCAGGCGGCTGGAGCCCTCCACGCTCTCCCAGAGGACGGAGAACCACTCGCCCTCCTTCGCGGCTTCCTGGGCCTGCTCGGCCTCGGTCAGCGGCACATCCTGGCCGGAGGTGTCGGTGAGGCGGTACTGGGTCTCCCCGGGCATCGCGAACAGCAGGCGCTCACGGGCGCGGGCGGCGACATAGGCCGGGTCCTCCCAGCGGGCGACCTGGGTGCGCAGATCCTCGACCTGCTGCTCCTGCTGCGAGACCTGTGCGCTCAGCTCGGAGAGCTGCTGGCGCTGGGCGACATAGGAGTTGACCGTGGGCACCAGTGCGGCCAGGGCGACGACCACGAGCGCCACCAGGGCGAGGGTGCGCCGGGTGATGGTGATCCCGGGACCCTCCTCCGCAGGGCCCCCTGCACTGCTGCCGGCGGCCGGTCGAGAGGCCGCGACCGGGCCTCGTGAACGCGGCTGTGCGGCCTTCTTCGACGCCGTGCGCGAGGTGGCGGCGGCGGGACGCGAGGAGGCCCGCGCGCCCGGCCGCCGGGCCCCGGACGCGGCGACCGGGCGCCTCGTCGATCGCGGGGCGCCCGGTCGTCTGCTGGTCATGGCTCGAGGCTACAACCTCGAGCTGAGGACTCAGGCGGTGAAACGCGGGAAGGCGGAGGCGCCGGCGTAGCGAGCTGCCTCACCCAGCTCCTCCTCGATGCGCAGCAGCTGGTTGTACTTCGCCACGCGCTCGCCACGGGCGGGGGCGCCCGACTTGATCTGGCCGCAGTTGGTGGCCACGGCGAGGTCGGCGATGGTGGTGTCCTCGGTCTCGCCGGAGCGGTGGGACATCATCGCGGTGAAGCCTGCGCGGTGCGCGAGATCCACGGCGTCCAGGGTCTCGGAGAGCGAGCCGATCTGGTTGACCTTCACCAGCAGCGCGTTCGCGGAGCCCTCGGTGATGCCGCGGCTGAGACGCTCGGGGTTGGTGACGAAGAGGTCGTCGCCCACGAGCTGGGTCTTGGCGCCGAGACGATCGGTCATGGCCTTCCAGCCCTCCCAGTCGTCCTCATCCAGCGGGTCCTCGATGGAGACCAGCGGGTACGCGTCGACGAGCTCGGCGTAGTACTCGACCATCTCGGCGGCGCTCTTCTGGGCGCCCTCGAAGGTGTAGGAGCCGTCCTGGTAGAACTCGGAGGCGGCGACGTCGAGCGCGAGTGCGACCTCGGTGCCGACCTCGAAGCCTGCCTTGCCGATGGCCTCGACGATGAGGTCGAGAGCGGCACGGTTCGAGTCGAGGTTCGGCGCGAAGCCGCCCTCGTCGCCGAGGCCCGTGGCCAGCCCGCGCTCCTTGAGCACGGACTTCAGCGCGTGGTACACCTCGGCGCCGACGCGCATCGCCTCGGAGAAGGTCTCCGCGCCGATCGGAGCGATCATGAACTCCTGGATGTCGACGTTGGAGTCCGCGTGCGAGCCGCCGTTGAGGATGTTCATCATCGGCACCGGCAGGATGTGGGCGTTCGGACCGCCGACGTACTGGTACAGCGGGATGCCGGCGGAGTCCGCGGCGGCGCGGGCGACGGCGAGCGAGACGCCGAGGATCGCGTTGGCACCGACGGCACCCTTGTTCTCGGTGCCGTCGAGCTCGAGCATCGCGGCGTCGATCGCACGCTGCTCCTGGACATCCATGCCCAGGATCTTCGGCTGGATGTCGGCGACCACTGCGGCGACGGCGTCCAGGACGCCCTTGCCCAGGTAGCGGGACTTGTCGCCGTCGCGACGCTCAACGGCCTCGAAGGCGCCGGTGGAGGCGCCGGAGGGGACCGCGGCGCGGGCGAACGTGCCGTCATCGAGCAGGATCTCCACCTCGACGGTGGGATTTCCTCGGGAGTCGAGGATCTCGCGGGCGTGCAGGGCATCGATCAGGGCTGCCATGGGCTGTTCCTTCCGTCGGGTGATGTTCCGTCACGTCCGGTCGGCGCTGACCGTCCACCGGACAGTCTAGGCCGTGCCTCCCGCTTCACGCTCCCGGGTGCCCCCGGTTGCGTCCTGCGCCGAGTCCCCGTCCGCCGCGAGGAGCGTCCGGGTCCTGGTGAGCAGGGCGCGCAGAGCGGTCTCCGGGTCATCGTCGCGGGATTCGGCGACCACCACCAGATCCAGCAGCGCTCGCGAGAGATCCGCTCCCCAGCTCCCGGCATCCTCTGCCTCGGCTGCCTCATCGGCGGTGGCCAACAGCTCCTCGAGACGACCCTCGGACCGGGCCCGGTGCACCACCTTCGCGGCGCTCTGCAGAGCGGGCAGCTGTGCGGGGAGGCCGTCGAACCAGCCCTTGCGTCGGCGCCCGTGCTCGGCGTTCTCCGCGGCCTTCACCGCATGCCACTGGGCGATGATCTGGTCGACGTCCGCGGGATCCTGGAGCGCCTGCTCGGCCCGGTCTCCGAAGACGTGGGGGTTGCGCCGCTCCATCTTCGCGACGAAGGCCCGGGCGACGTCACCGAGATCCCACGGAGGATCCTCCTCCTGCCCGACCCTGGCGTGGAAGAGGATCTGGAACAGCAGGTCACCGAGCTCGTCCGCGAGCGCCCCGGGACCGTGGGCGGCGGGATCGTCGATCACCTCGAGGACCTCGTGGGTCTCCTCGAGGAGGTACCGGGCCAGCGAGGCATGGGTCTGCTGATGCGTCCAGGCGTCCCCGTCGGGCGCTCGCAGCGCATCCATCACCGCGACCGCCCGCAGCAGCGCCGTGTCCCGGGGAGCCGGGGCGGTGAGCTCACTCGTCCGGTGCGCGGACTCCGGCTGTCGGGGCACTGCCTGCTCGCGCTCTGGACGTGCGGGCACTGCCTGTTCGGGCCCTGGATGTGCGGGCACTGCCTGCTCGTCCGCTGGTTGTGCGGGCACTGACGACTGCCGTGGTCGGTTCACAGGTGCGAGGCTACTTCGCCGAGGCCCGGGACGTGATCTCCTCCGCCGCCGCCGGGACCAGCGTGCGCAGGATCTCGCGCGACCAGTCCAGCAGCTCATGGTCCCGCAGCTCCGTGCCGCCGAGACGAGAAGTCATCGGCCGGGGCACCAGCACCTGCCGGGTGGCGGGCTTGAGCAGGGTTCCCGGGTAGAGCCGCTTCATGCGCATCGCCGCGGAATCGAGCACCTCGAGATGGGCGAAGCGGATCATCTTGCCCTGGGCCAGGATCTCGTCGACCCCGGCGGCGCGGGCGTCGATCCGGAACCGGGCGACATCCAGCAGCACCTCCACGGACGCCGGCGGTGCGCCATAGCGATCGGTGAGCTCGGCACGGATCTGGTCGATCTCGGCGACCTCCCGCACGGCGGAGAGCTTGGAGTACGCCTCGAGGCGCAGCCGCTCGGAGCCGATGTAGTCGTGCGGGATGTGGGCGTCCAGCGGGAGCTCCACCCGGATCTCCTTCTCCGGCGCCTTGCCCTCGCCGCGGAAGGCGGCCACGGCCTCCCCCACCATCCGCACGTACAGGTCGAAGCCGACCCCGGCGATGTGGCCGGACTGCTCACCGCCGAGGAGGTTGCCGGCGCCGCGGATCTCGAGGTCCTTCATCGCGACCTTCATGCCGGCACCGAGGTCGGTGTTGGTGGCCAGGGTGGTCAGGCGGTCATGGGCGAGCTCGGTGAGCGGCTTGGTCGCGTTGTACAGGAAGTACGAGTAGGCGCGCTCGCTCGAACGGCCGACCCGGCCGCGCAGCTGATGCAGCTGGGAGAGCCCGAACTTGTCGGCGTGCTCGACGATGAGGGTGTTGGCATTGGCGATGTCCAGCCCGGTCTCGACGATGGTGGTGCACACCAGCACATCGAAGTCCCGTTCCCAGAAGTCGACGATCACCCGTTCGAGCTGGTGCTCGTTCATCTTGCCGTGGGCGACCTGCACCCGGGCGTCGGGCACCAGCTCCCGGAGGTGAGCGGCGACGCGATCGATGTCCTCGACCCGGTTGTGGATGTAGAAGACCTGGCCGTCGCGCAGCAGCTCGCGGCGGATCGCCGCGGTGACCTGTTTGTCCTCCTGGGCGCCGACGTAGGTGAGCACCGGGTGGCGTTCCTCCGGCGGGGTGGCCAGGATCGACATCTCGCGGATGCCGGTGACGGCCATTTCGAGGGTGCGCGGGATCGGGGTCGCGGACATGGAGAGCACGTCGACGTTCGTGCGCAGCGCCTTGAGCGTCTCCTTGTGCTCGACGCCGAAACGCTGCTCCTCGTCGACGATCAGCAGCCCGAGGTCCTTGAAGCGCACCTGCCCGGTGAGCAGGCGGTGGGTGCCGATGACGACATCGACGGTGCCGTCGGCGACACCTTCGACGGTGGCCTTGGAATCCGCAGGGTTCTGGAAGCGGGAGAGTCCGCGCACGGTGACGGGGAATCCGGTGTAGCGCTCGGTGAAGGTGTCCAGATGCTGCTGGGCGAGCAGGGTGGTGGGAGCGAGGATGGCGACCTGCTTGCCGTCCTGGACGGCCTTGAAGGCGGCGCGCACCGCGATCTCCGTCTTGCCGTAGCCCACGTCGCCGAGGATCAGACGATCCATCGGGACCGACTTCTCCATATCGCGCTTGACGTCCTCGATGGTGGAGAGCTGATCAGGGGTCTCGACGAACTCGAAGGAGTCCTCGAGCTCACGCTGCCACGGGGTGTCGGGGCCGAAGGCATGGCCGGGCGCGGACTGCCGGGCCGAGTACAGCCGCACCAGCTCGTCGGCGATCTCGCGAATCGCCCGACGGGCCTTCGACTTCGTCTTGGCCCAGTCGGCGCCTCCCATGCGGTTGACGCTGGGGTCCTCGCCGCCGACGTACTTGGTGACCTGGTCGAGCTGGTCGCTGGGGACGTAGAGCCGGTCCCCGGGCTGACCCTTCTTCGAGGCCGCGTATTCGATGACGAGGTACTCGCGGGTGGTGCGCTTGGCCCCGGTGCCGACGGCGCGGCTGGTCATCTCCACGAACTTGCCCACCCCGTGGTGGGCATGGACCACGTGGTCCCCGGGGCGGAGCTGGAGCGGATCCACGACGTTGCGACGTCGCGAGGGCATCTTCCGCTCCTCGCCGCGTCGTGCTCCGGACTTGCCGGTGAGGTCGCGCTCGGAGGTGAGCACGAGCTTCAGCTCCTCGTCGACCAGGCCCTCAATGAAGGGGCCCACGGTGACCACGGCCTCGCCAGGGGCGACAGGTGCCTCGAGATCGGCGGCATAGACCGCGGGCAGCCCTTCACCGCGGAGGTTCTCGGCGGCGTGGCGGGCACCGCCGGGGCCGACCATGGTGGAGATGACCGACCAGCCCTCGAGGCGCCGGCGCTCGAGATCCTTCGCAGCATCGCCGGGCTTGCCGGAGTAGCCGGGATGGGTGGTCGATGCGGTGGTGACGTCGACATCGGTGTCCAGCCCGAAGGCGGCGAGGGTGAACCAGGGGCGGCCGCCCTCGCGGGCGTGGCCCTTGGCCTCGGAGAGCGGCACGAAGCTCGCCGCGCCCACGTCGATCGGGAGCCCACCACCGGCGGCGGCGCTGGACCAGGCCGCGGCGAGGAACTCATCGGTGGTCGCGACCAGCTCGTCGGCTCGGCCTCGGGCCTTCTCGGGGTCGACGATGAGGAACCGGGCCCCGGCGGGGAGCACATCGGCGACCTGCTCCATCTCGCCCACGAGCACCGGGCTGAGGGACTCCATGCCGTCGGCGGCGATGCCGTCGGCGATCCTCAGCAGCAGGTCCCGCACCCCGGGCAGCTCTTCGGCCCGAGCGCGGGCACGCTCCCGCACCGCGGGGGTCAGCAGGATCTCGCGGCAGGGCGGGGCATCGAGTCCCCGTGGGGCGGGGTCCAGAGAGCGCTGATCGGCGATGGAGAAGTAGCGGACGTCGTCGATCTCGTCGCCGAAGAGGTCCACGCGGACCGGATGCGGCTCGGTGGGCGGGAAGACGTCGAGGATGCCGCCGCGGACGGCGAACTCGCCGCGTTTCTCGACCATGTCGACGCGCACGTAAGCGGCGTCGACGAGATCGCGCTCGAGGTCTTCGAGGGGGTAGGTCTCCCCCACGCGGGCGCGCACCGGCTGCAGGTCGCCGAGCCCGGTGGCGATGGGCTGCAGCAGAGAGCGCACCGGCATCAGCAGCACGTGGACCGGGACCTCGGTCTCGGGATGCGCGATGCGTCGCAGGGTGGCGAGGCGCTTGGCGACCGTGTCTGCCCGCGGGGAGAGCCGCTCGTGCGGCAGGGTCTCCCAGGCCGGCAGCTCAGCGAGGTGCTCGGTGCCGACCAGGGCCGTCAGCGCCGCCCGCAGATCCTCGGTGGCCCGGGTGGTGGCGGTGACCACGACCAGGGGATGTTCGGCGCTCGCCTGCTGTGCCAGGTCGGCGACCAGGAAGGGGAACAGGCCGGTGGCAGCGACGATGCTGCCGCCGTCGCCGCTCTCGGACCCTGCGGCGATCAGCTCACGGACTGCGGTGAGGTCCCGGCCGGCGGAGAGCTGGTCCAGGAGCGGCCGCAGCGGGGGCCGCTGGGCGGTCTGGACGGGGGCGGTGGTCTGGGTGGTCATCGGACCTCTCGGGAGTGGAAGCGCTGCTGCGCGGCGGTGAGACCCTCGAGGATGACGGACTCGACGGCGTCGGCCGCCTCGGAGATCAGGAGCTCGAGGGTCTTGCGCTCGGTGGAGCTGAAGGGGGCGAGCACGTGATCGGCGGTGTCTCGACTGCCGGGGGGCCGGCCCACGCCGACTCGCACCCGCAGGTAGTCCTTGGTGCCCAGGGCCTTGGTGATGTCGCGCAGACCGTTGTGGCCGCCCTCGCCGCCGCCGCGCTTGAGGCGGAGGGCGCCTGCGGGGATGTCGACCTCGTCATGCACCACGACCACCTGTTCAGGGGCGATGTCGTAGTAGGCGGCCAACGCTTTCACCGGGCCGCCGGAGACGTTCATGTAGGTGGTGGTCTTGGCGAGGATGACCCGCTCGTCAGCGCCGGGGAGGCCGAGCCGTCCCTCGAGGACGACAGCCTGGGCTCGACGGGCCGCGGTGAAGCGACCGCCGCCGGCGTCCGCGATGTGGTCCAGGACCATCTGCCCGACGTTGTGGCGGGTCGCGGCATACTTCGGGCCCGGGTTTCCGAGACCCACCACCAGATAGGGGCCTGGCCGGTGTTCGCTGGCGGTCATGAGCTTCTCCTTGCTGCTGCTCGTCGCTGCGGCGTGCTGCTGGTGACGTGTATCGGCCGCAGCTGCCGGCCTCACTTCTCAGGTCCGTTCAGGTCCGTTCAGGTCTGTTCAGGCCTGTTCGGGGTCGGCGCTCGATGCCGTCCGCCGGAGTGCGCTCGACACGAGACGAGCTCCCGACGAGGCAGAGCGCACGACCCCGGACACAGTACCGGGGCGCCGCGCACAGCGCGACGCCCCGGTCCCTGGGGTGTGAGCAACGGAGCGGGAACAGCGGCACAGTGCCGGCTGCGCCCGCTCCGAGAGGTCACTCCTGCTCGGAGGACTCCTCGGCAGCGGCCTGCTCGCCCTCGGAGTCCTCGTCGGACTCCTCTTCGACGCGCGGGAGCTGCACGGAGGCGACCAGGATCTCGGCGTCGGTGACCAGCTCGGCGTCGCCCGGCAGGGTGACGTCGCCGGCGAACAGCTGGTAGCCGTCCTCGGTGCCCTCGACCGAGACCTCGACCTCCTGCGGAACGTTGAGCGCGTCGACCAGGAGGGTGAGGGTCTGCAGGTCGACGAACGCGGCGGCGGGCGCGACGGGCTCACCGGTGAGGACGACCGGGATCTCGACCTCGACCTTCTCGCCCTTGCGGACGGTGATCAGGTCGAGGTGGTTCAGGGAGCGCTTGAGCGGGTGACGCTGGATCTCCTTGATCAGCGCGAGGTGCGTGGTGCCGTCGGCGAGCTGGAGCTCGAGCAGCGCGTTGGGGTTACGGGCGGCCAGGGCGGTGGCGTGGCCGGGCAGGGAGAGGTGGAGGGGTGCCTCGCCGTGGCCGTACAGGACGGCGGGAACCAGGCTCTGGGTGCGCAGGCGGCGCGCGGCGCCCTTGCCGAAGTCCTCGCGCAGTTCGACGTTCAGCTTCTCAGCCATGGGGTGCTCCTCGTGGATACGTGTGGCTCGACGATGAGCGACGCCACGGGGCACAGGGGGCACAGGCTCCCAGTTCTCCGCACCGCGTCGATCACGGAGGGGCCTTGGCCCGCTCCCTCGCCGAAGTGACCCGGTGAGATTAGCACGCACGGGGCCCGCACGCCCCTCCCGAGTGAGGGGCGCCGCACTTCCGTGGGCGCGGCCCTGCTCGGCACGGGCCCTTCACACGCTCCACAGCCGCGCAGCAGCCGTCGGGACCTACGTCCTTGCAGGTCAGAGCAGTGGATTGGTGACCTAGGTCCCCGGGCAGAGCTGTCTGGCCGACCTACTCTTTTCTTGTCACTTCCACACGACCCGTTCGCAGGGTCACCCACCGAAAGGCATCTCCCGTGTCTGCCCTCCCCGCCACTCGTGTCACTGTCCCCGCCGCCGCAGACGCAACCACCGGCACCGAGAAGAAGGGATGGGGCTACACGGTCCTCGGCCTCACACGACTCATGGTCGGCTTCACCTTCCTCTGGGCCTTCCTCGACAAGACCTTCGGGCTGGGCTTCTCCACCCCCACCGAGAAATCCTGGCTGAACGGCGGATCCCCCACCAGTGGGTTCCTCGGCGGATCGATCGAGGGAGGGAATCCCTTCGCACAGGTCGGTGGTGTCATAGCGTCGTAGCAACACTCCCGGTCGGTGGGGGCTCGAGGCGAGGAGGCCTGGGATGGTGCGGCGG
>NZ_CANMSY010000017.1 GCF_947500705.1 uncultured Brachybacterium sp. | reverse complement strand
CTGGGGGTAGGGAGCGGGCATGGTGCACATCCTTCCAGGCCGCCCAGTGGGCAAGCCAGATCAGATGTCACCTATCGGTGCGGCAGTCCCCCTTTGCATGACGTAGATTAGGTGACTGGTTACGTGACGTATCGGCCCTCAGCGAGCTGGCGGCACCGGTGCTGTCATGTAAACGGTCGTATATGTGACGAACGGAGAGCGCCATGCTTGTCGGGTACACGCGGGTCTCGAAAGCTGACGGATCCCAGACCACAGACTTGCAACACGACGCCCTCATCGCCGCGGGCGTCGACCCCGAGCGGGTGTATGAGGATCGGGCATCCGGGAAGAAGGACGACCGCCCCGAGCTGACCGCGTGTCTGAAGGGGTTGCGTGATGGGGACACGCTGGTGGTGTGGAAGCTGGACCGGCTCGGCCGGGACCTGCGCCATCTCGTCAACATCGTCCACGACCTCACCCAGCGCGAGATCGGACTGAAGGTCCTGACCGGTCAGGGAGCCGCGATCGACACCACCACAGCTTCCGGCAAGCTCGTGTTCGGCATCTTCGCCGCCTTGGCAGAGTTCGAACGAGAACTGATCTCCGAGCGCACCACCGCCGGCCTGGCCGCCGCCCGCGCCCGCGGCCGCACCGGCGGGCGGCCGTTCAAGATGACCCCCGCCAAGCTTCGCCTCGCGATGGCCTCCATGGGCAAGCCCGACACTCACGTCGGAGACCTCTGTGCCGAGCTCGGCGTCACCCGCCAGACTCTTTACCGTCATGTCTCACCCGCCGGGGAACTTCGAGACGATGGCAAGAAAGTCCTCGCTCGACGGTAGAGGGAGACGAGCCAGGTCGGACCCCAGTGACGAGCACCGGATGACCCTCCCTCGACACCCGCTTGGTAGCGGGCGTTGATGCGCACCGTGCCCGTGTTCATTCGACTTGCGGGACGCCAACCCGGCTTGTCATCGCTCGTCAGCGCTCATCCTGAAGGCTCTCAGGGCGCTCTTTCGGCAACGGACCTTCCGTTTTCTGGAAAGTTCCGCTGCCGATGATCTAGGATGCGTTCAGAGTGTACTCGCCCCGACGGGAGTTACGCTTTTCGGTAGCCAGACTCCCTCTCTCATGCTCTACGCAGAAGCCTGCGAGATCTCCCGCCAGCCCTTCTTAAGGATAACGATGTCCACAGTGAAGAAAAGCCGCCTCCTCGTCGCAATCTCGAGTCTTGCAATCTTCTCGTTAATGATCGCAACTCCGGCTCAAGCAGACGCCTCAGATAGCTTCGACCGCGCCGCCAATGCGGCCGAGGCGGAGGCACTTTCCGCTACTGCGGAGGACTTTCTTGACTCCGGCGACACGCTTAGTGTCGAAAGCCAGGGTATAGCGACCAGATCAACGGGCTATAAAGGGATAGTCTGCACTGGCCAACTTGATACCACCCACTATTCAAAGGGGGCGGGGGGAGCCATTTACAAGGTCAAGGTCAAGTGCACTGGGACCGGCCTCGACCGTGTCAACGTTCGCGTCCGCAGTATCCTCTCGTTCACGCCGCACGCGCAGGGGTCCCCCAAGAAGCGTGCTCAGGCAGACCAGATACGAACCGTCACTGTTGGGTCACCTTCACCGATGGTCTACTATGTCCCGATGTCGGGTAACGCCGGATTGGGCAATGGGTACTGGGTAAAGACCACTACCATGCAAATCACGTCACCTGGTCACGGCACCGTCGGCTCCAAGACTGTTTCAGAGAAGAAAAACATTGTTCGCAGGTGACCTCCCTAGCGTGGACGAGCGAGACATGTCTACTTTTGTCCTCCCAAGGTACAGAGCAGTCGCTCTGACCCAGATTGCGGATGAAAGCTACACAGCTAGTGATGCCTGGGACCTGGGCGCAGGAGACGTTGAGTCCGCGCTCAGCTGGTGCATCGAGAAGAGAAAAAACCTCGCCTCAGAGCCGCATCGCCTTGAGCTATATGCTCTCGTGGCGGCAGCTTCGTTCCCTTCAAGCGCGAGCGGAATTGGGCAGGACGATAAGGTTGCCATCCTCCTACAGGCATGGAACTGGCGGGTCGTCGTCACAGAAGACCCCGGCGGCCAGGTTGAGCGGATAGTGGCCGTCCCCTGACGGCTCGCGCTCCGTGAAGTCACCGGTCGAACGGCCTCGCCCACGCTTCATAGCCGGCACGAGGCCGTTTGACCGTTGAGTGCCACTAGAGCGTGTCTCCTAAGCTCGTGCCCGCTTGTGCGTGATTCTGGATAGATGAGCCGACGAAGCGTGTTGTCCGACGCCCAGTGGGAAACGATCCAGCCGCTGCTACCTGCCCAACAACCCTGGTCAGGGCGTCCGAGGCGGGATCACCGGCAGGTCGTCGAGGGAATCATCTATCGCTACCGCTGCGGGATCGCCTGGCGAGACCTCCCCGAGGATTTCGGGCCCTGGCAAACAGTGTGGAAGCGGCACCGTGCCTGGGCCGAGGACGGTGTCTGGGATCAGGTCCTCGACGCTCTCCTGGTGCGCGCCGACGACGAGGGGAAGCTGGACTGGTCAGTCGCGGTCGACTCCACGATCTGCCGCGCTCACCAGCACGGCACGAACCTCGAGCGCACCACAGGGGGCACTGTGGAACCACAAGAATCTCCGCGCTGAGCCGGCGGATCACGCGCTGGGCCGCTCTCGCGGCGGGCTCTCGACCAAGATCCACCAGCTCGTCGACGGCCACGGCCTGCCGCTGGTGATCCTCTGTGGCCCCGGCCAGGGCGGCGATTCACCGATGCTCGGCCCGCTACTGGACGCCCTCTCGGTGGACCGTCCTGGTCCCGGCCGTCCCCGCACCCGACCGGACATGCTGCGCGGCGACAAGGCCTACTCCTCCCGCGCCACCCGTTCCACCCTCCGTCGTCGCGGGATCAAGTGCGTGATCCCAGAGCCGCGTGACCAGCAGAAGCACCGCCGCAACCGGGGCTCACACGGCGGCCGTCCAGTCGGGCTGGACGCCGAGGCCTACCGCGGCCGCAACGTCATCGAACGCGGCTACAGCGACGTCAAGCAGTGGCGCGGACTGGCCACCCGCTACGACAAACTCGCCCTGACCTACCGCGCAGGAACAGTCCTGAGAGCCACGATCCAGTGGCTCAACCACCTGCTTTAGAGACTTGCCCTAGGTCAAACCTCAAATGGAGTATGGGCCGACCAGTGCAGTGGACTTCGGGCATCCGTGCAGTCGACTTCGAAAACTGACAGCCGCCGGCCGTTCGCGCAGGTCACCGTGTGTCATATCCGAGCACCATAATGTTCTGTGTCAGATATCCGTCAGGACCCGCAGTTATGACACAGGAGGCGGCGCCATGGCCGTGAACGAGGACTATCGACAGACCCAGATCGCCCGCGAGGTAGAACAGAGCGCCCGCACCCTGGCTCACTCCACCCGCGATGTCCCTACCCCGAGTGATTCCTACGCACTGCTGGGGGAGCTGGGGGCGACCGTGGATCACCTGGAGCAAGTCTGCCGGCAGCTCAGCCGGTGGCACGCAGCCGCACAGGAACCCGAGCACTTCGAGGGGGAGGACGCACGGGGCGACGGCACCGGGACCGCGACGGCAGCAACCGAGCTGGAGTCCGCCAGCGCCGCCCTGGCCACGGCATCCGCAGCTCTCATGCGTGCCCATGCCGCCAACGGCGTGGTGCGTTGGTCCGAGTGAGCGGAGCGCAGCACCGATGACCCTCTACGGCTATGCCCGCGTGTCCACCGAGGAGCAGTCCTTAGAGCGGCAGCTCGACGCGCTACTTGCCCGGGGCGTGGCGGCCGAGGATATCCACCAAGAGCGAGCGTCCGGCGCCTCCGAGCGCCGGCCCGTGCTGGACCGCCTACTGGACGACGTGCTCACGGCCGGCGACACTCTTGTCATCACCGACCTGGACCGCCTCTCCCGCCGCACCGCGCGCATCATCCTGACCCTGGACGACCTGGCTACCCGAGGCGTCACCGTGGAATCGCTGTACGAGTCCGTGGACACCTCGACGGCCGACGGACTGTTCAGCGTCACCATCCTCGGTGCGCTCGCTCAGCGTGAGCGCGACCGAATCCGCGAGCGCACCCGGGCCGGCCTGGCAGCTGCACGCGCCCGTGGACGGCACCCCGGCCGCCCCGTCGCAGTCACTCCAGAGCAGTACGAGACGGCGCTCATGCTGCGCGAGCTGGGGAAGTCCTACCGGCAGGTGGCAGCCGCCACGGGCGTGTCCGCCAGCACGGTCGCGCGGATATGCCGCGAGGAAACACCAGGGCATGCAAGATATCGATACGGACAACAGGCGCCACTACAGCAATGACCGTGCCATTGCGCACATGCGCTGACGCGCATAATCACTGGATCAGGCCTCCGCGGCGCGACTGCTCCGCCGGTAACCCTCTACGGCCATGCACGGGCGTGAGAGCCAGACCGCGCCGCACCCTGCCATGCAAAGAGCAAGATGCGGTGCGGCCACCGTAATAGGGTGCTACCGTCTTGAGTGAGTCTGCTCACAACTGGAGCGGTCGATTTCATCCTCTAAGGGGCATCATGAAGTTGCGTCGTCGAATTCTTGCAGCACTGGTCGCTGGGTTAATTTTTCTCCCCGGAACAGCGGCTTTGGCCGACGGAGGGGGAGACGGCTCCATCACGAGAACCGAATCAGGGAAATCCGCAGAAACCCTCGAATCACTGAAGGAACAGCTCGACAGTGTCGCCGTCGAACAAAACCCTACGGAGGTGCAAGAGCGCATCGAGTCCGGGCGTGATGACGTCGTCCTCATGACCCCCGAGGGAGAGACCGTCGCCGCCTTGACCTACTCCGAACTTGAATCTGAGGAAGATAGCTCCGGGGTGGCGATATACGCCATCTCGCCCATCTATGTCGGATGCGACATGAGTGGGCTAACCGCCACGTACATGTGTGTTGGGCAGACCGGAAACTACCGGACAGGGTTCTCTGGAACCGGCCGCTACACAATTAGCATGAATAACGTTGAGGTTTTCCAGGCTGGAACGCGCGCAAGTGCAGTGCAGCGCACCTCGAACAGCACATGGATCAGAGGTAGGGCCGGTCAGTTCGTCGTCATGACTTCACCGATCAGCATTCGAGCTGTCGAGCGCGTCTAGAGCTCCGCGTTCAGTGCAATGGCGCCCAGCTCAGAGCGGGGCGCCATTGCAGTCCAAGGACAGACCACCGCTACCCGAGCAAGAATCGGCGCACGTGTCCCAGCGGCAATGTGCCGCCCCGGCGCGCAGGGAGAGAGGGGTACTGCGGGTTGCCCATCTAATCCGCGAAGCGCCGCAAACGTATGGAAGGACCCGGTCAGACCATACGGACAGGATTGTGCACAGGACCTCGATCTTCCGGGCAGCCGACTTCGGCATGGGACACCTCGACGACTCTTTACGAGGGATCGCCATGTACGCAAGACCCGTACGGTGACAGGGGCGGTGAGGGGAGGGTAACTGCAACAATAGGGGCATGCATGTCGGCTACGCGCGCGTCTCGACTCTCGAGCAAGATCTCTCCGCCCAACGGGAAGCGCTCGAGCGCCTCGGAGTCGAGAGCAAGAACATCTACTTCGACCACGGCCTGACGGGAACGAACCGCGCCCGGCCCGGGCTGCGCGAAGCGCTGGCCGCGACCCGGGAGGGCGACACCCTGGTGGTGACCAAGCTCGACCGGCTAGCCCGCTCCCTCTCGGACGCGAGGGACATCGCCGACGAGCTCACCATCAAGGGAGTAGCGCTCAGCCTCGGCGGCAGCGTCTACGACCCCAACGACGCCGTCGGCCGGTTGCTCTACAACGTGCTCGGCATGGTGGCCGAGTTCGAGGCGGACCTCATCCGCCTACGCACCCGCGAGGGCATGGCCATCGCCAGATCCAAGGGCAAACTCAAGGGCAAGAAGCCCAAGCTCTCGCCCTCTCAGCGCAAGCACCTGCTGACGTTGCACGCGGCCGGCGAACACACCCAAGCCGAGCTCGCCGAGCTGTTCAACGTCTCCCGCACCACCATCTACCGCGAGCTGCGCCGCACCACGGCCCACACCTGACCGCGCCTGCACCGCCACTGAGCGATCACAGAAGCCCGCCACCAAACCATCACATCCACACGCAGCGGTACGCCGCTTACACAAGCGTGGCCAGCGTCCAAAACGGGCCGTCTGACACAGATCTGCTCCGTGGGGTATACCCCAACAGGGCATACGACCCTCGCGCCACTCGGTCCCACAAGGAGCGTTGTACAACATCCATTGTGGAGTACGGTGGAGCGATGACGCCTCGATCGAACGTTCATCAAGCCGCGCAGATGCGCGTGCTCGCCCACCCCACGCGCTTGCGTCTCCTAGCACTGCTGCGCGAGCTAGGTCCGCAGACGGCCGCGCATCTCGCCGAGTACGTCGATGAGGCTCCCGGCACGCTGAGTTATCACCTCAGCAAGCTCTCCGATGCCGACTTCATCGAGGAGGCTCCGGAGGCGGGCTCAGATGGTCGTCAGCGATGGTGGCGCGCCCGCCATGAAGCGACAGTCTGGGATACCGCTGAGTTCTCGCGCGACCCTGAGAAGTTCTCGGCACAGCGGGGCATGTTCCAGGTAATCGGTCAGTACTACGCCCAGCGGTTCGATGCATACATCGAGAGCACCGCTCACCTTCCGGAGGAATGGGTTCGTGCAGGCTTCACCACCGACCGTCGTCTGCGCCTCACCGTGGAGCAGCTGCAAGAGCTGAACACGGAGATCCACGCGCTGGAAGAGCGGTGGCTCCAGATCAGTGCGCAGAGCACGGAGGTGAGTGGAGCCGAGGAGGTGTTCTTCCTCGCGCAGGGATACCGGCAGCCGTGACCACGGCTCACCCCCGCGCCGCTACACCCCTTCGTGCGCTCCTAGTCAGCCACACTCTCTCCCGCACCGGCAATGTCGTCACGATATTCGCCATCCCGTTCGCCGTACTCGGCACTGGTGGCGGGCCCGTTGAGGTCGGAATCGCCGCAGCTGCCACGACAGCACCCGTCGTCATCGGCGGGGCTCTCAGTGGCGCCCTGGTCGACCGCCTCGGCCACGTCCGATCGTCTGTCCTCTCAGACCTGATCAGCGGTGCAACCCTGGCGCTCATCCCGTTACTGGCAGGCGCCGGCCTGCTCCCCTTCGGCGCCCTGTTATTGCTGGTGTTTCTCGGTGGTCTTCTCGATACCCCTGGCGAGACTGCACGCAGGGTCCTCCTGCCTCCCCTGTCTGAGCAGGCGCGCATTCCGATTGAGCGCTCCATCGGTTTCCTTGATGGCACCACTCGCTTGTCCACTCTGCTCGGAGCGCCCCTCGCGGGCATCCTCGTGGCGACTCTTGGCCCGTACCCCGCGCTGTACCTCACTGCTGCTGCCTTCGCCGTGTCAGCGCTCCTCACCGCGGCCTCGGTGCGACTCCCGGCCAGCACGCTTCCAGAACCAAGTGGCCAGAGCTACTGGCGCGACCTGAGAGACGGCTTCGGATTCGTTGTCCACGATCCCCTGCTAATTCGCATCATCGGTCTGGTCTTGATCGCGAACACACTGGATGCGGCACGCTCGGCAACCCTGCTCCCGCTCTACGCAGTCGAGAACCTCAACGGCCCCGCCTCCCTCGGCATCATCGTCGGCGCGTTCGGAGCAGCAGCCCTCACCGGCACTGTCGTCTTCGGATACATCGCCCACCGACTCCCCCGCCGAGTCCCCTTCGCACTGTGCTTCACGATCGCCGGCAGCTACGCCCTCGCCCCGGCACTCGGGTTCCATGTACCGGGAATGATCGGGGCCGCAGCGATCTGCGGACTCGCAGCCGGAGCGCTCAATCCCATCATCGGAGCCGCCCAATTCGAACGCGTCCCCGCCAACCTCCGAGCTCGAGTCTTCGGCCTCGTCACTGCATGTGCCTGGGCCGGCATGCCGCTCGGCGGACTCGTGGGCGGCCTAGGGGCAGAGCTCCTTGGCGTCCGCACCACCTTCGCTGTCATCGCTACCATCTACATAGTCGTCTCCCTCACCCCGCTGCTGGGCGGAGCGTGGCGCCTCATGGAACGCCCTACACCGAGCGGACCGACACACAGTTAGGCGTCGCGCTCGAACCCGCGGAGCAGTGCCAAACAGGGGCACCCCAGCAGGTCAGTTGCCGAGTGGTCTCTTGCGGTTGCCGATAGGGTCCAATTCAGCACTTTTGCGACACAACTGTCGCACTGGGTATACCCCAGTGGCACACCCGGGCTGCGGCATCCCCACGGTTCCCAGTAGGGCCGTTTTCGGGTGTTTCGTGACAGATCTGTCCACCTCGGGCGGCCGACCACCTCAGTGCGACATCCCGTGCAACTGCTCCCTGGGCATCCGCGGCGTGTTGGTGCGAACTGCGGCTACTGAGCTCGTCAGGCCTGCGCAGGGGCGCGCTCTCCGGGGATCGCGGCGGCTGTCCTCGGCGCCGACGTTTTCGGGGGCCGGCTCGAGGGTGTGTCCGCACTCGACGCGTGTGCGAGGCGGAGCATCGGCCATGCGCAGCGGCGGCGATCATCGAAGGATGATCGCCGCCGCGTCGTGCTCAGAGGGGCTGGCTCAGAGCCAGTCGCCCTGCGCGGCGCGCTTCTCGGCGCCGATGGTGGTGTCGGGCCCGTGGCCGGTGTGGACCACCGTGTCCTCGGGCAGCGCGAACAGGCGCTCGCGCACCGACTCCTCGATCGTCTCCCGCGAGGAGAAGGAGCGCCCGGTGGCACCCGGACCGCCCTGGAACAGGGTGTCGCCGGAGAACACGGCGCCCAGCTCCTCGGAGTAGTAGCAGGTCGAGCCGGGGGAGTGGCCCGGGGTGTGGAGCGCTTCGAGGTTCACCCCAGCGATCGTGAACATGTCACCGTCTTCGACCTCGTCGTCCCAGGGCAGGTCGCCGTGGGTGAGCTGCCAGATCTCACGGTCGGCGGGGTTCAGCAGGATCGGAGCCTCGAGCGCCTCGGACAGCTCTGGGGCCATGCGGACGTGGTCGTCATGGGCGTGGGTGAGCAGGATGCCCACGCACTCCCGGTTGCCGACCAGGTCGAGCACGGTGTCGACGTCGTGCGGGGCATCGAAGACCACGCACTGTTCGTCGTCGCCCAGCACCCAGACGTTGTTGTCCACCTGGTGGGTCTCGCCGTCGAGGCTGAAGGTGCCGGAGGTGACGGCGTGTGCAAGGCGGGCGGTCATCGTGCCACCTCCACCACGGTGCGCAGGCTGTTGCCGTCGTGGAGCGCATCCAGCGCGCCGTCGACTCCGGCGAGGTCCGTGCGGCCGGTGACGAAGCGATCCAGCGGCAGTCGGCCCTGAAGGTAGAGGTCGATCAGATACGGGAAGTCCCGCTCGGGGAGGCAGTCGCCGTACCAGGAGGACTTCAGCGCCCCGCCGCGACCGAAGACATCCAGCAGCGGGAGGGTGATCTCCACCCCCGGGCGCGGCACGCCTACGAGCACCACGCGACCGGCGAGATCGCGGGCGTAGAAGGCGGCCTCGTAGGTCTGCGGGATGCCGACGGCGTCCACGACCACGTCGGCGCCGAAGCCGCCGGTGAGCTCCTGGACCTTCTCGGCCACCTGCTGGGGGGAGAGGTCCTTGGCGTGCACTGTGTGGGTCGCGCCCAGGTCCTTCGCGGCGGCGAGCTTCTTCTCGTCGACGTCCAGGCCGATGATGGTGGTGGCGCCGGCGAGCTTCGCCCCGGCGATCGCGGCGCAGCCCACGCCGCCCAGGCCGATCACGGCGAGGGACTCGCCGCGCTGCACCTGGCCGGTATTGATCGCCGCGCCGATGCCGGCCATCACGCCGCAGCCCAGGAGCCCGGCGACCTCGGCGGGCGCATCCTGCGAGACCTTCGTGCACTGGCCCTCGTGGACCAGGGTCTTCTCCGAGAAGGAGCCGATGCCCAGCGCCGCGGTGAGCTCCGTGCCGTCGGTGAGGGTCATGGGCTTCGAGGCGTTGTGGGTGTCGAAGCAGTACTGCGGCACGCCCTTCTTGCAGGCGCGGCACTCGCCGCACACGGCGCGCCAGTTCAGCACCACATAGTCGCCGATCTCCACGTGGGTGACGTTCTCGCCGATCACGGAGACGCGGCCTGCGGATTCATGCCCCAGCAGGAAGGGGAACTCGTCGTTGATCCCGCCGTCGCGATAGGCGAGGTCGGTATGGCAGACGCCGGTCGCCTCGATGTCGACGACGACGTCGTTCGGCCCCGGGTCGGGGATGACGATATCGAGCAGCTCGGCGGGCTGCTTCTCACTGCGGGCGACGACGCCCTTCACGGTCCAGGTCACAGAGTCCTCCTCGGAGACGATGATGCTGCGGCCAGCCTACGAGAGTCGCCTGAGTGCCGTGGACCGCATGGGCTGGGGGTGTTGTGACACGGTCGCAGAGCGGCGTCGGATGTGCGCCCTGTCCGCGCCTCCTAGAATGGTTCGCGGTGCCCGCGCCGCTGTTCCCGCACCGCGGTGCCCGTGCCCTCCTGCCCCCGGACGAAAGCGATACCTGTGTCCGAGTCATCCTCGACTCCCGCCGCCCCGGCCATCGACGAGGCGACCATCGGTGACGCCATCGATGCTGCGCTCTCCGCGATCGCCGCGGCCGCCACCACCGCCGAGCTCAAGCAGGCGCGGATCGCCCACGTCGGCGATGCCAGCGTGCTCTCGAGCGCGAACCGCGCGATCAAGGATCTCCCCAAGGAGCAGAAGGCCGCCGCCGGCAAGCTGGTCGGCCAGGGCAAGGGCCGGGTCCAGAAGCAGCTCGCCGCCCGCCAGGAGGAGCTCGCCGCCGCCGAGGAGGAGGCCGCGCTCGCCGCGGAGACGGTCGACGTCACCCTTCCCACGGACCTGCGCCCTCGCGGGGCCTCGCATCCGCTGACGGTGCTGCAGGACCGCATCAACGACTTCTTCGTCGGCATCGGCTGGGAGATCGCCGAGGGGCCGGAGATCGAATCCTCCTGGCTGAACTTCGATGCGCTGAACGCCGATCCGGAGCACCCCTCGCGCTCTCTGCAGGACACCCTGTACGTCGCGCCCGAGGGCTCCGGGATGCTGCTGCGCACCCAGACCTCCCCGGTCCAGATCCGCGCCATGCTCGAGCGCGGCGCCCCGCTGTACGTCGCCTGCCCCGGCACCGTCTACCGCGCCGACGAGATCGACGCGACCCACTCGCCGATGTTCCACCAGGTCGAGGGGCTCGCGATCGACAAGGGCCTGACGATGGCGAACCTCGTCGGCACCCTCGACGCCTTCGCCGCGCACATCTTCGGCGGAGCGCCGATCACGCGCCTGCGTCCCAACCACTTCCCCTTCACCGAGCCCAGCGCCGAGATGGACTTCCGCTGCTTCAGCTGCGAGGCGCGCGAGGGCCTGGACCACGACGCGGACCCGAGCTGCCGCGTGTGCGGCGGGACCGGCTGGATCGAGATGGGCGGCTGCGGCATGGTCCACCCGAACGTCCTGCGTGCGGCCGGCGTGGACCCCGAGGAGTACCAGGGCTTCGCCTTCGGCCTCGGGATCGAGCGCATCCTCATGCTCCGCAACAGCGTGGCGGACATGCGCGACATGGTGGAGGGCGACGTCCGCTTCTCCCAGCACTACGGTACGGAGATCTGAGATGCCCCGCATTCCCCTGACCTGGCTCGCCGAGCACACCGAGCTGATTTCCGGCGCCTCCGCCCAGCAGGTCGCCACCGACCTCTCCCGCGTGGGACTCGAAGAGGAAGCGATCTTCGGCGCGCAGGTGACCGGCCCGCTCGTCGTCGGCCGTGTGCTCGACCTCGTCAAGGAGCCCCAGAAGAACGGCAAGACCATCAACTGGGTGCGCGTGGACGTCGGCCCCGAGCACAACGAGGAGCTCGACAACCCCAAGGATCCGCAGCCGGGGCAGGAGCGCCCCAGCCGGGGCATCATCTGCGGTGCGCACAACTTCGTCGAGGGAGACCTGGTCGTGGTGTCCCTGCCCGGCACTGTGCTGCCCGGCGACTTCGCGATCGCGGCCCGCAGGACCTACGGCCACACCTCCGACGGCATGATCTGCTCCGGCGACGAGCTGGGCCTGGGCGAGGACCCCTCGGGCGAGGACGGCATCATCGTGCTGGGTCGTGGCCACGCCGAGGGCCTGACCGGCGAGCCCGGCGATGATGCGATCGCGCTGCTCGGTCTCGCCGACGAGGTCGTCGAGGTCAACGTGACCCCGGACCGCGGCTACTGCTTCTCGATGCGTGGCGTCGCCCGCGAGTACTCCCACGCGACCGGTGCGAGCTACACCGACCCGGTCTCCACTGTCGCGGTCCCTTCGGCTGACGCCGGCGGGCTTGCCGTCCAGCTGCGCGACGACGCCCCGATCCGCGAGGTCGCGGGCTGCTCCCGCTTCGTCGCCCTCGAGGTGCGCGGCGTGGACCCTGCCGCGCAGACCCCGCGCTGGATGGCGCGCCGCCTGACCCTGGCCGGCATGCGCCCGATCTCGCTGATCGTCGACGTCACCAACTACGTGATGCTCGACCTCGGCCAGCCGCTGCACGCCTACGACGCCGACCAGGTCGTCGCCCCGATCGTGGTGCGCCGTGCCCGGAAGGGCGAGAAGCTCACCACCCTCGACGACGTCACCCGCACTCTGGACCTCGAGGACCTGCTGATCACCGACAGCGACGGCGGCGAGGGCGCACGCATCCTCGGCATCGCCGGCGTGATGGGCGGAGAGTCCACCGAGGTCTCTGCGGCGACCACGAACATCGTGCTCGAGGCGGCGACCTTCCACTCGATCTCGGTGGCCCGCTCAGCGCGCCGCCACCGCCTCCCCTCCGAGGCCTCCAAGCGCTTCGAGCGCGGCGTCGACCCCCAGCTCCCGCTCGCGGCCGCCTACCGCGCCGCCCAGCTGATCGTGGAGTTCGGCGGGGGCGAGATCGCCTCCTCTGTGACCGATGAGGGAGGCGCGCCGGCGGCGTCCGCCCCGATCGCGCTCCCGCTCGGCGATGCCGAGCGCGTGGTCGGCATCGCCTACACGCCGGAGCAGGTGCGCGGCAGCCTCGAGATGATCGGCTGCCGGGTCGAGGACGGGTCCGAGGGCACCCTGTCGGTCACCCCGCCCACCTGGCGCCCGGACCTCACCATCCGGGAGGACCTGATCGAGGAGATCGCCCGCCTGGTGGGCTACGAGACGATCCCCTCGATCCTGCCCACCGCGCCGGGCGGTCGCGGCCTCACCCGGGCCCAGCGTGCGCGCCGCGATGCGAACCGCGCGCTCGCTGAGGCTGGTCTCGTCGAGGTCACCTCCTATCCTTTCGTGGGCGAGGGCATCTTCGACGCCCTGCGCTACGAGCCCGGTGATGCGCGGCGCGAGGCCGTGCGCCTGCTGAACCCGCTGGCCGACGACGAGCCGCTGATGCGAAGCTCCCTGCTGCAGACCCTGCTGCCGGTGGCGCGCCGGAACCTCGGCCGCGGCGAGGAGTCAGTGGCGATCTTCCAGCTCGGCACCACCTCCCGCTCCCGCGGCGAGGGCTCCCGCTCTCCGGTCCCTGCCGCCGCGCAGCGTCCCACCGACGCCGAGCTCGAGCAGGTCCTCGCAGCGTTGCCGCTCCAGACCCGCACCCTCGCCGCGGTGGTGGGCGGGGCGTCCGGCCCGGATTCCTGGCAGGGCGAGGTCGCGCCCTGGGGCTGGGC
Organism: uncultured Brachybacterium sp.; assembly: GCF_947500705.1. Lineage (GTDB taxonomy): Bacteria > Actinomycetota > Actinomycetes > Actinomycetales > Dermabacteraceae > Brachybacterium. The sequence continues at coordinate 13,055 of NZ_CANMSY010000017.1, read as the reverse complement.
CGACGCCTTCGACCTCGCACGTCGGGCGGCTGCGGCCGTCGGCGCCGACCTCGAGGTGCGCCAGACCGAGCATGCTCCGTTCCACCCCGGCCGCGCCGGGGAGCTGCGGGTGCTCGCCGCCGATGGGGAGAGCACGGTGATCGGCCATGCCGGTGAGCTGCACCCCGCCGTGGTCAAGGAGTTCGGCCTCCCGGCGCGCACCAGCGCGTTCGAGCTCGACCTCGAGGCGCTCATCGCCTCGGCCCCTGCCGTGGTGGTCGCCGCTCCGGTGCCCACCTACCCGGTGGCCAAGGAGGACTTCGCCTTCGTGGTCGACCAGGAGGTCCCTGCCGCGGCTGTCGAGGCCGCGATCGTCGTGGGCATCGGCGACCTCGCCGAGAACGTCCACCTGTTCGATGTCTTCACCGGTGAGCAGATCGGAGAGGGGAAGAAGTCGCTCGCCTTCGCGGTGCGGCTGCGCTCCACCGAGGGCACCTTGACCGCCGAGCAGATCGGTGAGGCGCGCAAGCGCTGCATCGCCGCCGTCGATGCGGCCGTCGGGGGAGTGCTGCGCGCATGAGCCCGATCCCCCCGGCCACCGAGCCCACGAACTCTGCGCCCGAGACCACGGGCCCTGCGCCGGTGCCGACCGTGCCGGCGCGGAACGGCACCATCGCCTGGGCGCTGGGTTTCCTCGCCTATTTCCCGATCCCCTTCGTGGGCCTGCTGATCGCCGGGATCACCCAGCTCATCGTCGGCCTCGGCCAGCGAAAGCACGGCGGGCTCGCCGCGGTCAACGGCGTGCGCGCCGCGAACTGGGGCTTGACCCAGCTGTGCTGGCCGGTGCTGATGGCGCTCACGATGCTGATCGCGGTGCTCACCGGAGTCCCGTCGCCCACCGGCGACGGGATGATGTTCCACCCGGTGATGAACGTGCTCGTCTTCACGGTGCTGGGACTGTTCTTCGCTGTCGGCCTGCTGCAGGTGATCTACGCGATCGTCGGCACCGTGATGGCGTCCAAGGGCAGGCCTGTGGGGCTGCCCGTGATCCCGTTCCTGCGCGCTCCGCGCGGCTGAGGAACCGCTCCGGTAGGGCGCGTGGGAGCCGTCGTCCCGGTCACGCCCGTCCGACTGGCTGATCATGCATTCGGCTGTATATACTTCCGGCATGATGTCCGTAACCGCTGACGCCGTCCACTCCTCGACCCAGAGCACCTCGCCTGTGGGGAGCGGTGCGCAGCGACCCCGAGTCGCCGTCGTCGGCGCCTCCGGATATGCCGGGGGAGAGACGCTCCGGCTGCTCGCCTCCCATCCGGGCGTCGAGATCGCCACCGTGACCGCGCATTCGAGCGCGGGCAAGCCTCTCAGCGAGGTCGCCCCGCACATCGACCTCGGCCACGACCCGGTGCTGGCCGAGACGAGCGTGGACACCCTGCGCGGTCATGACGTGGTCGTGCTCGCGCTGCCCCATGGCCAGTCGGGGCAGATCGCCGCTGCGCTGCGCGCCGAGGACCCGGATGTGCTGGTCCTCGATCTCGGCGCCGACCACCGGCTCGAGAGCGCCGAGGACTGGGGCGAGTACTACGGCAGCGAGCACTCCGGCACCTGGACCTACGGCATGCCCGAGCTTCCGCTGGCCGACGGCACTCGCCAGCGCGACCTGCTGGTCGGCGCCCGCGAGATCGCCGTGCCCGGATGCAATGCCACCGCCGTCTCGCTCGCGCTCGCGCCGCTGGTGCGGGCAGGCCTCGTGGACGCCGCACAGCTCAGCGCCGTGCTGCCGGTCGGCTACTCCGGCGCCGGCCGCGCGGCCAAGCAGCATCTGATGTTCGCCGAGGCCTCCGGCAGCGCCGCCCCCTATGCCGTCGGCGGCAGCCACCGCCACGTCCCCGAGGTGCTGCAGAATCTGCGCCGCGCCACGGGCGAGACGGGCCAGCGCCTGACCTTCACCCCGGTGCTGGTGCCCATGAGCCGCGGGATCCTCGCAGTGTGCACCGCGCCCGCCGCGGAGGGCACCACCACCGCAGATCTGCTCGGCGCCCTGCAGGGCGACTATGCGGACGAGCACTTCGTGACCGTCCTGCCCGAGGGAGTCTTCCCCACCACCGGTGAGGTGACCGGTGCGAACACGCTCCGCATCGGGGCCGCGGTGGATCGTCACAGCGGCCAGGCCACCGTGATCTCCGCGCTGGACAACCTTGTCAAGGGCACGGCCGGGGCGGCGATCCAGTCCATGAACCTCGCGCTGGGCCTGCCTGAGGGCACCGGCCTGACCAGGACCGCGCTCGCCCCCTGAGCACGAGCCCCAGAACTCCCCCCCCCCGCCGACGCCGGACCGCCAGGCTCCGGCAGCGCGCCCGCCGCAGCACCCCAGACCTCCCAGGAGCTCCCATGTCGATCACCCGCCCTCGCGGCTTCCGTGCCATCGGTCTTGCCGCCGGTGTCAAGGCCAACGGCAAGGACGACCTCACCCTGATCGTCAACGACGGCCCTCGCGACGTCGCCGCCGCGGTGTTCACCCGCAACCGGGTCCAGGCGGCGCCCGTCCTCTGGTCCCGCCAGGCTGTCTCGGACGGTCGGGCCCGGGCCGTGGTCCTGAACTCCGGAGGCGCGAACGCATGCACCGGCCCGGAGGGCTTCGCCGACACCCACCGCACCGCCGAACACCTCGCCGGCCTGCTCGACGTCGCCGCCCAGGACGTGCTCGTCTGCTCGACCGGTCTGATCGGGGAGCGCCTGCCGATGGAGCCGCTGCTGGCCGGGGTCACCACCGCCACCGGACGGCTCGAGGCCGGACCGGAGGCCGATGCCGCAGCCGCCCGCGGGATCATGACCACCGACTCGGTGCCCAAGACCGCGGAGGTCACCACCCCCTCCGGCGCCGTCGTGGGCGGGATCGCCAAGGGCGCCGGCATGCTCGCCCCGCAGCTGGCGACCATGCTCGTGGTGCTCACCACCGATGCCGACGTCGACGCGGAGACGGCGGACGCAGCGCTGCGCACCGCGACGGCCACCACCTTCGACCGCGTCGACTCCGACGCCTGCATGTCCACCAACGACACCGTCCTCCTGCTGGTCTCCGGCGCGAGCGGGATCACCCTCGGACTCGAGGAGCTCGCCGAGGCGGTCCGCGCCGTCAGCGCCGACCTCGCCCGTCAGCTGGTGGCCGACGCCGAGGGCGCGAGCCACGACGTCCACGTGATCGTCAGCTCCGCCACCACCGAGCAGGCCGCCCTCGCCGTCGCCCGGGAGATCGCCCGGTCCAACCTGGTCAAGGCCGCGATCTTCGGCAACGACCCCAACTGGGGCCGCATCGTCTCCGCCGCCGGCTGCGTGCCCGAAGCCGTGGCCCCCTTCGACGTCGCGGACCTCTCCGTCACCGTCAACGGGATCGAGGTGTGCCGCGCCGGCGGCGCCCACCGCGACCGCTCCGAGGTGGACATGACCCCTCGCGAGACCCTCATCGAGGTCGACCTCAGCGCCGGTGAGGCCACCGGTGACATCTGGACCAACGACCTCACCCACGACTACGTCGAAGAGAACAGCGCCTACTCCTCATGAACCCCACCCCGAACTCTCCGGACACCGCAGCCGCCGCCGACGGCGCGCCCGGCACCGGCTCGTCGGCCGACGCCCCACTGGTCGGCAAGAACCCTCTGGCCCAGCTCGACGCCGCCCGCAGTGAAGCCCGCGAGAAGTCAGAGGTACTGATCGAGGCGATGCCCTGGATGCAGCGCTTCCGCGGCAGGATCGTGGTGGTCAAGTACGGCGGCAACGCGATGGTCGACGAGGAGCTGCGGCGCGGCTTCGCCGCCGACATCGTCTTCATGCGCCTGGCCGGGATCCGCGTGGTCGTGGTCCACGGCGGCGGCCCGCAGATCAACGCGATGCTGGAGCGCGTGGGCAAGGAGTCCACCTTCCGCGGCGGTCTGCGCGTGACCGACGCCGAGACCATGGACATCGCCCGGATGGTGCTGGTGGGTCAGGTGGGCCGGGAGCTGGTGGGACTGATCAACCATCACGGCCCCTTCGCCATCGGCATGTCCGGGGAGGACGCGCGCCTGTTCACCGCCACCCGCCGCGGCACCGTCGTGGACGGCGAGGACGTCGACCTCGGCCATGTGGGTGCGGTGGGCGCGGTCAACATCGACGCCATCAGCGATCTGCTCGAGAGCGGGAGGATCCCGGTGATCTCCTCGATCGCCCCCGAGGTCGACGCCGACGGCAACCCCACCGGCGACGTCCTGAACATCAACGCCGACCTCGCCGCCGCGGCGCTCGCCGAGGGCCTGGATGCGGAGAAGCTGGTGATGCTCACCGACGTCGAGGGCCTCTACCGCGACTGGCCCGACCGTGCCTCGCTGATCCCCGAGATCTCCGCCTCCGAGCTGCGCGAGATGCTCCCCGGCCTCACCGCCGGGATGATCCCCAAGGCCGAGGCGCTGCTGGGAGCCGTCGACGCCGGTGTGCGCACCGCGGCGATGATCGACGGCCGGATCGAGCACGCCGTGCTGCTGGAGGTGTTCACGACCAAGGGCGTGGGCACCATGGTGAGGAGGGACGACTATGTCTGAGCAGGAACAGCACGCGCCGGAGCAGCCCACGCGGGAACAGCCCACGCAGGATCTCGCCCAGCGCTACGGGGACGCTCTGCTGCCCGTGTTCGGCACTCCCCAGAAGGTCCTCGCCCGCGGCGAGGGCGTGCACGTCTGGGACACGGACGGGAAGCAGTACCTCGACCTGCTCGCCGGGATCGCCGTCAACGCGCTCGGCCACGGCCACCCGGCGCTGCTGGCCGCGATCACGAAGCAGGCGGAGACCCTCGGGCACGTCTCGAACTTCTTCGCCTCCGCCCCCCAGATCGAGCTGGCCGAGAAGCTGCTGCAGCTCGCCGAGGCCCCGGCAGGGTCCGGGGTGTTCTTCGCGAACTCCGGCACCGAGGCCAACGAGGCCGCCTTCAAGATCGCCCGCCGTACCGGCCGTCCGCGGATCCTCGCGCTGCGCAATTCCTTCCACGGCCGCACCATGGGCGCCCTCGCCCTCACCTGGAAGGAGGCGTATCGGACCCCGTTCGAGCCGCTTCCCGGCGGGGTCGAGTTCCTCGAGGTCGGGGACGAGGCGGCCCTCGCCGAGGCGCTCGCCCCCGGTGACGTGGCCGCGGTCTTCGCCGAGCCGATCCAGGGCGAGGCCGGGGTGCGCCCGCTCAGCACCGAGTACCTCCTCGCGCTGCGCCGGCTCACCCGTGAGCACGGCACCCTGCTGATCCTCGACGAGGTCCAGACCGGCATCGGCCGCACCGGGCACTGGTTCGCCCACCAGGCGCTCGAGGACTTCCAGCCCGACGTGATGACCCTCGCCAAGGGGCTCGGCGGCGGCTTCCCGATCGGCGCCGTGATCAGCTACGGCCCCGCCGTGCACGATCTGCTGCAGCCCGGCCAGCACGGCACCACCTTCGGGGGGAACCCGCTGGCCTCCGCCGCCGCGCTCGCCGTGCTCGGCACGATCCTCGAGGACGATCTGCTCCCGCACGTCCGTGAGGTCGGCGCTGGCTTCACCCGCGACGTGCTCGCCCTCGAGCATCCCCTGATCGAAGAGGTGCGCGGCGCCGGCCTGCTGCTCGGCATCGGCCTGCGCGCACCGATCGCCCCGCAGCTCGCGGCGGCCGCTCTCACGGCAGGTTTCATCGTCAACGCCCCGGATGCGACCACCCTGCGGATCGCCCCGCCGCTGGTCATCACCCCGGCCGAGCTCGGCACCTTCGCCGCGGCCCTGCCCGCCCTGCTCGAGGCCGCTGCGCCTGAAGGAGAGAACTGAGATGCCCCGTCACTTCCTGCGCGATGACGACCTGAGCCCCGCCGAGCAGAAGGAGGTGCTGGCCCTCGCGCTGGCCCTCGCCGAGGATCGCTTCGCCAAGCGCCCGCTGGACGGGCCGCGCACGGTCGCGATCATGTTCGACAAGTCCTCCACCCGCACCCGGGTGTCCTTCGCGACCGGGGTCGCGGAGCTCGGCGGCAGCCCGTTGGTGATGGAGGCCGGCAGCAGCCAGCTCGGTCGCGGCGAATCCATCGCCGACACCACCCGAGTGCTCACCCGGATGGTCTCCGCGATCGTCTGGCGCACCTTCGGCCAGGAGCGCATCGAGGAGATGGCCGCGAACGCGAGCGTGCCGGTCATCAACGCCCTCACCGATGAGTTCCATCCCTGCCAGATCCTCGCGGACCTGCAGACCATCGCCCAGCACACCGGCGGACTGGCCGAGGGTGACGCGGCGCTGGCAGGACGTTCCCTGGCCTACCTCGGCGACGGGGCGAACAACATGGCCCACTCCTACCTGCTCGGCGGCGTCACCGCCGGCATGGACGTGCGGATCGCCTCCCCGGTCTCCCATCGGCCGGATCCGGCGATCGTGGCCCGCGCCGAGGAGATCGCCGCGACCACCGGCGGGAGCGTCACTCTCACCGATGATCCCCGGGTCGCCGTTAGGGACGCCACCGCGGTCATCACCGACACCTGGGTGTCGATGGGTCAGGAGGGCGAGGACGGCCGGGGTGAGGAGACGTTCGCGCCCTTCCAGGTCACCGAGGAGCTGATGGAGCTCTCGGGCGGGCTGTTCCTGCACTGCCTGCCCGCCTACCGCGGCAAGGAGGTCACTGCCGAGGTGATCGATGGCCCCTCCTCCGTGGTGTGGGATGAGGCCGAGAACCGCCTGCATGCGCAGAAGGCGCTGCTGACCTGGCTGCTCGAGAACCCCGATCAGAGCACCGCCGCGCACGCCCTCCCGTGGGGAGCGCGACGATGACCGATTCCCGTCGTGCGCTCGCCCAGACCAAGACCTCCCGTCAGCAGCGCATCGTCCAGCTGCTCACCCATCAGGAGGTGTCCTCGCAGTCCCAGCTCGCACAGCTGCTGACCGCCGAGGGCATCGAGGTCACCCAGGCGACGCTCTCGCGGGACCTGGTCGAGCTGCAGGCGGAGAAGATCCGCGGCTCAGCGGGCAGCCTCGTCTACCGGCTGCCCCCGGAGGGCGGCACCGCCCGCCCGGCGGCCGCTCCGGAGAACGAGCTGCTCGAGGCGAGGCTGCCACGCCTCGCGGAGGGCCTGCTGGTCTCCGCGGAGGCCAGCGGCAACCTGGTGGTGGTGCGCACCCCGCCCGGGGGTGCGCAGTATCTCGCGTCCGCGATGGACCGTTCGGTGATGCCGGATGTCCTCGGTACGATCGCAGGCGATGACACCGTGCTGCTGGTCGCCCGGGACCCTGCAGGCGGTGACCGGCTCGCCGAGCGACTGCTCGATCTCGCGGACGGCCGACGGGAGATCGCCGACCTCCCGACACCGCCCAGGCACCGGTCCGCACAGACGGATCCTGCCGGTGCCGCCGACTCGTCGGCCCCCGACGCGCCACGCAGCGCCTGACCACTTCGATCTCCACACCCCACTCCTCAAGACCCGAAGACCTCAAGACCCCCTAAGAAAGACCCCCTAAGACCTCTCGACCTCGGGCACCGGCCTCGCCGGACCTGCCTGAGCACCCTGTGAATCACGACTAGGAGCATCACCGTGACTGAAAAGATCGTCCTCGCCTACTCCGGCGGCCTCGACACCTCCGTGGCCATCGGCTGGATCCACGACGCCACCGGCGCCGACGTCATCGCCTGCGCGGTGGATGTCGGTCAGGGCGGAGAGGATCTCGAGGTGATCCGCCAGCGCGCCCTGGACTGCGGCGCCGTCGAGGCATACGTCGCCGACGCCCGCGACGAGTTCGCCAACGAGTACTGCATGCCCGCGCTCCAGGCGAACTCGCTGTACATGGATGCCTACCCGAACGTCTCCGCGATCTCCCGCCCGGTGATCACCAAGCACCTGGTCAAGGCAGCCAAGAAGTACGGCGCCACCACGGTCGCCCACGGCTGCACCGGCAAGGGCAACGACCAGGTCCGCTTCGAGGTCTCGATCACCTCGCTGGCCCCCGAGCTCAAGTGCATCGCCCCGGTGCGCGACCTCGCACTGACCCGTGACAAGGCGATCCAGTACGCGGAGCAGAAGGGCCTCCCGATCGAGACCACCAAGCACAACCCCTTCTCGATCGACCAGAACGTGTGGGGCCGCGCCATCGAGACCGGCTTCCTCGAGGACATCTGGAACGAGCCCACCAAGGACGTCTTCAGCTACACCGATGACCCGGCCTTCCCGCCGGTCGCCGACGAGGTCATCATCTCCTTCGAGCGCGGCATCCCGACGGCGATCGACGGCCGCCCCGTCTCTCCGCTCGAAGCGATCCAGGAGCTCAACCGCCGCGCCGGCGCCCAGGGCATCGGCCGCATCGACATCGTCGAGGACCGCCTGGTGGGCATCAAGTCCCGCGAGGTCTACGAGGCCCCCGGCGCGATGACGCTGATCACCGCTCACCAGGAGCTCGAGCGCGTGACCCTCGAGCGCGAGCAGGCCCGCTTCAAGCGCACCGTGAGCGACCGCTGGACCGACCTGGTCTACGACGGCCAGTGGTTCTCCCCGCTGAAGAAGTCCCTGGATGCCTTCATCTCGGACACCCAGCGCTACGTCAGCGGTGACATCCGCATGACCCTGCACGGCGGCCGCGCCACCGTCACCGGTCGCCGCACCGAGACCGGCCTGTACGACTTCAACCTCGCCACCTACGACGAGGGTGACACCTTCGACCAGGGCAGCGCCCGCGGCTTCATCGACATCTACGGCCTGGCCGCGAAGCAGGCCGCAGCCCGCGACGTCGCCTTCGGCAACGGCGAGGACCTCGACGCCGCACCCGAGGGGCAGGCATGAGCCGGAACGGCTCGCTGCCCGATCAGGACGGTTCCCTGTCCAGCACCGCCGCGTCGTCGACCGCAGCAGACCAGTCGGCCGCTGCGGACCCGTCGGCCGCGAAGGAGAACGCCTCGCTGTGGGGCGGGCGCTTCGGCACCGGCCCCGCGGCGGCGCTGGCCGCGCTCTCGGTGTCCACCCATTTCGACTGGCGGCTGGCGCAGTACGACCTGCGCGGCTCGAAGGCGCACGCCAATGTGCTCCACACCGCCGGTCTGCTGAGCGATGACGAGCTCTCCGGCATGCAGGAGGCGCTGGACACCCTCGCGGCCGACGTCGCCTCCGGCGAGTTCACCGCCGCACCCGAGGACGAGGACGTGCACACGGCCCTCGAACGCGGCCTCATCGAGCGTGCGGGAGCGGATCTCGGCGGCAAGCTGCGCGCCGGACGCTCCCGCAACGACCAGATCGCCACGCTGATCCGGCTGTTCATCCGCGATCAGGCCCGCGCCGTCGGCGACCAGGTCCTCGACCTCGTCGACGTGCTGGTGGCCCGGGCCCGGGAGGTGCACGGCGCTCCGATGCCGGGTCGCACCCACCTCCAGCACGCCCAGCCGCTGCTGCTGAGTCACCACCTGCTGGCCCATGCCTGGCCGCTGCTGCGGGATGTGGAGCGGCTGCGGGATCTCGATGTCCGCACGGACAGCTCCCCGTACGGCTCCGGGGCGCTGGCCGGATCGAGCCTGGGCCTGGACCCGCAGGCGGTCGCCGCAGAGCTGGGCTTCTCGGACTCGGTGTGGAACTCGATCGACGGGACCGCCTCGCGCGACCTCACCGCCGAGTTCTCCTTCGTGCTCGCGATGATCGGGATCGACCTCTCGCGGCTCGCCGAGGAGATCATCCTGTGGAACACCAAGGAGTTCTCGTTCATCACCCTGGACGATGCCTACTCCACCGGCTCCTCGATCATGCCGCAGAAGAAGAACCCGGACATCGCCGAGCTCGCGCGCGGCAAGGCGGGGCGCCTGATCGGTGACCTGGTGGGCCTGCTCAGCACGCTCAAGGCGCTGCCGCTCGCGTACAACCGCGACCTGCAGGAGGACAAGGAGCCGGTCTTCGATCAGGTCGACTCGCTGGACCTGGTGCTGCCGGCGTTCACGGGGATGATGGCGACCCTGGTCTTCCACACCGAGCGGATGGCCGAGCTCGCGCCGCAGGGCTTCTCGCTCGCGACCGACATCGCGGATCACCTCGTGCGCCGCGGGGTCCCCTTCCGCATCGCCCACGAGATCTCCGGCGAATGCGTCAAGGTCGCCGAGTCACAGGACAAGGAGCTGTGGGATCTCACCGACGCGGAGATGTCCTCCATCTCGGAGCACCTGGACGGCTCGGTCCGTGCGGTGCTCACCGTCGAGGGCTCCATCGCCTCTCGTGACGCGAAGGGCGGGACCGCTCCGGTCCGGGTCGCGGAGCAGGAGGATGCCGCCGCCGCGGTGATCTCCACGCTGCGCGGATTCACCCGCGACCGCTGAGCAACGGGCCCCGCCCGTCACCCTGGCCGTCCGTCCACCGGGTTCGTCTGGCCACCGGGCTCCTCCGGCCACAGGACTCGTCTGGCCACCGGGTTCCTCCGGCCACCGGGTTCGCCTGGCCATTGGGCTGCCCCGGCCACCGGGTTCGCCTGGCCATCGGGCTCCTCCGGCCACCGGGCTCCTCCGGCCACCGGAGATCTGTCACCAGTGAGCGTTGAACGGCCATACGACGTTCAACGCTCACCAGGGACAGGAATCTGGTGGCCGGAAAGGGTGCGGCCACTCCGCCGGCCTGGGATCTGTGACAATGGCGCTCGGGCACGCACACTGCGGGCTCGACGGGTACGACGCATGGGCCACGGCCCTTTCGCACCCGACCAGTCAGACTCCGGCCGGTCCGGCCGGATCACCGGCACCTCTGTGCCCCTCCGAGAGGAACCGATCGATGCATTCCGTCCTGGACGAGCTCGCCTGGCGAGGACTCGTCGTACAGACCACCGGGCGCGAGGCGCTCGGCAGCGCTCTGGCGGACGGACCGGTCAGCCTGTATTGCGGCTTCGACCCGACGGCGTCCTCCCTGCACGTCGGCCATCTGACCCAGGTGCTCACGATGCGCCGGCTCCAGCTCGCCGGGCACCATCCCTACGCGCTGGTGGGCGGCGCGACCGGCCTGATCGGTGATCCTCGTATGTCCGGGGAGCGCGTGCTCAATGATTCCGAGCTCGTCGCGACCTGGGTGGACAGCCTGCGAGGGCAGATCTCCCGTTTCCTCGACCTCGAGGGGGAGTTCGCCGTGACCATGGTGAACAACCTCGACTGGATCGGGCAGATGAGCGCCCTGGACTTCCTGCGAGACATGGGCAAGCACTTCCGCATGGGCACCATGCTCGCCAAGGACACCGTTGCTCGTCGCCTGCAGAGCGATGAGGGGATCAGCTACACCGAGTTCAGCTACCAGGTGCTCCAGGGCATCGACTACCTCGAGCTGCATCGCCGCCACGGGGTCTCCCTGCAGTTCGGGGGCAATGACCAGTGGGGGAACCTGCTCGCGGGTGTCGACCTGATCCACAAGGTCGAGGGCCATGACGCGCACGCCCTGACCACGCCGCTGGTCACCAAGGCCGATGGCACGAAGTTCGGCAAGAGCGAAGGCGGCGCCGTCTGGCTGGACGCGGAGCTCACCAGCCCCTACGCCTTCCACCAGTTCTGGCTCAACGCAGCCGACGGGGACGTCGTGAACTACCTGAAGTACTTCACCTTCCGGTCCCAGGAGGAGATCGCCGAGCTCGAGCACGCCACCGCTGAGGCGTCCCACCAGCGTGCAGCTCAGAAGCTGCTCGCCGACGACCTCACGACCATGGTCCACGGCGACCAGTCCACCACGCAGGCCAAGGCAGCGGCGGCGGTCCTGTTCGGACGAGGAGATGTGCGGGAGCTCGATGAGCGGACGATCCTCGCCATCGCCCGCGAGCTGCCGGGTGCCGAGATTGCCGTGACCACCCCGCTGGTCGATGCGTTCGTCGAGGCCGGCATCGCCGCGTCGAAGGGCGCTGCCCGGCGCGACGCTGAAGGTGGCGGCCTTTCAGTGAACGGGGAGAAGGTGACTCCTGAGGATCTCGCCCGAGAGGTGGGAGAGCTCCAGGCGCTGCCGGGCAGGCATCTGCTGCTGCGTCGAGGACGGAAGAACGCCGCGATGGTCCGCCTCGCCGGCTGACGATCGACCCGCTGGACGACGAGCCCCGAGCTCTGCTGATGCAGAACTCGGGGCTTGTCCTGGATCTGAGGCAGGGGACCGACCCGGCTACGAGAGCCCTACTCACCAGGTCGACGACGCGAATATGGCCCACGATCGAAACTGTCAAGCCGACGAGAAGTTCCGGTGACGCCCCTCTCAGACGCGGGTCACATTCGCGTGAACGAGCGCTTTCCCCAGGTCCTGAAACGCCGTCTGACCTGCAGTGATGCCCGTCTGATGAGGTGAATGAGAGGTGAATCCTCCGGTTTGACGGCCCCCGCCGGGACCCGTAATGTTCTTTCTTGTCAGCAGGAAGAACGCAGACGCCGAGGGCCGAGAGCCTCCCACTGGGAAGCGAACGGAACGGAGCGAAGCGGGACAGCTGCAGGACTGCCGGACCGGGAGACCGAGATGGTGAACGTGAGCAGGTCAGAGGGAAGATCGCGAGTCGATCTGAACGAGACCGGGAGCACACGGAGCGGAGTTGGACCGGGCCGCGAAGAACTGCTAGAGTAGTGATTCGCGCCGGAACGACGACGTAGAACGTCAGTCGGCAGGAATTTTCCGCCGGCGCCACCGAGCCTCTGACTCGAACCGCACTGCGGGGAGAGAACGATGTGCGCGTGTTGCTTGATATCTCAATAGCGTGTCTGTTTGTTGATGCCATTTATTTGAATGGCAATTATAATACGGATGATACAGCAGTTATATGCTGGTTGTTTGTTTATGTTGTCAGGATACTGTTTTTCATGTTTTTTCATGGAGAGTTTGATCCTGGCTCAGGACGAACGCTGGCGGCGTGCTTAACACATGCAAGTCGAACGATGATGGTGGTGCTTGCATCACCTGATTAGTGGCGAACGGGTGAGTAACACGTGAGTAACCTGCCCCTCACTTCGGGATAACCTCGGGAAATCGTGGCTAATACCGGATATGAACTTCTACCGCATGGTGGTTGTTGGAAAGATTTATCGGTGAGGGATGGACTCGCGGCCTATCAGTTTGTTGGTGAGGTAATGGCTCACCAAGACGAT
>NZ_CANMSY010000016.1 GCF_947500705.1 uncultured Brachybacterium sp. | reverse complement strand
TCGCGACTTTCCGGACCTGCGGGCGCGAACGCTGACGCTGCGCTTTCACGTCAGCGGTCACGGCTTGATAGCCACGGGTCTTCGTCGAGTTCCGTCGCATCTCCCTGGAGACCACCGAAGGGCATCTACCCAGGTGAAAAGCGATGCGACGGACTCCCCACCCGGCCTTCGATCCCGTCGAGATCTCCATCCGCTCCGCGAACGTCAGCCTCCGCCGCACCATCCCAGGCCTCCTCGCCTCGAGCCCCCACCGACCGGGAGTGTTGCTACGACGCTATGACACCACCGTGCGGGCACTCGAACATCAGGCGGCTCTGTGGGTGGGCTCGCGCTCCACGCCCGTGCCGAGACCGATCACCCGGAGAGCCGGTTGCAGGCCGAGCGTGATCCTTGAACGGTGGCAGACCGGGGTGCTCGCAGGGTCCGTACTCGTGGCAGGGCTTGCCGTCGCCGGTGGAGCGTTCCTCGGCGGGTACACCCTCGGATACACCCCAGCCCCACCCCCACGGACGGAGCTGGCAGAAAAGACGTACACGGACAAGGACCTCGAGGAAGCGCTGGCTGCGTGCGAGATAGACGCAGCCATAGCAGACGGGGCCGTGACACTACCCGGCGCTGACCACCCCGCCATGAACCGACAGTGCTTCGTCGGAGAGATGGGGGCACCCGTGATCGCTGACAGGGAGTTCAGCTACGGCTTCGGCACCAGAGGGGAAGACCGCCCCGAAGGCGGCGAGTACTCCTGGTCGAACGTGCACATGACGTGGAAGCAGACCGACGACGGTCGCGACGTGAGCATCACGGCGCAGTGATGCCACTCCCCCAGTTCGTTCCACTCGAGCACGTGATGCAGGAACTCTCTATCTCGAAGTCCCAGGCGTACGCCCTCGTGCGCACCGAAGAACTGCGGGCAATCCAGGTGGGCGGCCGCGGCCAGTGGCGGATCGACCTGGCCGAGCTCGAGGCGTACATCGAACGGGCCTACGCAGCTACTGACGCCGAGACGGGCCGGGAGTAACACTTCGGGGCAGAAGTGTGATCAACGGTCGGAGCTAGCAACACTTCCCATGGGGTCACTTCCCCACCGGGTCCCCCATGGGGGTTCCCCTGAACATCGACAAGGCCCGCCACCGGATCCGTGACGGGCCGTCGTGAAGTGGGCTACCGGAGCGAGGTGGTCACGCTTCGGGGAGCTCTTCGAGCGCTTGCTTGAGCTTTGCGATCGATCCGAGGCTGATCGCCAGCTCTAGAACGTTGCGCTGTTTCTCGTCGCCAGGCCGGGCTGGTGTCCAGCGGAGACGTAGCGGCACTTCGTAGATCACTCCTGCCTTCGCTTGGCGGTTGAGGAGGGGGCCGTAGGTCTTGGCGCGAGTCCGGGACAGATAGCCGACGAGGAGCCCGCTGGTGACGACCCTGATCGCGTTTGCGTCGTGAGTGTTCCTTGGCTGTGGGACGAGGACGGCTGTCGTTTCGTGCTCGACTGTGCCGTTCTCGCCCGGGGAGTTCACGCGGGCGCCGAGGACGTCGAACACGGCTGCCCGGTAATGCCATTCCCCGACGACCTGGACGCCATACGTTGCGGTGCGTGCGGGGATCGGCTGCGTCTCCCATAGAGATATGTCCACCGGCCTTCGACGGCCACCCTCGGGAAGGTTGCTCGTCGTGGGAGCTCGCTGCGCGGGCTGTGTGGTGTCTTGTTCGCTCGGGCCCACGCGGACGATGAATGCGATAGCGGCCACGATGAGTGCGGCTGGCACGAGCAGCACCAGGATTGTCTCCATGGAGTTCCCTTTCACGGGGTGAGGGGCGCCGGAACTGCGCGTGAGGTCGGCCAGTAGTCTCACTTCGGGGTGGAAGTGTGACTAGAGGAGGTCTGCGGTCACAGATCTAAGGGTTATGCGTCTGACGTAGGCGACGGTTCGCCCCGGAGTTCGTTCTGGAACTCTTCGAACGAGGATCGTGTCCCTGAGGCTGCCGCAATGCAGAGATACCCTGCAGTGCGGATGGCTTCGATGATCTGGGGCAAGAGAAGCGGGATGTCATCGTCGCCAGTGAGGCGGTGGGGCCAGTGGTAGGCGTGCGCCATCCCGCTAGTGATCTGCCATGCCCACTCGGCGGTGTCGGGGACATTTTTCATGACTCGCGCGTTCATCTCTTCATCATTGTCATCGCGAGCCCGATACACGGCGACAAGAAGCTCCACGAACTCCTGACTGCCCTTGACAGTTATCGCTCCAGTCTTGTCTGGAGCTTCGCGCGCAATCTGATGGTCATCACGATCCTTCCGCACCACGTCGAGCCACTCTTCTCCCCCCGTACGAACGGTTGCGACTTCGTCGCTTTTGAAATTGGATGCAGCTGCAGCCGCCCGCCGACTGCTCGCGTACTCTGCGGCAACGAGAGTCCGTGCACGTTCGTCACGAGAGGCAGAGTCATGCGGACCGAGCACGTACGTGACCGTGTACGCACCGATGAGCATTTGCCTAATGAGACTGGCATGCGCAACAACGTAGCTGGGCGCCGCATCTTGCTCGATCAGATACGCCAGCGTGTGGGCTGCGCAAGCCACCGTTCCCATGGCGCTGGTGATCGAGTCAGCAACGTTTACCTCCGCACCCCGATGGAGTTCCGAAAGCCTGCCCAGTTCCGATTCAGATTCCGGATCCCCGAAGCGCTCCAAGACCGGAAACAGCTGCTCGTGGATTTGGTTGAGCGGGGTGGTGATGTGTTCTGCGTTTCCCATGCACTCATTCTTCCATCGCCCGGCAATCGGCTGTCACGACTCCGCCCCCGTCACGCGGACGCCGCCCCAAAGCCGATGCCGTCATCGCGATCGCCCACCACTACGGCGAGCCCCCGCTCGAAGCACTCATCGAAGCCGGGATCCTCACCGAGCAGGACCCACGAGTCACCGTCACCTCGAAGTCACTCAGCGAGTACGACCACACCGTGCTCCTGCGCGAGCTGCAGCATCGGCTCGATGGAATGTCCCCTCCCTCTGCGAGCATCTCGGAGGTAGAGGAGGACCCCAACCCCGATGACTACGACCTCGCCGCGGGCACTGTCGCCCGTCCCGACGACCAGCCAGCTGATTGACCGAGCCACGAACTCTGGCTTGAGGGTCTGCTGGACCCCACCCACCTACCACCACTAGTCCGCGTACGCGCACGCCGCCGGCACGATCTGGCTACGCCGGGACCTCACCGATGCAGAGGCACGGTCGCTGCTCGCGCACGAGCTCGGACACCACCACTACGGAGACCACGGCCCGCAGCCGACAGACATCGAAGCGCGGGCCTGGAGGTGGGCGGCACGGCTCCTGATCCCTGAGTGCACCTACGCGATCGCTGAGGTGCAGCACGGCCACCATGTGCCCGCCCTCGCTGAGGCTCTGCACGTCACCGCCGAGGCTGTCGAGGCGTACCAATCCGTTCTGAGGAGAGCAGCGTGAGGGACACGGCGCATCCGAAGATCAAGCAGTACACCGACAAGCACACAGGGCGCCCGCGCTACCTCGTCCGATACCGGAAGCCCGACGGGACGCAGACGAAGAAGCGCGGATTCACCCGGAAGAAGGACGCCGAGGACTGGCTACACAAGATCGAATCCGCGAAGCTCCGCGGAGAGTTCATCCCCGTCTCCGCCGGACGCACCCGCCTGTCCGAGCTGTACCCCGGCTGGCTGGCCGCGAAGCGCGTCCACTGCACCCCAGGATGGGTCGTCGACCTCGACGCGTCATGGCGCACCCATGTGGAGCCCCGCTGGGCACAGACTCCCGTCGGGCAAGTTCGGGCCGGGGACATCCAGGAATGGATCGCCGAGCTGTCCGGGCAACGGTCCCCCACCATCGTGATCCGTGCCCACGGCGTGCTCACCGGGATCCTCGGCGACGCCGTGCGAGACGGGAAGATCCGCACCAACCCCGCCCGCGGCGTGAAGCTCCCCCGGAAGTCAGCCGCTCGCTCCCGCTACCTCACCCATGCCGAGGTGCAGACAGTCGCCGAGGCATCAGGGCACGAGCTCCTCGTGTATGTGCTGGCGTACTGCGGTCTCCGCTGGGTGAAGCGACCGCGCTACGGGTGCGGGACGTGAACCTCCTCCGTCGACGCATCGCGGTCACGAGGGCGGTGCGGTATATCCGCGGCACCGGATTCAAGGTCGGAGACACGAAGGGGAAAGGGGACCGGACGGTGCCGGTGCCGGCATTCCTCGCCACGATGCTCAAGGACGCGGTGGCGGGCGCCGCCGGGCCGGATGCGCTGATCTTCCCAGCCCCGAGGGCGGAGTATCTCCGGCAGCCGGGGAAGTCCCGCGTCGTGGATGGGAAGCGGGCCGGGGTGAAGTGGTGGGAGCGCGCCCTCGATGCTGCAGGGGTGGAGTGGATGACGCCGCACGATCTTCGGCACACGGCGTCGTCGCTCGCGGTGTCGGCCGGCGCGAACGTGAAGGCCGTCCAGCAGATGCTGGCACACAAATCCGCGAGTCTCACGCTGGAAACGTACGCGGATCTGTTCGACTCGGACCTTGATGACGTGGCGGTGAGGATGGATGCTCAGCGCGGGCACGCTTTGGGCACAACCCGTGAGGAACGATGGGGTACTGAACTTGATTCTCAGGGAATGCTGGGGATCGTGAGGGGTACGGATCCTGTGCGCGGTTAGCATGGGTGCTGGTCGCGAGAAGACGGGGCAAGGTTTCGAGTCCCTTCTCGCGCACGTATCAGCCCCGTGATGAGGAGACAGCTTCATGACCCTGTTCGGACTCGTCCGCCATGGGCAGACGGACTACAACCTGGAGAACCGATTCCAGGGATCCTCCGACATCCCCCTGAATGCGACCGGGATCGCCCAGGCGCACGCCGCCTTCGACGAGCTCCCGGCGGTGGACTGGGACGTGGTGATCACCTCACCGCTGCAGCGTGCCGAGCAGACCGGGCGGATCATCGGCGAGGACCATCACATCCCCTTCGGCGGCACCGACGCCCGCCTGGTGGAGATCGACTGGGGCGCCGCCGAGGGCCGTCCCGTCGAGGAGATGGAAGCGACCTATCCGGATCGCTCCTTTCCCGGGCGTGAGGACCACCAGGCGGTCGCCGACCGCGGATACGACGCCCTGGAGGCCCTCGAGGAGCGCTACCCGGGCCAGAAGGTGCTGATCGTCGCCCATGGCACGCTGATCCGCTTCCTGCTCTCGGGGATCATCGAGCAGCCGCTGCCCTCGATCCCCAACGCGACGCTCTCCCTGGTCGAGCTCGAGGACACGACCTGGCGAGTGAGGATGATCGCCGGCGCGGAGGTCGATCACGCCGTCAAGGTGGTGTCCCGGGAGCAGAATCCCCGCTTCTTCGTCGAGAAGTCCCAGCTGGCGCCGGCGCAGATCGCCGCAGCCGCAGCCAGGAGCACCACCGCAGAAGGAGACCCCGCATGAACAGCCGCACCGCCGTGGATTCCGAGGGCTCCTGGTTCGAACCCGAACAGGTCAGCGAGCTGCGCCGCCGCCTGCCGATCCCCTACGTGGACATCATCCCCGTGCGCACCGATGTTGACGGCTCCGTCGAGGAGGTGGGCCTCCTGCTGCGCGCCTCCGGCGCCGGGCAGATCGTGCGCGCGATCGTCTCCGGGCGGGTGCTCGTGCACGAGACGATCCGTGAGGCGATCGCTCGACACATCGAGAAGGACCTGGGCCCGATGGCGATGCCGCGCATCCCGGTCTCCCCGGTGCCCTTCACCGTCGCCGAGTACTTCCCCACCCCCGGCGTCTCGCCCTTCCATGATCCGCGCCAGCACGCGATCTCGCTGGCCTATGTGGTGCCGGTGGATGGGGAGACCGCCCCGCAGGAGGACGCGCTCGAGCTGGCTTGGTTCGGGGTCGACGAGCTGCTCTCGGAGTCCTCGCCGCTGGAGGAGATGAACGGGGGCCGGGATCTGCTGATCCGGCGTGCGCTCGCCCACGTCGGCGCCGCCTGAGCGAGCCGAAGGACGCCGGCGGCCCCGGCTCGGAGGTTCCTCTCCGGGCCGGGGCCGCCGTCATCTCGTCGGCGTGGAAGCTCAGCCCAGCAGCTGGGCGACGTGGCCTGCGAGGGCCCGAAAGGCCTTCCCGCGATGGGAGATCGCGTCCTTCTCCGCAGGGCTCAGCTCGGCGGCCGAGCGCGTCTCGCCCTCGGGCAGGAACAGCGGGTCGTAGCCGAAACCGCCCTTGCCATGACGCTCCCGGAGCAGGGCCCCGCGCATCTCCCCGAGCTCGACGCTCTCGGTGCCGTCCGGAGCCACCAGGGCGGCCGCGCAGACGAAACGCGCGCCGCGGTGCTGTTCGGGGACATCACCGAGCTGGGCGAGCAGGAGGTCGTTGTTCGCCTCATCGTCCCCATGCCGGCCGCTCCAGCGGGCGGAGAAGATGCCGGGCGCTCCGCCGAGCACGTCGACCGCGAGACCGGAGTCGTCGGCGACCGCGAGCAGCCCGGTGGCCGCCGCGGCGGAGCGGGCCTTCAGCAGCGCATTGCCCTCGAAGGTCACCGCATCCTCGACCACATCGGGGAGCTCGATGCCGGCCGAGGAGATGATCTGCTCGGGCGCGAGATCAGGCACCGCCGCGGTGAGGATCCGCTGCAGCTCGGCCAGCTTCTTCGCATTGTGGGAGGCGAGGATGACCCGGGCCCCGTCGGGGAGCTCGCCGTGCGGGATCGTGCCGTCCGCTCCGCTCATCGCTGCAGGGCGAGGACGTCGCGCTGGATCTGCGCGAGCTCGGCGCAGCCCTCCGTGGCGAGATCCAGCAGCGCACCCAGCTCGGTGCGATCGAAAGGTGCGCCCTCGGCGGTGCCCTGCACCTCGACGAAGGAGCCGGAGCCGGTGACCACCACGTTCATATCGGTCTGCGCGGTGACGTCCTCGCGGTACTCGAGGTCCAGCAGCGGCCGTCCCTCGACGATGCCGACGCTGATCGCGCTCACCGAATCGGTGAGGACCTGCTTCGCGGCAGGCAGGGAGGTGTGCTGCTTGCCCCAGGTGATCGCATCGGCGAGCGCGACATAGGCGCCGGTGATCGCGGCGGTGCGGGTGCCGCCGTCGGCCTGGAGCACATCGCAGTCCAGCTGGATGGTGTTCTCCCCCAGGGCGTCGAGGTCGATGATCGCGCGCAGCGAGCGGCCGATCAGGCGGGAGATCTCGTGGGTGCGGCCACCGATCCTGCCCTTGACGGATTCACGGGGGGACCTGGTGTTGGTCGCACGGGGCAGCATCGCGTACTCGGCGGTGACCCAGCCGGAACCGGAGCCCTGCTTCCAGCGCGGCACGCCCGCGCTGAAGGAGGCGGTGCACAGCACGCGGGTGCGGCCGAACTCGATCAGGGCGCTGCCTTCGGCCTGGTCCAGCCAGCCGCGGGTGATGCGCACCTCGCGCAGCTGCTCAGGGGTGCGGCCGTCGACGCGGTCGCCGGCAGGGGTCTGGTTCGTAGAGCTCATGGAGCTCCTTCCTCGACGTGGTGGAAAGACTCTGCCTGATCTACCGCCATCGACAGTCGCTCGTCCTCCGCGGCAGGTCGATCAGGGATGCACCTCGAGGATATCCATCGGACGGACCACCGTGATCGGGCCGGAGTGCACGGCGCGCGCCTCGGCGAGCGGAATCTCTGGATCCGTCCACGCGGGGATGTGGGTCAGGGCGAGATGCCGCACACCGGCCCCGGCCGCGCTCTCCCCGGCGCGGCGGCCGGTCAGGTGCACGCCGGTGAAACGGTCGTCACGGCCTTCGATGTACCCGGCCTCGCACAGGAACAGATCCGCGCCGCGGGCGAGCTCGTCCAGCGCATCACAGGCATCGGTGTCGCCCGAGTAGACGAGAGTGCTGCCGCCGCCGGTGATCCGGAAGCCATAGGCCTCGACCGGGTGGAGCACCCTGCGGGTCTCGAAATCCAGCGGGCCGATGGTGAAGCGATCGTGGTCCGTGAGCGCATGGTGCTCGAAGGGTGCGCAGCCCACTCCGTCGGGGATGTCACCATTGCGTCCCAGCACGGCGGCGATCCGCTCAGGCAGCGGCGCGGGGGCGAAGATCGGCAGCCGTCCCAGGTCATCGCGCTCGTGATAGGCCCAGAACACCTCGAGCCCGGTGAGGTCGAGATAATGGTCGGGGTGCAGGTGGGAGACGACCACCGCGTCCAGCTCGGCCGGATCGATGACGCTCTGCAGCGGGCCGAAGGCACCGGAGCCCAGATCCATCAGCACCCGCCAGAGTCGGCCCTGCGCGTCCTCCTGCTCGATGAGGTAGCTCGACGCCGCCCCGTCGGGCCCGGCGAAGCTGCCGCTGCAGCCGATGACGTGGACCCTCATGCCTGCACCACCGGCAACGAGGCGGTGATGTCGAAGGTAGGACCCAGGAACCGGCGCGAGAGGCGGGCGAAATGGGCGCTGCCATCACCCGCTGCCGTCTGGGAGAACACGTGCCGGGGTGCCCGCTCCGTCTCCCGCAGCTGGTCCGAGCGGCGCAGCTGGCGGTACACATCCAGGGCGGTCTCCTCGGCGGAGGAGACCAGGGTGACATCAGGACCCATGACGTAGCTGATGGGACCGGCGAGCATCGGATAGTGGGTGCATCCCAGCACCAGGGTGTCCACTCCTGCCTCGCGCACCGGGGCCAGGTACTCCTCGGCGACGTCGACCACCTCGCTGCCGCTGACCACGCCGTTCTCGACGAACTCGACGAAACGCGGGCAGGCCTGGGCGGTGAGCCTGAGATCAGGGGCGGCGGCGAACGCATCCTCGTAGGCGCGGGAGGTGACGGTGCCCTCGGTGGCGATCACGCCGACCCGGCGATTGCGGGTCGCAGCGACGGCGCGGCGCACCGCCGGCTGGATGACCTCGACCACGGGCACGTCATAGCGCTCCCGCGCATCGCGCAGCACGGCGGCGGAGGCGGTGTTGCAGGCGATGACGAGCATCTTCACGCCATGGCCCACGAGCTCGTCCATGATCTCCAGCGCGAGTGACCGGACTTCTGCGATGGGCCGCGGCCCGTAGGGGCCGTGCGCGGTGTCGCCGATGTAGACCAGCTCCTCCTGCGGCAGCTGGTCGAGGACGGCGCGGGCGACGGTCAGCCCGCCCACCCCGGAGTCGAAGATCCCGATCGGCGCATTGTTCATCCTGGCAAGGTTAATCTCGACAGCCGTCCATGGCAGTGATCGCACGCTCACTGCGTGCCGTCTCACAGTTCGCACCCAGGCGGTGCAGCGCGCGGGACGTGCGGGATCAGTCCAGTGCGCGGGACGCGCGGGATCAGTCCAGTGCGCGCAGGAGGCTCTCCTGCAGCCATGAGAGCAGCTCATAGACAGCGATCACGATGTCGGAGCTCACATGCTCCTCATCGCCGGAGCGCTCCATGCCCTCGACCCGCTCGCCGATCTGCTGCAGCATCCGCACGGTGTCGAAGTCCCCGTCGCGCTCGAGGCCCAGGCGGTCGGCGAGAACGATCCGCACGTCGTTCAGGGCGCGCAGCATCGACATCGCCCCCGCGTCATCGACCACGATCTCGCTGTGCCCGCCGCCGGTCGCGTCCAGCACCTGCATCACCGTGCGAAGATCCGCGAGCTTCCCGTCGGCGAGGTCCTGCTGGCCCAGGCGGCGGTACTCCGCGGCGAGCCCAGGGTCCTCCGAGGCGGCGGGGAACAGCCGCTTGACCGCCGAGTCCGACGGCTCCCGGGCATCCCGGCCCGCGAACTCCGCCTCGAGTCGGCGCAGCGGGTCCTCGCTCTCGGCGGCGCGGCGCAGCACATCGCGCTCGGCATCGATCCCGAGATCGGCGCGGATCAGGTCCGCCGTCTCCTGCGCGACTTGGGTGAGGATCGCCTTCTCCTCACCGTCGAGCCGGCAGGCCAGGCTGCCGTCGGGGCGGCGCCGGAATGCGTGCGCCATCAGTCCTCCCCCGCACGTTCGAGCGTGGCTCTCAGTCCGAAGGAGTGCATGGCCTGGACGTCGGTCTCCACCCGCTCTCGGGAGCCGCGCGAGACGATCGCCCGCCCCTCCTCATGGACCTGCATCATCAGCTGCTCTGCCACCAGGCGTGAGTATCCGAAATAGCGGCGGAAGACGAACACGACGTAGCTCATGAGGTTCACGGGGTCGTTCCAGACCACGGTGCACCAAGGACCGTCCGCCTCCGCTGTCACCTCCACCTCGGGAGAGAGGGCGGTGCGCGTCCCCGTCGCCGGGTCCGCTCGCGGCATCTCCACCGGCATGCACATTCCTCCTGAGCTCCGTCGCGCCTGCTGAGATCGAGACACAACGGGGATGAGTCTACGGGGCGCGCCCTGCCTCCCGCAGACGCGGCACGCATTACGGTGGACGCGTGACTTCTTCCCTGCTCACCGACCTCTACGAGCTGACGATGCTGGAGGCCGCCCGAGAGGCCGGCACCGCCTCGCGGCGCTGCGTCTTCGAGGTGTTCACCCGTTCACTCCCCGACGGGCGCCGCTATGGCGCGCTCGCCGGCACCGGGCGCGTGCTCGACGCGATCGCCGACTTCCGCTTCGACGACGCCGACCTGCGCTACCTGCGCAGGACCGGCGTGCTCAAGGAGGAGACGCTCGAGCACCTGGCGGACTACCGGTTCACCGGTGACATCCACGGTTACCAGGAGGGCGAGCTCTACTTCCCCGGCTCCCCCGTGCTGCGCATCGAGGGCAGCTTCGAGAACGCGGTGCTGCTGGAGACCGTGGTGCTCTCGATCCTCAACCACGACAGCGGGGTCGCCTCCGCCGGCTCCCGCATGACCACTGCCGCCCGCGGCCGGCCCTGCATCGAGATGGGCGGGCGCCGAGTGCACGAGGACGGGGCGATCGCTGCGGCCCGCGCCGCCTATGTCGTCGGCTTCGCCTCCACCTCGAACCTCGCCGCGGGCGCCCACTACCGGATCCCCGTCGCCGGCACCGCCGCCCATGCCTTCACGCTCCTGTTCGATACCGAGGAGGAGGCGTTCCGCGCCCAGCTCGCCTCCCAGGGCGTGGGGACGACGGTGCTCGTGGACACCTACGACGTCGACGCCGCGGTGCGCACCGCGGTCGAGCTGGCCGGGCCGCAGCTCGGCGCCGTGCGTCTGGATTCCGGCGACCTCGGCGAGCAGGCGGTGCAGGTGCGTGCGCTGCTGGACTCCCTCGGCGCGACCGGGACCCGCATCACCGCGACCGGCGATCTGGACGAGTACCGGGTCGAGGAGCTGAAGGACGCGCCGCTGGACGGCTACGGCATCGGCACCCGCCTGGTCACCGGCGGCGGGCATCCCGCTCCCGGCTTCGTCTACAAGCTGGTCGAGCGGGAGGGTTCCGACGGGCAGATGCACCCCGTCGGGAAGCGCTCCAGCGGCAAGGCCACCCTCGGCGCCGGCAAGGCCGCCTATCGGATGCTGGTGAGCGAGCGTGCCCACGCCGAGCTGGTGCTGCCCGGCGAGGCGGAGGTCGCCGAGTTCGAGCGGGAGCTCACGGCGGAGCTGACCTCGGACACCGCGAATCCGGACTGGGTCCGCACGTCTCTCCGGCCGCTGCAGAAGCCGCTGGTCCTGGGCGGCGAACCGGTGGATGCCGTGCGGGCTCCGGAAAGAGTCCAGGCGGCGCGGGCGCGGCATGCGGCGTCCGTCATGGAGCTCGGAGTCCCCGCCGACGACGGGCCTGATGGACCGGTCGCGATCCCGACCCTCACCGATGGCACGGAGGCCGCGCGGATCCTGCGCTGAGCAGGGCGTCCGGCGTCAGCGGCGGCCGACGAACCAGCCGCGCACGATCCCGATCCGTTCCTGGATCTGCTCGGCGCTGGCCTGGGCGACGGCCGGACCGCCGCTGCGGCTGCGCAGCGTGTTGTGGACCGAGCCGTGCGGGGTGCCGGACTTCTTCGCCCACGCGGAGACCAGGGCGCTGAGCTCCTTGCGCAGCTCCATCAGCTGTCGGTGATCGACGACCCCCGGCGTGACCGGCGTGTTCGCGGTCCCGTTCTTCTGCCGGCGCGCCTGCTGCTGGGCCTGCTGCTGCTGGAGCACCTCGCGCATCTGGTCGGCGTCGAGCAGCCCCGGGATGCCCAGGAACTCCTGCTCGTCCTCCGAGCCGATCATGCCCCCGGCACCGTATTCGCCGCCGTCGAACAGCACCCGGTCGAAGGAGGCCTCGGACTCGAGCGCCTCGAAGCTCATCTCCAGCTGATCGCTCGCCTGCTCGGGGCGGTTCGCCTCCTCGATGAGGCTCTCGTCGAGACCGGTCTCCTCATCCCCCGACTTCGGACGGCGATCGAGCACATGGTCGCGCTCGGCCTCCATCTCGGCGGCGTGGCCCATCAGGATCGGGACGGTGGGCAGGAAGACGCTCGCGGTCTCGCCGCGGGTCCGTGACCGCACGAAGCGGCCGACGGCCTGGGCGAAGAACATCGGGGTCGAGGTCGAGGTGGCGTAGACGCCCACGGCCAGGCGGG
The DNA here is from genome assembly GCF_947500705.1 of uncultured Brachybacterium sp. Taxonomy (GTDB): domain Bacteria; phylum Actinomycetota; class Actinomycetes; order Actinomycetales; family Dermabacteraceae; genus Brachybacterium. Next base: position 23,452 of record NZ_CANMSY010000016.1, on the reverse strand, counting down.
GCACGTCCACGCCCTCGGAGACCATGCGCACCGCGACCATCCAGCGGTCCTCGGAGGCGGAGAAGTCCTCGATCCGCTTGCCGGCGCCGACGTCGTCGGACAGCACCACGGTGGGTGCCTGCCCGGTGATGTCCTGGAGGGTCGCGGCATAGGAGCGGGCGGCCTTCTGATCGGTGGCGATCACCAGCCCGCCGGCGTCGGGCACATGGCGCCGCACCTCGGTGAGGCGGCGATCGGCGGCGGAGAGCACCGACTGGATCCACTCCCCCTTGGGGTCCAGCGCCGTGCGCCAGGCCTGCTGGGTGATGTCCTTGGTCTCGAGCGCGCCGAGCTGGGCCGAGACCTCATCGCCGGTCTTGGTGCGCCAGTGCATCCGCCCGGAGTAGGTCATGAACAGCACCGGGCGCACCACGTGGTCGCGCAGCGCCTCGCCGTAGCCGTAGGTGAAGTCGGCCTTCGAGCGCAGGAAGCCCTCGCCGTCCTGCTCGTAGGTGACGAAGGGGATCTGGGAGTCGTCCGAGCGGAAGGGGGTGCCCGTCAGCGCGAGCCGCCGGGTGGCCGGATCGAAGGCGTCCCGCACACCATCGCCCCAGGTGCGGGCGTCACCCGCATGGTGGATCTCGTCGAGGATCACCAGGGTGCGGTCGGCCTCGGTGCGGGCGCGATGCAGCGCCGGATGCATGCCGATCTGCGCATAGGTCACCGCGACGCCCTGGTAGTGGCTGCCGTGGGCACCCTGGGCGTTGGAGAAGTTCGGGTCCAGGGAGATGCCCACGCGCGCGGCGGCATCGGCCCACTGGGTCTTCAGGTGCTCGGTCGGCGCGACCACCGTGATGCGGCGGACGGTGCCCTCGGAGAGGAGAGCGGCCGCGATCTGCAGCGCGAAGGTGGTCTTGCCGGCGCCGGGGGTCGCGACGGCCAGGAAATCCTTGGGGGCACGGGCGCGGTACAGCTCGAGGGCCTCGGACTGCCAGGCTCGCAGCTTGGGGACGGTGCCCCAGGCGGCACGTTCCGGGTAGGCGACGGGCAGCGATCTCGCGGCCGCCTCGGAGGGCTGGCGGGGATCACTCGTGGAGAAAAGAGAAGGGGTACTCACAGCGCTGACCACCGTACCGCCGACGGGTGACGACCCGCCGACGGACGCGGTGTGAGGAAGGTCCGGCGCGCCCTCCTGCTCCGAGGAGCGTTCCTGATCAGCAGCGTCTGACAGGACCACAGCGCCTGGCCGGCCGTCGGAGCCTGACCGGCCGGCGACGTCGGACGGCTCAGCGCCGCCCGCCGAAGAAGCCGCGGAAGCCGCCGCCCTTACCGGAGCCGCCCTTGCCGTCGCCGCCGTCGTTCGGCTCGCGCATCCCTTCGAAGATCTCCTTGCACTCCGGGCATACCGGGTACTTCTGGGGATCCCGGCCGGGCACCCACACCTTCCCGCACAGCGCGATCACCGGGGTCCCCCCGAGAGCGGCCTGGGTGACCTTGTCCTTGCGCACGTAGTGCGCGAACCGGTCGTGGTCGCCGTCGTCGGTCTTCTGATCCTGCTCCTGCAGCTGACGGTCCAGCACCGCGGTGCTGCCGGGCGCTGCGCCCGGATCGTCGCTGTAAGGGTCCATCCGGGACGGGTCGGAGGTGGAGGACATGACTGCTCCCTGGCTAGGTGACGTGATGCCTCGATCGTACCGGCACCCTTCCCGCCGACACGGTCCCTCCCGGCAGCGCTGTCCTTCCCGGCAGCACGGTCCCTCCCGGCAGCACTCGGCAAGCTCCTCGACGACGTGACGGCCTCGCCTCCCCGATCGCGGAGCACGGGGCTGGAAGAATGCTGGCCATGGACGTCGTCGTCGATCTCATCCGCCGCCTGCCCTCGGAGGTCCGACGGGCGGGTGGCTCGCTGGTGTGGCGGCTAGGCCTGCTGGCCCTGGCCCTGCTGCTGAACATCGGCTTCTACCTGCCCTCGCTGCCGGGTGGCATCCCTGGTGCTGAGGTGCCCGGCCTCGACAAGGTCGTGCATCTGCTGGTGTTCGCTCTGACCGTCTTCGCCGCAGGCCGGGTCCTGGCACCGCGGAAGCGGTTCCCGATGGGCTGGGTGGTGATCGTCGCCCTCGCGCATGCCGTGCTGATCGAGCTGGTGCAGCTGGTGGCGATGCCCGCGCGCAGCGGCGACGCCGCCGATGTCCTGTTCGATGCGGTCGGCATCGCTCTCGGGGTCGCCACCTGGGTGGGTGAACGGGTGCTCCGGCAAGCCGCCGCGCAGCGCCAGGTGAGCCCCGAGGGCGAGCCGGTGGCGCTCAGCACCCGCTGACCGGGAGCGGTCGAACAGCACGAACGGCGCTCACCGTGCGGTGAGCGCCGTTCGTGCTGTGGAGCGTCGCTCAGCCTCAGCCCTCGAGCGTGATCTCGTCGGCGTAGACGGCGGTCATCGCGCCGGTGATGGTGTCGACCGTGCCGGCTTCCTCGCGGGCGACCGTCTCGACGGCGTTCGCCACCGCCTTGGTGACGCCCTCATGGAAGACGCTGGGCACGATGTAGGTGGGGTTGAGCTCGTCGGCGCTGACGACATCGGCGAGGGCCTTCGCCGCCGCCAGCAGCATCCGGTCGCTGACCCGGGTGGCGTGGGCGTCCAGCAGACCGCGGAACACGCCGGGGAAGGCGAGGACGTTGTTGATCTGATTCGCGAAGTCGCTGCGACCGGTCGCGACCACCTCGGCATGCTTGACCGCCTCGGCCGGATCGATCTCGGGGGTCGGGTTCGCCATCGCGAACACGATGGAGCGCTCGGCCATGGTGGCGACGTCCTCCGCGGTGAGGATGTTCCCGGCGCTCACGCCGATGAACACGTCCGCGTCGACCACGGCATCGCGAAGCGTGCCGGTGAGCTCTCGCGGGTTGGTGACTTCGGCGATCCAGGGAAGGCGCCCTTCGAGCTGCTCGCGGCCCTCGTGGACGATGCCGTCGATGTCGGTGACGATGACGTCGCGGGCGCCGGCGGCGCGCAGCAGGCGCAGGATCGCGGTGCCGGCCGCTCCCGCTCCGGAGAGCACGATGCGAGCTGTGGCGATGTCCTTCTCGACCACACGCAGGGCGTTGCGCAGCGCGGCGACCACCACGATCGCGGTGCCGTGCTGGTCGTCGTGGAAGACGGGGATGTCGAGCTCGGCGCGCAGGCGGTCCTCGATCTCGAAGCAGCGGGGGGCGGAGATGTCCTCGAGGTTGATGCCGGCGAAGACCGGCGCGATCGCCTTCACGTGGGAGACGATGTCGTCCACCGAGTGGGCGTCCAGACAGATCGGGAAGGCGTCGATGCCGGCGAAGCGCTTGAACAGCGCGGCCTTGCCCTCCATCACCGGCATCGCGGCGAGCGGGCCGAGGTCTCCGAGTCCGAGGATGGCGGAGCCGTCGGTGACCACCGCGACGGTGTTGCGCTTGATGGTCAGGCGCCGTGCGTCCTCCGGATTCTCCGCGATCGCCTTGACCACACGCGCCACGCCCGGGGTATAGATCATCGAGAGGTCGTCACGGTGTCGGATCGGCAGCTTGGACTCGACGGTGAGCTTGCCGCCGAGATGGGCGAGGAAGGTCCGGTCGGAGACCTTGCCGAGCTCGACGCCCTCGACCCCGCGCAGCTCGTCCACGACCTCCATGGCATGGTCGTGGCCTGCGGTGAGCACGGTGATGTCCGCGCGCATCCGCTCCGGCCCGGAGGCGGAGACATCGAGCGCCGTGACGGTGCCGCCACGTTTCTCGATACGGCTGGTGATGTCGCTGACGGCGGCAGAGCGGGCGGCGAACTCGAGACGGATCGTGATGGAGTAGCTCACGGATGGCGACGGTGACATGAGGCACAGCCTAACGAGGTCAACGGCTCCGTAGGGACAGGGCGCGGCACCGGGGAACGACAGAACGCCGCGCCGAGCCCGGACGGAGCACCGGCCGAGTCCGCAGCCGAGCCGATGAGGGCCTGCACCTCGCCCCGTCCCTGCCCTGCGTTGCGTGCATCACATCGTTCGTGGGATCCTCGGGCATGACGTTCTGGGGGGCCGATACGGCAGAACTGGTGGCGCTCGCGCGCCGATTCCGAGATCACGACGGGCAGCTCACGGGGACTGCCGAGGCGCTGCAGGCCGCTGTGGTCGGCGTCGGCTGGGAGGGCCCCGACGCCGACGACTTCCGGCAGCTCTGGGAGCGAAGTCGTCAGCAGCTGTCGCTGACCGCAGACCATCTGGGCACCGCGGCCGAGCATCTCGCGCTCCAGGCAGCGCAGCAGGACGCCGCCTCCGATCCCGAGGGCCGAATCGGTGCCGGGGACTACGACGGAATGCTCGGAGGGCAGTTCCTGGACTGGTCGGATCTGATCAACACCGGTGAGCGCGTCGGTGACCTGTGGCGCGACCGCATCGAGGCAGGTGATCCCGAGAGCCTTCTCGGCACGCGGTACACCGAGCAGAACCCTCGGTGGGATCCTGCCGGTGTGGACATCGATCGGAGCGGCATCGAGTCCTCCCTCGTGAACCAGGGCTCGCTCGGCGATTGCTGGTACCTCGCCGCCCTGATGGCCGTGCAGCAGACGGATCCGGGCCTCCTGAGCGAGCACATCAGCGGCGCCGGCGAGCCGCCGGGCTCCGACGGCTGGGAAGTGCGGCTCTTCGTCGACGGCGAGTGGCAGGACGTCCCCGTCCGCCCCGAGGACCTCGGCGTCAACGGCACCATGGATGACGGCACCGGCGATCCCAGCTGGGCGACCATCTTCGAGATGGCGATGATCAACGCGCACGACGGCCGGCCCTCGGCCGTCTCCGCGGACACCCCTGCCGCCGGCCTGGAGATGCTCACCGGCGAGTCCGCCCAGGAATCGGACTCCCTCGGGCAGCCCTCCTTCGACGAGTACCGGCAGGCGATCGATGAGGGCCGCCCGATCACGGTGATGACCGACCCGTTGATGCCGATCGGGCCGGCGCGCGATGACCTGGTGGCCGCCCACGTGTACCAGGTCTCCGGCTACGACGAGGAGAGCGGCGAGATCATCCTGACCAACCCTCACGGGCCGAACGGTTCGACCGCCTACGAGGTGAGGATCGATCCCGACGATCCGGCCTACGCCACCTCGATCTTCATGACCGGGATCGGGGAGTGAGCCGATGTGGACGCAGCACGTCGTTCAGCAGACCGGCCAGCTCACGCACGGCGCGCTCCGGGTGGGGATCGTCCGCACCCTGGCGGACGAGGGCGGACCCTACGCAGTGCTGCGCCTGTCCGTGTCCGGCGCGGAGCGCGCACAGGAGCTGACGATGCGCCCCGGTGACGTGACCGAGCTGGAGGGAATCGGTGATCTGCTGCTGCTCGTGGCCGAGCCCTCGACGCCGGGACGGCGCGGATCGGTGCGTCTGGCGCTGGAGATCCCCGACGACTTCGCCGCCGCCGGCGGGATCGACCTGGGGGCCGCCCATGGGTGAGCGACGGCCGGCATGCCGCCGGCTCCTCCCCCGCCGCGCCGCCCTGCTCGCAGCAGCGCTGCTCGTGATGGCGGGATGCGGAGGCGGTGGAGCGGCATTGCCCGCACAGGACGCGGTGGCGCAGTACGAGGTCGTGGCGGAGGACGTCCTCGGAGCGCTCACCGCGGTACGCCCGCTGGCCTGGGAGCGGGGGGCACAGGGGGTCATCGAACCCGGCGCGCAGGACTGCCGCTACCGCCCGGGGATCTGGACGGCGGACGACGTCCTCTACCCGGAACCCGGCCAGGGCCGGGATTGGGGCCCCTGGCGCGAGGCGCTGGACCCGGTCCTGGAGGAGCACGGCTTCACGCCCCTGGGGCGCGAGCAGAGCTCCGGCGCCGCCTACTGGCTGGAGAGCAAGGGCCCGAGCGGGTCCCGGCTGCAGCTCTACATCGACGGAGAGCTGCGCATCACCGACGTCCGGGTCGATGCCGAGCCCTGCGAGGACGCGACCCTGGGCCTGTGATCACCCCCGCGACGTCTCAGGCGGTGAAGGGCGCGACCTCGGAGGCATAGCGCTTCCAGATCTGTCGCGCTGCGGTGACCTGCTCCGCGTAGCGCTCGGGGTGCGCGGAGCGCTGCACCGTCTGCGCAGCGGCGCCGGCATCCCAGCGCGTGACGTCGGGGATGGCCTGGAGCAGCCCCGGCGCGTCGGTGTCCTCGGCGAGCCCCAGGAAGGCGTCCAGGGCGTGCTGCTTGTGGCGCACCTGGTCGTAGGTGCCCCATCCCATCGAGGGGCGCTGCTGGAACAGGCCGCCGGAATCCGCGTCCACGGCCGGCTCATAGTTGTACAGCCATGACTCGACGATCGCGGTGATCAGCGCGATGACGGCGACCTCCTCACCGAGGTCGTGGCCCTTCACCGCGGCGATGATGAACTTCGCGTTGGCGAGCTGCCAGTCGTCCATCGCGTCGACGAGGAAGCCTTCGCGGGTCTCGGGGCGCGTGAAGAACTCCTCGGTCCACTCCTCGGCGCCCGTCGGAGCCTCCGCACCGAGCTCGGCCGCGGAGGCAGGGGCGAGGACACCGAGGCCCGCCGCAGAGGCGAGGCCGAACGTGCCGGCGGCGATGAGGCCGCGGCGAGAGAACTGGGCGGCGGTGCGGACGGTGGTGGCAGAGGCCATGAGGAGGGCGATCCTTCGTTCCGAGACGGTGGCGATGCCCGGTCATCCCGAGCTGTGCCAAGGTAACGAAGCGATCACGGCGAGGGAAGGGTGCAGGTCACGTCGTCCGCTCCCTCCGACCACGAGGAGGGTCTCCTCTTGTGGGAGCCATGACCGAAGCGCGCCCGGCACCAGACGCGCGCGCTGCGGGCGTTCCCGCCGGTCATCGGGACGCGCAGGGGATCGAGGCTCGTTCCGGCTCGCCCGCCGTTATCTCTGGCAGCGGTGGCAGGTAAAGATTTCGTCACGTGACCGCGCTGACACGCTGTGGGTGCCGTGCGCCACAACGAGACCCCGTGCCCGGCAGGCTTTGCTCCCGCCCTGTTCGGCTCCGCACCGGCCACAGCTCTCATCCGATCTCAGGCGAGCTCGGAGATCGCCTTGCGGATCCGCTTGTCCGAGACCGTCTGCTTCGTGCCGAGGGTCTGTGCGAACAGGCTCACACGGAACTCCTCGAGGAGCCAGTCGATCTCGCGGGCGGCGGGTTCGGCACGACGGCGGGCGGAGAGCTTGGCCTTCTGCGTCGCCCAGTGCTGCTGGAGATCTCCGATCTGCCAGGCGAGCTGCTCATCCCGGCGCGGGTTGCCGGGCAGCTTGTCCAGGCGGATCGCATCGGCCTCGAGGTAGCGGCGCAGATCCGGGAGGTGGGTGATGCCGGTGCGGGCGATGAACCCGTCCCCCAGCAGCGAGGCGGCGTGCTCCCGGATCTGGGTGAGGTGGGAGAGCACGGCCAGCGATGGGGCCCGCGAGAGCTCCTTGTGCAGCTTCCCGGCGGTGGCGAGGGCCGCTGCCGCGTCCTTCACCGCCTGGGCGGCGAGAGCGACGTGCTGGGTGCGCACCCGGTCCAGGAGGGCGTCGTACTCCGCCCGCGTGCGCACCACCGCAGAGCCGACGAGGTGCACCGTCGCCGCCGTCGAGGCATCGGCGAGCAGCGCGGCGGTCGAGGCGTAGTCCGAGCCCGCGACGGCGAGCTTCGTCGGATTCGGCAGCGCGTTCAGCACCGCACCGAGATCGGCGCCGAGATCGCGGTCGAGCAGGGCGATGACACCCTCGCGATGGGCGAGCGCCTGTTCGTCGGCCGTGGCGAGCACGGCGAGATCCACCTGCCGCAGGCGTCCGTCCTCGCCGCGACGCGCGACGAGCGCCGGGTAGCCGGTGACCTTCAGGCCGCCGACGGTGGATTCCCGCACCGCCGGCACGCCCTCGGCGGGGAAGCTCGGCAGATCCTGCTGGGCCAGGTCATCTGCTTGGGCGGAGACCGAGGCGTCCACGCGCTGCTTGAGCCGCCCCTTGAGCGTCTCGAGATCATCACCGGTGCCGATCTGTCGGCCCTTGTCGTCGACCACGCGGAAGTGCATCCGCAGGTGCGGAGGCAGCTTCGCGAGATCGAACTCAGGACCGTACAGCGGGAGGTCGTCGGGAACGCCGGGCAGGGCGACCAGCTCATCGGCGACGGCTTCGAGGAACAGCTCCCCGGTGTCGGGATCCTCGTCGTGGAGCGTCCCGGCGACCGTCTTGGCGCGTTCCGGGGCGGGGACCAGGTGGCGGCGGATGGCCTTGGGCAGGGAGCGGATCAGCTCGGTGACGAGCTCCTCGCGCATGCCGGGAACGAGCCAGTCGAAGCCCCGATCCTGCAGCCGGTTCAGCACGGCCAGCGGCACGGTCGCAGTGACGCCGTCGACGCCTTTCGCCCCCACCTCGCCGAAGGAGTAGCTCAGCGGCAGGGTGATGTCCTCCTGCACCCAGGCATCGGGGAAGTCCGCGGCGATCGCCTCGCGCGCGCCCTCGTCGGCCGCGAGCAGGTCCTGCTCGGTGAGGGTGAGCAGGTCCGGGGTCTGGTGACGCTGCGTCTTCCACCAGCTGTCGAAGTGCGTGCCGGAGACGACCGTGGCGGGGATCCGCTGGTCGTAGAAGCTGAACAGCTGCTCATCGGAGATCAGCAGATCGCGGCGGCGGGTCTTCGCCTCGAGCTCCTCGAGCTCCTTGATCAGGGCCCGGTTGTCGCGGAAGAAGTGGTGGCGGGTGCGCCAGTCCCCTTCGATCAGGGCGTTCTGGAGGAAGATCTCCCGGGCGGCCTCGGGATCGATGCGCCCATAGCCCACGACGCGGTCCGCCACGATCGGCACCCCGAACAGGGAGACCTTCTCGTGCGCCATCGCGGAGGCCTGCTTCGAGGACCAGTGCGGGGCGGAGTGGGAGCGCTTGAGCACATGGGAACCGATCTCCTCCGCCCAGGCCGGATCGATCCGGGCGGCGGTGCGACCCCAGAGCCGGGAGGTCTCCACCAGCTCGGCGACCATCACGTAGTCGGGGCGCTTCTTGGACAGCGCCGAGCCGGGCCAGAGCGCGAAGCGGGCGCCGCGGGCGCCGGCGTACTCCCGGGTGCGGTCGTCCTGCAGGCCCACGTGGCTGAGGAGCCCTGCGAGCAGCGCCTGGTGGATCGCCTGCGGGGAGGCGTCGTTGTCGTTGCGGGTGAGCTCGGCATCCTTGGCCATGTCCTTGAGCTGCGTGTGCAGGTCCCACCATTCGCGGATCCGCAGGTAGTGCAGGTGCTCGGAGCGCACCTCGCGGCGGAAGGCGGAGTTCGACAGGGCCTTGCGCCGCTCCTGGAGGTGGTTCCAGAGATTCAGATAGGCGAGGAAGTCGCTGGTCTCGTCCTCGAAGCGCTTGTGCTTCTCCTTCGCCTGCTGCTCCTGGCCCAGCGGCCGTTCGCGCGGGTCCTGGATCGACATCGCGGCGACGATGATCAGCACCTCTCGCAGCGCGCCGAGGCGGTGCGCCTCGATCAACATGCGCGCCATCCGCGGGTCCAGCGGGAAGCGGGCCAGGGTGCGGCCCACGCGCGTGAGCCGGCGGCCGCCGGGCTCACCCGGGGCGTCCTCGATCGCGCCGAGCTCGTCCAGCAGCCGCACCCCGTCGGTGATCGCGCGGGAGGCGGGCGGTTCGACGAAGGGGAACGACTCCACGTCGCCGAGGCCCAGCGAGGTCATCAGCAGCACCACGGACGCGAGCGAGGTGCGCAGGATCTCGGGTTCGGTGAACTCGTCGCGGCCCTCGAAGTCCTCTTCGGAGAACAGCCGGATCGCGATGCCCGGGGAGGTGCGGCCCGAGCGGCCCGAGCGCTGGTTCGCACTGGCCTGGGAGATCGGCTCGATGGGGAGGCGCTGCACCTTGGTGCGCTGGGAGTAGCGGGAGATGCGGGCCAGGCCCGAGTCGATGACGTAGGTGATGCCGGGGACGGTCAGCGACGTCTCGGCGACGTTCGTGGACAGGATGAGTCGACGGTAGGTGCCGGCCTGCGGCGGGGAGAAGATCTTCTGCTGGTCCTGGGCGGAGAGCCGCCCGAACAGCGGGAGCACCTCGACCGGCAGTGCGGCCCTGCCTCGGGTGCCGCGGTTCAGGTGGGTGGTCAGCGCCTCGGAGATCTCCCGGATCTCGCGCTCGCCGGGGAGGAAGACGAGCATGTCGCCGGGTCCCTCGGCGGCGAGCTCGTCGACCGCGTCGGTGATGGCCTGGGTGAGGTCGCGCTCGATGGAGTGGATGTCCTCGAGCTCGTCGTCCTCCTCGATCTCCGGCTCGAGCACCAGGGGGCGGTAGCGGATCTCGACGGGGTAGGTGCGGCCGGAGACCTCGATGATCGGAGCGGGCCGCTTCTCGCCCGACGGCGAGGTGCTCGCGAAGTGCTCGGCGAAGCGTTCGGGGTCGATCGTGGCCGAGGTGATGACGACCTTCAGATCCGGCCGCTGGGGCAGGATCTGGCGCAGGTAGCCGAGGATCACGTCGATGTTCAGGGACCGTTCGTGGGCCTCGTCGATGATGATCGCGTCATAGCGCTTCAGCAGCCGGTCACGGCCGATCTCCGCCAGCAGGATGCCATCGGTCATGAGCTTCAGCCGGGCATTGCGGCTGGTCTCGCGGGTGAAGCGGACCTGGAATCCGACGGTCCCCTCCCCCAGCTTCTCGCCGAGTTCGCTCGCGATGCGCTGGGCGACGGAGCGGGCGGCGATCCGTCGCGGCTGGGTGTGGCCGATGAGCTTCCCACGCTTGCCGTACCCGAGCTCCAGCAGCATCTTGGGGATCTGGGTGGTCTTTCCGGACCCGGTGGCACCGGCGACCACGACCACCTGGTGCTCGCGCAGCGCGTCCAGGATGTCGCCCCGCTGCTGGGAGACGGGGAGCTCTGCGGGATAGTTCAGGCGCAGCCCGGAGATCTCGGTGGCAGGCGCCGAGGAGTGCGCGGAAGCAGGCGTCGAAGAGGGTGTCGAGGAAGGCGTGGTCATGGCGGGTCCACTGTACGTGGAGACCGCTGCTCGGGTCGCGGGGAATTCTCACCGGAGGGCACCGAACAGGTCCTGGACCTGCTCGGGTGCGATGACCTCGAGGAGCTCGAGGAGCTGATCCATGCCACCGCCGACGACGAGGCGTGGCAATGACGTGCGGTGATGACGCGCGACGTGCAGTGAGGGGCGCAACGGGCACGCTCCCAGGTTATGCGTGGCCGGTGGCGGTGCCCCGCCTCAGCTCGAGAGCAGCCGTTTTCCGACGGCGCCCAGGCTGTGCGTGGACGGATAGGCGGTGAGCAGCGCGAGAGCCATCCGGGACCCCCACGCCCACGCCCTGGAGACCAGCGCGTCCCAGATCTGATCGTCGTCGATCCCGGTCCAGGTAGCCGATTCGCGATAGCGCTCCAGCAGTGAGGTCGAGGGTTGGTGCAGCAGCAGTCCCCCCAGGTCGCTGGCCGGATCGCCGCGCGTCGTATCGCCCCAGTCGATCAGCGAGGCCGGTCCTCCCCTCCCCGGCAGCGGGACCACGACGTTCCCCGGGTGAGGATCACCGTGCAGCAGCAGGTCCCTGCCCTCCCAGAGACCGGCCGCCAGCCCGGCCCTCCACCGTGCCGCGGCCCGCTCCCGTTGGGCGTCCGACAGGACGGCACGTTCCAGATCGGCGGTGAATGCCGCCTCCCGATTCTTCAGCGGAACCCCTCGCACGGGGTTCCTGCCGACCTCGGGTGCGGGACCGGAATGAATCGTGGCGAGCATCTGAGCGAGGTCGTGCGCAACGTGTTCGCGGAGCAGCGGGGGCGCCTCATCCGCGGTGCTGCCGTCGATCCACCGCACCAGCACGGCGTCATCGGCAGTGGCCAGGATGACCGGCAGACCCATCGGGAGCGGGATCCCGAGACCGCGCAGGCGCCGCAGCACCGTCACCTCGCGTCCCAGCAGCGCGCGGGCGGACTCCCGCCGCGCAACCCTCAGCACCAGGGGACTGCCGTCCAGCCGGCCCACCGGCCAGAGCGCGTTGTCCCAGCCCTCGCCGCGCGGTGCACGCCCGATCGCCCAGTCGATCCGTTCGAGCTGGAACCCCTCTTCAGGGCGCAGTCGCGCGCACAGCAGTTCGACGCGGCGCAGGTCCACAGGAAGATCGGCCGTCGGCAGGAGGGGAGCCTCGCGAGGCAGGCTGGTCATCCAGCCACCGTACGGTGACCTGCCTCACTCGGCAACGACCTCGACCTCTCCGCCGTGGCGCGTAGGCCCCGAGGCAATGTGAGACAACTGCTCCAGGTGAGACCGATCGATGGCTACCGTGAGCACCATGCGGCCTTCCGGCATCGCCGTCGACCGCCGCATCCCTGCAACGACCCGGAGGTGCCTCGTGGCCCGCATCGGAATACAGCTGATGATGCTGAAGGAGCATGTTCGTGACCAGGGCATAGTCCCTGTGCTGGAGCGTGTGAAGGAGACCGGCTTCGAGGTGGTGGAGGTCTCCCAGATCCCGATGACCGAGGAGAATGTCGCCGGCATGGAGGCCGCGCGCACGAACCTCGGCATCGAGGTCGCGGCGATCTCCTCCAAGACCACCGTCCCGCCCGGCAGCGACGACCTCAGCCTCGCGGACGACTTCGACCTCCATGTCGAGCATGCCCGGCGCCTGGGCACCTCGATGATCAGGATCGGCATGATGCCGATGACGGCGCTGCGCTCCCCGGAGGCCTTCGATGATTTCGCCGCTGAGGTCGACGACTACGCCCAGCGCCTCGCCGAGCGAGGGATCAGCCTCAGCTACCACAACCACCACATCGAGTTCGCGAAGCGTGAGGGCACGACGCTCCTGAACCGGCTGCGCCAGCAGGCACCCCATCTGCGGTTCGAGATCGACTGCCACTGGGTCCAGCGCGGCGGGCAGGACCCCGAACGCACCCTGAAGGACTTCGACGGGGTACTCGATCTCGTGCACCTGAAGGACTTCCGGATCGCGATGCCTCCGGAGGAGGTCCTGGACGCGCGGGATTCCGGTGATCTGGAGACCTTCTCCCGCTTCTGGCAGGGCGACGTCGTGCAGTTCGCCGAGGTAGGCGAGGGCACTCTCGACTGGAAGCCGGTCATCGAGCAGGGGATCGCCTCCGGCGCACAGCATCTGCTCATCGAGCAGGACCAGACCTACGGGCGGGACATCTGGGAATCGCTGGCCTCGAGCCGGCGGCACCTCGTCTCGCTGGGCTTCGAATCACTCATCACCACAGGAGGACAGCGATGACCGAGCAGGTGCCACTTTCGAGCAGGGTCAAGCAGATCATCGAGGTCGACGGGCTGAAGTTCCGCGACCTCGACGGGGACGGGGAGCTGACCCCCTTCGAGGACTGGCGGCTGACCCCCGCCGAGCGCGCCGCGGACCTGGCCTCGAGAATGTCTCCGGACGAGAAGCTCGGCCTGATGGTCATCACCTCGCGGCCGATGGGCATCTCCCAGCACAACAAGGAGTTCACCAGCCACGAGGGCGTGCTCGACGAGCAGTACCTGCCGATCAAGCTCGATCCGCACACCAGCGCCGGGATCCCCTTCGAGGGCACCACGCAGATGATCTCCGAGCTGAACATCCGCCATTTCATCCTGCGTGAGGAGCCCACCGGCTCCCGTATCGCGACCTGGATCAACACCATGAACGAGGTCGCCGAGGACTCCCGCTGGGGCATCCCGGTGATCGTCGCCGCGAACTCGAAGAACGAGGCCGGCGCCTTCAAGATGGGCGGCACCCCCGAGGACCAGCCCTTCACCGAATGGCCGGGCACCCTGGGCCTCGCCGCCACTGATTCGCTCGAGGTGATCGAGTCCTTCGCCGCGCACTCCCGCGCGGAGTGGCGCGCCTCGGGCCTGCGCAAGGGCTATATGTACATGGCCGACGTGTTCACCGATCCGCGCTGGTTCCGCGGGCAGGGCACCCTCGGCGAGGACCCCGAGTTCGTCAGCAAGGCGATCGGGGCGCTGGTGCGCGGGTTCCAGGGAGAGGACGGTCTCGAGGCCGACGGCGTCGCGCTGACCACCAAGCACTTCCCCGGCGGCGGCCCTCGCGAGAACGGCACCGATCCGCACTATGCGGAGGGCAGCTTCAACATCTATCCCACCCCGGGCTCGCTGGAGGACTACCACCTGCCGCCGTTCCAGGCGGCACTGGACGCGGGCACCTCCTCGATCATGCCGTACTACTCGATCCCCTCGAAGGAGAAGTCCTCGACGCCGCAGGGCCGGCTGACGGACTTCGAGCAGGTCGGTTTCGCGTTCAACGGCGAGGTGCTGCGCCTGCTGCGCGCCATGGGGCACCGCGGCTACATCAACTCCGACTCCGGCGTGCTCTCGAAGATGGCGTGGGGAGTCGAGGACCTCAGCACCCCCGAGCGGGTGGGCCGGGCCGTGATGGCCGGCACCGACATGTTCGCCGACACCAATGATGTGGCCTCCGTGCGCGAGGCGTACGTCAAGGGCCACTTCACCTCCGAACGGCTCGACGGCGCCGCCGCCCTGCTGCTCGAGGAGCTGTTCGCCCTGGGCCTGTTCGAGAACCCCTACGTGGATCCCGACGAGGCGGACCGGGTGGTGCAGAACGCCGAGGCCCGCGCCGCCGCGGAGGACGCGCACCTCAAGTCCGTGGTCCTCGCCAAGAACCATGACGGGACGCTGCCTCTGACCGCCGAGTCCCTGGCCGGCAAGCGGGTGTACGTGGAGCTGTTCGCGACCGGCCTGACCGTCAAGGAGCTCGACGCGCTGCGCCGCCGGCTCGCCCAGGCCCACCCCGGCATCTCCTTCACCACCGACTACCACGACGCGGACGTGGCGATCCTGCTGCTGCGCCCCTTCATCGGCTCGTACTTCGAGTTCGTGGGCATCGGCGACCTCGGCATCGATGACCACTCCCACGTGGACATCGAGAAGGTCCGCGACATCCGCACGCACGTGGACACCATGGTGGTGGGCCTGAACACCCTGTTCCCCTGGCTGCTCGACGGCATCGAACCGCTCGCCGACGGCCTGCTGATGGGCTTCGAGACCGACTACGGGATCATGGTCGAGGCGATCCTCGGCGGGTTCTCCCCCACCGGGAAGCTGCCGATCACCTTCCCGATCGACGCCGCCGCGATCGCGGTCGACGAGGACGGTCGCTGCGCGTCTCCGAACGATGTCCCCGGCTTCGCCAAGGAGCAGCACATGCAGGGGCGTCCGTATGTGTACGTCGACGCCGACGGCAACCGCTACCAGCTCGGGCACGGCCTGACCTACGGCGGCTGAGACCGGCAACGCAAAAGGCCCCCTCCCCCGCGCATCAGCGCAGGTGAGGGGGCCTTTCGTGGTGAGTGCAATGGTGGAGCCGGCGGGAATCGAACCCGCGTCCGATAGTGCGGAGCCAGGGCTTCTCCGGGCGCAGTCCGTATTGACGTTTTCTCAGTCCCGACGTTCGCACGGACACGTCGTCGACAGACTCAGTCACTCTGAGGTGTTCATCCTTCCCCGATGACGAGGGTCGGCAGCAGTGGCTTCTTAGATGATGGAACGATCCGGGTCAGAAGCACGCCCGGGGTTCCAGACTGCTAACGCTGATCAGGCAGCGAGAGCGAAGTCAGTGCGCTTAGGTTCGGCACTTATTGGTTTCCAGAGAACGTTTACGAGATGACTCTGGATTCTCGGCCCGCTTCCCCTTGCTGGACAACTACCGTCGAAACCGATCGGCCCCCAGCGTGGGTATGCAGCACAGATATCGACGGCCCCTCAGGGCCGTCCTTGCACTCACTCTTCTGTTGTCAAACATCCACGGACGTCGGGCCTCCCCGTACGTCGTGCTCCTACTCTACCGCGCCCGGCCGTGATTCTGAAGCGAATATCCCTCAGCTCACGGCGAAGCCCGTCGACCTGGACCGCACCCCTCGCCGGCCGCGATGATGGGGCGGTGAGCAGTTTCGAGGCAGCAGGTGTCCAGGTCCGGATCGATGACGACAGCTTGCGGGAGGTGGTCTCTGATCCGAGCACACTGAGCGAGTGGTGCGCGCTGCATCCGAGGGATCCCCGCACGGTCGCGTATCTGAGGATGCTCGGACGGCTCGACGAGGCCGCGATCGCCGGCCGCGCCGCCCTCGAGGACAGCGGTCTCTCCCCGGTGATGCGAGCCGTGCGCCGGGCTCGCTATGCCCATGTGCTGCAGTGGCAGGGGGCGTTCCTCGCTGCGGAGGAGCAGCTGGACCTGGCCGCCGAGGAGACGGGGCTGGAGGATCCGACCTCCCCCTCGTCGCTGTCGGCGCTGGCCGCCGTGTTCCAGCATCGGGCGAAGTGCCGATTCGAGCACGCACGGGCGGAGCAGCAGGCCGGGCGCTCCCGTGCCGCCGCACGGCAGTGGGACCTCGCGGAGGACGATGCGAGGCGGTCGCTCTTCATGCGGGAGCACCTGGGAGTGGCCGACGAGGGCGTGCTCAGCTCCAGCAGGCAGACCGTCGCTCGACTCGAGCGACGGGATCTGGCGGTCTGACGCCACGGGCGGATGGCCCTGACGACCCACCGGTCTCCCGCTGCGTCGCCGCGCAGCAGCTCAGGTCAGGCGATCTCGCGCTGGCGCATCGCTCGCTGAGCCTCGCGCAGATCCTGTTTCTCCCGCAGGGTCTGGCGCTTGTCCCATTCCTTCTTGCCTCGGCCCAGACCGATGACGACCTTCGCATGCGAGCCCAGGAAGTACATCTCCATCGGCACGATGGTGAAGCCCTTCTCCCGCGACTTGCTGGCGAGCTTCTCGATCTCCTGCTTGTGGAGCAGGAGCTTTCGCTTGCGACGGGCGGCGTGGTTGGTCCAGGTGCCCTTGACGTAGGGCGCGATGTGGGCGTTGTCCATCCACACCTCGCCGCCCTCGATATAGCAGTAGCCATCGATCAGGGACGCACCGCGGTCGCGCAGCGACTTCACCTCGGTCCCGGTCAGGACGATGCCTGCTTCCCAGGTCTGGTCGATGTAGTAGTCGTGGGTGGCTCGCTTGTTCGACGCGATGCGCTTCTTCGGAGGGCCTTCCTCCGCAGCGGCCTTCTTCGCCGCAGCCTTCTTCGCCGCCATCGGTGGTCCCTCCTGCCTTTCGTCGCAGTCCCTGCATGACCAGCCGCGCCTCGCGACCGGACACCACAGCTTACGCGGTGGCCACCGCCGGTCGCGAACGATTTTCGCGGGCGGCGGACGTCGTCGGTCCCGCGGACGTGCCGGACACCGCTGAGCGGCGAGGCTCAGAGGTACTTGCCGGGGTTGACGGCGTTGCCGTCCTCGTGGATCTCGAAGTGGAGGTGGCAGCCGGTCGAGGAGCCGGTGGTGCCCACATAGCCCACGGTGGTGCCGGCGGAGACCTGCGCACCGACCGGCTGTGCGTAGCCCTGCAGGTGGTGGTAGGAGCTGGTGACCAGGCGACCGTTCTGGATACCGTGGCTGAGGATGATCTTGTTGCCGGCGCCGCTGCTGTAGGTCCTGGCGATCACGCGACCGGAGTGGGTGGCCCCCACTGGAACTCCGCAGGCCGCAGGGAAATCGACCCCTGCATGGAGCTTTCGGGTGGCGTAGATCGGGTGGACGCGCCAGCCGAAGTTCGAGTTCAGCCGGGCGTTGACGGGATAGACCCAGCCGCCGCCGGTATCCGCTGAGCCGCTCGAGGAGCCTCCCCCGCTGCTGCCACCGCTGCTCTGCTTCTCCCGCTGCTGACGGGCCTGCTCCTCCTTCTCCCGCTCCTGCCGGGCGAGTTCCTCGATCTCGCCGTCCAGGGTGGTGCTGCGGGATTCCAGAGTGCTGGTGTCCCCCTCGTACTTCGTCTTCTGCTCCTCGAGGGTGTTCCGCTGGGTCTTCTGCGTCTCGTAGAGCGCGTCGAGGTCGGTCTTCGCCTCGGAGGCCTCTCTTTCGGCGGTCTCGGTCCGCTTGACGGCATTCTCGGCATCGATCTTGAGCTGCTTGATCTCCTCGCGCACCGCGGTGAGGCGCTCGGCGGAGTTCTCCGTCACCACCTGATCGGTGCGGAGGGTGTCCAGCCGGGTGCCCTGGGAGGCCATGGTGATCCGGTAGTTCATGGAGCGGTCCACGGCATCCTGCGGGGACTGGTTGCCGAGGTAGATGGTGGAGGGGCTCGGCATGCCGCCGCCCTTGTAGGCGGTCAGCGCCACGGTGGCGAGCTCGCCGCCGCTGCGATCCACCTCCTCCTGCCCCTCCTCGACCTCGCCGGAGAGGCGCTCCTCCTCCCCCTGCGCGGTGGTGAGACGCTCCCCGATGATGCGATCTTCCTCGCGGGCTTCGACGAGCTCGGCCTGGGCCACCTCGAGATCCTCCTGCGCCTGCGGGATCAGCAGCTCGGTCTCGGCGAGCGCGAGATAGGTCTCGGCGAGCTCGGTGTTGACGTCGTTCAGCTCGATCCGCAGGTCCTCGAGCTGCTGATCGATCTCGGAGCGCTCGGCGATCTTGTCGTCCTTGGTGCCCTCGGCCGCCGCCGGGGAGACCGGCATCATGAGCATCGGCAGCACCATCAGGGCGGCGGCGATCATGCTCAGGGGACGGCGCAGGATGCTCTGGGACATGCTCACACCTTCAGGTAGCGATTGAGGGAGACCACCGAGGAGGCGATCGAGAGTGTCGCTCCCAGCACGATCAGAAGCGGCGCCACCCAGACCAGTTCGGCGGCACCGACTGTGATGAGCTGCTCGCCGAGGGTGGGCGCGAGCCATCCCTGGACGATGTAGTGCAGTCCCATCCAGAGCATGCCGGAGGCGATGACAGCGCCGATGATCGCGGCGACCGCGCCTTCGAGCAGGAACGGGAGGCGGATGAAGAGGTTCGAGGCGCCGACCAGGCGCATGATCGCGATCTCCCGACGGCGGCCCGCGACAGACATCCGGATCGTGGTCGCGACCAGCAGCAGGGCCGCTATCAGCATCAGCACGGCGAGACCGAGCGCGAACATCGTGGACTGGTTCAGCACGTCGATGAAGGGAGCGAACGCGCCCAGGAGATCGGTGACCTCGTCCACCCCGTCCCGTCCCTGGAAGAACTCGACCACGGCTGCGGAGTCGTCGGCGTTCTCGAGCGTGAGGTGGAAGGAGACCGGCATGTCCGCGGCGGTGAAGTTCGAGACGAAGCTCTCCCCGGCGAACTGCTCCTGGTAGATCGTGAGCGCCTCGTCCTGCGAACGCTCGGAGTACGAGGCGATGTACGGGGAGAGCACATCGCCCTCGAGCGCCTCCCGCACGGAGTCGATCTGGGCATCGGTCGCCGCGCCGCCTGCGCAGGAGGCGGCCGTGGAGTGGGGTGAGCACAGGAAGATCGTCACCTGGGACTGCTCGACCAGGGTCGACTTCATGTCCATGATCTGCTTCTGCATCAGCGCACCGGTGCCGACGAAGGTCAGCGAGACCGCGGTGACGATCACGACGGAGATGACCATGGCGATGTTCCGCCACAGCCCGGTGAAGATCTCCCCGAGGATGTACCGCGCCCTCATCGGAGGTCCTCCTCGTCGTCCTCGGCGAAGAGGTCCTCGGCGAAGGGGTCCTCGTCCTGGGCCCGCAGTGCTTCGCGCTCGTCGATCAGGTCCTCCTCGAGGATGTCCTCGGCAGGGGTCTGCGTCTCGGCCCTGTCGCTCCCGACCGCTGCCTGCGTCACCGGGGTCTGTTCCGGTGCCCCGTCCCAATCGGCCACGAGGTCGGAGTCCTCGAGCGGATGCTCCTCGCGGTAGGCCGAGTCATCGGGAAGGTTGCCCGAGATGACACTCACCGGCGCAGGGGTCTCGTACCCTCCGCCCTCCTCATCGCGCACCACCTGGCCACCGACCATCTCGACCACCCGCCGCCGCATCCGGTCCACGGCCGTCCGGTCGTGGGTGGCCATCACCACCGTGGTGCCGCGTTCGTTGATCTCGGTGAGCAGGTCCAGGATCCCCTCGGCGGTGGAGGGGTCGAGGTTGCCGGTGGGTTCGTCGGCCAGCAGGATCGAGGGCCGGTTGACGTAGGCCCGCGCGATCGCCACGCGCTGCTGCTCGCCGCCGGAGAGCTCATGGGGCAGCCTCCTGCCCTTGTCCTCCAGGCCCACCATCTCGAGCATCTCGGGCACCAGGTGGCGCACCACCTTGCGGGGCGTACCGATCACGGCGAGCGCGAATTCGATGTTCTGGTAGGCGGTCTTCGAGGGCAGCAGGCGGAAGTCCTGGAACACCATGCCGATGTCCCGTCGCAGTGAGGGGACCTTCCACGACGGAACGCGGGAGAGGTCCTTGCCCGCGACGTACACGGTGCCACGGGTCGGCGCGACCTCCTTGAGCACCATGCGCATCAGGGTGGATTTCCCGGAACCGGAGGCACCCACGAGGAACACGAACTCCCCGCGGGTGAACTCGATGTCGAGATTCTCCACAGCGGGGTGCTGTCCACGCATGTACGTCTTGGTGACGTCGTCGAAACGGATCACTGGTGCCTGTCACATCTGGGGGTCGTCGTGCTCTCCCAGCGTAGGGGCGCTATCGCCGGTTTCGACGAAGGAGCGGACAGCATCCTGGTCAAAACCTGGTCAAGTGCGGTGCCTCTGGTCACGCTGTGCACCGGATCGCTCGGCCACCAGCCACTCGGACGCTCAGTCGTGCGACTTGTTCTGCTCGGCGCGCCAGCGGATGCCGGCGTCGATGAACTCGTCGATCTCGCCGTCGAACACGGAGGAGGGGTTGCCCTCCTGGTACTCGGTGCGCAGGTCCTTGACCATCTGGTACGGATTCAGCACGTAGGAACGCATCTGGTCGCCCCAGCTCGCCTTGACGTCGCCCGCGAGCTCCTTGCGCTCGGCGGCCTCCTCTGCCTTCTTCAGCAGCAGCAGGCGGGACTGCATGACGCGCAGCGCCGCGGCACGGTTCTGGATCTGCGACTTCTCGTCCTGCATGGAGACCACGGTGCCGGTGGGCAGGTGGGTCATGCGCACGGCGGAGTCCGTGGTGTTCACGGACTGGCCGCCGGGGCCGGAGGAGCGGAACACGTCGACCTTGAGGTCGTTCTCGGGGATCTCGATCGCGTCCGTGGTCTCGATCAGCGGGATCACCTCGACGGCGGCGAACGAGGTCTGGCGACGGCCCTGGTTGTCGAACGGGCTGATGCGCACCAGACGATGGGTACCGCCCTCGACCGAGAGGGTGCCGTAGGCGTAGGGGGCGGAGATCTGGAAGGTGACCGACTTCAGACCGGCTTCTTCCGCGTAGGAGGTGTCCATGACCTTGGCGGCGTGGCCATGGCGCTCGGCCCAGCGCAGGTACATCCGCATCAGCATCTCGGCGAAGTCCGCGGCGTCGACGCCGCCCGCGCCGGCGCGGATGGTGACCACTGCGTCGCGTTCGTCGTACTCGCCGGCGAGGAGCGTGCGCACCTCGAGCTCGTCGAGCGTCTTGTGGATGCTGATCAGCTCGTTCTCGGCCTCGGTGAGGGTGTCGGCGTCGTCCTCTTCGGCGGCGAGCTCGACCATCACCTCGAGGTCCTCGATGCGGGAGGAGAGCTCGCTGATGCGGCGCCGTTCGGACTGCGCGTGCGAGAGCGCCGAACTGACCTTCTGGGCGTTGTCGACGTCGTCCCACAGATCCTGCGCGGAGGCCTGCTGCTCGAGGTCGACGATCTTCGCGTCGAGCGCGTCGATGTCCGTCACCTGCTCGATGGAGGACAGGGTCGAGCGGAGCTGGGGGATCTCTACGGAGAAGTCGATGGAAGCCACGACGTCGGAGTCTACGGCAGGGGGCTGGACATGCTGCCCGATCTGCGGCGGAGGGTGCATCTCGCGCCGCATCGGCACGCGGCCCGCCGAGCCTCAGGCCTCGGCGGAAGCGCGCCGCTCCCCTGCCCCGGCCAGCCAGATGCCGAGGTCGCGCCCCACCTCGGTCAGCAGCTCTTCGCCGTCCTCGAGTGCGCGCTGGGTGGAACCGGCCCGCGACGTGAGATCCCACGCCTCGGAGATGCCGGCGTCCCGCAGCTGCTCCGGGCTGAGAGTGATCGCGCCGGCCACCGCGGCGACGTCGAGCCCCCGCTCACGGGCGCGGCGGGCGACCTCGGCCGGGCCCTTGCCGTGCAGGGTCTGGGCATCGAGCTTCCCCTCACCGGTCACCACCACATCGGCCTGGTCGAGCAGCGCGTCGACGCCGACGAGCTCGAAGACGGCATCGGCGCCTGAGCGCTGGATGGCGCCCAGCAGGAACAGCGCGAAGCCGGTGCCCCCGGCAGCGCCGGCCCCCGGCTGATCGAGGTGGCAACCCTCAGCATCGAGGATCTGGGCCGCGGCGGCGAGCGTCGCATCGGCCGGCACGATCTCCTCGGGCCGGAGACCCTTCTGTGGGCCATAGACCGCGGCCGCTCCGCCGGGGCCGAGCAGCGGATTGGTGACGTCGTTCGCGGCGACGAGGGTCACGCCGGCAAGGGCCTCGAGTGCTGGGGCGAGGTCCGCAGCGGCGAGGGTCCTCACGCCGGCGAGCCCAGCCTCGATGTCGGTGCCGTCCGACTGGAGGAGACGTGCGCCCAGTCCTTGGAGCAGCCCGGCCCCGCCGTCGGTGGAGGAGCTGCCGCCGAGGCCGACCAGGACGGTGCGGGCCCCGGCGGTGATCGCAGCGCGGATCAGCTCTCCGAGGCCACGGGTGGAGGCGGTGTGCGGCGCGAGCTCACCATCCGGGAGCGCCTGCAGGCCGACGGTCTCGGCGAGCTCGAGCACCGCGACATCCTCCTGGAGCGCCCAGCGGGTGGCGCGGGGCTGCCCCGTGGGGCCGGTGACGGTGGTGATGTGCTCGGCGGCTCCGGAGGCGAGCGCGGCATCGACGGTGCCGTCGCCGCCATCGGCGATGGGGCAGGAGAGCACGCGCAGCTGCGGTGCGGTCTCGGTGATGCCGCGGCGCAGCGCAGCCACCACCTGGGCGGCACTCAGGGTGCCCTTGAACTTGTCCGGGGCGAGCAGCACGGTGCGGGGGGTGGTCATCGGGCGCGAGCCTCTCCTTCGACGGTCAGCGGGATGGCGGTGCCGGTCCCTCGCGTGAACCATCCTGCCAGGGGCGGGTGGGTGCGGGCGGAGATGACCACGTGGACGGTGCCGTCGGGGGCCACGGAGACATCAGCGAGCTGGATGGCCTCGGTGCTGGTGGTCTCGTGCGGATAGTTCCGCAGGTGCTCCTCGGCTGCTGCACGCACGGTGCCGCGGTGGATCGCAGCGCCGTCCCCGTCGACGTAGAGCCGTGCGGGGTCGACGGCCTGGGCGGCGGCGAGCGCTGCGCTGTCCGCAGCGTGCTGGAGACCGTTGCGCTCGAGCTGCACGCCGGTGATCGCGGTGCCGACGGCGATCACCATGAGCACCACGACCAGCACCCCGGTGGTCAGTATCGTCATCGACCCGCGTGCGTCCCGCAGTCGCTCCCGCAGGGGACTGCCGCGCGGATAGGTGACATCTGATCTGGCTTGCCCGCAGGGCGGCCTGGAAGGATGTGCACCATGCCCGCTCCCTACCCCCAGGAGTTCCGCGAAGATGTCGTGCGAGT
>NZ_CANMSY010000015.1 GCF_947500705.1 uncultured Brachybacterium sp. | reverse complement strand
CCTGGTTCACGCCCCACGCTGGCGGACTTGCTATGAACCACCGGCCTCAACTCATCCTGACCCGTAGGGGATCGCCGCGCCCACCCCACACCAGGATCCAGGTCAGATGCCCGTAGCGACTCAGAGCGTCGTAGGAGGCGCCCACCAGGCCCGCGATCAACCACACGGCGATCACCGTTCGCAACGCGCCGTGGGTCCACCGCACCGACAGCCGTGTCAGCTCAGGATCGACCGGCGGGGGAACGGAGGGGTCGCGGGCATGGCTCCCCGGTCGCGTCGCGCTCACGTGTGCCCCCTCCGCACTCCCCGACTCACGCACTGCCATCGGCACGCGAAGCGTGTCCCGTAAGGGCCCGCCGCCGATGTATTGCGAGCGCCCTTGACGGTGTGCTCCATGTTCTCGACCCGGGCCTCGTGAGGGCGCTGACTGTTGCCTTGGCCGCCGCCCTCTCACGTCATGCGACGCGGACCGTTCTTGTCCACTCCGGGCCGAGCGTGAACGGGCTAGTTTGGGCGCGTGCGAACGCCTGAAGAACGCCCCTCGGGGGCCCGTTCGCCCGTCTGGGCGGGCTGAGGGACGCCGATGAGTTCTGCCCTGGAAAGACCGGCGGAGTCCCGACGGATACGCACCGCTTATGCCAGCTCCTTCGTCTTGTGTCTCATCATTGGTCTGGTTGGCCTTGTCGCGTTGGTCCTGGGTGGGGCACCGAGTGATCCGGGCCCGGGCCAGGGTGCCGATCTCGGTCGCTTCCGGCTCATCGCGACGCTGGTTGCCGTCGCGTGCATGTCACTCTCGATTGCCGGGGCACTGCTGCTCCGGCGGAGGTGGCGGCGCCGTCGAGCCCGCCTCATCTTCGCCGTCCCGCCAAGCTGGCCAACGCCGCCGGAGCGGTGGTCACCTCCAGTCGGTTGGAGCCCCAGCTCAGAATTCCCAGAACCGCCGTCGGGCTGGCAGTTCTGGCGTGAACATTGAGCCAGGCGTCAACGCCCCGTCGATTACGGCCCAGTTTTCAGCCGTCGTCGACACGTGGCGAACCGTTCGGGGTCACGCCCGCATCTGCCGCGTTGAGGGCGGGGACGCTCGCCCGCATCTGCCGCTGTAGGGGCGGGGACGCTCGCCCGGTCATGCCGCGATGGGCGTGCGTTCTTGCCCGGTGAGCCATCGTCTACTGAGATAGCCCGTGTGCTCGTGGACCCGCCATGAGCACACTTGTCCTGTCGGCAGAGCCGGGAGCAGGGCGGGTCACCGCGCGAGGCGGATGTCGACATCTCGTTCTACGTAGCCCCACTCGGGGGTCGTGCGGAGTCGGTCTACGAGCTCCTCGAACGCGGGGGCGTCTTGGGGGGCGTACTCGAACCAGGCGAGGAAGTCGAAGGGCTCGCCCAGGTCATGGCCGTGGTAGAGCTGGCGCGCGACTGCCGGCAGGTACTCCAACCCGACCGCGATGTGGTGGGAACTCTCCTCGAGGAGGTCACGGCGTTCGTCCTGAGCGAGCTGCCACCAAGCATCGGACTTGGTGATGGGGATGAGAGCCGCCCGGGTTGCTTCGGGCCGGCCGAGCTGTGGCTGCTTGGCGTCCAGTGCCTCCTGCTCCTCGCGTCGGGTGTAGCGCTTGTAGCTCGTCGTCCCGCGCAGCACCCAGGCCGCCTCGACGTCGCCTGCACGTGACCCGTCGAGCACGGCCAACCGTGAGACCACCGGCAAGGACGGACCAGTCACCGGCTCGATGCGTTCAACCTGCCAGGCGCCCACCCGGCCTCCGGCAAAGACGTTGAGCGGCATGGAAACGACGTTACCGCACCCCTGCGGAATTTGTCAAGGTAGTTGAGGCCGGTGGGTGTTAGGCGGCTAGCTCGATGCCGGTGTTGTCGGCGGGTTGGTTGATCCAGGCCGTCGGTGGGATGGCCAGGATCTTCGGATCGCGGTTGGTGGCGAATCGTTCGGGGTTGCGGGCGCGGGCGGCGGCCAGGACGAGAGCCCGCTCGCCAGCCTTCGCCGCGGCGAGGCCGTAGTGGACGTCAGCGGGGGTGTTCAGTCCGATGCCGGTGTGGTGGTGGTGATGGTTGTAGCCGGCGACGAAGTCGGCCATGAACGACCGGGCGTCAGTCAGGGAGCCGAAGCGTTCGGGGAACACGGGCGCGAACTTCAACGTCTTGAACCACGCTTCGGAGTAGGGGTTGTCGTTGCTCACCCGGGGCCGGCTGTGTGACTTGGTGACCTCCAGGTCCGCCAGGAGCGCCGCGACGGTCTTGGACGTCATGGACGTGCCCCGGTCGGCGTGCACGACCTGCGGGATGCCGTGGACCCCGAAGATCTCCTTCATCATCTCGGCCGCCAGGACGGCGGACTCGGCCGCGTGCACGTGCGCGCCGACGATGTAGCGGGAGTAGATGTCGATCATCACGTAGGCGTCGAAGTAGGTGCCCTTGATGGGCCCGGCGAGCTTGGTGATGTCCCACGAGTAGACCTGCCCGGGGGCGGTGGCGACGAGCTCGGGGATGGTCCGGGCCGGGTGGCGGGCCAACCGGCGGCGCTCCTTGATCTGCGCGTTCGCGGTCAACACCCGGTAGATCGTGGAGATCGACCCCAGATACACGCCCTCGTCGAGCAGGTGGGCGTAGATCTGGATCGGGGGCAGGTCCACGAACCTGGGGCTGTTCACGACCGCCAGGACCTCGGCCCGTTCCGCGTCGGTGAGCTTGTTCACCGGCACCCGGGCCCTGGTCACCACCGGGGTGCGGGGGCGGCGGGTCGCGGTCGCCCGCGACACCCCGACCAGGATCGCCGCGGCCCGGGTCGGGACCCCCGCACCGGTCAGCTCACGGTAGGTAGCCATCAACGCGTGGTGTGCTCGGAGTCGTCCCGCGATCTCTTGGTAAGCACGTCCAAGAGATCGTGTGCTTTTCCCATGATCACCAGCGCCGCCTCGGTCGTCACCAACCTCCGCTCGGCCTTGTCGAGCTGACGGCGCAACCGGGCGATCTCCGCCTGCTCGGCCGACAGCCGCCCGATCTTCTCCCCAGGTTGTTTCCCCGCGAGGACCCCTGCGTCACGCATCCGGCGCCACTCGCTGACCAGCGAGGAGTACAACCCGTGCTCGCGCAGGTACGCACCGCCCAGGCCGCTGGCGACGGCCACCTCGTAGGCGGCCAGGTGGTCAAGCTTCTGCGCCGAGGAGAACGACCTCCGCGAGGTCGGACCCCCCGAACGAGGTCCGGGACTGGGCATACGACCATCGTCGCGCACCGCGATCAAAGACGAACTCATGATGATTGGACTCCTGGTTCACGCCCCACGCTGGCGGACTTGCTATGAACCACCGGCCTCAACTCATCCTGACCCGTAGGGGATCGCCGACCCGATGGTCGCAAGCATCAGCTGCCGATCTGCGGCGTATGGGTTCGGGCGGCGCGCAGGCCGTTGAGGATCACGATGACCTCGGCGACTTCGTGAACCAGGACCACGGCAGCGAGCCCCAGGACACCGAAGAGGGCGAGTGGGAGCAGCGCGGTGATGATCAACAGAGACAGGATGATGTTCTGGTTGATGATGCGGCGACCCCGACGGGCGTGGTCAAACGCTCTGGGGATGAGACGCAGGTCGTGGCCGGTGAACGCGATGTCGGCGGACTCGATCGCGGCGTCCGATCCGGTCGCGCCCATCGCGATGCCGATGTCGGCTGCCGCGAGAGCGGGCGCGTCGTTGATGCCATCGCCGATCATCGCGACCGGTCCTGCCTCGGAGAACGCTCCGATCGCGGCGGCCTTGTCTTCAGGGCGCAGTTCTGCGCGGACGTCGACGATCCCCGCCTGGGCGGCAAGGGCCTGCGCTGTGCGGGTGTTGTCGCCGGTGAGCATCGTCATTCCGACCCCCTGGCTTGCGAGGGTACGGACGACCTCGGGGACCTCGGGGCGTAGTTCATCTCGGACGCCGATCGCGCCGACTGGCGCTCCGTCTCGGTGCACGATCACGACGGTCATGCCTTGCTCTTCCAGTCCCTCGACCCGGTCGCCGAGCTCACCGGCGTCGAGCCAGCGCGGGCTGCCGACGGTGATCGTCGAACCATCGGCGGTGCCTTCGATGCCGTGCCCCGCCTGCTCAGTCACATCCGCCGCTGCCGTGACGCCCGGGGCGGCGGCGGTGATCGCCGCGGCGAGAGGATGAGTGCTGTGGTGCTCCAGCGCAGCGGCCCATGCGAGCACCTGTGCCTCGGTCAGGCCGTCGACGGTGAGGACCGCGGTGACGGCAGGCTCGTTGCGGGTGAGAGTGCCGGTCTTGTCAACGGCCACGTGCCGGACGGTGCCGAAACGCTCGAAGACCGCTCCAGATTTGATGATCACTCCGAACTTGCTCGCCGCGCCGATGCCGGCGACGACTGTCAGCGGGACGGAGATCGCTAGTGCGCAGGGCGAGGCTGCCACCAGCACCACGAGGGCGCGCGTTGTCCACAGCTCTGGATCGCCCAGCAGCGAGCCGATGATTGCGACCAACGCAGCAAGAATCAGGACACCAGGGACGAGCGGTCGGGCGATCTTGTCGGCTAGGCGGGCACGTTCGCCCTTCTCGGTCTGCGCCTTCTCGACCAGCTCCACGATCGTGGTGAGCGAGTTGTCGGTGCCCGCCGCGGTCGCCTCGACTTCCAGTGCGCCGGTGCTGTTGATTGCGCCAGCCGAGACTGCGTCACCGGGCTCGACCTCGACCGGGATCGATTCGCCCGTGATCGCCGAGGTGTCCAGGCTGGAGCGTCCCGCCCGGACGACGCCATCGGTCGCGATCCGCTCTCCCGGGCGGATCACCATGAGCTGGCCGACGGTCAGGTCTTTCGCCGCGACCTCGACGGAGGCTCCGTCGCGCAGCACGGTCGCGGTGTCCGGCACGAGCTTCAGCAGCGCCCGCAGACCACCGCGGGCGCGATCCATCGCCTTGTCTTCTAGCGCCTCGGCGATGGAGTACAGGAACGCGAGTGCGGCCGCTTCCTCGACGTAGCCGAGGATGACCGCGCCGATCGCACTGATCGTCATCAGCAACCCGATGCCGATCCTGCCCTTGAAGAGCCTGCGGACCGCGCCAGGTGTGAAGGTCGACGCGCCCAGCAGCAGGCCGATCCAGAACAAGACCAGAGCCACGGTCTCAGCCCCGGACCGCTCAGAGATCAGACCACTGAGAAAGGCGACACCGGAGAAGATCGGAACCAAGACACCGCGGTCCTTCCACCATGGCCGCTCCGCGCCCTCAACCTCCTCGCCCGTCGGCGTCGCACTCTCGTGCTCGCACCCACACGCCGCGCTCATGCACCCGCTCCAGTCCCGCAGCAGCCCGGCACCGTGCACGTCGAGTCCACGCAGGGAGCCTGCTCGTCCACGGCGAGTGTCACGTCCACCAGAGCGACGAGGGCCGCAGCGAGATGTGGGTCGGCGATCTCGTAACGAGTCTGCCGTCCTTCGGGCTCTGCGACGACGATCCCGCAGTCTCGCAAGCACGTCAGATGGTTCGACACGTTCGAGCGAGTCAGCTCCAGCTCGTGCGACAGCACAGCCGGGTAGCTCGGGCTATCAAGGAGGGTCATCAGGATCCGGGAGCGCGTCGGGTCCGCCATGGCCCGGCCGAGCCGGTTCATGACGTCGAGGCGCGAAGCAATAGTCAGCATGTGCTGAACTATACAGTGCTCGCTGACCTTTTGTCAGTCTGGCTATCCGCCACGGAACACGCGAGAGGTCGCAACTTCAGCTGCGCTCAGGCGACCGACGACTCCGCCCTGGCAAGGTCGACGCAGCACACCGAGGGCGTGTCGAGCCTGTCTGGGTTGTCCAGGCCTCGCAGATGGCGACGGGTCTGCCCGTGCTCACCGCGCACGTGGTGGTCGATGCCGCGTGCTTCTACGACTGGCACGTCACTTCCGAATCCCTCGGTATAGTTCAGCGAACGTTGACCTATGGGCCTGGCAGAACGCCGGGAACCAGACCTGGAGGCCACTCTGACTCGCAGTCGGCAGATCTCTCTTGCACTCATCGCGGCGGCCTGATCGCTCTCGTCGTCGCTGTACTGCTCACCCGACCGGACTCTTCGTCGCCCGGCGCGGACGCTCCCCAGGGTTCACTCGAGAATCTGGTCCGTCCCGACAGCCCACGCATGACCGATGGTGATCAGGTTCAGCTGGTGGAGTTCCTCGACTTCGAGTGCGAGGCGTGCATCGCCCTGTACCCCCATGTGGAGGACATCAAGGACCGGTACGGCGACCGTGTCGAGTTCGTCGTGAGGTACATGCCTCTTCACGTGAGCTCGGTCAATGCTGCCTTGGCCGCTGAGGCTGCAGGCCGGGGTTACTCTCGCCGCCATCTTCGTCCACTGGCTCATCTGGGTGAGCCTGTATCGGATCGGCGCGTTGTGCCCGTACTGCATGGCCGTGTGGGCGGTCGCCATCCCACTGTTCGTGATCGTCACCCAACGAAACCTGCGCCTGCTGCCAGGCCAGACCGGCTCACGACGGGCCTGTACGGGCACGTGGGTCCACGCCTACCAGACTCCAGCCCTGGTCGGTTGGTTCCTCCTGGTCGCCGCGTTGAGCGCGGTGCGCTTCTGGGACTACTGGATCACACTCCTCGCCTGATCGAGGTCCTTCCTCACGTCCGACATGTCGATGTCCACGTACGTCGAGGTCAACGCGTGCTGCGGGCCGCCGACCTCACTCCAGAGCTCGTCGACGCTGCCACAGAAGCCCTCCTCATGAGCCACCGAAAGTTCTCAGAAACACGCCTCGAAGCGATGCGATTCACAGGACACTCGGGCGCCAACAACGCGCAGTGCCACTATTGGGTATACCCAAAAGCGACAGCCGCCCATGCGGCATCGTCCCTGTTCCACAGGGTCAAATAACGGGTTCTGGCACATGTCTCGGCTAGGGTCCAAGACATGAACGGAACACCTAAGGCAAGGCGGGACCGCGGGCCGGTCACCGGCTTCCTCATGCCGGCGATCTGGCTGGTCCTTGCTGCGCTCTACCTGACGGGCGTGATCGACGTCCAGCATCACGGATGGATCGGTGCACTGTTTGTCGCTGCCGCCGTGATTGGCGCGGCCCTTCAGGTGCTACGCCTGCGGCGTGCGCGCCTTGAGAGGGGCCAACAGTGAGTCCCGACCGTCGAGCTGCGGGACAGCGCGTCGCGTATCTCCGGGTCTCATCGGCCGGCCAGAACCTCGCCCGGCAACTCGAAGCGGTGGGGGAGTGCGACCAAACCTTCACCGAGAAGCAGTCCGCCAAGAGCGCGACCGACCGCCCGCAGCTGCAAGCGCTCATCCGGCACGTCCGCCATGGCGACCATGTTGTCGTCGCTTCCATGGACCGTCTGGCCCGGTCGGTGATCGACCTCAACGACATCGTCCAGCAGATCACCGGCGACCCGACAGAGCACACCGAGCAACACCCCAGGAAGGGCGCGAGCGTCGAGTTCCTCAAAGAGCGACTCACCTTCGCCCCCGGCGACACGGACCCGATGGCCTCGTTCCAGCTGAACATGATGGGCGCGTTCGCGCAGTTCGAACGCGAACTCATCCGCCAGCGACAGACCGAGGGCATCGCCGCAGCAAAGAAGCGCGGCGTCTACAAGGGCCGGCCCCGCACCCTCGAGAGCGACCAGATCCGCTCCGTCCGCAACGCCGCCCTCGCCGGCACCCCGAAAGTGCAAATCGCGCGTGACCACGGGATCAGCCGATCCACGCTGTACCGCTACCTCGAACAGTCCGACCCGCCGGTGAGTGAGTGACGTCGTTCGCGAGAATTCAAGGCGGGCGCGCGCCGGACTACTGCACATCGAGACGACGGACGAGTCGTGTCGCCAGCACATTCAGGGCAACGGAAAGTGCCAACGGGATGGCGATGAGACCGAGGCGGCCTGGGCCGTCGGAAGATTACGGAAAGAACCTGAAGGGCGACACGCAGAAGGCTTCTGAGGAACACTTTGAAGTTCGACACCGGACTGCAACATAAACAGCAGGCCGAGCACGGCGAACCTTGTGGACTTTACACACGCAACCTTATGCAGTCGACCAGGGCTGCAGGGCCCGTCCCTTACAAAATTTGAGCTTAGGCGGGTGTGAGCATCAGGCCCGTACTAAGGCACTCAACTTGAGTACGTCTCGATAGAGCTTTCGGAGGTGAGTATCCGACATGTCGATGATGGGTTCGTACATGAACGAGTTAACATGAATGTTTTCAGGAGTCATGAGTACGACTGCATCGAGGATTTCGCGAGTTGCCCTGGTCCCGTGTCCGCGGTTCTTGTACTCACCGAACAAGGCCTGCGTCTGGCTGGTCGGAATGCTGCTGGTGAAGGTCGAGTCGGCTAACTCGTCCACCATGTGGGCCTCCGACAGCAGTCGGATTGCGATAGACATCACGATCTTGTTCTCGAAGTTCACGCCATCATCGGCATCGAGCGCCAAGTTGGCTTGCTCGGTTACGAGGTCGATGACTGAACCGGTCGGAGACGACCACGAGCCTTGATCTCCGAATGCCCCCGTGAAGATGGAGTCGAGGTCTTGATGCGTGATGGCAGAGGTGTCGCCCTTCCAGTGAAGGAGCGAGGTCAACTTCAAATAGTCGGGATCGTCCTCGCCCTTCGTATACTCCAGAATGTTTCGGATGAAAGGGATGCATGCAACCCGTTTCATGCCATTTTCGAAAAATTTGAGCTTGAAATCCTTGATGAACGGATTTTTTACGCCCACCGCCCGACTTAGGATGACTTTGCTCTCGCCTTTCTGGGCCATGAAGCATCGGTCGTATCCCACAACGCCCCGGCCTTCTAGTGTGCGGAAGAAGTCAAAATTGTGGGTGAGGAGAACAAGTCTGAAATTCTGCTGCTCGGACATCTCCTTTAAATAATGGACGATAGCATACTTGTTCTTGTAATCAAAAGAGTCTGCAATATCGTCGATGACGAACAAGGTCTCGCGGGCTGACGATTTGCGAGTCTCTACCTCGAAAAGTACATTTAGAATGTAAAGTGCCTTCTTCTCGCCGTTGCTGAGGACTTCGAGTAGGTCCCCGCGTTCCACTGCTACCCTCTCCGCTCCCTCCGCGAACTCAAAGCCGAGCTTCAGTAGGCGCTCCTGCCCAAGTATCACGCGGTCGCGGTTTGTTGCCGTGAGTCGGAAGGGGACAAAGAACCGGTCGTTGAAGATGTCGATTACTCGCTCCCACCGGGTGCTCTCGGCGGCGGCCTGCTCCTCAATCTCCTTTCTCCGCTTCTCGGCGTCTTTAAAGCAGTCGACGACGCGCTCATAGACCGCCTGATGCATCTTAATGTAAGACTTCCAGAGCTTCTGTTCGAACAAGTCGATATTGGTGAATTCGGTAAGAAGTTCAACATGCTCGGAGATGTATGCAAAGAAAGCTCGCGTATCAGCGTTCTTGTTCAGTGCCCTCTCGACCGCGTCGAGCTTCTTTCGCAGAGCATCGTCGTCGGTAATTTTTTGCTTTTCAGTTGCGATCAGTTCATCGAGATCTGCGTGGCTGGAGACCTCTTTGGAGTCTCCGTCCTGCCCATGTAATAGGATGGAATGCTGAGCCGAAAAGAAGCCGTTGTCTCCCAGACTCTTCGTGACATTCGTTGCGTTGTAGAACGTGAAGGAATCTCGGCTGAAAAAGGTGGACTCGTCGAGTAGTTCATTGAGCCGGGTCACGTAATCTGTGAGTGCTGACTGGAGCGCCGGCGTGCGCAAGATCGGTTGAACCTTGGTATTGAACAAAATGTCGAACGGCACGTCTGCGAACGGGGCGTCGTCCTGTTCCTGGATTTCGTAGCCAAGTCGCACCAGCGCGGTAAAAAAATTGTCATCCTGCTGGGTGAACGCCCGTGAGACTAGACCTAATACGTCCTGCTTGCTCTTCGACTGCTGTTTTAAGGCAGTGACCAACTCATCGCGCGCCTCGAGTAGGGCGCGCTGTAGTACCTCATACTCTTTGCGAAGTTCGGCGTTGACGAGGAGTGTCGATGTGGACTCCGTTGGCCCGAGTTCCTCGTCGTAGGACAGCACGACGACTACGTCGCCCCCGTCCAAGTCGTTACCGTCCTGATCTTTCACGGTCCGAATCGTTTTCCGGTCAGGGAAGACGCGGTCCTGGGTCTCGTTCCCGTTAGCGAGGTCGGCGAGAGTTCGGGCGAAAGACGTCTTCATGCTTCCGTTAGGAGCGTAGACAGCAACTGAATTGCCGGTCTTGAACTTGAAAGACGCGGAAAGCGCGCGGATCCCATGGCAATTCTGAAGTTCGACACTCAGTTTCTTCATTGAAACCTCTTCATTCGGTGGAAGCATGCGTGCGGCGCGCTCGACACCGGCTCCTTCAGGGTAGTCGAGAGATCCGGCATTTCGCGTGCGCGTTGGCATGCCGCTTCATCTTGAGCTGCGCCCACCCTTGCTTGGACTCCCGCCGGACATGTCATGTCCCAGTTGGTCGAACTAGTCCGCCCGGGGGTACGCCGTCCGTTCAATGAGGACCGACTTGCGCCCCCGTCTCCGGCGCGCGAGTGGACGAGTGGGCAGCGTGGTAGTTCAGATGGTCATGTGGACACGGCGTTCGGGGCCGGCGGTGAAGGTGGCGCTCTCGGAGCGGTCTCGTAGTGCTTCGCTGCCAGCGACAGCGACGATGACCGCGCCGCGTGGAGGAACGGTGGTCAGTACCCGGCGGGTGAGGTGGGTGGCGGTGAGGCGGGTGCCTGGCAACTGCGCTAGGCCCGCAATCTCCCAGCGCGGGCCTTTGGGTGGCTTCTTGCCGTTCTCCTTAACGATCGAAGGGGCGGCACTGCGATGTGCGGATGGTTTACGGTCCGTCTCGCCCGGTCGCTGCGGGACATGCTCGCGATCATGGAGGAGCTCGAGGCGAAGGGCGTCACCGTCGAGTTCACCACCCAGGGCTTCACGGTCAGACCTGACGGGGGAGACCTCACCACCCGGCTGATCCTGCACATCATCACCGCCGTCGCCCAGTCCGAGCGCGAAATGACCCGTGAGCGCCAGGCCGAGGTCATCGCGATCGCCAAACAGACCCCTGGCAAGTACCCCTAGTCGCAAGCGTCTCCTGGACAGCGACCAGATCCGCGAGGTCCGCAACGCTGCCGCCGGCGTCCCCAAAGCTCGGATCGCACGTATCCACGGGCATCAACAGAAACACGCTGTACCGGTACCTAGAGCAGCGCGAGCTGCCGCTGTAGGGACAGGGCGGGCTGGGCTCGCTCAGATCAGTGCTGTGCCGATGGCGGCCAAGCTCTGGATGAGCGCCCCTCCGGCTGCGCTACCCGCTGCACTGGCTGCGGCCATCGTCGCTTTCGTGAAGAGTGCATGCAGCACTCCCGTCTCGACTTGCTGGCGAGCGGCGGCTTCGAGCTCATCGACCGCTGCAGAGACTTCGGTGCGCACGCTCTCGTCGAGGTCTTCCCTTGCGAGGACTTCGCGGATGGCCGCGATGCTCTCGTTGATGCGCTCGACCTGAGCGTTGGTGATCGTGATGTTCTGGACTGCGTGGTCGCCGGTCTGAACGGCCCCGCCGTCATTGTGGAAGGTCTGGGCCTGGATGCCGATGCGCTGATCAAAGTTGGCCGTTTGCCCGTGCTCAAACATCCCGCCTGTAAGCAGCACATCGTGGCGCGTGAGGACGGCCCGGCCGCGAGACGTGATCTCGATCCGCAGGTGCGAAGCCTGAAGTGTATCGATGGAAGTGGTGTACTCCGCTTCCTTGAGGAGGTCGAGCGCCTGCTCTCGGTCCTCAAGTGGGACGGGCGCGCGCCCTTCCTCGTGGAGGTCCCAGCTCATCCAGTCGTCGCGATCCGACTCGCCGCCGGCGTCTTTGAGGTTCGTGAGAATGGCTCGCATGGTGTGCTCGAGCCGGAGCTGTCCTTCTTCGAGGGATGACTGCAGGCCGGTGGCGATGCGGGTCCCTTCGGGCGTCGGACGCCATCCGCCTGAGGCTCGGTCGTTCGGGACGGCCAAGTCGGCGTCACGGAGCCTCCCAATTTGATAGAAGGCGTCCCGATCCGACATGTCGAAGGGCTTCGCGAGCTCTCGATGACTCGCGTAGTGCTGCGGGCTTTCGGCAGTCAACTCGACCAGTTTGAGCAGCAGTGCGCCCCTGCCCGACTGATGGAGCTGGGCGTGGATATGACTGTCGTTCATGTTTCCCCAATGTTCGGCGACGGCGTATACCCATAGTCGAGGCCAGGTCTGACAGCCGATGCGGCCGAGTAGCCGGTCGGCACGCACTCGGCCGTCAGGTCGGCGGGCATCTCGAAGAGGACCCGCGCCCGTTCCTCAGTCGTGGTCACCTTCTTCTTGGCACCGAAGGCTCGGTCAACGAGTCGGTCGAGCTTGCCGTGCGCGGCAACCGGGGACGCGTCCATCGCGAGCGGGGTGTAGTGCTGAGCCAGGGAGCGTTCCGGGTGGTGGGGCCCTGTTGCCTCGACGACCTCGTGGCCTGCCGTGGTGATCGCAGCGCGGCCGCTCTTGGCAACCTGCGGCAGTAAGACCGTGTGCCAACTGGCGTGTAAAGTCCCTGATAAAAGAGGAGAGGGGACACGCGCATGACGGCTGACACGCGCTCGGTGATACGTCATCTAAACGCCGCAAAGGGAGCTAAGCAAGACGAGTTCTACACGGAGCTGTCGGACATCGAGAAGGAGCTTCGCCACTACAGGAGGCACTTCAAGGGCAAGGTTGTTTACCTTAACTGTGATGATCCCCGCGAGTCTCAGTTCTTCCACTATTTCTCGTATAACTTTGAGAAGCTCGGACTTAAGAAGCTAATCGCGGCTTGCTACAAGAGTCAGGACGTCGATGCATTCTCAAGGGGTGACACTAGTAAGGCTGTCTATCTGGAGTACGAGGGCGACAAGGATGGCGACCGGCTGCCGGGCCGCGACGAGATCGAAGTTAAGCATTTCCAGGGCAATGGCGACTTTCGCTCCGAAGAGAGCATTGCCTTGCTGAAGGAATCGGATATTGTCGTAACTAACCCGCCCTTCTCGCTCTTTCGCGAGTATGTCGCGCAGTTAATGCAGTACGAGAAACAATTCCTTATTGTCGGCAATCAAGGCGCGATTACCTATAAGGAAGTATTCCCACTGATTGCGGGCAGTAAGATGTGGCTAGGCGTCAATAATGGGGACATGAAGTTCCGGGTTCCGAAACACTACGAGTCTCGGGCCACTCGCTATTGGGTTGATGAACAAGGGCAGGCGTGGCGTAGTTTAGGAAATGCTTGCTGGTTCACTAACCTTGACATTAACAAGCGCCACGAGGACTTAATCCTTTATCGTCGGTATACCCCTGAGGCTTACCCTGCGTATGACAATTACGACGCGATCGAGGTCAGCAGGACAAGCGAGATACCTGAAGACTACTTGGGCGTCATGGGAGTACCCGTAACATTCCTTGACAAACATAACCGTGACCAGTTCGATATCCTGGGAACAACGCAGCGCGGGTGCCACGAGGCCGTTCCGGACACTAAGAAGTATGACGACTATAGGGAAATGCGATCCGACGGGACGCCTACCGGCGCGTCGGGCGGCAAGACCAACGAGAACGCGAACCTCCAGGGCAACGACGGCAAGAAGAACTACTTCATCAATAGTGACGGCCACATCGTACAGGCGACATACAAGCGAATCTTTATTCGCCGGAAGGGCGCTGTCTGATGAGAATTACCCCGAAGAGCATCACTGTCCGCGATCTTGTCAACGGTTACGAGGACAATGAGGAGCTTGGTGTCCGCGCGTACGGTGGCAAGCTCGACGTACGCCCCCCTTATCAGCGCGAATTTGTCTACAAAGACAAGCAACGCAACGCCGTTATCGAGACGCTCCGCCAGGACTTCCCGCTTAACGTCATGTACTGGGCCGTGCGGGACGACGGCACCTTTGAGGTGATTGACGGTCAGCAACGCACGATCTCCATTTGCCAGTACGTCGAGGGTGACTTTTCCATCGAGATTGACGGTCATCAGATGGCCTTTCACAACTTCCAGGATGACCAGCAGAAGCAGATCCTCGACTACGAACTCATGGTCTATCTCTGCGAGGGTGCCGACTCGGAGAAGCTCGAATGGTTTAAGGTGATTAACATCGCCGGGGAAAAGTTAACGGATCAAGAGCTGCGAAATGCAGTTTACCATGGTCAATGGGTGACTAAGGCTAAACAGTATTTCAGCAAAAATGGTTGCCCGGCCTACGGGATCGCGTCGGACTATATGAAGGGCTCGCCGATTCGCCAGGACTACCTAGAGACAGCGATCTCGTGGATCAGCGACGGCAAGATCACCGAGTACATGGGCGGCCACCAGCACGACG
Organism: uncultured Brachybacterium sp.; assembly: GCF_947500705.1. Classification (GTDB taxonomy): domain Bacteria; phylum Actinomycetota; class Actinomycetes; order Actinomycetales; family Dermabacteraceae; genus Brachybacterium. The sequence continues at coordinate 31,644 of NZ_CANMSY010000015.1, read as the reverse complement.
CGAACGTGAACGAGCTTTGGCTGTACTTCAAGGGGGTAATTGACTGGGTCGGCGCGACCTTTCCGACCAAACGCCCGCAACAAATGCGATCGGTCCAATGGGGCGCCCTCTACAACACTTACAAGGATGTCAAGTTGGAGCCGGCAGAGCTCGAAAAGCGCGTGGCCGACCTCATGGGCGACTTGGATGTGAAGCGCAAGGTGGGGATTTACGAGTTCGTGCTTGGCGGCGAGGCCGAGACAAAGCTGCTGGAGGTTAGAGTCTTCGACGAAAAGACGAAGCTCGCGGCCTATGAACAGCAAACGGCCGCGGCTAGGGAGTCCAGGACCTCGAATTGCCCGGTGTGCACGGCCGGATCCAACGCGAACGCCACACGCATTTACGAGTACAGCGAGATGGATGCCGACCACGTCACGGCTTGGTCGAAGAACGGTCCGACGGACCTCTCCAACTGCGAAATGCTCTGCGTGCCTCACAATCGGGCGAAGGGCAATCGTTAGGCAGAATGGGAAGCCCTTCGATGAGCGAATATGGCTTCGGCCACAGGGTGCCACGGCAGCACGGATTTTGAAGGACCTGGGAGCGTCGCTGTTGGCGTCTCTCAGGCCCTTCAATTCTCCGTGCCTTGCGGCCTAAAAAAAGCGTCTTGTCGTAGCGGTAGAGGAACGCTGCTATGGCATCGCTTTTGACGGCCTGGAGGGGGCGGTAGGTGCCGGCGGCCCAGCCGGTGGAGCTTCCGGCGCTCTTCATCCACGCCAACTCCTTCGCGAACTGCTGGCTGCGATTGACGTCTCGTAACGGGTTCGAGAACGATGCGGGGTATGAGGGCTTGCCGGCGTACCGGTACAGGAACGCGGCCATAGCATCGCGGTTGATGGGCTGCGTATGTCTAAACGTGCCGTTGGCCCCCGGTCGTAATGCCGCGCTGCTGGGCTCAGATGATGGTCTTGTAGTTCTGGTCGCGCGGGCTCACACCGCTGAACTGCGACGTCGCGGGCAGGCGTCCACCGAGGGGGCTTCGCTACCACTGAGTACCGCATCCGCCAAGTGCGCATAATCAGAGTATGCGGTCTTCCTGGTCAGGGACAGGTCGGCTAGCTCCTGAGGCCCTGGCGCACCAGGGGAGGGGCGGCTGGCCGTGACGGGTCAGGAATCCTCTTCTGCAAGACCCTCCAGGGCGTTGTGGGCGGCGTGCTCGCGCAGGTGGTCCGCGGTGTAGGGGATGGTGAAGCGGACTTGTCCGTGGCCGGCGGCTTCGATGATGCCGTCGCGAATGAGTCGTCGGCGGTACTCCCCGGCGTACTGGGCGGTCACGCCCATGCGCTCAGCGATCTTCCCGGTGCGGGACGGGCCGTCGTCTGGGGCCATGGCGAGCAGGTACGTGCGGTCAACGCTCGACAGTGGCCGTAGGGCGGGGGTGTGGACGTGTCGGCCCAGGCGCCGTCGCGCGGCTGTGATCCCAGCGGTCACGGCCTCAATGGTCACGGGGCCGGCGGTCTTGTGGGCTTTGAGGGAGTGGTAGCCCACCAGCTGGATCATGAAGGGGTATCCGTCGACGGCATCGGCCGCGACGTCGAGGGCTTGAATGTCGATCTCGCGGCCACTGTCGGCGATCGTTCCCGCGAGGGAAGCTCGGACGTTCGCTCGGCTCACGCGACCGATGGGGTGGTGTTCTGCGCGGCGCAGGAACGTTGCCCCGGGGTGGTCGAGGAGCTCCTCGATGGGAGTGGAGAGTCCCGCGGCCGCGAAGGCGAGCAGACGTTCCTCGCGGCGGCCGTACTGGATGATCTCGCCGAGCTTGCGGAGTTCCTCGATATCGGCGGCCTGGACCTCGTCGATGGTGATGACGAGGCCTCGACCGGAGGGCCGGAGGGCGTCGGTGAGCTCGGTGATTTGGGAGCGGAGGGTGGACTCGGCGGGATAGCGCTCGGTCCAGGACGCGCCACCTCCGAGGGGGCCGATGGTACCGCTCGCGGACTCGATCTGCGTCGGCGACTTATCGGAGTGCTTCTGGAGCAGGCGGGGGAGGTGGTCTCGTGTGAGGCGCTCGAGGAGCCCGTTGCTGGAGCTCTCGGTGATGACCAGCCAGCCGGCGGCCTCAGCGGCTCGCCGGTAGGAGTCGAGCAGCACGGTCTTGCCCATCCCGCGCTGCCCGGACAGGAGGATCGTCAGACCGGCGGGATCGAGGATCCCGTCGAAGGTGTCCTCGAACTCGTCGATCAGCTGGTCACGGCCAACCAGGAGGTGAGGGTAGGTGCCAAACGACGGCTTGAACAGGTTGCGCGACATACAAAAAGTATAAAGGGCACCTCTCGAATCCAAACGGATCAAAAGGCCCTGGCCGGAACGACACTGGTCTCGCGCGACAGCCAGCCGTCAGCGTGGTCGCGACGCGGCACTGACTGTGCTGCCGCTTTGTCCTCAAACCATGGGGTCCTAGGTGCTCCCATGTTCGCGATCGTGGCTCCGAGGTCTCATCGCGGTTGCCGGCGGCGTGCACCGATAGGTAGATCGCCGACCCCTCCGGAGGATGCACCGTGCTCACAAGTTAACGGGATGCCTAGGCGGCGAGGCCCTCGGTAGGGTGTGCGGTTGGGGAAGTGAGGCAAGGCAGGGAGAGGTCTTGGGCACCGAAGTCACGCAGTCACACCGCGAGCCGGTCGTGTGGAGTACCGAAAAGCTCGTCTCGGAAGAGGCGAGGCGGCTGTGGATGATCGATTACGGGTTGCCCCACGGCCGTGTGGATGATCCGGAGCGCGGCTCTGGGGCGGGGGTGAGTTGGATGGCCTCCACGGCTCGCCTGAACCGTCTGGCGCGGATGGCGGCTGCGGTAGGGGGCGCGCCGTACGCGGTGGTCAACGTCATCACTGCCGATGAACAGCACCAGATCGCCGCCTTCGGCGTCGACCCCTCGGTGTGCTCGCGCGAGGATTCGATGTGCGCCAAGGTCTTCCTCGACGAGCAGCCCGCAGTCGTCCCCGACGCGTCGCAGGACCCGCGCTTCCAAGATAACCCTTTCGTTACCGGTGTCATCGGGCATGTGCGCGGCTACGTCTCGATCCCCCTCCACGCCGAGGTGCCGCTGGGGTCGCTGTGCGTGTTCTCGCCCGCTCCCACCACCCTGAGCGCGGACCAGCTCGCCCTGCTGGAAAATCTGGCAGAGAACATCATCGACGTGCTCGAGCTCGAGCGCCGCGATCGACAACTCGATGCCGCCCTGGCCGGAGCCACCGCCACCGCAGAGCGACTGGAGGACTTCGTTCGTCAGGTCAGCCATGACTTGCGAACGCCCCTGACGTCCTTGCTGGGCTTTCTCGAACTCGTTCAGGACGTCGTCCAAGAGGGAGAGGCACCGGAGTTCCTGCACAGGGCGGAAGGCGCCGGGCGGCGCACGCTCAGTTCGCTGCGGGATCTGCTGGACCAGGCAGTGGACGGAAGCCACCTGGAGCGCGCCACCGTGGATCTGCCCGCGCTCGTAGCTCGCGTCGAAGACGATGTCGCCGACCTCATCACCCGCACCGGTGCGACCCTCGAATGCCCCGGCGGGAGCGTCCTTGGCGACGAGTCGCACCTGCACTCCCTCGTGCAGAACCTGGTGGTCAATTCCATCAAGTACTGCCCCGCGGGCCGTACCCCGCGGGTGCGCATCACCGCGGTGGATGACGCCGAGCTCAGCGGAATCCTTGTGGAAGACAACGGGCGCGGCATCCCGGCTGAGGACCGCGACCAACTGCTGAGAACAGGCGGGCGCCTGCGACGCAGCGGAGAGCCGCACGGCACCGGACTTGGTTTAGGAATCTGCCGCCACATCGCCCAAGCTCACGGAGGCCATCTCTCCCTGGTCAGCACACCACTCGGCGGAATCGGCGTCCGTGCGAGCTGGCCGACCAACGCGCCCCAATAGCCCCGGGCCGAAAGCCAGAAAACCAGAGCAGCAGACAGGCCGTCCACTCAGGGGAGCCCTGCGCTCTAGTGCGCATAATCAAAATTATGTGCACTAGACGGGGTGTCGCCGCGGCCGTGCGTCAACTGCGGCCTAGCGTGGCGGGATGAGCGAACTCTTCGTCGATGCGGCCCGGGACTGGATCGCGGAACGCCGCGCTGTCGGACGCACCATCAGTACCGAGACGGCCAAGGCCTACCGCGGCGATATCGCTTCGTGGCAGCGCTACCTGGAGGCCCAAACGGGTGCCCCTATCAGGGTGCAGGACCTCACGAGCCCCGTCATCAAGGCCGCGCTAGCCGAGATGAACAACGCTGGCCTCGCGCCGGCCAGCCGCCGCCGCCTGGTGACCACGCTGCGCGGGCTATGCCGGTACCTCGTCCTCGAGTCCCGGCTGCCCACCGACCCTACGGCCGCGATCCAGGCGCCCCGCGCCCCCGCGCGCCTGCCGGTGGCTTTCACTGACGGTCAGATCTCCGCCCTGCTGGAGACAGCGAAGACGGAAGACCCGCAGGCGCGCCCAGCAGCGCCTCTGCTGGACGTGGCGATCGTGCTGATCCTCGCAGCTGGCGGACTTCGTGCCAGCGAAGCCGCCGGCCTGCGGGCCCTCGACTACCGGCCCGGTGATGAGCCCTCGCTCCGTGTCGTCGGCAAAGGGCGCAAGGCCCGTACCGTGCCGCTGGATCCTGGCGTCGCTGCGCAGATCGACACCTACCTGCCCTGGCGCGCAGAACGCGTTCTGAACCAAGGCGACTCGTCTCCCCTGCTCGTCCGCCCAGATGGCCGAGCACTGACCCGCGACACGATCTCCTACCGCGTCAACCGCCTCTACGCCCGGGCCGGTATCGCCAAGCCCGAGGGCGAAGCAGCTCACGCTCTGCGCCACACCTACGCCGTCTCCATGGTGGACGTCGGTGTCCCGATCTCCGAGGTGCAACAGCTGCTGGGTCACGAAAGCATTGCCACCACTGGCATCTACCTCAAAGCCTCAGCCGCCCACCTCAGGGCTGCTTCCGCCGCGCCCTCAGCCGCCCGCCTGCTTGCCAGCAAGCTGACATGACAGCTCCGCGGCAGAGAAGCCTTCCCGTATGCGGCGAGGGAGGCCAGCGGTGGTGTCGCTGGCCTCCTTCGCCGCGTCCCCGGGTCAGTGCGCCGCGGCGTACGCCTCGCGGATCTCCTTCGGGATACGGCCCCGTTCGCTGACCTCGTAGCCATGTTCGTTCGCCCAGGCGCGGATCTTGCCGGCGTCGCTTGGAGAGCCTGCGCTCTGGGTGCCACTGATACGCCGACCACCGACCCGGCGGGCATTGCCGGCCCTTATTCGCGCACCGGGTGGCTGGATCGAGCAGTCACCTGTGAGCTGCGGGAGTTGCGAGGGCACGCGGTTCCTCATTGGCTGGGCGGCATGCAGCTGCCGCTCCGACACGCTGGCGCCAGGGCACCGCACATGGGAGTGCCGAGAGTGCGGACAGCACGAGCGCGTGGGCTGTTTTGGCGCCGGCGGGCAGCGCGGTCCCATGGAGGAGTACGGCTGCGCCAACTAGATCCACGCCGGAAACGGCGGCGGTAGTCAGCTACAGCGCTTGCCTGCTGTACTGCTAGAACAGCGTCATTGTGCTGTCATGGAGCTGGCCAAAGACACGCCGCGCGATATGCGCGTCGCTAACGTAAATTAGGTACTAGGGTGTGCTCCATGGCACGCGCGATCCAGTACGACCCATCCAGCGGACGGGACTACTTCTCCAACATCCGCTTTCAGCCTGACGACGCCCAGAAGCTGATCGGTATGGCTCAGGCGTCGAGGCTGAACGTGCGCGACACCCTGGTGTACCTGGTGCGTGCCGCCGAAATCGACCCGTCCGGTCGCTCCGTTGCCGTCGAGGCACAGGTGGCGGCCGAGGCGAAGGCCAAGGAGGAGGACACGTCCTTGTTCTAGCAACGCAAAGGCCGTCAGCTGAGTAGCTGACGGCCTTCACACGTTTTCGCTCGATGAGCCCAAGTTCTTGGCGGGACTAGCTCATCGAATCTCCGACAGGTCAACTGACCTGCGGCCCTTCTTCTGTGCCTTGCGGCGCCGGAAAGGCTTGGCATGAGTGTACCCACAATTGGGTCCGAGTCCACTGTGAAGCGTGCTGCGCGTCGTGTCGCGGCGTCGGCATCGGGCCGTGGAGGGCCCTGGTTGCGGCGGCGCCGTGGGCGTCCAACGAGGGCACAGGAAGCGGCACAGTGGCGTGTCGCGCAGGCGCTCGTAGCGATCAATGCGGACCGTGCCACAACGCCGCAGGCATGGGTGGTCTCGGTTCTGGAGCACCCCGAGTTTGCGGGTGCTCGTCGGGACGTGCGCGACTCGATCGGGGCGATGGCACAGCTGCTCGCTGGGGCGTCGGAACGGGGTTCGCTGTTGGTGCGCCGGCTGACGTGGGAGGCGATGGCTAAGCATCTGGAGTGCACGACTCGCACGGTCGCTCGGCTACTCCAGCGGCTGCATGCCGCGGGGATGCTCGGTCGCGTCGCGCCGGGTCGCTCGGCACAGTACTCGCCAGCCAACGAAGCAGGGGAGCGGCGTGCTGAGAGTGCTGTCTACGTGTTGGCGGTGCCCGCGGTTCGGGACGCTGAACCGGTCAATTCTGTGGATGAATCTGTCACCCCCCCTCACCTTCCGGTGAGTAGTAATAACCCCTCACGCGCGAGCGCGACGGGTGCACGCGAGGCCGAAGCCGTCGCTGCGATCCAAGATGCTCGAGAGTCCGGTCGGCGCCTCACGGGAGCGGCGGATCGTCGTCTTATTGAGCAGCTTCCCAACGCTCACCGGGCACCGTTCTGGGATGTTCAGCGAGTACCTGAGACCCGCGTAGAGATGCTTGCAGCAGCCGCAGAGATGCGGCGCCGAAGCTTCGTTCTTCGTCGTTCATCACTTCGGGCGATCCGGTCAGCGGCACGAGACTTCTGGGTGGCTGGCTGGAGCGTCGCGGATGTGCTGCGTGCTCTCGATCTGCGCCCTGATGGGTCGCAGTGGCCCCACTCGGGAGCGCATTGCGTGCGCTCGGTGAGGGCTTGGTGCTGCTATCGGCTGCGTCGCTGGCGCGACGCTGCCGGCACTCCGGTGCTCTCACCGAGCGCACGCCGGCACCGGGCGCGTGCCGCGCTCATTGCGCAGCAGGAGCGGGATCGCCAGGAGCGCTCAGAAGCACGCAAGCGCGCTTCTGAGCGTCCAGCGACGCCGGCCACCCGTCGACTCGTCCAGGAGGCGAGAGAGGCTGCTAGGGCAGCCGCTACGCGGCTGCGCCATCCCCACCCCGTTCGGGCATAGTCATGTCACCTACCTCCACACTCACCAGTCATAGGACTGATCCCCTGTCCTGCTCTGACCTCCGGGAACCTCTTTGATCCATCAACACCACCCACAAACTTCGTCTCACAAGTTCGAGAAGTCAGTGGGTGGTGTTGATGGAAGTCGAGGGAGGTCAGAGCAGGACAGGGGATAACAGAGTGGAGAGTGTGGAGGTAGGTGAGTGTGGATGAAGTTCAGTAGAGAGAGTCAGAGAGTGTGAGAGTCAGAGATAGGTAGGGAGCAGGTAGGAGTAGGTCAGAGTGAGTCTGTGGGTGGGTTAGTTACAAGGTTTTGGGGTGTTGCATGGGTGTTGAGTAGATGAGTTGGTAGGTAGCAGGCATAGAGGATGAGTTGGCGTAGCGCAGGTGGGGGAGGACGCGAGATGCAGGGGTTGGCATATAAGTGCGATGCGAGAGTGGGGGCTGGGTTCAGCATTTGATAGGGTGAGTGGTGTAGTGGGCGGAGTTATGTTGCTTGCGCTGTAGGTGTTGGTGAGCTGTTCCGGGAGGGTGGAGCATGACGCGGTTGACGGATCGTGACCTGGACTACCTGGCGCTGTTGTGCAGGTTTCCGTTTATGACGGCAGTGCAGCTCCAGCAGTGGGTGCATGGGCAGCGTGACCCCGATCGGTTATCACCGCTGTATCGACGGCTCCGGGGTCTGGAGGCGCGCGAGTTGATCGTGTCTGATCGGGTGTTGCAGTCCGCGCCGCGATTTGTGTCGGCGACGCGTGAAGGAATGCGGGCGGTGGGTGTCACCGGGAGGGTGGTCACAGCGAAGTTCAGTCAGTATCGCCACGACCTCGCTGTGGTAGACCTTGGACACAGGGTGCGCACGCTCCGTCCTGACTTCACGCTCGTGACCGAGCGGGAGATGCGTTCCGAAGATACGGCGAACCAGCACCAGCGCGCTGATGGCACAGTGTGGGCGACGGTTCGGGCGGGGGCAGATGTCCGTACGCGGAGGCAGTTTCCTGATCTGCTCCAGGTTGCTCCGAGCGGGCAGCGAGTGGTTCACGAGCTGGAGATGACGCCCAAAGATGTGCGGCGGCTGCGGCAGATCATGCGGGCGTATCTGTTGGACGAGCGCGTGGGAGCCGTGCGGTATTGGGCGGCGCCGGCTGCTCTGGCGCGCGTGGAGTCCGTGGCAGAGGAGACGAACGCATGGGCGCGTGCTGAGGATGTGCGCCGGCGCGTGAAGGTGGAGCCGTGGACTGATGAGGAGGCGCACCGATGAGCGCCACACAGGGGCCGCGGCTGCGGGTGGGGACCGAGACTAAAGAGCCCATCTCTGGGGTCGCTGCGGTGCTGCGGTTGCTGGCGGTGTTGTTCCTGTTGACTAATCCGGTAGCCACGGGCGTGACCGTACTGGTGGTGCTGGGGCTCCGACGGTGGCGTGCTCTGCGCGCATGGTGGGTGCTGCTGGCTGGTCTGGCTGGCCTTGCTCTGACGCTGCTGTGGCTGACGTTCGGCCCGCCGTATGTCCGGTGGGCACTGGAGCTGGTGCCGGCGGTGTTCGAGGCAACCATGGCGGCCGGCCCGGCCGGGGTCCCGAGCGCGGTGGGGCCATTGGTCGCGGCTCGCTGGTCGGTATGGCTGCTCGGGCGGCTTCCCGTGGGGATCGCGCTGGGCCTGACGGTTGGGGCGGTGCTGAGCATGTACGTGCGCCGTCACGACGCGGCCTGGCGCCGACCAGCGGCCGATCGCAAGGTGATGGAGCGCGAGGCCGCGATGCGCCGCACGCAGAAGATGCAGGGGTGGGCGCAGCCCGCGCCCAAGCCGGCGACGCGCCAGAGAGCGGCCGCGGCTGGTGGTGGTAGCAGGCAACCACGCGAGGCCCCGGTGCTGACTGTGAACGACGTCAAGGTGCGATTCGGCCTGGACCAGACCACGAGGAGGCCGGCCGATGTGCCGCTGGGCGCGTTCCTCCAGCACTGCTGGATCGACGGGGCCAGCGGGTTCGGTAAGACCACCGACATCATCGCGCTGGTGCGCGGCGCGCTGGAGGCTCCGGCCGCACAGCCGCTGCGGGTGCCGCTGATCTATATCAACCTCAAGCCGGACCCCGAGGTCACCGAGGCCATGCGCCGGATCGCTCACCGAGCGGGCCGGCGCTTCCTGCACGTCTCGCTCGGTGGAGAACTGGGCTACAACCCGATCCGCCACGGCACCGCTGGCGCCGTGGCCACGCGGATCGTGGAGGTGGAGGCCGCGGCAGCCGATGGTGGCTTCTCCGAGCCGTTCCATAAGGCCAACGGCCAGGAGCTGCTGGGCTACGCCACCCGTGCCCTGGACGAGCTGGTGGCCAAGGACCGCACCTACGAGCGCGGCAGCCGGCGCCTGCCCTGGCGCCGGGACCTCTACCACCTGCACCGAATCATGCGCCTGAGCACCCTCATGGGCACCCGCCACCACCTCAGTGGGGACCTCCAGCTGGACCTGGCGGAGTACGAGGAGGAACTGAACGAGATTCCGCGCAAGAAGGAGTCCGCGGAGGGCATGCGCGCTCGCATCGGAAAGATGCTCACCAGCGCCATCGGTCCGATGCTGCACGAGGATGAGGACGGACTGAACCTCGAGGACGCCATGCGCGCCGGAGACGTGGTGGTGTTCGACCTCGACTCGATGCAGGACACCGTGGCCGCCACCTCGCTGGCGAACCTGGCCATCAAAGACCTCCAAGCCGTGCTCGGGCACCTCGGCTCCCAGCGCTGGAACCGCACCGGCGAGAAGATCACCCGCATGGGCCTAATCGTCGTGGACGAATTTAGCGCTCTGGGAGGGGACGCCGTGGTGGACCTGCTCCAGCGCGGCCGCACCAACGGTGGCGCCGTGGTCCTGGCAACGCAGGACGTGGGCAGCGTGATGGACGCCGGCGACGGCCTGCTGACCACGATCCTCACGAACACGAACGTGCAGCTGGTGCACGTGCAATCCGAACGCGCTGAGGACTACGCCAAAAACTGGGGCACGCGGCCGTCAATGGCCGAGACGATCCAGGTTTTCGATGACCACACCATGCTGGGCACCCTGACCAGCAAGTCTGGTCAGGGCAGTCTGCGCGAGGGGAAAGAATTCACCGTGCACCCGGACACGCTGCGCAAGCTCGGCCCGGGCGAAATCGTCCTCGCCACCCGCTTCCCGTGGCAGCAGCGCCGCGTGCTGGTCCAGCGCCGCATGCCCGAACCCCTCACCGCCGCAGAGCAGGCGACGACCGACGGCACCACGGAGGAGCCCAACGAGCAGCAGCAGCCAGCAACGGCAGTGCCCGACGAGGCGGCCGTCCCGGCAGCAGTTGGCGCGGCAGCTGAGGAGCCGGCAGCGCCGACGCCGGCCCCGGCAGCCGCCGAAGACTCCGCACAACCATTCGGGGAGGCCGACCCGTGGGCCTCCGATGACTTCGACCTCTTCGACCACGACACCAAGGAGAACTGATGCCCCAGCAGATGACCGCCACCGTCACGAACACCGGCCGCGTATGGGTGGTGTCCGTGGAGGGAATCGACGGCACCACGCTGGTGCGCAGCCCCAGCCACGCCGGCTCCATGGCCGCCGAGCTCGCAGCCCTTCACAACGGCGGCAGCCCTACCGATTACGACATCGTGGTTCACGTGGACATGCCCGAGCGCTGGCGCGGCCAGTGGGCCCAGGTCCAGGAACATCGCGCCGAGGCGAGCCGCCACCGTGACGCCTGGCGCCGCGGAGCGCACGAACTTGTCTCAGCGATGCGCGAGGATGGCCTCTCGCAGGCAGATGTGGCGGCCTCGCTCGGGGTGAGTGTGCAGACCGTTCGTACCTGGGAATCACTGGAGCTGGACGTGCAGGGGGAGCAGTGACCATTACCGACCACACCCACCAGCATGCACCCTTGCATGCACGGGTGCATGCTGGCAGGATGGCGGTATGAACGAGCCCGAGAAGAGTCACGGACCTGCCTGGTGGGTGTGGGTCCGCACCCACGTGTTCCTGATGCCGCCTGGGGTGCCGCTGAACTACTCCAAGAAGCGCGAGAAGAAGGAGCAGGCCAGGAAGGCCAAGAAGTCCCAGCAGGGCCAGGCCGACGCCCTCGACGCGTGGACGCAGCCGCTCACGCCTGAGCCCGCGCCCCAGAGGAACAGCAGCGCGCCGCCCGCCGGGGCCTCCGCCGGCAGCTGGGCAATGGAGAATGAAAAGACCTTCGGGGCAGCACTGGCCAAAGTGCTGCGCATCGCTCTGATCGTCACGCTGGTGTTCGTGTGCATCGTCGGGCTGCGACAGATCATCTTTCCCAGCCAGGCCACCACCGTCGTGCAGGAGGTCGAGTCCGAGACGTTCCCGACCGCGGCCGGCGCCGAGGTCGCCACCCGCCAGGTTGCCGCCTACCTCACGATCGACCCCGCCGACGCAGCTCTGGCAGCACGCCAGCAAGCCATGGCCCTCGATTCCCCCAACGGCAGCGGCGACCGCCTCGACTCCGCCAGCGTGACCGGCAAACAGTCCGTGAGTGACCTCGCCGTCGTCCGCGTCGCCCAGCTCGACGGCGGCCGCGCACGAGCACTCGTCACCGGCACGATCACCGACTACACCGCTGATGGTGAGGCCTGGACCGCCGGCGAACCTCGCCCCGTCGCCGCCGAGGTGCTGTTGACCGCTGACGACACCGGCACCGTCTCCGTGCTCGGCCGACCCGCGCTCATTGCGACCACCCCCGGACCGATCGCAACCTCCCCCGCGGAGGGAGCGCAGCATGACACCACCGTCGGCGGTGCCACCCAGGACGCCGCGGAATCGTTCTTCTCCTCCTACGGCGAGGACGAGAGCGTGACCGCATCCGTCGCCCCCGGCGCCGACATCGCCGGCCTGGCCGGCGGCGCCGAATTCTCCAGCCTCCGAGGCTGGACCGTCTACGAGGGCGGCGAAAGCACTCGCACCGCCCTGGCCACCGTCGCCTGGACACTGCCCAGCGGCATCGAACTGACCCAGACCTACACGCTCACGCTCTCCAGTGTGAGCGCCGACGAGGCCGGCGGATGGCAGATCAGCGCCATTTCCGGCGGCGGAACGACCGAATAGTATCCCTCCCCTGAAAGGACACCCGAAATGTTCACTGGAGCCGAATTTACAGCCTGGGTAATCATCGTCGCTGGCAATGTCTTCATTGCCATTCTGGTGGTGCGCATGCTCTCTCACTACGCAAAGCGGGAGTGGGGAGACATGCTGACCAACTTCCTGGTGGCCGTCTTTCTGGCCTGGATCATCTACGCCACGGACAGCTTTATCGCGTTTCTTCGGTGGGTCGCCGGCAGGATCAGCGGCGGCGATACCCAGGCAGCGGCGCAGGTTCTGGACGGCGCACAGGGCGCTGTCCTCGCGGCCGCCGACCACGCCCCCCACGTCGCTTCTCTCCTCGCTGCCGGCGTGATCTGAGATGGCCAGCACCGAGGGACGGACCGCACGCAACTACACCGGGGCATTCTCCCTGGAGACCCGCCAGCACACCATCTTGGGCATCGACCTTGGAGACGGCCCATCCCGAAAGCCGCTCATCTTCGGCTTCGTCGTGTTCGCGGTGTGGATTGCGCTGATGTGGTTCCTCCTCGGTGCCCCTGGGAGGAACACTGCAACGCTCTACATCCTCCCCCCGGCGCTCCTGACCTGGTTCGGTGCACAGCGGTCAACGTCCAACCCGCGCCGATTCCGATTCACCACCTGGGTGCTTGCCGCCATGTACGTGCTGCGTGGGCACCTGCCGATCATCAGCCTGGGCCGGCGCCGCCCAGCCCGGGCCGAAATCACGCCGTTGAATCAGCGGCGCGATGAGTTCCCCTGGACCCGCCGACCCGCCTGGGAACGACCCAAGGACGACGCCGCACCGATCGTCGCCACCGGCCGCCCGGTGCGGCTGCGCATGAAAGCACGCCTGCTGGGGAACGAACACGTCGCCGGAGTGCTCCGCCGCCGTGCGGCCCGGAAGAAGGGGAAGAACTGATGAAGATCACCGAGCGACTGCTGAGCGTGCTGGGCGTAGACCGTGAGCGGCGCACCCCGCCGCCGCGCTATCGCGCGATCGCGGATGGGCTGCTGGTGACCTCCACCCGTACCGAGACCGTGCTGCAGATTGACACTGCCACTACCGACCTCCTTTCGCCCGAGGACGTGCTGGACCACATTGAATCCGTGGCCCGTACCGCTGGCGCTGCGCTCCAGGGAGCGCAGTGCCAGTTGCGCGTGCTCTGGGGACGGATCACCGGCGACAGTTACGCCGAGGAGATGCTGGAGGCCGGCCCCTACACCACCGGCGACTGGCAGCGTTGGGTGACCGACAGAGCGGCGAGCATCGACGCCCTGGCCATGCCCAGCCGCTACGTGCTGCTGCACATCACCCAGAACGCTGGCCGCGATGAGGCCACGCAGGCCATTACCGACGCCGCTACCGACGCGTTTGGACTGACCACCTATGGTCTGTCCGAGCGTGAGCTGGCCTACCGTCTGGGCGAGGCTCAGCGCATGGCCCGTCGGCTGTCCACCGATCGTTTCGCCGCCCGCCTCGCGCCGGCCGAGCTGATCGCCTGGGAGGTGGGCCGCGAGTCCAAGCGCGAAGTGCCCGGCACTCCGGACCGCTCCGGCGTGATCGCCGGCGCACCTCTGGCCGCGCTCACCGCCGGTCGCGTGGTCCCGATGTCCGATCACCTTCGGTTCTACGCCGCTGACGGCACCGTGGCCGCATACGGCGCGGTGCTGCCCATCCTCGAGTTCCCCGAAGAGCTGCCGCTACCTGGCGCCGAGTGGCTGCGCGCCCTGTCCAGCGTGAAGGTGCTGGAGGAGGTGGACGAGGACACCAACGGCGAACCGATATTTGACGAGGTGGACGCCGGCGTGGAGGCCAGCGTGCGATTCACGATCATGCCCACCCGCGAAGCCCGGCATGAGGTCTCCGAGGCCCGCAAGTCCGCCAAGGAACAGCGCCTGTCCGCGGCCAAGTCGGCTGCCGCCGAGCCCGCCGAGGACATCCTGGACGCCGAGGCCACCATGAGCGGCATCGAGGGCGCCCTTAAGCGCTCCCAGGGCGTGCGCCTGGTGACGATGCACCCCCGGTTCATCGTCAGCGGTGCCAACCGCGACGAGCTCAACGCGAAGCTCGACAGCCTCAAGACGTTTTACGACGAAATGGGGATCACCGTCGGAGACGGCGCCGACGACCAGAAAGACCTCTGGCTGGAGACCCTGCCCGGCGATCACGTGCGCGTGAACGACCTCCGCCACGTCGCAGACGCCGAACTGCTGTTCGGCTCACTGTTCTGGGGCGGCTCTGCCGTCGGCCCCGATGAGGGACCCGTGCAGCACTGGCTGACCGGCTCCACTCCCGGATTCACCCGGTTCGATGTGACCCGTTCCAGCCGGGAGCGCGACGCCACCACGGTGGCGCTGTTCGGCCTATCCGGCCGAGGCAAGTCCCTTGCCGGCCTGTTGATGATGCTGGAGCAGGCATTCATGGGCGGCTGGGGCCTGGTCCTTGACTTCAAGGGCGACATGACCGGCGTCGTGAACGTCGCTGCCGAGTATGGACTGCCGCACAGCCGCACCGTCATCGATGACGCCGCCTCCGGGGCTCTCGACCTGTTCGGTGCCCTGACTGACCGTGACAGCGCCAAGGAAGCCGTGGCTCGGCTGCTCCAGCTGCTCGCTCCCCCGAACTACGCCGACATCGCTGAGGACGCGACGCTCGCCGCAACCACCGCGGTGGCTGAGACCCTGAACGAGCCCAGCACCTGGGCCGCGATCCAGTGGTTGCTGGAGGAGAAGAACCACGGAGATGAGCGCTGGGCTCGCCTGGGCAAGTCCCTGACGAACCTGGCCAACACCACGCTGGGCCGGCCTGTGGCCGGCCCCCGTGAGAGCAACCTGGGACTACCCACCGACCCCGGCCTGTGGCTGGTCCAAATGCCCGGCCTGACACTGCCGGGTATGGAGAAGTCGCAACGCGACTGGGACCAGACCGAGCGCCTGTCCATGGCGCTGATGCGCTCGATCATCACCACCGCCGTGGCCATCACGGGAGCGCAGTCCATGCGCTCGATGCCCAAGACGATCATGATTCCCGAGGTCCACAACCTCCTGAAGATCACCGACGGTGCCAGCTTCCTGGACACCACCGCCCGCATCGGCTCCGCCAACCGCACCCACCTGATCCTGGACTCCCAGGACGTGGTGGGCGTCGCCTCGCACGAGGGCCTGGTGGAGCAGCTGAACACCGTGTACTGCTTCCACCTCCAGTCCAAGACACAGCAGCATGCAGCCGCCGAGGTGCTGAACCTTCCCGAGACCGCGGCGACCTATTCCGCGATCGGCGGCCTGGCTCGCAGCGCCAAGAAGGGTGTCATCCGCAAGGGGCACTGCATCATGCGCGACGCCAACCACCAGGCCGCACAGGTCCAGTGGCAGGTCCCCAGCCCCCACGTGCTGGAGCTGTTGGACACCACCGCCCCCCAGAACCGCAACGGAGAGACCACTACCAACCCGGACGAGCCCACCGCGGACACGCCCGAATCCGACGAGGAGGCAGCAGCATGATCCGCAGAGCCCTGACCCCGATCCTGGCCGCCCTGGCCCTGAGCCTCACCCTCGCCGCCTGCCTGCCCGGACAGACTCCCACCGGTAGTGGCAGCAGCAACACCGAGGACATCGCCGTCCAGTTCATGGAGGCTTTTGCGGCCGGTGACGACGCCACGATGTGCGAGCTGGCCGACCGCAAGGTGGGCGACTGCACGGTGAGTGCGGGCGTCGAGGTGGAGGAAGGCCCGGCAGCTGGCGAGACATTCGAGAACGAGGAGGCCGGCACTACCGCCGTCATCGTCACCTACACAGCCGCGGAGCGTCCGGACCGGCCCTACACCTACGCCGTAGAGGTGAAGGAGGACGGCAAGGTCACCGCGTGGGAGGACATGAGCGGACAGCCCAAGAATCGCGAGACCATCGCGATGGTCCTGGAGTGGTCGGAATGAGCCGCCCGGACCGCCCCGCACCGCTGCGCCGGCTGCGCTCCGCACTCCCGACACCGCGAGACCTCGCCGCAGCCCTGCCCCGCCCCAACCGCACCTGGGCGGTACGCCTGTGGTGGTTCCTGGTCCTCGCCTGGATCATCTACACCGGCCCCGTCGCCTACGCCGATGACCCGATCAACGTCACCGGCCCCGGCGGCCTTTTCTTCATTCCGGACCTGGCCGGCGACGGCGGCCGCCTGTTCCATGAGCGCTACATCGGCTTCTCGTACTACAACATCTACAGCGAAGCCAACTGGAACGATCCCCTACTGGCCGCACTCAACGCGGTGACCAACTTCCTGATGTACGTGATCGTGTTCCTCGGCGCCTGCATCGCCAGCGTCACCGGCTGGATGTTCTCTATGACCAGCATCGACGGCATGGCTACCGCCGTCGGCAACGTCATGGGCGCCAGCGCTGAGGGCACCCTGGGATGGCTGTTCCCCAGCATGCTCGTGCTCGGTGGAATCGTCGCCTACGCCAGCCGCAACAGTGGAGGCGAAGGTATGTTCGGCAACCTGCTGTGGCTGATCCTCGCCGGCACCACACTGATCCTGGGCACCACCCACTCCCCCCTGCTGGTCAACAGCGTAGAGGGGGTGCGCACCCTGGGATCGGACATGGTGGCCACCATGTCCGAGGGCGCCACCGTCAGCGGAGAGACCCCGATCGTCTATGCAAACCCCGAGGACGACGAGCTGGAGGGCAGCGCCTCCGACATCGCCGCCCGCAAGAACATCGATGCCATGTGGCGCACGCTCGTGGTCACCCCCTGGTGCCTTGCCGAGCTGGGCAGCATCGAGGCGTGCGAGGCCTACGGAACCGGAATCATCACCACCGGCGGCGACGACCGCGAGGACGCCATAGACGAGGTGAAGCGGGCGCAGGCCGACTCCAGCACTTCCACCTGGCTGGAGGGTATGGACACCGGCTATGCCGTCGCGCGTATCGTCGTTCTGTTGATCGGCCTGGTGGTCGCCGCTGTCTTCGCCATCTTCGTGCTGGTGGCCGGGCTCACCGCCACGTTCGCGCTGGTGATGACCTATCTGCTGCTCATCGTCGGCCCCCTCTTCGTGGCCATGGGCTGCGTCCCCGGCGCACCGCGCCGGTGGGTGATGAACTGGGGCCGGCAGGTGATCGTGCAGCTCATCATGTCCATCATCGCGTTCACGATCTTTGCCGCCGTGCTCTCCCTCATCGCTGTCCTGTTCGCCGCCACGGCGAGCATGGGATGGCTGCTCAGCGCCTTGCTGACCCTGACCGCGCTGGTGGCCGGCGTGGCCCTCCGCGGCCGGCTCGAAGCGATCTTCGGTGTCGGAGGAGAGGGCGGCAGCGGCATCGGAAAGTACCTCCTGGCCCGAAAGGCCCTCAGCATGATGAGTGGCGGCATGCGCCGGCCCTCCCGTCGGCCCCGCGCCCCGCGCGAGGGCCGCCAGCGTGACGAGGCGCCGCCCGAGTCGCCCAGCGGCAGCGGCACCGGCGGAGCCGGCGGCGGTGGCGCCTCCCCCGGCCTGCCGTCCGGCCGTGGCGCCCCGCCGGCTCTGCCCCCTGCGCGGCAGCAGCGCTCCCTGACCGCCGGCCCCACCGCACGCGAGACAGCTCCCCGCCGTGACGAGCGCTCCGCACCGCGTGCGCAGCAGTTGCGCGCCACCACGCAGCCCACGGCCCAGCGCACCAACGCCCCCGAGACGGCCACAGCCGGCGCCGCAACCGAGCGGGCACTGCCTGCCGGCCCCTCGGCCAGCCGGGCACACCTGACCAGCTCCAGCCCGCGCAGCGAGGCAGCCCCCGCGGCCGCGAGTAGCAGCACGCCGACCGGGAGCCCCCGCCCGGCGCCGAAAACGGTCAAGACCACGCCCTCCCCCCAGGCAAGCCCCCGCAGCGGACAGCGCGTGCTCAGCGGCGAGGTGATCCCGCCGGAACCGTCCACCACTCCCCCGCTCGAGCGCCCGGCGCCCGGGCGCCCGCACCGCGCCGCAGCCAGGGTGCGGTTCACCCGCCCGGACCTGCCCGACGCGCCCCGTACGCGCCGCGCCAGCCGGCACATGAACACGTCGCGGTCTCCCGAGGCGGGCACCCAGACCCGCCCGGTCCCCGGGCCGCGCACGCATCGCAGCTCCACCAGTGGCCGGCCCCGGTTCCGGGCACCGTCCTACCAGTGAGGTGAACCATGGCCCCGCACGACTTTCTCGATGAGCAGTGGGACCAGACCGACGAGACAGCGCCTCGCCGGCCCCACCGCCCCTACACGCCGCCCCGGCAGCCCCAGGGCGGCCGCGGGCGGATCGGCGGGGTGGTCCTGGCCCTGGGAATCGTGGTGATACTGGTGGCCACCGCCATCACCCTGTGGACCCCGCAAGAGCGCACGCCCACGCCCGTAGAGGTCGCCAACCCCACCGAGGAGAACACCGCGGACGAGGACAGCGAGGCCCCGCAGCCCGAGGAGACCACCCCGGCCGCTGATGCTCCACCGGCAGCGCAGCCGGCCGTGGATCAGATCATCACCCGGTGGGCTACCCGCGAGAGCGCCGACGATGATTCCTGGAGCGACGAGCTCACCGGCAAGATCGCTCCCGATACCCTCCGCCGCATCACGGTGCTGACTTGCCTGCCCGTGCAGTCCGCACCACTGCGCGTGGACAGCCTCACGCCCGCCGGCGAGCCCACCCAGAGCGGGACGACCTGGAGCGGGGACCTCACCGTGACCGTCACCGACACCGACGGCGCTCAGACCCCTGTCACCGTCCGCGCACAGGCCGCCTGGAACGAGCCCACCACCACGTGGATGCTCACCGGCCTGGAGTGCCTGGCCTCCGGTGGCTCGCTGTGAACCAGCAGCGCCGCTCCGCCGGTTCCCTGCTCGCTGGCGCCGTCGTGCAGGGAGTCGGCACCATCCTGTCGTGGAAGGTGATTGCCGTGGCCCTGGTGGCCGCGATCCTGCTGGCCGGCCTCACTCTCGGTGTCGGTGGCATCGCCCTGTTCGGTAGCGTCAGCTCCAGCGCCGCCACCCAGGTGGCCTGCACCCCTGGCGGCCCCAGCGTGCGCGTCGAAGGCACCGATGGCCAGGGCTTCAACGACTACAGCGCCGAGCAGGTCGAAACGGCCGCCATCATCCTGGATACCGCCGGGAACCTCGGCGTGGGCCGACAGGGGCAGCTCATCGCACTGATCACCGCCATGCAGGAATCCACCCTGGGCGCCAACACGCAGCCCACCGGCAGCGGGAACGACGCCGGCCCCTTCCAGCAGCGCACCCTGCCCGGTTGGTACGGCACGCTGGAGCAGGTCAGCGATCCGGTGTATGCCACCACCGCATTCATCAAGGGCGTGAACATCACCTACGCCGGCGCCGGCAGCGCCGGCCCCGCCGGCTACCACCTCCCCGGCCTGCTCGACGTGGCCGGCTGGCAGACCATGGACCCCGGCACCGCCGCCCAGACAGTCCAGGTCTCCGCCCACCCCGAGAAGTACGCCGAGCACGTTCCCACCGCCGAGGCGCTGATGGATCACCTGGCTGGCGCCACCGTCACCGAGACCTCAGACGGCGGCGGTGAGGACCCCACCGCCGTGGACTGCACCGGCGGCGGCACCGGCGAGGTCCAGGGCGCCACCAGCCTGGACCAGCTGCCCAAGTTCCCCATGCCAGCCGGCTGCACCGAACAGACCCCCGTGTTCTCCGAGTACGGCCCCGGCACCCTGAACGGCAACGTGCCCGACAGCGCTCTGTGCAGCTTCCCCAACGCGCTGGACCCCGACGGCCGCGGTCAGGCCCGCGCCGTCGCCGCCTACGTCGCCATGAACGAGGCCTTCAAAGCCGAGTTCGGCCGCGACCTCCCGATCAGCTCCACCTACCGCACCTATCAGGACCAGGTGAACACCAAGGCGTCCAAGGGCTGGCTGGCAGCCACCCCGGGCTGGTCCAACCACGGCTTCGGCCTCGCTATCGATATCCGCGGCACGCCTCTGGAAAAGCGCTGGATCCAGCAGAACGGGCCGCAGTACGGCTGGTGGCATCCGACCTGGGCGCGAGCGGATGGCCGCAAGCCCGAGGACTGGCACTACGAGTACGGCACCTGGCTCGTCGCCCCCGAGTACAAAGGAATGGACACCAACCTGATCGCCTACTGAACCACCACCACCGAGGGCAAGGGTGCGCAGCACCCGCGGCAGCACCACAGCACTCCCCCATCAGGCGCCGCCGATAGAATCCCCGACCACCGAACGACTACGACGAAGGAGCGCCCCCGTGGCTGAGGATGACCATAGCGACGCACCCCGCCTCGCCCTGTCGGAGGACGCCCGGGCCGGACTCGCAGCCCTGTCATCACAGCGCATCCAGCGCCATAGCCGCCTCTACATCCGCACCCAAGAGAGCGTGCGCGAGCTGGTGGACGAAGTGGCCGCACAGACGGATACCCCCATCGTGGAGATCATCGAGTACGCGCTCCTGAACACCTACGGTCGAGACCACTCAACTGCCGCTGCCGAGAACGGCCTTGCCACCGAATAAAGCGCTGGGTGCGGTGGCAGGCGTTCCTGATACTCGCGGGTAAAGCTCCAGCAGCACCTCCCCTCCCATCGAGGGCATGAGTGCTCACCAACAACACATCGGCCCAGTAGGCGCCGCACCAGTCAGACTTATAGTGCGCGAATGCGCATCGGCGCTATTGCGCAGATGCGCACATGCGCATATCCTTAAGGTGTCCCACTTCACTATCGGGGTGGGTGCATTCGATCAAGGAGGCGCCATGAGGCACATCAGCGGCTGCGTCGGAAACCTGGCCAAGACTCCCAAGCTGCGTGAGGGAGAAAACGGCCCCTACACGTTCGCCACCGTGATGGTGTCGGACCGCATCAAGACCAAGAGCGGAGCCTGGGAGGACGGACCCTCGATCGCGTACAACGTGGCCGTCAAAGGCGACGAGGCCAAGCGCCTGGTCGCGGCCGCAACGAGGGACGGCAACTTGCGCGTGACGTTCTCCGGTCGCTACCGCGTGACCGAGTGGCAGTCCGAGAATGGCCCTCGCGAGCAGCACGAAGTACAGGCCGACAGCATCGGTCTGAGCTTCCGAGGCCAGAATGCGGGCGTGTTCGATGACAACGAGACACACGAAGGCGCGGCACCGGCGACCGCTGCCGACAGTGACAACGAACCGGTGGACATCTTCGAGGCCGGCGCGGAGTCGTGACCGCGACCGAGAGCGGCGACGGGACCGGTTCATCACGCGCCAGGCCGGTACGTCTGACCAGCACGCTGGAACCCCAGACCTACCGGCAGCTCACGACGTTCTGCGCCGAGGCAGCCGATGCCATCGCCGTCACCCGCGTCCCACACGCCACCGTGGTCCGTGCCCTCATCAGCCGACTAGCGACCGACTCCGCGCTACGCAGCGCGATCACCGACGACGTGGCCGAAGCGCTACGCACCGACTAAGGAGCAGATATGTCATTCATGTGCTTGACCAGGGGCGAAGTCGCATTCGATGAGCGCGAGGAGGTGCTGGTGAATCCTGAGCATGTGACCGAGGTCCGGGTGATGACGTATCGCGCCACAAAGGACTTCCCTGACCGCACCACACTGACGCTCCGGGTCCAAGGAATCACCGCAATCAATGTGCTGGCGCCAGATGAGAACGGCGCACCGATGGAGCCGTCAGCAGCAGCTCAGCGTGAACCCCGCGAGCTGCTGCGGCTGTTCCAGCAGAGCGCGAGGAGCGCGTCATGACATCACCGACAGCCACTTACGCAACGGTCACCCTGGACGCCAAGGGACGAGGTGCTGTGACGATTGACGGAGCACCGCAGCCGCTTGCCGGCCCTGATCTGGCCACCAGCCGCGAGCAGGCCCGGCTGCGCGTGGTCGAGCATGCACAGCGGATCGGTGGCCCCGTTCGGTTCACGGTCACCGAGCCGGCCGGCACACGCGATCTGGTCGCCGGCCCGGACGGGAACGTGACCCCCGCACCGGCGGAGGCACAGCCCGTCATCACCACTCCCGCGTGGGAGCAGTCCGCGCCGATAGCCGCGCAGCCTCCGACCGAGGAGTTGGACCCGGAGCTTGCTGAGGAGGAGCGGCGGCCGGCGGCGACCAGCTGGCGCGGCGGCTTGAACAAGCTGGGCATGTCTCTGGGGCCGGGAGCCGCGGAACTCGAGGCGCGCCGCGAGCAGATCCGTGCCCGTCGAGCCCGTGAGCAGGAGCAGCATGCTCAGGAGACCCGCGCCGAACGGCGCCGCCGTGAGGCAGCGGAGGCCGAGCGGGCCGAGCGCGGCCTGATCCAGACGAACTATTTGGGCACCCGCACGATCCTGGTAGCCAACCCCAAGGGCGGCAGCCGCAAGACCACCAGCACATGGATGCTCGGACACACCATGGGCACAATCCGTGGCGGTGCGGTGGTCGCTTGGGACGCGAACGAGACCATGGGCACTCTGTCCGATCGAGGGATGCAGGACCGCCACAGCTCCACCGTGGTGGACCTGATCGAGCAGGCCGCACCTGCATTCGGCAGCGTCGAGGGCATCCGGCTGGGAGCGCTGGACGCCTACGTGCGGCCGCAGGGTGACTCTCATTTCGACTTGCTGGCCAGCGACGAGGACCCAACCCGGCAGGACATCGTGGGCGCCGACAACTTCCGCGCCGTGCATGAGATTCTGTCTCGGTTCTACCGGCTGATCCTGCTGGACACCGGGAACAACATCAGGGCTGCTCACTTCACCGAGGCGCTGGATCACACCGACCAGCTAGTCATCCCGGTGGCCGCCGGACGGGACAGTGCGGCCGTGGCACAGAAGATGATGCGATCGCTGGTCGCCACCGGCCATCGAGACCTCGTGAGGGGCGCCGTGGTGCTGCTACACGATCTGGAGCCGGCAGAGTCTGCGGACCCCGGTTACCTGCACGTCGCGCAGGACATCGCAGCGGACCTGGCGCCCCAGGTGTCAGCAGTGGTGCCTGTGCCCTTTGACCCGGCGCTCAAGGAGGGTGCCCGGATCGACCCCACGGCTCTGTCTGATGCGACGCGCGCCGCATACCGGAAGGCGGCCGCGGCCGTCGCTCAGACGCTGAGGGAGGCGACTGACCGATGATCGCGCCCCTCATGATCGTTCTACTGGCCTCGTGATGAACGGCAGCCAGCGACGGGCACCCTGGGCAGCGCTTGTGCTGCTGGGGGTGCTCGTCCTGGGCACTGCCGCGTGTGACCCCATCACCCTGCTGGAGCCAGCCACGCCGACCGAGGGGTACACCGTCGCCTACGTCATCGACGGCGACACTATCGACGTGACCGACCCCGAGGGAGAGACACAGCGCGTGCGGCTGCTGGGGATCAACACCCCCGAGGTCGCCCACGATGGTGACGCCGGGCAGTGTGGAGGAGAAGCGGCAGCCGATCAGCTGGAGGAGCTACTACCCGAGGGGGCGGCCGTGGAGCTGGTCAGCGACGACCACGCGGACAGTGAGGACCGCTATGGCCGGCTACTGCGCTATGTGGAGACCGAGGACGGGACCGACGCCGGGGCGGCCCTCATCGCCGCAGGGTATGCCTATGCCTGGGCACCAGGGAGAGAGCCCACCCCGGAGCGGATGGACGATTACGAGGCCGCCACCAACACCGCACGCACCGCCGGCATCGGTGCGTGGGAGAAGTGCCCAACTCTGGGGGAGAGCCGATGAACGATTTGCTTTGGTACGTCCTGGGCTACCTCGACGGCAGCGACAGACCTGGCCAGCGAGGTGGCCGCTGCTGCTGCGCGCTCGGGCTCCTCGCAGCCGCTCTGTGCATCGCAGGCGCGGTGACCTTCCTCCTGAGCCGATGAGCAAAGAGGCTCTGCGCCAGTGTTTGTCCACAGTCATAGTCACTCCACTGCCGGTGCCGGCGCCGGCAGTGCATCATGGCCGCACCTACTGAGAGGAGAGGGCGATGGATCACCCAGCAGAGAGTGATGTGGTGGCGGAAGCCGAGTCGATCATGCAGCTGCGCGAGGTGCTGCGCGAGGAGCTGGTGCTGACGCAGCTGGACCGAGATCCGGCTATCGGCCACCGACCCGATTGGGCCACCGTCGAGGAGTGGGACGAGCTAAGGGCGGCGGCCGAGGAAGCCGAACGTAGAGCTGGCCTGTAGCTCCACTACACAGAATCGGACCGCTACGCGGGCTGTGTGGTGAGTCCTCGAAGCTCACGCCGAGGTCTCTCAAGGAGCAGAGCGCGCCGCTTCGCGATTGTCGCGCGCTCCGCGCTTTCTTGTCTTCCAAGGCCCCGCGGAGCGGGCTCTGTTTTGCGGCGGTTGAAGCTCCGCATGCGCTCCGCCTCCCGCCACGTCGGCCGGCTTCCAGCGTGGTTGCGTTGCCTGCTGCTACGGGACCTGCCATTGAACCCCACGGGGGTCCCCGTCCGTCAACCCACACTCCAGGTCAGAAGCACTTTTTACCTTCGCGAGCTCAGGCGAAAAAGTGCTCCTAACCTTCCGTTCTTCGGGGTTGACTGCCACCCCGCTGTGGTGGGTTGGCAGGTCATGTCCCGTACCAGCGGGGCGACGCCAAAGGGCGTCCTACCGAAGGGAAGAGCGATGAAGCAGAGCGAAATCACCCAGGTCCGCCGCGAGCTGGCGGAGGCGCTGCGGCGCGAGAGGGCGCAGCTGGAGATGGCGCGGGAGCAGTACCCGCAGATCAAGGCGGCGATGGATCGCTACACGAACGCGATTCATCGGGCGCGCGCCTTGAGAACGCAGATCGCGACCGCGCCGATCCGGAAGTGGGACATGGGTCGCGAACCGGCGTTCGAGAAGGTGGCGCCCGTCAGGCGCACCAGCTCGTACATGCACATCGAGTGGCAGGCGATCTGCTTGAACGGCGAGAAGCCGTCGAGCGAGGCCGTGGCGGAACTGGCGGCGATGGCGTACAGCTCTGTGCACTCCACGCGGATGCTGGCAGCGATGGCGTACCTGGTGATGCCCGTCAGGTACTTCCCCTCGGAAGAACTGCCGGCGGACGCGAAGGTCATGGCGTGGCTGCTCTCGCCCGACACGCGGCCGCTCGATCTGGCGACGCTCATCAATGGGGCGATGGTCGCGGAGTTCGCAGCCGCGCACATCGAGGGGGCGGTGTACGCCGGCCGGCTGCTCGCGATCGCGGCGCTGCTGTGGTGGGCTGCGGGACAGCCCTGGCGTGCGTCGCGTGCGGCCATGGTCTCGCAGCGACTCACCCCGGGCTGGGAGTTGACCGACACGATGGTGCGGGTGCTCTACTACCGGGGCAAGCCGGAGTGGATGACGGAGTGATCTGACGGCGGGGCCGCCCTCACGGCGAGGGTGGCCCCGCCATCGGTCTGCTTGCCGACCCAGCCCTATCGGGGCACGCCTTCGGCAGTGCCCTGACGGCGGTGCTCCGCACCCCTGCTCTCATTGCCCGCGCTGCGCGCGGCAGGCGGATGACACCGACTCAGGCCAGCGTGCCAGGCCGTCGCACCGGCGTCGAAGGCGCT
Source organism: uncultured Brachybacterium sp. (assembly GCF_947500705.1). GTDB lineage: Bacteria > Actinomycetota > Actinomycetes > Actinomycetales > Dermabacteraceae > Brachybacterium. Next base: position 5,873 of record NZ_CANMSY010000015.1, on the reverse strand, counting down.
AGCGCGTCACTACGTGATGGCTCCGCCACCCCCGACACCGGCACTCCGTCCCGGCGCGCGACCCTCGACGGTGCCCACCCGATGGCACTCGCTCCGCTCGTCTACCCTTCTCCGCGGCGCTCAGGAGCGCACGGAAGGGGCCAACCCGAGGGTTGGCCCCTTCGCTCAGTGCCGACGATGCCGGCCCTCTCGCCGCCGTGCTGCACGACCCGTCCGCGCCTCCGCCAGACGCAGGACCGCAGCGACCAGGTTCAGCACCGCCACAGCCAGTCCTATGCCCATGACCAGCACATCCGCTATGGTCCGACTCACCTCCTCCCCTCCGCAAGGGACGACACTCTACGGCCTGGCACCCACAGGCGGCGGGCGGCAGTGCCACCCTCTAGGAGGTAGCTCGCGAGCGAGCTGAGAGGCCGGCCTACGGCCGCCAGTCTCGTGGGGGTGTTCCTTCTTGACGCTCCATCATCTGTCCTCCCTCCTCGCGCACAAGCCCGCTTCGCGGGCCGACTCCCCCGAAGATTTTTTGTCCTACCGGTCGCAAGCTCCCTCACGGCCAAAAATTCTTCTCCTCCCTCGCCCTACGGGTTGCTGCACTCGTCGTCCGGACAGCTGCTCCGCTTATCAAGAAGGAAGCCACCAGGTAATCAGCACCGGAAAGAGGTAGGGAAATGGACCAGATGCGAGAGTTGCGCAAGCAGACGGCGGCCGCACGCGGGACGATGCGCCGCGCGTGGGCGACGAAGACCAAGAAAGAGCGCGAGCAAATGCTCCGCGAGGCGGACCGGCAGCTGGGCGATGCGCTTCAGCTGATGTCGGCAGTCATCGTTGCCACCGCCGACTGACCAGGAAAAAGACCCCAATAATACTACTGTTAGGGTTGCGCTCACGTCGCCCTAACAGTAGTATTAGAAGCACAAACCGCGAGGCACCGAGAAAGGTAGTCCAATGACCATCACTGACTATGACATCAAGATTCTGACCGCCACCGCGGCGGGCCGCTGGTCCTATGCCGCTAAGCGCATCGAGTCCGACCTTCCCGGCGTCTCCTTCCTGCGACTGGAGATGCGCACCTCCGTCGGCGCAGCGCGGATCGAGGTCTACAGCGACCGCTGCGAGCACGGCGCCGCCAGCCTCATCATCGGCGGCCTCGGCCACCTGATCACCCCGGACAAGCAGATGCGCGACGCTCCAGCCAGCCACAACTGAGCAAATACTACTGTTAGGGTCGCGCGAAGCGGCCCTAACAGTAGTGATAGAACCACTCACCGAAGGAAGGGAACACCCCATGGCCCGCAAGATCACCACCCGCAAGACCGCCGAGCAGCGCCGGGAGGAGGCGCAGCAGCTCCACGACCGGATCGCCGCCCAGGTGGACGAGCTGCGCAGCTCGCAGGCGTGGACTGACTTCCTCACGTTCGCGTCGAACTTCCACGCCTACAGCCTCAACAATCTGATGCTCATCTGGGCGCAGCGCGAGGATGCCACCCAGGTGGCAGGCTTCCGCAAGTGGCAGGAGATGGGCCGCCAGGTGCGCAAGGGCGAAAAGTCGATCAAGATTCTCGGATTCGCAGAGAAGAAGCTCACCGAGGAGGAGGCCGAGGCAGCCAAGGAGGCCGGCGCGATCGTCCGCCGAAACGCCAAGGGAGAGCCGGTGAGAATCTACTTCCCCACTCTGTCCGTGTTCGACATCGACCAGACCGACAAGACCGACCCGGACGCACCCGAGCCGGCCGACGCGCGCACGTTCGTCTCGCGCCTGTCAGGCGAGGATGAGCACGGCATCATCGAAGCCGTGGCCGCCTGGCTCGAGTCGCAGGAATGGACGTTCACCCGCGAGGCGATCCCCGGCGAGACCAACGGCTACACGATGACCGACGGCTCACGCCGCGTGGCCGTGGATGCAGACCTCTCCCCCGCACAGGCCGCGAAGACAGCTATTCACGAGGCCGCGCACGTGATCCTGCACAGCGAGGACGCGGAGAGCGAGCGCGCCGCACACCGAGGCGTCAGGGAGTGCGAGGCCGAGAGCGTGGCCTACGTCGTTGCCGGCATGCTCGGACTCGACACCAGCAGCTACAGCGTGGGCTACGTGGCCACCTGGACCGCCGATGACGCCGAGGCCATCCGCAGTACGGCCGCGAACGTCCTGCGCGCCGTTCACGTCCTGGCCGATGGGCTCATGGTCGAGGAAGCGGCAGCGGCTGCGTGAACCTCAGAAAATACTACTGTTAGGGTTGCGCTTGCGCGGCCCTAACAGTAGTATTAGAAGCACCAACCGAGAGAGGGGCTCCAAATGTTCTACGCAACGATCACCGACCGAATCCTCGACACCATTGACGGGATGGAGATTGCCGAGACCGAGCCGTGCATGCAGTGCGGCTGCCGCGGAATGCTTGAGCTGACCCCTGAGCAGGTCGCCGCGCTCGACGCTGGAGCCTTCATTCAGGAGGCCGCGCCCGAGATGCCCGCCGAGCTGCGCGAGCAGTTCGTCAGCGGCATCCACCCCGAATGCTGGACCAAGCTGTTCGGCTGACCTAAACACTACTGTTACCACTATTAGGAGTAGATGATGGAAGAAGCCGCCTACTACATCGGCAGCGTCACCCAGTTCCATGGGTGCCGGATCACGCAGCGGCGAGGGTGCGACTGCCCGCAGTGCCGGCGCCGGCCGGCGCCGGAGGCTCGCGAGGACCCCCGCCTGATTCTGACGGTAGATCCCGGCAACGGAGCGCCGGCCGAACTACTAATCCACGCCCGGCGCAGAAGCGTCCAGGTTGACTACATCGAGTTCTAAGGAGAACACCATGGCGATCATCGGCCAGCTGTCCATCACCACCGAGGAGGGAGTCACCCTTACCGCCGACAACGATCTACGCCTCGCGTGGCTGTGGGCAGAGCACGCCAACGGCGCGGCGTGGGGGAGCCTCCGCTACGTAGAGCAGTGCCAGGAGGTGGCCGCTGCCCTCACGGCCCTCCGGGAAGCGTTCGGGGAGAACTAGTGGCCGGCCCCGCCGCCGGCGCGCGAGCCGGCAGCGAGGGGCGGCTGCCCCTCGCGCTCCCCGCCCCGCGGGGATGCGCGCCAGTAGGACCCTCACGAAAGTCTGAGCATCAGGAGGAAGTCATGTCGGTGCCTGTGACTCCCACGCACTAATATTACCCCCCTTAGTAGTGACTACTGTTAGTCCTGTTAGTAGTGTTAGAGTTTCGAGACCAGACGGAAGGACGACCATGCCCGCCAAGATCATCGCCGGCTGCAACCAGAAGGGCGGCGTCGGCAAGACCACCACGATGCAGCACCTTGGCCGCGTCGCCGTTCACCGCGGATTGCGCGTGCTCCTGGTCGATGGCGACCCCCAGGGAAACCTCACGACCACCACGACCGCCGAAGAGCTGCCCCAGGACACCGCAGGGCTGGCCGATGCGCTCAGCTCACGGACCAGCGACACGATCCGTGACGTGATCGTGGCCGGAGTGTGGGATGGCCTTGATGTCGTGCCCACCATCGGCGCCAACGACGTGCTGCGTGCCGTCCGAAACGAGCTCGACGCTGCATCGGTCGGCCGCGAGCGCCGACTCAGCGAAGCTCTCGCACCGGTCCTCGAGTCCTACGACCTCATCCTGATCGACTGCGGGCCGAGTCTCGACATCCTGACGATCAATGCCCTGACGGCTGCGCACGCGGCAATCGCGATCACTGAGCCGAAGCTGTTCGGGACCCACGGCCTGGTGCAGCTCCTCAACACCATCCGGGAGGTGGGGGAGTACTACAACCCCTCGCTGTACCTGGCTGCCGTGATCGTCAATCGCTACCAGGAGAACACCCGCAGCGCCCGCACCTGGAAGGCCGACCTCGACGCTAACCGTGAGGCACTGAACCTCCCGATCCTGGAGCCCCCGATGCCGTACCACGTGGCGATCAGCGATGCCATCGAGGCATCGAAGGGCCTTGACGAGTGGCCCGGCGCCAAAGCCCGTGCCGCTGCCAAGCTGTACGACAACTACCTGACCACCATCCTCAGCTCACTCGAAGGAGAGCAGTCATGACCACGGACCGAGCACCCCGGCGCAGCGCCCTCAGCGGAGCATCGGCCATCCGGCCGGCGCCGCATCAGGAGCAGCAACCTACCAAGGCGCCGGAACCTCAGCAGCAGGGAGCCGCACCGCGCCAGCAGAAGGCAGCGACGGCCGCCAAGCAACAGAAGGTTGGGTTCTACCAGCACCCCGACGACGCCGCGCGAATGCGCGGCGCGTTCCGCCAGACCAACGGCAAGGAGGGGGACCGATCGCTCAGCGACTTCATCCAGAAGGCGATCATGGCCGAGGTCGAGCGCCGCGAACAGCTGTACAACAATGGACAGCCGTTCGAGGCCGTTCTTCCCGGGGAAGGGCCGATCGGACGGCCGGAAGGAAGCTGATGATGTACATCTCCGCGCAACGGGGCATCGAGTTCGTGGATCAGGGCAAGCTGTTCGGCTGAACCGTCGGAGCATCGCCAGGAGGTGCCCTATCGACGGTCGATGATGAGGCTGACCGCTGACTGATGAGCCCCGAACTACCCCGTGCCATAAACGGTCGTCCGCGGGACCAGTTGGACCCGGTAGCTGCCGTAACTTTTGACCTCGAGGGAGATCTCGCCGCCTGGGGAAGTAGTGAACTCTCCGATGCTGCCGCTGTGTTCGCTAAAGCGGCGTCACTCGCCGGGCCGCTCGCGGAGCATGAGGAGCACTCCGGTGATCGCGACCGCGACGATCACGATGTCCGCAACGTTGCCGATGAACCAGGTGCCGTATGCCAGGAAGTCCACGACATGACCTTGGGCAAACCCTGGCTCGCGGAAGAGCCGGTCGCCGGTGTGCGAGGCGGCGGCTCCACCGAGCGCACCGATCACGATCGCCCACCTAGGTCGCCGGACACGCAAGGCGAAGACGACCGCGGTGACCGTAGCAACGACGGCCGCCAGAGCGAACACCGGGGTGGAGCCTTCGCCGAAGGAGAAGGCCGCGCCGGGATTGTAGGCAAGTTGCAAACCCAACAGGTTGCCGATCAAAGGGACGCGTTCGCCCTCGGTAAGTGTGGCTTCGGCCCAAGTTTTGGTCCCCTGGTCGACGAGGACTACCAACGCGCCGAGCGTGAACGCTCCCACGGTGAGTTGCCAGCGCCGCGGCGGGGGAACTTCTCGTGCTTCGGGCTCGTGGCCGGTCTCGCGCGACGTCATGCGAAGACCTCCGAGAGCCGGAGGACGACGCCGGACTCGATCAGGATGAACAGCCCCAGTCCGATGAACACTGCGGGGACAAGCCAATGCTCGACCCGTTCCAACGCATCGGTGACGGCCTCGTGCGTTCCGATCAGCCGTCCCGCGCCGCACCAGACGGCCACGAGGAGGAGGAACACTCCAATCATGACCACGACGTCAGCGGGTGCGCTGGTGCGAAAGATCGGCGTGTAGAGGGAGATGTTGTCGGCACCATTGGCGATCGTGATCCCGGCGACGCCCCACAACCCGACTGCAGTGATCTTTGCTTCACCATCGTCATCAGCCTGGTTGCGGCGTAGCCCCCGCGCGAGCGTCCAGATGCCGATGGTTAGAGGGATCAGCCCAAGGAGCCCGACCCAGGAGTCTGGGATGATCGTCAAGCCCAAAGCGGCCACCACGCTGACCACGACGAGGGTGATGAACCCGAGGTACTGCCCCGCGACGATCTGCCATGGTCTTGGCTTTCCCCGACGAGAGGCGAGGAACAGCACCACGAGCACGACGATGTCGTCAATGTTGGTGGCGGCGAACAGGCCGATCGGAATTTGTCAAGGTAGTTGAGGCCGGTGGGTGTTAGGCGGCTAGCTCGATGCCGGTGTTGTCGGCGGGTTGGTTG
>NZ_CANMSY010000014.1 GCF_947500705.1 uncultured Brachybacterium sp. | reverse complement strand
GGAGCGGGGGATGCGCTGGTGGGGGTGGTGCACCCCGAAGGGTCGAGCCGTAGGCGAGAGCCCGGGCAGCCGGTGAGCATCCGAGAAGATTCCGGCGAAATAAGCGCAGCGCGTCGGCATCTTGTCGGGGACCGCCGGCCGAGCGCAGCGAGCCGGGTGTGCTCCTCCCCCACCAGTGCGTCAAGATCCCCCGATCCAGCACCCCCAGCGGAACCGAGATGGGATCACGGTGATCGCCGGCCGGCACCTCGCCCACCCGAGCCGCATCCGTACGCCTCCATCGGGCCCGGGTCATCACTGCCCCGGCATCCCAGCGCGACGCGCTGACCACAGGTGATGCACTCCCAGGTGCGGTGCCCCGGTGCGACGGTGTCGTTCCGGCAGGAGCAGGCCGTCCAGCCGACCAGCATCCGGTCGCTCCCGCAGCCACACGGACCAGGCCGGGGCTCGGCCCATCCGTCAACGGTCCGCACCAGCGGTGGGATCAACTTCTTCCCCTCGAGCTCCGTGAGCTCCTCCCCGATCACCATGCCTGGGAGGTTAGGGACAGGGTCGGACATCGGAGAGGGGTGCGAGCAGCCGGGATGCACCCGGGCACGACACGGTCTCGGACATACTGAATAGCGCCCGTGACCGCGTCGACATGGCGCGCCGCGCCCGCTAGCGAAAGGGGCTGGGCGCGCGCCCGCCGTACCCCACTGGTCGCCCGATCGTTCCAGCAGCATCGCACCTACCAGCGACCGCCCGAACCGTGGTCCGGTCAGGGGTTTCGCCTGGGATGATGCATCCATGACCAAGAAGCCTCTCGTACTGCCCGATATCCGCTCCCGAGCAGGAGCTTTCGTGGCGCAATGGCGCGATGCGGAGGGGTATGAGCGTGGCGAGGCGCAGTCGTTCGTGCGCGATCTGCTGCGGGTCTTCGGGATCACCCGTTCGACCGCGGCGGTGTACGAGAAGCGTGCACAGCGCGCCTCGACTGGCGGCCAGGGGTACATCGACGCGCTGATCTCCGGGACCGCGCTGATCGAGATGAAGTCCGCAGGTGCAGATCTGGCCAAGGCCGAGGCCCAGGCGCTGGACTACATCGAGTCGCTGACCGAGCACGAGAGCCCGGATTTCGTGATCACCAGCGACTTCCGCAACTTCCGGCTGCTGGACCTCACCGCCGATGCCGGCGAGGACGGGCTGCTCGAGTTCGGGCTCGAGGAGTTGCCGGCGCACGTCGAGGATCTGATGTTCCTGGCCGGCTACCGACGCGCGAAGTTCGGGTCGGCCGAGCAGGAGACCGCGTCGATCACGGCAGCGCACCTGATGGCGAAGCTGTACGAGCACCTCGAGTCCACCGGCTACGACGAACACCAGGCCTCGATCTTCCTGATCCGCACCCTGTTCTGCCTGTACGCCGACGACTCCGGCCTCTGGGAGCGCGACCTGTTCTCCCGCTACATCGAGGAGCGCACCAGCGAAGACGGCTCCGACCTCGGTGCCCAGCTCACCACGCTCTACCAGGCCCTGAACAAGCCTGAGGAGAAGCGCTATGGGCGCCAGGATGACCTGATCATGGCGTTCCCCTACGTCAACGGGTCCGTCTTCGGTGAAGCCGTGGACATCCCTTACTTCGACCGCGCCTCGCGCGAGCTGCTGCTGCAGGCGGCCTACTTCAACTGGTCCAGCATCTCCCCCGCGATCTTCGGCTCCCTGTTCCAGGCCGTGAAGTCCAAGAAGGCACGCCGCGAACTGGGCGAGCACTACACCACCGAGACCAACATCCTCAAGGTCATCCGGCCGCTCTTCCTCGACGAGCTCGAGGAGCGATTCACGAAGGCGCACGCGAAGAAGCGCGAGCTCGAGAAGCTGCTCGACCATCTCGGGTCACTGTCGTTCTTCGACCCTGCCTGCGGGTGCGGGAACTTCCTGATCATCGCCTACCGGGAGCTGCGCGCTCTCGAGCTCCGCATCCACGAACGGCTCCAGCAGCTCGACCCCTCTCGGACACAGCTCTCCCTCGACGCTGAGTCCCGCGTGCACGTGAAGCTCTCCCAGTTCTACGGGATCGAGCTCGAGGAGTGGCCGGCCACCATCGCCCGCACCGCGATGTTCCTCGTCGAGCACCAGGCGAACCAGGCCGTGAACCTTACCCTCGGCTACGCCGTTCCGATGCTCCCTCTGGAGGACTCGGCCCGGATCACCGTGGGGAACGCGCTCCGCACCGACTGGCGGGACATCGTTGCACCCACGCCGAACGTCATCGTGATGGGCAATCCGCCGTTCCTAGGGCATTACACACGGTCTCCTGAACAGACGCAGGAACTGCGTGAGGTCTGGCAACGCCAAGACATCGGATACCTGGACTACGTCACCGGTTGGTACGGCAAGGCCCTCGACTACTTCGGAACCATCGCTGGGAGATTCGCGTTCGTCTCCACCAACTCAATCACCCAGGGGGAGCCCGTAGCGGCGCTGTTTGGCCCGATCTTCGAGGCTGGCTGGCGGATCCGCTTCGCTCATCGCACCTTCGCCTGGACCAGTGAAGCGCCCGGCGCTGCGGCTGTGCATTGCACCATCATCGGGTTTGATCGCGAGACGAGGCCAGCACCCCGGCTCTTCAACTACGTCGACGTAAAGGGAGAGGCCTCCGAGATCAGCGTTTCCACGCTGAACGGGTACTTGGTCGACGGACCGCACACCGCGGTCACCCGGCGGTCAAAGCCTCTGAGCGCCGAACTGCCCGCAGTGCAGTTCGGTTCAATGCCCAACGACGGAGGTCACCTCCTCGTGAGCAAGGCGGAAGTCGCCGAGGTCGAAGCCGACCTGACTGCCACCAAGTATTTGCGGCGGTTCGTGGGAGCCCGCGAACTGCTTCATAACGCCCCGCGATGGTGCCTTTGGCTCGAGGAGCTGGAGCCTCGGGATCTACAACGCTCCGTGCTGCTGCGCGCGCGGATTGAGGCCGTTCGGGACTACCGCAGTGCCTCCCGCCGGGCAGCAACGAGCAAGCTCGCGAGCACCCCGGCACTCTTCGGTGAGCGCCGGCAACCAGCGGTCCCCTATGTCTGCATCCCCCGGCACTTCTCGGAGACTCGCCGCTACGCGACCGTGGCACACTTCGAACCCGAAGTGATCGCCGGCGATGCGAACTTCACCGCAGAGGACCCCTCCGGGCTCCTCTTCAGCATCATCAGCAGCTCGATGTTCCTCGCATGGCAACGCGCAGCCGGAGGCAGGATCAAGTCCGACCTCCGATTCTCCGCCACCGTGGTCTGGAACAACCTCCCTCTCCCCCAGCTGACCGAGCAGCAACGCGACCGCATCATCAGCGGGGGGAAAGCCGTCCTCGAGGCGCGTAGCCGACACGGCCAGCGATCGCTCGCGGAGCACTACGCACCACTCACGATGGACGCCGACCTAGTGAAGGCACATGACTCGCTCGACGCCGCCGTCGACAAAGCTTTCGGTGCCCGGCGGAGATGCACGTCCGAGCAGCAGCGCCAGCAGATCCTGTTCGAGCGTTTCGCCGAGATGACCTCGAACTAAGGAACCTCTACAGCGGAAGGGGCGGTTGCTCCTCCAGATACCGATACAGCGTCGAACGGCTGACTCCCCACTCACGCGCGATTCGCGCTTTGGGGATGCCCTGCGCGGCTTGCGCCCGCATCTCTCTAACCTGTTCGTCACCGTGCACCCGGGCTCGCCCCTTGTAGACCCCTCGCTTCTTCGCGGCGGCGATCCCTTCGGCCTGGCGTTGGCGGATCATCTCGCGTTCAAACTGGGCGAAGCTACCCATGAGGTTCATCTGAAACTGCGCAAACGGATCGGCTTCGGCGCCGGCCAGGAAAGTCAGTCGCTCCTTGATGAACTCGACGCCGACGCCTTTGGCAACGATGCGCTGCGTGACCTCGTTGAGATCGATGACTGAGCGGGCGAGGCGATCCATCGATGCGACCACAACATGGTCCCCCTCGCGCACGTACTGGATCAGCTCCTCGAGCTGTACGCGGCTAGCCAGCCTCTCGCGAGTTCCCCGCTCGTGGTCGGTGAAGATGCGATCGCACTCCCCCACCGCCTCGAGCTGCCGGGCCGGGTTCTGATCAAGAGTGGAGACGCGAACGTAGGCGACGCGCTGCCCGGAGTGTTCCATCATGCCTAGACCCTAGACCAGAAGTGTCGCATTGATGCCAGATCGGCCCTACTGACACGGCTGAGGCAGCTCGCCGGCACCTGTCGTGTTTGGGTATACCCCATCGGGACGATCGCCTTCTAGCACCTATGCGACAAGGTTGTCCCACTCGGTCACTACCGACGGTCGATAGGGTGCGAGCATGAACTCGGTTCCCGCTGACGATCTTGAGTCCTTTGGCAGCGACAGCTGGAAAGAGGTTGGCGCCGGCGAGTCTCATGCCCGGGTGTTCGCTCGAGCAGACGGCCTCCAGTACGCCAAGCTGGTTGCTCGTGGTCGAGTAGCTGAGCTCATGGCTGAGCGGGATCGTTGCGAGTGGGCCAGCGCGAACGGCATTCCTGGGCCAGCGGTCCGGTCCTGGCAGACTGACGGGTCCGGAGCGCGACTGGTCACCAGTGCCGTCACGGGCATTTCCGCGCACCGCGTCGACGCTAAGCGAGCGCGCTCAGTCTGGCTCAACATCATCGACGCCGTCCGCATGATGCACCAGACCGACCCGGCCGACTGCCCATTTGACCGGGGCGTAGACCAGATGTTCTCTCTGGCCCGCGACGTGGTCTCCCGCGATGCGGTCAACCGCGACTTCCTACGGCCCGAACAGCTCACCAGCACCCCCCGTGAGCTGCTCGACGATCTATCCCGTCAACTTCCGCTACGCCTCGACCAGGAGCTGGCAGATCGCGTGGTCTGCCATGGAGACCTGTGCCTGCCAAACATCATGGTTGACCCCGAGACCCTAGAAGTCGTCGGATTCGTTGACCTTGGACGTCTCGGGCTCGCTGACCGACACGCAGACCTCTCGCTCCTGCTCGCGAACGCCCAAGACACCTGGCCCGAACACGCCGACGCCCTGGCAGAAGCCCTTCTCGCCCGGTACGGGCATCCGATCGACACAGATCGACTCGAGTTTCACCTCCACCTCGACCCTCTGACCTGGGACTGACCTTTCAAATACCCGCGCTGCTCGCCCGGAGTCGCCGTCATCGAGTACGGCGTGAGCGGTGCACGCGTGGGCTGTTGCACGAGTTCGTGGCACCTCAACCAGACACATCTGCCACATTGAGCACCACCCTGCGTGACAGCTACGGCACCGTAGGATTCCCCGTCACGCAAGGTCCGAATCGGCAGTTTCGTGACAGATCTGCACTCGGAGGTATACCCCACCATGACAGCGGTGCTGTGCCACAAACGACGGCAGTCTCAACCGATCAAGGCATCACCCGTGATGGCAGTATGCGCTTGGACGGAAGGAGACGGTTGGGATGGCATTGAGCATGGAAGAGCAAGATGCCGTGTGGGAGAGATGGCGAGCGGGCGAGCCGATGCGCGTGATTGCCAGAACGGTGCGCTGCAGCCGCGAAGCGGTACGGAGACGCCTGGCAAACTCTGGTGGGATCCGCCCAGCACCGCGCCGTCGCGCTGCTCTGCGGTTGTCACTGGCGCAGAGGGAGGAGATTTCCCGGGGAATCGCGGCCGGTGATTCCGCTCGAACGATCGCTGCTCGACTCGGACGGTCAGACTCCTCGATCTCGCGGGAGATCTCCCGGAACGGCGGCCGTGACCAGTACAGGGCTGCCAAGGCAGATGAGCGCGCTTGGCAGCTCGCGCAACGCCCCAAACTCAGCAAGCTCGATGCGAACGATGAGCTGCGCACCGCCGTGAAGCAGAAACTGCATGAGGACTGGTCGCCGGAACAAATCGCGGCCTGGCTACGACGGGACTTCTCTGACGACCCGACGATGCAGATCTCTCACGAGGCGATCTATCGGACCCTCTACACCGCCACCTGCCCGGCCCTACCCTCCGAGATGAGCGTCCACCTGCGCTCCGGCCGTCGACTCCGCACGTCGCGCCAGTCGCGCCGCACCGGACACGGACGCGGTCGCTTGCGGAACATGGTCTCGATCCATGATCGCCCGACACGCATTGAGACACGTGACGAGGTCGGACACTGGGAAGGTGACCTCGTGATGGGCCGCCGGCCCAGCGCCGTAGCGACGCTTGTCGAGCGCTCCACCCGTGCAGTTCGCTTAGTGAAGCTACCGGGGATCAAAGGCCCGGACGTACGCGACGCTCTGATCCGGAACCTTCAGAATCTTCCGCCGTGGCTCTTGCGGTCGCTCACCTGGGACCGCGGAAGAGAGATGTCCGAGCACGAGCGAATCGCCCATGAGCTCGGCATCCAGGTTTACTTCTGCGACCCCCGCTCACCCTGGCAACGGGGCTCGAACGAGAACACTAACCGGCTCCTGCGCCAGTACCTTCCAAAACAAGCAGACTTGTCTCGGTACACCCAGGTCGACCTCGACCGGATCGCAGAGAAGATCAACACACGCCCGCGCTACGTTCTCGGATGGGACACCAGCCAGGACCGACTCCGCGATGTCCTCATCGCCTGACACCCGAGACTCGGTCGACGATCGACCTCTCAGCGGCGTGAACTTGCAGCTGCCGAATCAGATGACGTTGGAATCGCGATGCGCTTCTGCTTGCGCGATCACCTCGGGCGTCCACTCCTCCTCCGACACCATGCGAGCAAGCTCCCAGCGCCCATGCACCGCACACTTCTGGAAGCGTCTGGTCCCGAGTAGGATGGATTTGAAGGAGACGAACGGGAACCAGACGGTATGCTCGTCACATGAAGCCAGTAATCCTGATCGCCGCGATCGATAACGATCGTGGCATCGGCCTAAGAGGTTCAATGCCCTGGAAGATCCCAGGGGAGGCTAAATACACAGCGCAGCGCACGCTTAGAACATCTTCTCCGGACATGATCAATGCGCTCATTATGGGGCGAAAGACATATGAGTCCCTACCCCCTCACCGGCGCCCCCTCCCAGGCCGCCACAGCCTCGTAATTACTTCTCGGAGCATTGGGGAGCCAGTTGGTGTTGCCACCTCCGTCGATGAAGCACTGAGGGTGTGCGGAGAGATGTCAGACGTCGAGTCGATCTTCGTGTTTGGTGGTGCGGAAATCTATTCCCAGGCACTCGCTGCCGCCCTCCCGGATACATTGCTAATAAGCAATATTCCAGGACACTATGGGTGCGACACATTCCTCGACCCCATTCCGTCCACCTATCGACTAGAGCGCACTTCCAACCATAAGCACGGTACCGTGATGGTTCGGCACGAAACCTATGTCAGGGATTTTGGAAAAGAATGAGCTAATCCCGTAGCTCTAGTTGTGGCAGTAGGGACTGATGCGCGGGAAGGAGTCACTCGCGCCGTCGCGAGGTAGGTACCAATCTGGGGCACCACAGCAGGACAGTTACCGGACCGTCGTTTACGGTTCCCAATAGGACCCGAGTGCGCACTTTTGCGACACATCTGTCGCACTGGATATACCCCATCGGGACGATCGCCTTCTAGCACCTATGCGACAAGGTTGTCCCACTCGGTCACTACCGACGGTCGATAGGGTGCGAGCATGAACTCGGTTCCCGCTGACGATCTTGAGTCCTTTGGCAGCGACAGCTGGAAAGAGGTTGGCGCCGGCGAGTCTCATGCCCGGGTGTTCGCTCGAGCAGACGGCCTCCAGTACGCCAAGCTGGTTGCTCGTGGTCGAGTAGCTGAGCTCATGGCTGAGCGGGATCGTTGCGAGTGGGCCAGCGCGAACGGCATTCCTGGGCCAGCGGTCCGGTCCTGGCAGACTGACGGGTCCGGAGCGCGACTGGTCACCAGTGCCGTCACGGGCATTTCCGCGCACCGCGTCGACGCTAAGCGAGCGCGCTCAGTCTGGCTCAACATCATCGACGCCGTCCGCATGATGCACCAGACCGACCCGGCCGACTGCCCATTTGACCGGGGCGTAGACCAGATGTTCTCTCTGGCCCGCGACGTGGTCTCCCGCGATGCGGTCAACCGCGACTTCCTACGGCCCGAACAGCTCACCAGCACCCCCCGTGAGCTGCTCGACGATCTATCCCGTCAACTTCCGCTACGCCTCGACCAGGAGCTGGCAGATCGCGTGGTCTGCCATGGAGACCTGTGCCTGCCAAACATCATGGTTGACCCCGAGACCCTAGAAGTCGTCGGATTCGTTGACCTTGGACGTCTCGGGCTCGCTGACCGACACGCAGACCTCTCGCTCCTGCTCGCGAACGCCCAAGACACCTGGCCCGAACACGCCGACGCCCTGGCAGAAGCCCTTCTCGCCCGGTACGGGCATCCGATCGACACAGATCGACTCGAGTTTCACCTCCACCTCGACCCTCTGACCTGGGACTGACCTTTCAAATACCCGCGCTGCTCGCCCGGAGTCGCCGTCATCGAGTACGGCGTGAGCGGTGCACGCGTGGGCTGTTGCACGAGTTCGTGGCACCTCAACCAGACACATCTGCCACATTGAGCACCACCCTGCGTGACAGCTACGGCACCGTAGGATTCCCCGTCACGCAAGGTCCGAATCGGCAGTTTCGTGACAGATCTGCACTCGGAGGTATACCCCACCATGACAGCGGTGCTGTGCCACAAACGACCGTTTACGGTGCAGTGTCCTCGTTGGAGCCCGAGGCACGTCCGTCCGCTTTCATGTATCCGAGGCGCGCGGCTCGGGCCTTGAAGTCCTGGTCGCGCTGCTCCTCCATGACGTCGAGCACCTTGAGTAGCCCGACAACGAGGGTCAGGGCCGCGACGATCATCATGACCAGGAACAGCCAGTCGGGGATGGGTAGGCGGTTCAGCGTGTGGACCATCCACCAGAACGTCCCACGTTCGTTCATTTCATCAACCATGTCTTGAATGGTCATCGTTCTGCTCCCTGGTTGAGCCGTGCGGCCATCCTTCCAGAGCGGCCAGACAGTACGGCGGTCGCGTGGGTGTGGTGGATGGCGTTGAGGAGGATCTGAGTGCGGGAGGCCATGTCTCGGACCTCGACGGCACCCTCGAGGAGGGCGGGGTCGCGGCCGGCGGTCTGGGCGGCGCGGCGGGCGCAGCGGTCGGCGTAGTCCGTGAGGCGGCTCTGTTGCAAAGATTGGCGGCAGTCAGAGGTAGGCTGTCGCTCTGCGCCGATCAGGCGGCTGCTGCGAAATGGTGGTTGAGCATGCCCATGGCCTCCGTCAGCGCCGAGGGCCCAATGCCAAAAGCTCTCTCCACAAGGCGCACCTCGCCCCTGATGCCGGGCTGCAGGCACCAGGGGCGAGCCTGTCCTTTGCGCAGGGCTCGCATGACTTCGAATCCCTTGATCGTGGCATAGGCCGTGGGGATCGATTTGAAACCGCGCACCGGCTTGATCAGTATCTTGAGCTTTCCGTGATCGGCCTCGATCACGTTATTGAGATACTTCACCTGCCGGTGGGCCGTCTCCCGGTCCAGCTTTCCTTCGCGCTTCAATTCGGTGATCGCTGCACCATAGCTCGGCGCTTTGTCGGTATTGAGCGTGGCAGGCTTTTCCCAGTGCTTCAGGCCTCGCAGGGCCTTGCCCAGGAACCGCTTCGCTGCCTTGGCGCTGCGGGTCGGCGACAGGTAGAAATCGATCGTGTCGCCCCGCTTGTCGACTGCCCGGTACAGGTAGGTCCACTTGCCCCGCACCTTGACGTAGGTTTCATCCAGGCGCCAGCTCGGATCAAAGCCACGCCGCCAGAACCAGCGCAGCCGCTTCTCCATCTCCGGGGCGTAGCACTGGACCCAGCGATAGATCGTCGTATGGTCGACCGAAATGCCGCGTTCCGCCAGCATTTCCTCAAGGTCGCGATAGCTGATCGGATAGCGACAATACCAGCGCACCGCCCACAGGATCACATCACCCTGGAAATGGCGCCACTTGAAATCCGTCATCGTTCCGTCCGTCCAATCTCCGCCAAGCATGCTCAAGCTTCACGATTTTTGCAACAGAGCCATATCGACAACCTCTCGCGCAACCAAGACATCGCGGTCGGACTGCAAGTGATCTTGAAGCCACGGGCCCGTCCCACCCCGACATGGACCTCGATGCCCGAACGGACGTTAGATTTCGAGTTCTAGGCGTTCTGCGATGAAGGTTGGATCCCAGCCGGGATTGAAAGTGTCGACGTGGGTGAATCCGAGCCGCTCGTATAGGCCACGCAGGTTCGGGTGGCAGTCGAGCCGCAGCTTGGCGCACCCCTGCGTTCGCGCGGCATGGCGGCAAGCCTCGATCAGCGCGGAGCTGACACCCCGGCCCGCATGTGTCCGTCGCACCGCGAGCTTGTGCAGATATGCGGCCTCCCCCTTGAGGGCGTCGGGCCAGAACTCGGGATCCTCGGCCGACAAGGTGCAACAGCCGACGATGCCGTCGCTGCAACTCGCGACTAGGAGCTCGGATCTCAGGACGAAGGTCTCCGCGAATGTCCGGTCGATCCGCGCGACGTCCCAGGCGGGCGTTCCCTTGGCGGACATCCACGCCGCAGCGTCGTGCATCAGCCGCACAACCTCGTCGATATCACCCGAGCAGGCGACCCGAACGTTCGGAGGCTCCTCGCTGTCCATTCGCTCCCCTGGCGCGGTATGAACCGCCGCCTCATAGTGCAGTTTGATCCTGACGAGCCCAGCATGTCTGCGCCCACCTTCGCGGAACCTGACCAGGGTCCGCTAGCGGGCGGCCGGAAGGTGAATGCTAGGCATGATCTAACCCTCGGTCTCTGGCGTCGCGACTGCGAAATTTCGCGAGGGTTTCCGAGAAGGTGATTGCGCTTCGCAGATCTCCAGGCGCGTGGGTGCGGACGTAGTCAGCGCCATTGCCGATCGCGTGAAGTTCCGCCGCAAGGCTCGCTGGACCCAGATCCTTTACAGGAAGGCCAACGGTGGCGCCCAAGAAGGATTTCCGCGACACCGAGACCAATAGCGGAAGCCCCAACGCCGACTTCAGCTTTTGAAGGTTCGACAGCACGTGCAGCGATGTTTCCGGTGCGGGGCTCAAGAAAAATCCCATCCCCGGATCGAGGATGAGCCGGTCGGCAGCGACCCCGCTCCGTCGCAAGGCGGAAACCCGCGCCTCGAAGAACCGCACAATCTCGTCGAGCGCGTCTTCGGGTCGAAGGTGACCGGTGCGGGTGGCGATGCCATCCCGCTGCGCTGAGTGCATAACCACCAGCCTGCAGTCCGCCTCAGCAATATCGGGATAGAGCGCAGGGTCAGGAAATCCTTGGATATCGTTCAGGTAGCCCACGCCGCGCTTGAGCGCATAGCGCTGGGTTTCCGGTTGGAAGCTGTCGATTGAAACACGGTGCATCTGATCGGACAGGGCGTCTAAGAGCGGCGCAATACGTCTGATCTCATCGGCCGGCGATACAGGCCTCGCGTCCGGATGGCTGGCGGCCGGTCCGACATCCACGACGTCTGATCCGACTCGCAGCATTTCGATCGCCGCGGTGACAGCGCCGGCGGGGTCTAGCCGCCGGCTCTCATCGAAGAAGGAGTCCTCGGTGAGATTCAGAATGCCGAACACCGTCACCCTGCTGCGTAACATCGTTGCTGCTCCATAACATCAAACATCGACCCACGGCGTAACGCGCTTGCTGCTTGGATGCCCGAGGCATAGACTGTACAAAAAAACAGTCATAACAAGCCATGAAAACCGCCACTGCGCCGTTACCACCGCTGCGTTCGGTCAAGGTTCTGGACCAGTTGCGTGAGCGCATACGCTACTTGCATTATAGCTTACGAACCGAACAGGCTTATGTCCACTGGGTTCGTGCCTTCATCCGTTTCCACGGTGTGCGTCACCCGGCAACCTTGGGCAGCAGCGAAGTCGAGGCATTTCTGTCCTGGCTGGCGAACGAGCGCAAGGTTTCGGTCTCCACGCATCGTCAGGCATTGGCGGCCTTGCTGTTCTTCTACGGCAAGGTGCTGTGCACGGATCTGCCCTGGCTTCAGGAGATCGGAAGACCTCGGCCGTCGCGGCGCTTGCCGGTGGTGCTGACCCCGGATGAAGTGGTTCGCATCCTCGGTTTTCTGGAAGGCGAGCATCGTTTGTTCGCCCAGCTTCTGTATGGAACGGGCATGCGGATCAGTGAGGGTTTGCAACTGCGGGTCAAGGATCTGGATTTCGATCACGGCACGATCATCGTGCGGGAGGGCAAGGGCTCCAAGGATCGGGCCTTGATGTTACCCGAGAGCTTGGCACCCAGCCTGCGCGAGCAGCTGTCGCGTGCACGGGCATGGTGGCTGAAGGACCAGGCCGAGGGCCGCAGCGGCGTTGCGCTTCCCGACGCCCTTGAGCGGAAGTATCCGCGCGCCGGGCATTCCTGGCCGTGGTTCTGGGTTTTTGCGCAGCACACGCATTCGACCGATCCACGGAGCGGTGTCGTGCGTCGCCATCACATGGGCTCTGTTGCAAAGATTGGCGGCAGTCAGAGGTAGGCTGTCGCTCTGCGCCGATCAGGCGGCTGCTGCGAAATGGTGGTTGAGCATGCCCATGGCCTCCGTCAGCGCCGAGGGCCCAATGCCAAAAGCTCTCTCCACAAGGCGCACCTCGCCCCTGATGCCGGGCTGCAGGCACCAGGGGCGAGCCTGTCCTTTGCGCAGGGCTCGCATGACTTCGAATCCCTTGATCGTGGCATAGGCCGTGGGGATCGATTTGAAACCGCGCACCGGCTTGATCAGTATCTTGAGCTTTCCGTGATCGGCCTCGATCACGTTATTGAGATACTTCACCTGCCGGTGGGCCGTCTCCCGGTCCAGCTTTCCTTCGCGCTTCAATTCGGTGATCGCTGCACCATAGCTCGGCGCTTTGTCGGTATTGAGCGTGGCAGGCTTTTCCCAGTGCTTCAGGCCTCGCAGGGCCTTGCCCAGGAACCGCTTCGCTGCCTTGGCGCTGCGGGTCGGCGACAGGTAGAAATCGATCGTGTCGCCCCGCTTGTCGACTGCCCGGTACAGGTAGGTCCACTTGCCCCGCACCTTGACGTAGGTTTCATCCAGGCGCCAGCTCGGATCAAAGCCACGCCGCCAGAACCAGCGCAGCCGCTTCTCCATCTCCGGGGCGTAGCACTGGACCCAGCGATAGATCGTCGTATGGTCGACCGAAATGCCGCGTTCCGCCAGCATTTCCTCAAGGTCGCGATAGCTGATCGGATAGCGACAATACCAGCGCACCGCCCACAGGATCACATCACCCTGGAAATGGCGCCACTTGAAATCCGTCATCGTTCCGTCCGTCCAATCTCCGCCAAGCATGCTCAAGCTTCACGATTTTTGCAACAGAGCCCGTGAGGCGCTGGGCGCGGGCCTCGTCGGCGGTGGTGACAGTCGGGCCGTACAGCTCGAGGGTCTCGATGAAGGCGTCGCCGGCGCGGAGGAGGTAGTCCAGGACGGTGGGGCGGGTCGGGGTGCTCACGAGAGGGCCTCCAGGACGTCGAAGAGGTCGAGCTGGACGGGGGTCTGCGCGGGAGCCTCGGGGGTGCGCTCCGGCTCGGGCGCGGGCTCCGGCACGGGTGCCGTCTCGGGCTCCGGTTCGGGGGCGTAGTCCTTGAACGGCTGCCACTGGTCCCAGCCGCCGCTGTAGATGCGGGGGCCTCGGTAGCCGAGCGGCCACGGCACCCTGCCGCCCGGGTAGAGGACGTGGGCGATGTCCCGGAAGCGGGGCCAGTCGTCGCTGAACCACTGGCCGGCGCAGTGCGGCTTCGGGTGCGGGCACTCCGGGTTCTCGCACGGCTCAGTGCCGGTGAACTTCTTCTTATCGGGCTGGCGGCCGATCTGGTCGTCCCAGCACTGCAGGGCGCGCCAGCGTGCGGTCTGGTCGCCGTCGACGGGCATGTCCGGCTCCTCGCCGCGCTCCTCGTAGTAGGCGAGATCCTCGGCGAGGGGGCGGAGGTGGAAGCACGGGTGCAGGCCTCGCCCGGACGTGCGCGCATGGTGGATCGCGTCGGGGTGCGGGTACTCCGGCGGGACGCCCGGGGTGTTGTTCGGGACCGGCCGGTAGAGGTGGACGGCGCCGGTCGCGTCGGTCATCTTCTCGCGGTCGACGAGGGCCATCACGCGACCTCCTCGAGGGTGCGGGCGAGGGTGATATTCCCTGCGCGGCGGGCGGCGGCGCCGGCGGTCTGGGTGCGGGCCCAGCCGCAGGCGCGGATCGCGTCCTCGACGGCGGTGCCGGTGGCGAGGAGGCCTCGGAGGCGCTCGAGGCGGTCGGGCTTGGGGCGGCTGTGCGGCTGGGTCCAGGTGTGCAGGGCCGGGTGGATGCGCTCGGCTGCGGCGTGCAGGGCGGGGAGCGCGTCAGCACGGTCCTGGCCCTCGGCGGGGGCGCTCATGACCCACCACTGCTTGCCGGCGGGGTCCGTCCAGGTGTGGCCGGTCCATTCGCCGGCGATGGTGATGGTGTCCGGGACGATGCTGGAGAGCTGGTTGAGCGCGGCGCGGTAGTACCGGCTCTCGGGGGCGGGGTGATGGATCGGGAAGATCGCGGCGTAGACGTCGGTGCTCACGGGTCAGCCCTCCAGGTCCAGGTAGGGCTCGTCGTCGAAGTCGGCCTCGGCCGCGGCGGGCCGGCGCTCGGCCTGGCGGTCGAGCTCCTGCGCCCACGGGTCGTCGGAGAGAAAGTCGGTCTCGTCGGTGAGGGGGTTCGTGATCTCGTCCATGCAGGCAGATTAGCCCCCCTTAACTCTCAGAGTCAAGGGGGGCTAAACCGTCTGTTCGAGTCAGGTCGCGGCGCGGCCCTCGTGGAGGAGTTGGGAGACGCGGGAGCGGCTGACACCGAGGAGGCCGGCGATGTCGGCGGAGCGGTAGCCGGCGGCATCGAGGCGGATCACGAGGTCTCGAGTGGCGCGTGCGGCGGCCTCCTGGGCGGCTGCGGCTTCGAGGGTGGCGGTCCGGGCGGCGCGAATGTCGGTACCGAGGTCGCTCGCGGCGGGGAGGATGACGAGCGTGGAGCCGGAGTGATCGGCGCTGGGGTCGGTGGCGGCGAGCTGCTCGAGGATCACGGGGCGCGCCTTGTCAAGCGTGCGGACTCGGGCGATGGGGGCATCTTCACCCTCGAGCGTGAGGTCCCACCCTTGGGGCGTGCGGGCGGCCTGGACGGTGACCTCGTATGTCATGTGCGCTTCTCCTCGGACTGCATCGAGCGAAGCCTAGTTGAGCCCCCCTTCACGGTCAATCGGGTCATGGCTGCCGCGGACGTAAGCGTCCTTGCCCTCGAGGGCTGGTGGGGGCGCTGTCTGCGTGGTTGAGGTCAGCACCCGGTGGGCGCGTGCTGGAAAGTTCGAAGATGCAAAGGACCGTGGGGTCGTGAGGTTGCCGCTCGGCGGCAGGGTCAGCTTCATTCTCGCGGAGGAGGGGTACGGGGGAAGCCGTACCCGACAGGGGCGTCCCCGACCGTCGAGGGTCGGCTGCCGGTTCCAGCCCGGTCCGGGGCCTGTGGTCCGGTGGGGTAGGGGTCAGAGGAGGAGTGAGGCGACGAAGATTCCCAGGGTGATCGGGACGAGCGTCATTGCGGTGAGGAAGAGCCGACGCTGGGTCGTTCGTGGCCGGGTCGGATTGCTGACCAGTAGGGCGACGACGGTAGCGAGGGTTGCGACGAGTGAATGGCCGGCGGCCTCGAGCGGGTTGCCCTTCGCCATCGTCCAGATGGCCACGCCGAGCCACAGGAGAGCGAAGACCGCCAGGAGCGCCGCTCGCCCGCGGTGGGATGCGTTGGCGTGGTTGTCCTCGGTCATCGGTGCCGTGCCCATCGTTCATGGGCGCTCTGCCGACTGATCCCGGCCGCGCGCCCGATCTGCTCCCAGGTGGCCGGCGGATTGGCTGTGCGCGCTGCAGCGACCGCCTCGGCGAGGGCTGTTTCCGCGTCCCTGACAGCTGCGGCGGCAGAGCGCACAGCCGCGGTCGCGACGAGGGGCTGCACGTGCTCCCTCCATTCGGCGTGACCGGCAGCCTCGAGCGTGCGCCCGTCGGGCAGCAGCATGTGTTCGGGGAAGACGTCCTCTTCGGTGGGGTCGTCGGTGCGCGCATCCTCGCGCCGCCATGTCGTGCCGCGCCAGCCGCATTCGCACTGAACGCGCCACCCGATGATCTCGGACCAAGGCACGACGATGTCGACGGGCTCGTCGGAACCCCATGACCAGCGGGGGTTCGAGAAAAGAGCCCCTTCGCCGCTCGAACCCCCAGATCCGCGTCCGTCCGGCCCGAGCATGGCCACATGGCCCTCGTGCACCTCGGCGCCGGGCACGTCGATGATCCATCCCATTGCCAGAACCTCCTGTCAAGCCTTCCTGACAGGCTAGGTCAGGCAGCCCTGACACTCAAGGTTGGTTGCTGCGTGCTGATCGTGGCTCGCTGGTGAAACGATAGGGCGTGAGCAATGCAGAGAACATTCGCGCCCGTGATGACAAGGTGATTGCGGCTGCCTGGCGAGTGATCGCCCGGGAGGGTGTGCTTGCGCTGACCGTGAAGGCCCTCGCCGATGAGGCGGAGGTGGCGGTGAGCTCGATGAGGTACACCATGCCTTCCCAGGCGGTAGTGCGTGAGCGAGCGCTGCAGGCACTCGCCCCGCGCATCCGCGCCCGGGTCAACGCACTGCCCGAGGAGCTCGAGGCGGGGCCGGAGCGGGCTCGGGCCCTGCTCTCCTGTCTCCTGCCGCTCGACGCGAACCGACGCCTCGAGGCGTCGGTACTGCTGGCCCTGAGCGCGTGCGCGCTCACGGAGCCGGCCCTGCAGCCGACCTGGCGCGAGGTCGACGGAACCATCCGGGACGTGTGCGCACAGGCGCTCCGCGCGCTCGGTGTCCGGGGCGACGTCGTCACCCTGGACCACCTGCACGTCTTCATGAACGGGCTGACCGCCCAGCTGATGAATCGGGGCGAGGGCCGGCCACCGCAGTGGGCGGTGGCAGCCTTGGATCGAGAGCTACAGAGGTACGGCGGATAGGTGCGTACGGACGGGTCCGTCGTCTAGTTGCTGGAGGCCAGTCGCGGACGGGGCGGGCAAGGCGGCCCCTCCCGTTCGCTGGTCAGGTCCGCGAGCTGAGATGCACTGCGAGGGAGAGCAGCCCAACGACGAGCCCGCCGACGATTCCCAGGAAGAGGTTGCCGTAGGCGGTGAGGAGGTCGAAGACGAGCTTGCCCCAGAACAGTGAGACCAGGATGCTCGCGAGGACCCCCACGATCGGCAGCAGGAACAAGATGTTGCCGGCGATGAAGGCGAGGATCGCCAGGCCGATGACCGTCGGCGTCGACAGGTCGGTGGCGAAGTGGGTAAGGATCGCGGCGGTGACGACGACGGTGAGCACCTCGAGCGCGATGCACCCCTGGCCGCTACGGCGTGCGCGGTAGCCGTTGATGGCGTCCGCGCCGAAGCGTCGCGCGGACGCCCGATCCATCGGGGGGATCTGCTGGCTCATGGTGCTTACCCTTCCTGTGATGCTTCATCATTCCGGACCAACCTTGCGGTGTGTGGTCACGTGGTGGCGATCTGGGCGATGCGGCCCTGGGAGAGGCCGGTGCGGCGGGCGACGGCGACCTGGGTCATGCCGGCGGCGAGGGCGGCGCGGATGGCGTCGCGCTGGCGAGCGTAGGCCGCGGTCTTGGGTCAAGGGTGTGGCGCGCCGCGTTGGTCGGTCGAGCGTGGGTGGCCGGCGCTAGGGTGGCACGCCCACTCGGCGGGGAGGAGGTGGATCGGGAGATCGCGGAGGCGCTGGTCATGGCGGTGGCACTGGTGACGGCGATGCTCAACCTCTGCGCGGCCGCGATGCGGCTGCTCGAGGTGGAGCGGGGCCGGGGCCGTCGGGGTCGTGGCGGACGGCACCGGCGGTGAGTGGGCGGGAGGGGTCGGCTGGCGAGGCGGCCCCTCCCTCTGCTGTGTTCGAGCCGGGACACGCCTTATGACCGAGTGCCGAAAATGCGGGTGATCTGCTGTTCGCTGTCGGCTGCGGCCGAGAGTCGTTCGGCGGCGCTTTCGCAGTGAGCTGTGACCTCGTTGAGCGCTTGGGCGGTGGCGGTGTCGAGTCCGTTGAGGTCGGGGTCACCGCCGTTGGTGGTGGTGTACATGCTGGCCAGACGGCGGTTGATGCTGGCCAGATTGCCGAGCATGTTCTCGAGGGATCGGAGGATGGCTTCGGTAGGTTCGGGAACGTCGATGGCGTCGAAGGTGAGGACGTCGGCCATGTGGGCGACGGCGTGCTCTGCGGCTGCGGTGGACGCCTGGGGGTGGAAGGGGGTGGCAGCGGTCATGTCCGGTTCCTTTCGAGCACAGGTGCTTTATGTCTGGCCAGCGAGCGGAGAGGAAAGATGTCGTTGTCGCTGTGATGGATGGTCACCTGCTCTGGTCGAGGTCGGGGCAGGTGCCCCATGAGCCGGCACCGGCGTCACGGGCCGTGGCAGTGGCTGCCTCGTAGTCTGCCGTGCGCGCTGGTGCGGGTTCGCTCGAGGGTGCCCAGGCGTAGGCGTAGCCGGCGGCGATGAGGGCGGCGCCGGCGTCGGTGCCGTCCTCGAGCTCGACGTAGCGCAGGAGTCGGCCGTAGCGGTCTTCGTCGTCGGCCTTGGGGTCGCTGACGAGCTGCACGGTGGTGCCTTCGGGAAGCAGGGTGCGCAGCTGCTCGGCGGCGGCTTCTCCCCCGCACTGGCCAGGCTCGTCGTCGTGCGGCACCTCGGGGGTGTTGATGCCGAGGAGGCGTACGCGCTGGCTGCTGCCGGCGGCGCCGGTGACCTCGATGGTGTCGCCGTCCAGGACGTAGTCGACGGCGGTGATGTCCTGCGTGGGCTCGGTGGGGGTGCGGGGCGTGCAGGCGACTGTGAGAGCTGCGAGGGCGGCGACGGTGAGAAGCGCTCGGAGCGGGAGCGGGGTGGTGGCCATGTAAGGGCTCCTGGTCGAAGGGGACGTGTCGAGTGTGCCGGGGGCGGGCGGGATCCGGGAGGATCCCGCCCGCCCCCGGTGGTCATGCGGCGTGATGGCGGTGGTTGAGGAGGTCGGAGTGTCGCGCGTCAGACTTAGTGGCAGGGCCGTTATGTAGGTCCTGAAGGAGAGTCAGACATGGGTAGACCACCCTCGATTCCGGCGGAGAAGAAGACCCGGATAGTGCTGAGCGTGCTGGCCGGCGAGATGTCCATCGCCGAAGCGGCACGCAAGGAGAAAGTCAGTGAGCAGTCCATCGGACGGTGGAAGGCCGAGTTCCTGGAAGCCGGCAAGACCGCCCTGGTGGCCGGCAGGTCCGGACCATCCTCCCGAGAGGAACAGCTGGAGGCCGAGGTCGCCGAGCTGACCCAGGCCTTGGGCGAGGCACACCTGGAGGCCAGGGTGTGGAAGAAGTCCGCGGAGGGCCGGCTGGGCCCTTCGAGGACCTCGAGGTGATCCGCGTGGAAGCGGGCATGTCGACCGCGAGGTTCTGCCAGCTCTTCGACATGCCCGAGCGGACCTGGCGCCGCTGGCAGGCCAAGGCCCGCACCGGGACGGCGGTGAAGGGACCGTGGCCGCAACCGGCACGGCAGGCCGCCAGGGAACTGGTGGTCAAGCACGCGTTGGCCCATCCGGCGTGGGGGCATCGGAAGATCTGGGCGATGGTCCGCCACGACGGGCATGTGGTTTCCGAGGCGACCGTGCTGCGGATCCTTCGCGACGAGGGGCTGATTCTGCCCGCGCAGTACCCACGGGAGCGACGGAAGCTGGCCGAGCGGCGCAAGGCCGCGTTCGCCACCGAGCCGACCGGTCCGAACCAAGTCTGGCAGCTGGACTTCAGCGAGTTCGAGACCACCACCGGAGGGACCTGGCGGCTGGCCGGGTGCCGGGACTACTGGTCCAAGTACGAGCACCCCTTCCACGTTTCGCCCACCGGGAACCAGCACGACGCGATCGACGCGATCGAGTTGGCCCTGGCCGACTACGAGGCCATGTTCGGTCACCCGCTGGTCGAGGCCTGCCCGGTCGATCCCGAGACCGGTGAGCTGTTGCCCGTGGTGACCATCGTGACGGACAACGGCGGGCCGTTCCGGTCCTTCCGCTTCGAGTCCTTCATCGCCGCCCACCCCGAGCTACACCACGTGCGCACCCGAGTGAAGACCCCGGGGCAGAACGGGTCCCGTGAACGCGGCTTCGGCACGCTGAAGTACGAACGGCTCTACCTGGACGAGATCGACGACGCGATCGTGCTCGCCGAGCGGGCCGAGGACTACCGGATCGAGTACAACGAGCTCCGGCCCCACGAGGCCATCTCATGGAACCGGCCCAAGGAGGTGCACCTGGGCCTGGCCGACCCCACCACCCCGACATTCAAAACCAAGGAAATCCTGCCAACTACTTGACGTGGGACATCGTGCACCAACGGCCTGCGAGCTGGTTCTGACCGGTGGTGATACGGATCTGCGCGTCTTTGTCGCATGGACGGGTTATTGGGTCGCCGAGTGGCGGTGGGGTCGCCTACTCTGGTTGGCATGTTGGTTTACGGCACTGCTTCGCTGCGTCTGCGCAGCCGCTAACGGCGGCGAGCACCCTCCACAGGTTGTTGCTCCCGCCCCCGGTGATCACGGCCGGGCGGCTCTTTCAGCGTGCCCGGCTCCGCAACAACCACGGAGCAAACAGTGCCTACCTATCGAGGTGGCCGTCATGAGCACGGCCAGAACTTCCTGACTGACCCATCCACTATCGCCACGATCACACGGCTCGTGGCCACCACCGAGGGCCCGATCATCGAGATCGGCCCCGGTGACGGAGCACTCACCTCGCCGCTGGCCAAGCTCGGGCGACCGGTGACAGCCGTCGAAATCGACACCCGGCTCGCCCGACGCTTGACCCAACGACTCCCACCGCACGCGGAGGTCGTCGCCGACGACTTCCTGACCTACCGGCTTCCCACGTCTGCGCATGTGCTCGTCGGCAACCTGCCGTTTCACCAGACCACAGCCATGCTGCGACGCATCCTGCACGCCCCGGCATGGACCGATGCCATCGTGCTCGTGCAATGGGAAGTTGCGCGGCGCAGAGCAGGCGTTGGCGGTGCCACGATGATGACCGCGCAATGGGCGCCCTGGTACGAGTTCACGCTGCAAAGTCGTGTTCCCGCTCGCGCGTTCACCCCACGTCCGGGCGTCGACGGTGGAATCCTCACCATCCACCGCCGCGAACACCCGCTGCTGACTCCGTCCGAGCGACGCCAGTTCCACGCCCTGGTCCACCGCGTCTACACCGGTCCCGGACGCGGGCTCGCCCAGATCCTCGCACGCAACACCTCGCTCGGCTCGCCACAGGCGGCACAGGCGTGGCTGAGGGGCCACGGCGTGAAAGCCGCCGGACTGCCGAGAGACTTGCCCGTCGAGGCATGGGTGGACTTGTTCAAGACCACGGGCTCCTCGCCACCGCCCCGCCGCACGCAGTCGTCCTCAGGAGGGCGGCGGCGATGAGCATCGAACCCTCGTGGCGAGTCTGCCCTGACGAGATCACACCCAGCCATGTGTGCCCGACCGAGACAGCCGCACACCATGCAGCACGGCTCCTCGCTCAAGGCCCCGGACGGGATTGGCGACTTCGTGACCTCGCCAACCTCGTGCACCTGTCCACGTCACAACTGGGCAGGGCCTTCAGCCAAAGCTTCGGGATGCCGCCCATGCGGTACCTCGCTCATGTTCGGGCCCACCGGCTGGCCGAGCTCCTGGTCGAAACCGACCTTCCGATCGGTGTCGCCATGACACGAGTCGGGTGGCGCAACCGCGGCCACGCCGCACGACAGTTCACCGCCATCATCGGGGTCAGCCCATCCGCGTACCGACTCACCGCGACCCAACGAGCAAGCCTGAAATGCCCGTGCTGTGGACAGCGAAGCGAGCTGCCCGATGACGGCCACAGAGCGCTCTGGCCTCGGCCCTGCCAGGACAGAGATCCGTGACACGGTCATCCGGATGCGGGCTGATCTCGCTCACCGGTGGACCTTGGCCGAACTCGCACAGGATGCACACCTGTCGCGGTCACGGCTCGGGGGCCTGTTCGTGGAGCAGTTCGGCGTCCCTCCAATCGCGTTGCTGGCTCGGTTTGTCGCGCGTCAGACTTAGTGGCAGGGCCGTTATGTAGGTCCTGAAGGAGAGTCAGACATGGGTAGACCACCCTCGATTCCGGCGGAGAAGAAGACCCGGATAGTGCTGAGCGTGCTGGCCGGCGAGATGTCCATCGCCGAAGCGGCACGCAAGGAGAAAGTCAGTGAGCAGTCCATCGGACGGTGGAAGGCCGAGTTCCTGGAAGCCGGCAAGACCGCCCTGGTGGCCGGCAGGTCCGGACCATCCTCCCGAGAGGAACAGCTGGAGGCCGAGGTCGCCGAGCTGACCCAGGCCTTGGGCGAGGCACACCTGGAGGCCAGGGTGTGGAAGAAGTCCGCGGAGGGCCGGCTGGGCCCTTCGAGGACCTCGAGGTGATCCGCGTGGAAGCGGGCATGTCGACCGCGAGGTTCTGCCAGCTCTTCGACATGCCCGAGCGGACCTGGCGCCGCTGGCAGGCCAAGGCCCGCACCGGGACGGCGGTGAAGGGACCGTGGCCGCAACCGGCACGGCAGGCCGCCAGGGAACTGGTGGTCAAGCACGCGTTGGCCCATCCGGCGTGGGGGCATCGGAAGATCTGGGCGATGGTCCGCCACGACGGGCATGTGGTTTCCGAGGCGACCGTGCTGCGGATCCTTCGCGACGAGGGGCTGATTCTGCCCGCGCAGTACCCACGGGAGCGACGGAAGCTGGCCGAGCGGCGCAAGGCCGCGTTCGCCACCGAGCCGACCGGTCCGAACCAAGTCTGGCAGCTGGACTTCAGCGAGTTCGAGACCACCACCGGAGGGACCTGGCGGCTGGCCGGGTGCCGGGACTACTGGTCCAAGTACGAGCACCCCTTCCACGTTTCGCCCACCGGGAACCAGCACGACGCGATCGACGCGATCGAGTTGGCCCTGGCCGACTACGAGGCCATGTTCGGTCACCCGCTGGTCGAGGCCTGCCCGGTCGATCCCGAGACCGGTGAGCTGTTGCCCGTGGTGACCATCGTGACGGACAACGGCGGGCCGTTCCGGTCCTTCCGCTTCGAGTCCTTCATCGCCGCCCACCCCGAGCTACACCACGTGCGCACCCGAGTGAAGACCCCGGGGCAGAACGGGTCCCGTGAACGCGGCTTCGGCACGCTGAAGTACGAACGGCTCTACCTGGACGAGATCGACGACGCGATCGTGCTCGCCGAGCGGGCCGAGGACTACCGGATCGAGTACAACGAGCTCCGGCCCCACGAGGCCATCTCATGGAACCGGCCCAAGGAGGTGCACCTGGGCCTGGCCGACCCCACCACCCCGACATTCAAAACCAAGGAAATCCTGCCAACTACTTGACGCGGGACAGGAGTGCTCGCCTCGGTAGGGGTGGGTGGTGTTGTTGGCGGTGGCGATGAGGTCGGCGTCGGCGGGGTCCTCGGTCCAGAGTCGGGCACCCTCGCGCAGGAGACGGAGCGGGAATGCGCTCGCGGCGCTGGTGAGCGGTCCGGGGACGGCCCAGACGGAGGGGCAGGTGAGGGAAGCTCCGTAGGCGGTGCTGCGGTGCGCGCCCTCAACGAACAGGGCATGGTGGGCGATCGCGCCGCGGAGGGCGGCGGCGTCGAGGAGGTCCCAGCGGGTGGGGCCGGCGTCAGGGTCGGTGGCGACGGTGAGGAGGAGGCCGCCCTGGTCCTGCACGTGGTGGGCGAGGTGGGCGTTGCCGCGCGGGTAGGGGCGGTTCAGGCCTGCGGCCTGGACGAGGACGGTGCGGTCCGGGCGGGCGGCGCGGACGGCGGTGCCGTCGATGCCGTAGGCGGTGCTGGCGATGAGGATCGCTCCGCGCTGGCTGAGCATCTCGGCGGCACTGCGGGCGACGGTCTCGCCGTAGGGGGTGCTGGCGCGGCTGCCGGTGATGAGGACGCGGCCGGGGGCGACGAGGAGGTCGAGGTTGCCGCGGGCGGTGACCTGGCGGCCGTGGATGGTGAGGGTCTGGTCGGTCATGGTGTGCTCCTTGGTGGTGAGGGTCAGCGGTTGCGGAGGTCGGCGAGGGCCTCGGCGAGCTCGGGGCAGTCGGGCTGGTGCGCGGTGAGGTCGCGGCCGCCGCCGTAGAACTCGCTGAGGGCGGGGATGTCGCGGTGGCAGCTGTGGCAGTGGGTGGTGTTCTCGTCCATGGGTGTCTCCTTCGGTGTGGTGGGTGGCCCGGTCGTTTTTTCCCCGTGCCCTGGTGCTTTTGAACGGGCCCCGGAGCGAGGGAGCACACCCGGAGGGCCGGGTGGTCGAGAAGTTCTCGGCGAGATAAGCGCAGCGCGTCGGGAAGTTGTCGGCTGCCCGGACCCCGCGCAGCGGGGTTGTGCGGAGGAGCGCAGGGGTCATAGTGAGAAGCCCAGGACACGGGGAATGAGGGATGCGCCCCGCGACGGGTCGCGGGGCGTGCGCAGGGGCCGGCGGAGCCGGTCGCCGTCAGAGGGTCGCCGGATGCGGCGATGCTCGAGAGCACGGAGTGCGCTGTAGGGGTGGAGTGCCCGGCGCAGCCGGGCGCCGCTTGGGTGAGGGACCCGGGCCCTTGGCCCGGGTCCGGCTCACCGGTCGGTGCGGTTGTAGACGTCGCCCTCGATGTATTCGAGGCTCTCGCCGGTGGCGGGGTGCTGCGCGGTCCAGTAGTAGGCGGCGTTGTACTCGGTCACCTCCCAGCCGGCGATGGTGAGGGAGCCCAGGAGCTCGCGGTCCATGCCGCCGTGGAAGAACCCGCTCTGGGTGCTGGTGCTGTCGAGGAGGCGGAGGACCTCGGCGCTGGTGGTGGGCTTGGCGGCCTCGATCTCGTCGAGCTGGCGGTGGATGTGGCCCCAGAACGGGTCCTGGCGCTGGCGAGCCTCCATCTCGAGGAGGCGGTCGTAGCTGCTGATCTCGGGGGTCATGGTGTGCTCCTTCGTCCTGTTGTTCGGGGGTGCTGACGTGGAGCGGGGGATGCGCTGGTGGGGGTGGTGCACCCCGAAGGGTCGAGCCGTAGGCGAGAGCCCGGGCAGCCGGCGAGGACCCGAGAAGATCCCGGCGAAATAAGCGCAGCGCGTCGGCATCTTGTCGGGGACCGCCGGCCGAGCGGAGCGAGCCGGGTGTGCTCCTCCCCCACCAGTGCGTCAAGATCCCCCGATCCAGCACCCCGGGCAGGGCGAAGGAGGCAAGCTCCGCCGGCGGGAAGCCGCCGCATCGTTAGTGCAGGCAGTGCACATGGTGCGCGGAGTGCAGAGAGTGAGTCGCGGCCGGCCCGTCTGCGGGGCGGCCGCGGCCGTTGCCGGCCGTAGGGGCCGGCGGCCGGTGCGGTGGCTCCGTCCACCGGCGCCGGGTTCGCCGCTCGACGCTGTGCGTCGTGGGGAGGGTGCTGCGCGCCGGGACGGCGCGGCCGCTCGGCTCGGCGGTCCCGCCGAGGGCGGTCCGCCCCGCGCGGGGCGGGGCGGACCGGGGGTCACTGCTCGGTGCGGGCGTCGAGCAGGCCCTGTTCGAGGTCGCAGGGGGTGTAGCCCCAGGCGACGAGAACGGCGAGGTAGTCGAGGTCGGTGTCGGTCATGTTCCGCCAGGTCTGCACGTCGGCGTAGATGACCTCGATGCCTGCGAGGGCGATGGTGAGGGCGTAGACGCTGGCGCGGGCACTGCTGGCCGGGGCGCTGGTCCTCCATCCCTCCCCCATCAGGTCGGTGGTGATGCCCTTGCGGTCGTTCATCCCGTCGTGGACGCGGCTGGGGGCCTGGGCGAGGAGTCGTGCCAGGGTGGCGGCGGCATCCTTCGGGGCGCTCTTGCGCTGGGTGAAGGTGCGCAGCCAGTCGCGTCGCACGTCGGTGGCGGCGCGCCATTCCTTGTTGCCCTCGATGACGCGGCGGCGCTCGGCCTTCTCGTCCTCGTTGAGGGGGCCGCTGCTTCCGGCGGCGGCCTCGTGGTTCTTGTGTCCGTTGGCCTTCCAGTCCGTGCAGACCTCCTGGGTCTGGGCCTCCCCCGCCCATGTGGCGGTGACGATGACTGCGTGGCCGGGGCAGGTGGTGTGCTGCTCCTCGTCCGCGTCGAGGGCACGGAGCGGGGCGGCGGCGCCGCGGCCGTCGTAGTAGTAGTCCCACGGGGTCTCGTCCAGGACGGTGATGCCTTCGGCGGTGAGGCGGTCGACCTCGGCGGCGACGGCGCGTGCGGCCTCGCGCCGCTGGCGGAGGCGGGAGGCGGTGTGTTCGAAACCGCCGCGCTGGGCGGACTGGACGAGGGAGTCGATGGCCTCCTCGTCGTCGTCGAACTCGGCGAGGACTGCGGCCTGTTCGATGGTGAGTCCGGAGGCGAGGTGGTCGCGGGCGGTCTGGCTCTTGCGGGCGGCGAGGCCCTGTTCGACGCTCTCCTTGCGGCTGTGGGTGCGCTTGGCGATCTGGGAAGCGGAGAGGCCGAGCAGGGACAGCTGCTCGTAGCCGTCGGCGCGCTCGGCGTCGGTGAAGCCGGTGCGCTGGTCGTTCTCGATCATCTGCGTGATGATCCGTCCGGCCTCGTCCGGGGTGTCGGCGAGATAGACGGGGATGGTCTCGCGCTGGGTCTCGACGGCGGCGAGGGTGCGGCGCTGCCCCTGCAGGACGTGTACGGCTCCGTCGTCGTCGCGGTACCCGACGACGGGCTGCATGACGCCGTGGTCGCGGATGGAGGCGAGGAAGGCCTTGTCGAGGCGGGCGTCGGCGCGGACGTTGGTGTCCAGCACGATGCTGGTCGGGTCAACGTGCACGAGCGTGCGCGTGCTGTCGATGGTGGTCATGGTGTGTGCTCCTTTCGGCCAGTGGACGGGATCGTTTTCCCCGCCCTCCTGGTGCTTGTGAACGGACCCCGGAGCCGCGGAGCACACCCGGAGGGCGGCGAGGCCGGAAAGTCCCCGGCGAAATAAGCGCAGCGCGTCGGGGAGTTTTTGGTCGTGGCCGGCCCCGCGGAGCGGGGTTGTGCGCAGTGGCGGAGGGGTCACAGTGGAAAGCCCAGGAGGACGGGGAACATGGAGGGCCGATCCGGGCGGGCCCGGATCGGTGAGGGCCGGCGGAGCCGGCGGCCGTCAGGGTGCTGCCCATCGGGGCAGTGCCCGAGCTGTACGGAGTGCATCGGCGGCACGGAGTGCGGCACTGGCAGGGCACGAGCGCAGCGAGTTCCGTTCGGGCGGCCCGGGCCGGGGCGCGACGGCCCCGGCCCGGTGGGTGGTCACCGGATCGGGTAGGACCAGTGATCGACATCCGCCGTCACGTCGACGCCGTTGGAGCGGGCCACGCTGCGGGCGTTCCGGGCGGCGGAGGGGCTCAGGTCGATCACGCGACGGAGGGCGTCGTGTGGAGCGTCGAGCCGGCGGCCGATGGCGAAGGCGCGGTCGCTGTAGCGCTGGATGAGGCGAGCGAGTCGCCAGGCGCGATGGGTGTCCCAGGTGGAGGCCAGGTCGAGCAGCGCGTGCTCGGCGCGTTCCAGAAGGTCGTGGGCGGCGCGGGTGGCCTGCATTGCTTCCCGTGCCGTGTGGAGTCCGGCGCGGGCGGCGCGGAGGTCGGCGGCGGTGGTGGTGTCGTTGGTGCTCATGGGTGGTGTCCTTTCGAGGTGGGCCGGGGCGGGTGCCTGGGGCCGAGGATCAGTGGGTGCGAAGGGTGCGCACCAGGGCGTCGCGTTCGCGGTGCAGCCGGGCGAGCTCCGCGATCCGGGTGTCGGAGGGGAGGCGCTGGCTCAGCGGTGCGCACATGGCGGCCGTGTCTGCGTTGCCGTCTGCGCGGAAGGGGTCGATCTGGTCGAGGCGGGCGTCGATCCGGGCGAGGCGTGCCTCGCGAGCGGGGAGCTGCTTCTCGGCGCGCTGACGAGCCTTCTCGGCCTGAGCCTTCTCCTGGGCGACTTCCTTCTCGAGACGGCGCTTTGCGACGGTCTCGTGCCGCTTGCACAGCCACGGCCGGATCGCGTCGCGGCCGCAGACGCGGTCGGCTGATTCGATCCACGCGGCGCACTGCTCGTGGGGGCTGTCGAGGCGGAGGGCGACGGTCAGGGCGAGACCGCGGTCAAGGGTCGTGGGGGTCATGGTGTGTGCTCCTTCGGCTGTAGCGCGGGGATTGGGGAGGGTCAGTGCTCGCGGGCGGTGTGCCGGGCGGCGGCGGCCCGGGCCGTGTCCAGGTAGCCCATCGGGTACAGGCGGTCGACCCATCCGCACGAGCACACGGGCCGGTGGCCCATCTCGTGGATGTAGTTGCCGATCTCGAGCACCTCGGCGGTGTGGGTGGTGGTGTCGTTGGTGCTCATGTGGGGCTCCTTCGTGGTGTGGAGCCGGGATCATTTTTTCCCCGTCCTCCTGGTGCTTTTGAACGGCGCAGTGATCGAGCGGAGTGCACCCGGAGGGCGGCAAGGCGGGAAGTTCTCGGCGATATAAGCGCAGCGCGTCGGGAAGTTCCCGGTGCAGCCGGCCCCGCGCAGCGGGGTTGCGCGCAGCGAGGAGCGTGCACAGTGGAAAGCCCAGGAGGACGGGGAGAATTAAGGGGCCTCGAGGCGGTAGTCGGCGCCTCGAGGTGAGTGGCCGGCGGAGCCGGGCGCCATTAGGCGGCGGCGCGAGCCGTTGCCCGGAAGTGTGCGATGGCTGTGGTCGCCGGGGCGGTCACAGGGATAGTGCGTCTAGTGCGCGTAGTGCAGAGGGTGCGTACGAGCGGAGCGAGTGCCTTGGGGAGGGGCGGCCAGGGTTGCCCGCAGCGACAGCTCGCAGGCGCGGAGCGTCTGCGCATAATGCTCGCAAGGCAGCACGGGTCGCCCCTCCCCCCTGCTCGCGCGGAGCGCGAGGGCGTGCGCAGCACGGAGGTGCCCGCCCCGGAGGGGGCGGGCACTGCGGGACGGACCGGGGAGGCCCGTCCCGCGTTGCCGGCTCAGCCGGTGAACCAGTCCGGGTACATCAGGGTGTTCACGAGCGCGTGTGCCGTGTTCGCGAGCGAGCACGAGCGGTCGTACAGCAGCGCGGTCTCGGCCGCGTGCAGTGCGGCGCGAGCGCGGGCCTCGCTCCACAGCAGCAGGCTGGACTGCGCGTACAGCAGCGCGGCCGCCTGCATGTCGGTGGTGTGAGCGGCCACGTACTGAGCCGCGAGTGCTCCGGTGACGAGCTGTTCGCCCAGCGGGCGACCGCGTCCGCCCAGCAGCGCGGCCATGACGTCCTCGTCGGCGCTGGCGTCGTCGAGCTCGTCGAACCCGAGCCGGGCGACGGCCAGCAGCAACTGGTCTCGCGTAGACGAGTCGCTGATCGCCGCGGCGATCTGCCCGACCAGTGCCTGGTCGGGACGACGCCCGGTGACGACGGTGTGGACCCATGCGTCCACGACCGTCTCGGTGTCGACCGCGCCGACGTTCGGCTCGATCGGCTCGAAGGCGAGGCCGCGAACCGGTGCCCACCGCCGCAGCTCGGTGGGTCGGCCGAGCGAGGCCGGCAGCGATGCACTGGCGGCCTCGAGCGTTGTGGTGCGCTTGGTCTCGAGGTCCATCAGGT
The DNA here is from genome assembly GCF_947500705.1 of uncultured Brachybacterium sp. Taxonomy (GTDB): domain Bacteria; phylum Actinomycetota; class Actinomycetes; order Actinomycetales; family Dermabacteraceae; genus Brachybacterium. The sequence continues at coordinate 30,991 of NZ_CANMSY010000014.1, read as the reverse complement.
ACTCGCCCGAGGCGAGGATGGTGGCGGCGATGTTGATCCCGTCAAGCCGGCGGACGACGGTCTCGACGTCCTGCACCGCGGCCTTGAGCCCGCTCTCGTTGACGACCGTGAGCACCACCTCGTGCCCGACCAGTTGCGAGTACTCGTGCGCGGGCGGAACGGCCGGGTACTCGGCGTCGGGATCGACACCGGAGATGGCGGACAGACCGCCCCTGCCGGTGCTGACGAGGATGAAGCCGCGAGGCAGCGGCTCCATCAGCGATGCGAGCGTGTAGGCCGCGAACTGCGCGGGCGTGAGATTGGTCTGGGTCATGGTGTGCTCCTTCGGTTGTTGGCGCGGTAGCGCCTGGCGACCCCGCTGTTGCGGGACCTCCCCTTTGGGGACTCCGAAGCGGGGTGGGTGTCAACCCCGAAGAGTGCAGGTCTTGGGCGACTTTTTCGCCCGAGCTTGCGAGGGTAAAAAGTGGCTCATGACCTGCACGTGGGTTGACACTCGGGGTCCCCTCTCGGAGTAGACTGAGAGGGCCTGCAGCAGCAGCTTGGTAACCACGCTGGAAGCCCCGCCGACGTGGCGGGAAGCGGAGCGAAGGCGGAGCTTTGACCGCCGCAGAACACCGCCCGCAGCGCGGGGCCTCAGCAGGCAAGAAAGCACGGTGCGTGCGACAGTGGCGAAGCCGCTCGCGCCGTTCCGCGGAGCACGGAGTGCTCCACAGACAGCACGAGCCACGCGAGTTCCGTTTCAGGACAGAGCGGAGCCCTCCTGGAAGGGCTCCGCTTGGTCAGTCCTCGAGGTCCCCGAAGAGGGAGTCCCAGCACTCCGTGTGGATCCCGGAGATGAACTGCTCGCGGACCGCGCGGGGCAGTCGTCCGGCGGCGTCCTGGATGGCGGCGCCGGCCTCGAGGTCGGCGAACTCCTCGTCGGTGAGGGTGATGGAGCCCGCGTGGCCGCAGAAGGTGCAGCAGGGGGTCTCCACCAGGGTGTGTCCGTCGAGCGTCTCGAGGACGCGGTCAGTGAGGTTGCGAGTAGTCATGGTGTGCTCCTTGTTCGGCGGGTCCCCTGGCGAGGGGTGCTGACGTGGAGCGGGGGATGCGCTGGTGGGGGTGGTGCACCCCGAAGGGTCGAGCCGTAGGCGAGAGCCCGGGCAGCCGGTGAGCATCCGAGAAGATTCCGGCGAAATAAGCGCAGCGCGTCGGCATCTTGTCGGGGACCGCCGGCCGAGCGCAGCGAGCCGGGTGTGCTCCTCCCCCACCAGTGCGTCAAGATCCCCCGATCCAGCACCCCGGGGGCCCGTCACCTCGGCATGGAGCACACTGCGCACCTCTCCCCCCCTACCGATCTGGCGACGTGGCAGGGTTGGCTGGTCACTGCGCAATGCATCGTTCGCACTGCGAGCCGAAGTGCGAACGATGCACATAGTGCATTCCGTCCCCGCGCAGCGGTCCGGCTCCGCAAGGCGGAGGGTCTGTGCTCTAGCGCAGCTCGTCAGGGACGTCGTTGAGGTCCGCGCGAGCGGCCTCGCCTCGACTGTCCTCGTGCGAGGGATCGAGCAGGAGGAGGGAGAGCTCGTCTTCGACGACGCTCCGTCGTGCGTCGGCGTTGTCGGCGGCGTTCATCGCAGATCCAATCGTGGCAGGCGAGCCGGAGGCTCGGGCAGCTGGTCCATTCCGGCGCGGCGGGCTGCTTCCCGAGCCTGCCAGCGCAGGGCGTAGCTGTAGAAGACGCTGCGGGAGCGGTCGACGACGCCGGCGAGCCGGTCCTGACGCATGGCGTCCCCGACGGCGCCCGCGACGTCGTCGGGGACGAGGAGCTGCTGTGAGCGGTTCGCGCCGGCACCTGCGGGGCCGAGGATCTCTCGAACGGCCTGGCGCTCTTCGACGGTGAGGGCGGCGAGCTCGCCGATGGCGCCGGCGGCCCACAGGCCGAAGCTTCCCGGCGAGCCGGGCCGGTGGTCGAAGTCGACGATGTACGCCGAGCGCACGTCGCGAAGATCGTCGGGCGTGAGGTAGACACTGCTGCGGCGGGTGGGCTCCTCGGAGGCCGGCGGCGCGGGGCTCACCGCTGCGGGGCGGTCTGCCGGAGCCGGTGCGGGCGACTGGGGCGCGGGGGGCTGCTCCGCTCCCCCGTCCTCACGGGTCGACGTGTTGTCGACGGCGCCGGCGATCGCCTCCGCGTTGCGCTCGGAGAGGCTGCGTCGCTTGGGCTTGGCCATCAGTGGGCTCCCATCGTGAGGTTGAGCAGGTGATCGGTCGCGGCGCGGTAGTCGGCGGCGACCGCGCTGTCGGGGTCGTAGACGCTCACGCCCATGCCGGCGGTGTAGGCGTCGCGCACGGCGACGGCCTGCCGCACCGGCGGCGTGACGCGATCGCCGTAGCGCTGCGCGAGGAGCTCGAGGATCTCCCGATCGAGCAGGCGGCGGGAGTCGACCATGGCCGGGACGACAGCGCTGATCTGCAGGCCGGGGCGGATGCGGCGCGTCAAGCGCTCGGCGATCACGGCCTCGAGGCGGTCGAGCTGGTCGTAGGCCTCGGTGGCGGCCTGCAGGCTGACGATCACGTGGTCGGCGGCGGCGAGTCCCGCCATGGTCAGGGCGCCGACGTTCGGGGGCGTGTCGATGACGACGTGGTCCCACCGGTCCCCCACCGTCGGGAGCATGTCGCGCAGGCTGGTGACCAGGTCCGGCGGCGGCTGCTCCTCAAGGGCGGTCAGGTCGTGGGCTCCGACGATCACGTCGACGCCCTGCGCAGTCGGCGCGGGCTCGGCCGCTTCCCGCAGGGTGGCGGAGGCATCCAGCACCTCGGCGGCGGTCGCTTCGATGGGCGTCTCCGGGGTGATCCCCAGGCGGGTGGACAGGTTGCCCTGCTGGTCGAGGTCGATGGCGAGGACTCGGAAGCCGCGGCGCGTCAGGGCGAGGGCGATCTCGGCTGCGGTACTGGTCTTCGTGGACCCGCCCTTGGGTAGGGCGCAGGTGTAGACGGCCATGGGGCTCCTCTCGATGGAAACAGGTTATATCACTGTGTGCACTAGTGCGAACCGTGCAGGCGGTGCACAGCACGCACGGGCAGGTGGAGAGCGATGCACGCACCATCGACAGTGCAGGTAGTGTGCGTGCCGCGATTAGTGCATTCAAGGGATGACTAGTCCGCGATCTTGTACTGACGGGGCCGCTGCGCGGTGTAGTGGAGGCGCCGCGCCCACTGGTCGAGCTCGGGGACGATCTCGACGTCGGGCCGCACCAGGAGCGCGTTGGAGCCTGCGGTGCCGGCGGTCAGGATCGGACCGGGCACGCAGGCGATGCGTGGCGAGTGGGGAAGGGCGGAGTGCGCCTGCTCGATGACGAGCGCCGCGTCGGCGAGATGCGCGAGGAGGCGGCTGGTGGGTCCTTCGAGCACCAGGGCCCCGCTCGAGGCGAGCGTCTCGTGCCATGGGGTGACGCCGCGCCGGGCGATGACGACTGCGCGGTCGGGGGCGCTCAGGGTGAGCGCATCGAGCGCGGCGCCGGGGATGCCGGGGCCGTCGTGCAGCAGCACGCAGCTGTCGCTGTGCTCGACAACGGCCAGCGCAGCGTGCTCGGCGACGCGTGCACCGTGAGGGGTGGGGTCCAGAGATCCGAGGATGTGGACCAGCCGGGCCTCGAGAAGGTCGAGGCGGCCATAGGCGCGGACGGAGAGTCCATCGATCGCCAGGCGCGTGGGGATGGGCATGGGTCCTCCTGTCGAGGAAATACACTTTGTGCACTATCAGCACTCCGCACCCTAACTGCACTAGTGCATACAGTGCAAGTGGTGGCGAGAGTGCGTTTAGTGCAGGGGGTGCTAGCCCGCTTCCCGGGCCTGCCCCGGTGGCTCGTCGAGAGAGTCGAGGTACATCTGGGCGAGAGTCTCCTCGACCTCGGGGTCGGTCTCGTCGACGTCGCGGACGACGCGGATCCAGGGTCGTTCGCGGCGGAGCTGCTCGAGCTTGGCCCAGTAGGCAGCTCGCTCGCGGCGGTGCTGGTGGATGCGGCGCACGCGGGCCTCGATGGCACCGAGCTGCTGCGCCAGGAGCTCGAGGCGGGCGTCGTCGGCGGCGAGCTCGTAGCCGTCGCGGTCGTTGCCGGTGATCAGCCCGTAGGCGAGGGCGGTGTCGCGGGCGTCGCGATAGGCGTCGGCGCTCAGGCCGGTGACCAGGGCGATGCGCGCGCGTGAGGTGGCGCCGCGCTCGACGGCCTCGAAGAGCAGCCCGGTGGCCTTGCCGAGCACCGTGAACACGGGGCGGACGGCCTGGGTCTTCCCGGGCCGCCAGCGCAGCTCCTCGACGAGGGAGGCGTGCCGGTCGGGGATGCGCAGCTCGTACTGATCGGCGTAGATCCCGCGGCCGCGGGCGACGAGGACCACCCACGGGTCGTCCTCGGCCGCGAGAGTGCGCAGGAGGGCGGCAGCACCGGTGCGGGAGTCACCGAGGGCTACGGAGTGCCAGCGAACTCCCATGGCGGTGACAGTGGATCCGACTGTGCTGGCGGCCTGGCCGAGGGCGCGCAGTGCCATCTGGTAGTCCCAGCCCTGAGCTCCGGGGTACTCGCCGGCGGCGTAGCGCTCCACGAGCGTGATCCATGCGCGGATCACGCCGTACGTGTCGTGCACCGAGGGGGAATCCCCCCCGCCCCGGGTGTGTGTATTGGCGCTAGTGTCAGAGCTGACGGCAGTATCGTCCCTGGTCACGATGACTCGGCCGGCTTTCTGGCGTTCGCGGCGGGCGATCTCGGCGGCCGCGCGGGCGTACTCGTCGCGCAGGCGGTCGAGGCCCTTGTGCTCGAGCAGGGAGCGGAGGCCCGGCCACTGGGGCTCCTCGCCGAGCATGCGAGCGCGGACGTCGGTCTCGGTGAGGCCCGTGGCGATCGCGGACATGAGGACCGCGCGGCGGGCCTCGGAGGCGCTGGGGTAGCCGTGGGCTCGCCAGTCGCCGCGCTGGGCGAGGTCGGTGCACGTGGTGCTCATGTGGCGGCCGATGCCGCGCACGAGCACGGCGCGGATCTCCTCGTCGGTGATCGCGTCGGCGATCGGATCGGCGGAGCCGGCTTCACGCGCCCGTGTGCGGCGCTCTGCGCCGCGTTCACGGTCTTCCTCGAGGAGTGCGCGCAGCTCGTCCGCCAGGGCCGCACGGAGGCGCGTGAGGGCTCTGGCGGGGGAGTGGGGGCCGGCGGCGATCGCGCGCGCCGAGTCGGCGTCGTGCGCGAGCTCTCGGTGGCCGCCGCGCTTGTGGGCGCTGCCGGGGATGGTGATCAGCCCATCGCTGACGTTGCTCGTCGGCTTGAGGTCCAGGGTGGGGAGGCGCCAACCGAGGGCGAGCACGAGCGAGTGCGCCTCCTGGGCGCCGATGGGGTCCTCGAGCAGGACGTAGATGTGCGCGCCGCCGTGGGCCCGGTCCACGAGGTAGATGAAGCCGCACTCGTCCAGGAGCGAGGTCGCCACGGCGAGGTCGTTCTCGACGGCGACGATCTGATCCCCGGTGCGGTCGTGAGCGTCGAAGTCCAGTGGGAGGAACCGGGTGCGGCCCTGGGCGTCGTAGACGTGGACCGCGACGGGCTGCGAGGGCGGCGCGTCGGTGAACCGCTCGACCCTTCGGCCGAGTCGTCGGGGGAAGGCGACGCTCGTGCTGCGCCGCTCTGCCAGGCGGATCAACGGTCGCTGGTTCAGCAGCTCGAGGCACAGCCGCCACGTGTCGGTGGGGGAGAGGGTGGCGTCGGAGGCGGCGCGAGACACACCGGTGGTGTCGTACTTGCCTACGACGACGCGACCCCCGTATCCTGGGGGCATCAAGTGAATGGACCTCCTTACTGGTTCGCCCCGGGTCGTCAGCGGTAACTGACTCCCGAAGACTTCTGAATCGCCCTCGCACCTGCGCCAACAGGTTCGGGGGCGAAGTCTTTTACGCGGTTCTTCGGTCGATGCTGAGGCTCTGCTGTGCGCCACCACTGCGAGCCTGTTCAAGGTCGAGAGCGTCAATCCACGGCACCAGCTGCTCCGCAGCGAGGTCTGTGACTGGACGGCCCACCAGCTCCGCGTAAGCGAACAGCTTGTCGCGGCGCTCCGCGGGGATGCGGACCTTGATATCGGCTCGCTCCCCCTTGCTGGGGCGGCCTGGGCGTCTGCTCTGGGTCATGTCAAGAACACTACACAGGCGAGCGAGTTCCGGGAACTGTGTGGCGCGGCGTGTCGTGGTCATGACTCGCGCTCCCAGGGGCTGTGAGCGCTGATCGCGCCGTCGAGCAGGTGGCCGTAGTAGGTCGCATCGCTGGCGAGGGTAGTCAGGGCGATCCAGTCGGCCGGCCATCCGGGGACGCCTCGGATGAGGGCGTCGCGGTAGACGTGGCCGTTGTAGTAGCCGGGGATGCCGTCGATGACGCGGAAGAGCTTGTCGGAGTCTCGGGGGACGAGCAGGCTCTCGCTCTGGCTCAGGGTCACGCTCCATTCGGTGATGTCTGGGTGCTCAGAGCGTGCGTGCTCGAGCAGGGCATCGACGAGTTCGTGGACGGTGGCGCGCTGGCCGGCGTGTGCGTGGTGCTGGGGGTCCATGGTCAGTGCCTATTCATGCCGCTGCGGCGGAGTGGGTGCCTGGGGGTCCGTGCGGTGATGGACGATCGCGGTGTGCGGGCTCCTGCCAGGGCTTGGGCGGTGAACAGACCACGCTGCCACCTCGGGCGGTTCCGCAACCCGGCTCGCTGCGCTCGGCCCGCGGCGGGCGAGAACTTCTCCGACGCGGTCGCAAGCTCCCTTATTTCGCCGGAGAACTTCTCTCCCTTGGGGCTGCCCGGGTCCTCCGCTGCGCTGCGGCCCTGTGGGTGCTCCACCGCCTGATCGAGGCGGCCTCTGTGTCCTGCCACCACCCGGACAGCCCAGGCAGGAGAGCCACCATGAACAGCGAGATCGTCACCATCTACACCCGTCCCGACTGTGGTCCGTGCACCGCGACGAAGCGGGCGCTGGCGAAGGCCGGCCTGGCCTTCGTGGAGGTGTCCCTCGAGGACGTGACCGACGAGCAGCGGGCCGCGTTCCAGGCGGCGGGCTTCATGCAGGCGCCGGTCGTGCTGACCCCAGGCGGAGACGCTTGGGCGGGGTTCCGGCCGGACCGGATCAAGCAGCAGTGAGGCTGAGGGGTCCGTCCCTTCGGGGGCGGGCCCCGGGCCGGCGCCGCGGAGCGCGGGCGCGGGCGCGGTGCTGGTCCTGGCGGTCTCGTGGGCAGCGCGCAGGGGCGCGCTGAGCACGTGGGGAGGGGCGCTCACGATGCTGCGCCCTGTGGCAGCTCGGGGTGCGAGCGAATGTGCTGCACGGCCCGCTGCATGTTGGTGATCGCGGTGGCTTCGTCGTCGACGGCGGAGTCGAATCCGCCGTGGGGGTCAAGCGGGAAGCAGTCGATCGGGTCGCCTGTGGTGAGCGTGAGGCGGAGGATGAGTGCCGAGGTGGCGTGGCCGCGAGGCCCGTGTCTCGGGACGACGCGCACGATGTGGTCGGTGTTGACGAGCACGTTGGCGTCGAGGTTGATGTCGGTCATGCGGATGAGCGTCATGAGGTCACTCCTTCGTGGGGTTGGGGATGATGGTGCGGACGCGGTTCCGGAGCATGGCGACGACGTCGTGGACGTCTCGGCGGCACTCCCACCAGTTGTCGGGATCGTGGAGGACCCCGACGGCGTACGCGTGCCGTGCGAGCTGTGCGGCGCTGGAATCTCCGTGGCGATCCGCGATGTCGTGGCGGAGTTCGTCGGCGGTGCTGAAGGCGATCCCTGCGATCGTGCGTCGATACTCCTCCGGGACATCGTCGGGAAGGTCCCGGGCGTGCGCGAGAGCAGTGAGAGCCTGCTCGGAAGTATCGACCTCACCCTGCTCATCCGCCCATGCACGGCGATCGGGCTCCCGGCCCTCCGTGCGCGCCCACCGCTCCTCGTCCTCGATGGCCATGTGCAAACAGCCGTACAGATAGGAAATGTTGCCGCGCATCGCCTTGACCAGCGACGTCCTGACTGGCCAGTCTTCGATGCGTCGGGCCATGCGTGCGGCAATGCGCCACGTGAGCTGATTGGTGAGACCGTCGAGTGGGGTCGCGCGCAGTATGGCGGCGCGTTCCTCGCCGAGCCACGTTGTGAACTGCTCGCGTCGGGGCGTGGTGGAAAAGTAGACGTCTGGGTAGGTGGGGTCCAGGAAGATGACCCGCCCGAATCCGTCGAATTTCCCGCCCGGGCGTCGGTGCCATGCGAACCGCGGCGACCATGGGTTTCTAATCATGACGTCACTCCTTCGTGGTGCTGGCGAGGCCTTCGCTGATGGCGGCGGCGGCTTCCTGGTAGGCGGCCCGCGTTGCGGGCGCGAGCACGTCGTAGTCGATCTCGTCGCCGGTGTCGAGGGCGGAGTCGAAGGGAATCGGGATGATCGCGCGGACCCGGTCCTCGAAGCGTTGTGCGATCGCTCCGGCATCGCCGCGACGGGTGGCGGAGTCATGGAGCAGCACGACTGCGTTCTTCACGAGCTCGGCGTGTCCGAGGCTGGTGAAGTTGTCGAGCATGACTTCGGCGGCGTAGGCGCCGTCGGCACCGGCGGAGACGGGGATGACGAGCTGGTCGGTGGCCTCGAGGGCTGAGGTGAAGTGCGAGACGCGGTGGTTGTTGCCGGTGTCGATCAGGATGAGGGAGTAGAAGCGCGAGAGGATCTCGTGCACCTGGACGAAGGCGTCGCCGTCGACGAGGTCCTGGCGGTCCCTGGACTGGTCGGAGGCGATGACGCCGAAGAGGTTGTCGCCCTGTCCACGGGTGTAGCGCGTGAGGGTGGCTCGCTTGCTTCCCTGGACGGTGGTGAAGTCGTCGGCGGCCTCCTCGAGGAGGTCGACCACGCTACGGGTGTGGCTGTCCTTCTGGGCGCGGAATCCCAGCGTGCCTCGGGTTTCGTTCGCGTCCCACGCGATGACATCGCCGCCTCGGATCCGACCCATGGTCGCGCCGATGCAGTAGGTGTCGGTCGTTTTCCCGACGCCGCCCTTCTCGTTCATGAAGGCGATCGTCTTGGGCTCCCCGTAGGTCGTCTGGATGATCACGCGCTGTGCCTTGTCCTTGGCTGCGGCCTCTCGCTCGCGGGCGGCGCGGCGGCTCTCCTGGGTTGCCTCGGTGCGTGCGCGCTCCTCTGCGGCCAGGCGTTCTTTCTCCTCGAGTGCGATCTGCTCACGGAGGGCGGCGCGGCGCTGCTCGAGCTCGGCGGCGCCGGGGGTGAGCGTGAGGCCCATCTTGTTCAGGCTTCCTCGGATCCCGAGGGTTGCCGGCTGCTGAGCAGTCTCAGCCCATCGGGGGTCTGCTTCGATGGGGTCTGTGATCTCGGGAGACGGGGTGGCGTGTGCGGTCGCGAAAGTCGGTGCCTGGTCAGAGTCGCCGTGCTGCTCTGGGACGGAAGAAGCGGGAGTGCTGGGCTCGGCGTCCGGAGCTGACCGCGGCTGCTCCGGGACGGCGGGCGGCATTGCTGGTGCGGCCGGGGCAGAGATCGAGCTGGCGGCGCGGGGCCGTGTCACGTCGAGGTCTTCCTGGGGCTCTTGAGCCTCGATGACCGTCTCGAGGGTGCGCGGGGAGACGGTGCCGTCAGGGGCGATGAGGAGGGGCCAGCTGCGACCGTTCTCGGCGGCGGTCGCGGGAAGTGGGCGGCCGAGCTCGGCCGCGCGCTTGGCGATGCGCGCGATGGCCTCCCGGCGCGCCTCGGCGGCGCCCGAGGCGGCGATCGTCGTGGTCCCGCCGTCGACGGTGACGGATCCGGTGCCGTCGTGGTTGATGGTGATCTGGGCGTCGGTCATCGCATGTCTCCTAGGGTCACTGCTCGGTGGTGGCGGGCTCGATGCCGCTGGTGAGCCATTGGTCGGTGGGGGTGAGACGGGTGACGGTGAGGGTGAGGTCGCCGGCGTTGGTGGGGATCGTGACGGTGGCGCTGGCCATCGTTGCGGCGACGATCTCGGGTTCGCCGGTGAGCTCGGTCTCGGCGACTCGGTAACCCCACCAGCGGTCGCGGTACGAGTCCTGCGCGATCGGAGTCAGGGTCTCCATGAGCCGCTCCTGCCACTCACGCTGATCGAGAGTCGAACCCTGCACCCAGATCTCTGCGGTGACGGTCGCGGCCGCGGCCGCGCCCTCTCGTGCGTCCTGGTCGGCCTCCTCGTCGATGAGGCTGTCGTCCGGGATGTCGTCGGGGCCATCGCTGGTCGGGGAAGGTGTGCTATAGGTCCAGTCCGGCTCGTCCGGGGTGGACTCGGTCGGCGCCGGCGGGGGCGTCGTCGGAGTCGGCTCGGAAGGGGTGCACCCTGCCGCGAGCACGAGAAGCGCGGTGGCGGCGACGTGCGGGAGGCGTCGGCGGATCATGCGGCCTCCTCGGAGGTGCTGGGGAGACGGCGCACATCGACGAAGCCTCGACCGTCCTCGACCTGGGCATCGATCTCCTGCACGCCGGGCTCGGTGCCGCCGTTGTAGCGGGTGGACTCGATCATCTTCCCGTCGCCGCTGTAGATCGCGACGTGGCTGATGGCGTCGGGAGACCCGACGGTGCCGGTGCGTCCCTTGGCGTAGAAGATGAGGTCGCCGGGCTGGATCTGGTCGGGGGGAACGCTGGTGGAGGCGAGGCTGTCGAACTGGGCCTGGGCCGTGCGGCCGATCTCGTTGGAGTCGAGCCCGAAGGCGAAGAGCACGAAGCCGCTGCAGTCGATGCCGGTGTCAGGTCCGTGCTTGCCTCCACCGCCGAACTCGTAGGGCGTCCCGAGCAGGGTGCGGCCGCGTGCGATGGCCTCCGCGGCGTCTCCGGTGGCCTCGACGGCGGGGGCGGCGCAGGAGTCGCCGCCGGCGTCGCTAGCGCCCCCAGCGTCGCTGGCGCTGGCGCTGTCCACGTTGACGTTCGCGTTCGCCAGTCCCTCGAGGATTGCTTCCGCCTCGTCGAGGTGCTCGGCATAGGCGTCGGGATGGGCCGAGCGCTGCACGGCCTGAGCTGCTTCGGTAGGGGGCATGGACTCCCACCCGGAGATATCCGTCAGGCCAGGGATGTGGCCGTAGCCAGTGCCACCGCCCACCGAGCCGTAGTCGCCGGCACTCTCGGCCGTCACGCCGTTGTAGAACGCCGTCGCGGCGTAGGAGACATCGTTGACCTCTTCGAGGGAGCCGTACCAACCATCCAGCTGTCGCTGCTGGAACACACCGGCGTCGCCGTTCTCGTCGGGGCTGGCGGTGCTGGGGTTGTTACCGAGTTGACTCTCCTGCATCGCGGTGATCAGGGCGATGAGCTGTCCCTGCTTTCCGACTCCCAGCTCCTCGCCGACTTGGGCGATGACTGCGGCGTTGTGGAGCGCGTCGCCGCTGTAGCCGGCGATCTCCTCGGGCAGGCCGTCGACGTTGACGGTGACCGCTGCGCCACCTGGGAGGCATGCCGCTGTGACGTCCTGTTCGTCGAGCACAGCAGCGCCGACGACGGTCACGCCGAGGAGCATGACTCCCCCGACGCCGAGTGCGAGGACCTTCTTCACGCTGCCATCACCCCTGTGCGCTGAGGCCCTGGCGAGGGTCGAGCTGTGCGAAGACGAGCTCGCGGGGGATCAGGACGGTCGACTTCGGGGCGTCCGAGAGCGTCAGCGCTCCGGTGAGCTGCCCTTCCTTGATCCAGTTCAGGATCGTCAGCTTCGTCCATCCGGTGAACTCGGCGATGTCGGTGGCGTCCATCATCATCGGCCAGTCGCGGCGCATCGCCCGATCGAACTGAGGTTGTGCAAGTTTCCGCATGCTTGCATGCTACGGGAACATGCGAGACTATGGAAGCATGATGAGACGTAACTACAGGGGGCTACGGTGAACGACTGGCAGGGCGGGAGCTACGAGCGTCGTCAGAGCGCTGCCCATGAGCTTCTTCAACAGTCCGGGCACCTCCCTGGTGCGGCCACCCCCGCGGAGGCGGAGACGGCAGAGTCGCGGGAGGACCGAGCGGATGCGACGAAGGGGCCCGCTTCCCCCTCGATTCCCCCGAATCGTTCAGATGCCACGCAGACTTCCACAGGCGTGAGCGAGCGCACAAATCAGCCGTCATACGCCGCCCTCGAGGTGGCCCCTGCCGGTGACCACCGACTGGTGGCGTCGGAGGGGTGGCGTCGCCGCCTCGCGCTGGCCACCCTCGGTCTGGTGAAGCTGCGTCCGGGCAAGGAGGAGCTGTCGCGGCTCGACGACGAGCGGGACGCGGGCCTGCAGCTCTCACGCCCCATGACGGTCGCGGTCGCGAACCACAAGGGCTCGGCCGGAAAGACTCCCGTGGTGGCGCTGCTCGCCGCGATCCTCGGTGAGCATCGCGGCGGCGGGGTTGTCGCCTGGGACAACAACGAGAACCAGGGCACGCTGGGGTTGCGCACCGCAGCAGGGCGGTTCCCCACCACGGCGGTCGACCTCCTGGACAGCGCGGAGCTCTTCGAGACGGGGCGTGGAGGGACGGGCGATCTGGGCCGGTTCCTGCGCCACCAGCAGGTGGGCAAGTTCGACGTGCTCGCCTCCGCGGAGGACTCCCGCAGTATGCGGATGATCGGCCACGACGAGTTCATGAGGCTGCACGCGATCCTCTCGCGCTTCTATCAGCTGATCGTGGTCGACACCGGCAACTCACTGCTGGCCCCGAACTGGACCGCGGCCGCTGATACCGCTGACGTGCTGGTGATCCCCCTGCGCTGGTCATACGACCACGTTCGCTCCGCGCAGCAGATGATCGTGCAGCTGCACGAGATGGGCCGCGACGACCTGGTCCGCAACGCGGTCACGGTGATCTCTCACGTGCGCGGCGCCGCGGTCGATCGTGAGAACGCACCGAAGTGGCGGGAATGGTTCGAGGAGAACACCGCTGACGTGCTCGAGATCCCGTACGACTCGCACATCGACGCCGGCTCACGGCTGTCCTTCGATCGTCTCGCTGCCCCCACGCAGCGAGCATTCCTGCGCCTGGGAGCGACCGTTTCCCGGACGTTGGCGGATATCGACAACCCCTACCTGACCGCATCACCCACCACGGAAGGAAACTGACATGAACCCGTTTGAGGGAGTGACTCCCAGCCTGGATATCTTCGGCGCGGAGGTGAACAGCCTCGTGGCCCTGGTCCTCGGCGGACTGTGGGCCCTCGCGTTCGTAGGGTGTGCGATCGGCGCGCTCATCGGCACAGGGAAGTGGGCCGTCGCGCGCCACTCCAACCGCAGCGAGGAGATGACCGAGGCTGCGGGGCAGCTCAAGGTCGCGCTCATCGCGTTCGGCGCCTGTGCGGCGCTGGGCATCATCTTCGCCGCCATCCTGTTCATCGTGGGCACCGTGCAGGGCGGTGAGTGATGTCTGAGCTCCGGGACGAGCAGCAGGACCGGCACCGGCTCCGCCGGGGGCCGGTCATCGCGGTGCTCTCGGTGGCCGTTCTGGTGCTGCTCACACTGTCGGGCGTGCTCGGGGCGCAGCTGCTGTTCTCCGACGACGAGGAGCCGCCAGCGGGCGGGGCGACGACGTCGTCCGCGCCCCCGTCGAGTCAGCCCGTGATTCGGGACGACCTCAAGGTCACGGTCGGGGAAGGCGGCTCGGCAGCTTCCGAGCATGATCCCTCCGTGCCCGTGGGGTACGAGCCGACCTGCAAGGGAGCGGTCGAGGCCGCGACCAACTACCTCGTCGGACTGGACTACACGAAGGCCACCTCCGGAGAGCTGAGCCAAGAGGAATACGTTGCGCTCACCGAGGAGCTGACCACCGGCGAGTACCAGGAAAGTTCAGTCCAGAGCACGCGAGAGATGCTCGAAGAGTTTGGTGACGCAAAGAGCCCCCGCGGTTCGATCCGTCCCGACTGGGGCGGTTTCACCGTTGCTGAGTGCACGGAGGAAGAGTCGGCCACCGTGCAGATCGTGCACGCCTACGACTACTGGGGAGAGGGCGAGTTCTATTACGCCACCTCCTCGACGACGCTGGCCTGGGTGGATGGTGACTGGAAGATCAGCGGAACTGACCAGGCGGAGGCACCGACCACGTTGCCTGAGGAGCCTGTTACCGAGCCGGACGATGAGGTGTCGACCCTGGTGGGAACGCACACCCAGTGGGAGAACTATGAAGACGCGAGCTGAGCACCCCCGCCGCCTTTTGGTGGCGGCGTTAACTCTGTTTCTGGCGGTCATGATCGGTGGAGGTCCTGCCCTCGCTGAACCGTCTGCGGAGGACGAGGAAGCGGCTCGCGCCGCCGGCAACACCGCTGCGGCAGAGTTCGCGTGCGACCTGTTGCCGATCGGCAACGGGGATCTCCTGGAGAAGTGTGTCGGGCTGGCTGAGGGAGCGATCGCGAAAGCTCCGTCGTTCGAGGAGATCCAGCCTCAAGTCATGTGCGGCGCGCTACTGCCGCTCGGCCCCGTCCCTACGGCGGGCTGTGTCGCCCTGGTGACTGCCAACATCGGCGGCCTGCGAGATGCCGCGCAGACGGCCTACGACGCGACGATCGGCCAGGCCGAGGAGGTCATCGACACCGCCAAGAAGGCGAAGGCGTTCATCGACGATCCGCAGAGCGCGTTCGAGGACATCGTGAACATGCTCAAGGAAGGTGCGGTCGACTTCCTGAACAAGGTCATGGGCGAACTGGTGAACATCGGAAACGCCGATTTCAGCGCCGAGTGGTGGCGGAACGCTTACGCCGCTGCCGGGGGGATCGGGCTGTTCGTCGCGGCGGTCATGATGATCATGGTGCTCAAGGACGCGGCCCGTGACCGTATCTCTGCGCACCAGTTGGGCGAGAGCTTCCAGTACCTCATGGGCGGGATCATCTCGATGGTCTGGGCGCCGGTGCTGGCCTACGTCGTCCAGAACATGATCGCGGCGTTCAACCGGGGGATCATTGCCTGGGGTGGCGAGGATATCTACGAGACAGTGCTCGAGGGGGCGATCTTCTCGATCACCGCGAATCTGATGCCGGGCGGTGTGCTGATGGGCCTGGTGTTCTGGTTCATCCTGTTCATCGGCGCCGTCTTGGTGTTCGTGATGTTCATTGCGCAGGGCATGGCGGTCTACATGACGTCGGTGGGGATGGCGATCGCGTTCGGGATGCTCGCCCATCCGCGGTGGAGGTCGAAGGCGCTGCGCGTCCCCATGCTGGTCCTCGGGATCATGCTCACCAAGCCGACGCTGCTGTTCGTGATCACGGTGCTGTTCATGATGATCCAGTCGTTCAAGCCGCTGAATCTGCTGGGGCAGGACGCGCTGCAGACCCTCGGTGAGGGCTGCATGATCATCCTGGCGCTTCTCGCGGTGGGGCTGGCTCCCTGGGTGGCGTTCAAGTTCATCCCGCTCCTGCCGGACGGCTCGGAGGTCGACGGCGGCGGGTTCAACCCGGCGTCGGCCGCCGCCGGCGCGGCCGGCGGGATGATGATGACCCTCGGGATGCGCCGTATGCAGACCGCCGGTGCGGGAGCCGGGAGAGACGGCGGCTCGCCGCCGTCGGGGAAGACCTCCTCCACGATGAAGTCGGCCCCGAGCGCGCCGGCGTCAGGCACCCCGAGCGGGAAGAACCCGGCGTCGGCGACGGTGGGCTCTGCCGGTGGAGGAGTCGGCAAAGCGGGTGCCGCTGGCGCCTCTGGCGCCAGCAAGGCAGGTGCTGCCGGTGCCGCGGGCAAGGCCGGTGTGGCTGCGGGCGGTGCGGCCACGGGCGGCGCACTGATCCTGGCGGCCATGGCCGCCAGGGGCACGCAGACCGCTGCCGCGACCGCGAAGACGGCCGCGGAGAGCGCGGCACCGCCTTCGCAGGGCCCGTCGCAGGAAGAGCAGCAGAGCTCACTGCATGATCGACGGAAGTGGAGCGAGTGATGGCCGTGACGCATGTGCAGCTCGGTGGCGAGCTGCAGGGCCGCTCGATCTTCGGGAGCAGCCGCAACCGCCTCGAGCGGATCGGTATGTGGTCGACCCTGGCAGTGCTGGTGGTCGCGCAGCTGATGGTGATGCGCTGGTCCTGGACCGTCCTGCTGGGCGCTGTTCTGCTGGCCACGACCGTGTTCGTGTGGTCACCGAGGCCGAGCTTCGGCCACAAGTCCGTGGTCGGGATGCTCGCGATCCCCCTGCGTCGACGCTGGAACCGCCGGATGAAGACGCTGGACACGGTCGGGGGAGAGGCGGCCGAGGCCGCTGAGGGGAATGTCCCTCACCTGCCGGCTGCCGTCGGGACGTTGCGTGGCTTCGAGATCGAGCTGTGGCCGGGGGCGGAGCATCCTGGACGTGTGGCTGTGCTTCGTCAGCGGATCCACGACCAGACCCAGTTCACGATGGTGCTCGAGTTCCGAGCACAGCAGTCTGGTGTTGTCGACGGGCTTGAGGGGCTACGGAACCACGCGGGGTGGGCGAAGTTCCAGGCCGTGATGGCACGTCAAGGTTCGCTGGCGAGGCATCTGCAGCCGGTGGCGCGGATCGTGCCGTTCGACCCGGCCGATCACGTGCAATGGCTCATCGATGCGCTGCCGGACAACGCACCGGAGATCCTCGTGCGTTCGTACGCCGAGCTCGTGGACGGAGTGATCAGCGAGCAGGAGCAGAACCGCACCTGGTTGACGATCGGTGTGCCGGCGAGTCGCGAGTTCTACGCGGCGGCCGATCGCGTGGTCCTCCCGGACGACATGAACGAGGCCAGTGACCGGGAGCGGGCCGATGCCCGCACGGCCGTGGTCCTGGCCACCGAGCTGCGGCGGATCATCTCCGCGGGCCGCGCCAACGGGTTCTCGTTCCGGGAGCTCGACGAGCGACGGCTCGCCGCGGTGACGCGCAGCCTGCAGGATCCCGATCAGCCGTTGGATCGCCTCGAGGGCGCTGACCGGTTCTCGATGTGGCTGCCGTGGATCGGCTCGGAGTCCTCCCGGTACCTGGTGATCGAGGGGAGCCAGAAGCGGTGGTACACCCGCACGGCCGTGGTGCCGCGCGACGGGTTCGCGGCGGGAGAACTGCCGGTCGACATGCTGGTGCCGCTCCTGACGGGCGTGAACCCGGCAGTGGTACGCACCGTGAGTACCCACGTGACGGTGGTGCCGGCGACGACCGCCCGCGCCGAGGCCCGGGACGACCTGACGATGGACCGCTCGGCGGTGCAGCAGAAGGCCAAGGAGGTCTCGGACGGGACGAGCGAGGCCCAGCTGACAGCGTCGCAGCGACGGCTGCAAGACCTGCAGCCGGGATCGGGCGTCCACGGGGCGGAGTGGGCACTGGCCGTGACGATCCAGGCTCCCGACCTCGAGGAGCTCGAGCGGGCGGTCAACGCGATCGAGGAGGCCGCTGCCGAGTCGCACATCTCGAACCTCGACTGGCAGGACCACGCGCACCACCTGGCGATGCCGCTGACGCTGCCGCTGGCTACCGGAGTGCGCCGGCGTAAGAAGAAGTGGCTGCCGACGTGATCGCCAGCGCAGCAAGCCCACAGGCCCCCGCCGCCACTTGCGAGCGGCATAGACGAGGAGAGCACCGATGAAGGTGAAGCAGCGGAAGAAGCGAAAGGGCGGCACCCCGCCCTCCTCTGCAGAGACGAAGCCTCCCGAGCCGTGGCTGCAGGAGGCTCGCCGGAAGGGGTGGCTCGACTTCCTGGGAGCCTATGACCAGCAGGTCACCATGCTGCGGTCGACGACGTCGCAGACCTCGGCGCTGCATCTCGCAGTGGCCGGGGCGCCGACGTCATCGTTCGGCCTCTACGCCGGAGACGACCTGATCACCGGCTGGCCGGTCTTCCACGATCCGATCGAGGGCTACCGGTCCAAGGTCATCGGATCGCCGAACTGCGTCTCGATCGGCGATGTCGGGTACGGCAAGTCCTCGTTCTCCAAGACCTGGGTCACGATGCGCAACCTGATGCTGGGACGCCGCGTCGTGATCGTGGACAAGAAGATGCAGTCGGCCGGAGATGAAGACTCCGAGCACGAGGGCGAGTACGCCTCACTGGCGCGCGCTCTTGGCGTGGAGCCCATCCGCTTCACCGGCGAAGAGGGAGGGCTGAGGATCAACCCGCTGGACCCGGTGATCACGGGATCCGACCGACTCACGGCGAACCACAGCGACCTGCTCAAGGCGATTCTCGAAGAGGTGATCGGCGAGGTCCTCAGCGCGGACGAGCGCAAGGCCCTGCGGGTCGCGCGGGACGCCGCGGTCACGCGGGCGCGGGAGCGCGGCGCGGTCGCGACGATCCATGACGTCACCAGGTACCTCCTGGAACCGGACGAGGAGATCGTCGAGGCGCAGCTGGGACGCTACGGAGTCGACGACTACGCAACCTGGGGTCGTCGCGTCGGGTTCGCGCTCGAGGAGTGCATCGAAGGCGAGCTCGCCGGGCTGATCGACGGGGAGACCAGTGAGGAGATCCGTGTCCACGCGGGGCTGACGGTCTTCGATATCTCAGCGCTGCCGGACAGCGGCCCGGCGGTGCCGGTGGTCATGGCGATCATCAACACGTGGCTGCGGGCCACCCTCCTGCGGCAGAAGTCGGCGGTCCCGACGTTCTTCGTGATCGAGGAGGGTTGGCACCTGGTGGACGGGTCCTTCGCCAAGGTGTCCCAGCAGAACACGAAGAAGTCTCGCGGACTCGCCCTGTCGACCGTGACCAACTACCAGCATCTCTCCGATGTGCCGGCGAACTCGCCGGCCATCGCCACGATCAAGGAGGCCGGCACCATCGCGATGTTCCGCCAGGCACGCCGAGAGGACGCCGAGGCGTGCCAACGACTGTTCGGCATGCCCCCGTCGTCGATCGACCTGCTGATGAACCTCGAGCAGGGCTGCTGCCTACTGAAGATCGGCAACAAGCCCGCCGTGCTCATGCGCGCGTCGCGCTCGAGCATTGAGGCGCAGCTGGCTGACACCGACGGCGCGCTGCTGTCGCAGGCGCGCGTCGGGCTGCAGGGTGACGACTTCACGGCCGGGGAACAGGACGACGCCGAGGATCTCGCCCTGGCGGGTGCGGGGAGTGATGTCGCATGAGCGCCGCCGAAGTTGTGCCCTCGACCCGAATCCCGACGGTCACCTCGACCTACCTCGATCCGACCTCCGAGTCGGGTCGCACCCCGCTGTACATCGCGCGGCGCGGCCGCCTGGATGGGGTGATGCTGCGCCTGGACGTGTGGGAGCAGCTCCGGGACGAGGCGACGCGCTCACTGGACCTGCGTGAGCGCGACGAGCTGCAGGACCGCCTCAGTGCCGGCGTGCTGCTCGAGGGGTCTCTGGGGGAGGTCGCAGCGCCTCTACGGCCCCCGGCCGTCCTGGCGTCGCTGCCGATTCGCTACGTCGCGCACGCCGCCTCGGACATCCTCACGGCCTCGCGCAGAACGACGAACGCCCGGAACCTCGCCGGCTTCCTGGCGCACTGGACACGCGGTTACCTGCGCGGGTCGGCGGTCACCGACCCCGACCGTCCAGGGCCCGTGATCGAGCGGGAAGTGGCGCCTGCCTACCACGACGACCAGGTGCCGTTCCGGATCGTCTGGGCGCGGGCGGGGGAACACCGCGAGCACCGCACGCTGCTGGCGGTGCGCCCGCTCGAGGGCGTGCTCGCCCGGGCGTGGACGTTCCCGTCCCCGATGGATGCCACCACCGAAGGAGATGCCTGATGGCTCAGCGAGGTCGCTACGACAAGACCCCCTCGACGCTCCTGCTGCTGATCGCCGACTACTGGTGGGCGTTCCTGCTGATCCTCGTCGCCGGCCTGCTGGGGGTGTGGCACACCGCAGTGGTGCTGTCCACGCCCGCGGAGTGGGGCGACTTCGAGGTGAGCATGACCGGACTCGTGGGCGTGGTCCGTGGGCAGGGCCTGGCAGAGGTCCCCGGCGGCGGCACCTGGACCTACGTGCTCTTAGGCCTCCTCCTCGCGCTGATCGCCGTCGTGATCGTGGCCGTCTCGGCACTGCTGACGAAATGGCGGCTGCGCGCACCGGGCAAGGGCATGGCCACGAAGGCTGAGGTGAAGAGAGCGCTCGGCCGCGAAGCGATCCTCTCCGAGGACCGTGACGGCCGGCTGTGGCCCGCCAACTCGAAGGTCCCCGCGAAGGAGCGGACGTTCTGCGTGGGTACCGCGTCCTTCGCGCGCGGTGCCGTCGAGGCGCATCTCGGCCAGGAGCAGCATCTCGGGGTCGTTGCGCCGACCGGGGGCGGCAAGACGTTCCGCGTCCTGAGCCGGGCAGCGCTGAACGCGCCCGGTGCCCTCGTGGTGACGTCGACGAAGGCGGATCTGCTGGATGTGATCGCCGAACCCCGTGCGAAGAAGGGCAAGGTGTGGGTGTTCGACCTGCTGAACCTCGTATCCTGGCCCGAGTCGATGCGGTGGAACATCCTGCGCGGCTGCGAGGACACGGTCGTGGCTCGAGCTCGCGCGGGACAGCTGGTCAAGGGAGGCAAGAAGGACTCCCACACAGCCGGCGGTGGCGACTCCAACTCCGAGTTCTTCCTCGGCCGTGCCCGGACGGTCCTGCAGTCGTACCTGCACGCGGCCGCGCTGGGCGGCCACTCGATCGACGACGTGCTGAAGTGGGCGGCTGAGCTCGAGACCGACGACACCGCGCTGAAGATCCTCGACAAGCACCCGGGCGCCGACCCGTTGCTCGCACGCCGCCTGCGCTCGGCGGTCACCGGCGCCTCGGACACCGTCTCCTCGATCCGCCAGACGCTCGACGACGCTCTCGACGCTCTCTCGCTGCAGAAGATCAACCAGCAGTTCGTCGAGGACGAGCAGATCCCCACCTTCGATCCCGACGAGTTCGTGCGGTCGACCGACACGCTGGCGATCATCGCGGACGACAACGACCCCACCGACGTGACCACGCTGGTCGCGGTGCTGGTGGACTCGGTGTTCCAGGCGGCCAAGACGGCGGCCCGGCACACGGAGTCGGGCCGGCTGAGCCCCCCGCTGCGCGCGGTGCTCGATGAGGTCGCGAACATCTGCCCGCTGCCCGATTTCCCCAAGATGCTCTCGGATCTGCGCGGCTACGGGGTCCAGATCATCTACGGCCTGCAGGGCCGTGCGCAGACTCGGAAGACCTGGGGCCCCGAAGGCTCCCAGATGATCGTTGATAACTCCTTCGCTCAGCTGATCCTCGGAGGGATCAAGGACGCCGAGCAGCTCGAGGATCTCTCCAAGCTCACCGGCATGGTCGAGGTGAAGGGCCTCTCCACGCAGGTCCGCGACCACGGCATGTCCCGGGGCAACCAGACGGTGAGTGATCAGGAGAAGCGGATCCTGCGTCCTGAGGAGATCGGCCGGCTCGAAGTGGGAGAGGGGATGCTCCTGACCGGAGTCGTTCCCGCCGTCGTGATCAGCTTGCCCGGCTGGACGCAGCTGCCCGACGGCGACGAGCTCAAGAAGGCCACCCAGCGCACCGCGAAGTCCCGCGTCGCTGCGGGACAACGCCGCGCTGCGGCATGAGGAGGAGACGACGATGACCGAGGATGCGACGCCGGCCCCCGGCGACACCGACTTCACCTACCTCACCGAGGTAGAGCAGCACTACCTCAACGAGCTCGGCGAGGCGGTCGCCGATCACGAGGTGCGCCTCGAGCGGCTCGAGGAGAAGGAGAAGGAGCCGCCCGTCCCGCGGGACTGGATCACGCGACACCAGGGCGTGCAGGCCTGGAACGAGCTCGCGGACTGGGTGGACTGGCTCAACGCGAACTACTCCATGCCCCACGCCCGCCGCGTGCAGGAGTGCTGGCCGGCCCATCCGGGGCTGGTGCACGTCCTCGCGGGGCTCCGCTCCGCGTGGCGCGCGTCGGTGCTCTCCGATGAGCAGAGCAAGGAGCAGGGCAACGCGATGGCGGCGTTCCACGACTACCACCTGTTCCCGTTCTTCCAGCGCCTCGAGGACACCAAGCTGTTCAAGTGCTCGAACGGTCACAGGGCCGATGATGAGCACGCCGCGACTGACCGCGATCTGTTCCCGGAGGGGCTCGAGGTCGCCAGCGAGGACGGACAGGACCCGGACGCGCCGGAGATCGAGCCTCTCCCAGCGGACGAGAGTTCCGGCGCGATTGAGGACGACGACACATGGGGAGAGGACGAGACATGATCTGGAACCGACGCTGGCCTGGTCGTTGCTCGTGGCCGCGAGTCGGTGGCGAGCCCCTTGGCGGAGTGAATCTGCGGCGCTATACTGGCGGTGCGGCAACTGCCTGGAGCTCACGCAAGTGGGTGAACCCAGGAGGCCGGGGGGGTTGTGCGGGACGGATGAGCCCGCCAAACCCCGGTGCCGCCCAGCTTCTCCCCTAGAGGGAGCGTGAAGGCCCCTCCGGCCCCTGGACCGGAGGGGCCTTCGGCGCGTCCAGCCGCGGCGCCGCCGCGGGCCTGGACACCGGCGAGCTGCCCTGGGCGCGGAGCTGCTGGACGCGCTGCGCGAGCGAGTGGATGGGGGCGCGACGTTCTCGCTGCCCCTCACGGCCCACCAGGTCGGCCCTCATTGCCGTCCGTAGTTCGCGCTTCTTCCCGGTCAGCGCGTGCACCTCCTGCAGGCGCCCGCTGAGGGGGGCAACGTGCTGGGAGTCCCTCGCCTTCGTCCCGAAGTGGTGGCGCTGCACGGACCAGGCCACGGTGTCGGCGCTCCACAGCGCGTGCTCTTCGCTCATCCGCCCGTGGTGCATCCACATCTGCTCGCTGACCTCGCCCCTCTCGCGGAGCTCGTGGACGATCGCCTGGTCGAGACGGACATTGCGCTGCTGGGCCTGCGGGAAGTTGTCCAGGACGACGTCGGTGATTCCCTGCTCGTCGAGTGTTCTGAGCGCACCTCTGAGGCAGACATCTCGCACGGCACGCTCCTGCGCCTCGGTGATCTCGTGGTCGCGGACGTCGAAGACGACCACGGGCATCGCGGTCTTCGCGGCGATGTACTCGTTCATGTCGCCGATGCGGCCGCGGAGCCGCTGGTCCTTGACGGCCTCCTTGGAGTGCCAGAACGTGCCGCCTGCGATCTCCTCGAGGTCGCGCCGGATCTCCGGCAGGTCGTCCGCGTGGAAGACCACGGCGCTGAGGCCGTAGTACCCGACCTGACCGTCCTCGGTTGCGCGATGGGTTTCGTCGACGAACGCGACGAGATCCTGCCGGGTCGTGTACCGCTCCAGGAGGGTGTCGTCCCACAGGCCGCTATCGCGGTGGCGGGCGCGCAGTTCCTCGCGCCGGAGATGCTCGTCGATGCCGCCCTCGACCTCGCTCATCGCTGGACCGGTCCCTTCCCCTGCTCGCGATCGCGCGCCTGCTGCGCGAGGCGCTGTCGCATCTGGTCGTCGGCGCGCTTTTGCCCTTCGGAGAGCCTAGAGGTCCCCTCGGCCGCTCGCTGCGCGGCCACGCGCTCCTTGAGCGAGGGCAGGGGAACTCCGCGGCTCTTCGCCGGCGCCCCGGGCGCCGGCGCGAGCCGGGAGCGGAGCTGTTCGAGGTCGGCGCGGTCGTGCGCGGGGACCTCGGTGGGCTCGGGCAGGGCGCGCTGCTCGTCGGAGTAGTCGTGCAGCTGTCGCCAGGCCTTGATCTGGCCGGCCGTGTCCTCCCAGCGCGCGCGCTCGGGGGTGCCCTGGGCGGGAGTCGGGCCGAGATCCCGCGTCCAGGGCTCTCGTCGGAGGGCCAGGGCTTGGCCGTCGGACCGCAGCCGCGTCACGAGGAGGCGTCGGCGTTCGGCGAGGTGGTCGCGCCAGGCCGGGGACAGGGCCGGGTCTTCCATGCCGCGGTCAGGGGCCAGCCAGCGCGGAAGACCGTCGGCGGCCGCCACCACGGGGCGATCGGGCTCGACCTCTCGACGTCGCTGCTCGGCGCGGATCGTCCGGTCTAGCGTGGACTCGCGTTCGAGGATGCGGCGGGCGTCCTCGAGGTCCAGGACGTGGCCGGCACGGGCACGGATGTGCTCGCGGTCGGTGTGGCCGTGGCGTCGCTGGGCGTCGCGCTGCACGTTCTCGAGGACCCAGCTGCGCGTGGGCATCGCTCGCCGTATTCCCTGTTCGCGGCGCAGCTCGGTGAGGTCGGTGTGTCCGGCGCGCAGCTTCTCGCGCAGCGCGGAGACGGTCTCCTCGACGTGCTGGATCCTCGCCGCGGTGGTCTCCATGCGCGGGTCTCGCAGGCTGACCTCGGCGCGACGGTACGTGCTCCACTCGCGCTGCAGCTCATGGAGCTCGCGGCGGGCGTCGGTCAGCTGGTGTTGGTCCTCGGACGCGACGACGCGCGCCGCAGCGACCATGTCGGAGAGCTCGCCCGCGCTGAGGCTGCCGTGGGGACGGTCTGTCCAGGCCGGGATCGTGCGGTCCTTGAGGTCGATCGGCTTCGCGTCGAGGGAGTGGCGGGCCTCGGCGATGTTGACGGCCTCGCGGGCGGCCGCGCGGCGCTCGGCCGACTCCGCGCTGAGCTCGACGAGCCGCTCGCGTGGCATCTCGCGCAGGGGCCTGTGCTCGGCCGAGCGCGCCTGCTCGGAGCCCCGGCGGAGGTCGTTGCGCAGCCGCCAGGCGAGGAGCTTGCCGGGGTCCTCGGCCTTGTCAGGCTCGAGGACGTCGCTGTGGCGGCGCAGGAGCCGGTCGATGTCGTAGCCGGCGTCCTCGGCGCTGCGCAGCGCGGCGTCGACGGCGGAGCGGGCGTCGGAGGTGACCACGCGCTCGGCGTCGGCGCCGAGGCTCTCGCGGAGGTGGCTGCTGTACCGCTGCTCGTCGGCGCGGCTGGTGACGTCCTGGTGCTGTCGGCCGAGCTCGGCGGGGGAGTCCACGCGCTCGGCTTCGGTGAGCATCGCGTCACGGGCGGCGACGTCGCGGCGATCGGAGCGCGTGATCCTCGAGAGGACCACGTCGCGGGGCTGGTCGTCGGTGCCGACGAAGAGCTCGTTGGAGTGACGGCCGCGGGTCATGGCCACGTAGAGGCCCTCGCGGCTAGTGGCGGTGGTGGCCAGGGCTCGGGCGACGTCGACGGTGCGGCCCTGGGCGCGGTGCACGGTGCTCGCGTAGCCCAGTTCGGTGGACTCGCGCACGTACTCGGCCGGGAGGTGGACGGGGCGCTCGTCGGTGAGTCGGGCGGCGGTGATCGAGCCGTCGTCGTGGATGCGCTGCACCGTCCAGGCGTCGCCGTTCTTCACGCAGTCCCGGGTGCCGTTGACGGTGAGGGTACGGTCCACGCGCCGAGTCACCACGACGTCCCCGATCCCGGCGTCGTGGCCGTCGCGGAGGGCGGTGCTCGCGCCGAGGTCGACCTGCCCGCGGGCGATCCGGCGTTCCTGGGCGAGGCCGTTCAGCTCGGCGACCCGCACGTTGGTGTCGGCCATCATGAGCGATTCGCGTCCGGCGGCGTCGTCGGCGTCCCATGCGCGAACGATCTGGTCGACGAGATCCTCGTGGCGGCCGGAGTGGATCCGGCCGGCGGACTCGTACCAGCTGATATCGCCCTGTCGGAGGGCGAGGGAGGCCTGGGCCTCGGCGTCGTTGCGCGTGCCGTCGGTGTGGCGGAAGCGGTGCAGCTGGGTGAGCTCGACGGCGCCGACCTCGGAGGCGATCATGCGCAGCGCGCCCCCGGACTCGACCGCCTGCAGCTGACGGTCATCGCCGATGAGGCGGACGTGGGCACCGACGGTCCGGGCGTCGCTCACGAGCTGCTCGAGGTTCAGGGTGCCAGCCATCCCGGCCTCGTCGACGAGGACGACGTCGCCGCTGCGGAGCGCGAAGCGCTCGGGGACGGGGTCGCCCTCGCGGGCGCGGCCGCGCCAGTGCAGCCACTGGGCGAGGGTGGTGGATTCCGCCCCCGTGGCGTCCTCGAGCTGTGCGGCCGCGGTGGCGGCGACGGACAGGCCGACGACGCGGCCGCCTCCGGCCTGGACCGTCTCGACGGCGAGCTTCATGGCGGTGGTCTTGCCGGCACCGGCGGGACCGATGCCGACGGCGAGCACGTGCTCTCCGCAGGCGAAGGCTCGTGCGAGTTCGATCTGTCCGTCGTCGAGGGGCACGTCCTGGCGGGCGAGGACCTCGTCGAAGGTGGCGGGGGCGGCTGCCGGGATGGCCTCCTCGCGGGCGGCGTCGAGCAGCGTGTACTCGGCGTCGATCATCCGTGCGGAGGTGTAGATGTTCCGGTCTCGCGGCTCGTAGATGGAGGTGCCGTCGGCACGGGTCAGGTCCGGGAGGACCGGCGCCTCGGAGCGGGGTGTGAGGTTGACGCTGCCGACGTCGCGGGCGTACTGGGCGATCGCCTCGCGCTGGAATCCGCTGAGCATCCAGCCGTCGTTCCGTGCTGCCCAGCGGTCGACCTCGGCGCGGATGTCGCGCTCTGCCCACGTCGAGCGACGGGTCGACAGTTCGGCGATCACGTTCTCGCCGGCGCCGATGATGTCCAGGCCGTCCCGCACCGCGAGGGCCCGCTCTCGAGAGCCGACGGCGGCCTGCCGGGCGACGTCGGCGATCCCCTCCACGTCGGTGCTGCCGATGATCTCCGCCGCCTCGGCGCGCCACTGCTCGCGCATCTCGGCGAGGGAGCGGTGCGGTCCCTTGGGGGTGCGGGTCTCGAGGGTTGCCTGCTGACGCAGCTTGTGCATCAGCTTCGTGTCGGGCTCTCGCCCGTGCTCGCGCACGTAGGCGTCGACGAGTTCGCGAGTCCGCGCTCGGATCGCGGCCGAGCGTTTCGCGGACTGCGACGTGAGGCGCGGATCGATGCCGTCGACCTCCATCACGGGCCGCTTGCCCGGTCCGGTGGAGCGGGGCGAGAAGCTGAATCCGCGTGCGGAGAGATGGGCGACCAGGCGCTGGTTGTAGTGCTCGCTAGCGGAGACGGCGGAGCGGTAGAGCGCGGCGCCGTCGAGAGTCCTCCACCGGTCGCCGTGGGCGTCGTAGACCTTATTCGCAACGACGACGTGATCGTGGAGCTGCGGGTCTCCGTCGCGGGAGTCGTGGTGGCGGAAGCGGGTGGCGATCATGCCGGTGACGTCCAGCTGGGCGACTCCACCGGCGCCTGCGCGGGTGCCGATGGCGTGCTCCTCGAGGTACTCCACGGCGTCGTCGATAGCAGCCTCATGAGCTGCCGCCACGGCCTCGGCGGTGTCCTTGTCGGCGAGTCCCCACAGGACGGAGACGCTCTTGGGTGGGGAGAAGGTCAGGTCATAGCCGGCCACGGAGTTCGACCCCTTGGACAGCTCCTTGGACAGGAAGGTGGCGAGTTCCTTGTCGTCCGTCGGCCGGTGGGAGAAGCGTTCCTCGTAGACCTCGGAGGCGACGCGCATCCGGGTCTGGCGGATCTCGTCCACGGAGAGCTCGCGGCCCAGCCGGATCTCTTGAGCGTCACGGGCGGACTGGATCCGCTGCCCGATCTCGCTCGTCGACGAGTCGTACTTGTACGGCCGTCGGCCGAGTCGGGACGCCCGCTCGGCGTCCTTCGCCGAGCCGCCGCCGGCGATCACCGAGGCCTCGATCGCGTCGGCGTTGGGGTGCCGACCCTCCCCGAAAAGGGCCTTCATCTGCTGCTCGGACACGGCGCCGGAGACGCCGAGCGCGGCGGTGCCCTTGCCGATCCAGCGGCCCTCGGGGGTGCCGGAGTCGAGGTAGTAGTCCGTGAGCTCTTGGCCATCTTGGCGGCGCTGATCGCCGGACGCGGTCATCGCCGAGTAGTAGGCATAGCCGTCCCCATGGGACAGCTTGCTCACGGACATCATGCGCTGATACTAGCCCGCACTTCGCGTCAGCGACACCGAGGACATTCATAATGCAAGAGGTGTGACGTTGCTGTGGTCCTGATCGGCCGTGAGCGAAGCGAACCTCGGGGAGGCGCGAAGCGTCCTCTGGATCGAGCTTGCTCGATCTGCCGATCGGACCTAAAGCATCGGCGCATGCCGTGCATGCTCGCTGTCCACACGTAGTGTGGTCAGCGATGAGCAGTGAGTTGCGCTGTGGACTGTGGGCTGGGGGTGGTGTTAGGAGACATCCGCAGTCCACAGGGAGCAGCGCAGCTCATCCGGGCCGACGGTGCGGGCCGGCAGATCCATGGCGACACTGGTGCGGTCGAGGCCTCGCGCGCGCGGGAGTGCGCAAGTACACTCGGGCCAGGAGGCCTTCATGAGCACCCCCACAGTGGATGAGCCAGTCCGACGGCAGACACGGCCCGAGCAGCCCAGACGAGCGATCGACGTCGACCGCCTTCGTCAGAGAGCGGCAGCGGTGCGCCGGGCTCGACCGCACCCTGACCGATCACCAGCAGTGCAAGCTGAGTCTCGCGGCACTGCGGCACGCCAGCGCGCGATCCCGCTTCATGAATTGAGAGAGGACGAGCGCAGCGCTCGTCGGAAGCCGAACGCGAAGGCGGGCAATGCTCCGCACCGACGGGAGCTCGAGAGCGTGCAGGAACGAACGGATCGCGTCCGCGCCGAGAGGGCGCTCGCACAGGTTCGCGATCCTCGATGGTGGGATCGCGCGAGCGCCGGCGATCTCGAGCGGGCGCGCCTCGCAGCCAACGCCTCGGGAGTCGCACCGGGGAGCCGAGCGGCAATCAGGAGCGAGATGCGGGAGGTCGCGCAGCGCCGATACGGGACGAGCGTCGACGGCGCGATCCTCTACGAACGCGAGAACCCGCGCCAGCCACCACCGGACATTCGTTCCAGCGGTGGCCGAGCGCTGACCTAAGTCGAGAACGATGAGAGGGGAAGACGATGGGAAGCGATGCTCCGTGGAGGCGAGAGGTGCCCTGGGAACAGGACGTCGTCTCGCAGCGCGTGATCAAGATCAACGACCACATCGCGCGAGGACTCGAGCGAGCTCGTGGATCTGGTCTCGAGAGCGTGAGCAGCCGGATCGAGAACGCCAAGAGGTCGGAGCGTTCGGTCGCGCGATCGAGTGCAGCGAGGGAAGCGGAGGGGCCGCCGGCCAACGTCCGCGCGCAAGCGGTGACTAACCGCGCACAGCACACGACTCGGAAGATGTGAAGGAGACAGCAGGAGTGGCACGGAAGAGCACGAAGGCGGCCGCGGCCCGCGAGCGGGCGCGAGAGCGCGCGAATCGGTTCCTCGAGCGCGAGCAGGAGTTGCTGCGGATCGCGGAACGGTTCGAGGAAGCACAGCTCGAGATCGAAGGCGTCGACGCCGCCACCGAGGCGAAGGTGGCGAAGATCCGGGAGCAGGCCGAGGCGAGAATCGCCGAGGCTCGCGAGCAAGCGGAGAAGGACGCGGCAGAAGCGCGCCGGCGCGCCGAGGAGCTGCAGCGAGAGATGCTCGCGCTCGGGATCAACCGGCGCGAGGTCGGCGAGAGACTGGGGATCTCGACACGAAGTGTGGTGCGGACGGAAGGGAAGAAGCCGGTGAAGAAGCTGAGTGACGAGCAGGCCGAGGCCGAAGCGGCGACGCTTGTCCGCGAGGGCGTCATGATCCAGCTGAACGGAGACGTGCACCGACAACTGTCGCCGGCCTCTGCGGACGGCACCGAGCTGCACGGCATGCTGTACCAGGACGGCGAGGAGCAGGGCGAGGCCACTGTTGACCTCGCCACCGCCGAATGGAGTCGGTGAGGGGTCCTCTTATGCTCGACATCGTCGCGGCTGCGGCCGATCCAGCCATCCGGGACCGGTACTTCGAGAAGGTCCGCCGGATCGAGGGTGGATGCTGGCTGTGGACCGGGGCGATCTCAGGCAGGGGCCACGGCAGGTTCTGGATCGGCGACGGCCTGGTGGTGATCGCCCACCGCTTCGCTTGGTCGATCGCACACCCGGGAGCCGAGCTGCCGCCCGTCGTGGCCCACGGGGACTGCGACAACCCGCTGTGCCAGAACCCGGCCCACCTCTCGGCGAGCACGAGCGGCGAGAACCGGCGGGAGTGGGCAGCTCGCCGGCACCGGCTCGGGAGCGCGCTGCGGGACGTTCGCGGCGCCCGCGGCCGCGCACGGGAGCTGCGCGACGCAGCGCGGGAGGGCGCCGACATCGATGGGGTGATGGCGGATGGTGTTAGGCCGATCGACCGGGATCAACTCCCGCTGTGGTGACAGCAGAACGCCCCCGACCGGAGCACGGGTCGGGGGCGTTCTGGGTCTGGGATCAGCCGGCGAAGCCCGATCCGGGCTGCGCGGCCTCCGGCCACGGCGGGGCGGCCTCCTCGGAGGGAGCGGGAGCCGCGGCGGCCTGGGGGGACGACTTGAGGAACCGCCAGGACTCGCCGACCGCCTTGACGTCGAGGTACTCGGCGGTGCGGCGGTTGCCGTCCCTGTCGGTGTACTCGCGGGCCTTGAGGGCCCCCCAGACGAGGAGCCGGGTGCCCTTCTTGGCGTTGGCGGCGATGGTGCGTGCGAACGGGTCGCGGGCGACACAGGACTGGCCGATGGGCGTCTCCTTGACCACCTCGCCGGTGCGGCGGTCAGTGCGCGTGGGGTTGTTGATGAGGCGGAAGCGCACGGAGGCGTTCCCGTCCTCGAACTCCTTGAGCTCGGGATCTGCGGCGAGGTTCCCCTCGAAGGCGGTGAAGCGGTCCATGCTGTCCTCCCTGGTCGATGGTGACCCCAGCCTATCGGACTAGTGCAGACAGTGCAAGCGGTGCAGTTAGTGGCAACAGTGCGGGCGGGAGGGGTTGCCTCCCGCCCGCACTGTTAGACGAGCTCCTTGAGCTTGTCGGGTCGGTACCCGGACCAGTGGTCGTCGCTGGTGACGACCACCGGCGCCTGCGCGTACCCAAGAGCCTTGACCTGCTGGAGGGCGTGCTCGTCCTCAGTAAGGTCGACGAGGTCGTAGACGATGCCGGACTTGTTGAGGGCTCGCTTGGTGGCGTCGCACTGGACGCAGTGGGGCTTGGCGTAGACGGTGATGCTCATGGTGTGCTCCTTCGTTCCGCTGTTCGGTGGGTGCTGACAAGGAGCGGGGGATGCGCTGGTGGGGGTGGTGCACCCCGAAGGGTCGAGCCGTAGGCGAGAGCCCGGGCAGCCGGTGAGCATCCGAGAAGATTCCGGCGAAATAAGCGCAGCGCGTCGGCATCTTGTCGGGGACCGCCGGCCGAGCGCAGCGAGCCGGGTGTGCTCCTCCCCCACCAGTGCGTCAAGATCCCCCGATCCAGCACCCC
>NZ_CANMSY010000013.1 GCF_947500705.1 uncultured Brachybacterium sp. | reverse complement strand
AGCTCGCAGCACGTCGCTCAGCTGTGCTTTCTGGACTGTGCTCCTGCCGTTCGCGAGCTCGCAGCACGTCGCTCAGCCGAGATCAGCTGCGCGGACGCGCTCCTGCCGGGCGACGGTGTCGCGGCCCTCGATGATGATGCGGCGCAGCCCGAAGGGTGCCTCCTCGGCATCGGCGAGCCACTGATCGGCAGCATCGAGCACGGCCTCTCCACCATAGGAGTGCGGGAAGTAGCCGCCCACGAGGCGGGTGGCGATCTCATTCGAGCGCTCAGCCCACACCTGATCGATCATGGAGAAGTAGCGCTGTCGGTAGGGGGCCAGCAGCGACTCGTCGACCACCCGGCGGAATCCCTGGATCACCGCGGTGACCGACTCATTGGCCATGGTGTCCTTCTCCACCGTGCGGCGCCAGGCCTTGGCTTTCGAGACCTCCGTGGGCAGTGCCGCCTTCGCGGTGAGCGCATGCTTGCGACCGGACTGGGTGTCATCGGCGGCGAGCTGCTCGTCGATGCCGGCGACGTCGATCCCGCCCAGCACCGCGAGCGAGATCACGAGCTTCCAGCGCAGATCGGTGTCGATCTCGCGCCCCGGCAGGGTGGTGGTCCCGCCGAGCAGCCCCTCGAGGGTATGGCGGTGCTCCTCGGTGCGGGCCAGCTTCGCGAAGCTCTCGACGAACTGCAGCTGGGCATCGGAGCCGGCCTCCGCCGCGAGGGCGAGCTCCCAGACGGCGCTCGCGGCGTCCTCGGTGCGCTGTGCGCGCTGGTCGACGGCGGCATAGGAGCCGGCGACGGTCTCCAGCTGCTGCAGCAGGGTGCGCACCACCGAGGAGGAGTCCTCCCCGGTGAGGTTCGCGAGGAGCAGCTGCTGGTAGCGGCGGCTGGGCAGCTCGCCGTCACGGACCATGTCCCAGGCGGCGGACCACAGCAGGGTCCGGGCCAGGGAGTCGTCGAGGGTGCGCAGGTGCTCCATCGCGACAGCGAGGGACTCCTCGTCCAGGCGCACCTTGGAGTAGGTGAGGTCGCCATCGTTGAGCAGCCACAGATCGGCGCGCTTCCCGACGAGCTCGGGCACCTCGGTGAGCTCGCCGTCCACATCCAGCTCGACCGACTCGGTGCGCGTCAGTGCCCCGTCCTTCAGCGAGAAGCCGCCCACCTGCAGGCGGTGGGGGCGCAGCGTCTGATGCTCCGCCGGCGCGATCTGGGCGATCGCGAAGCGGGTCACGGTGCCCGCGCCGTCACGCTCGATCACGGGGCGCAGCGTGTTCACCCCGGCGCGCTGGAGCCACAGCTGCGCCCAGCTGCTGAGGTCACGACCACTGGTGGCCTCGAGCTCGACCAGCAGATCCGTGAGCTCGGTGTTACCCCAGGCGTGCTTGGCGAAGTAGGCACGCACCCCGGCGAAGAACTCCTCCCGGCCCACATAGGCGACCAGCTGACGCAGCACCGAGGCGCCCTTGGCGTAGGTGATGCCGTCGAAGTTCGTCTCGACCGCTTCGAAGTCGACCATGTCGGCGACCACCGGGTGGGTCGAGGGCAGCTGGTCCTGCTGGTAGGCCCAGCCCTTCTCGGACAGTGCGAAAGTGGTCCAGGAGTCGGTCCAGCTGGTGGCCTCGGCACTCGCGAGCGTGGAGGCGTACTCGGCGAACGACTCGTTCAGCCAGAGGTCATCCCACCAGCGCATGGTGACCAGGTCGCCGAACCACATGTGCGCCAGCTCGTGGAGGATCGTGAGGTCGCGGCGCTCGCGGGTCGCGTCGGAGACCTCGGAGCGGAAGACGTATGCCTCGACGTAGGTGATGGCGCCCGGGTTCTCCATCGCTCCCATGTTGTATTCCGGCACGAAGATCTGGTCGTACTTGCGGAACGGGAAGTCCTGGTCGAAGGCCTCCTCGTAGAAGTCGATGCCGGCCTTGGTCACGTCGATGACGTTCTGGGCATCGACGTGCTCGGCGAGGGAGGCGCGGGCGAAGACGCCCATCGGGATGGTCCGGCCGTCGCGGGTGGTGATCTCCCCGGTGCCGCCCTCGTACTTGCCGGCGATGAGTGCGACGAGGTAGGTGGAGATCCGCTCGGTGGGCTCGAAGGCCCAGGTGGCTGTTCCCTCGCCGGCGGGGGTCGAGGCGGGGGTGGGGGCGTTGGAGATGACGCGCCAGTGCGCAGGGGCGGTGACGGTGAGGGCGAAGGTCGCCTTGAGGTCGGGCTGTTCGAAGCAGGCGAACATGCGGCGGGCGTCGGAGACCTCGAACTGCGAGTACAGATAGACCTCGTCGTCGACCGGGTCGACGAAGCGGTGCAGGCCCTCGCCCGTGTTCATGTAGCGGCCCGTCGCCAGGATGCGCACCGTGTTCTCACCCACCCGCAGCACGGGCAGGCGCACCCGTGCGCCGTCGAAGTGCGAGGCGGGCTCGGAGAGCAGCTCACCGTTGAGCTCGATCTCCTCGACGGACTCTGCGATGAGGTCGACGAACGTCGCCTGGGCGGCGGCGGACGAGAAGCGGATCGTGGTCTCGGTGAGGAACGTCCGCTTATCAGTGGTCAGATCGAGACGGATCTCGTAGGAATCGGTGCTGAGGAACGAGGCGCGGCTGCGGGCCTCGTCGCGAGTGAGGTTCTCGGATGACATGGGCTCCATCCTGCCACCGGCACCCTGGTGAACTGGTGCGAACGGATCTCGAGCAGGTCTCGACTCCTGGGCACCGCAAACACTTCTCCTAAGTACCTCCATAAGCTGTTGTGTGCCACGTTGTTCGCTCGATCCCCAGGAGGACCACCATGTCCGTCACCGATGAGCTGCTCGCCAGCGCCCAGGACTATTCCACCGGCTTCTCCCACGGTGACCTGCCGATGCCTCCGGGGCGGCAGGTCGCGGTCGTCGCCTGCATGGACGCGCGGCTGAACGTCTACGGCCTGCTCGGTCTGTCCGAAGGGGAGGCGCATGTCATCCGCAACGCCGGAGGGGTCATCTCCGAGGACGCGATCCGTTCGCTGGCGATCAGCCAGCGACTGCTCGGCACCCGAGAGATCGTGCTGCTGCATCACAGCGACTGCGGCATGCTGACCTTCACCGACGACGAGTTCAAGGCGCAGATCGAGGCGGACACCGGCATCCGCCCGGCCTGGGCTGCGGAAGCCTTCGGGGACCCGGCGGAGGATATCCGTCAGTCGCTGCGCAGGCTCGCCGTCAACCCCTTCATCCCACACCGGGAGCAGGTGCGGGGCTTCGTCTACTCCGTGACCGATGGGACCCTGTCGGAGGTCACCGACGCGTGAGGTCCAGATCCCAGGTGTAGTGCTCGGGCAGCGTGGGCAGCGGCCACTTCGGGTCCGGGAAGAAGTACTCGTAGCCGGCGGAGAACGGATAGGTCCAGTCGGCGATGTGCTGCTCGGCCCGGTGGCCGGCGGCACGGATCGACGCGATCTCCTCGGCGGTGAAGTAGCCGGTGCGCTCGGCACCCTCGAGCTCATCCTCGTCCTTGTAGTGCCAGTCCCGGCGTGGGAGCACGACGAGGTCGAGCACGAGGTCCCGGGTGCGGATGCCTTCCGCAGTGCGCTCGTAGGGCGTCTCGAGGTTCACGTAGTAGCAGCCCAGCGAGCCGTCGTCCTTGTAGAACAGCCAGATCGAGTAGGGGGAGTCCGGCAGGCCGATCATCAGGATGCCGTTGCCGGTCCACAGCTGTTTGGACTGGACACGAGGGGCGGTGAACATGCCCTCGTCTCCGGCGCGGCGCAGGGCCGCACCGGACTCCAGCACGGGCAGCAGCACCTCGGTGCCGGGCGCGATCCAGACCACAACGCCGCGGTCATCGTCCAGCACGACAGTGCCGGGGCGGACGGTGCGGGTGGGGTGCTGTGGGGTGTAGTAGGTCCAGGTCACCTGGTCGCCAGGCGACCAGCGCGGGGTGGAAGACATGGTGGTGATCCCGGCCGGATCGGCCTCCACGGACGCCCCGTCCCATCCGGCCACCGAGCCGGGGCTGCACTGCCCGTGAAGGGGTAGGCGTATGGATCGACCATACCGCCTCCCTCTTCGCTGGAGGTGCGGCGCGCCGTCAGGAGGGCAGAGGTGCTCCGCGCTGCGAGGCAGGCAGCGGGGCGCCGCGCAGCTGCGAGGCGAGCGGGCAGTCGAACGGGTCCGCGTAGCCCAGGCCCACCTTGTTGAGGTAGCTGATGATGACCTTGTAGGAGGAGATCAGGTTCGTCTCGGTGTAGACGATGCCGCGCTCGGCGCAGAACTCCTTGACGATCGGTCGCACCTTGCGCAGGTTCGCCGAGGGCATCCGCGGGAACAGATGATGCTCGATCTGCAGGTCCAGCCCGCCCATCGCGATGTTCATCAGTCGACCGCCGGTGATGTTGCGGCTGGTGAGCACCTGGCGGCGCAGGAAGTCGACCTCGATGCCCTGCGGGATCAGGGCCATGCCCTTGTGGTTCGGAGCGAAGGAGCCGCCCATGGTGATGCCGAAGACGGCCAGCTGCACGCCGAGGAAGGCGGCACCGAGGCCCGGCCCGAGCACGGAGATCACGATGGCGGGGAAGCCGATGATCCGGATGAGGACCAGGGCCAGTTCGAACGCGCGGTGCTTGACCTTCTTCTGACGCAGCAGCGAGGCGATCGCCTCATAGTGCAGCACGAAGGCGAACAGGCTCAGCAGCGGGACGAAGGCGTAGCCCTGACGTCGCAGGAGCCACCCCATGAACCCGGTGCGGTCCTGCGCATCACCGGGGATGAACACCAGCCAGCCGGGGGCGATGTCGCCATCGCGGCCGATGGTGTTGGGATGCGCGTGGTGCTTGTTGTGCTTGCGGTTCCACCAGGCGATGCTGAGCCCCACCACGAGGTTCCCGATGATCCGGGAGAACCACTCGTTGCGACGGCCGTTGGCGAACACCTGCTGGTGAGCAGCATCGTGACCGAGGAAGGCGGCCTGGGTGAACAGGACGCCGAAGAGGACGGCGACGGCCAGCTGCCACCAGGTGCTGCCGAGGGTCAGCAGGAGGGCGAAGGCGCCGGCGAAGAGGACGGCGAGGACCACGGTCCGGACCATGTAGGAGCGCACGTTCCTCCCCATGAGTCCTGCGGCCTTGACGCGCTCGGAGAGCTCGAAGTAGTCGCGAGTGTGGTCCGCGGCGCGATACGTGGCGGTGCTGGGCTCGACAGTGGTGGTCATGGTCCTGACGCTACGAGGCCCGGAGATGCTGCGCGTCCCCCGGCGGAGCGAACTTCGACCCCCTACCCGGGTAGGGGGTCGGTCAGCGGGATCCGTGCTCGCAGCAGGAAGCCACCCTCGGGCGTCGGCCCGGTCTCCACGGATCCCCCGAGGGCGCCGACGCGCTCCCGGGTGCCGGCCAGGCCCAGCCCAGCGCCGGGGAGCGGATCGTGCAGGACGGCCGACGGTGGGGGTGCGTGGTTGTGGACGCTGATCTCCAGATCCTCATCGTGGCGGACGATCCTGACCTCGATCACGGCCCCCCGGGCATGGCGCAGAGCATTGCTCAGGCCCTCCTGCACGACGCGGTAGGCGGTGAGGCCGGTGGTCGGAGGGACATCGACGGGGTCGAGCTCGGCGCTGATCTCTGCGCCGGCGCTGCGGCTGGCCCCGACCAGCTCCTCGACCTGGGCGAGGCCGGGCATCGAGACCTCCGCGATCGACTCGTCGGTGCGCAGGATCGTCAGCAGCGAACGCATCTCACCGAGCGCCTGGCGGGACGAGGCGGCGATGTCCTCGAACTCCTTGACGGTTTCCGCATCGAGGTGCTGCAGGCGGTACTTCGCGGTGCCCGCCTGCACCGTGATCACGGACATGGAATGTGCGACCACATCGTGCAGCTCGCGAGCGATCCGTCCTCGATCCTCCAGCTCGCGGCGGCGACGCATCTCCTCCGCGCTCACGCTCTGCGCCTGCTCGGCCTGCCCGCGGGCCAGGATCCACTGCCGCGCGGTCAGACCCAGCAGGACCACCCCGCCGCTGATCGCCACCAGCACCACGCCGTTGGTCGTCACCGTGCGCAGCGTCCCGCCCGGCAGCTCTGCCGGATCGGTCACCAGCAGCACCAGCAGGGTGAGGATCGCTCCTGCGGACCATGCGGACAGCGCCCAGAACCAGCGATGGAAGATCGCGAGCACGGCGAGGGTGAGGCAATGGGCCAGCAGCGAGGTCACCGGCCAGGGCCAGGGTGCGGTCCCGTGGCCGGGAGCGGTCACCAGCAGCACCGCGAGCGCGGCCGCTGCGGAGAGTGAGAGGCCCGCCCAGGGCCAGCGAGCACCCAGCAGAGCTGCGGCGCCGGCGGCGACGGAGATCACCATCGCGGGGGCGGGGTGCACCGCATAGACGACGGCGGTGACCGGCCAGCCGACGACCACCAGCACGAAGGCGAGGTAGGCGATCGTCATCCTGCTCCACGCATTCTCGCGCAGGCGGTGATCGGAGGCGGCGAGCGGCGAGATCCTGGATGCTGCAGCAGGCGCGCCTCCGGGGAGGCGAGCACCCGGCGCGGCGCCGCCGAGCAGGGACGCCGTGACCACCGCATCGAGGCGGGCCAGGAGATGCGTGGCGGCAGGCAGGGTCAGGGCCAGGACCAGTCCGGTGACGGCGGCCAGCGCCCACTGACCCGGCAGCTCACGAGTCTCGGACGGCAGCAGCCGGCCCCACGCCCAGTACGTGAGCCCGCCGAGCGATCCCAGGATCCAGAGCAGGGGGAGCATCCCGGTGAGAATGCGCAGCGGCAGGGCGATCAGTCCCTCGAAGCCGAGATCGAGCCAGCGGCGCGGATCGGTGATGCGGCGCAGCGGACCGGTGGGCCCGGCTCCTGAGGGCCGGTACCGCGGGACCGAGACCTCGAGTCCCCAGCGGAGGAGGCGAGCCCGGTCCCAGCGCGCGAAACCGGACGCCAGCGTCAGCGTCAGCGGCAGCAGCACGACCCCGATCCAGAGGATCGCGAGAGTGGCGGAGACAGCGGTGAGCGGGACCAGCACCACCACGGAGAGGATCGTCAGCCCCAGCCCGGGGAGGAGCAGCGCCAGATCGGGGCCCAGCTGGCGCAGGCTGCGGCGGTCAGGGACCAGGAACATGGCACGGACCTGCCGTCGAACGGGGATACGGTGTGCTCATGGAACCCGCTGCGCACCACACTCTCCGGGTGCTGGTCGTCGACGACCAGTCGATGATCCGCGGCGGCTTCGAGGCCCTGCTGAACGCCCAGGACGGGATCGAGGTGGTCGGCACCGCGGACGACGGCTCCGGGATCACGGAGGTGGTCTCTCGCACCCGCCCGGACGTGGTGCTGATGGACATCCGGATGCCGCACGTCGGAGGGCTCGAGGCGACCCGTGAGGTGCTCGGGATGCCGGGGACACCACCGAAGATCATCATGCTGACCACTTTCGATGCGGATGAGTACGTCTTCGCGGCGCTGCGGGCCGGCGCGAGTGGATTCCTGCTCAAGGATTCCACACCCCAGGAGCTGGTCCACGCCGTGCGGGTGGTCGCCGCGGGGGAGTCGCTGCTCGCGCCGCGGGTGACCCGGGCGTTGATCGCAGATTTCGTGGCCCGTCCCGAGCCGCCTGATGGTGCGGATGCAAGCCTGTCGGTGCTCACCGAACGGGAGCTGGACGTGCTGCGACTGGTCGCCCGCGGGATGGCGAACCGCGAGATCGCCGCCGAGCTGGTGATGGCCGAGCAGACTGTCAAGACGCACGTCTCCCGGGTGCTCGGAAAGCTCATGCTGCGCGATCGCACCCAGCTGGTGGTCGCCGCCTACGAGTCGGGACTGGTCCGCCCCGGCGAGTGAGCGGCCCGGACGGGCTCAGCCCAGCGCCGACCACAGCAGGACCCCGGCGCCGACGAGGCACAGCACCGAGATCACCAGCAGCAGCACGCCGGTCCACGTCACCCGGCCGCGACGCGGAGACGGAAGACGCGGAGACGGAAGACGCGGAGACGGAACCGGTGGCGCAGGCGCCGCGGGCTGCCCCGGCGATTGCTGCATCGCGGGCCTCCGCCTGGTCGGATCGTGCACGAAGCGCTCCGTGGTGTTCGCCGACGAGCCCGTCGCACTCCCCGAGCTGCCCGAGGTGCCAGCAGGATGCTGTGGCTGCACGGGCTGCACGGGCTGCACGGGCTGCACGGGCAGCACGGGCAGCACGGGTGGCGCTGGGGGAAGGCCGGCGGAGGACGCCGCCGGTGGCGAGCTCGCGGACTGGGACAGGGCCGTCAGCCGCTCGTGAAGGCCCGGCGCGAGTCCGGCGAGAGTGCCGGGTCCGTCGAGAGGAACTTCTGGCAGAGAGTCCGACGTCTCGATCTGGTCGGTGACGACGAAGAGGGCACCGTTCGCGGTGCGCGACCACGAGGTCGCCGGGGACGACGGCGGGGGGATCCGGTCCCTGGCCTGCGCTGCGTCCGGTCGGGCCGACGGATCGGCGGCCAGCATCTCCTGCAGCAGCCACGCGAGTGGCCGTGCCACCGGGTCCGAACTGGGGGCGAGAACATCGTGCAAGCGTCCGGGAAGCTCAGCAGGCAGCAGCCGCTCCCGGGGCTGCGGCGGCGCGAGGGTCTCGAGAGCGCAGGCCGCGGCGGCCCACACATCCTGGGAGGCCGAGGTGCCCAGTCCCTCGAGAACCTCCGGTGCCATGAAGCCCGGGGTGCCGTGGGCGAAGCCGGTCTCTGTCAGCCGCACGTCCGTGTCGTGCAGGGCGATCCCGAAATCGGCGAGCAGCAGGTGCGGGGAACCATCCCCGGTGGGTTCCAGCAGGAGGTTGGCGGGCTTGACGTCGCGATGAACCCAGTTCGACTCATGCATCGCTGCCAGCGCGTCCAGCAGCTGTCGCAGCAGCTGGGCGACCAGGGTGGGCGACAGCGCGCCGTGCTCCGTGAGGGCTCCGGCCAGCGTGCCGCCGTGCGCCAGCGGCATCACCAGCACGATGGTGTCGTCCTCCGCGACCCAGGTATAGGGAGGGAGGAGGTGAGGGTGCTTCCCCAGGCCCTGGGCGGAGCCGACCGTCTGCTCCCGCACGAAGCGCAGCACATCGGCGCCGTCGCGCTGACGCATCACCTTGGCCGCGCAGACCGCTCCGTAGCGACGGTCGATCGCACGCCACAGGGAGCCCGATGCACCCCGGGCGAGGGGAGCGAGCAGTTCGATACGACCAGCGATGACATCGGACATGATGGACGTCATGGTAGGGCACACCGTCCGCAGCTATCGGCCCGAGGGCACAGGATCTGGCACCCTGTCGTCTGAAGAGTTCCGCCCCGTCCACCGACCTCAGGAGAACGCATGAGCCGTACAGCGCGCGGCCCCGGCAGACAGGATGCCTCCGTCCCTGCCGCCGTGCTGATGCTCGTGGCAGCTCTCGTGCTGTGGGGAGGGCTCCCTGCCGCGCAGGCTGAGCCGACGCAGGATCCGGCAGCAGCGTCGGGCCATGCCTACCAGGCTGTCGGACCGGCGGTCGTCGGCGCGGGCTCCCAGGCCCAGGCGCCGCTGCTGCTGCCCGGGATCCACCTGGACACCTTCGCCCTCGGGGCCCAGAGCGACCGGGACGATGCCGGCACCTCGAAGTACTACCGCATCGCGGTGGGCAATGGGCAGCGGGTGCACGCCGCGGCGACCATCGCCGCTCCGCCGTACGTCGATGGGGTGCCCGGAGGCACTGATGAGCTGGGGCTGGCAGTCACCTTCCTCACCGCGGGCGGTGATGTGTGCGAGGACAGCGGGATCGATGACGTCGGTCAGTGGCAGACGGGCGACGGCCCGATCACCTCGAGCGTCGTCTCCGGTGTGATGAGCTTCGACGGCTGCCCGGGTGAGGAACTCTTCCTGCGGGTCACCCGCACGGGATCGCGGGCGAACGACAGCCCCCTGCCGGTCGAGATCCAGGTCGCGATCGAGCCCGCCGGAGTGGGCGGCGGTTCACCCGCGGTCACCGAGGAGATCGAGGATGACGGTGCCGCCCCGGTGCCGCCCGCACAGGATGAACCATTCACTGCCGGACGCTCCTTCGCGACGGCGCCGGAGGTCGCGCCCGGTTCCTACGTTCTGGAGCTGGTGCCGGGGGAGGTGGGCCTGGTGCGGATCCCGGTGCAGGAGGGACAGCGCCTGCGCTGGCGCGTCGAGGTGACGTCCCAGCCCGAGGGCGCCGGTGAGCTCGCCCTGCGCGTCACCAACGCCGCCCGTGAGCAGGTGACGGCGGGCGGCGGCAGCTGGCGGATGACTCCTGATGACCGGGTGGCAGGCGGGGGTATGACCACCCCGGTCGATCGCGGGAACCGCAGCTCCGAGCTGTCGTCCGTCGCCTCGGCCTGGCTCCCGGGAATGCAGACCGTCCTGCTGCAGCGACTGCAGCGCCCCGCCGATGCGGAACCGGCCGGGGAGGAGCCCGTCACCGTCGTGCTCACGCTCGAGGTGGAGGGGGAGGTGGCCGAGAACGCGCCCGAGGGATCAGTGCTCGAGCTCGGGGAGACCACCCTCGAGCGCGGCCCCCTGGCCTCACTCGGCATCGAGGCCTCGTGGGGCCGACTGGCCATGTTCGCCGGTGCCGGGGTGCTGACGGTGCTGGGCCTGCTGGCGGGTATCGCGGGCGTGCTGGTGCTGCGCCTGCGGAGGCCCTAGCTGCTCCACGCCTCCCAGAGCCGCGCGTAGTCCCCGCCGCGGGCGACCAGCTCGTCATGGGTGCCCTGCTCGACGACGGCGCCGTCGGCCATCACCAGGATGCGATCGGCGATCCGCGCCTGCGAGAGCCGGTGCGCCACGATGACCGTGGTGCGGCCCCGAGCCACCTCGAGCGCGGCCCGCTCGAGCACCCGTGCTCCCGAGGAGCCCTCGTCGGCCGTGGCCTCGTCGAGGATCAGCACCGCGGGATCACGCAGGGCGATCCGGGCCAGGGCGAGCTGCTGTGACTGCTCGGCGGTGAGCCGGGCGCCCTTCTCGCCCACCTGGGTGTCCAGACCCTGGGGGAGCCGGTCCACCCAGGTGAGTGCATCGACCCGGCCCAGCGCCTCCCGCAGTTCCTGATCGGTGGCCTCAGCGGCCGCGAGCTTCAGGTCCTCCCGCAGGGTCCCGCGGAACACGTGGACGTCCTGGTTGACGATCGAGGCGTGCGACCTCATCGCCTCGAGGTCGGCGCGCACGAGGTCCGCGCCGCCGTGGAGCACCCGGCCGTGGCGCGGCTCGAGGGTGCCGGCGAGGATCGCGGCCAGGGTGGACTTGCCGGCACCGGAGGCGCCCACCAGCGAGATCGTCTCCCCGGAGGCGATGTCCAGGTCGAGCGGCTGCAGGATGATCCGTTCGACGCCCTCCTGGTCGGAGGTGTAGGCGTGGGAGACCTGCTCGAGCCGGATCGAGGCGTCGGCGGGGCGTTCGGTGCCGGGGGAGGCGGCGGGATCGATCGAGGTGATCACCCCGACCATCCGGGACAGGCTCGCGAGCGCCGACTGCACCTCATCGAGATTGAAGATCACCGACATCATCGGCCAGAACAGGGTGACCAGGTAGATCGCGGCGGCGGTGACCAGACCCACCGGTGCCCCACCGACCTGCACCATCACGAAGCCCAACAGGAGCACCATCGCCAGCGCCAGGTTCTCCGGCACGTTCAGGCCCATCACCAGGCGGCCCACCAGGTACATCACGCGCATGTTCAGGACCGAGGCGGTCTCCGAGAGCACCGCCACGTGGCGGGTCTCGCGCCGTTCGATGCCGTAGGCATGGACGGTGGGGATCCCGTGGATCGCCGAGAGCAGACCCTGGGCGCGGGCCCCCATCGCGATCCGCTCCCGCCGATAGATCGGGGCGGTGCGGCGCAGGTACCAGGTCGCGGCGAGCACATACATCGGCACGATGATGACGACCATCAGCAGCAGCCAGGGAGACAGGGTCGCCATCCCCACCAGCGTGATGAGGACCAGGAAGCCGAGCTGGATAAGGTTCGGCACCAGGTTGTTGACCGCGCGCGCGGCGACATCGACGTCATCGGCCACCCGCGAGAGGGCGTCCCCGATGCCGGTGCGCTCCATGGTCTGCGCGGGCAGGTCCAGCGCCCGATCGATGACGTCCTCGCGCATCCCGGCCAGGATCCGCTGGCCGAGCGCCGAGACCATCGCCCAGCCGAGCGCCATGAGCACCGCCTGGAGGATGCCGACGCCCAGGATCTGGCCGCCCAGCAGCCACACCTGGTCCTTCGGGCCGCCATGGACCACCACATCCACGGCCGCGCCGATCAGCCGCGGCAGCATCGCCGCGGCGACTGCACCGCCGACGGTGATCAGCAGGGTGGCCAGCGCCGAGCCCCAATGCTCCCGCAGCCGGGCCGCGATGAACCGCACGGAGGTGCGGGCGTCGGCGATCGGCAGCAGCTGAGCATGTTCGGCGAGCTGCCGGCGTGCGGTGGCGTCGTCCCCCAGCACCTCATCCAGCGGGCGCTTCCAGTCGATGTCGCTCATCGCCGCACCACCTCCGCGTAGGCCTCGATCCCCATCAGGTCTGTGTGCGCGCCCTCAGCGGCGACCGCTCCGTCCTGCATGAACACGACCCTGTCCGCCTCCCGCAGGAGTGCCGGGGCGCGAGTGACCAGCAGGGTGGCCCGGTCCGTGCGGCGGCGAGCGGCGACCAGCGCCTCGGCGATGTTCTGCTCGGTGACCGCGTCGACCGCGGTGGTGGGATCGTGGAGCACCAGGACCGGAGCATCTGCCGCCACCGCCCGGGCCAGGGCGATACGCTGGCGCTGGCCACCGGAGAGGTTCGAACCGCGATCCAGGATGCGGGTGTCATAGCCCTCGGGCAGGATCCGCAGCAGGTCCTCGGCTCCAGCGGCGTGGAGGGCATCGTCCGCCCACGAGCTGTTGCCGGCGTCCGTGGTGCCGAGGGGTGCACGGGTGGCCAGCTGCTCGCGCAGGGTGCCGTCGAAGAGGTCCACCACGTGCGGTTCGACCAGCAGCACCGAACGCAGCCTGAGTCGATCGGCGGGGGTGATCGGGGTGGTCCCCACCCGGGCTCCCGCATCGACGTGGCCGCTGACCGCGTCGATGGCGGCGTCCGCATCACGAACGTCCGCGCAGGCCAAGGCCACGACTTCGCCGTCGGCCACCGCGAGCTGCGGCAGCTGCAGGCCCCCCGCGGCGCCGAGCCGGCCGGTCACAGCGCCGAGCCGGCCGGTCACGGCGCCGAGCCGGCCGGTCACGGCGCTGAGCCGGCCGGTCACAGCGTCGAGCCGGCCGGCAGCCGAGCCGGAAGCGGCACCTGCACCTGCACCTGCGCCGGCGGCGTCGCCGCGGTCGTCGCGCTGGACGGTGAGCACCTCCAGGCCCAGCTCCGGGTCATCGACCGAGCGACCCAGGTCCGTGTACAGATCGCGCACCCGTCGCGCCGAGGTGGACATGCTCGCCCACCACACCGGTGCCCCGGAGAGCCCCTGGAGCATTCCCATCACGTAGCGGGCCACGCCCACCACCGCGATCAGCACGCCGAGGGAGAGGGCGCCGTCGAGGGTGCGCAGCGCGGCGAGCACCACCACGGCGGCGAGCATGGTGCCGGTGACCAGGGTGGTCAGTCCGGAGGAGATCCCTGAGTAGCGGGCATTGACCAGTGCCGCCTGCAGAGCGATCTGGGAGCGTCGGCGG
This sequence comes from uncultured Brachybacterium sp., assembly GCF_947500705.1. Classification (GTDB taxonomy): domain Bacteria; phylum Actinomycetota; class Actinomycetes; order Actinomycetales; family Dermabacteraceae; genus Brachybacterium. The sequence goes on along the minus strand of NZ_CANMSY010000013.1, from coordinate 49,951 downwards.
TAGGTGGCGCGGGCTCGGCTCTGCACGCCCAGCCCCTGCAGCACTCGCAGCCCGTGGACCAGGTCCGTGGCGGTCGCGGCGGCCTCCGCCGCCTCGGACTGCTGATCGTCGTAGCGGGCAGACAGGGTCGGGGTGATCACCCGGATCACCACCACCATCACGACGATCCCGCACAGCATCGCGAGGCCCAGCCAGAGATCCGACACCGCGAGATAGACCGAGGCGGCGAGCACCGCGATCGTGGAGGGAACCACCCACGGCAGCATGTCCAGCAGATCAGAGGCTTTGTCGGCGTCCGACGTGGCGATCGAGAGCACCTCTCCGGCGGGCCGCTGCACCGCCAGCGAACGAGGGTCGAGCACGGCTCCGGTCAATCCCACCCGCAGGCGATGGCGCTCGAACATGCAGGCCTTCTGCGACTGTAGGAAGGTCCAGACCCACAGCAGCACTCCGAGGATCCGCATGACGATCAGCCCCACCGCGCCGAGCACCGTCAGCCGCAGGTCTCCGGCCAGGATGCCGTGGTCGATGACCAGGCCCAGCACGATCGGCATCAGCAGCTCGATGCCCTCGGAGAGCGTCGCCAGCGGTAGCACCACCGCCAGCATCCGGCGGTGGTTGCGAACGATCGAGCGCATCACCCCGGGAGCGGAGGCACGGGGCAGAGCGGGAGCCGCGGCAGCGGCGGGGGGACGGGAATCGAGCACTCCCCGATCAAACCTGTCCGCCCAGCGCAGTGCAATGTTTTTTGGCGTCGAGGGGTGTCGTCCCGGTCACCTCCCGGGGCTTCTTCCCGGACGCCACTGCGGTCACCACGACGTCGCCTGCCCGCGCGGAGCCCGCGAATGACAGAATGGCGACATCACCCCCGTATCGAGGAGACCCTGTGACTGCGCGCCCCGTCGAGCTGTTCGTCGACCCCGTCTGCCCTTTCGCCTGGATGACCAGCCGCTGGCTGCTGCACGCTGCGGAGGTCCGCGAGATCACGCCGAAGTATTCGGTGATGTCCCTGTCCGTCCTCAATGAGGGTGCTGAGCTGGACTCGGGCTACCGCGCGATGCTCGACGACTCCTGGGGACCGGCCCGCCTCGCGATCGCGATCGACCGGTCCGAGGGCAATGAGGCGTTCGCCCGCTGGTACACCGCCTGGGGCGAGCGCTACCACGTCGGCGGTCAGAACAACGACCGACGGGCCACGGCGATCGCCGCGCTCGCCGATGCAGGACTTCCCGACACTCTGATCGGCGCCTACGACCCAGTCGCCGGCGACGAGACCGACACCGCGCTGCGCTCCTCCCATGAGCGAGGGATCTCGCAGGTGGGCAACGACGTGGGCACACCGGTGATCTCCTTCGGCGAGGGCACCGCATACTTCGGGCCGGTCGTCTCCCCGGCACCGAAGGGCGAGGACGCCGGGAAGCTGTTGGACGCGCTCTCGACCCTGGCCTCCATCAATGGCTTCTACGAGCTCAAGCGCGCCCGCAGCGGCGGCATCGACTTCAGCTGACCCGACGACGGCCGGCCTGAGGGATGGTGACGGCTCCGCCGTCGTCCCGTCGCAGGCCGGCCGCTCCGCGACCCTCCCCGTACGCCCCGAAAGAGAGACCCCTGACATGCGCGTGCACATCGGCACCGACCACGCCGGCTTCGAGCTCAAGAACCGCCTGGCGGCGGTGCTCGAGCAGAAGGGCCACGAGGTCACCGACCACGGTGCCCACGAGTACGACGCCCTCGACGACTACCCGCCCTTCTGCACCGACGTCGGCGAGGCCGTGGTCGCGGATCCGGAGTCGCTCGGCATCGTGATCGGCGGCTCCGGCAACGGTGAGCAGATCGCCGCGAACAAGGTGGAGGGTGTGCGCGCTGCGCTGGTGTGGAACGAGGACACCGCACGTCTGGCCCGCCAGCACAACAATGCGAACGTCATCTCCGTCGGCGCGCGTCAGCACACCGAGGAGGAGCTCGAGTCGCTGATCGACATCTTCCTCGCCGAGCCGTTCCCGGGCGAGGAGCGTCATCAGCGCCGGATCGACCTGGTGGGCCTCTACGAGCGCACCGGCGGGTACTCGCAGTCCGCAGCGCCCGCCACCGAGTAATGCCCGAGGGTCACACCGTCCATCGGCTGGCCGCCGCCTTCGCGCAGGCCTTCGGCGGGCAGAGGGTGCGCACCTCGAGCCCGCAGGGCAGGTTCTCCGATGCCTCGCAGCTGGACGGGATGGTGCTGCTGGGCGCGGAAGCGGTCGGCAAGCATCTCTTCCTGTCCTTCGCCCCGGAGGAGGACGTCGAGCACGATTCCCCGGCGGTCCGGCACGTCCACATCCACCTGGGCCTGTACGGTTCGTGGACCTTCGCCGGCGAGCCCGGCTTCGTCGATGCCCACGCGATCGGCGCACCGCGGCTGCGGATCGGGGAGCAGGAAGTGGAGCTGGACGGAGAGTCGCTAGGGAGCGAGGCGCTGGACGGAGAGGCAGGGCGGACTGGCGCCGCCTGGTGCCGCGGCCGACCGTCCGGCTGCGGGTCGCCGGGCCGCAGGGGCTCGCGGACCTCACCGGGCCCACCGCCTGCGAGATCATGGATGCACTGGAGCGGCAAGCGGTCCTGGACCGCCTGGGTCCGGATCCGCTGCGGGCCGACGCAGACCCCGCGCGCTTCATCGATGCGGTGCGCCGCTCCCGCACCACCATCGGTGCGCTGCTGATGAATCAGAAGATCGTGGCCGGGATCGGGAACATCTACCGTGCCGAGCTGCTGTTCCGGGCCCGCCTGGACCCGTTCGTGCCCGGGAGGGATCTGAGCACCGGGACGCTCGAGGAGATGTGGGAGGACCTGGTCGCGCTGATGACCTACGGGGCCCGCACGGGCAGGATCGTCACCACCCAGCCCGAGCACCGCGACCTCGAGGCCCGCATCGTCGAGCGCTCGCGCGGCACCCGGCAGAACGGGGATGAGGATCCGGACGCGGTCTCCCGCGAGCGGTCCTTCTACGTCTACCACCGCCAGACCCTGCCCTGCCGGCTGTGCGGCACCACGGTGCGCTCGACGGATCTCGCCGCCCGCACCGTGTTCTGGTGCCCGCGCTGCCAGAGCGTCCGCAGCCGCCGCGCGAACTGGACCCGCGAGCACCCGGCGGCGCCGTGGGCGCTCACCCGCGGAGCGGCCGCGCAGGAGGCGGCGTGAGCATCCCGCCGCCACCCGCCACGACGGCCGAGGGCCTGCTCCCCGTCGGCGACGGACACGAGATCTTCTGGGAGGAGTCCGGCACCGCCGAGGGCGTGCCCACCCTCTACCTGCACGGCGGCCCGGGCGGTCGGCTCACCCCCGGATACCGGCGCAATTCCCCGGCGGACCGTGCCCGGATCATCGGCCTGTGCCAGCGCGGCGCGGGCCGCTCCACCCCCTTGCCGGGGGCTCCCGGACCGGTGGATCTGACGGGCCACACCACCGCCCACCTGGTGGCAGACCTCGAGGCGCTGCGGGAGCACCTCGGGATCGACGCCTGGATCGTGCAGGGTGTCTCCTGGGGGAGCACCCTCGCCCTCGCCTATGCCCAGCAGCATCCCGAGCGGGTGCTCGGCGTGGTGCTCTTCGCCGTCACCACCACCTCCCGGCGCGAGATCGACTGGATCACCGAAGGGGTCGGCGCGCTCTACCCTGAGGCCTGGGACGCCGTCGCCGCGCTCGCCGAGAAGCACACCGGATTCGACCGACGCGACCACGGTCCGGAGCGCCTGCGACTCATCGAGGCCTACCGACAGATGCTCATCGGAGCGGACCCAACCCTGGTCGATGCCGCCGCCCGTGCCTGGATGACCTGGGAGGATGCACACATCGGGATCGGTGGGGGAGGACCCTCCGCCGCGCATGCCGGAGCCGGGGACGAGCCGGTGACCGAGTACGAGCGCGGCTTCGCCCGTCTGGTCGCCCACTACTGGGCCCACGACGGGTTCGTCGCCGACCGGGCCGTGCAGTCGGGTGGTGAGCAGTGGGATGGCGCGTCCGGAAGTGGGCTCCTCGGCGGGATGGCACGGCTGGCGGGCATCCCCGGGGTGCTGATCCATGGCCGCCGCGATGTCTCCGGCCCTGCCCTGACCGCCTGGGAGCTGCACCGGGCCTGGCCCGGCAGCGAGCTGATCATCGTCGAGGAAGAAGGCCACGGCGGACCGCTGATGGTCGAGCACTGGCGCGCCGCCGTCACCCGGATGGTCGACGCACAGCTCGCGCGCCGGCAGTAACCTTCTCGCCATGCCTGTTCCCGACTCCACCCCTTGCGCGCACTCCGGCTCCGTGCTGCGCCACGCCGCCCTCGCCGACATGGACCCCCGCACGCTGTACCTCCTCGCGAAGCTCCGCCAGGACGTCTTCTCCCTCGAGCAGCGGGCCACCGACGTCGATCTGGACGGCCGCGACCTCGACCCCACCACGACACTCATGTGGCTCGAGCTGCCTGACACGGAGTCGGCGGCGCTGGGCCTGCCGGGTACGCCGGTGGCACACCTGCGCGTGCTGCGCGAACCGGAGGGCGTCGTGAGGATCGGCCGAGTGGCCGTGCACGCCGCGCACCGTCGTGGCGGGTACGGACGGCAGCTGATGCGCGCCGCGCTCGAGCATGCCCGCGAGATCGCACCGGACGCCGAGGTGCACATCGACGCCCAGGCCTACCTCGAGCAGTGGTACGCCGCGATGGGCTTCGAGACAGTGGGCGGGCTGTTCATGGAGGCCGGGATCGAGCACGTGGCGATGGTGCTGAGGCCGAATCGAGGCTGAATCGCGGCGGAGAGGCCCGACGCGACAGCCGGGCGGGTGCGCCGGGCTACTTCCCGCGAGACTCGATCAGCGCCACGATCTCCGCGCGCTCGAAGTACTTCGCGGTCTCCAGGGCGCTGGGGGTGCCCAGATCCGGATCGGCGCCTGCCTCCAGGAGCACCTGGGCGACGTCGGTGAAGCCCTTGAAGGCGACGCCTGCGAGCGGGGACTGACCGCGATCGTTGCCGAGATTCACATCGGCCCCGCGGGCGGCCAGCTCACGCACCAGATCGGCGTGCCCGTGGTACGCGGCGAGCATCAGCGGGCTGTTCCCGGAGCTGTCGCGCAGATCCACCGGTGCGCCCTGATCGATCAGGGCCAGCAGGGGAGTGCTGTCGCCGTTGCGGGCGGCATCCAGCAATGAGTTGGCCAGCGCGATCGCGGCCTCGTCGGTGATGGGTTCGTGGTCCGTCATGGCTTGAGAATACTGCGGACCTCTGCAGGGCACCGCGCGCCACCATGCGCTCTTGGCTGCGGAGAGGGGTGGCTGAGCGGGTCGGCAGGGCTCACCCCACCAGCACTTCCGCGAGCAGCGGCCACACCGCGAGCCCGAGCGCGATCACGACGCCCAGCAGGTCCGCACGCCGCAGCCGGCTGGGCAGCGCCCAGGTGCGGGTGGTCGCGGTCGCGAATCCGCGCGAGTCCATGGCGAGCGCCTGCTCCTGGGCGCCGCGCAGGGCGTCGACCAGCAGGGCCAGGGTGGCGTTGGCCAGCATGCGCGGGGAGGTGCGGCTGCCGAGCCCACGCAGCACCCGGGCGTGGGTGATGATCTCCCACTGCCGTCCCAGATGACCGGCCCGGACCAGCCCTGCGACCGAGGCGGCGATCATGCGGGCGGGCATCCGCAGCCGACCGCCGAGCGCATCCCCCAGTGCGGTGGGATCCACGCTCCCGAGCGCCAGCACTCCGGGCGCGACGAACACGGTGATGCGTGCGGCCTCCTTGGCGCCCAGCAGCCAGGCCTCCCCGGAGAGGGAAGGCGCATCGCCGAGCAGCGCGGTGGTCCAGGCCAGGCCTGCGGCCGAGAGCAGGATCGGGGTGAGCCGCAGCAGCCCGCCGCGGAAGGACCGCACCGCCAGCGGTCCCAGCAGCACGATCGGAAGCAGCGCCAGCAGCCCGCCCTGCCAGCTCTGCACCGCGAAGGAGCCGATCGCGGCGAGGATCCCGATCAGGCTCAGCACCAGGGGGTTCAGTGCATCGGCCGGGATCGTGCGAGCGCGGGGGACTGGGCCGATGGTGCGGTCGGGTCTTGTGCTGCCTGCCTCATCGCTGTCATCTGCCTCGCCGTCCGCTGCCTCCCGCCCGCTCAGGCGGTGCTCGACATCGCTCCGCGCGATCAGTGCCGGGTCATGGGTGGCGGCGACGACGGCGCAGCCCTCGGCCCGTGCGGCATCCAGCAGCTCGAGCACCGCCAGATGGCGCGCGGCGTCTAGCCCGACGGTGGGCTCATCGAGCACCAGCAGACGAGGATCCTGGGCCAGGGCGGCGATGATCGCGAGGCGTCGCTGCTCCCCGCCGGAGAGGGTGTGGGGGTTGGCCTGCCCGAGTTCGCTCAGGCCTGCTCGCTCCAGCAGCTGATCGGCGAGCTGCTCATCGCGTGCCCAGGGGGAGGCGAGCACCTCCTCGCGCACGCTCGCTGCGACGAAGGAGTGCGCCGGGTTCTGGGGCACGAAGGCGACCTGCTCCGGCGAGGGCCGCTCGACGCTCCCTGCGGAGGGAGCGGTCAGCCCGAGCAGCGTGCGCAGCAGGGTGGTCTTGCCGCTGCCGCTGGGGCCGGTGACCACGCTCAGCTCCCCGCCGCGCAGCTCGAGGTCCAGATCCTCGAGCACAGGCCGTCCGCCCCGCTCCGCGGCGACGCCACGCAGAGCCGCGATCACCTCACCGTCTCTCTGCGTGAGCAGCGCTGGTCGGACGGGAACGGTGGGGGAGTGGTCCAGACCGGCCGCGATCTCGTGGGGTGGCCCGTCGGCCATGATCCGTGCCTGCTCGCCGAGCACGATCAGGCGATCCACATGGTCCAGCCACGGCGCGAGGCGGTGCTCGGCGACCACCAGGGTGCGGCCCGCCGCGGTCGCCAGGATCGAGGCGCGCACCGCGGCGGCGGTGTCCCCATCGAGCATCGACGTCGGCTCATCCAGCAGCAGCACAGAGGGATCCAGTGCGAGCGATCCCGCCAGTGCGAGGCGCTGCTGCTGCCCGCCGGAGGCGTCCAGCGGCGCGCGGCCGGAGGGGAGATCCACCATGGCCGCATCGAGTGCGGCCGTGGTGCGTGCCTGGATCTCCTCGCGCGGCAGCGCGGCGTTCTCCGGACCGAAAGCGGCTTCGCGGCCGACGGTCGCAGCGACCAGGGCATCCACGGGATTCTGCAGCAGCAGGCCCCGCTCGCCGGGGCGGGCGGGGCCAGGGGTGCTGCCGGTCAGTTCCCCGGCCTCCTCGTCCAGCAGTCCGGCCAGGGCCCGCAGCACGGTGGACTTCCCGCTGCCGCTGGCCCCGGCCAGCAGCACGCGCTGCCCGGCAGGGATCTCCAGGTCGAGGTCGAGAACGGTGGGCTCGGTCCGGGAGTACGGATGCCAGGTGAGCCCCCGCAGGGACAGGTTCGTCACGCCCGGGCGTCGTCCCGAGACATGCCCTCAGCGGGTGCGCCAGCCGGTCCTGCTGGTCCCGCTGGTCCCGCCGATCCCGCTGATCCGGCTGGTCGCCCAGCGGCTGCTGCGGCCCGTGCCCGCTGGGCGCGTTCCCTGCCCGCCGGCATCGCGTCCAGAGCACCGGTCGCGGCCAGGGCGCGGCTGGCCGCCCATCCCAGCACGCCGCACAGCAGCGCCCCGGAGAGCAGGAAGAAGCCGAGCATCACGAGGGAGTAGGTCCAGCTCATCTCCTGGTAGTACGCGAACTTCTCCCACCCCCATTCCAGCAGTGCCGAGAGCATCCCGCCCAGCACCGCGACCGGCAGCGTGAAGCGGCGATAGCGGAAGGCCAGGAACGCGAGCTCCACGCCCCCGCCCTGCATCAGGCCGGAGATCGCAGTGCCCCAGCCCCACTGGCTGCCCAGCAGCATCGACAGCACAGCCGCGATCATCTCGGCCAGCAGCGCTGCGCCGGGCTTGCGCACGATCAGGGCGGCCAGGACGGCGGGCAGGAACCAGATCCCGGCCAGCAGTCCCTCGGCCGGTTTGAAGGCTGCGGTGAGCGGGCCGATCAGGGTGTACAGCTGCCCGTACCCCAGGAACGCGACGCCGAAGGCGGCGCCGATCAGAACCGTGACCAGAAGATCCACGGTGCGGAAACGAATCATCACTTCTCCTTCCTCAACGGAAGGGGCGTCCAGCGCCGAGGGCGCTGCACGGATATCCCGACTCCCTACGCCGGTGTGAGCCGGATCAGGTTCGAGGGTCTGCGCTCGGTGCGCACTCTCAGCACCGCTCGGTGCTCCCCTGTCAGTGGATGACAAGGAGCCACTCTACCCCGGCCGGCGCTCCTGGGCTGCCCCGGCGGCGCGACCGGCGGGGGCCCTCAGCGGCGGGCGCGGATCGCCTGGTCGACGGCCTCGGCCGTCGCCTGCGGATCCACCGGGGAGATGATGAAGTGGGTGGTGCCGCGGCCGACGATCTCGACCATCAGGCCGGGCCGGGTGACCATCACCCGATACGGGGCACGGGTCTCGTCCAGGGTGAAGATCTTCCGCCTCCCGACCGGGGTGAGCTCCTCGGCCTGGGGTGTGATCACGGTGCCGCGCCGCCACCCATAGCCGCCGAGGGTGACCCCGGCGCGCTGGGCGGGCAGGTCGCGCAGCTGCACGGTGCGGAACTCCTCGAGCGGCCATGGCTTGCGCGGCAGGAAGCCGCCGAGGCTCACGGTGAGTCCGTGCTCGTCGACGATGAAGCGCGTCCACTGCCCCATCCAGGTCCACACCGCCAGGGCGAGGAACAGCGCGACCACCAGGAGGACTCCCGGCAAGCTGGATCGCTGGGCCATCAGCACTGCGAGGATCACGCCGAACACCAGCGTGATCCCGATCCGGGTCCAGCCGATCCGGGAGGGCCGGGTGCGTCCCAGGTAGAACGGCGGCTCGGGCCTCACCAGATCGTCACCCGCTCCTCGGGAGCGCGGTACATCGCATCCCCCTCGACCACGCCGAAGGCGGTGTGGAACTCCTCGAGATGCCCCACCACCGTGTTGCAGCGGAACTCCATCGGCGCGTGGGGGTCCACGGCCAGGCGACGGATCGCCTCCTGGTCGCGGTTCTTCCCGCGCCACACCGTGGCCCAGGACCAGAACACGCGCTGCAGCCCGGTGAAGCCGTCGAGCTCGGCCTCGACGTCCGCGGCGTCGTGGCTGGCGAGGTAGGCCTTCACCGCGATCGAGAGGCCGCCCAGGTCGCCGATGTTCTCACCGATGGTCAGCGCACCGTTGACGCGATGCGCATCATCGAGGTCCCGGGGCGAGAGCTCGGAGTACTGGGTGATGAGCTGCGCGGCACGGGCGTCGAAGGCCTCGCGGTCCTCGGGGGTCCACCAGGAGAGCAGGTTGCCGTCGCCGTCGTACTTGGAGCCCTGGTCATCGAAGCCGTGACCCACCTCGTGGCCGATCACCGCGCCGATCCCGCCGAAATTCACGGCGTCGTCCGCCTCTGCATCGAAGAACGGCGGCTGCAGGATCGCGGCGGGGAAGACGATCTCGTTGCGGCCGGGGTTGTAGTAGGCGTTGACCGTCTGCGGGGTCATGTGCCACTCGGTCTCGTCGATCGGGCCGCCCACCTTGGCGTACTCGATGGCCGCTTCGAAGCGGCGCGAGGCGCGGGCGGTGGCCACCAGGTCGCCGGGGACGATCTCGAAGCCGTCGTAGTCACGCCACACCTCGGGGTAGCCGATCTTCGGCGTGAACTTCTCGAGCTTGGCGAGCGCCTTCTCACGGGTCGCCGGAGTCATCCACGGCAGCTGCTCGATGGAGTCGCGATAGGCGTCCATCAGGGCGTCGACCAGTTCGGTCATCCGCTCCTTGTGGGAGGTGGGGAAGTGGCGGGCGACGTATTCGCGGCCGACGGCGAACCCGGCGGCACCTTCGACGAAGGCGACGCCGCGCTTCCAGCGCTCACGCAGCTCCTCGGCACCGGAGAGCACCTTCCCGGAGAAGGCGAAGTTCTCCTCCACCAGCGCGGCCGGTCCGTAGGGCGCGTAGGAGGAGACGGCGTGGATCGCGAGCCAGGTGCGCAACACCGCGAGATCCTCTCCCGCCAGCAGCTCGGCTGCGGCGGAGACGAACTCGGGCTGGCTCACGGAGACCACCTCGAAGGCCCGCGCGGGCGCACCGGTGCCCTCGAGGAAAGCGTCCCAGGGGAAGGAGGGGGCGAGCTCGTGGCGCGAGGCGGAGTCCATCGGGTTATAGGACTTCTCCCGATCTCGCAGCCGGACCACATCCACATGGCAGGCGGCGAGACGAGTCTCGAAATCCATCACGGCGCGAGCGAGGTCCTCGGCGCCGCCGGCGATCAACCCGTCCCGGCCGGGCAGCCCGGTGAGCTCGCTGAGGCGGGCGAGGTGGCCCTCGTACGCCTCGCGGATCTCGGCGTAGCTGTCCTCGCGGTAGTAGGACTCATCCGGCAGACCCAGCCCACCCTGATGGATCTTGACCTGGTAGTTCGTGGAGTCCCGGTCGTCGGTCCAGACGTAGGAGAGCAGCGCTGAGGCGCCCGAGTCCGGGGCGGCCATGACGGTGACGATGGACTCGAGGTCGGTGGCGGAGGTGATCGTGGCGAGCAGGTCGTCGAGCACCCGCACGCCGGCCTGCTCGATCGCCTCGGTGTCCATGAACATCCGGTACAGGGCGCCCACGCGGCCATGGTCGGTGGCGGGGACCTCGCCGCTCGGCGCGTCGGCCGCATCCGCGGCCGCCTCCTCGATGATCTCCCGCACCCGCTCCTCGGAGAGGTCCCGGAGGGCGTGGAAGGCGCCGTCGCTCGAGCGGTCCGCGGGCATCTCGTGCTCCCGCAGCCACGTCCCGTTGACGTGGCCGAAGAGGTCGTCCTGGAGGCGGACGGACTGATCGACCTGATCCAGGGAGAGGCCCGAGGGGCGGGCGGCGGAGGTGAGGGCAGTGGTCATCATCGGCTCCTGCGAGTGGTGAGGGTACGGGTGGGGCGTGTCATGCAGTGTTCAGCGAGGAACAGGAGCTCAGAAGGAGCTCAGCCCGAGCGCGGCGAGCACCAGGGCCAGGAGACCGAGGGTGAACGGCACATAGGCCCACGACGTGCGTGACCGTTCGGCGGGGGCGCGACGCTGGAGCACCAGGGTGGACAGACCGGTGCCGATCGAGAGCACCACGGTGCCGATCACCAGCACCGGCGAGAGGATCACCAGCACCGTTGCGCCGACCTGGAACATCACGGTGCCGAGCACATCGAGCAGTCGCATGACCACGGTGGAACGAGCGCCGACCCGCTGCGCCAGCAGGGTGGAGATCGCGGCCTCGGACCAGTCGCCGGGACGGGCGATCCGCTGCCTGGTGGTGACGGTCTGCACGGTCGCGAGGATCAGCCACACCAGCGCGCACCCGGCACCGATCCAGATTCCCAGCTCGGTGCTGATGGCGGCGGGCCACAGCAGCAGGGCCACCAGCACCGTGGCGAGGCGCAGCAGCTCGTCGACGACGCTGCGCACGGCGAGCAGGCCGGGGTTGATGGCCAGATGCTTGCGGGTGCGTGCCACGAACAGGCTGGTGGCCACCAGCGAGACCAGCTGGAGAGCGCCGAGGGCGAAGCCGAGCAGCAGCGGTGCCGGGGTCACCGGCGCGAAGGGAAGGATCGCGAGCAGCAGGACGACGCCGAGCGCGGGGATCAGCAGCGCTTGGATCGACAGACCCTTGACGAGATCGCGGACCAGATCAGCACCCGTGGGCGGGTGGTCGTGGCCGGTGTGGTCGTGGGGGTCGTCACAGTGCGGCGCGGGCGCTGCGGGCGAGTCGGTCATGGAGCTCCTTCTGGGTCCCCACCAGCGTAGCGGGATGGACGCAGGTGAGGTCATCCAGCGCAGGTGTGGAACGATGGGGGCGTGGCGACGGATGCGATGAACACCAGCGAGGCGGGTCTGTCTGCCGCTCAGCGACAGCGTGCCATCGGCGCTGTCGTGGGGGCCGCGACGGGCGATGCGCTGGGCGCACCGTACGAGTTCCAGCCGCCGGTGCTCGACTCCGAGGAGATCGGCATGATCGGCGGCGGCGTGCTGGGCTGGCAGCCGGGGGAGTGGACTGACGACACCGCGATGGCGATCGTGGTGCTCGAGGCGTCCGTGGCGGCTTCAGACCGACATGACCTGCGCATCGACACCGCTCAGGACCACATCGCCCGCGAGTGGTACTCGTGGTCGCTCGGCACCCCGGACATCGGCACTCTCACCTCCCAGGTCGTCCGCACCGCAGCCGATCTCGCGCGGGTGGACGGCCACTACGCCCCCCGGGCCAAAGATTTCCGTGCAGCCGCCGCCTCGGTGTACGAGGAGATGCCGGCTTCTGCCGGGAACGGCTCGCTGATGCGCACGCACGCCGCTGTCCTTCCCTACCTGCTCTCGCCCGTCGAGGATGCGGTGGATGCCATCGAGGCAGTGTGCTGCTTGACACACGTGCATCCGGACACGATCGAGGCCTGCGTCCTGTGGGGCCTGGCCGTGCGGCACGCGATCCTCACCGGCGAGGTCGATGTGCGCGTGGGGCTGCCCGAGCTTCCCGAGGAGAGCCGCCAGCAGTGGATCGAGCGGATCGACGAGGCCGAGGAGTCCACGCCCGCGATGTTCCGTCGCAACGGCTGGGTGGTCGGTGCCTTCCAGGCCGCCTGGGCAGCGATCTCGGGGGTCTCTCCGATCCCTGAAGAGAAGTTCGCGCAGCGCGATACCCTCGTCGCCGCTCTCGAAGCCGCTGCCCGCTCCGGCTATGACACCGACACGGTCGCCTGCATCACCGGCTCCCTGATCGGCGCTGCTCTGGGCTACAAGGCGGTGCCGCCGGAGTGGCGACGCACGCTGTTCGGCTGGCCCGGGTACGAGATGGATGAGCTCAAGGGCCTGGTCGAACGGGTGATCGCCCCGATGGTCCACGACGCCGGGGCAGACGCGTGATGTCGACGCCTGCAGCTCTTCCGTCGGCTCACCCGTCCGCACTCCTCTCGACCGACCAGCCCGCGCTGCCGTCGGACCGTCGGCCTGCCCTTCAATCGTCTCTCGAGTCGATCCATCAGTCGGCGCCCTGGAACCTGCGGATCCTCGCCTGGAACCTGTGGGAGCTGCGAGGTGACCTCTCGGCCCTGATCGAGGCGGTCCAGGATCTGCAGCCTGATGTGCTCCTGCTCCAGGAGGCGCCACGCTTCGTGCTGCCGACGGCGCGGCTGCGATGGTTCGCCCGACAGATCGATCGCCGGATCCTGCTCGGTGGCGCAGGTGGGCGCGGGCTCGCGATCCTCGCGACCGACGAGGTCGCGGCGCAGGTGATCCGGCGCGGTGCGCATCCGGTGGCGCAGACGGTGTCGGACCTGAACTCCACGTACCCGCGCGGGGTCGCCGCGGTGCGGCTCTCCGTGCCCGGCGGAGGGGCGGTGGTGCTCGTCTCGACTCACCTCGCGCTGCAGGAGGACAACCGAATGCGACACGCCGAGCATCTCGCGGCACTGGTGCGCAGCGCGGGAGCCCCCGTCATCGTGGGCGGGGACCTGAACGAGACGGCCACCGGCACAGCACGGAGCTTCCTCGCGCCGCTGCTGATCGATCCCGCGGACCAGACCGAGCACACCTTCCCTGCAGCCTCTCCGACGCGGCGGATCGACGCGATCCTGACCACCGCTGGGGTGAGCGCGCAGGAGGCACGCGCCGTACGCGCCACTGTGCGGGTGAGCGCAGAGCGACTGTCGGGAGCCTCCGATCATCTGCCGACCCTGCTGAGCGTCTCGCTCTGACAAGACTCACTCTGACAAGGCTCGCGCTGACAAGGCTTGCTCTGATAAGGAGCCTCAGGCATCGGCCCCCAGCGATCGGCCCCCAGCGATCGGCTCTCAGCGGCCGGCTCTGGGCGGCAGGTCCTGAGCAATGGGTCCTGGGCGGCGGGTCCTGAGCGGCGGGTCGTGAACGTCAGTGGCTGCGCCGCAGCCCCGTTCGCAGCACGACCACATCCTCCTGGCCGCCCACGTGCCGGATGGCGATGCCACCGGGGGCGTCGCCCACGACGGTGAGCTGGGTGCGGTAGGCATCGATGGCCCGGCGCACAGCCTCCGCGGAGGCCGGCTGCTCGCGCCAGAAGAATCCGTGGGCGTCGGAGGTGGAGTCGGCTCCGTACCCGAGGCCTGGATCCGCAGGGACCTCGCTCGCGATCTCCAGCATGGGCGTGCCGGTGCGGGCGCAGGCTCCGGCCGTGACGTGGTGGGCTCGAACATGGTCCGGGTGCCCGTAGGTGCCGGCGTCGTCGTAGCCGATGACCGCATCGGGCTGGAGCTGGGTGACGAGGGCGGCGAGGTCCTCGACAGCATCGTCGATCGGACGATGGGAGAAGTTGTCGGCACCCGCGGTCTCGGAGGGGCCGGCTAGGCCCTCGCGCACCCACTGCATCCCGGAGTCCCGGTAGCGTCGCGGGCTCACCCCCGGGGCCAGGGCGGGCGCGGTGCCGAGCCAGTGTCGCTCGGAGATTCCGAGCGCGCGGGTCGCCGCCTCGATCTCGTGCTCCCGGATCTCCTCGAGCGGGCGGGGATCATCGGCGGGGACAGCTCCCGTAACGACTTCTCCTTCCTCCCCTCGGGTGGCCGTCACCAGCACGACCCGGGTGCCGGTTGCGACCAGCGAGGCGAGCAGCGCACCGGTCGAGAGGGACTCATCATCGGGGTGGGCATGGACCGCGAGGACCAGCCGAGCCGTGTCCAGCAGCTCCCAGGGATCGACGGTGGGTGCAGCTGCGGGGTCGCCGGCAGCATTCATGACGGCTCCTCGGTGGCGCGGACTTCGAACAGTCGGGCGTACTGCGACTCGAGGGTCAGTGCGGTGGCCTCCCAGGTGCGGGTGGTGGCGAACTCGCGGGCGGAGCTGACGGCATCTCGGTACCCGTCGGCGTCCCGCAGCAGGGACTGCAGCGCCTCGGCCCAGACATCGGGGTCGCGGCTGTCCAGCACGAGCCCCGAGGGGTCGACGGCTTCTTGGACCCCGCCGGCGAAGCGCCAGGCGATCACCGGGGTGCCGCTGGCCTGTGCTTCGAGGGCGACGAGACCGAAGGTCTCTGACCAGCTGGTCAGCAGCAGAGCGCCTGCGCAGCGCATCGTCTCGGCGAGCTGGTCCCGGTCCAGCGACCCCACGAAGTCGACCCGGTCCTCGATGCCGAGGTCCCGGGCGAGCGCGCGCAGCTGTTCGGCATAGTCCGCGAAGTCCTGAGAGGCGCCCCCGGCGAGCACCAGGCGGGCTCCGAGTTCAGGATTCAGGTGCGCGAGGATCTCGAGGGCGAGATCCGGACCCTTGAGCGGCTGCAGGCGTGCGGTGAACAGCAGCGTGGGGCGTTCTCGCCGCGCGGTGAGATCCGAGCAGGGATGGAACCGGTCGACGTCCACCCCGGGGCGCACGACGGTCAGCCGCGAGCCCGGCACGCCGTAGCGCTCACCGATGGTGCGTGCCTCCGCCTCGGAGACGGCGACCACGAGGTCGGAGCCGGTGGCGACGAACTGCTCGCCGGGGATCCTCCCGGTGGACTCGGCCGGCTCGCCGGCATCCAGGGTGCTGGAGCCTTCGGGGGCGGCCACGGAGTGGAAGGACTGCAGGTGGGGGATGCCCAGCTCGCGGGCGAGGGGCAGCGCGGCGACACCGCTGAACCAGTGATGGGAATGGATGAGGTCCCAGCCGGTGGCAACAGGCGCGTCGTTCGCGTCGCTGTTCGCTGGCCGGCCTGGTGCACCGCTGGTGGTGAGGGCTTCGCGCAGGGCTGCGCGGAAGGGGGTGATCGTCTGGTCCATATCGCTCTTGGCGAGCGGGGAGGCGGGGCCGGCGTCGAGGTGGAAGAGGCGCACCCCCTCGGCGATCTCCACCACGGACGGGGCCGTGGGGTCGGTGCGTCGCGTGAACAGATCGACCTGATGACCCCGCTGGGCCAGGGCCAGAGACTGCTCGAGGACCACCACGTTCATGCCACCGGCGTCGGCGCCTCCGGGCGCCTCAAGCGGTGAGGTGTGGAGGGAGACCGCAGCGATGCGCAGAGAGGTGGCCGACATGCCCGCCATCCTAGGCGCGCAGAACGTTTCTTCGGTGTTCGAGTGTGCAGCAGCGGGGCGGGGGAAGGGAGGGAGCTCCTGGTGTTCGCCCTCGACGAAACTTGGGGCGGCTTGCGTCACGGGAAGTTGAAACGGGCATGAACAAGGTGCGAGTCTGAAACGCATGGATACGGCGGAGAAGGTTGACTGGGCTGCGTTGAACGCCCACGCGGCGGGCCGTCCTGCCCGCCGACTGGTGTCGAAGGCGATCACCGCGGCGGGTGGTTCCCGGAGACCGGGGACCGTGCTCGATCTCGGTGCCGGTGCGGGGGCGGACTCGCTGCAATTCGCACGACAGGGCTGGACCGTCCATGCCTACGACAGTGATGACACCCTTGCCGCGCGGCTCGTGGAGAACGAGCGGATGACCGGGTCGGTGCAGTTCCACCACGGCGATCTCGCGACCGTTCCCACCTTCCCCTCGGCGCAGATCGTCTACTCGACATACACGTTGGGCCTGCTGGGCCCGGCCGTACTGCCCGGAGTCTGGCGGAAGCTGGTCGATGCTCTTCCTCGCGGAGGCGTGATGGCGGTCGACTTCTTCGGCACCAACGACTCATGGGCGGAGCGCCCGGATGTGGCGACTCTGCCGCTCGAGCAGATCGACGAGATGTTCCGCGGCTTCCAGGTCATCGACCGGTCGATCCGCGACGAAGACGGACGATTCCTGGCCGACAAGAAGCACTGGCACGTCATCACGACCCTCGCCCGCAAGCTGCACTGAGCCAGCCGGCATGCAGCCAGAGGAGGTTGCGAGCTGGACGCGCGATGAGCCGCGAGCAGCATCTCCCGGCTGCGGGCGGCACGTCGAGACCGCGACCGCTGGGCTAGGATCGCGAGCGCTAGGACCGCGAGCGCTGCGCCGTAGCCTTCGTGCCTCCCGCAGGTGAGATTCCGGCCCGGACCGTCTCCACCCCCTCGAGCACTCGATCACGCAGATCAGCGTGCTCCTCCATCATCGCGAGCCTCATCATCAGCTCCGATGCCACGCGCCACCCCTGGCCGGGCAGGGCCCGGCGAAGCGGGTAGAGATGCAGCCCACGACGCACCAGCATCGGCGAGGTGGCCCGTGCCGCGGCGCGACCATCGAGCACGTCGCGGATGGACGTTCCCAAGGCATCGGCATCCGCCAGCGCTGTATTCGCCCCGTGCCCGAAGTTCGGGGCCATGGCATGCGCGGCATCTCCCAGCAGCACCACGTTCTCCCGCACCGGGCTGAGTGCTGGCGCGGTATGGATCCCGTGGACGAGGGTGCTCTGCGCGGTTGCTGCGGCCAGGACCTCATCGATCTCTTCGCGATGACCGCCCACCACCTCGCGCAGGTGGGCGAGGTCCTCGGTGCGAGAGCTGGTGCGATGTTCCGAAACGCAGGCGAACCAGTTGGTGCGACGGCCGGGCAACGGCGTGATGCCGAACAGCCACCCGTGCCCCCATGTCTCGGAGATCTCCGGTGGGGCGAGGTCCGTGATGCCGCGCAGGACGGTCAACCCATGGGACCGTGCCCCTTGCGCGCCGGGCCACCCGGAGCGTCGCACCAGGGAATGAACACCATCTGCGCCGACCAGGAGGTTCGCTCCCTCGCGCAGGGGACGCACGTCCTCGATGCGGCGACGCTCGAGGTGCACGGTCGGTGGGAGCGATCCCCACAGGATCCGCACCAGCTCGGAGCGCGAGATGAGTAGAGCGTCGTCGGCAGGCATCGAGAGCAGAATGCGCCCTTCGGCCGTTCGCAGCGTGCCGGCTTCGGGGGCCACGGCCGCCGCCCGTACCTCCTCCACTATCCCGAGTCGTTCGAGCGACCGCTGTGCCGAGCTGAACAGGATCAGCGCCGTACCGACGGTGGGGACTGCGAAGCTCTCATCGTTGAGCTCCACGCGGTGGCCACCTGAAGCGAGCCGGATCGCAGATGCCAGCCCGGAGACCCCGGCGCCGAGGACGCGGACGGTGAGTACTGGTGGCATGGAGACGACTCCGGAGTCGAGGGCGGCAGACGAATTCCGGCTCATCGTAGAGAGCCGACAGCTCTAGGCGGGAGCGAGATCCGTCGGTGGCAGGTCTTCGGGAGGTTCCTGGGCGTCCGGAAAAGGCTGCTGCGGTGGGGTATTCCATCGTTCGGGAGCGTCGGGAGCGTCGGGAGCGTCGGGAGCGTCGGGAGCGTCGGGAGCGTCTGGAGCGTTCGCGGGCGGGCCCTGTCCCTCTGCGGGGTGGGGTTGCGGCGTGAAGATCGCGGGGGTGTACGAGATGCCCTGGGCTCCGTGCGGGCTCGACCAGAACCAGGCCTCCGGTGGTCTGTCCGCACGGAGGGCCGGCGCGGGGGACGACGGGCCGGCCTCGGCGGAGCTCATGTCCGTGTCTTCCCACGGCACGATCACCCACAGCCCATGCTCCTTGAGCAGGTTGCAGCGCACGCACAGCCCCTGGCCGTTCGCATAGCTGGTGCGCCCTCCGCGATGGTGAGGGATGACGTGGTCGCTCTGGCGGATCTTCGCGTTGCACCAGGGCGTGCGACAGGTGGTGTCCCGCCATCGGATCATCCTCGCCAGTCCAGTGGGGAACGCCCGCGATCGAGATTCCATCGCGATCAGCTCGCCCGTGCGAGGGTTGGCGTAAAGGCGCCGGTAGAAGGCGCTGACCTCTTCATCGGGGTGTTCCGTCTCGTTATGGCGCAGGTGACCTGGTGGCCTGCCGAGCAGAGTGTCGGAGACGATGTGGGCGGGGATGACGCCGTATCCCTCGAGCCGTGCGCTCTCGGCCTCGTCATCTCGGCCCAGCAGGGCGGTCTCGGTGATGACGATGCCGACTTCGATGCGGGGAGTGGGGCGAGGGCGACGGAAGGCGGAACCCTCGTCCGCAGTGCCCGGAAGTGCCTCCGGATACGGCCCCGACTCCGCAGGGTACGGATGCAGCACGGCATCGACCAGCAGGTCGGCTTCGAGGGCAGGGACGGACGTCTTCTCCCCGGCAGCGCGCAGCGACTCGGCCTGTGCGCTCAGAGTCTGCATCAGCCCGACGGCGTCGATCCCGCGCAGCACGGCAGAGATTCGTGCCATCCCATCGGCCAGCGGGGTCATCGTCACATGCCGCTCTCGCGCGGCGCGCTCCGCCCTCTGCCGTGAGGTTTCCGGTTCGAGCCTCTGAATCATCTCGTCGACGTCTTCGCGCAACCGCTTGTGTCCTTTCCCGGACAACAGCTGAGGGGCCTCGGAGATGATCTCGTCCAGGCGTGCGCACGTGGCGGGAGAGGCTGTGGAGAGAGCACCGGCCACCGTGGAGGACTGCTGCGCGGTGACCGAACCTTCCCAGAGACGGGTGATCAAGCGCGGCATGTGCTGTGTCAGCCGCCGAGCCGAAGCGAGGGAGAGGGAGGACGCGGCAGGGGTGATACGACGAGCCAGGGCGATCTCATGGCTCGCACCCTTGCCCTGCGAAGCGGTCGCCACCCCGCGTTCCGCATCGCTGCGCCGGATCCGCTGTTCAGCTGCGACCTGCCAGGTAGCGTCCATCGCAGCCAGCGAGGCGCGTAAATGGTCGATGCCGGCGAGGACGGCGAGAGCCTCTTCGGGAGAGTTCGGTGCAGTGTCCGGCAACGGGTCGCGGACCGAGCGGGTGTGGGAGAACGCCACCAACGTCGCAGTGAGGATCTGTGCGAGCACGGTGCGGGCTTCGCTGCTCGCCTCGATCTGGGTGAGGTGGGTGGCCACGGTGGCGAGGACATCCGCTGACGGCTCGGCCGCGGCCCGGCGAGGTTCGTCCTCGCCGGGGCCGTCCCCGCTGCTGTGCGGTGTCTCTGCGGTCATGCCTCGATCGTACGGAGGTTCGAATGCGTCAACCACCCCTGATCGGAATATGTGGACAACTCTTCTGTGGGGCGATAGATGTGTATGAACATGTGGATATGTAGGCTCGGTGGAGGATCGGTCGCACGGCTGCGCGGATCTCCTTCGGCGCACGGCTCCAGGGGTGAGTCTGCGCCTGTCGGGCACCTGATCTGCATGTGACCGGCGGTGAAATTCCGCTGTCGTGCGCCTCACGGCCTGAACAGATGTCCACGGGGCGAGCGCTGTGTTCCGCACGATCTTCGGCGATCTCGCTTTGTGCCGAGCTTGGAGAAGCCGTCGAAGGTGAGGAATCGAGATGCCGTCAAGAATGTTGTCGAATTTGTGGATAACTCGCCCTGGGGAGGAGCGGTCGATCTTGCCGGTCCGTTGCCGACCTCGATCCCGCCGATCTCGATGTCGCCGACCTCTGACCCTCCGTCGGTCAGCTTGCGGTCACTTGCCGCCCAGCAGCGTCAGCACTGCGGTGACCCGCCGGTGCACACTCGCACCCTCGCTGAGTCCGAGCTTCGCGAACAGGCGCTGGGTGTGCTTCTCCACCGCGCCGCCGCTGATGAACAGCCGCTCGGAGATCCCTGCGTTGGTCAGGCCCTCGCCCATCAGCTCGAGCACCTCGCGCTCGCGCGGGGTGAGCTCGTCCAGCGGTGTGCGCCGACGGGAGGAGATCACCTGACCCACCACGTCCGGGTCGATCGCGACGCCTCCAGCGGCGACCCGTTCGATCGACTCGAGGAAGGAACGGATGTCGAAGATGCGGTCCTTCAGCAGGTAGCCCGTGGCACTGGCTCCGGATTCGATCAGCTCGGTCGCATAGCCGACCACCACGTACTGGCTGAGCAGCACGATCGGCGCCTCGGGCCACTGTGCTCTGATCTGCTGCGCGGCGCGGAGTCCCTCGTCGGTGTGGCTGGGAGGCATACGGATGTCCGAGATCACCAGATCCGGCCGCAGCTCGAGGGCGCGGACCACCAGCTCCGTGCCGGTCGACGCGGTGCCCACCACCGTGTGGTCGGCCTCCTCGAGCACCAGGCGCAGGCCTTCACGGATCAGTGCCGAGTCGTCGGCGATCAGGATGCGCATGGGATCACGGCTTCGATCCTGGTCCCATGAGCGGGCGGCGAGGTGACCGTCAGGCGTCCCTCCAGGGAGGCGACGCGGCCTGCGAGCCCTGCCAGGCCGCCGCCGGTGCGCATCTCGGCGCCTCCGCGCCCGTCATCTTCGATCCTCACCCGGGCATCATCCCCGATCCGCGCCACTTCGACCAGGATGCGGCCGGCACCGGAGTGCTTGGCGGCGTTGGTGAGTGCCTCGGAGACCACGTAGTAGATGCCGATCTCGACGTGCTCGGGGAGTGTCAGGTCGGGGCTCTCGACCGCGGTGGGGATCGGGGAGATCGCGGCCAGCTCGGTGAGTGCCGCGGCGAGACCGCGATCGACCAGGACCGGTGGAGCGATCCCGCGGGAGAGCCGACGCAGGTCGTCCAGGGTCAGTCCCAGCTGCTCACGGGTCTCGCGCAGCACGGCCTGGGCTTTCGTCGGATCCTTCACCGCGAGGGCTTCGACCCGGGCGAGGTCCATCGATGCTCGCACAAGACGCTGCTGGGGACCGTCGTGAAGGTCCCGCTCGAGGCGGCGCAGGGCGGTGGACTCGGCGGTGCGGCCGGCGGCGCGCGACTGTTCGGTGCGCAGCAGCTGCTGCTGTTCGTGGTACCGCGAGCTCAGGAGGCCGCTCGCCACACCTCGGTGCAGAGCGGTCAGGCCTCGCATCACGGGGTTGAGTGTGACCAGGAACAGCAGGCCGATGAGGAACTGCAGGCCCATATCCACCGGAAGTGCAGAGGCCTCCGGAACCCCGAACAGCTCACCCAGGCCGCTGTTGTCCGCGGGAGGCAGCACCCGATCCAGGATCAGGGCCGAGACCGGCCCTCCTATCGTGGCGATCGCTCCGACGGTCCAGGCGATCCCCAGCGGGAAGGTGATCAGCACCAGGAGGAAGTTCACCAGCACCCACAGCGAGTCCAACCAGTTCTGCGGGTCCGTCAGAGGGGTGACGAGGCGGCGCATCCAGCCAGCGCCTGAGCGAGCGGTCCGGGGCGCGGGCGTCGGCAGCTCCGTGCCGAGGATCGAGGACTGCAGGGCGCGCTCGGCCGCCGCGAACCCGCGAGCGACCAGCACGCCGCCGATCAGGATCGGCAG
The DNA here is from genome assembly GCF_947500705.1 of uncultured Brachybacterium sp. Lineage (GTDB taxonomy): Bacteria > Actinomycetota > Actinomycetes > Actinomycetales > Dermabacteraceae > Brachybacterium. The sequence continues at coordinate 27,863 of NZ_CANMSY010000013.1, read as the reverse complement.
GCCCACCCAGACGATCACGGTGGAGACGCCAGCGGCGAGCAGGGCGAGGACGAGGGAGAACCCGATCGTGCCGAGCACCAGGGCGGTCAGCGAGTAGGCGAGGAAGCGGCCGATCGGGGCGGCCCAGCGGCCGACGGACCAGCGCTGCGTCGGCGGAGCGGCCTGTGGGGGAGGTGCATCGAGCGTCTCGGGCAAGGTCATGGTGGTCATGTCTCCACTCTGGCGGCGATGGACCGCGCGCCCCATCCTGGCACCAGGTCTGCGGATGTCGGGCTGGCCCGACATGGGGCCGGGTCCGGGAGCGCCTCAGCCCTGCTCGCAGATCTCCTTGAGCGTGACGAGGTCTTCGGCGACCGCCGCCGCGTCCTCCGCGAACTCGCTGTCGGACATCGCGCCGCGGCGCAGGGTGAAGACGACCTCGCAGCGGCGCTCATCCAGCCCCAGCACCCGCAGCGGATTCATCACGGACTCGCCGCTGGGAAGGGTGACGGTGTGGTCCATGACCCCGTACTCGTTCTCGGGGACGAAGCTGACCAGCACCCGTCCCATCGGAGAGCTCATCGACCACTGGGTGACGTCGCGCTTCACCTCGCCACCGGCGAGACCCGCCGCCCAGCGGGGCAGGTTCCGCGGATCGCTCGCGAACTCGTAGACCGCGCGCCAGGGGCGCTCGATGACGATGTCGAGATGGCGGGAGGCTCCGGCGGAGGCCGTCGTGCCCTCGGTCTGCTGCGTGCTGTCGCTCATGACGGCGACGCTAGCAGGAGTGGCCGACGGGCAGGACCTCACACCGTGGCGGGGCGCGTGCCTCTGGCCGCGGCCCGGGCCGCGAGTGCAGCCTGCGCTGTTGCCTCGAGCGCGTCCTCCCAGCTCGTCGGCTGCAGACCCTCCTGTGTGGTGAGGACTCCTGGGTGCAGCACGCTCGGTGAGTACCAGAGCCCGGCGATCCCGTGCAGCTCGCGCGCGAAGGCGACGGCAGCGGGATCGATGAGCGGCGACGCGCGTCAGCGAGGAGCTTCGGCCTCCTGCAGGGCGCCCAGCGCGGTACGGACCACGGCGCCCAGGGTCCTCGGTTCCCGCAGCATCGCACCGTCGGCCGACGGGGTCACCACCACCCAGCGAGCTTCCCCGCGCCGACGCATCCGGCCGATCTCGACGCTGCGCCCCGTGGGCAATGGGAGGAGCAGGGCCCCGCTCGGGCCGACCAGCAGGCGACGCTCGAGATCCGGGCGATGTTCCAGCAGGAGCGCACGGATCGTCTCCCGCTCCGCGTGGGCGGTGCCGCCCGAGGCGGGGTGGGCGAGGATCGAACCAGAGGAAGACATGCCCCCGAGAGTAGGAGTGGGGTGTGACAGTCCACGGAGACGCGATGAAGCCCCAGACGTCCCAGGCAGCGGTCAGCCGGCGGAGCCGAGATCGCCGAGGGCCCTCGCCCAGGTGGCCTCATGTCGCCGGACATGGTCGGCGACCCCGCGCCAATGGTCTCCGTGGCCCGAGGTGAACATCGCACCCCACGGCTCACGATCCTCCCGGTCGGCGTCGCGGAGCATCGCCCACATGGCCTCGGCACGGGCCGTCATCGCGCGTGGCAGTCGTGCCCGGAGGTCGGCGTCGGCGCCGTATCCGTCGACGAAGGCGGTCAGGCGTCGGGCTGCGGCGGCCGGTTCCTCCGCGACATCGTTCAGGGTGAAGGCCTGCGCGGAATACGCCAGATCCCACAGCCTGGTGCTCGGCGCGGCGCCATCCCAGTCGATGAACACCCACCGCTCGCCGAGGATCAGGTTCCACGGTGTGAGGTCCCCGTGGCAGATCAGGTCCGGTGAACCCTCCGGCACCGGGAGCAGCGCGTCCCACGGGGCCGGGGCCGACGGGGTGAAGCCCTCGCTCGCGTCGTGGAGCGAGCGGATCATCCGACCCACCCTCGCCAGCCCATCGAGGGCCAGGGGAGGGGCGTCGAGGGCAGGGGCGCCGGGCACGAACTCGAGGATCTGCCGACCCTGCTCGTCCCGGCCGTGGACGGCGGGCACGTCCACACCCGCCACGGCGACTCTGCGCATCAGCTCGTGCACGGCCGGTGTCGTCGGCCCCCAGGGCTTGCGCACCGTGTCCCCGACGCGCACCACGCCCGCAGTGGCGTTGCCGCCCTCGAGCGGTTGTTCGTCCACGATGCTCATCCGATGACCATGGTCTCGGCGCGTGATCCTGCAGCGCGTCGTCGAGACCCTCAGTCCCCGAGGATCGCGCCGGTCGAGGCGGACTTCACGAGCTTCACGTACTTGCCCAGCACGCCCTTGGTGAACTTCGGCGGCAGCGGCTCCCAGCCTTCGCGGCGCCGTGAGAGCTCCGCCTCGTCGACCAGCAGGTCCAGCGCTCCGGTGCTGACATCCAGCCGGATCCGGTCCCCGTCGCGCACGAAGGCGATCGGGCCGGCATCGACCGCCTCGGGGGCGATATGGCCGACGCACAGTCCCGTGGTGCCTCCGGAGAAGCGTCCGTCGGTCATCAGCAGCACGTCCTTCCCCAGGCCCGCGCCCTTGATCGCGCCGGTGATCGCGAGCATCTCGCGCATGCCGGGCCCGCCCTTGGGACCCTCGTAGCGGATCACGACCACGTCGCCGTGGGTGATGGTGCCGTCGTTCAGGGCGTCCAGCGCGTGCTTCTCGCGCTCGAACACGCGGGCGGTGCCCTCGAAGACGTCCTCCTCGAAGCCGGCGGACTTCACCACCGCCCCCTCGGGGGCGAGCGAGCCGTGCAGGATCGTGATCCCGCCGGTGGGTGCGATCGGCGCGGAAGCAGGGCGCAGCACCTTCCCGTCGGCCGGGCGGGGGGCGAGGACCTCGAGGTTCTCCGCGATTGTGGAACCGGTGACGGTGAGGCAGTCCCCATCCAGCAGGCCTTCGTCCAGCAGGGTCTTCATGACCACCTGGATCCCGCCCACGTGGTCGACGTCGCTCATCACGTAACGGCCGTAGGGCTTCAGATCCGCGAGGTGGGGGACCTTCGCGCCGATGCGGGCGAAGTCCTCGAGGGTGAGGTCGACGTCGGCCTCATGGGCGATCGCCAGCAGGTGCAGCACCGCATTGGTGGAGCCGCCGAAGGCCTGGACCACCGCGATCGCGTTCTCGAACGCGGGCTTGGTCATGATGTCGTGGCTGGTGATCCCCTGCCGGAGCATCTCCACCACGGCCTCGCCCGCGCGGCGGGCATCGGCATCGCGGCGGCGATCGGCCGACGGGGGTGTGGCCGAGCCCGGGATCGACATCCCGATCGCCTCGGCGGCCGTCGACATGGTGTTGGCCGTGTAGAAACCACCGCACGCGCCCTCACCCGGGCAGATCGAGCGTTCGATCCGGCCGACGTCCTCGCGGCTCATCAGTCCACGGGCGCAGGCGCCGACGGCCTCGAAGCCGTCGATGATGGTGACGTCCTTCTCCTCGCCGCTCTCGAAGGTGACGCGCCCGGGCATGATCGTGCCCGCGTAGACGAACACGCTGGCCAGGTCCAGGCGAGCAGCGGCCATCAGCATGCCGGGCAGGGACTTGTCGCAGCCGGCCAGCAGCACCGAGCCGTCGAGCCGTTCGGCGCTCATCACCGTCTCGACGCTGTCGGCGATGATGTCGCGGGAGACCAGCGAGTAGTGCATGCCGTCGTGCCCCATCGAGATGCCGTCGGAGACGGAGATGGTGCCGAACTGCAGGGGGTAGCCGCCGCCGGCGTGCACGCCGTCCTTCGCCGCCTGCGCGAGCCGGTCCAGCGACAGGTTGCAGGGAGTGATCTCGTTCCAGGAGCTCGCGATGCCGATCTGAGGCTTGTCCCAGTCCGCGTCCCCCATGCCCACCGCGCGGAGCATCCCGCGCGAGACGGTCGCGCCGAGCCCGTCGGTGACAGTGCGGCTGCGAGGCTTGATATCCGGGGCGGAGAACGTGGCGTCGGCGTCGGGGGAGGAAGTGTCTGCGGTGCTGAGGGCGTCGTCGGCGGTCATGGCCCGACTCTATGCCTGGTCCTCATACCGGGGAAACCCCGGCCGACTCAGCGGATCCGTGCGCCCTCGCCGATCCGGGTGTACCGGCTCAGCTGGGTGACGTGCTTCGGGGTGAGGTCGCTCAGGCTCGAGACCTGCAGCAGCTTCATGGTCCGCTCCACCTCCTCGGAGAGGATCTGGATCATCCGATCGACCCCTTCCCGGCCGCCGGCCATCAGGCCGTAGAGATAGGCCCGGCCGACCATCGTGAAGTCGGCGCCGAGGGCGATCGAGGCGACGATGTCGGCGCCGCTGCGGATCCCGGTGTCGAGGATGATCTCGAGGTCCTGGCCCACCTCGCGGGCCACCTCGGGCAGCAGATGGAAGGGCACCGGGGCACGGTCCAGCTGGCGCCCGCCGTGGTTGGACAGCACGATCGCGTCGACCCCGAGGTCGGCGAGCTTCTTCGCGTCCTCGAGGGTCTGGACCCCCTTGACGGCGAACTTCCCGGGCCACATCTCCCGGATCTGCGCGAGGTCCTCGTAGTCGATGCTGGGATCCATCGCGGAGTTCAGCAGCTCGCCGACGGTGCCGCCGGTCGCGCTGAGCGATGCGAACTCGAGCTTCGCGGTGGTCAGGAAGTCCCACCACCACCAGGGTCGCGGGATGGCGTTGACCACGGTGGACAGGCTCAGCTGCGGAGGGATCGAGAAGCCGTTGCGGGCATCGCGCAGGCGCGCCCCCGCCACCGGGGTGTCCACGGTGAAGAACAGCGTGTCGTAGCCGGCCTGCGCCGCCCGTTCCACCAGACCGTAGGAGATCTCCCGCTGCTTCATCACGTAGAGCTGGAACCAGTTGCGTCCCAGCGGGTTCTCGGCCTTGACGTCCTCGATCGAGGTGGTGCCGAGCGTGGAGAGGGTGAAAGGGATTCCGGCGGCACCGGCCGCGCCCGCCCCGGCGATCTCCCCCTCGGTCTGCATCAGCCGGGTGAACCCCGTGGGAGCGATGCCGAAGGGCTGGGCGGAGCTGCCGCCGAGAATCTGGGTGGTGGTGTCCACCTGGGAGACGTCGTGGAGGATCGAGGGATGGAACTCGACGTCCTCGAAGGCCTCGACGGAGCGGGCCATCGAGATCTCCCGCTCCGCGGCGCCATCGGTGTAGTCGAACGCCGCTGCGGGCGTGCGGTGCTTAGCGATCGTGCGCAGATCGTCGATCGACAGCGCGGAGCTGAGGCGACGGCGACGCGGGTCGAGGTCGAACTTCTTGAACCTCATGAGCTCGAGGAGCTCTGCGGGGCGGGGGACCTGACGCTTGACCATGGGGATTCTCCTTGGGGGTGGACGGTTGCTGTGGGAACGAGGACGGAGCTGGGTCAGAGGGTTGGGATCATCCACGACAGGACGGTGGACTGGAGGCCGACGAGCAGGCACAGGGCCAGGAGCATGCCGAGGCTCCACCAGATCACCTTGCGGAAGATGGCGGATTCCTGGCCGAGCAGCCCGACGGCGGTCGCGGCGATCGTGAGGTTCTGGGGGCTGATCATCTTGCCGACCACGCCGCCGGAGGTGTTCGCCGCGACCAGCAGGGCGGGATCCAGTCCGGCTTTCTCGGCCGCGGTCTGCTGCAGGGTCGCGAACAGGGCGTTCGCACTGGTGTCGGAGCCGGTGACCGCCGTGCCGAGCCAGCCGAGGATCGGGGAGAGGAAGGCGAAGGCCGCACCGGTGCCGGCGATCCAGGTGCCGATAGTGATCGTCTGCCCGGACAGGTTCATCACGTAGGCCAGGGCCAGTACCGAGGCGACGGTGAGGATCGAATAGCGGAGCTTGACGAGGTTTTTGAGGTAGACGTCCGCGGCGTCCCGGAGCGAGAGCTTGTAGACGATCGCGACGATGATGCCGGTGATCAGCAGCAGCGTGCCCGGGGAGGAGAGCCACTGGAAGGAGTAGACGGTGCTGCCGGCGATCTCGCCGTCGGCCGTGAACACCTTGCCGTCGAGTCCGGGCCAGGAGATCCTCAGGTCGGTGGAGGCGAGGAAGGAGCTGAGAAGCGGCACCAGCTTCGAGGCCGAGAAGATGACGATCACCAGGAGGTAGGGGAACAGCGCCATGACGACGCGCCCCGGGGTGAGCCGCACATCGGTGCGCGGGGTGGTGGCCAGGGCAACGCCCGCACCGCCGGCATCCACCGGGCCGGTGTCGGAGTCCTCCTGCTCGCGCTCGCCGCGCATCTTCTCCAGGGCGTCCCTGCCGCCCTCGGGCTTCCAGAACTGGAGCATGATCACGGCGGCGGCGAGACCGGCCAGCGAGGCGATGATGTCGGTGAGCTCGACCGAGATGAAGTTGGACGAGACGTACTGGCTGATCCCGAAGACGAGGCCGACCACGAGGGCGAGCGGCCATAGCTGTTTCACCCCGCGCTTCCCATCGACCAGGAAGACCAGGAACAGCGGGACGATGGCCGCGAAGAACGGGGTCTGGTGGCCGATGATGGCACCGATGTGCTCGTAGGGGATCCCGGTGAGGTTTCCAGCGGTGATGATCGGGATGGCGATCGCGCCGAAGGCGACCGGCGCGGTGTTGGCGATCAGCACCACCGTCGCTGCGCGCATCGCGGTGAAACCGATCGCCATGAGCATCACGCCGGTGATGGCGACGGGCGCCCCGAAGCCGGCGAGCGCTTCGAGCAGACCGCCGAAGCAGAACGCGATGATGATCGCCTGCACGCGCGGATCGTCGGAGATCGCGTCGATCACCAGGCGCAGGTCCTCGAAGCGGCCGCTGCGCACGGTCAGCTCATAGAGCCAGATCGCGTTCAGGACGATCCACATGATCGGGAACAGGCCGAAGGCGAGGCCCTCGGTCGCGGAGAGGGTGACCAGATCCACCGGCATGCCGTAGGCGACAGCCGCGACCAGCATCGCGACGCCGAGTGCGGCGAGGCCTGCCCAGTGGGCCTTCCAGCGCAGCACGCCGAGGGTGACGAAGATGGTGACCAGGGGGAGGAGCGCGACGAGCGAGGAGAGCAGCAGACTGCCGGCGAGCGGTGCGAGGTCTGGGGTGTACATGGGAGCCTCCGACACACATCAGCCGCGGTGCTGCACAGCATCGCCGTCGATGTCGTGCCTCGTGAGTCGGTGAGGAAAGGAATGGTAGACCGTCGTGTGGTCTGACCACACGACGGATACTAGGCTCTCGAGCGCCGGAGGACAAGACCCCGGTAGCCCTCGAGAGCCGGCTGTGCTAGAACGTGAGAATGGGCGACAACACGCATGACAATGAGGTCAGACCGCAGAGCGCCCGTTCAGGGACACCGGGAGCCGCGTGGAGGCCGGTCGCGCGCAGCAGCACGCACCGGCTGGTCATCGATGCGATCGAGGACCAGATCATGACCGGGGCGCTCGCCGTCGGCGACCCCCTGCCGCCCGAGCGCGAGCTCGCCTCCCGGCTGCAGGTCAGCCGCGCGGGGGTGCGTGAGGCGATCCGGGTGCTCGAGGCCTACGGGGTGCTGCGCTCCGAGGTGGGCTCCGGCCGGGGGGCGGGAACCTTCGTCTCCGCACTGCCGAGCGCCGCCCTGGAGCAGTTCCTGCGCCTCCATGTCGCGCTGTCGAACTTCCGTCTCCAGGAGGTCATCGAGACACGGATCCTGCTCGAAAGGGCCAGCGCCTCGCTCGCCGCCGAGCGCGCCAATGCCGAGGTGCTGGCCGAGCTCGAGCGACTGCTGGCGGTGATGGATGCGCCAGGCGTGAGCCGGGAGGACTTCAACGACGCCGATACCGCGTTCCACGTCGCGATCGCCCAGGCCGGCGGCAATGCGCTGTTCTCCGACATGACCGCGGCGATCCGTGCGTCGCTGCGGGCTCCGATCATGGAGGCGTTCACGAAGGTCGCGCAGTGGGAGGACATCGCGGGGATGCTGCGCGAGCAACATCATGCGATCTTCCAGGCGATCTCCCGCGGGCACGCCGAGGAGGCGGCGGAGCTCACCGCCGCGCACATCCGCGCCGCCTCGACCATGCTGCCGGACCTGCCCGCCGACTGACATCTATAGGAGCTCCCGCGGCTCGAACGCGCCCACGCCCCGTCGGCAGGACACGCCCCGTCGGCAGGGCGGGGCGTCGGCAGGGCGGGGCGTCGGGCGCTTCGCTCGGGAGGGCAGCTCCCCGAGGCGCTGCCCTCAGGCGCCGGGCACCTCGCGTTCATCCGGGCCGTCGTAGGCCGACAGCGGGCGGATCAGCGCGTTGGCCGCGCGCTGCTCCATCACATGCGCGGTCCAGCCCGTGACCCGTGCGGCGATGAACAGCGGCGTGAACAGCTCGGTGTCGAAGCCCATCAGATGATAGGTGGGGCCGGCGGGGTAGTCGAGATTGGGCTTGATGCCCTTGGCCTCGTCCATCGCATGCTCCAGCCCGTTGTACAAACCCAGGATCTCGGGACGGTCGAAGTGGGTGATCATCGCATCCATCGCCTGCTTCATCGTGGGGACGCGCGAATCTCCGTGCTTGTAGACGCGGTGCCCGAAGCCCATCACCTTCTTCTTCTGCGCCAGGGCGTCCTCCATCCACGCCTTGGCGCGGTCCTTGGCCTCGGTCTCGGACTCCTCGGGACGGATGCCGAGCTCGTCGAAGGTGTGCATCACCGCCTCATTGGCGCCGCCGTGCAAGGACCCCTTGAGCGCCCCGATCGCCCCGGTCACAGCCGAGTGCAGGTCCGACAGGGTCGAGGTGATGACGCGGGCGGTGAAGGTGGAGGCGTTGAAGGAGTGCTCGGCGTACAGGACCATCGAGATGCGGAAGGCATCGACCACCTCGGGGGCGGACTCCTCGCCGAAGGTCATCCACAGGAAGTTCTGCGAGTAGTCCAGCTCGTCGCGCTGCGGGATCGGATCCGTCGGCCCACCGACTCGCCGGCGCCGCTGCTCGTAGGCGATGACGGCAGGCAGCTGCGCGAACAGGCGCCTGGACTTCTCCAGCTCGGCGTCGGGGGAGGAGTCCTCTGCGGTGGGATCGAGCGCGCCGAGCACCGAGACGGCCGTGCGCACCGCATCCATCGGATGGCAGGTGGTGGGCAGTGAGTCCATCGCCGCCTTCACCTCGGGGGCGAGGGCCCGGTGGGTGCGCTCGTGGCGGGTGGCCTCGGCCAGCTCCTGCGCATCGGGCAGCTCGCCGGTCCACAGCAGGTGTGCGACCGCCTCGAAGGGCTGGGTCGCGGCCAGCTGCGGCACCGGGTAGCCGCGGTAGAGCAGCGAGTTGGTCTCGGGGTTGACCTTCGAGATGGCGGAGACGTCGGCGACGACCCCGTTCAGGCCCTTGCGGATCTCAGTGGTGCGGTCGTTCTCGCTCATGGCTCACTCCTGGGGATCGACGACGGTGTCTGGGGTGGTGGACGTGCGATGGGCGGCAGGGACCTCGAAGTCGAACACCGAGGCGTCGAAACGGTTGTACCCCTCATAGTCCACCAGTTCGTAGAGCCTGGCGCGAGTGAGCATCTCGGGAACGCGTGACTGCTGGGTGCCCTCGGCGAGGATCGACTCCAGCACCCGCTCGGCTGCACCCATCGCGGCGCGCAGCAGCGTGACGGGGTAGATCACCATCGCGACCCCGGTCGCGGCGAGCTGCTCGCGGGTGAACAGCTCGGACTTCCCGAACTCGGTCATATTCGCGAGCACCGGAACATCGAGCGCCGCACAGACCTGCTCGAACTCGCCCAGATCCTTCAGCGCCTCCGGGAAGATCGCCTCCGCCCCGGCATCGACCAGGGCCTTCATCCGGCCGATCGCGGCGTCGAGCCCGCCCGTCGCGCGCAGATCGGTGCGGGCCATGACCAGGAAGTTCGGATCTCGGCGGCCGTCCGCTGCGGCGCGGATCCGCTGGGTCGCGGTCTCCAGGTCCACCATGGCCTTGCCGTCGAGGTGGCCGCAGCGTTTGGGGTTGACCTGGTCCTCGATGTGGCAGCCGGCGAGCCCGGCGTCCTCGAGCTCCTGGATCGTGCGGGCCACGTTCATCGGCTCTCCGAAGCCGGTGTCGGCATCGATCAGACAGGGCAGGTCCGTGGAGCGGGCGATCTGCGCGCCGCGGGACGCGACCTCGCTCAGGGTCGTCAGGCCCACGTCCGGCAGACCCAGCTCGTTGGCGATCACCGCCCCCGAGATGTACACCCCGGGGAAGCCCTTCTCCTGGATGAGCTTCGCCGACAGCGGCGTGAACGCCCCGGGGAAGGGCTGCGCCGCGCCGGGCGTCAGCAGGGCGCGCAGGTCCTGCCGCTTCTGCGCGGGGGTCCTGGTGGAGGACAGCATCAGAACAGTCCCTTCGGTCCGGCCGACGCCTCGATCATGCCGGGGGCGGCCCGGATGTTCAGTCGACCCAGCTCCCCGGCGGGCAGCTGGGCGAGGTTCGCTGCGGCGTCGAGGAAACGCTCGATCTCGGCCGGCTCGACCAGGCCTTCGGCGAGGGTGCGGAACTTGCCGATGTACTGCTCACGAGCGAAGGGCCGGGCTCCCTGGGGGTGGGCGTCGGCGACGGCGATCTGATCCTCGATCACGGTGCCGTCGCTGAGGGTGATGACCACGGCGCCGCCGAAGGCCTTCTCGGTCAGGTCCAGCGAGTGGTACCGGCGGGTCCACTCCGCATCCTCCTCGGTGGTGACCTTGTGCCAGAGCGCCACGGTGTCGGGACGGGTGGCGCGCTCGGGGGCGTAGGAATCCACGTGATGCCACGCGCCGTCCTGCAGGGCGACGGTGAAGATGTAGGGGATCGAGTGGTCGAGGGTCTCCCGCGACGCCGTCGGATCGTACTTCTGCGGATCGTTCGCGCCGGAGCCGATCACGTAGTGGGTGTGGTGAGAGGTGCGGATCAGGATCGAGGCGACGTTCCCGGGATCGGTGGTCTCGGGATGCTCGCGGTGGAGCCTGCGGGCCAGGTCGATCCAGGCCTGCGCCTGGTACTCCGCCGAGTGCTCCTTGGTGTAGGTGTCCAGGATGGAGCGCTTGGCCTCGCCGGCCTCCGGCAGCGGCACCGTGTAGCGGGCTTCAGGGCCGTCCAGCAGCCAGGCGATCACTCCGTCCTCGCCCTCGTAGATCGGGACGGGGGAGGTCTGGCCGCGCATCGAGCGGTCCGCCGCCTCGACGGCGAGCTTCCCGGCGAAGGCGGGGGCGTGGGCCTTCCACGTGGAGATCTCGCCCTTGCGGGACTGACGGGTCGCGGTGGTGGTGTGCAGGGCCTGGCCGATGGCCTGGAACACGGTCTCGGTGTCCAGCCCCAGCAGGGTCCCGATCCCGGCGGCGGCCGACGGGCCGAGGTGCGCGACATGGTCGATCTTGTGCTTGTGCAGGCAGATCGCCCGCACCAGGTCGACCTGCAGCTCATAGCCCGTGGCGATGCCGCGGATCAGATCCCGGCCGGAGCGGCCGGTGTGCTCGGCGACGGCGAGGATCGGCGGGATGTTGTCCCCGGGGTGGGAGTAGTCCGCGGCGAGGAAGGTGTCGTGGTAGTCGAGCTCGCGCACGGCGACGCCGTTCGCCCAGGCGGCCCACTCGGGAGAAGTGGGCCGGGCGATGCCGAAGATGCTCGCACCTGAACCGCCGGTGGAGACCGGGTGGCTGAGCGCCTGGCTGCGCGCGGAGACGATCGGTGCCCGGTTCAGGGAGGCGATGGCGACCGAGGCGTTGTCGATGATCCGGTTGATGATCATCTCCTCGACGTCGGTGTCGACCTCGACCGGGTCGACGGCGACCTCCGCCATCTTCCAGGCCAGCTGGTCCTCACGGGGCAGGTTCTCGTCGGAGCGGTGGACGCGGACGGCGTGGTCTCTCATGCAGATCTCTCCTGGGAGGTCGAGGTGGGGTCGGTGGTGTCAGTGTTGATGGTGTCGGCGGTGTCGGCGGTGTCGGCGGTGCGGACTTCGGACTCTGGGCGGTCACCGTGCAGGTGGGCGAGGGCGTGGTGGAGATGGATGACGGTGGCGGCCGCGGCGAGCTCCGGATTCCCGGCGGCGATGGCATGAGCGATCGCGGCATGCTCCCGAGAGGAGGCGGCGAGCCTGGTGGGGGAGTTGCGGGCCAGGCGGCGCAAGCGTCCCAGATGCAGGCGCAGTCCGCGCAGGGATTCGGCCAGGTAGGAGTTGCCGGTGGCGCTGTCGAGCTCGGCGTCGAGCTCGGCGGTCAGGGCGTAGTAGCCGGTGGGGTCGGTGCCGGCGGCAAATTCCACGGTGGCTAGGTCGAAGCGGCCTGCGAGGCTGCGGAAAGTCTCGCGCAGTGCGGGGCCGTCGGCGGGGTGGGCGGTGTGCTCTGCGGCGCGCCGGCTGGCGAGGGTCTCCAAGGCGATGCGCAGATCGAACAACTTCGGGGCTTCGGCGAGTGAGACCGCGGTGACGACAACCCCACGCCCGGTCGCTGGTGCCGCCAGCCCATCGGCGACGAGCCTCGAGAGAGCCTCCCGCAATGGAGTGCGAGACAGGCCCAGGCGTACGGACTGCTCCACTTCACCGAGGACCGTGCCTGGCGTGAGGGCGCCGTCGATGATCTCTCCACGGAGGGCTCGGTAGGCCCGATCGCTGGCACGCATACCGCCAAGTGTATACAGAGACACGTGCTTTTCGGCTGGATCGGGGCCAATTCTCCGCTTCGCTCGTGCCGGTGTATACAGGGGCGCAGGGTGATCCAGGAAGGTCACAGCGCGCACGGGAGCGCGCCGGCTTGCTGTCTGGGGGCCGTCAGAGCTTGCGGTGAGTGGCGCCGGGATCCTTGGGACCTTCGGTGTTTGGGCTGCGTTCGGGGATCCAGGGGTCTTCGTCGTCCTCGACGGGGACGCCACCATTGACGAGACGGGATTCGAGGGATTTGGAATAGATGGGTACCGGGTTCGAGGCGATCTCGATGGTGCCGTCGATGTCCTGCCATTCACCGCCGTTGACGGAGAACTGCCCGGAGAAGGTGGTGGCGCTACTCAGGAGCGCTCAGGATCGCCATCAAGTCACCGAGATTGTGGATGACCGCGGAGTCCGAAGGCCTCGACGGTCTCGCCGGGATCGAGCACTGCGGCAGGGTGCGGTCCGGACTTCAGCCAGGCTGAACGCCACTGGGCGACTTCCGGCGAGGCGAGCGCGCCGCCGGTCAGCAGCACCATGTTCCCGTCGGCCGGAGTGCTCAGCAGCGAGGCGTGGGTCAAGGTCCACACTCCCGAGAGACCGGCGTCGGCGGAGGCGTCCTCGAGTTCACGCACCTGGGCGGCGAGGAACCGTTGGCCGGCATCGTCGCCGACATTGACCAGCAGCAGGCCATCCGCCTCGAGGTGCGAGAGAGCCTCGAGGTAGAAGTCCTTCGTGGCCAGATGCTCGGGGGACTCCTCGCCGGAGAACACATCCAGCACGATCGCGTCGAAGCGACGCCCTTCCATCAGGGCGAGCTGTTCGCGGGCGTCACCGATCACGACTTCGAGATCAGTTCCCTCCGGCAGTGGCAGGGCAGTGGTGACGAGCGTGGGCAGCTCCCGCTCGATCTCGATCACGAGCTGCGCGGATCCGGGACGGGTGGCCTGCACATAGCGCACCAGCGTCAGCGCCCCGCCACCGAGGTGCGCCACCCGCAGCGGCTTCCGCCACGGCCACGCCTCGTCGAGCACATTGGCCATCCGCCGCAGGTACTCGTGCACGATGTGCGTCGGATCCTCGAGGTCGACATGGGACTGCTCCACCCCGCCGATCTGCAGCGCCCAACCGCCGGAGACCTCGTCCTTGACGATCCACGCCGGCTGATCGGAGAAGCTCAGCTGGGCACTGCGCTGCGCGCCGGGAAGAAAATCACTGGTGGTCATGGAGCCATTGTCCGTGATGCGGCGGGCTCCCTCCCCAGCCTTCTTCGTGCTGCCCCGACAATGGAGCCATGCACACCCTCGAACTCGGCGACCGCTCCTTCCATCTCACCCGTGCGACCGGTGCCGAGCTGCCGGAGCTGGTCGCGCTGCTGGCGGACGACATGCTCGGCCGGGAGCGGGAGAGCGCAGCACTCGGACCCTATGAGCGGGCCTTCGCGCGTATCGACGGTGACGAGAACCAGCTCCTGCTCGCTGTGAGGGATGACGCCGGCACCATCGTCGCGACAATGCAGCTGACGCTGATCCCTTCGCTATCGCGCGGCGGAGCCATCCGGCTGCAGATCGAGGCGGTCAGGGTCGCCGCATCGACGCGGGGAAGCGGGCTCGGCACCGCCCTGTTCGGCTGGGCACACCGATGGGGTCGTGAGCAGGGGGCGCGGCTCGCGCAGCTGACCACGGATGCCGCCCGCACCGACGCCCACCGCTTCTACGACCGGCTCGGGTACGTGCCGAGCCATATGGGCTACAAGCTGCCCCTGTGACGCCGTCGGACCTGCCGCGGGTCAGCGACGCGGCCCCGAGTGCACGTGCACGTGGAGATGCTTCGAATCCTGATAGCTGCCGAGATTCGTGAGGACCGCGGCGGCCCCATGCTCGCGTTCCACCTCGCGCGCCACCTGCTGGACCACCCGGAGCAGGGCTCGCAGATCGTCCTCATCGGCCGCGCCCGCCGTGGTGAACGAGGCGATGTGCCGCCCCGGCACCACCACCACGTGCACCTGCCAGTACGGGCGGGTGTGGTGGAAGGCGGGAACGCGCTCATCGAGATGGATCACCTCGAGCGCACCGGGATCCGGGATCGCGACGTCGCAATAGAAGTCACTGCCGGTGTACGCGGGCGGCGGGGTCGGTGGCTCCATGGGCCCAGTATGTTCACCGCGTCATGTTCGCCGCCTCGCGACCTGAACGCTGCGCCCCGCTGCGGCGCCAGGGATCCGAGTGAGGGTCCGGTCGGGGGGATATTCGCAGAACCGGCGTGCCCCACGACGCCGGAGCCTAGGGTGGGCACATCCCGACGGCATGATGCAGGCGAGGAGGCTTCTGTGCCGATCTACGAGTTCCGCTGTGAGAGCGACCATGAGTACGAGCGCTCCGTGCCGATGAGCACCCGCGACCAGGACCTCACCTGTCCCCGCTGCGGAGCCTCCGCGCGCCGCCGGATCAGCGCCCCTCGGCTCGGCACCCTCGGCTCCGCGGCCGCGAAGCTGCTGGAGAGCACCGCCGCGAGCGCCCACGAGCCCGCCGTCGTCGACCGGGTCCCCGGCGCCCGGCGCACCCCGGGAGCCCGCACCACCCTGGACCCGCGCCACGCGCGGCTGCCGCGTCCCTGAGACCGGCACTGGACCTGGCGGGTCCATGCAGAGGGCCCGTCGCTGTGGAAGGAGAAGCATGCCCCAGAACGTGTTCCCTCTCGACTCCGCGAAGCCCTTCACCGAGCAGAAGATCCTCGGCCACAATCGCTGGCATCCGGACATCCCACCGGCTGTCAGCGTCAACCCCGGGGATGTCTTCCGCGTCGACTGCCGCGAGTGGTTCGACGGCTACATCAAGAACGACGACTCCGCCGAGGACATCGCCTCGGCGCCCCTGCACACCGTCCACACCCTGTCCGGGCCGTTCCGCATCGAGGGCGCCAAGCCCGGCGACCTGCTGGTCGTCGACATCCTCGACGTCGGCCCCATCCCTCAGGAGGACTCCGGCCCCCTGGCCGGTCAGGGCTGGGGCTACACCGGCATCTTCGCCAAGCGCAACGGCGGCAGCTTCCTCACCGATGAGTTCCCCGACGCCTACAAGGCCGTCTGGGACTTCCGCGGTGATCGGACCACCTCCCGCCATGTGCCCGGGGTCGAGTTCACCGGGATGATCCACCCCGGTCTGATGGGCACCGCCCCCTCGCCCGAGCTGCTGAAGGCCTGGAACATCCGCGAAGGGGCCCTGATCGCCACCGAACCGGATCGTGTCCCCGCCCTCGCCCTGCCGCCGGAGCCGCACGGCGCGATCCTCGGCGGGGTGGGCGAGGCCGACCGTGACCGAGTGGCGGGGGAGGGAGCCCGCACCGCCCCGCCGCGCGAGAACGGCGGCAACCAGGACATCAAGAACCTCACCAAGGGCACCCGGATCTTCTATCCGGTGTTCGTGGACGGGGCGAACTTCTCCGTGGGCGATCTGCACTTCTCCCAGGGGGACGGCGAGATCACCTTCTGCGGCGGCATCGAGATGGGCGGCTTCCTCGACCTCCATGTCGATGTCATCAAGGGCGGGATGGAGAAGTACAACGTCTCCGAGAACGCGATCTTCATGCCCGGTGACACCGCGCCGCAGCACAGCCGGTGGCTCTCTTTCTCGGGCACCTCGGTGACCCTCGACGGTGAGCAGCGCTATCTCGATTCGCACCTCGCCTACCAACGGGCCTGCCTGCACGCGATCGACTATCTCTCGACCTTCGGCTGGTCGAAGGAGCAGGCCTACCTGCTGCTCGGGGCGGCGCCCATCGAGGGCCGATTCTCGGGAGTGGTCGACATTCCGAACGCCTGCGCCACGGTGTACCTGCCGCTGGACATCTTCGACATCGACATCCGCCCTGGTGCGGGCGACATGCCGAAGATCGATCCGGGGATCGGCGCGCCGCGCGCGAGTGTGGGATGAGCTGAACGGGCTCGGCCCTCGGCCCCGCGACGCACGGCGTCGCGGGGCCTCACCCTGACCGAGGAGGATCGCCATGAGCGAGATGGCTGCAGATCCCGTCCTGCTCCTGCTCAACGGAGCCCCCGGCAGCGGCAAGTCCACGGTCGCGGCCCGGTTGGTCGCACAGCGGCCGCTCGCTCTCGCGCTCGAGATCGATGCGCTCAAGCACTCCCTCGGCGGCTGGGACCGGGACCTGCAGGCCTCCGGGCTGCAGGCTCGACGCCTCGCCCTCGCCCTCGCGCGGCGGCACCTGGAGGACGGTCACGACGTGGTGATCGGTCAGTACCTCGCCCGCCCCGCCTTCGCCCAGCAGCTCGAGGACCTTGCCGCGCACTGCAGCGCCCGCTTCGTCGAGGCCGTGCTGCTGCTCGATGCCGAAGCGCTCGCGCAGCGGCTCACGGCACGCAGGCACGCACCCGACAGGCCCGAGCAGGCCGCCAACGATCGTTTCGTCGGCCCCGAGGACGCCCCCGCACTCGTCGCCTCGATCGACCAGGTGCTCACGGCCCGGCCAGGTTTCCGGCGGATCGACGCCGCGCGCCCGATCGACAGGATCGTCGACGAACTCAGCGCGCTCCTGACGCATACCCTGGAACCTGGACCCCCTGGAGAGGATGCGACATGACGAGCACGACCGAAGAGAACGCGGACCTCGCCGCCGAGATCACGGCGCTGCGCGAGGAGCTGACCGCGCTCGCCGATCCCCGGGCCCTCGAGGTCAACCGCCGCCGCGGCGATGACCATGCCGTGAATCTCGGCAAGCTCCGCGCGATCGCGAAGCGGCTGAAGGCCCGGCCCGATCTCGCCCGTGCGCTGTGGCGGGAACCGGCCGAGGATTCGGCTCCGAAGCTGCTCGCGATCCTCCTGTCCCGTCCGTCCCAGTACAGCCAGGACGAGCTCGACCAGATGCTGCGCGGCGCCGGGACGCCGAAGGTCCGCGACTGGCTGCTGAGCAACCTCGTGAAGAAGTCCCGTCACAAGGAGGCTCTGCGAGTGGCCTGGTTCGATGACGCGGATCCCGCGGTCGCGAGCGCTGGCTGGGTGCTGACCAGCGAGCGCGTGCTGAAGAAGCCCGAGGGCATCGACCAGGTCGCGCTGCTGGAGCAGATCGAGGCCGAGATGAAAGCGGCCCCGGACCCGCTGCAGTGGGCGATGAACGACACCCTCGCCCAGATCGGGATCACCAACCCCGCGCTGCGCGAGCGCGCCCGCGGCATCGGGGAACGTCTGGAGGTGCTCAAGGGCTACCCGACGCCCCCGAACTGCACCTCCCCATACGCGCCCGTCTGGATCGACGAGATGGTGCGCCGCGCAGAGGCCGGCTGAGCGGGCTGTCACCGCTGCCTCGGTCCGATGCGGGCACTGCCGCTGCGGTCAGCGCGAGGACGGCCCGGAGGAAGGGAAATCGGTCCGCCATGAGGTCTCACCGAGGTCCTCGCTCCGCGAGGTCCACTCAGCCTCCTCGACCTCCTCCCACGGCTCGTCGAGCACGAGGCCTTCACGGCTGAGCGCGCCGTCCTTGTCCCGATACAGCTGGGCATCGAGCAGGTCGTTCCTTCGCTTCCACACCCTGGTGCGCAGGTGCACCGGCACCAGGATCAGCGCCACCGGGATCGCGTAGGCGATCACGACGGGCACGGCCTCCTTCACGTCCGACCACGACGCGAGGACCGCCACGGTGAAGTACCCGCACAGCGCCCACTTCAGGCATGCTCCCAGGAACCACCAGCTCGACCAGATGCCGTACAGGGGTGAGCGGACCGGTATGCCGGAGCGCAGCGCGACTCCCTCCTCCTGGGCGATGCGCAGCACGGCCCGGCCGTGCGTCCTCGCCCGCCAGTGCACCGAGACGATGAACAACAGATACAGCGGCACCAGCGCCGTCGGCGCCAGCAGCAGGAGCTCGATGGCGGGCAGGACACCGAACCTCTCGGGGGCGAACAGCGACAGTTCGTTCGCCGACCCGAAAGCGGTCCACGCCCGGACAAGAAAAGCACCGGCCCCTGCGAGGACGAGCAGGAACAGCGCGGTCGACACGGCGAGGGACGCGCGGAGGCCAGGAATGCTCTGGGTCTTCTCCGCCTCGTTGAAGCGCTTGCGCCGGGACTCATGGGCGTCGGCGTCCTGGTCCCAGTAGGGCAGCGTACGCAGGGCGAGGAATCGGTCCGCCGCCGCATCCTCGGTCTGCGCGTCCAGGAGCGTGAAGGACTCGGGCCGGTATCTGCGCAGGAAGTGCAGCGCGTCGGCGCGAGCGGTGGGCTTCTCGATGGCATGCAGGACGGGATCGGAGGCACTCACGCCCCGAGCCTAGATCGCGAGCCCGGAACTTCCATCATCCGTGGTCCGGACCGCCCGTGAAGAAGATGCTGCAGGAAGATAGACGAGCGCCTCGCCCGGAGCTGCAGCGACCCCGACAACCTAGACGACCTCGAGGACCTCCACGAGAAGTGCCTTGTGGTCGCTGCCGGTGACAGTCTCGTACTGCGGCACATCACCGAGCACCCCGCCGGAGACCAGCGCGTGATCGATGCGGGCGAACGACGGGATCCATGTGCCCGTGGGCCAGGTGGGATGCCATCCCGTTCCCTCGCCCTGTCGCCTCGCTGCGAGGTCGTGCAGGTCGCCGTCGGCGGTCAGCTCCCGCATCGTGTGGTGCTGGTCGATCGCGTTGAAGTCGCCGACCAGCAGCAGGTTCTCCCCGAGGTACGGCTCGGAGAGATCCTTGACCGCCGCGCCGTCGTGAGCCCAGGCGTCGGTGCCCATCTGCGGCGGCGCCGTGTGGATCACGCCGAGGTGCCAGTCCGTGCCCTCGACGGTGGTGGTCGCGATCAGGTTCTCGAACGCCGTGCCCTCGGCCCGGGCGACGCGCTCGACCGGCGTGCGGGACAGGAGCATCGTGCCGCTCGCGTCGGTGTCGGACGTGCCGACCTGATGCGGGAACTCCTCCAGCACACCGACCGCCGCGAGCTCCTCCTCGAACCCGGGTGTGTACTCCTGCAGCGCGAGCACATCGACGTCGGCGGTGATCAGCTCGGAGACCTCGTCGATGTCGGCCCGACCGAACTGCAGATTCAGCGAGAGCACCGTGAGGGTGCTGCCGACTGCGAGGGGGATGTCCGACCTCTCCTCCTGTGGCAGCAGCGGCCAGGCGAAGACTGTCATCGCGGCGATCAGGACGGCGGCACCGAGCAGCCGCCACCGGGCCCGCAGCACCAGCAGCAGCCCCAGGCAGCCGACGAGCACCGGGATCCAGAGCAGCGGCATGAAGGACGAGATCGCGATGACGTGGTGATGCCAGGTGTGCAGCTCGGTGACGAGCCGCAGGATCAGGAGCACTGCCGAGGCGAGCACCCCCGCCACCAGCAGCACCCACCCCAGGACCGATACCCCCGTACGCCTCATGCGGCGGAGTCTACGGGGACGGGGTGCTGCCCGGACGTGCGCCGAAGGACCCGGGATCCACCGGGCGCCGGGCCCGCGGCAGGCCCTCCACCACGAGCAGATACGACTCGGTCACCAGCTCCCGGACCAGCTCGGCATCGAGCTCCCCGCCTGGTTCGAGGGTGATCCAGTGCCGCTTGTTCATGTGATAGCCCGGCGTGATGTCCGAGTGGGCCTGCCGCAGCGCCTCGGAGTCCCGAGGATCCGCCTTGAGGACCACGATCCGCTCCCCGCGCACCTCGGTGAGCAGCAGGAACATCCTGCCGACGACCTTCGCCACGTCGTACTCGGGCCCGAAGGGGTGCGTCACCACAGCGGCGGGAAGTTCCTCGGCGCGGGTGCGGGCGATCTCCTGCAGGGCGTCACCGTCCAAGGCGCTGCTCCTTCTCGGTCCCGTTCTCCGTCTCGGTTGCGCGCCTGCTGCCGGGCTGTCCCCGTCGGGTCACCCGGCTGACAGCCCCGACCAGGTCCTGCAATCCGGGGTCCTCGAGGGGGAAGTGGCCGCATTCGCGCAGCATGACGAGTTCGGCCGGTGCGGCGATCCGGCTGAGCCAGCGTGTGCTGATCTCCACCGGTGTCCAGGTGTCCTTCGCCGGGTGGGCGAGAGTCACCGGGGTGGTCATCCGCTCCGGCGGGGTGTGACGGTAGGTGAGGTACGACGTGAGGAATCCGAGCGGGATCGTCGCGCCTCCTCCCCGAGGGTCGGTGGCGCACAGCCGCGACAGACCGGGGTCGCGACTCATCTTCGACAGAGCGGCGACCCAGGACATCGGGATGTGCCGTCCGGCGAAGCGCTGGGGGAGAAGCCGTGCCAGCGGTCCACCGAGCACGCCGAGGGGGCCGAAACGGGTGATGACGGCCCGCGCACGGGGGTCGCGCGGATCCAGCAGGGACGTGGTGACCACTGCTGCGGCGCGGCCGGTGCGGGCGGCGACCTCATAGGCGAGCATGCCGCCGATGCTGGCTCCCAGCAGCACGAGAGGTCGACCGTCATTTTCGGAGGCGACGACGTCGCACAGCAGGGAGACCCAGTCCTGGTAGCGGACCGCGCTCGGATCCGGTGACCTCGTCCCACCATAGAGTGGCAGGTCCACGGCGGCCAGCTCCACGTCGTGTTCGGGCAGGAGTGAGGCGATCGGCCAGAGCGCCGCACTGTGGCCCCCGGCCCCATGGATGAGCAGTACCCGCACGGGAGCATCGGGATTCCGGCGACGCCGCACATGGACGTCGTGCCCGCGCCAGCTCCACCACGTGCTCGCAGGCGTCAGGTCGACGCGATCCCGCCAGGACGCGGGGAGGAAGGCGGCATAGTCGGCGACGCCGGGGGAGAGCATGTCGTCACCGTACTGTCCGCGGCGCTACCGCGCTGCGTTGTGCGGCAGGCGTGACGGAAGCAGGCGCGAAGTTGTAGGTTCTCGCGCGATCTGTCAGAAGTGCGGCGCTGTGACCTGCGGTGCGAGACATTGGCAAGCTGCCCAAACTCTCGCCAAGTTGTCAGATTCCTCAGCGCCACAGCTCATGTGGCACTTATCGGCGCATCAGTCCCAGATGTTGCTGTGTGGTCAGAGCTCCGTCGCCTGCGCCGAGTTCAGTCGGCGTACCGGTAATACGAGAAGCGAGACCGTGACGAGGGCGAAGATAGCCCAGAGCGCGGTTCTCGCGTTAGTGGCCTGCATGACGAAGCCGAGTATGGGAATGAGGGCGGGGCCGGCGCCCATCGTCGCGATGCCCCAGGCTGCGCTACTTCGGGACATGAGGTGATCCGGGGTGAGCTCCATTCGTAAAGCTCCCATGGCCGAGTTGGTGATGGAGGAGAAGAAGAGCACGCCGGTGAAAGCGAGCAGGAGCATGACAAATCCGCTGATTCCTGGCTGGGCAAGCGGATAGAGCAGATACCAGGGAGTACGGAGAATGCTGGACCACCAGACGGTCGGGCCGAGCCGCCAGCGACGAGCGATCCGTCCGGTCACCCAGGCGCCGATGAGCCCGCCCAATGAGGGCAGGCCCATCAGCAGCCCGTACTGCACCTCGGTGAACTGCAGGTCCTGGATGTAGAAGACTTGAGTGATGGGGGTCAACGCTGCCACGGCGCCGGCGAAGATGAGCCACGACAGGAACAGCCTGCGCAGCATCGGCTCGCGCAGAAGGAAGTGCGCCCCGGCTATCGCTTCACGACCTCGGCGGGAGCTCTTACCACGTGCTGGAGCGGGACCTTCCGGACGTGGAATTCCACGAACGAGAGCCGCGCTCAGGATGAATGCCGCGGCATTGCCCAGTAGAAGGACTGCGGGTGACGAGACCCCTGCGATTAAACCTGCGACGACGGGGCCGAGGATCAGCGACGTCCAGTTCGCAGCTTGCAGCTTGCCCAGTGCGTCCGCTCGGTGTTCGGGGTCGAGAAGGGACTTGGTGTGCGCCGAACTGGCGCTGCTGAACAGGATCTGCATCGCGGCGTTCAGACCCAGGGCGACGAACATCCAGGCGACGTGCAAGCTACCCGTCAGGAGCAGCATCGCGATCACGGTGAACATCGTGGCGCGGACCAGGGCCGCACCGATCATTAGGGGGCGCTTACGGCGGAACTCGGCGATATAACCGGCGGGGAAGGCTGCGACGAGGAGCACGACGGCACTGGATGTGGCCAGGAGCGCCACGGTCGCTTCATTCATCCCGAGCTCGTTGATGGCGATCAGTGGGATCGCCACAGATCCCAGGGAGGAACCGGTCTGAGCCAGGATGGTGGCACCCCAGAGCCAGCGGAAGGCCGGATCGCTGAACGCATCTCCTGAAGTTGCTCGTGCGCTCACTAAACTCCCCGCGTTGAAGTTCGCCCCGATCAGGCCTCGTCGAGGTTACACGCTCCGTCGAGCACTGCGGGGAGATTTCTGTCGATCGTGCAAAGTCGCAGGGGACAGATCGATCCCTGCGAGCAAACCCCCTGGGTAACAGGTGCTGTAGCGGCTTTGGAACGGCAGTTCTGGCAGAGTCGGGCGGTCTGGGATCGGGGTCAAGCTGTTGAGATCGTTGTAGAGAGTGGCCGTCGGGCCTGCCCAGCGGTCGGCGGTGCCTGGGTCGAGGGCTCCGGGCTGTCCGGTTGACCGGGTGAGGGACGTGCGCGCGGCGATAGCGCGGGCTCCTTCGCGGGGCTGCTGGTCGAGAAGGCTAAGCACGGTGTTGGCGAGGACGTGGGGGAGCGGGTTGAGGGTGATGATCGCCCCGTCTGGTGGGGTGGGCTGGTAGGTGAAGTCTCCGCTTCAAGGTGGCTTCCAGCTCAGGGGTCTACCGAGCAGCAGAGGACTGGAGCGGTCGAGAATCTGAAACGCTGTCTCGAAGAGCTCCATCTGCTTGTCGTCGAGCTCGTGGCGTTCCTGTCTCCAGTGGGCGTGCTGGTCGGCGAGGATGGCGAGGGGGTTTGGTGCGAAGAGTGCGTCGCCGCCGGTGAAGAGCTCCCAGAAGCGCCGCTGGACCGCGAGGGCGGGCAGTCGCTGGTCGGGGTCAGCCGTGACCAGGACCCGTTCGAGGAGAAGGAGGTCGTCGGCGAGGATGCGGCGGTGGCGGTAGTTCGGCCACGGCGGGTGCGCCTGAAGATGTTCGAGGAGCTCGTCGAGCTGGGCCAGGAGGGTCGGCCAGGTGCCGTGGGCGCGTCGGGTGCGGATGCGCCGGGCGAGGGCGGAGTGGAAGGTGCGGGGGAGACCGAGGTCGAGGGTGAGGTGGGACCAGGGGCGGGTAGTGCCGAGGTGGGCGATTAGCAGGGAGATTTCGGCGCGGACGATCGGATCGGAGTCATCGAGGCCGGGTAGCGTGCCGGGCCAGATCACCTGGGGGACGCGGGTGAGGGGGAGCGGGAGCCCGGGCGAAGTGTGTTCGGGCAGCAGCAGGTGATGCACGGAGGCGCGTGGTGTCTTCGCTGGCAGCGGGTAGCGAGGGTGGGTGGCGCCGGTGCGGAAGGCGAGTTGGCTGGTCGCGGTCAGGTGTTCGCGGTGGCGGCCGAGTTGCAGCGCCCCGAGCAGTGGATTCTTCGCCGAGCTCGTCGCCGCGTTCAGTGTGATGGGGGCCTGGCGGTCGGTGGGCAGCACCAGTTCTTGGAGACGGTCCCCAGCTTCGCCGGGATCGGTGGTCTCGAGAACGAGGAGGGTGTCGGCCAGTCCCAAGGCGATCTCGCCGGTGGGTTCGGACAGGTCGAGGAAGCGGGTGCCGCGATCGTGGAGGGCTGCGGTCAGGAGTTCGACCATGGCGTCGAACCCGATCTGGCGAGTGATCGTGATCCCGCAGAGATCGATGGGGTCGTCGGGATCAATCGTGAGGTCGAGGAGCAGCCGTTGCGCCCGGGACTGCTCGCTCGTGGCGGTCGCAGCAGGTGTGGTGCGTAGGTCGTGGCCGCACCAGGGCCGCACGCGGCGCCCGGTCCCGGACATCGCGGAGGTGCGGGCGGTGCAGCGCCAGAGCTTGAGCGGCTCGCTGAGCCAGGCGGGGCTGGTGTAGGGCACGGCCTGGCAGGCGGGGCAGCGGTCGAGCAGCAGCAGGTCATGTTTGGGGCAGACGGCCAGCAGCGGGTTCGTCCAATCCTTGTCCCAGCTGGGTGTCTCGACGGCGAGGCAGGTCGGACAGAAGCGACTGGATGTTCCGGTGGTCGAGGTGTTGGGGTGCTGGTAGATGCGGGCGTAAGAGTCCAGGGCGTGTCCGAGCGGGGTGGGGTCTCGCAGTAGTCGGCGTTCGTCGGCGGACAGGCCGAGCCGGGTGGTGAAGGCGTTCCTGGGGGAGGTGATCCGGGTGGTGGCGGCGCGGGTGGAGGAGATCTGTCGGCTGGCGCCGCCGGCGCGCAGGACGTTGCGGGGGCTGATCTGGTAGCGCACAGCGGCACGGCGCAGCCATGAGACCGCGGATTCTCCCGGGAGCGGGGTGATGTGGATGGGCGGAGTGTCGAGGTCGTAGCCGCCGGGGATTAACCGCGGGCGCGGCCGCGAGTCTGGGGGTGGGTCAGGCGGTGCCGGCGCTGAGTTCGGCTGCATTGTCGATCGTGACCTGGGTGATGAGCTCGCGGGTGATGGTCTCGGTGCCGGTTGCGATGGCCAGGTGGCAGACCCGGTCCAGCAGGTTCGTCAGCGAGCCGATGCAGCCCTGGGTGCGCATGGCCAGCAGTTTCGCGTGGTCGGTCAGCATTCCGGGGTGGGCGTCGGCGAGGATCACGTGTGCTTCCAGGGCGGCCAGCAGCGCGCTCCAGGCCCGGGCCCCGGAGGTGGTGGCGTGGGTGAACGGTGCGACCTCGCAGCGGGTCGCGCGGCGGGAGGTCTGGGCGTAGACGGCGTCTTCGCCGAGTAGGCCTTCGTCGAAGAACTTCTTCTCTCGTAGCCGCACCCCGACGTACATGAAGGTCACGGGCATCTCGTTGGCGAGGCCCTTGAGGTGGTTGGAGACCTCGTGGCCGTGGCGGTGTTTGAAGTCGATGAAGTGCAGGTCATCGATGATGATCAGCTGGGTGCGGCAGGCCTGGACGCAGTCGACGGCCAGCGATCCGAGTTCGGCGCGGGTGGATCGGGTCGCGGCCGGGTGCCCGTAGAACCGCAGCAACTTCTGGTTCAGTCCCTTGAGCGTGGTGCCGGCGCTGAGTGGCAGGTAGACCACCGGCAGGCGCTGCTGACCCTCCGGGGTGCGCGGGCCGTACCGGCGCAGGATCTTGCGGTGGAGGTCGCGGGCGTAGCGGGTGGCGATGGTGGTCTTGCCCAGTGCCGGGGCGGCATAGATCACTACCGCCCCGCGCAGTCGGTCACTGTCGCGCCGGTTGGAGGCCATCACCTGATCCATCACGCCGTAGGCACGGGCGAGATGAGCGGTATGCACAGTCGTGGGGTTCGCGTTCCAGACGGCGCGGGCGTCGTTGTAGTCCTCCCGCTCCGCGATGCCGAGCCGGCCGATCTCAGCTTGGAACAGTCGCTCCAGGGGCGTGCGTGGCGCGGCATGGACGAACGCGTCCCAGCCCTGCTTGGTCGCCAGGTTGTACCGGGCCGGCTCGTTCTCCCGCAGTCACACCGCCCACCGATTCCCGGGCCCGATCATTCGTCGAACACCTCGAACGCGCCCTGGTCGGGATGCTCGGCCCAGAACTGTTCGAATACGTCGAGATCGTCCGTGACCTGGGCCTTGTTTCGGCGGTGCTCGAGACGGGCAACCAGATCGATCACTCCCGACGGGTCGTCGGCAGCCGGCGCGGCGCGGTCTGTGCCGGACACGGTGGCGAGGCGGCGGGCGAGGTTCTTCTCGCGACGGTTGGTGACCGCGCCTTTGCTGTAGCGGTCCAGCAAGTCGTCGAGCGCGGCGCCGGCATCGACGTGCCGGTCGGCGCTCTGGCTGAGCTTGCGGGTGTAGGCGGCGGCTTCGGCGCTCAGCGGGGCGTCCAGGCCTGGGGCGTGTTCCCACTCCAGGTCGTGCCAGGTCCGGGTGTCGGGGTCCTGGAAGTAGACGGTGCGCACGTCGTCGCGGTCGATCATGATCGGCCACTTGCTCGCGTGCGCGCCTCCGTAGGGTGACCGGGTGCCGCGGTGGAGGTTGAGCCCGGGCCCGTCATAACGGCGGCCGTCGATCTCGACGCCGTAGTGCTGGATCGAGCGCCAGGCGACATCCAGGAACTCCATCCGCAGATCATCGCTGGCCGGCAGTCGCAGTAGCCCGGCGGTGGCCATGCCGCGGGCGAACATCTCCGCCGGGGACAGCTCCACTTTCGGCAGCAGCGGATCGCTCAGGCCCTGGTGCGGGGTGTGGTGGTAGATCCCCACCCATTCGCGGAGGATCGCCTCGAGCTCGGGTACGTAGTAGAACGCCTGGTCCTCGATGCTCTTGCCGCGGGAGTAGATGTCCGGGCCCTTGTAGGCGGCCAGGTGCTCGAGCAGCTGCTGGCGCAGGGTACGGAAGAACCGCTCGATGGTGGGTTTGTCCGTCGGCTTGTGGGGGATCGCGGGCTGGATGTTGATCCCCAGTCGATGGCACACCGCCCTGGTGCGCTGAGAGAGATAGGCCTTCCCGTGATCGACCACGATCGTGTCCGGCAACGCACCGGTCTCCTGCGCCAGAAGAAAGTCCGGCACCCCGACGTACGGCGCCGGAACCTCTTCGCTGGACGGCGGGCCCCAGGTCTGTGGGGTGACCACCTGGAACATTACCGCCGCGACGTCCTGCGCGGTGGTAGAGATCGGACGCGAGGGTGTTTCATTAGCTGTGTAAGGGTCCGGTCTCGAACCGAGGTGTGACCTGCTGGCTCGCCTCTGAATAGGACCGAATACATGACCGATATTGCTGATGCCCAGAACCCGCTTGCTGGGGTGCTGAGCGCCGACCAGATCGACGCCCTCGTCAACGCTGCGGAGGACCTCGGAGAGGGCCGCCACGGGGTCGAGGAGCTGCTCTCGCGGATGACCCAGGCCGTGCTGGAACGAGCCCTGGAGACCGAGATCAGCGACCACCTCGGCTACGAGACCGGTGACCCTGCCGGCGCCGGAACGGGCAACTCCCGCAATGGCAAGACCACCAAGTCCGTCCATACCCTCCAGGGACCGGTGCAGCTCACTGTCCCCAGGGACCGCAACGGGTCGTTCGAGCCCGTGATCGTGCCGAAGCGGGCCCGCCGGCTGGGGAAGGTCGAGGACATGATTCTCTCGCTGTATGCCCGCGGAATGACTACCCGCGACATCGGCTCCCACCTCGAGGAGATCTACGGCTCGAAGGTCTCCGCCGCGACGATCTCCAGAGTCACCGACGTGGTCGCTGACGAGGTCGCCCAGTGGCAGTCCCGCCCGTTGGAAACGGTCTACCCGATCGTCTATATCGACGCGATCTGGCTCAAGATCCGCGACGGCGGGGTCGTGACCAACAAGGCCTGCCACGTGGCTGTCGGCGTGGATATGGAGGGCCGCAAGCAGG
>NZ_CANMSY010000012.1 GCF_947500705.1 uncultured Brachybacterium sp. | reverse complement strand
CGTCTGAACCGCGAGATCCGCCGCCGCACCGACTCGGTGGGCATCTTCCCCTCCCGCGAGGCGATCGTCCGCCTCGTCGGCGCGGTCCTGGCCGAGCAGACCGACGAATGGGCCGAAGGACGCCGCTACCTCGGCCTCGACGTCCTGGCCCGTTGCCGCCTCACCCTCACCACCAATCCCGTGAACGAGGTGAACACCGATGCCCTGCCCGCGCTGACAGCCTGATCCCTATCGCCGAAGGATCGCTACACCACTTCCGGGGACTTGACCCCATGAGGCCAGGTTGCCGGAACCGCCGACGTCACGGAGCAGTTCAAGGGCTCTTCGCGGTTCGTGGTGAATGACCCTGCTGTGGCGGGTATTCACGCTACGGTTTTCGCGGCGCTGGTCAGCAGGATACGCATCCGGTAGTTCTCGGCGTTGCGGAAGCCACGGCCGATGCGTTTGATGTTCTTGATGCCGGTGTTCGCGGCCTCGACTCGAGCGGTGGTCGCGCCGGTGACGATGAGGACCTCGATCGCGTCCCACCAGGTCACGACGGTGTCGTAGAGCTTGGTCGCCTCGGGCATATTCGCGATCTGCACGAAGTAGCCCATCCGCATCCGTTCCTCCCAGGCCTGAGCCAGGGTGTCGGTCGCCAATAGGCGACGGAGCTGCTCCTTGATGCCCCAGGCGGCGGAGAGCTCGTCGGTGGGGTCATCGGTGCGGAACACCCTCTCCAACCGCTCCCACGCCCTCGGGGTGAGGGTGTCAGCGCCGCGCAGCAGGAGCATCCGGTGCGCCCAGGCCGGGTCATCCTTCCGACCCCGGCGACCGTGATGGGTGCGGGCCAGGCGTTGCCGCACGGCGGTGACCATGTCGTTCCCGAGCTTGACGAGGTGGAACTTGTCGACCGAGACCGCAGCGCGGGGCAGGTAGGTCCGCAGTGCTTTGCGGAACGCGGCCGAGGGATCGATCGCGACGATCTCGATCCGCTCCCGCCAGTCCTCAGAGCGCTGGGCAAGCCAGTCACCGACGGCGGTGGAGTCCCGGCCGTCGACGACGCCGAGGACCTGTCCGGTGGTCAGGTCGACCAGGGTCGTCATCCATGGCTCGAACCGTCTCCAGGCACCTTCATCGGTGCGGAACCAGCGCACCGACCGGTAGCGGTGCTCATCGATGCCCAGGCGCGTCACTGGCACGTCCTCGGCGGCGGGGAGGACCACTGCGGCCGCCGCCAGCGCGGACTGGACCAGCCACCACGAGACGCCATGGGCCCGGGCGACCTCGGAGGCAGCCCGGCCCGAGGTGAGCACCGCGGAGACGACCTGATCCCGCAGCCGGGTCGTCGAACGCGCACGGTAAGGGACCTGATCGGTGGCTTCCCAGAACGTGCGCCGGGCGCAGGCCGGCTCGAGGCAGAACCAGCGCCGCTTGGCCCACACCACCTCCACCGCCCCGGCCACGGGGACGTCGCGCACCTTCTGGGACCGGCGGGAGTGGACCTTGGTCGCGAGCACCCCGCAGGACGGACAGCCCGGCGGCTCGATGGATTCGATCACCACTCGACGGCCTCCGTCGGGCAGGTCGATCGCGTCTGTGACGCGGTAATCGGGCAAGTTGAAGATCGTGCTCGCAGCATCACGCTGCGAACCAGTATTCTCGTGCACAGGCTCGTGGTCCTCTGAGGTGTGGATGTCTTGACAACACCCATCACAGCAGGACCACGGGCCGTTCTACGCCAGCGACGCGACGCTCTCCTTCACCACGAACCTTGAAGAGCCAGTTCAAGGCCGTTCGACGACGGGGCCGGACTACACGATGCAGTCCGGGCCCCGAAGTCCCGTTTCATGCCCGAGCTGGCTCTACACGCCCTAGGGACTCGATCGTCTTGATGGCCAGCGGTTCGGTCATGCCCTTCAGCAACGCTTCCTTGACGACGGCCAGGCCGTAGTTGTCAGTCGCAGCTCGACCTGTCGCTCGGCGTACATGCCGATCACCCGCTACCGCATGGGTCAGCAGCGGTCCGTGCAGGCGCACCTACTCTTTTCCGACGAGGGAGTAGACCCGCGAGTAATGGAGCTGCGAGGTGCAGAAAAGCAGAATCCTCGACGAATACGCTCGCGAATCCGCTACCAAGGATTCCGACCTGAGCGTCGTGGCAACGGGCAACGTAGCGATCATGAAACGGCTGGTCGGCGAGGAACGAGCGCAAGTGTCGGGTACGGACAGAGAGATGAAAGGAGCGGCGAGGGTACCTGTGTCTGTCGCAGGCGATGAAGCTTTCTGGGTCGGCACCTCCGGTGGAGCCGTTTCCTCGTTGCGCATCCGCCCCCTCGGAAGGGCGGGATCGCGACGTGACGACCTAGCAAGCGACCGTCATCCCATGGTGTGGGGAGGGGCCTGAAGATCCCACACCCGCGAGTACTCGTCCGCAAGTGCGGGCCAAAAAGCGGCGATTCCCTCTTCGAGCGACATGGGCCCTTTGGACTCCGGCCCGCTGACCACCAACTCGTGGAGGATCGGCCGACCCGCTGCATCCTTACGGTTTTCGGGATCGATGAATCGCAGGGCGAGCGTCGGACCGTGACGATGGCATACTTCTGCCTCCGGGTCAGCGCCTTCGAACGCTCGATCCCTTTCGATCAGGGGGTCCGGTGAACCTCCTGTGAGGAGGAACCGATGTCCCCATACCTTGCCCCGGGTCGACCAGATGATCATCAGTTCTTGCTCCGGACGAGCACACCGCTTTCCTCAGCCTCTTCGAGGTCGATTCGGAACTGAGTGAGGATGGCGCCGAGATCGTCATGCTTCTGAACAGCGTTCTCAAGTGCCTCCTCGAGCCTCTTGTCCGCCATGTCGATGATCTCGTTGGCCGCGCGGGAGGCGAGAAGAGCCGAGACTCCCACCGCGACCGCCCCCAGGGGCCCCGGAAGTTTGAGGTTCTTCAGCACCCCGCTCGCCCACCCGAGCACGGCGAGGATGGTCGTCGAGCTACTTAGCAGCTCGCGGGCAACCCTGGCCGGGAGTTCCTTCGATTTCGCCCAGCGAAGATGACGTTCGAACGGGAGGACCGCAGCCAAGGGAAGGATGAGATCGACGCCCACTCGCTCGTTCACGTCGATCTGCCCGGGTGTGAACTTCGCGGAAGAGAGAAGGAGGAGGTCCTCACCGACCGCGAGCGCCTGATCTCCGGCGACCATGCTTTGGATGACTTCGCGCAACTCGTTCAGGTGGTGGCCTCCATCCCTAATGACGAGTTCCTCGAATGCCGAGGCCGTCATCTCAGGAAGCAGATCCGCCTTCGAGAGTCCCAGCATCCAGATCCGTGGGAACTGGACCAGTGGCTGTCCGTCCTCAAGCAGATCGTCCTTCATCGCGAGCAGGCAATTGCTGAGACTGCCGAACAGCTTTCCGAAATAGCGCTCTTCCGATCCCGCATGGTCCAGCAGCTGCTGGCCATCTACGAGCAGAAGCGCTACGTCTGAGCGGAGCAAGGAGCGGAAGAGGTCGACCCGGCGGCGCGCTTCAGTCTCCCCGCTGACGTCTTGTTCGAACCATTCGCCGGGGTAGTCATGCCAGACCATACGGACAGCATCGAAGTGTGCGGCCGATCCCTGGGCAGATTTCACTTTAAGGCTGAATTTGTATGCGTCAGCTCGGTATTTGTTGGGTGCTGGAGCCTTGGCGTTATCGCGCATGTCGTAATACTTTTTCAGGAGCTGAGTTCCCTGTGCCGGCTTGTCAGCGACGAGAGCGAATCGACGCTTCGCCGACTGCCCGGGCTTTCTCATCGATCCGAAGAAGGAAGACAGCAGGACTGTCTTGCCGCTTCCGCTCTCGCCGAAGACTGCGATGTGCTGCTCGAGCGTTCTTCTTCTCACCATGGTGGCAGGGTACGGGAACGAGCAGACATGAGAGCAGTGGTCGCTTGATTCGGTCGCGAATCAGCCGCACGGGTTCCACCTCTGCATAGTGAGGCGCTGAGCGACCGGGTCCTGCCTACGTCACGGAGCCCCGGGGCCTTGCTCCCCACCGGTCAAGGCAAACACCAAATCTCCTCCGAATGTCACTTGCAGGTGGGATGGTCATAGCCAGTAGGAGCGGCGCCAGCCACCAGGCGCACCACAATGAAGTGAGGAGCACCAATGAATCCCCTCGACGACCAGTCCCTGGACCACGGCGTCTACCGCATGGTGCTTCGGCCCCAAGGGACAAGCTGGCTGGACAGCCTGATCGATGAAACGCAGACATGGTTGCGCTCCAAGAGCATCGATATCGACCTGTCGAGAGACAGCAGGTTCTCGAGTCAAGATCGCACAGTCACCGCTCGTCACCACAAGAACTCCTCTGCCACGTCGTTCAGGCTCGGGATGACGGAGGACGGCGACGACGGTAGATTCTCGACGACCGTCCTCGGCGTCGATGACCCTCACGACCCGTGGCTCATGGTCCGGGTCGCCAACAACAGACGAAGGACTATTCCCTCCCCGCGTCTCGCCAGGAACCTTTTAGACAGAGCAACTCTTCGGGATGGCAGTTCAACGCTGAGCAGAGGTCCCGAGGTCATCTATCCGGGGACGCTCGACGCCTTCGAGTCCCGGCTCCTTGACCCGCATCGGCGTGGCGGCGTCTTCGCCATGGGCACCTCAGACGTCATCCCGCCTCGACTGCTCTCGGACAAGCACGATGCCTGGTTCCGAGACACCGTCGGAATGGCGCAGGTGTGCATTCTGACTCCGGACGCCACCAAAGAGTTCTCCGCTCGCGCCGGGGGACTCCGCGTCGCACCAGGCACCATCCGTACTTTCGCTCCGGGGATCGAGTCTCTCGGCGAGGACTCTGCCCCGCACCGACACCGCATCCTCGGAACGGAGAGCCTGCTGGAAACGCCGGACTGGCGCCTGCGCCAGCTCCTTGGCCTCTTTGCCAGACGACACGTGACCTCTACGCCGGTCCCTGACCCTATTTACCGCTGGAACCGTACCTTCGACCGTCTCCGTAACAGCGACGTAGTCGACCGGCTCGCTGTTCCTCAAAGACTTGCGCGAGCGGTCGAGAAGACGCCTTCGACCAACGATGAGCTGGAACGGATCCGAGTCACGCTCGGCCTACCTGACCTCTACGAAGGAACACTTCTCAGCCTCGCCGAAGACGCAACTCGGCCTGCGCTAGATCCTCAGGTGTTGGACGAGCAGAGAGGACTATTGGAGTCTCTGCAACAACGTTCTGACGACCTCGAGGACGAGACAGCCGAACTTCGTCAAGCTGTCGCGGAGTACCAGGACGAAGCGGCGGACAGTGCAGACCGCGCACGCAACTCCGAGGAACAGCTCCGCAAGCTCCGGCAAGCGCTGTCGTCTCAGGGAATCGATCCGTGGTCCCTAGGCACCGAGACCGAACACGACCCGATCTCACCGATGCCGCCGGTGTCGTGGGAGAGTCTCTACGAGCGGCGTGGCGAATGGGAAAAATATGGGCCCCTCATCACCGCTGACCAGCACGCAGTGTGCAAGTTGGACAACATCGATCTCGATGGTCAAGCTCTCAACGCTGCATTTGACGCACTGCGGGCTCTGAGTGGATACATCCGCGCCCGACGGGCAGATCTTCACGAACGTGATTTGAGGAGCTACCTCCACGACCCACCTTGGGGTTTCCCCAGTTACCCGGCTAACAAGTTTGCCCACACCGAGACCGGGTACACCAAGAACAATTATGGCGACGAGCGGCAGTTCCCTGTTCCGAGCTGGGTGGACAGCAGCGAACAACAGACGATGTGCCCCCACCTCAAACTCGCCAAGATACCCAACAAGGATCCCCGGATCCACTTCATGGAAACAATGAATCCGGATGGCGAACTCGTCGCTATTGTCGGCTACATGGGAGAACATCTGACCAATCGCGCGACCTCGCGCCTCAATTGACGGGCATTATGCAGTCCACGCTGACATGCAGTCGATGAGAACGAATCGTCATAGTGTCTCGTCGGGCTCGGCGCGAGCGGCGAAAGCTTCGTCGAGAGCAGTCCATCGCCGCTCCCGCAACTCCTCGCCCTCCCTCGGTACGAGGGGCACGTGGAGGTAGCGGTTGGGCACGGCGTATTAGTCCGAGTGATTGCTGAGCAGCAACCTTCGCCGAGGCACACGGACCGAGAACTTCACGTCGCCCCGCCCCGAGCACGCCTGGCATCGCGGCGTAGTTCCCTTCCAGTCGGAGTGGCGTACCGCCAGAGCATCGCGGCGCGCGTGCCGGGCACTCCGCTTCACGCATCTGTAGATAACGCATGCGGGGGCGTGGGCGATCACGATCCATAAGTCCTAGGGGTAGGCCCTGGACAGGGTGGTCATGGAACTCACCGGCGGCAACTTCGAACGGTCAGATGCTTGTGGCATTATCACGCTGCACGAGCCTCGAGGGGCTGGTGCTGAGGCGCGAGATGCTGCCTCGGGGACTGCTGAACTGGCAGGGCAACCTGCTGCGATTGATGACAATCGTGCCGGTCATCGGCCTATGGTGAGCTATGAGTATTCCGAATCGGCTTCATGATCGCGTCGACCGTCTGCGCGGTCAAGGCGACCTCGTCCAAAAGTCCATGGCGTGGAAGCCGAGGGCGTGGCTCCGACGATTCCCGAAGGATTCCGGACACCTTCAGAGCCACGATTACAGGGCTCTGTTCGAAGCCATCGAAGCCAAGTCGACCGATGCTTCGACCGGCGACCGTCCCCGAATCGGGCGACAGCTCGCAGCCGAGCTCGCCGCTTCTGACGCACTTCACACAGAGAACGGTCAGGAGGCCAAGAAAGCGGTCGTCACGGCGTTCCTCGCGTCGATGATCTGGGGATACGGGATGGTCGGCTACGGTCCGTATCGCACCCAGCGTGTACTCACCCGCAACGGGACCGTCCACGACGAAATCGTGATCGACCAGCTCCGCGGAGTCGCCGACATGGTGCGCTCGGAGGGCGGAGTCGCAGCGTTCGAGCACATCGCCAACATTCGCCGTTCCAATCGCTCGTATTTGAAGTACCTCGGACCGGCATTCGGGACGAAGTTCATCTACTTCCTCTCCAAGGCAAGTGGGATCGTGACGACTCCGGTGATGGATAGCGTCGTCACGGGCTGGCTCCAGCGGAACGCCCCCGGCGCCGGTACGTTCAACCTCTCCTGGTGGGACGCGGAGAGCTACACGCGATACGTTGCCTTACTCCAGAAGTGGGCTGACGAGCTCTCGCAGGCAGAAGGCCGAAAATTTGAGGCCGACGACATTGAGCTCCTCATCTTCCTGGACGCTCGGGGCCTGTCGACCACTGCCCCTGAATCGGAGGACGTCACCCCCGAGTCGATGCTCGACGACCTGGGCACCGAAGCCGATGCACGTGGGGGCGAGGAGGACAAGGTAGGTGCACTCCTAGTCGAGGCACTTCGGGAGTGGTTCGCTCTGAAGCCACCAACGAAGGACTGAGTTCCCCGGTCATCACACTGCACGCCCCGCCCGTCATCACGGCCGCGGCGGCCGCAGGTCGATCCGCGGCCAGTCCACGTCCTCCCCCATGAGCTTGATCAGGTCGTCCTGTCGCGGCTGCCCCATGACTGACCGGTACGCCCCGAGCGTGCGTTGCAGTCGCCTGTACTGGCGGGACTCGCGGCTAAGCGGCATGGCCGGCACATAGCGTTCGATCTTGGCCGATCCGTCGTAGAGCCAGAACGGGCTCATCCCGTCGCTGTCCTCCGGCTCGGCGGATTCTGCGGCGTGGAACATCGCCGCCCACGGGTCATCGTGACCCTCGGCAAGCGCTGCGCTGCCATGTCGCTGAGCGACGTTCCGGCGGATGGCGTGGCCCTTGTACCGGTGCACGCGCCCTTCACGCTGCTCGAGGTCCACAGGGTTCCCGGGCAGGTTCCAGTGCACGATCGCGTGGCTGTAGGTGTGGAAGTCCAGGCCTTCCTGCCCCACCGAGGTGCTGGCCAGGATGAAGGGCCAGAACGGCGAGTTGAAGCTGTCGCGCACCGAGGTCTCTCGCTTGTCGGCCTGTTCGGAGCTCTGCGTGCGTCCGAAGCGGGCGGCGATGTGCGAATGGACGCGATGCACGCCGACGTCAATCCTCGTTCCGCGTGAACGCAGGTCGTGGACCTCGTTCGCTGCGGTGCGGATTCCGGCGGTGGCGCGGATCTTCTCGGCGAGCTTCGCGGCGCGGTCCGCCGGTGCATCGCCGAGCAGTCCGAGGGAGTCGACGAGCGTGTGCACGTACTCGTCGAGCGTGGACTGGAGGTTGCCGTCGAGGCAGTAGCCGAGCACGAGCTGCCAATAACCGTCGGCGTCCCCGGAGCTCACTCCGGTGGAGGCTCGCACCGCCGCCATGATCTCGGGCCGGTTGAAGAGAGTACGGAGCCCTTCGCTGATCGTGAGGGCGGCGCGGCGCACCCCGTCGTCCTCGAGCGACTTCGCTCCCCCGGTCGCTCTGCTCAGGGCACGCAGCGCGCAGACCCCCGGGCCCGCCACCGCGATCACTGCGAGCATCTGGGCGAGGTCCTTCGGCGGGGAGCCGAGAGTGTCCCAGTCGGGGTTCGTGGCGAAGGAGACGTGGTCGCCGTAGCGGGAGATCGATTCTTCGCCATCCGTCTCGTCGCCGACGGCTCCGCGCGGGCTCAGATCCTTCAGGTTCAGCGCCTGGTCGAGCAGATAGGGAGCAACCCCGTACCACCCAGCGGTCTGCCCCTTCTTCTCCCCGCGCGGCAGGTCGAGGCCGTCCAGCTTCTCCTGGATCCTCTCGGCCACCAGCCCGAGGAAGCGCTCCCGATCCAGCGGCAGCTCCTCGCCCAGTTCCCGAGCGACCGCGACGGGGTCTCCGAGCTGAGCGAGCGCGACGGAGGGGTACAGCAGCGCGAGGTGGGGGAGGTTGAGCAGCTTCTCGTCGGACACGGCGAAGCGGAGCAGCGGGGAGGGTCGTGTGGAGTCGTACCGGGTGCTCGAGCCGTCGTTCTGACGGGAGAACTCGCTCAGCCGACGGTCCACCTCGTAGCTGAACAGCGCGGCGATCGCCTTCGGCACCACGCTCCAGGCAGAGAAGATGAGTCGCTTGGTGAAGGTGCGGGCGCCGTCGGCGGCGAAGGGGCCGCCCGGTGTGGTGTACGGCAGCGCGGGCGGCAGCCAGGCCAGCTTCCACACGCCCCGCTCCATCGCGGCATCGATCAGCGCGCGGAGCTTCGGGTTCCCGGGATCGATCTCGCGGAACTCGAGGATGTCGTTCCAGTCCAGGAGGCCCCGGCGGTGGAGGTGCAACAGGGCGGCGAGCTCCTCGTCCTGCTCCGAGGCCAGATCCATGACACGGCGCTGGGACTGATACGCCGAGGGGTCCATGAGGTTCACCGGGTAGGGGCTCGAGCGCCAGAACTCGAACATGTCCATGCCGTGGGCCAGGCGGCCGATGCGGTCGTTCGCGGCCCAGATCTCGAGGTCCTGCGAGCGCAGCTCGAGAGAGGGCATCTCCATCTCCTGGAGCATGCCGTCGGCGACGGCGGTCGCACCGAGCCGTTCGGTGCGGGACATGACGCGCTGCAGCTCCGCGGTCGCCTGCGTCGTCGCCCACTCGGCAATGTGCTTCCCCTCGTCGGTGCGCAGCAGCATGCCTCGCCGCACCTCGGCGAGGTGCTCTGCGACGCGCCGGGCCCGAGCGGGTCCTGCGAGGAAGGCGATGGTGTCGTGGAAGTCCTGGTGGTGCTCCTCCTCGTCGAGCTCGTCGGGGAGGGTGAACATCTTGTAGGGGGTGGCGGAGAGGACGAGCGATTTCGCACCGGGGTGGGTGATGATCCGCTGGGCGAGGCGCTGCGCGTCCGTGTAGTCCTCGTCGCCGCCGCTGCGAGCCCCGGGAAAGAGATCTTTGAAGCGCTGGAACTCGTCGAGGATCACGAGGTCCGGGGCGAGACGGGACACGGCCGTATGGGCCATGGTCATCCGCAGCTCGCCGATCATCTGGGTGCGGCGACGTCGTAAGTCGTCGGTGACTGTGTCGCGGTCCAGCCAGCGGTCGAGTTCCTCAAGGAGATCCTCGAGCAGCGTCCCGCCGAAGGGTCCGCGGTCGGTGGTGATGTGCTGCGTGAAGTCGGCGATGAGGTCATCGTCGATCGTGGGCCGGCTCCAGTCCCAGTCCAGGCGGTTCGCGAACCGGTCATAGCCGACGGAGTCGCGGAAGAAGTCGATGACGGCGTCCTGCATCAACCAGAGGCGGTCGACGACGTGGCTGAGCATCCAGTGCAGCAGGACCCGCTCCTCCACGCGACCGGTCGCGTAGCCGAGCTTCAAGGACGTGCCGGGGGTGAAGGCGATGAGGTTGACCCCGTCGGCCGTTCCCCGTCCCATCGTCTGCGGGAGCATGGTGATGCGGTCGGCGTTCTGCTGCGCCTCTCCCCCGGTGAGCTCCCGCAGCCGCTCGAGGTTCTGGCCGGCGATCTGGTTGTTGGAGCAGATGTACACGATCGTCACGGCACCCTCCCGCGTGCGCCGCAGGTGATCGATGGCGCGGGCGGCGACGCCCTTCGCGACGAGGGTCTTGCCGAGTCCCACCTCGTCGGCGACGAGGAAGCGGTTCACGGGTTCGTCGTCGGTCCAGAGCCGATGGAAGGCGTGGTTCACGGTGGCGAGCTGGAACGGCTTGAGCCGGGAGAGCACGCCGTCGAGATCGAAGTGCCCGCTCTCGGTCCTGACGGGGTGTGCTTTGCTCATGCATTCCTCCTGCCGAGGGAGAACTTCAGCACGACGTCCCACAGCTGCAGGAACTCCGGCGGGATGAGCTCTTCGGCCCTCGGCAGGTCGAGGACGGCCTCGACCTGCTTGCGGACCGAGAGGATGCGGTCGATGTCTGCGCCGGCCGCGCGCACGAGAGGCTCGAAGAGCACGATCGGTGGAAGCTGGCGTGGCGTCTCCGTCCCGGCGATGCTGTCGATCGTCGTCTCGAGAGTCTCGACGTCGGTCTCCTGAGCGTGGGTGGTCGCCGGCTCGTCGAGGCCGAGGAGGAGTGCGAGATAGCGCAGCACTCGGTCACGGCTGTTGAGCATGGTGGCGAGGGCACGTTGTTCGCGGTCGACGACATCGCCCACGAGCAGCACCTTGAGCAGGCAGCGCCGGGTGACTCGGGCTGCGCCCTTCCCTGCGGTGGTCTCCACTGCGATGAACGGGGTGATCTCGTCGAGCGAGAGCGTCCATTCGGAGCGGTCGGCGAGCGGCCTGCGCAGGGCCGGCGCGGTGAGGGGCCAGATCGTGGTCTCGCCGACGGGAGCGTCGGGAAGGGCGAGCGTGAGGCGCGCGGCCACGGCGTCGTCGCCGGTGCGGGTGATGTCGAGCTGCGGTCGCGGCTCGGATCTCGCGATGCTCCGATGGAACTCCTCGAGCTCATAGCCGGTGTGCAAGGAGGGGTCGTCGATCGCGTCCTGTGACGGGGTGTAGGGCTCCATGATCGTGCGGAGGCCCATGTCCTTGCCGCCGTCGCCGAGCACCGCGTCAACCCCGCAGCTGCGGGTGGGACCGGTGAGGATCGCATCGAACTCGACGTTGAGGTCCCATGCCTGGCGGGTGAGGTTCGCGCTGCCGGTGACCACCTCCGACCGGCCGTCGGCTCGGTCGAGAATGACCGTCTTCGCGTGCAGCCCCGTGAGCGTGACGAGGGTGGAGCGTGCGACATTCCGCTCGTCGGCGGTGTCCTCCTCCACCGCTCCCTGCTCACCCGCCTCCTCGTAGTCGACGGCGGCGTCGAGGACGTTGGCATCCCAGCTCGCTGTCGCGGAGGCGCCGAGAAGGTCGGCGGAGTCCGCGCGGGTGAGCAGGGTGGCGTCCTCCGTACCGGCACGGAGCCTGGCGAGGGTGCCCTGTGAGAGGAACGGACTGATGGCGAGAACCTTCCGGGGGCGCTCGGGGAACGGCCAGTGGTCGCGGCCCTCGTCGAGCCCGAGGGCGAGCAGTCGGCCTCCCGTGAACGGCGCCGGTGCCTCGAGGCGCACAGTGCGCAGCGTCGAGGCGAGGTCGAGGATCGACTCCCTCCGCTCCTCGCTCATCGGGTCCAGCACCATCCCGGACACCGCGACGACGGCATCAGCGGCGGGGGCGGCATCGATCGCGCCGCCCGGCTCCTCGTCGAGGATCAGGGCCGTGTCCCACGAGCTGTCGAGGGTGAGGTTGCGGCTGCCGACGACGACGCGGTGGAACTGCGCGCCGTCCACCGCTCGGCGGTACCGGATGGCCCAGAGCTTGGGGTGGAACAGGGCGCCCTCGCGTGGGGGCTCCACCTGGTGGAGGGAGCCTTCGAGAAAGGTGTGGATGCGGCTGTGCGTGGTGGGCACGTGGATGCCGGCCGCCTGACAGAACACGGTGGTCCGTCCCATGAAGCGCTGGATCGCATCGAGCAGCTGGGCGGGGTCGCGGTCGTCGATGCCCGACGTTTCGTCCATCGACGCGAAGGCGAAGGTCATCGGCGCGATCAGCATCGCGGTGAGATTCAACGAATACGTGGTGGTCACGGCGACGTCCACCTCGTACCCGGGCGGGGGCCGGAGTGCTTCGGTGAGGAGGACCGTCGTGTCGGGCTGCAGCATCAGTGGCGCCCCTCTCCGTCGTAGAGGTCCTTCAGGAGCGTGGTGACATTGCTCCACCGGAAGTACATCCGCGCGGTGCCGGAGGCGCCGCTCCAGGCATTCAGCGCCTTGAGGTTGCCGGGCCGGAGGCGTGCGCGAGCCCCTTTGACGAGGCGCTCTCGTCGAGAGATGAGCTCGCGTGCACTGCGGGAGTCCGTGACCGTCCGCGGTGAGCGGGCTTCGTCGAACCAGTTCTCCAGAAAGGTGCGGGTCCTGTCCGGGAAGTTGCGGCGACGCGCGGCCATCAGCTGACCGAGGCCGAGCAGATCCGCAGCGTCGAACGGGCGGTGTGCAGCAGCTTCGTCGGCCCACTGCGCGAGACGCTCGCGGTAGTGCTCGACGCGGTCATCCCGGAAGCGATCCGGATCGCCGGACGTCGCTTCGGCCAGCAACAGGTTGTAGAGCAGGTTCGCACCCTGGGTATAGAGGCTGAAGCGTTCGGCGAGGTCGAGCGTGGTCCGGAGGCCCCGGTCCGCGACGGGGTCAAGCAGGTCGAGAACGTCGTCGGCCCATGGAGCCGACGGCATCGTGCCGTTGGCTGTCCAGCTCAACGGCCGACGGTGGGCGAGCCGCGCAAGGAGGGTGCCCGCGTTGTTACGGGTGATCGTCTCCTTCAGATACCCAACTTCCTGCGAGGTGAGTGCGAAATCGGCGCTCTTCAGCAGACCTTCCGGGCGGAGCGG
Source organism: uncultured Brachybacterium sp. (assembly GCF_947500705.1). Classification (GTDB taxonomy): domain Bacteria; phylum Actinomycetota; class Actinomycetes; order Actinomycetales; family Dermabacteraceae; genus Brachybacterium. The sequence continues at coordinate 100,007 of NZ_CANMSY010000012.1, read as the reverse complement.
CAGGTTCGGATCGAGGCCGTCAGGGATGCGTGCGCTGCCGAGTCCCTCGTCCTCGACGCGGGGAGAATCTGCGTCGAGGCGCCGGTTCTGTTCGATGCGCGCGAAGTGCTCGCGAGCGGTGAGTCCCGGCTCGAGGATCCCCCACTGCACGAGCATCCCGCCGTACAGCACTGAGGGCACACGCTGGAGGGCCTTGCCCGCGCGCCGGCCGATGATGCCCTGTTCCCCCTCGTCGGTCCCCCGTTCTAGTGCGCCGATGAAATCCCGCTCGAGGTCGTGGTACCTCGTGGCCATCTCCTCCGCGGTGGAGCGGGTTGAGGCCTCCTGCATCAGCCACGGGATGAACAGCACGTAGCGCAGCCGCGTGTGCAGGGTGGAGGTGCCGGGGAAGAACGTGTCCGAGAAGGCGTCGCGGATGCCACCGACGCCGAGATCGTCGATCGTTGTCTCGTCGCGGAACTGATCCACCGCTTCCATCATCCTGCGACGCTGCTCGGCGTCGACGGCGAGCCAGGCGAAGGTGGAAGGCATGGGTCCATGGTGCACGGTCGGTCGTCGAAAGTACGAGACAATTCAGCGATCCACAGGGCCGCCGAGCGGATAGGTCAGGTCGCCGTGTCACCGAACGGTGCGGCAGTCTCTCCCGGTCCTGCCGAAACCGTTGCCGTCGTCGATATCTGCTTGGCGGATCCATTTATGGAGCTTCATCTCGTGGACGCCGAAGCCCTTCGCGATCTGCGCGATGGTGATGCCGTCATCACGGGATCGGGCCACCCGCACGACGTCGTCGCGGAACTCCTGGGGGTAGGGAGCGGGCATAGTTCACCTCCTTCCAGGCCGCCCGTCCTTCCAGGCCGCCCGACGCGCAAGCCAGAACAGATGCCACCTATCGATGCGACGGTCCCGACAGATGAGCAGGCCCTTGATCTGCTCCAAGTCACGAGCCGGTACTCGTGGTGCAACTTTCCAGCTGAGCCGCAGGTCGCAGGACTATTGCTCCGTAAGCCGCCGCTCTAGTTCACAAGCTCTACACCTTGAGCACCAAACTCTGTAGGTTGTGAACCGATGTTGCACTTGCGTTACGTTGGGATCTCATCTACAGTCTCCGGTATCAGATCGGACGGCGACTCGCAGGGTCGCCCAGCGGAGAGGCAAGAACATGAGAACGACTCACGGCCCCGCAGGGGTATCCAAGGCTCGCGGGTGGAGCGAGCGGACCCTCTACCTGGTGGACATCGAAAACATGGTGGGCAGCGCTGAGCTCTCACAGGGCGATGTCTCCAGGACCCAGCGCCGCATCGAGGGAGCGATCGAACCCAGCGCCGGCGACCACACTGTGATCGCGGCCAGCCACCACAACGCAGCAGCCATGCACTTCGGCTGGGCCGGACCTGCCCAGCGCGTGGTGCGCAGTGGAAAGGACGGAGCAGACTTGGCCCTGCTGGCGGCTGTCGCCGATGTCTCGTGGGTCGCCGAGCGCTACGGGCGTGTGGTGCTGGCTTCCGGCGACCACACCTTCACCTTCGCCGTCACCTCACTCAAGAATGCTGGCGTCGAGGTCCTCGTGATTCGCCCAGACCTCGGCTTCTCCTCGGCTTTGCGCCGAGTCGCCGGAGCGGATGTCACCCCACTCGGCTCGACCATCCCGGCCACCATCATCAACCTGTTCACCCGTACGAAGGATGCAGCATGAGCACGCCCTCCAACCCCACCCGCACCCTCAGCGCAAGCGACATCGCGCAACTGGCCGACGTCGGCCGCTCCACAGTCAGCAACTGGCGCCAGCGCTATTCCGACTTCCCCCAGCCGGTCGACGGCGAGGGCACCCGTCTCCGCTTCGCCGCCCCCGAGGTCGGCGCATGGTTGCAGAAGCACGGCAAGAAGATGAAGAACCTCGACGCCGACCGCATGCTCTGGAGCGTGCTCGATCACTGGCGTAGCATCGCCGCGCCTGAACACGCTGGCGCCCTCGTGGCCGACCTGATCACCTGGCGCTACGTCTCGGATCCTGACAGTGCTGGCTTCGATGACCAGCTACCCACCTCGGCCCGCTGGCTGCGTGTGAAGAACGCGGAGTTTTCAGCTCAGCTCGCGGAACGGGTTGAGGCAGGGATGGAGGCTTACGAACGCACGCATCCCGAATGGGGACCGCTGTTCGCCGCGCTTCACGGGGACCATCATGGCCTACTCGTGGAAGCGCGTCGCCAGCCGCGCCTCCTGGAGTCGGCTCTGGACGCCGTCGGTCACCTGGACGTGACCCAGCTGAGCACTGTCTACAACGCCTTCCAGGACCGCCTAACCCGCTCCGCGCGACGTGGGTACGACGAGAGCGCGAGCAGCGACACACTGGTGACCCTCGTCGCCACCGTCGCCCAGAGCATTCCCGGGTCTGTGCACGACCCGGTGGTGGGCTCTGGTCGAATGCTGATGGCCACGGCCAGCCGTGGCGCGGACCGTTCCCAGCTCACCGGTCAGGATGTCCAGCTCAGCGCCTGCGTCCAGGCTACGCAGCGCGCGGTGCTCGCCGGGCATACCCATGTCAATATCCGCCAGGGCGACGTCCTCCAGCACGACGTCTTCGGACCGGGCCTGGCGCAGGTGGTGGTGATGGATCCCCCCTACGGTCAGACGGCAGTCGATACGGGGAACCTTTACCTAGATCCGCGCCTCGCCTACGGGGTCCCGCCAAGATCGCGTATGGACCTCGCTTGGCCGCAGCTGGCGGTGTGGTACCTCGGGGCCCAGGGACGCGCCTTCGTCCTCCAGGCCGCGGCAAGCGCCTATCGGGGAGGTGCAGAAGCGAAGATTCGCATGTCCATGCTGCAGGCCGGGACAATCGAAGCGATCGTTGCTTTGCCGGCGGGCCTGGCCTCGCGCACGTCGATTCCTTTGAATCTCTGGGTCCTTGCCCGCCCCGGCGAGACCAGCGACTCAGACCGGGTACTGCTCATCGATCATAGGGGCACCTCGGACATCAACTCCGAAGCGATCGCCACCGCGTTGCGGGAGTGGCGGGAACACCGCACCATTCCTGCGACCGTGCCGGCCGAAGCACGTACCGTCGCCGAGCTCCTTGCGGAGGACGCCAACTTGGATCCACGCCGAGGGATCGCATCGAACGTCGAGTCCCCGGATCTGCAGACGGTGCGGGCAGCGGTCAAGTCGCTGGACAGCGTGGTAACGAGTATGCCCCGCCTGACCACGCTCACCGCCTCCTCCCTGGTCAGCAGCGAACGGGCCCCGAAGTTGGTCTCGATCACCGATCTCGAGAAAGCAGGAAGCCTGAAGGTGCTTCGAGCGCTCGAAACGCTGCGCGCGGACGACTATGGCATCGGGGGCTCCCCGGCCGTGACCGGACCGTGGATCCGTGGGCTAGAGGAACCGCGCACGATCGACCTCAGCCTGCTCGAGAGGGAGCCGGTGATCACTCAGGTCGGGGATGTGCTGGTGCAGAACGCCGGAGAACTGTCTGCTCGCGTGGACATCGAGGGCGGCCGTGTACTTACCGGTTCTAGCGCCTATCTCCTGCGCTTGAACGGTGACGTGCTTCGGCCCGACTACCTCGCCGAACTCCTAGTCAGCACCCAGAATCGGAACCAGGCCCAAGGCACCGCAGTCTCCCGTCTCCGCCTGCAGGACGTGAAGATTCCTCTGCTCCCCCGGCAGCACCAGGAGCAGGTCGCCAACCGCCTCGCCGAGGTCCGCGCCCTGCAGAACTCCGCCCGCGCGCTCGTGCAGATCGCCGATGCCACACGACAAGACCTGGTTGACGCCATCACTGCCGGCACTGTCAGCGTCAGCTAGTTGCCCTGCGACGCCTTAGACCTGCTCTGCATCATGCAGTCAACATGCCACCGTGGGCGGCGAGGCGACGACCGAGGTGCTCGAGGCATGATGGGCACTGAAGGAGCGCACCGCGGACTGGACCCGCCCCCGTCGCGGTAGGCAAAGACCTGCCCACGGGAACGTCTCGGGCTCGGTTGAGATGGAGGCACCGTCCGTCTTTGGTCCTCCGGCCAGGAGCCTCAGGCCAGCGAACGCACCTGATCTCCCTCGGCAGGTGCCGCCGCACGCTCGATATCGTGCAGCACCCGGATCACGGCGTCGGCCTCGTCCTCGTTCGGGAACACGAAGTCGATTCGGGTCGCGGCTCTGTCCTCGTACGGCGACTGGTACAGCCGTGAGGGTTGCATCTCGCCGCGGCGGGTCAGCTCGTCGATCACCATCGCCAGGAACTCCATCTGGGTGGCATTCAGCCCGCCGAACGCGATCTTCTCGGCGAAGGCTCCCTCAGCTGCGACGCGGTCGAGGCCGACCAGGGATCGCACGAAGATGCCGAGGCCACGCTCGCCGCTCACGCTCGCCAACGCCTCCGGTGTGCCGTCGCCCTGCTCGATGAGGATTCGTTCGAGCTCGTCGAGGTCGGTCTCGGTGAGGGTCATGTTGCGTCGCAGCCGTTGGATCGCAACGTGGTCGCGGTGCTCCCGGATATAGGCGGTGACCTTCTCGCGGAACCGTGCCTGGTCGACCCCGACCGCGACGAGGGGAAGGTCGGCGGAGCGTGCCTCGCCGAGGTCGTCCTCGAAGTCGGTGACGATTGCGTGGCGCTTGCGCTTGTCGAGAAACTGCACGAGCGCGCGGATTCCGCGACGCGCCCTCTCAAGCATCGGGAGGGTCACGTCCTCCCACCAATCCTCCCCGGCGACGTCCTGCAGCAGTTCGGTAGCCGCCGCGACCTGAGGGATCGTCTGCTTCTCGAGCAGCTGGGAGGCAACGTCCTGCATGCTTGAGCGCGTGCGTCCCGCGATCTCGTCGTTCCCCTCGAGCTGCGCGAGCTCGCGCTGCAGCACCACGAGGTCGAAGCGTTTGGCCTGCTCGTCATCAACGTTCGCGGTGGTCGGCAGTGACCCCAAAGCGACTGCGGCGTCATCGGCTGCGATGGCCGGGAGCGGAGCCACCCACCCAGCGGGCGAGCCGTACGTGGAGATCAGTTTGCCGTGCTTGCGCGCGAGGAACGACCCGGTCGGGATCCCGGCGACAAAGGAGCTCAGCCAGTCGACCGCGTCGGTGCGCACGTCGACGTCGCCGCCGGCGAGATCGATCCCGGCCACGAGCCTGGCCCGCACCGCGAACAACCGCTGCGACAGGGGCACCTGAACGCTCGCTGCCCTGTCGGTGGGCTCCTGCGCGAAGTAGTCGATGTTGCCACAGAAGTCGAATACCCGAAACGCGTCCTTGTCGCGGTCGCCATAGATGCCAGGGGAAAGGCGCGTGCCCCGGCCGATCATCTGCCAGAACTTCGTCTTCGAGAACACCTGCTTGAACAGCACGAGGTTCAGCACCTCCGGCACATCGATACCGGTGTCGAGCATGTCGACGCTGATCGCAAGGTGGGGAGCCTTGTCGGGCTGCGCGAAGGCGTCGATCAGGTCCTGCGCGTAGGCGGAATGGCTCGTGATCACCTGCGCGAAGTCGCCGCCGAGGTGGGGGTACTGGGCGTCGAAGCGCTCCTTCAGGAACACTGCGTGCCGGTGGTTCATCGCAAAGACGATGGTCTTCCCGAGGCGGTCTCCGCCGGCGACCTTCAATCCGCTGCGCATCAGCTCAGCGAGGGCCTTGTCCGCGGTGTCGGCGTTGAACAGTGATCGGAAGATGCGTGGCGCCTCGACCTGGGTGGGCATGTCCTCCGGCTCGTGCTCCTCGCCGTCGACGGTGTCCCAGTCGATCTCCTCCCACTTCTCGCGCTCGTCGTCGGGGAGGTCGTCGTAGCGGATGCCGCTGCGGTGGAACCCGTAGTCGTAGACCAGGTTCTGGGGGCCGACGAGGTAGCCGTCGGCGATGGCCTGGTCGAGCGGGTACGAGTCGGTGGGGATGCCGGGCTCGAGCTCGAAGAGCCGGTAGGTGCTGCGAGCGATGTCGTCGACCGGTGTCGCCGTGAGGCCGAGCAACAGGCCGTCGAACCAGTCGAACAGGGCACCGTACTTCTGGTAGACGGAGCGGTGCGCCTCGTCGATTACGACCAGGTCGAAGAATCCGGGGCCGAAGCGGCGCCGGTCGCCGTCGCGCGCTGCGTCGACGAGGTTCATCATCGTCGGGTAGGTCGACAGATAGACGCGCGCCTCGGTCTCCTTGTCGGCGGTGAGGTTGACGCTCGCGACGTCGGGTAAGAGGTTCGAGAACGCCTTCTGGGCCTGCTTCACGAGTGCTGCACGGTCGGCGAGGAACAGCACGCGCTTGGCCCAGCCTCGCTCCATCATCTGCTTCACGAGGGCGACCGTGGTGCGGGTCTTCCCGGTGCCGGTAGCCATTACCAGCAAGACACGCCGCTGGTGGGCGTCGAAGTGCTCGCCGACCTTCGCGATCGCGCGCTGCTGGTAGGGCCGTCCTGCGATCTCGGGGTCGGCATCGGCCCCGGTGAGCGGCTGCCGCAGTGCGCGGCGCCGGACAATCTGGTCGAGCTCACTGCGGGTGAAGAAGCCAGAGACCTCTCGCGGCGGGTAGCCAGCAGCGTCGTCCCAGATCTCGTGGCGGTAGCCGTTGCTGAGGAAGATCACGGGCCGCTGCCCGAACCGCTCTTCGAGCGCTGTGGCGTAGAGCTTCGCCTGGGGTCCGCCGACCGACGGATCGACCAGGGTGCGCTTGGCCTCGACGATGCCGAGCGGGCGGCCGTCCTCGCCCCACAGCACGTAGTCGACGCGGCCCGTGCCGGTCTCGTTCCTGCCGGGGAGGATCGGCAGGCCCCCGACGGGGTACTCCCGGTCCTCGGGGGAGCGGAGTGCCCAGCCGGCGTCGTGCAACAGCTCGTCGATGAGCGCGGTGCGCGTCTCGTCCTCGCGGTAGTCGTGGGTGTCGGCGGTGACATCGGCGGCCTGCGCTGCGGCGATCTGCCTCCTGAGGCCGGCGAGCTCGGCCTCCTGCTGGGCGAGCTTCTCGTCTCGCTGCGCGATCGTGCGGCAGGCATCCTCCTGCTGCTGCGCGAACCGGTCGGCGAGTTGCTTCAGCTCGGCCGGGCCCAGCGGAGCGCGCCGCTGGGCGATCGTGACGTCGAAGGCCGTACCGAGCGGCGCAGCCTCAGGAAACGTCGAACAGTGCTTCACCGTCCAGACGATCACGTCGAACAGGTCCCGCAAGGTGGCGATGCCCTCCTGCGAGGCCAGGCGGCGGTTGCCGTGGGCGGCGTCATTGCCGCGACGCCGGATCAGGTTTAGCTGGTTGTTGATGCGTGCCGTGCGGTTTTTGAATGCCGGATCGTTCATTCGGGCGTTGAGGTCTGACCGGTAGCCCTCAGGGAGCCCGAACACCTCGACGAAGAGGTAGTCGACGATTTTCTCGACGGCGATGCGTGCGGTGAACGCGGCGGCGGTCGCATCGGAGAGGGCATAGGACTCCGCCCGCTGACTCACGTCGTAGAGCTCGGGCCACTGCGCCCGGATGAACTCGAAGTTGCTCACTTCGCCTCCCCTGTCGTTCCCCTAGTCAGTGTAGCGAAGGGGCCGACGGACGCATTCCCCACAGCAGTGGCGCATCCGCTGGTGGGAGGGAGTTGTGGGCGAGTGTTTCTGCAAATGCCTCGCTACTCATCATGGGAAACGCCGTGCATGGAGGGACACAGTTGATGGGCCGACGACAACAGAGGTCGCGGAGCGTCTCGGTCGCAAGGACACGAGCATCCGCCGCTCGAAAGCGGCCGGAGATCTCTATGCCCTGCCCTCGGACAGCGGCCGCACTACCCGGTTCCCCGCCTGGCAGTTTGACGGCCGGGAGGTGGTCCCGGGACCCCGAGAGATCGAGCCCGCCTTCCCTGCGCACCTCCTCCCCCTCTCGATCCAGCGATTCGTGACGTCGCCGCACGACAAGTTCGACGCGCGCTCCCCTGTGCAGGTGCTGCTCCGGGGAGGCCCTGTGGACATCGTCGTGACCCTGGTGGACGAGCTGGGGTACGAATGAGCCGGTCACCGGCGGAGAATCCTAGTCGCCCGGCTGTCCCTCTCACACTGTTCCCGGAGGTCGTCACCCGGCACGACGGACCCCTGCAGGGGGCATACCGTGGCTGGGAAGCATCCGGTGGCGTGGGACGAACTGCGCTGGAACGGGCCGCTGCGCAACAATCGATGGGATCCGCAGCCGGGTTCGCTAACTGCTCGCTCGACCGCGTGCGTCTCCGACGCCGTCCCCGACTACTCGACCGACTTCGCCGAGTTCTTCCAGGGCGACCACGCGATCACCCTCACGAGCGGCCGGGCGCTGTCCGGATGGCGACCCGTACGCCCCGTGAAGCTGCTGAACCTAACCGGCTGGGAGGGCAGCGGCAACTAGGCCGTACAGCACGGGTCGTCTGTCTCCCTAGGGCAAGCCCCAAAGAGCACCTGCCGCGCATTGGCCTCGGCCACCCATGAGCAGCTCAGGGATCAGATCGACGGATTCCTCGTCCCTTCCACGGTCACCGGGCATCGCCAGGTCGTCCTGTTCACCCTCTCCGCCGATACGTTCCCGACCGCTCCTGACATCTCGCGCACTCTCGAGCAAGTTGACGTGCTGGCCCCGGCCATGCGAGTGCGCGTACGCCTGAGATGGCCTATCCGCTGAGATCGGCGTGGGGCTAAGCGCGCCTACTGCACAGCAAGACCGGTCAGAGCTCCGCGCGGAAGGCTCGGTACTGGAGGGCGGCGAACAGCTCGTCGTCGGCCTCGAGGGCACGGGCAACGCGGTCGCGCTCGACGCGTATGGCGTCGACCTTGGTGGCGAACTCCTGCTGGTCCCTCAGGGGAGGGAGTGGAATTTTCAAAGTGTTCAGCCGGGCTTTAGAAATGTTCGGCATACTCGCTGCTGAACCAGAAGATAAGTTGCGCACTCTTGTACGGGTGGACTCGTCCATCATGAGCGTCTGAAAGTAGGAGGCGTCGACTCGACTGGCGTCAAGGCGCAACCTAAAAATCAGGTCAGGAAGTAGGCGTCGCGCTGGCACTTCTGAACCCGCCACCGCGACTGCCCCGACTAGCTCGCGAGTGTTCTTCCGCGTCATGAGAACGTCGCCCGGATGCACCTCGTTCCGAGTCATGCGTGCCGCGTCACCCAAGAAAGCTTTGTTTTCTTCGTGGCGGAAGTCGCCATAAGTGACGGCTCCGAGCTTCAAGATTCCCCACTCGTCGCCTTCCGCAGGCCGAGCTTCGCAGACTGCGCTGATGCCGTTCTCGATCGTCGGTACGACCTCTCGGAGGGTTACGTGCTGTGCCGTGCCAGACTCTGCGTCAAACATCTTGTGGAACAGCGACTGCGGGAGCTCGTCGAGGTGGGCGAGCTGGGCGCGGCGCTTCGCACGGATCACGTCGGCCTCGTCGAGGATCGATGCGATCCGGCGCTGCTCGGGGAGCGGGGGAAGGGGCAGGAGAGAGGCCCGCACGATGCGGTCCGACACTGCCGGGTAACTAGCACCCGTTGCTTTCCGCGCCATGTCGTCGATGAACCATGGGCTACGAACCCAATGCAAGAGGAAACTTGGAGCGACACGCAGTGTCGGCCTCAAGATCGTGAATCCCGTCGATGCTGTAGCACCATCGTATTCTGTCGTGACCGGAGCCACGGCATTCAAATTCGGCCGGACAGTGGAAACGAGTATGTCGCCCGTTTGGACGAGCTGGCGTGCGCGACTGGGAGCCTCCTTGCCGAGAATCTTGGACGACGAAACAATTGATTTCGAGAGGTTTCCGACGGCGCTAAGGTCAAGGTAAGTGAAGGTAGCGTCCGGCACCTTTCTTGGGTTCCAAGATGCGGCACGCTCGGTGACGTCACCCAGCTCCACAGTCTCCCATTCGTTAGTGCTCACCTGAGCACCGCCCGCAGTCGCGCCACGCCCTCTGCGATCTCATCGTTCAGCCGTTCCACATCGGCGAGGATGTCACTCATTGCGCGGTGCTTGACCTCCTCGTGCACGACCTCCTTGTATCGGTTGATCGAGAGGTCGTAGCCCTTGGCGATGATGTCAGCCTTGGACACCAGGAAGCTCTTATCAGTGCGGGCACGGTCGCGCTCGGCGTCGAGGTCTTGCCAGCGGGATAGGACGTCCGGCAGGTCGTCGTCGGTGATCGGGCTGCGCTTGTCATCGAGCGAGAACCCATCGGCGGCGACGTCATAGAACCAGACGTTGCCGGTGCCGCCGGCGCCCGTCTTCGTGAAGAACAGGATCGCGGTCGAGACTCCCGCATAGGGCTTGAAGACGCCCGAGGGCAGCTTCACGACGGCGTCGAGCTTGTGGTCCTCTACGAGCGTGCGGCGCAGCTCCCTGTGCGCCTTCGAGGAGCCGAACAGGACACCGTCCGGCACGATGACCGCGGCGCGCCCGCCCGTCTTCAGCAGGCGCAAGAACAGTGCGAGGAAGAGCAGCTCGGTCTTCTTCGTCTTGACGACGCGCTGCAGATCCTTGCTGGTCGACTCGTAGTCGAGCGATCCGGCGAACGGCGGATTCGCGAGAATCATCGAGTACCGCTCGGTCTCGCCTGCTGCACCCTCCGAGAGGGAGTCGCGGTAGCGGATGTCCGGTGCGTTCACGCCGTGCATCAGCATGTTCATACTGCCAATGCGCAGCATCGTCGAGTCGAAATCGAAGCCGTGGAACATCGAGTGATGGAAGTGCCGGGACTGCGTCTGGTCGACCAAGGCGTCAGGGTGCTTCTCGCGCACGTACTCGCTCGCGGCCATCAGGAACCCTGCCGTGCCGCAGGCCGGATCGCAAATCTCGTCGCCCGGTTTCGGTGCCATCATCTCGACCATCAGCCGAATTATGTGGCGCGGGGTGCGAAACTGGCCGTTCCTGCCGGCCGTGGCGATCTTCGAGAGCAGATACTCGTAGAGGTCGCCGTTGGTGTCGCGATCATCGAGCGAGATCGCATCGAGCATGTCGACGACCTTGCCGAGCAGCGCGGCGCTCGGGATCGTGTAGCGCGCATCGCGCATGTGCCCGCCGTACGTGGTCGTCTCGCCCGCGATGTCATCGCCCAACGAGCGCAGGAACGGAAAAACCTCGTCGTTCATGAGTTGGTGCATCGCGGCGGTGTCGCCCGAGGCCTTCATGCGCGACCAGCGCAGATGCTCCTTCGCAGGAGAGAACGGCATCGCCTTGCTCGTCGAGCCGAGCCGTCGCAGTTCGCGCTCCGCAGTGGTCTGTTTCTCATCGAGCCGGCGCAGGAACAGTAGGTACGTCACCTGCTCGATCACCTCGAGCGGGTTCGAGATGCCTCCGGACCAGAACGTGTCCCATACCCGATCAATGCGGCTCTTCAGCTCTCCCGTAATCACGGCGCCGACTATATGCGTGTCGGCTGACCGGCGACCCGTCAGGAGTAGGAGAGGACAGTGACGGTTAGGGATCACGTGCGGGAGCGGAGCATTCAGGACACCACCAGCTCACTCGGCGACCTCCACCCGGCTTAGCGAGGATCTCCGGACAAGCTCCTCCGTGGGGACTCGGTCGGCGACTCGCGAGCTTCATCTGCATCGGGCTGAGAAGCCGCCGGGGAGCAGCGTCCGCCTCTGCACAGCTCGCGACACCCGTAGGCGGACGTCCACGCTTCGGAGGCGCACTCCAAGGACGCGCTCATGTCACGGACCTTCGGTCTGAATCGGAACTGAGAGCCGCCGATCGCGCACCCCGTCGTCTCGCCCCGTCGGCCGGCACCTGATGGAATGTCCCCATAAGCCCACGTCGCCACGGCCGCAACCCGCTCGGGCAGGGCGCCGCCCGCCACCGCGCGAGCCGCCGCGCGCCGCATACCCCGCGCCGAGCCTCCGCCCCCGTCGAGCCGGCGGCCGAGAACCCGCTGATCCAGGTGCTCCGCCCGGCGCTGCGCTCCGAGGACCCGACGGCGTTCTGGGTCGCCGCCGCGCCGCTGCTTACGGAGATGGCGGACCCGCAGAACCATCCCGAGGAGCTGCCCGAGGGCGTGGACCTGCTGGACACCTTCCTCGAGATCGACATCGCAGAGACCACTGCCCTGCTGCACATGGTCGCGGCGATGAGCCCCGACGAGGGCCTCCGCTCCCGGGCACAGGCGGGGCTGACCACCCGCCGTCAGCCGATGCCGCCGCAGGTGTCCGGGCTCGCGCAGGCCTCCGTCACCGAGGCACTCGCGTTCTCCGATGGCGCCGGGGAGAACCTGATGATGGAGCTGCTGCTCCCTCGCGGCGTGCGCGCCGTGCTCATCACCTACATCGAGTGGAGCCCGGTCCCGTACATGAAGGACGCCTTCGTGATCGGCGAGTCGATGGACGAGGTCACCCGCACATACCGGGAGATCATGGCGCGGGACGGGAGCTCTCTGGACGAGATGCTCGAGACCGTCACCCCGGCCGATGCGGGCGCCCGCTTCCGTCAGGCCCTCGCCAGCACTCCGGCGGACGTCGAGCAGGCCGGGATCGGGGAGCAGTGGCCGATGCTGCGGTCCTTCGTGGAATTCGCAGTCGGGCTGCTGCCGGACGGCGGCACGGGGTATGAGGACGACCTCCTCAGCGGGTTCTCCGCCGGCGATCCGATCCCGGAGCACCCGCCGTGGATCCTGGAGGACGGCACCGACCTGGTCGAGGAGTTCCTCGACTCCGCACATGCCGCCGACCTCGAACTCGGCAAGGACGCACAGGACCTAGCTGTTGCGGGTCACGACGTTGTAGTCACCGGGCCGGGGATCAAGGAACGGGCCCCGACCGGCACGATGGGTGGCGCTGGAGCTTTCGGCCGGTCTCCTCGAACGGCGAGCACCATCGTCCACGGATTTCTCTGACTTCGGAACAAGCCGCCCTTCTTCGGAGACATTCGAAGTACAACAGAGGCGGTCGCCCCCTTGGTCGGCGGAAGTGGCCCCCATCGCCCGTTGGCGGCGCGCGCCCTCCATCCCTTCGTCAGAGCCCTGTCTGTCGTAAGCGCGCACTCAGAGAGACATCCGAGGTGATCGACATGAAACGTCCCAAGACCCAAAGGCGTTGGGAGGTCACCAACGATGTCGCCCCCAGCGTTTACTTCGGAATCGATCGGAAGCTGACAGGCGTCTACACGCTCGAGTTCAAGGGCGGCGAGAAGTACGTTGGCAAGACAGTCGATCTGACCAGTCGGATAGCGTCCCATCGCCGCCGCTGGGACGACATCATCGCGATCTCGTTCATCGAGTGCGGCCACGCCGAACTCGATGCGCTGGAACGCACGATGATCACCCAGACCGAGCGGTCCTTCCGCATCCGGAACAAGATGCTCACGCGAATGCCTGCCGGTGAGGCGGAGATCGACCTCGTCGTCGACAAGGAGCAGCAGGCGGAGTGGCTCGAAGGAGTGCAGCCCTCTTACCCCTTGGACGAACGCACCCGTGCCGCAGAGCGTCGGATCCGCAATCGCGCGAAGTTCGACGAGTTCATGGCGCACCCTGCACAGGCCACTGCACTCGGGGATCTCACCGCCTATGTCAACGCGGTCATTCCGTGGCCCTCCGCGACGGGCGGCCTGTACTGAGGGGTCTCGGCGATGCCGTCCACGTCACGAACACGCGACAGAAGGCGTCTCTTCACCGTGAACGCGCACAACGTCGAGCTGTACTACTTGATGCAGTTCAGCAATCCCTCGGAGATGTTCGGGATCCTCAACGTCGACTCACGGATCATCAACCGTACGGATCACCGAGAACTGATGGCGGAGCGACATTCGCTCTACCGGAGCTACCCCGACTGCACCACCATCACCGTGGCGGGCGGGGAGATCGCGGAGATGTTGTCGCGTACCAGCGTGCTGGCGGCGGCGCGCTCCATGGCACTGGGACTCATGCGCCGCGGACCCTCGAACTTCGCGAAGTTCCACTCCGACGATCTGCTCGATCGAGTTCTCGTGAGTCGGTCGGAGCACGCCACGGCCTAGTGGGCCTGCCCACCTTGGCGGTGTAGTTGCTGCCGTTGTCGGTGACCAGGCGGGAGATCGTCGTGATGCCGTGGGCAGCGAAGAACACTCGGGCGCGATGGAAGAACCCGATGGTCGTGGCGGCTTTCTCGTCCTCGAGCGCTTCGGTGTAGGCCAGGCGGGAGAACCCGTCGAGGGACTGCCGCACAGATAGGTGACATCTGATCTGGCTTGCCCGCAGGGCGGCCTGGAAGGATGTGCACTATGCCCGCTCCCTACCTGACTTGCACAGGTGAGAGCCGATTCTGGAGATTCGTGAGTGTTCGTGCTGGTGAGCGCATCGCGTAGTGAGGAAGTGACACACTAACGGGGTGGTGTTTCTACGGAAGGTGACCACGGCCTCGGGTGCGACGGCCGTGCAGATCGCTGAGCGGAAGAACCGTCGGGACGTGGTGCTCGAGCACCTTGGCTCCGCCCGCACCGAAGCGGAGCTCGCCGCGTTGATGAGTGTCGGCAGGGACAAGATCCACGCTGGCCAACTGGCTCTTGACCTCGACCTTTCCCAGGATCCCCAGTCTGCGGTGGTGAATTCGGAACATTCTCGCCTGCTGGTGGAGACGCTCCGCTCGGCCTGGTCCGTGCTCGGCTTCGATGTCATCGAGGATGAGGCGTTCTTCCAACTCGTCGCCGCGAGGCTGATCGAACCAACGTCGATGAGCGATTCCCGCCGCGTCCTCACCGAGGTCGGGGTGGAGCCGGTCCACCGCAACACCTTCCACGCCGCTCTACGGCGCTGCGCCGAGCGTGAGTACCGAGATCGCATTGCCACGAGGTGCTTCAAACACGCCTCGACCAGCGGAGACATCTCCCTGGTGCTCTATGACGTCACCACCCTCTACTTCGAGGCCCCGAAGGAAGACGAGCTCCGGAAGGTTGGCTTCAGCAAGGAGCGGAGGGTCGATCCGCAGATCGTGGTCGGCCTCCTGGTCAATCGTGAAGGGTTCCCCCTGGAGATCGGCTGCTTCGAGGGCAACAAGGCGGAGACCCTCACGATCGTGCCGATCATCAAGCGGTTCCAGGCCCGGCACAACCTGGCGGACATGGTTGTCGTCGCGGACGCCGGGATGCTCTCGATGGCGAACCTGAACGCTCTGGCCGAGGCGGAGTTGAAGTTCATCGTCGGCTCGCGGCCGAAGAAAGCACCCGGTGACCTGGCCAATCACTTCCACTGGAACGGGGACGTGTTCAACGATGGGCAGCTAATCGACACGATCACCCCGCGCCACGGCTCCACCAAGACCGAGACGAAGCGGCGCCGCACAGAGCCGGTCTGGGATCCCGAGGAGTATCCCGGTCACTGGCGCGCGGTCTGGTCCTACTCCCGCAAACGCGCAGTCCACGACAACTACACCCTCACGCAGCAGGAGAACAGAGCGAGAGCCGTGATCGCCGGCGACGCCTCAGTCAAGGGCACCCGGTTCATCAAATCCACCAAGACCGGCAAGGAACTGGATGAGGAGTCGCTGGGAAAGGCACGGCAACTGGTCGGGCTGAAGGGCTACGTCACCAACATTCCCGCAAGCACCATGGCCGCGCCGGAGGCGCTCTCCAGCTACCACGACCTCTGGCACGTGGAGCAGTCCTTCCGAATGAGCAAGACAGACCTCCAGGCCAGGCCCATGTTCCATCATCAGCGCGACGCGATCGAAGCCCACCTCACCATCGTCTTCACCGCGCTCGCAATCGCCCGTTTCCTGCAGCACAAGACCGGGTTCAGCATCCGCAAGATCATCCGCATCCTCCGCCCGCTGCAGGACGTCACGATCACCCTGGCCGGCCAGCAGATCACCGCCAAGCCCGACCTCACCGACGACGCCCAACACGTCCTCAACGCGCTGACACACTAAACCTGTGCAAGTCAGGCCCTACCCCCAGGAGTTCCGCGAAGATGTCGTGCGAGTGGCCCGATCCCGTGAGGACGGCATCACTCTCGCGCAGATCGCGAAGGACTTCGGCGTCCACGAGATGACGCTCCCCAAATGGATCCGCCAAGCAGACATCGACGACGGCAACCGCCCCGGAAAACCCGTGAGGACTCCGCGGAACTGCGCGACCTCCGCCGCCGCAAACGGCTGCTGGAGCATTAGAACGAGGTCCTCCGCCGCGTAGCCGCCTACCTCTCCCAGGCGAACCTGCCGGGAAAAGGTTCTACCCGCTCGTGAGCGAGCTCGCCGCTGACGGCATCCCCGTCGCGGTGTCCCTGCGGGTCCTCAAGCTCTCCCGCCAGCCCTACTACCGCTGGCTCAAAGACCAGGTCACCAAAGCCGAGCTCGTCGAGGCGTAGCGCGCCAACGCACTGCTGGACGCCCACCACGACGATCCCGAGTTCGGCTACCGGTTCCTCGTCGGCGAAGCCGCAGAGGCCGGCGAGGAGATGTGCGAGCGGACCGCGTGGCGGATCTGCCGAGACAACCAGTGGTGGTCGGTGTTCGGGAAGAAGCGTGGCAAGAACGGAAAACGCCCCGGCCCGCCAGTCCATGACGACCTCGTCAAGCGGGACTTCTCCGCTGATGACGTCAACGAACTGTGGCTCACCGATATCACCGAACACTGGACCGACGAGGGCAAGCTCTACCTCTGCGCCATCAAGGACGTCTTCTCCGGCCGCATCGTGGGCTACTCGATCAGCGACCGGATGAGGACCCGTCTAGCGGTGAACGCCCTGGACAACGCAGTATCCCGGCGTCGCGACGCGGCTGGTTACATCGTGCATTCGGGCCGCGGATCTCAGTTCCGATCAAGGAAATTCGTGCACGCCCTGAACCGTCATCACCTCATCGGCTCGATGGGTCAAGTCGGTGCTGCCGGAGACAACGCCGCCATGGAATCCTTCTTCGCGCTGCTCCAGAATAACGTCCTGGACCGCAAGCGCTGGCGAACCCGAGAAGAGCTGCGGATCGCGATCATCACCTGGATCGAGAGGACCTACCATCAACGCCGCCGCCAAGCTGGCCTGGGCCGATTGACCCCCATCGAATACGAGACCATCATGAACCCGGTCGCACTCGCGGCCTGACACCCCAACTGTCACCTTTTCGTGCGACAGTCCCGCTCGCGCGCGCCTTCCGCGACCTGTCCCGCCTGTTCGTAGCGGTTCGGCTAGTATAATCGCATGCCGCCAAAGGATACAAACCTTCCCCGGTTCGCTCTCTGGATCGTAACCACACAGGGGGCCAATCGGGTACGTGTTTATGGTGCAGATACACTCTCGGAAGCATTCGATAAAGATAGCTCTCCCTCGAGGAGATCTATTTGCGCACTAGTTGACGTAACTAGCGAGTTCGAAGACGCTCCGGTTCTGTACGGATTCGCGGTCACGCAATCGCGTGCGGGCGTGGCGACCGGAACTGTACGCGCAATGCTTTCTCCGGTTCATCTGCTGAATCAGCCGGTCACCCTCACAGATTTGGTCACGCAAGGCGTTCAAGTCGGCGAGGCTCCCCCTCCTTTCTTCGCGCAGTCGGCATCTCGTTCCACGGCCGTCCATCTTATAGACGTCCTCGAGAAGCGTGGCGAAAACCTGAAGCCTTGGCTCAACGGCGCGCTCGCAATTGCAAAAAGGTATGCACCCTCCGTCGAGCAGGCGCGGGCGGAGGCACGAGACGCTGTGGTGTTAGCCGCACAAATCGCGAAGTTGGAACTCCCGGCAGACACCTTTATTGTTACCCATCGTGAAACAAGTGACGATACACTATTGGATACGGTACTCAACAGGGCTTACGAGCGCGATCTCGAGGAGGAGCTCCTACCGCTTGACCTGGGGAGATTCGATGGGAAGCTCACGCCCAATCCGCGCAGCGCAAGTACCACTGTGTTCGAAGACCGGGGCGGCAAGAAGCGGCTAGTTGTTATGTCGGTAAACAAGAAGCCGCTCGAGGAGGAGCTTGGAATCGACCTCCTATACTGGGATCGGGTCCACGATTCTTTCACCTTTGTGCAATACAAGCGGCTCGAAAGGGAGGAGTCGCGCCGCGCCGATGCGCTCAACGATTGGACCTATCGCCGCAAGGGTGAGCTCTTGAAACAACTGAACCTAATGCCTGCCGGGATTGAGAAAGCTACTACCGCCGAAGATTGGCGCGCTTTTGGGACGCCTTTTTGGTTTAAGTTCGTCCGTGGCGACGCCGCTGCGAAGCTCGATGAGAAGTCACTAAAAGGCATGTATGTACCGGCAGAGTGGTTGCGTCTAGCAATTGCGGGGGACGACCTTAATTCAGGCCCAAGGGGCGGCTTTAGGGTAACTTACAACAACACTAAGTATATTGGTCGGACGACTTTTGCTGAAATTGTCTCGCGTGGACTCACTGGAACGGGTGGCGGGCGCACCGAGGCCTTCAAGAAGGTGATCGCAGATCTGGGTGTCGACAGAGAGCTGATCGTCGCGATCCGTGAGGATTGGGGGAACGATCAATCTGAGCCGCAAGACAATGGAGCGGAGTCACCTGCAGGAGAGGACCAAGATCGGAAGGGCGATGACTCTCCGTTTTGAGTCCACTCATACATTATGAACCGTCCCAGGTTTGTCGCCGCTGCTGTTTGTGTCCGAGAGGATAGAAAGCATGTCGAAGACAATCGATCCCCAGTTGCGCGCGAGGTGCGTGTGGCTCGTGCGGGAACACCAGCAGGAGTACCCCTCCCAGTTCGCCGCAGTTACCGCGGTCGCCCGCCACGAGGGTATCTCGAAGGATTCCGTCCGACGCTGGCTGGCCAAGGTGTTGCGGGCCATGACGTTGTAGTCACGGAGGATCCGCTGCGGTACACCGCGATCCCGGATGCGCTGGGGGTCAACGGGGTGTGGCCGAGCGCCGGCATCAACGCGGCGAACGTCGGCATGAGCGCCACGGAGACGATCACCAGCAACCCGTGGGTGCTCGGCGCGGACCCGCTCGTGAGGCACGACCCGGCCACCGGCGCGCCCGGCGGGTTCGGCGAGGAGGACTTCGTGACGCTGGTCCTCCCCTACATCCGCACCGCGCGCGAGGGGGTGGAGCGCCTCGGCGCGCTGCTCACGGAGCACGGCACCTACGAGATGAACGGGATCGCCTTCAGCGACGAGCAGGACATCTGGTGGCTCGAGACGGTGGGCGGGCACCACTGGATCGCGCGGCGCGTCCCGGAGGACCACTACGTGACGATGCCGAACCAGCTGGGCATCGACTCCTTCGACCTCGACGACGCGGAAGGGCCGGGCCGCGACCACCTGGCGAGCCCCGACCTGCGGGAGTTCCTCACCACCCACCACCTGGACCTCACGCAGCGGGACGTGGACGATCCGGCGCCGTCGGTGTTCAACCCTCGCCTTGCTTTCGGTTCCCACACGTCCGCGGACCACGTCTACAACACACCCCGCGCCTGGTCCATGCAGCGCACCCTGAATCCCACGAGCGAGGACTGGGACGCGGGCCTGCCCGGGGCGAGCCCAAACTCGGACGATCTCCCGTGGAGCCGGCGGCCCGAGCGCCTCCTCACGATCGAGGACGTCAAAGACGTGCTCAGCTCCCACTACCAGGGCACCGTCTTCGACCCGTACTCCGCCCGCGGCACCGAGGCGGAGCGCACGGCGTTCCGCCCCATCGGCATCAACCGCCACAACGCGCTCGCGATCCTGCAGATCCGCCCGGACCTGCCCCCGTCCCATCGCGCGCTGCAATGGGTCGCCTACGCCTCGCTCCCGTTCACCACGCTGATCCCGATGTTCACGAACGTCGAGGAAGCACCCGGCTACCTCACGACCACCGGGGCGAACGTCAGCACGGACAGCTTCTACTGGACCTCACGCATGATCGCGGCCCTCGCGGACGCGCACCACGCCGAGACCCTCCCCGCGATCGAGCGCTACCAGCAGCGCACCCTGGCGCTTGGTCACGCGGCCGTGCACGCGGCGACCGCGGCGGCGTCATCGGCCAACGACGTCCAGGTAGCTGCCCTGCTCGCCGGGGCGAACACGACGATCGCCGTGCAGATCCGCACCGCGACGGACGCGCTGCTGGGCGAGGTCCTCGCCACCGCGAGCACCCACATGACGAACCGGTTCTCGCGGTCGGACGGGTGAGAACAGTGGCCCCTCGGCTCTTCGCCGGCATCGATCTCGCGGCGGACCCGCGCAGGACAGGTCTCGCGGTGCTCCGCGAGGAGAACCACGTGGTCCGCATCGACGACGTCCACGTGGGGGCGAGCGACGACGACGTTCTCGCGGCGATCATTCCCGCCTCGAAAGCCGGCGTCGACGTGCCCTTCGGATGGCCGCGCCGTTTCGTCGATCTGGTCGCCGGGCACCAGGCCGGCGACCTCGAGTCCCCGGCGGACACCGGACCGGACTGGCGTCGGGCCGTTCTCTTCCGAGAGACGGATCTCGAGGTGCGCAGGCGGGTGGGCAAGACGCCTCTCAGCGTCGCAGCGGACAAGATCGCCTACCCTGCCATCCGCTGGGCGGCGATCGCCGCGCGCCTGCGGGAGCAGCACATCCCCACACCGCGCGACGGAAGCGGTGTGGCCTGCGAGGTGTACCCGGGCGCCGCGCTCGCCGCCTGGGGATTCGGAGCCCAGCGCTATAAGAAGGCCGCCGGAGCTCTGGTGCGTGGCGAGCTCGTCGAAGCGCTCAGCGCCCGGTGGCCGTGGCTGGACTGGGCAGGACACGAGGGCGTGTGCGCGGCATCGGACGATGCACTCGACGCCGTGATCGCCGCGGTGGTCGCCCGAGAGGTGCTGCTTGGCAGGGCGATCTCTCCACGAGCGGAACTCGCCGCGGCCGCGGCCGACGAAGGATGGATCTGGCTGCCCGCGCCGGAGTGAGGGTCCTCGCCGGTCAAGCGGATCCCACGATCCCCAGCACGAGGACGCCGACGGCGACGACCGCCATCACCGGGGTCGAGATCCGAGTGGAGGCACGAGGTCACCAGCGCTGCGATGCCCTGGACAGCGCGCGGTGCAGCCGCTCGACTGCGTCCGCCATGGGCGCGGTGCCGACGTCCTGGAACGAGCCCATGCCGCCTCGGAACAGGGGCAGCGATTCCCGTGCCGCGTCTCGGAGCGTGCCGCGGTCCGTGACGCCCGAGAACGTGGCCGCAAGGTTGCGCGCCACCGCGCCGCGAGAAGAGTCCCGTTCCGCCTGTGCGGTGCGGGACAGCTGGCCGAGGGCACCCCTGATCTCGACGAGAAGCTGCTCCGTGTGCGCCATGGAGCCATGGTCCCACCGGAGCGACCTCGGCTCGTGCGGTGCGGCGCGTGTCAGCCGTCGTGCGGGCGGCCGTCCGGAGCGGGCTCGGACCGCAGCTGGTCTGCGATCTCCTCCTCCGGGCGGGGCGCCGCGGTCTGATCGTCCTCGAGCTGTGGGACGGGCGGTTCCCCGGGGCCGGGGAACGGTTCGTGCGTGGGATCTCCGGATCGAGCGGTCATGGCGAGGCCTCCCTGTCGTGGTGCCCCCAGGCTACGCGCGGCGGGAGCGGCGGACCAGGTGGGAGGAGCGAGCACGCCGACGTGCCGACGACGGCTCAGACGAACCCTTCCTCGACGAGCTCGCACCCGCTCTCGGTGATGACGTGCCTCTGCCCGGAGCCGTCGACGACCCGGCTCCAGCTCGCCACCACGAGCCGGTCCTCCCGGATCGACAAGGTGAAGCCGCCGTACATCCCTGGATACGGGAACCAGAGCGACTCGAGCCGGTCCAGGGCGATCACCTCGGTGGGCACCGGGCGGGACCGCACGGGATCGAGGCTCCGGGTGCGCTCCGCGATCAGGGCCGCCAGATGCTGATCCCACGCCGTGAACTTCTGCTGCTCCCGCTCGGTCAGCTCCGGGACGGCGAGGATCTCGAGCAGGTAGTGGTGGCCGCGCGTCCGTGCGAGATCGTCCGCCCGGGCGCCGTCGGCCGTCCGGAGCGAGCGCCACGCGCCGAGGCGGAGCAGTCGTTCGGCGACCTCGACCGGAGCGCCGAGCCAGGCCGCCTGGTGCAGCGGGGTGAACCAGGACGTCTCGCCGAACCGCCACTGGTTGGCGTCCTGCGCCTGCCCCGACTCGAGGAGGTCCAGCACCACATCCCAGCGGCCGGTCTTCGCGGCGTCGGCGAGGCGGTGGGACGCCTCGACGATGCTCTCGTTCATCACCTCGGGATCGAGGATGCCGGGCCATTCTGCGCTCATGAGCGGTCCTCGCGGATCTCGTCGGGGGTTGTCGTCCTCAGGTCATCGTGCCGCTCCGCTCTGAGCGACGTTGGTCCCCCTCCGCATCTCATCCGGCTCGCTACGATCGATGCCATCACTTCCCCGGGCGAGAAGCGACCAGAGAGCGAAGTCGAGAGGGTTGATCACCGTGCGCGCAGCACGCTATTACGGCAACAAGGACATCCGCATCGAGGAGATCGACGAACCCACCGCCGGCGCTGGCGAGGTGCTCATCGACGTCGCCTTCTGTGGGATCTGCGGCACCGATCTGCATGAGTACCTGGACGGTCCGATCTTCTGCCCCACCCCGGACACGCCGACGTCCTGGACCGGAGAGACGGCTCCGGTGACGCTCGGCCACGAATTCTCCGGGGTCGTGGCGGCGCTCGGCGAGGGCATCACCGACCTCGAGGTGGGTGACACGGTGGTCGTCGAGCCCTACATCCTCAAAGACGGCACCGACACCGGTCCGGACTCGACCGACTACCACCTCTCCGAGGGAATGAACTTCATCGGCCTCGGCGGCGGCGGAGGCGGTCTGGCCGAGAAGCTCGCCGTCCCTCGCCGCTGGGTCCACAAGATCGATCCCAGCATCCCGCTGGACCAGGCCGCGCTCATCGAGCCGCTCGCCGTCGCCTATCACGGAGTACAGCGCTCCGGCGCGAAGGCCGGTGACATCGCCGTGATCGGCGGCGCCGGCCCCATCGGACTGCTCACCGGTGCGGTGCTGCGGGCCCTGGGCGTGACAGTGGTGATCTCCGAGCTCTCCTCGCTGCGCCGCCAGAAGGCCCTGGACTCCGGCGCCGCGGATCACGCACTGGACCCGGCCGCAGTCGACGTGGCCCAGGAGGTGCACGACCTCACCGGCGGCAAGGGCGCGGACATCGCCTTCGAGGCCACCAGCGTGCAGGCGGTGCTGGACACCCTGATGGATGCGCTGCGACCCACCGGGGTGCTGCTGAACATCTCGATCTGGGGCCACCGCTCCGACTTCGACATGCACAAGCTGGTGATGAAGGAGATCGACCTGCGTGGATCGATCGGATACGTCAACAACCACCCGGCGGTCATCGAGCTCGTGGAGAGCGGCAAGATCGATCTCGCTCCCTTCATCACCGGGCGCATCCAGCTCGAGGATCTGATCGACAAGGGGTTCGACACCCTCATCCATCGCAACGAGACTGCCGTGAAGATCCTGGTCTCCCCCTCCGGCAAGGGCGTCGACCCGGCCTGAGCCGGGGTGCCGTGACGTTCAGCGGCCGCGACCGGAGCTCCTCGCCTCGCGGTGCTCCGGTCCCGCTGTTTCCGACGTGAGCGCGTCCACGTAGGTCGCGTCCACGGCAGCGCCCGGGTGGGTGATCAGATCGATGAGAGTGCGGAACTCCGGATGCTCGACGGCCGACAGAAGGATCGGCGGTACGGTGTTGCCAGCCGTGATCCACGCTCGCAGTCCGTTCACCGCCACGTACGGCAGCACCGGCAGGAACAGTCACACAGCGGAGCGGTCACCAGCGGCCCAGACGAACCCTTCCTCGATGAGCTCGCACCTCGGGATCGAGGATGCCGGGCCATTCTGCGCCCATGAGCGGTCCTCGCTGATCTCGTCGGGGGTGGTCGTCGTCGGATCATCGTGGGCGCTGGGGCTGGCAGCCGACGGGCATGCTCGGCGGACCGCCGGCGATCCGCCGCCGCAGACGCGCTCGGCCAGTTCCGCCGCCGTTCCAGCTCGTGTAGAGCGTCCTGCATCGTCAGCCCGCTCTGCGATGATCGAGGGCACTATGCTCTCCGCTTCGGAAGGGGCTCCCGTGGGGCTGCTGAATCGTCTGCGCCGCCGTCCTCCCGCCCCGGCGGAGGCCGACTCGCTGACCCCGCCCGCCATCCCGCGCTTCGCGGTGATCGATGTGGAGACCACTGGGCTCGACCCCGACCGCCACCGGATCCTCGAGCTCGCGATCCTGCGCACGGACGAGCACGGGCGCGTGCTCGACCAGTGGACGGCGCGCTTCCATCCGGACGGTCCCGTCGGCGCGACCCACATCCACGGGATCACCGATGCTGCCGTCGCCACCGCGCCCCGCTTCCGGGACCTCGCGGTCGCGGTCGGGACGGCCCTGCAGTATCTCGTGGTCGTCGCACACAACGCCGAGTTCGATGTCGCCTTCCTGCGCGCCGAGTTCACCCGCGCTGAGCTGCCGATGCCGCGCTTCCAGGCGTACTGCACCCTGCAGGGCAGCACGCTGTACCTGCCGCAACTGCAGCGGCGCAGACTGTCGGACTGCTGCGCGGCGCTCGGGGTGGAGCTCCAGGGCGCCCACTCCGCACTCGGCGACTCCTTCGCCACCGCGGACCTGCTCGCGCGGTACCTCGCGATGGATGCGCAGACCGGTTTCGACGGCCCGCTCACCGCGACGCGTGCGCTGGACGCGGGAACGCGGGCCGCTGCCCGCCCGGTCGTGGTCGAGACGGCTCCACAGGCGCAGGAGCCGACGCAGGCGCAGATGCCAACGCCGGCTGCCCCGCGCACCCCACCGCCGGCGAGCGCCCCTCCTGCCACGCCCGTCGACCCCCGCACCGCCGACGCCTCCCCCACCGCGATCCGTGCCTGGGCCCGTGCGCAGGGCATCGCCGTCGGCGAGCGCGGGCGGCTGAGCGCCGCGCTCGTCGCGCAGTACCGCGCGGCGAGGGACGGGGAGGACCACCCGTCGGTGGGAACCCCGAGGGCGGTCGTTGCCCCCACCACAGACTCGCTGCCCCGGCGCACCCGGACGCACGCCGCCCCGGCCGATGCGGCCCCCGCCGCCCCGGCGGCCGCACCTGCCGTTTCGGAGGCACCGAACCCGGCGGCCGCACCAGCCCCGTCGGCCGCCGCTTTCACCATCACCCCCGAGTTCCAGGCGGCGCTCGACCATCTCCACGCCGGCCATCACCTGTTTCTCACGGGCAAGGCGGGCACCGGCAAGTCGACGCTGATCCGCCACTACCTCGAGTCCGCCCAGCGCCGCACGATCACCGTCGCGCCCACCGGGATCGCGGCGCTGAACGTGGACGGGTACACGATCCACCGCCTGTTCTCCTTCCCGCTCGGGGTCACCGAGGAGACGGTGCGCGGCGGCGGCTACTACCCGGGCCGCTTCGCGAGGGCGCTCAAGGAGCTGGACACTCTCATCGTCGACGAGGCCTCGATGGTGCGAGCCGATCTGTTCGACGCGCTCACCGCGGCCCTCGAGCGCTTCGGTCCGAAGCCGGGCACGCCCTTCGGCGGGGTCCAGCTGGTGCTGGTGGGCGACCTGTACCAGCTGCCGCCAGTGGTGAGGGATGCGGAGGCGGCGTGGATCGAGGAGCGCTTCGGGACCCCGTTCTTCTTCTCCGCGAACTCCTTCGACCCGGCGACCTTCCCCGTGGTCGAGCTCGGCACCGTGTTCCGCCAGCAGGGCGATGATCAGCTGGTGACCCTGCTGAACGCTGTGCGGGACGGGACGCTGCTCGAGGACGCCCGGGCCGAGCTGAACCAGCGCACCGATCCGGAGTTCGAGCCGGCGCAGGACGAGTTCTGGCTGACGCTGGCCACCACGAACCGGATCGTCGGCGCCCGCAACCGCCAGCTGCTCGAGCGCCTCCCCGATCCGGCGCGCACCTTCAGCGCCCGGATCACCGGG
This sequence comes from uncultured Brachybacterium sp., assembly GCF_947500705.1. Lineage (GTDB taxonomy): Bacteria > Actinomycetota > Actinomycetes > Actinomycetales > Dermabacteraceae > Brachybacterium. The sequence goes on along the minus strand of NZ_CANMSY010000012.1, from coordinate 74,265 downwards.
GACACCGACGGGTTCGAGCACCCCACCGACGACATGCTGCAGCTCGCCGTCGGCGCGCAGGTGATGCTGCTGAACAACGACCCGAGCAACCGCTGGGTCAACGGCACCCTGGGCCGCATCACCGCGATCGGCGCCGACGAGGACGGGCCGCGCATCACGGTGCTCCTGCGCGACGGCAGCACCGAGCAGGTGCGCGAGCACACCTGGGAGATCACGCGGCCCAGCGTGCAGGGCGGCTCGCTCCGGCACGAGAAGGTCGGGACCTTCACCCAGTTGCCGATGAAGCTGGCCTGGGCGATCACCATCCACAAGTCCCAGGGCCAGACCCTGGATCGCGTGGTCGTGGACCTCACCGGCGGCACCTTCGCCAACGGCCAGCTGTATGTGGCGCTCTCGCGCTGCACGAGTCTCGCGGGCCTGGTGCTCCGGCGCGAGGTGCTGCCGCGGGACCTGAAGACGGACCAGCGGGTGCGCCGCTACCTCGCGACCGGAGCGGCGAGCACCGACGCGCTCGGCGAGGCCTACCTGTCGGTGCTCACGGTGGGCACCGACGGCGACCGCTGGCGACCCCGACCGGTGGAGATCGCGGTGGTGACCGAGGACGGGGACGAGGCGACCACCGTCCTGAACCCCACCCAGGACCTGTTCTCCGCGCGCGACGAGTTCGGCCTGACCGCGCGGGACGTGCAGCTCGCGCCGCTGCTGGCCGAGGCCTGGCCCGCGCTCAGCGCGCTGCTGGCCGGTCGGGTGCCGGTGGGCGCCGGGGTGGACCGCCAGCTCGCGCACGTGGACTTCGAGCTCAAGCGCAACGGGATCGTGGAGCCGATACCGCTCGGGCTCGACCTCCCCCACCGCCTGTTGACCGAGGACGAGCGCACGGGGCTGACGGCGCCGACCGCGCTCGAACGGGCCCGGGCGGTGCGCGATGCGGTGCGGCGTGTGCGCGCCTCGGGCGCCGAGCTGCCCGGGACGGGCACGGCGTTCCGCCAGGTCGTCACCGGGCACGGGTACCTGCTCGCGCGGACCACCGGAGCCGGCGGGGTATCGCAGCCGACGGGCTTCGTGGTGGGCGGGAACCTGGGTGCGCAGGACGACTCCGCCGAGGTCCTCGCGCGTCTGCTCGGTGGGACGTGGGAGCGGGTGCTCTCCCCCGACGACGAGGTGGTCGAGCGCCTGCGCGCGGTGGAGCGCCATTTCGGGGTGCAGGTGCTGCCCGAGGGGTTCGCGGCCGACGGACCCGTGGCGGCGGCCGACGTGCTCGTGGCCGGGGCGCGGGTGTGCTTCTCGGGGACGGTCCACTCGCCGGGGCACGGGTGGCTGGAGAAGGAGGATCTCCACGCCATGGCCGTGGCACGGGGGCTCGTGGCCGTGCCGACGCTGACCAAGACCCGCACCGACGTGCTGGTCGTTGCCGAGGCGGGCTCGCAGTCCGGCAAGGCGAAGAATGCCGCGAAGTGGGACAAGCCCGTGATCACGGCGGAGGAGTTCCTGAGCTGGGTGGGGTGAGGCAGGGCGCCACACCGGGCACGACGAAAGCGCGCCGTCCCTGAGCCCGCTGAACGGATCCCCGCCTCGAACTATCCTGGTGCTCGCCTCCCTGTCGGAGCCCGACGGCGAGCACCGCGAGCACTTCCGCGAGTGGCTCCGCTCCACCCATGCCAGGCCCGAACGGTTCGACCCGGAGGCCCTCGAGACGTATCTGGACTTCATCAGCGGACCGATCGGGCAGCCCAGCTTCTTCGCGCACCAGGTCTCGCATTACGATCCGAAGCACACGTTGGAGATCAGCGATCGCCTTTCCCGCCTGGCCGACATCCCCGTGCAGCTCATCTGGGGAGCGCAGGACACCTGGCAGGTTCTCGAACGGGCCCACCGGCTCCGCGACGCCATCCCGGGCAGCGGCCTTCACGTGATCGAGGACTGCGGGCACTTCGCCCCCGAGGAACAGCCCCACGAGGTCGCCCGCGCCGCGCTGCGCCACCTGGACGCGGCCTCGGCGCGGTGAGCCAAGAACGGGCAGGTCCGTCTCACTCCGTGCCCGACCGCGCTCCCACCGCCATCTCCACGACCAGCGCCGAGCTCCACCCGAACAGCACCGTCGCCGTCGAAGAGAGGGGCGATGCGGCTGGCGTCGACCGTTCAGATGCTGCGTCGACGGCTCGTCACTATCCCCAAGTGCGCTCGCTCAGGACGACGAGGTGCTCATCCGGATCGGCGATGGTCACACCCCAGCGGTCCCAATAGGGGTTGCGAGCGGCCACCAGGCGGCCGCCCGCGGCCGTGATCCGGTCGAGAAGCTCCGGATCCGCGGGCTCGCCGAGGTAGATCACGAGCAGGTCTTCGGGGCCGGGCATGGAAGCCGCCGCCGCTTCGGGATCGTCGACGAGCTCCAGGTGCCAGGGAGCACCGGGCTGGCCGACCATTGTCAGCCGATGCCCGCCCTCGACGTCCTTGCCGGATCGCCAGAGCATCTGCAGGCCGACGCCCTCGACCCAGAAACGTTCGGCCGCGTCAAGATCACTGGACGGGCGTGCGATGCGAATCGGGGAGTTCAGCGGGATCTCCTTCACGCCATCGAGCCTATCGGTTCGCCCACTGAGAACGCGCCCATGCCGCCCCGGAACAGAGCCAGCGACTCCCGCACCGTGTCCGGAGCGTGCTACGTGCCGTGACGCTCGAGAACCTGGCCGCGAGATGGCGTGCTGCTGCGCCGCGAGAGGAGTCCTGCTCCGTCCGGGCGGTGCGGGACAGCTGATCGACAGCACCGGAGCGACCAGCGCTCGTGCGGTGCGGTGCGTCTCAGCCGTCGTGAGGGCGGCCGTCCGGATCGGGCTCGGACCGCAGCCGATCCGCGATCTCCTCCTCCGGGCGGGGCGCCGTCGTCTCGTCGTCCTCGAGCTGCGGGACCGGCGGATTTCCAGGTCCTGGGAACGGTTCGTGAGTGGGCTCTCCAGAGCGAGCGGTCATGACGAGGCCTCCATGTCGCGGTGCTCCCCGGGCTACGCGCGGCGGGAGTCGTGGAGCCGCGCGACGACGCCGAGGTGATGGGCGAGCGGCTGCGCGATACCGGTCTCGAGGTCGCCACGATCTACGGCCGGAACCGGAATCACCGCGCGCACCCATCGCTGCCACCAGGTCTCCTCGTGGCACATCGCCTACACCGACGACACCGTCGAAGAGCAGGCCTCCACGGTGATGGCGGAGCGGATCGCCGCGGCCTCCGACACCGTGGGCGGTGCCACCGCCGGCCTCACCGACGTGGCGGAGCTGCCGGGTGCGGACTGACTTCCTACTGCGAGCCTGCTCGAGCGCAAAGGTCGCGAAGTCGTGCACATCGACGGCAACTTCGACGACGCCGCCGGCGCCGGCCTGCCCATGGCGGGCTGACCACGGGCCACAAGCGTGGATGGCGCTCTGCGTGATCGCTGCCCGCATGGTCGGACCACCGGAGGGAACCCTCCCCTTTCGGCAGAGGCCACGGGGCCTGATGCAGGCCCTCCAGATTCTCGGCGGGTGAACGTCGTCAGTGAGTGGTCCGGTGCTCAGGTCGGCTGGCCGGGGAGGGCTCAGGGACGTCAGGCGGAGCGGCGCAACGCCGCCAGGGTGCCCTGCAGTCGGCTGTCGGCGTCCTCAGCGACAGTCCGGACCTGATCGCTGTCGCTGAGCTGGACCATGACCTTCGGATCCATCGCCTCGACGATGCTGTGGCCGTCGTCGGCCCCGCGCCGGACGATCACGTTGCACGGCAGCAGTGCGCCGAGCTGCGGCTCTGCGCCGAGGGCCTGGCGAGCAAGGCTGGGATTGCAGGCGCCGAGGATGATGTAGTCGCCGATCTCCTCGGCCGCGTCGGCGTCGAGCTTCTTCTCGAACGTGGCCCGCATATCGATTTCGGTGATGATCCCGAATCCCTGCTCGGACAGCGCTGCGCGCACGCTCTCGACGGCCTGCGCGTACGGCTGGTCGAGGGTGAGGTGATGGGTGTAGGTCATCGCGTTCTCCTTCGGGTCGTCGTGCCGGACCTCGATCATCTCGAGGTCCTGAGTCTCAGGCCAGGGTCAGGAACAGCTTCTCGAGTTCCTTGCGGTCCAGATCCTTGTCCGGGCTGGTCATGCACTGCTCCATACCGCTGGCGATGATCGCGAATCCGGCGCGGTCCAGCGCCTTGGAGACGGCCGAGAGCTGGGTGACGACGTCCTTGCACTCACTGCCCTCCTCGATCATCCGGGTGACAGCGGCGAGCTGTCCCTGAGCCCGCTTGAGGCGATGGATGACGGGAGTCATGTCCGAGGGGTCGAGTTCCATGGCGTTCTCCTGACTGAAGGTGATGGCCCGATCCTATACCCCCGGGGGTGTCTTGCATACCCCCTGGGGTATGTGTCATTCTCTGTGGCGCGGGCGCAGTGCACCCGCCGGTCGCCAGCCCGGCCACGGGGGCGACTGACTACGTGGAGAGGAAGCAGTCATGCCCGAGATCACCGTTGCCGAGGCCGATGTCCGTCGCGTGCGGGACCAGATCGTCGATGTCCGCGAGGACGAGGAGGTTGCCGAGAGGATGATCCCCGGCGCGATCCACATCCCGCTCGGACAGCTCGCCGCGCGAGCGGGAGAGCTGGACCGGGAGCGGCCGGTGATCACGGTGTGCCGCAGCGGGCAGCGCAGCGCCCGCGCGGCGGAGCAGCTCGAGGCGGCCGGATTCGATGCCGCGACGATGGGTGGCGGGATGGTCGCGTGGCACGCCGCCGGCCTGCCCACGGCCTGATTCCGCAGCCCAGAAGGAGGCCTTCATGACGTTCACCCTCGTCCTCACCCTGCTGCTGGCGGTCCTGATCGGCGTCTCGCTCGGACTGCTCGGCGGCGGCGGCTCCATCCTGACAGTGCCGATCCTGACCTATGTGGCAGGGCTCCCGCCCAGAGAGGCGATCGCCGCCTCGCTGTTCGTCGTCGGGACCACCTCGGCAGTCAGCGCCATCAGCCACGCCCGCGCTGGCCGGGTGCGGTGGCGCACCGGGCTGATCTTCGGGGCAGCGGGGATGGTCGGCGCCTTCGGCGGCGGCCTCCTCGGCGGCTACATCCCCGGCACCGTGCTGATGATCGCGTTCGCGCTGATGATGGTCGCGACGTCGATCGCGATGATCCGCGGCCGCAAGAGCGCCCGCTCAGAGGACCCCTCCCCGCGCGACCTGCCCACGGCGAAGATCGTGGCCGAAGGGCTCGCGGTCGGACTCGCCACCGGCCTGGTCGGCGCGGGCGGAGGGTTCCTGGTGGTGCCCGCCCTGGCGCTGCTAGGAGGACTGCCGATGCCGGTGGCCGTAGGCACCTCGCTGGTGGTGATCGCGATGAAGTCCTTCGCAGGGCTCGCCGGCTACCTCACCTCGGTCTCGCTGGACTGGGCCCTGGTGGGCGGGGTGACCCTCGCCGCGATCCTCGGCTCACTGCTCGGATCGCGCCTGGCCGGGCGGATCCCCGAAAACGTCCTGCGCAAGGGCTTCGGCATCTTCGTCCTGGTCATGGGCGCGTTCGTCCTGGTCCAGGAGCTGCCGGGGATCGCCGGCACCATCGCCGGCGCGGTAGCGGTGCTGCTCGCCCTCGCGGCTGCCGGATGCTGGTTCCTGCTGCCGAGCTGCCCCCTGCACGCGACGCGGAGAACCACATGAGCGCCTCCGCTCCCCACGCACCCGGGCACGTCCTCGCACTGACGGAGGCCACGTTCGGCTCCGCGATCCGCTCCCATGAGCTGGTCGTGGTGGACTTCTGGGCCTCCTGGTGCGCCCCGTGCCGGCGCTTCTCCCCCATCTTCGCTGCCGTCGCCGCTGAGCACCCGGAGGTGCTGTTCGCCGCCGTCGACACCGAGGCCGAGCCCGGACTGGCCGCTGCCGCGAACATCCGGGCCCTGCCCACACTGATGCTCTTCCGTGACGGACTGCTGGCGCGGACCCATCAGGGCGGGCTCCGCGCCTCCCGCCTCACGAGGATGCTCGAAACGGTGCGCGCCACGAACCCGGGGACTCCGGATCGCGCCGCGAGGAGACCCGCAGCGATCGACCAACTCTCCACCGCCGCCTTGCATACCCCCGGGGGTACCTGATACCCTGGGGGGTATACGAAGCGCAATACTGCAGACCACTTCTTTCAGGAGGAACGATGCTTCTCGAACGCATCTATGACGAGGACCTGTCCCAGGCCAGCTACTTCATCGGCTGCCAGTCCCAGAGCGTGGCGCTGGTGGTGGATCCGCGGCGCGACATCCAGGTCTACCTGGACCTTGCCGCCCACCACGGGATGACCATCACCGCGGTGACCGAGACCCACATCCACGCCGACTTCCTCTCCGGCACCCGTGAGCTGGCCGCCGCGACCGGTGCCACCGCGTACGTCTCCGGCGAGGGTGGAGAGGACTGGACCTACGGCTTCGAGGCCGAGCTGCTGCACGATCGCGACACGATCCAGCTGGGCAACATCACCGTCGCCGCCCGCCACACCCCGGGCCACACCCCGGAGCACCTGTCCTACCTGATCACCGATGGCGCCTTCACCGACGAGCCCGGCTACTACCTCACCGGTGACTTCGTGTTCTCCGGGGACCTGGGCCGTCCGGACCTGCTGGACGAGGCCGCCGGCATGCAGGACACCCGGTTCGAGGGCGCCAAGCAGCTGTTCGCCTCGCTGAAGGGCGCCTTCCTCACCCTGCCCGACCATGTGCAGGTCTTCCCCGGCCACGGCGCCGGATCGGCCTGCGGCAAGGCGCTGGGCGCTCTGCCGTCGACGACCGTCGGCTATGAGCGGAAGTTCGCCTGGTGGGCCACCTACCTCGAGCGCGACGACGAGCAGGGCTTCATCGACGAACTGCTGGACGGGCAGCCCGACGCGCACGCCTACTTCGCACGGATGAAGCGCCAGAACAAGCAGGGACCCGCGATCCTCGGCGACCGGCCCGCCCCGCGGCCGATGGACGCGGGCGAGCTCGAGCGCGGCCTCGAGGACGGCACTCTCGCGCTGGTCGATACCCGGGGCGTGGATCAGGTCCACGCCGGGACGGTGCCCGGCGCGCTGAGCATCCCCTCGCTCGGCAAGGCCGCCACCCACATCGCCTGGGCCTTCGATCCCGAGAGCGACGACGCCCGCCTGGTGGTGCTTGCTGAGGGCGCCGAGGACGCCGCCGAGTACGGCGAACACTTCGTGCGGGTCGGGGTGGACTCCCTGACCGGCTATGTCACCTCCCTCGACGGCCTGCCCACCACGGTCCCGGCGGTGGTCTCCCCTGCCGATCTTGAGGCGCTGCGCGCGAAGGACTCCACGGCCCTGCTGCTGGATGTGCGAAACCGCAGCGAGCACGCGGACGGCACCATCACCGGCGCCGAGCAGCTCTCGGCCGGGAAGGTGCTCTTCCACCAGGACGACCTGCCCGATCCCGGTGCGGGCCGCCTGATCACCTTCTGCCAGTCCGGTCTGCGCAACTCCGTCGCCGCCGCGGCGCTGCGCCGCGCCGGCCACGACGTGGTCGAGCTGGAAGGCAGCTACGCCGGCTGGTCCCAGTGGACCGCGCAGCAGCACGACCTCGCGACCACCGGGGAGGATGCCCGATGACCACCCCCGCACAGAACGCCCCCCGTACCGTCGCGCCGGCCGAGCTCACCCGACGCCTCTCCGAGGATCCGGAGCTGATGATCGTCGACGTCCGCACCCCGGGCGAGTTCGAGACCACCCACATCCGCGGCTCCTACAACGTGCCCCTGGACCTCCTCACCGAGCACACCGAGGCCCTCGCCGAGCGCATGCACGACCACGTCGTGCTGGTGTGCCAGTCCGGCGCCCGGGCGAGCAAGGCCTGCTCGGCACTGCACGAGGCCGGCTTCGACACCGTCGACGTCCTCGAGGGCGGCATCGCCGCCTACCAGGCAGCCGGCGGCACCGTGGTGCGACGCGGAACCCGCTGGGCGATGGACCGCCAGGTCCGCATGACGGCCGGCTCCCTCGTCCTGCTCGGCACCCTGGCCGGTCAGCTGATCCACCCCCGCCTGGGAATGGTCGCCGGCGCCATCGGCGCGGGCCTGACCTACTCCGCCCTCGGCGACTCCTGCGCCATGGCCTCGGTCCTCTCGAAGATGCCCTGGAATCGCGTCGCACCGGACCCCTCCCTCGCAGCCCTCTTCGAGAAGGCACCCGCGCAGACCGCCTGACCCCTCCCCAACCCTCAAGGAGCACCCCATGTGCCGAGCCACCACCTGCCGCACCTGCGGCAAGACCACCTGGGCCGGCTGCGGCCAGCACGTCGACCAGGTCATGAAGAACGTCGCCCCCCGGGATCGCTGCCCCGGCCACGCCGACGACGCCCCCCGCCCCGGATTCTTCGCCCGCCTCCTCGGACGCTGACCCCGGCCAGGTCTCGAGGCCATCTCGGAGCCCTCTGCGCGCACTGACGTGCCCGCGGAGGGCTCCGTTGTGGTCACCGGGAGGCGTGGCCGCTCTCCGGCCCGGACCACCGCCGCGGCGTCCGCGGAGAAGAGCTCCGGCATCGCGATCGGGGCGCTGCTGCCGAGGTCGTACGGGGTGATTGCGCTGGGTAGACCAGTCTATTTATCGTGGACGGACGGACGGCGCTCGCGCCGGCGCCGGTGCAGCAGAGCCGGAATCACGCTCTGTGGCACGGGAGGGGCACGGAGGAACCGAGGAGCGCGCATGGAACAGATCGTCGATCAGCACGCCGTCATCGCCGGGCACCGGATCGCCCATGGCATCCACGGCGAGGGCGAGCCGGTGGTGCTGCTCCACGGCACCCCCTCCTCGTCCCTGATCTGGCGCGGTGTGGTGCCGGAGCTCGTGGCCGCCGGGTACCGGGCGCATGTGTTCGACCTGCTGGGCTACGGTGTGTCCGAGCGGCCCGCGGACCCTGCGGTGGACACCTCGATCACCGGGAACGTCGCGATCCTGGAAGGGCTGCTCGAGCACTGGGGGCTGGAGACGTTCCACCTCGTCGCCCACGACATCGGCGGCGGGATCGCCCAGCGGTTCGCCGTCGAGTCCACCCCCCGGCTCCGCAGCCTGACCCTCATCGACGTCGTCAGCTTCGACAGCTACCCCTCCTCCCGCACCCGGCAGCAGATGGCCGCGGGGCTGGAGACGCTGGCGAGGACGCCCGACGGCGAGCACCGCGAGCACTTCCGCGAGTGGCTCCGCTCCACCCATGCCAGGCCCGAACGGTTCGACCCGGAGGCCCTCGAGACGTATCTGGACTTCATCAGCGGACCGATCGGGCAGCCCAGCTTCTTCGCGCACCAGGTCTCCCACTACGACCCGAAACACACCATGGAGATCAGCGACCGCCTCTTCCGCCTGGCCGACATCCCCGTGCAGCTCATCTGGGGAGCGCAGGACACCTGGCAGGTCCTCGAACGGGCCCACCGGCTCCGCGACGCCATCCCCGGCAGCGGTCTTCACGTGATCGAGGACTGCGGGCACTTCGCCCCCGAGGAACAGCCCCACGAGGTCGCCCGCGCCACGCTGCGCCACCTGGACGCGGCCTCGGCGCGGTGAGCAGCCCGCAGGGCCGGCCGTCGACACGGCGTCGGTGCCCTACGGCGCGTGGACGATCAGTACGGGGCACTGGGCGTGGGCGGAGCACGCTGCGCTGACCGACCCGAGCAGCAGCCCCATGAAGCCGCCGTGGCCGCGGCTGCCCAGGACGAGCATGCGCGCGCGCTTGCTCTCGTGGATCAGGACGCCGGCGGAGGGACCGCGCATCACTTGCGCGCCGATGGGGAGCGGGGGGTCCTCCGGGAACGCTCGCGCGATGGCCGCAGCCAGGGCCTTCTCTGCTTCACTCTGGGGGTATGTCTCGCGGCCGGGTGACCACTGGGAGTCTCGCGGGTCGTATCCGTAGGTGAAGTCCCAGGTCATGATCGCTTCAAGGGGACAGTTCAGGGCGACAGCGAGCTCGGCCGCCTGCTGAAGCGCAACGATGGAGGAGTCGGAGCCGTCGACGCCGACGATGATGCGGTGCTTCGATGTGTGATCGCTCATGCCTTGATTGTCTGCTTCGACCACTTCCTTGGGAAGGGGCCGAGGTCCCCACCGGACGGGGCCGGCGCCGGGGGCACGAGGTCCGATCCTGCACGAGCGCTCCCCGTCGACCCGGGTTCGCACCCGGCCCGGTATGCGGTGGGGGCAGCGTGGGAGCCGTTGTCGCGGCGATCCGCTCCTGCCCCTCACTACGGGGTTGCCGAGCGGAATGGACCGACTCCGAGCAATGGCCTCCACGGTCATGCTCGGCGCTGGCGGTCCCGACCGGCGCCGCCGCGCTGCTGCTGTTCCGGCGCCGCGACCTCGAACCCCGATAAGACTCAGCGCTGTCGCGGTCGCCCAGGATGAGCATGCGCGCGTTCTTGCTCAGGTGGGTCAGGACGAGGGCGGCTCGAGTGTGCGCTCGGTCGACTCCCCGGCGATAGAGCAGAGCGTCCCTGCACCCATCGCGCGGTCAGTGGCGCTGGATACCGCGAGTGAAATAGAGGACGGGGCCCAGGAAGTTGATGGCGATGATGCCAGCCCACGTCGCCTTGCCGCCGCGCACCTGGTCCGCCGGCCGGATCGCCAGATCGGTCCAGGCAGTGACTGCGAGGGACAGCTGCACCGAGGCCAAGGTCAGCACTGCTGCCTGCTGGCCCGCGGTCAGGTCCTTCCAATGACGCTTCTTTCCGCTGTTCATAGAGGTCTCCTCTGCGATGGCCCCGTTCGGCGGCCTCGTGGTCCTTCAGCTGAGGGAGGCGGACTTCGCGGCACAGGACAGGGCGTCGATGCTCTTCGCCTGATCCTAGATCGCTCCCCGATGCACCGGAACCCTGCCCTGTGCGCCGGCGTCACCGTCGACAAGGGCCTGAAGGTGACCGACACCAGGCCGGGACAGTGGGTGCTCGTCTCGGGGATCGGTGGGCTGGGCCACGTCGCTGTCCAGTACGCGGTGGCCATGGGGCTGCGGATTGTGGCCGTCGACGTCGAGGACAGCAACGAGATCTTCGCCGAGATGGAGGCCGGAAGGATCGACGGCCGCGTCGTCATGGCGATGAACGGCTGACACAGCCGTTCGGGCGGTCCGACGGGCTTCGCACGGGTTGAGCCGGCCGCCGGGCAGGATCACCGTCCCGCTCGAGGAGCTCACCCCCGCGATGAGGTCGATCGGGACCGGACGGCACCCTACGTGGCTGAGCCGAGGGTGCTTCGCGGGCCGCGCAGCGCGCGCAGGGCGTACAGGATCGTCGCCAGATCGACGACCTCCTGCACCAGTGCCCCGACGACGGCGGGGATGAGGCCGGTCATCGCGATCAGCATGAGACCGATGCTCAGCCCGATGCCGATCCAGATCGCGGTGAGCGCGACGCGCAGGGTGTGCCGTCCGATGGAGACGGCGTCGACGACCTTCGCGAGGGAGTCGACGAGGATGACCACTGCGGCCGCGTCGCCCGCCGCCGTCGCGCCTCGTGCACCCATGGCGATGCCGATGTCGGCGGCAGCCAGGACGGGGGCGTCGTTGACCCCGTCGCCGACCATCATGATCGGACGCGGCTCGAACTCCCCCGCGAGCTGCACCTTCTGGGGCGGCAGGAGGTCTGCGTGGATGTCCTCGATGCCCACCTGGTCGCCGATGGCCTCGGCCGTCGACCGGACATCGCCCGTGAGCATCATGACGTCCTCCACACCGTTCCGGCGGAGCCAGGAGACGACGGCCGGGGCTTCGGGCCGTGCGGCGTCGGCGAGGATGAGAACACCGGCGAACCGACCGTCGACCGCGACGTACGCAGCCGCCTCCCCGGTGCTGAGAGTTGGACGCACGGTCTCCGGCGCGACCGAGGCGACGTAGGCGGGCTTGCCGACGACGACCGTGCGGCCGTCGACGACCGCCGTCACCCCGTTCGTCGCGACCTCGCTCGCTTCGCTCGCCGCACGCAGCACGAGGCCGCGGTCGGCGGCGGCGCTGCGGATTCCCGCGGCGAGGACGTGCGAGGAGTACTGTTCCGCGGACGCGGCCAGCATGAGGAGTTCCTCGGCCGTGACGCCGGGTGCGGGGCGGACGTCGACGAGCGTCGGTGATCCCTGGGTCAGGGTGCCGGTCTTGTCGAACGCCGCCGAGCGTACGCGTGCCAGCTGCTCGATGACTGCGCCGCCCTTGATGATCACCCCGGCCTTGGCAGCACGGGAGAGTCCGCCGAGGAAGGCGACGGGAGCCGCGATGAGCAGCGGGCACGGGGTCGCCAGGACGAGGACCTCGGCGAATCGGGTCGGATCACCGGAGATGCCCCAGGCCGCGCCGGCCAGGACGAGAGCGACCGCGGTGAAGGGGATCGCGAAGCGATCGGCGAGACGCACGACGGGCGCCCGGGACTTCTCGGCGGCGTGCACGAGCGCGACGATCTGCTGATACTGGCTGTCGGCACTGCGTCGCACCGCACGGATCCGCACCGCGCGCGCCCCGTTCACCGCACCGGAGAGCACCTCGCCGCCGGCCTCCCGGGACACGGGCATGCTCTCGCCCGTCAGGGAGGACTCGTCGAACGAGCCTGTGGCGGTGAGCAGCACGCCGTCGACCGGCACGATCTCCGAGGGGCGCACGAGGAGCACGTCGCCGACCCTCACCTCGTCGACCGGGACGTCCTCGGTGGTGTCCGCATCGGAGGCCTGGGAATGCGTCAGCACGTGCGCGATGCGCGGCGAGCGGTCCAGCAGCGCCGAGAGGTCTCGTTTCGCGCGATGACTCGCGTAGTCCTCGAGTGCTTCGCCGCCGGAGAGCATCAGCACGATGATCAGCGAGGCCAGGTACTCGCCGACGGCGAGAGTCGCGACCATCGCCACCACGGCGAGGATGTCGAGACCGACGTGGCCGCGCAGCACGTCCCGGACCATCCCCACCAGGGTCCACGCGACGAAGGCCGCCGCATAGACGGTGGCGACGCTCGCCGCGACGGGCTCCTCGCCGACGGCGAGGAGGAGCAGCACCCCGCCGAGGGCGACGACTGTGACGAGAACAGCCGGGTACCGCTTCAACACGCCGAGTGTCCGCATGCGCCCAGCTTGCCCTGGATGAGCAGTTCCGGCACGCCGATCGCTCAGAGCGCCTCTCGAGCGCCGCGTGCGGCCGGCCGATTGCGGATCGGTCCCGCGCCGGCCGCCACCAGCACGGACCGGCATTCCACTCACCCGGAGAGGAGGAGCATCCATCTCGCGTCCGTGAAGAGCGAACAACTGCTCGGGATCACACGGGGTTCTGGTCTAGATCGCCATCAGGGACAGGTGGAAGAACTCGAGGCTGGTCTGACCCTTCACCACCCATATCCTCGCCGCCGTCACGCCCACCGCTTCCGCGGCGAGGTCTCCCCCACGCCGGCGTTGAACATGTTCAGCGGGTCGAGCCGCTTGAAGTGCTCCACCATCGGTTCGGGCGCCGGGTAGATGCGGCCGAAGTTGTGCTCGGCCGGCACGGCGGCGCCGCGGCTCTGAAGCAGCGCCGTCATCATCTTCTTCAGCGCCACCGGGTCCACGCCCTTCTTGGCCACGTGGTCCTGGTGCAGCACGTGGCAGAAGAAGTGACCGAAGTAGACGCTCTCCAGCAGCTGGTCAGCGATCTGAGGGGGCAGCACCTCGAGCCAGTCCGCATCGTCCCGGCGCAGGGCGACGTCGAAGGTGACCATCGCCGAGGCCTCGCTGCGGTGCATGACGAAGAAGCGGCTGGCGGCGCTGGCCACGCCGAAGCGGATCAGGGTGGCGCTCTCGGCCTCGTCGGCGTCGCACTCGAAGAATGCGCCCTCGTGCTCGGGCGCGGTGAAGAACTCCGTCAGCAGCTGCGCGGTCGCCTCCCGCTGGCTGCCGCTGACCACCAGCAGCAGGTGATGGGCGTACCGGTCGCGGTGCTCGACCAGGCGCGCCGGGAGCTTCTCCGGCACCAGGGAGAACAGCTTCTGGGAGATCGCGTCGGCCACCGACGGCCCCAGACCCGGCACCTTCGAGAAGACCCCGTTCGCCCAGCCCTTCAGGGCGAACATGCGCACCAGGGTGCGGGAGCCGGCGTGCTTGAGGGAGACGTACGTGTCCTTCCCATACGTCACAGCAAGATCGAAGGCGTGCGCGCTCATGTACTCCCCGGAGATCGGCAGCGGGGCGTCCGCGGCGAGGAAGGCGCGGCGCAGACCCTCGAGGTCCGCCGGACGGTCGGTGCCGATGTAGAAGGTGGCCTTGTCCTTCTCGAGCGGGAACGTGCGGGTGCGCACCGCGAACACCATCAGCTTCCCGGCGCAGCCCGAGGCCTCGTGGAGGAAGGTCGGATCCGCGTTGAAGCGGGCCGGGGTGCTCGCGAGCTGGCGCACGTGCTCGGCATAGGCGGTGCCGGTGGAGTCCGGCGGTGGCGGGGTGACGTCGGCGGCGTCCCATTCGCCGCGCTGCAGACGGTCGAGGATGTGCGTGGGGTCGGTCCCGAGGTCGATGCCCAGGTGGTTCACCAGCTGGATCTTCCCGTGCTCATCGACCCGGGCGAAGATCGCCTGCTCGGTGTACGCCGGGCCCTTGCGGATCTGGGTGCCGCCGGAGTTGTTCGCGATCCCGCCGACCACGCTCGCCCCGATCGAGGTCGAGCCGATCACCGAGTGGGGTTCGCGTCCGAGCGGTGCGAGCGTCTCCTCGAGTGCGAAGAGCGTGGAGCCGGGCAGGCAGATCGCCTCACGGGCGTCGTGGAGCAGATGGATCTGGTCGATCCGCAGGGTGGAGAGGATGACGATGTCGCGGTCGTAGTCCTGGTCGCCGGGCCCGGAGCCGCCGGTGAGCCCGGTGTTGGCGGCCTGGGTGATGACGATCAGGTCGTGGTCCACGCACACCTGCAGGGCGCGCCACATGTCCACCAGCGAGCCCGGTCGCAGCACGGCGAGCACCTCGCCCGTGCCGAAGCGGTCGCCCGTGGCGTAGGGGGCGGTGGCGCGCGCCGAGGTGAGGACGTGCTTTCTCCCCATGATCTCGGCGAAGGCGTCGACGGCCCGCGCCGATCGAGGGTTCCGTGGTGCGCGCATTTGTGGGTGCTCCTTCGCCTTGGTGGTCGAGCACGCGGGGTGCTCAGAGCCCTCGCGGGCCCTCGGCCAGCGTAATCATCATGGAACGGCAGTATCGCGAAGTCTGTCGGAGGTGAGGCGCCTGAGCCAGCTGACAGTCACCGCGACGGGGAAGCCAGCGGGGAGCTCACCCGCGCGCAAGCATCATCGCGACCATCACCATCGTCACCGCCACCAGCCCGTCGAGCACCCGCCAGGACCTTGCACTCGACAGCACCCGCCCTAACCCTCGCGCCCCGAACCCCAGCGCCGTGAACCAGATCGTGCTGCCGACCACCGCCCCGACGGCGAACAGCCACGCCTGTGCGCCGTGGGTGGCGGCGATGGAGCCGAGCAGGAGCACGGTGTCGAGGTACACGTGCGGGTTCAGCCAGGTGAGCGCGAGCGCGGTGGCGACCACGGCGCCGAGCCCGCTACCCCGCCCGGCCCCGTCGGCCTGCAGAGACTCGCCGCCGCGCAGCGCCCGGCGCGCAGCGAGCACGGCGTAACCGAGGAGGAAGGCGACGCCGGCCCAGCGCGCGGCGACGACCACCTCGGGCACGGCCCGTACCAGGGCGCCGAGTCCGCCGGCGCCGGCCGTGATGAGCACGGCGTCCGAGGCGATGCATACGGCCACCACGGGCAGCACGTGCTCACGCCGGATGCCCTGGCGGAGCACGAACACGTTCTGGGAGCCGATCGCGATGATGAGAGTGAGGCCGGCGAGGAGGCCGTGCAGTGCGATGGTCACCTGATCGACACTAGAGGCACCCATGATGAAGCACCAGCGAACATTCCTGCACCAGTTGAAGCAGTGCTTCATCTACGATCCAGGCATGCGTATCGACCCTGCCCTCGCGGAGACGCTCCGCCTCGTCGCCGAAGAGGGCACGCTCGAGGCCGCGGCTCGACGCCAGCACATGACCCCGTCGGCCGTGAGCCAGCGGGTGAGGCTGCTCGAGCAGCAGCTGGGCCAGCGCCTGCTGGTGCGGGCGAAGCCGGTGCGGCTCACCGCGCCCGGCGAGGTGGTGGTGCGCTTCGCCCGCGGTCAGGCGCTCCTCGAGCAGGAGGCACGGGCGGCACTCGGGCTCGAGGCGCAGGGAGAGCAGCCGAGGATCGGGATCGCCGTGAACTCCGACTCGCTCGCCACCTGGTTCGTGCCGGCCCTCGCGACGTTCGCCGAGGAGCATGACGCGCAGCTGGAGCTGCAGCGCGAGGACCAGGACGAGACCGCACGCCTGCTCACCACCGGGGCTGCCCTCGCGGCCGTGACCTCCGCGACCTCGGCCCCGCCGGGGTATCGCTCGCTGCCGCTGGGCAGCATCGTCTACGTCGCGGTCGCCTCCCCCGCGTGGCGGGAGCGCTGGTCCGGGACGTCGACAGGCTCCGTCGGCCCGGACGTTCTCGCCCGGGCTCCGCGGATCGACTACGACGCGAGCGATGACCTGCAGGCCACCTGGCTGCGTCGGCAGGGCGTGGATCCCGCGCTCGCCCCGCGCCATCTGGTCCCCTCCACGCACGAGCTCGCGGGCGCCGTCCTCGCCGGGCTCGGCTGGGGGATGCTGCTGACCATGCAGGCCGAACCCCAGCTCGCGAGCGGCGAGCTGTTCGCGATCGGCGGGGACCCGGTCACCTCCGCCCTGTTCTGGCAGGTGGCGAAGACCCCCTCAGCGCTGCTCGATGCGCTCACGGACGCCGTGCTGGAGACCGCGCGGAGGGAGCTGGAGCAGGGCTGACGCGCTCTCGGCCAGCCGACCCTCAGCGGGGCCGCCATCGGCTTCAGCTCGACGCTACTCACGGCACGCGAGCTGCTCGGTCAGCCCTGCCGCAACCGCTCCGGCAGCCGGTCCGCATGCGCGGCGAGCATCTCGTCGGTCATCGCCCGGGCGTCCTCGAGGGTGAGCAGCGCGGCGGTCAGCGGATCCAGCGCCACCGCGTGGTGGACGTTCTCCACGTTCCCCTCGAGCGCCGCGCGCACGGCGAGGGTCTGCACGTTGACGTTGGTGCGGTTCAGCGCCGCCAGCTGCGGCGGCAGGTCCCCGATGGCGGTGGGCTGGACCCCGCGGGCATCGACCAGGCAGGGCACCTCGACGCAGGCATCGGCCGGGAGGTTCGTGATCAGGGCGCCGTGGTTGGGCACGTTGCCGTGGACCACGCTCGGGGTGCCGGAGACGATCGAGTTCGCGATCTGCGCGCCGTACTCGACGCTCGGCGCGAGCTCTGCCTTCAGCTTCGTCATCTGGGCGTCGATATCGCCCTGGTCGTCGTGGGCCACGCAGATCTCGAAGTAGTCCCAGCGCTCGGGGATGAACTCCCGGGCCAGCTCGGGGGTCTTTCGGAAGTAGGGCAAGTACTCCGAGGCGTGGTGGCTGGACTCGGTCTGGAAAAAGCCGAAGGCGTTCATGATCGAGGTGCGCACCTGCTCGTTGCCGCCCTCGTAGGTGCTGGCTGCGTCGGCCGCCTCCGAGTGGTCGCCGTCATCCCCCGCGAGGTCTTCAGCGCCGCGGCCGCGCTGATGCTTCGCGGCCATCACCTCGCGGACCTGCGGGTACAGATCCTCCTGGCCGTGCATGAACTCGAGGATCCAGGCCTGGTGATTGATGCCGGCGCAGCGGTAGGAGATCTCCTCGTAGGGCAGGCCCAGGGTGCGGGCGAGCATCCGGGTGGTGCCCTGGACGCTGTGGCACAGCCCCACGGTGCGCAGTCCCTTCGCGTTCAGGTACGCGGTGGCCATCGCCATGGGGTTGGCGTAGTTGATGAAGGTGGCGTCCGGGCACACCTCGAGGGCGTCGGCCGCGATCTCGTCGTAAGCGGCCACCGAGCGCAGGAAGCGGAACACGCCGCCGGGGCCCACGGTGTCGCCGACGGTCTGGTCGATTCCGTACTTCCGCGGGATCTCGACATCGTGCTTATAGGACTCCACCCCGCCCACCTGGAAGGTGATGATCACGATGTCCGCCCCCTCCAGCGCCGCGCGGCGGTCGGTGGTCTCCTGGACCGTGGCTCCGAAGCCGTGGTGGTCCACGAGCTCGCGGGTCGCGGCGGCGACGGGGCCGAGCTTGTCGGGGTTCACGTCCATCAGGGTGAGGGTCGAATCGCGCAGCGCGGGGAAGGAGAGGATGTCCCCGATGAGGCGGAACGGGAACACGAAACCGCCGGCGCCGATGAGGGTGATCTTGGGGTTCTTCACGAACGTCGTTGTCATGCCTTCACGCTAGGGGCGCAGAGGGCCGGAGGTCTCCCGGGATCATTGGCGAAGGTTCCAGGATCCTACGGTGCTCGTGGCAGGTGCCGGGCTATGGTGCGGGAATGACGCAGTGGACGCTCAGCGACGCGGTCGAGGAGATGCCCGCGGGCCTATGGATCCGCCGCGGGTCCCCGCCGCCGATGGTCTCGATGCACCGCCACGACGATGTCGAGATCAACGTGGTGCTCGATGGTCAGCTGCACTACCTCTTCGGCGGGCAGCCGCTGACGATCCGCGAGGGCGAGATCGCCGTGTTCTGGGCGGCGCAGCCCCATGGCCTCGTCGACTCCCGCACCGGTGACATGTGCTGGGTGCACGTGCCCTTCAGCATGTTCCTCTCCTGGGGCCTGCCGGAGTCGCAGACCGCTCCCCTGCTCAGCGCCCAGCCGCTGATCACCCACGCTCCGGAGCTCGCGCGGCGCATCGCCCACACCGCAGAGCGCTGGGGCGAGGAGGTGGGCGGGAGCGAGCCCGGTGACGGAACCGGTGACGACGCGGGCGACGACGACAGCGCCGAGATCGCCCTGCTGGAGATCCAGGCGGCGGTGCGCCGGATCCTGCGCGCCTCCTCCCTCGCGAACCCGGAGCCGCCGGCCGACGGCGCGGGCTCCGTCCCGGCCGCCCGGCTGCGGCAGGTCAGCGCCATGGCGCAGCACGTGCGGGACAACCACCGCTCCCCGCTGGCGATCGCGGACATCGCCGCCTCCGTGCACCTCACTCCCTCGCACGCGATGACGGTCTTCCGTCGCACCGCCGGGGTGACCCTGGGTGACTACGTGACGATGTGCCGGGTCGCCGAGGCGCAGCGGCTTCTGCTGACCACGCCGATGAAGGTCACCGAGATCGCGGAGGCCGCAGGGTTCGGCTCGCTCAGCAGCTTCTACGAGCACGCGAGCGCGGCGTGCGGGATGACGCCGCGGGAGTATCGGCGCCAGGGGCGGTGACGGTGAGGTCCACGCGCCCTCGAGGCTCGGTGGAGGGCGCCCATCCTGGGCCTTGACCCGCGCAGAAGAGAGCACGGATCTGGTAGCCACCGCCGCGGGAGGTGAATACCGTAGGTCGGGGAGCACGGAGATGTGCCGTGACCCGCGAGGCGACCGCGTCGCCGCTCGGGACGATCGACAAAGGACCTTCCATGAACTCTGCACGCACCGACGCCCCTGCCTATGCCCCCGGGGGCGCAGCCTGGACGCGCTCCGCCGGTCGGATCGCCCTGCCTCTCACGGCTGTCGGGTTCGGGGGATCCCCTTTGGGCGGCATGCCCGGAGGGTCCGGGGCCGAGGGCTCCGAGGACGGCCCGGTCGACCTGGTCAGCTCCGTGCTGACCAGCCCCATCGGTGTCATCGACACGTCCAACGGCTATGGCGGCGGTGAGAGCGAGCGCAGGATCGGACGAGCCCTGGCCGCCACCGGTGCCCACGACACCCTGGTCATCACCAAGGTCGATGCCGAGGGCGGCGACTATTCCGGTGACCGCGTCCGCGCGTCCGTCGAGGAGAGCCGCCGGCGCCTGGGGATCGATCACTTCCCGCTCGTGCATCTGCATGATCCCGAGTTCCACGACTTCGACGAGCTCACGGGACCGGGAGGTGCGGTCGAAGCCCTGGTGGACCTCCGGGACCGGGGCGAGATCGGGGCGATCGGAGTGGCCGGAGGCCATGCCCCCACCGGCGCCCGCTATGTGGAGCTCGGCGTCTTCGATGCCGTGCTCGTGCACAATCGGCTGACGCTCGTGGACCGCAGCGCCGAGAGCCTCGTCCAGGACGCCGCCTCGCGCGGCATGGTCGTGTTCAATGCCGCGATCTACGGCGGGGGCATCCTCGCCGCCCCCGACCGACACTCCACGTACGCCTATCGGGAAGCGTCCCCAGAGGTGCTCGACGCCATCGCCGCGATGGCCGCCGCCTGCGAGCGCCACGGGGTCGACCTCGCCACGGCCGCTCTGCAGGCCTCCCTCCGAGAGCCGCTGGTGGACTGCACCCTCGTAGGGATGAGCCGACCCGAGCGCATCACCAGCACGCTCGAGGCGGCCGCTCGTCCGGTTCCCGATGACCTCTGGGAGGAGCTGGAGAGCCTGCGGCCGGGCCCGGAGCACTGGGTCGACGCAGCAGAGCGCACCGGCTCATGAGGATCGATCCGCGCGCGCCGTGGGCGAACCCTGCGACGAGGACCAACGGCGTCGACCGGCCTGAGCTCACCCGATTCGCCCTGATCGGCGCCGGCTGGCGCTCCCGCATCTTCACAGACCTCGCCCGCGCACTCCCGGACCAGTTCGCGCTGACCGGCGTGCTCGTGCGCCGGCCCGAGACGGCGCGGGAGCGGCTCGGGGCCGGCACACCCCTCGTCTCCGACATCGAGGAGCTGCTGAGGCCCGCGCCCGATCTCGTCATCGTGTGCGTCTCCCAGGACGCTGTGCCGCTGTGGATCGAGTCTCTCGTGAGCCGCGGCGTGCCGGTCCTCGCGGAGACCCCGCCTGCTCCGGACCTGGACGGACTCCGTTCGCTCTGGGAGCGCGTCGGCTCCTCCGGACTCGTGCAGGTGGCCGAGCAGTATCTGCGGATGCCCGAGAACGCCGCTGCCCTGAGCGTGGTGCGTTCCGGTCTGCTCGGCACCCCGACCTCGGTGCACGTCTCCTCCACCCACGGCTACCATGCCGTCTCGATGATCCGCGGCCTGCTGGGCGCGGGGACCGCGCCGGTGACGGTGCGCACGCACCGTCGACGGGCGCGAGTGCTGGATCCGCTCACCCCCGAGGGCTGGACGGGAAGCGTCGAGCCGGTGGAGAGGACGACCACCCTGGCGACGATCGACCTGGACGGCATCGGCACCGGTCTCTACGACTTCACCGACAACCAGTGGTGGAATCCGCTGCGCACGGATCACCTGACCGTGCGCGGCACCCACGGGGAGCTGCGGGACGGGACGCTCGTGCGCATGGCAGATCCCAGGACCGTGGTCACCTCGCGACTGCACCGTGCGGCGACGGGGCGAGGGATGAACCTCGAGGGCGCGGACACGACGTCCGTGAGCCTCGACGGACAGGTGCTGTTCCGCAGCCCCTTCGAGGGGGCACGCTTCTCCGACGACGAGATCGCCGTGGCACAGATCGTCGCCGAGAGCGGCAGCTGGGCCCGGCGCGTCACCGCCGGGGCCGACGCCGGGCCGGGTCCGTACCCGCTGGCGGAGGCCTGTCAGGATCAGGCCATCTCCCTGGCGATCGACGCCGCCGAGCCGGCCACCGTGCGGGTCGAGGCAGAGCCGTGGATGACGTGAGCAGGAGGGGACGGGCACTCCGATCGGGAATCCACCGGCCCCCGGCACGCCATCACCCGCGTTCATTCCGCGCCACATTCGGGTCGGCGACTCCGGCGACTCGGTAGATTCCCGTTCGACCGTCCGCCCATCTTCCGAGAGCCGAGCACCGACCATGTCCCAGAACATCCTCACCGAGCGCCTCGACGCCGGCCCCGTCATCTGCGCGGAGGGCTTCCTGTTCGAGCTCGAGCGCCGCGGCTACCTGACCGCCGGCGAATTCGTCCCCGAGGTCGCGCTCGAGCATCCGGAGGCCCTGCGGTCCCTGCACGTGGACTTCCAGCGCGCCGGCTCCGACATCGTCGAGGCATTCACCTACAACGGCCACCGCGAGAAGATGCGAGTGATCGGCAAGGAGGAGCTGCTGGAGCCGCTGAACCGCTCCGCGCTGCGCATCGCCCGTGAGGTCGCCGACGCGGTGCCCGGGAACCTGATGGCCGGCAACATCTCGAACTCGAACATCTGGGACCCGGCGGACCCCGCCCGGCAGTCCGAGGTGCGCGGCATGTTCGAGGAGATGGTCGGCTGGGCCGTCGAGGAGGGCGCGGACCTCATCATCGGCGAGACCTTCTACTACGCCGGCGAGGCGCTCGCGGCGCTCGAGGTGGCGAAGGCCTCCGGGCTGCCCGTGGTGCTCACGCTCGCGCCGATGGCGTTCCAGGAGATGGCCGACGGGGCAGGGATCGTCGAGACCGCCCAACGCCTGGAGCAGGGCGGGGCCGACGTGGTCGGGCTGAACTGCTTCCGGGGCCCGGCGACCCTGATGCCGTGGCTGCGGCAGATCCGCGAGGCGGTCTCCTGTCACGTGGGCGCGCTGCCGATCCCCTACCGGACGACGGAGGCGGAGCCGACGTTCTTCAACCTCTCGGACGTCGCGGCGACCGTGCCCTCCCCGCACGGACGCACCTTCCCCACGGCCCTGGACCCCCTGCTCGCCAATCGCTACGAGATCCGGGCCTTCGCCGAGGAGGCCTTCGGGCTGGGCGTGAACTACCTGGGCGTGTGCTGCGGCGCCGCCCCGATCCACATCCGCGAGGTCGCCGAAGCCGTCGGCCGCACCCCGGCGGCCAGCCGGTTCTCCGAGAACATGGCGAACCATTTCATGTACGGCAGCAACGAGCGCCTGCCCGAGCACGTGGTCGATCTCGGCGAGCGAGCCTGACCGCAGTGCCGTCGGCCATGGCGCCAGCGATGCTCGCCTCGTCGAAGCGGTCGCCGAGCTGCACGTCGAGGGCGAGATCATGCCCGTCTGCGTGCACGTCAGCGACCACCCCGAGGGCAGGATCCTGGTCGACACCGGCATGACGGAGCGGCACCCGGCGGTGGTCGCCGCCTTCGACCCCCTCCTCCACCCTCTGGACGAGCAGGAGCTCGACGACGCCCACAGCGAGGACGGCTACTCGATTCACGAGGGGGTCGACGCTCCCCGGCTGCAGTACGTGCCGGTCGACGGCGAGCTCGAGCTGCTTCCCGGCAGAGGAGGTCTGGCTCGCGCACGTGCACGAGCCGTGGCGACCCACCGCCGACCGCGTCGACAGGCCCGGGGCGCCTGCGTAGCGACATGCGCACACGATGTTGCCGGTTCTCGTCGTCGAGGTCGGCGGACGCACGCGCGACGGCCTGGCTCGACCGGGCAGGTCAGCTCAGGAACGACTCTTCTTCCTCGTCGGCACCTCAGGCTCCCCGAGGGAGAGCATCAGGCGATTGGCCCAGTTGAAGAAGGCGGCGCCGTTGATGACGTCGACGATCTCGGCATCGCTGAGGCCAGCGGCGCGCAGGCGCTCGATCTGCGCTGGTCCGAAGTCGAGCGGGAGGTGGGTGAGGACGTCGGCGGCCTCGGCGATCGCATTCCACGCCTCGGAGCCCAGCTCCGCGCCGACGCCCTCGTCGAGCAGGCGCTGCACGTCATCGTGGCGACCGGATTCACGGGTCGCGGCGGCCGAGTGCACGGAGGCGCAGTAGATGCAGCCGTTGGTGCGGGAGGTCGCGGTCGCCGCGAGCTCCCGCTCTGCGCGGCCGGCCCCGCCCTCGGTGTTGAAGAAGATGTCCTGGTCGGTGAGGGTGCGGGCGCGCAATGCCTGCGGATCCCGTGCGAGCAGGCGGAAGTATGGGGAGGCGCGGCGGAAGTCGTCCAGCAGCGCGGCGTCCTGCTCCGCGGTGAGGTCCTCGCGCTCGACGGGCTCGACCCAGGGGACCCAGCCGAGGCTGTCCTGGGTGAAGGTCTCGGGGCGGGTCATCGGGTCTCCTCCGTCGTCGGGGCGCGGTGCGTGGCCGAAGCAGGGCGCGTGGCCGGCGCAGGGTTCTCGGGTGCAGGGTTCTCGGCGAGGACGGCCAGCCCGTGGGCGACGCGCAGCTGGAAGGTCAGGAAGGAGACCAGCTGGGAGAGGGTCACGATCCCGTCGGCGTCCCAGCCGGCCGCTCCGAGGGCGCGCAGGTGGGCCGGTGCGGCCTCCCGTGGGCGCTGCACGAGCAGCTCGGCGTGGGCGAGCCCCGCGTCGAGGTGCTGCTCACCGGTGGAGCGGCCCGCGGCGATCAGCTCCGCCAGGTCCTCGTCCTCATCGCGCAGGTTCTCGAGGTACAGCTCGGCGGCGGGGCCGGGGCCGTGCAGCTGAGCCACGTAGGCGGCCACGGCGTAGCGCTCGCGCAGCGGCACACTGCCGGGATCGGCCGGTTCCAGCAGCGCCTCGTAGCTGCGCTGCGCATTCTCGCGGGCCTGGGGGCGCAGGGAGCGCAGGCGGGCGATCTGCCCGCCCTCCCCCTCCCCGGCGAGGTGGTCGATGACATCTACGGCGTCGACAACAGGCTCGCTCATGCGGCTGGTCCCTTCGGGGTGGAGGTGGCGAGGTCGGTGGGAGACGCCGACGAGAGGTCGCGGTGGGCGGTGCGCAGGGCCTCGGCAGCCTCGACCCCGGTCGCGAAGCCGACCCTCGGGGCGACCTCGGTGGCCAGCAGCTCGAGGCTGCGCAGGGTCATCTCGTGCGGAGCGGCGATCGAGTGGACCTGGAAGGACACGTCGGTGGCCTGCGGCAGCGTCGCATCGGCCGCGAGGCTCTCGGCGACCTCCTCGACTGTGCCGACATGGGTGTCGGTGACCGCGATGAGCTGCGCGAGGGTGGCGCCCGCGGCGTCGAAGCCCGGCTGGAGGGCGGCGAGCTGCCGCAGGCCCGGCTCGGCGAGCTCGAGGGCGCGGGGGCGGTCCGCGGGGTCCACGACGAGCGCGGTGCGGGAGGCGAGGATCCGCGGAGCCGCACCGTCCGGGAGCACAGCGCGATAGGCCTCGATGATGGGCAGCTGGAGCTCGTGGAGGGGACGGTCGTGCTCACCCTCGGGGCGGGGCTGAGTGCGGGAGAGCAGCAGGCCGTCGCCGGTCTCCCCGGCACGCCTGCCACCGTCGACCGAGAAGGTGGCCTGCCAGATCCGCTGCCCCAGGTCACCGGCAGCGGGGTAGATCCTCGAGTCGGTGCCGCGCACCCCGCGCCCGGCGAGGGCGTCGCGCAGCACCTCGAGATGATCGGCGAAGAGCTCCCGGCGCGCACTCGGGTCCCGGCCGAAGGCGGGGAAGGAGCCTGGGGTGCCGCCGGCGGCGATACCGAGCTGGACCCGTTCGCCGCTGAGGGCATCGAGCACGGCGGCGTCCTCGGCGACGCGCAGCGGGTCATCGATCGGGAGGGTCACCACGGCGGTCCCGAGGGCGATGCGCCGAGTGCGCTGGGCTGCGGCGGCGAGCAGCACGAAGGGCGAGGGCAGCCCGCCCTCGTGCTCTCCGAAGTGGTGCTGGGCCACCCAGGCGGAAGCGAAGCCGAGCTCGTCGGCGCGGGCGATCTGCTCGAGCGCGAAGCGGTAGCGGTCCGCGGCGGGCGCCTCCTCGAGCAGGCGGGTGAACAGGCCCAGACGGGGTCGGGTCATGATGCGGTGATCTCCTCGGAGGATGCGGTGCGGCGGTGCCCGCCAGGGGCCGACTCGTGAGGAACCGGCGTGCTGCGGCCGGACTCCGCTCGGTCCGTCGTGGCA
This sequence comes from uncultured Brachybacterium sp., assembly GCF_947500705.1. Classification (GTDB taxonomy): domain Bacteria; phylum Actinomycetota; class Actinomycetes; order Actinomycetales; family Dermabacteraceae; genus Brachybacterium. The sequence goes on along the minus strand of NZ_CANMSY010000012.1, from coordinate 48,639 downwards.
CGGTGGTGGTGGCCCCAGGCACGCTCGGTGCCGGGGATCGCGGCGAGCAGCTGCCGGGTGTACTCGTGGTGCGGGTCCTCGAGGACCCTGCCCACCTCCCCGCTCTCGACCTGCTGGCCTCGGCGCATCACCGTGACGGTGTCGGCGACCTGCCGGACCACGGCGAGATCGTGCGAGATGAACACGTAGGTCAGCGCCAGTTCGTCCTGCAGGCGGGCCAGCAGCCGCAGGATCTGCGCCTGCACGGTGACGTCGAGCGCGGAGACCGCCTCGTCGAGCACCACCACCTCGGGCTGCAGGATCAGCGCGCGAGCGATCGCGACCCGCTGGCGCTGCCCGCCCGAGAGCTCCCGGGGACGACGGCTCGCGACCTCGAGCGGCAGGGCCACCAGCTCGAGGTGGTGCAGGGCGGCGGAGCGGCGCTCGGCACGGTTGCCGCGGCGGGTGTTGCGCAGCGGCTCCTCGAGGATCGCGGAGATCGACTGCCGCGGATCGAGCGAGCCGAAGGGGTTCTGGTGGACCAGCTGCACGGTGCTGCGGAACTCCCGCAGCCGCTTCCCGGTGCCGAGCTGCGTGACCTCCGTGTCGCCCACCAGGACGCTGCCCGCGGTGGGGGCGCGGAAGCCCGCGATCGCGCGGCCGGTGGTGGTCTTGCCCGAGCCGGACTCCCCCACCAGGGCGTGGGTGGTACCGCGCGGGATCTCGAAGGACACGTCGTCGACGGCGACGAAGGGCTCGCCGCTGCCGCGACGGTGGAACTCCTGGCGCAGGTCGCGGACCCGCACGAGCGGTGCCTCGCCGGCGGTGGGCCGGTGCGGCGCCCGGTCGACGATCTGCCGCAGCGAGGGGGCGTCCGAGAGCAGGGTGCGGGTGTACTCGGCCGACGGGGCCGCGAGCACCTTCCCCGTCGGCCCGGCCTCCTCGACCGTTCCGCCGCGCAGCACCACGAGGGTGTCGGCGCGGTCCGCCGCGACGGCGAGGTCGTGGGTGATCAGCAGGACGCCCGCGCCGGTGGCGACGCGCAGCTCGTCGATGAGATCCAGGACGGTGGCCTGGACGGTGACGTCCAGGGCGCTCGTGGGCTCGTCGGCGATCAGCAGCTCGGGCTCCAGCGCAAGGGCGGCGGCGATGAGCACGCGCTGGCGCATGCCGCCGGAGAGCTCATGCGGGTACTGGCGGGCGCGGGTCGCGGGATCATCCAGGCCCACGCGTTCGAGCAGCTCGATCACCCTGGCCTCGATCCGCTCCCGATCGCGCCAGCCGTGGATCCGCAGCGGGTCACCGACGCTCGCGCCGATCGTCCGCACCGGGTCCAGGGAGCTGGTGGGATCCTGCGGGATCAGGCCGATGCGGGTGCCGCGCAGCTCGCGCCAGGCCCGTTCGGGGAGGCCCACGAGCTCCTCGCGCACGCCGTCGGCCCCGGTGAGCGCGATGGACCCGCCCGTGACGGCGCCGTTCTCGGCGAGCAGGCCGATCACGGCCTGGGCGGCGCTGGACTTGCCGGAGCCGGATTCACCGACCAGCGCGGTGACGCTGCCGCGGGCGACGCTCAGGTCGATCCCGCGCACGGCCTCGACCTGACCGCGGCGGGTGCGGTAGGCGATGCGCAGCCCGGTGACGTCGAGCAACGGCTGGGGCTGTGCGGAGTGCTCGGACTGCCCGGATTGCTCGGTATGCGCGGCGCTCTCGGGCCGTGCCGGGTGCTCGAGCTGCTCCGGAGTCCAGGTCTCGTGGTGGGTGGTCATGCGCTCTCCCCCTGTCCGATGGCGCTGCTGAGGCGGTTGGTGGCGAGTACGACGGCGGCGACCACCAGGCCCGGCAGCAGCGTGAGCCACCAGGCGGTGGCGACGTAGTCGCGGCCCTCGGCGATCAGCAGCCCCCACTCGGGGGTGGGCGGCGGAGCACCGTAGCCGAGGAAGCCGAGGGTGGAGATCTGCAGGATCGCCGAGCCCAGCTGCAGCGCGGCGAGCGCGATGACGGGGGCGGCGGAGTTGGGCAGGATGTGGCGCCACAGGATCGCCGGCAGCGTGCCGCCGGAGCCGAAGGCCGCTTCGACGTACTCGCTGCGGCGCACCGAGATCACCCGCGAGCGGCTCAGCCGCGCGAAGGTCGCGATCGAGGTGATGCCCACGGCGATGGCCGCGTTGGTGGTGCCGAAGCCCAGCAGGATCACCACCGACAGCGACAGCAGCAGCCCGGGGATCGCGAGCAGCATGTCGACCAGGCGCATGAGCGCCTCCTCGACGAAACCGCCGACAGAACCTGCGATCACGCCGAGGGTGGTGCCGACGACGAGTCCGACGGCGACCGCGACCACGGCCGCGGTGATCGAGTGCGAGGCGCCGTGGACGACGCGGGCGAAGACGTCGCGCCCGGTCGCATCGGTGCCGAACCAGAACTCGGCGCTCGGGGCCTGCAGGGAGGCGCCGACGGAGGCCGTCGGGCTCTGGGCGGTGAACACCCCCGGCAGCAGCGCCCAGGCGAGCGCGGTCAGCAGCACCAGGGCGGAGAGCACGACACCGGGACGCAGGGCGGAGAGACGCGGGGCGCGGGCCGGAGCGCCGGAGCCGGCCGGGGCTCCGGAAGGGGTCAGGGTCTGGGCGCTCATCGGACGGCCACCGCCGCTCTGCGGGTCGGGGCGGCGGCGTCCGAGCGCCGCAGTCTTGCGTCGAGGACCGGGTAGAGCAGGTCCACGACGAGGTTGATCAGGACGAAGACGACCGTGGAGATGACCACCACGGCCAGCAGCACAGGGGTGTCGCGGGCGGCGACGGCCTGCGCGGTGAGCTGGCCGACGCCCATCCGCCCGAACACCGCCTCGGTGACGACCGCGCCGCCCACGAGCTCACCGAACAGGAGTCCCGCCATGGTCAGCGCGGGCAGCACCGCGTTGCGGGCGACGGTGCGGCTCAGCAGCCAGGTGTTCGTGGCGCCGCGGGCGCGGGCGACGGACACGAAGGGCTGGGCGAGGACCTCGTCGATCGAGCGGATCAGCACCTGGGCGAGCGGGGCCGCGATCGGGATCGCGAGGGTCGCCACCGGCAGGATCAGCGACTCGATCGGGCCGGCGTTGAGCACCGGGACCAGTCCCAGCTGGAAGGAGAACACCTGGATCAGCACGATGCCGATCCAGAACACCGGCAGCGAGACCATCAGCGGCGGCAGTCCCCGCAGCAGGTTCCGCAGAGCGCGGGCGGCGCGGTGGCCGCGCAGCCCGGGATGGGTGGCCGTGATAGCGATGGCCACCGCGAGCGCCACGGCGCTCACCAGGCCGAGGGCGGCGAGGGTCAGCGTCGAGGGCAGGGCCTCGGCGAGCAGTGCGGAGACCGCCGCACCGCTCTGGATCGAGTACCCGAGATCCCCGCGCAGGAAGGAGCCGGCGGTCTCGAAGAACTGCACGAGCTGGGGGCGGTCCGCCCCATAGGCGGCGCGGATCTCCGCCAGCTGCGCAGCGGTCAGCCCCAGATCGGGGTTGCCGTAGCGGGCCAGGACCGCGTCCCCCGGGAGCGCGGCGAGCAGGATGTAGGCCGCGATGAAGGCGAGCACGAGCACCAGGAGCGCACCGCCGATGCGGCGCCGGACGTAGGCCATGTCAGCGCCTCAGCCCGCGAGCCAGGTGTCGTAGAAGCTCGGGCGCGCCACGGACTCGGTGGAGAAGCCCTGCACCGCGTCGACGTGCCCGTAGACCTGCGGCTCCTCGAACAGCGGGAGGATCAGCGCCTGCTCGGCGAGGTGGGCCTGCGCGGCGGCGGAGGCCTCGGCGCGGCCCTCCTCGTCGGGCGTCGAGGCGATCTGTGCGAAGAGTGCGTCGAGCTCCTCGTCACCGACGGTGCCGTCGGGGTGGCCGTTCAGCAGCGCATTGCGGTTGTCCGAGGAGAACTGGGACTTGATGACGTCGTAGTCCGAGCGGGCGACCATCGAGTGATAGACCTGCACCTTGCCGGGCTCGGCGCGTGCGGCGTCCTGGGTGGCCTGGTCACCGGGCAGCAGCTGCACGTCGATGCCGAGCTCGGCGAGCTGCTCCTGGATCAGGGTGACGACCTCGCGCGAGCGCGGCTGCGGGAGCGCCTCGTTGAAGGTCAGCGTCAGCGGTGCGCCGTCCTTCGCACGGGTGCCGTCGGCCCCCGCCACCCACCCGGCCTCGTCGAGCAGCGTGGCCGCCAGCGCGGGGTCGTGCGCGTAGTGCTCGGAGGTGTCGACGTAGCCCAGCGCCTTCGCCCCGAGGGCGCCGGTGGCGAGCGGGTAGTTCGCGGTGAACAGGGTGTCCACGATCGCCTGGCGGTCGATCGCGGCGATCAGCGCCTGGCGGGTGGCGATGTCCTCGAGCGCGGGATCGCGGAAGCGGAAGCTGAGGGAGTTGTTCACTCCATTGGTGGGCGCGGCGTAGAGCACCAGGCCGTCGGCCTCGAACTGGGCCTCGTCGGGCGCATCGATCTGGCGCGCGATGTGGGCCTGGTTCGAGGTCACGGTGCCCACGCGCACGCTCGACTCGGAGGCGACGAGGTAGACGATCTCGTCGAGATAGGCGCGGCCCTCGTGCCCGAGGGAGGCCGGGGCCCAGTCGTAGTCCTCGCGGACGGCGAGGGTGATCTGGGTGCCGATCTCCTCGGCCGAGACCACGAAGGGCCCCGAGGCGATGAGGTCCGCCGCGTTGCCTGGGCCGAACTGCTCGCCCGAGCGGTCCAGGGTCGCACTCGAGAGCAGGCCCGAGTTGATGGTCGAGACGGCCTGGGGGAAGCCCGGCGACGGAGCGGAGAAGAAGAACTTCACCGTGGTCGCATCGACGACCTCGCCGTGGTCGTAGTTGTTGATCGCCTCGGAGACGGTCAGCGCCCGCTCGGGATCGCCGATGCCGTAGAGGTCGAAGTTCTTCACCACGTTCTCGGCGTCGATCAGAGTGCCGTCGGAGTAGCTCGCACCCTCGCGCAGCGTGAACGTGTACTCGGTGGCGTCCTCGTTGACCTCGGGCAGGGCGGTGGCGATCCACGGCTCGAGCGCGAGGGTCTCGGGGTTCTGGTAGAGCAGGCGGTCGGTGAGGTTGTTGATCAGGCCGCCGTTGGGGTAGAAGCCACCAGCCGGCGGGTACAGGGTGGTCCAGGTCTGCGGCTCGAGGTAGGTGAGCGTGCCGCCCTGCTGGGGCTCGCCGGCCGCGGCGCCGTCGCTACCGCTGCTCCCGTTGCCGCAGGAGGCCAGCGTCATCAGGGCGGGAAGACCGAGACCGAGAGCGAGAGCGGAGCGACGAGAAACGGAAGGCATGGCGGGACTCCTCGAGGAGCGACGGGGCGTGATGCCCGGATGGTGCGGAGCGGATGACCGCAGTGAACCACCCGGACCTAAGGTGCCCTAATGGTCGTTCATAGTTCGCAACATGTATAGGCGAGTCCGCAGAATGGCCGGTGGTGTGGGCCACACAAGCAAGCCCGCCTGCGTCCGGCGGCGACCAGTGAAGGTCGCAGGCCAGACCACCACCTCCATCGGCCTGCTAGGTCGGGATGCGGGGCCATGCTCTATCGTCAGGAACCAGGGGGCCATCAGGCGCCCGGAAACGGACACACGTGCAGCCTTCCCAGAACGGCCACAACGGATCGGTCACCGATTCAGGACTCACCCTCGGACTGATCGGGCGCTCCCTCAAGCCGGACGAGCGCCGGGTGCCGGTGCATCCCGCGCATCTGGACCGCATTCCCGAGCACCTGCGGCGCCGCATCCTGGTCGAGGAGGGATACGGGCTCCCCTTCGGGATGTCCGACGCGAAGATCGCTGAGCTGGTGGGTCGCGTCGGCACCCGCGAGGAGGTGTTTGCCGCGGCCGACGTGCTGGTGCTGCCGAAGCCGCAGCACGAGGACATCCGCGCGATGCGCGAGGGACAGATCCTCTGGGGCTGGCCGCACTGCGTGCAGGACCGTGAGCTCACGCAGCTGGCGATCGACAAGCGCCTCACCCTGATCGCGTTCGAGGCGATGAACCACTGGGGACCCGACGGCTCCTTCACGCTGCACGTGTTCCACGCGAACAACGAGCTGGCGGGCTACAGCTCGGTGCTGCACGCCCTGCAGCTGCGGGGCACGACCGGGAACTACGGACGGCGCCTCACCGCCACGGTGATCGGCTTCGGGGCCACGGCGCGCGGCGCGATCACGGCGCTGAGCGCCCACGGCATCTCCCGGGTCCGGGTGCTGACCAATCGCGCGGTCGCCGCGGTCGCCTCCCCGATCCACTCGGTGGAGATCGTCCAGTTCGGTCACGAGGAGGGCCCCTACCTCAGCGAGGTCGTCACCGAGGACGGGGCGGTGCCTCTGGCCCCGTTCCTCGCCGAGAGCGACGTGGTGGTCAACTGCACGCTGCAGGATCCCAACGCCCCGCTGCTCTACCTGCGCGAGAGCGATCTGCCGAGGTTCCGGCCCGGGAGCCTGATCGTCGATGTCTCCTGCGACGAGGGGATGGGGTTCTCCTGGGCGCGCCCGACCACCTTCGAGGCGCCGATGATCGAACTGGACCACGACATCCACTACTACGCGGTGGACCACAGCCCCTCGTACCTGTGGAACTCCGCGAGCTGGGAGAACAGCTCCGCGCTGCTCCCCTTCGTCGAGACCGTCATGGCAGGGCCCGCGGCCTGGGCCGCCGAGTCCGTCATCGATCACGCCATCGAGATCCAGGACGGTGTGATCAGGAATCCCGCGATCGTCGAGTTCCAGGATCGCGAGAGCGAGTACCCCCACCGCTGAGCGGCGGGGCATCGCGTCGTCGCGCAGCGCTCAGCGAGGACCCGCGGCCGACGCGCCTCTCAGCCGACGTGCGGCAGGGTCCACCGTGCACCTCGCCCCGCTCCCGGCCCGAGCACCCTGTTTCACCTGCTCCCTGCCACGACCTCGAGCCCGAACCGCTGCGCCGCCTGCGCGAGCTCACGGTCGAAGGTCGCGAATCCGATCATCGCGTCCCCGTAGAGCAGGGCCGTGGAGAGGTGCAGTGCGTCCATGGCGCGCAGACCTGAGCCGAGGGAGAGGGCGTGGTCGATCACCTCGTCGTCGACCGCGTCGAGGCCGGTCCGGGCGAGGATCGCGTCGACATCGGCATGAGAACCGCCACGGCGATCCACTGTCGCGTGCAGCTCGACCTCGAGCAGCCGCGAGGAGAGCAGCTCCGTCGTTCCCGCGAAGAGGGCCTCGACCTCGACCACCCCCGGTTCTCGGCTGAGGAGCTTGTAGGCCGCCGAGGTGTCGAGGTAGATCATGCGCGGTCCCCGCGCATGTCCTCGATCATCTGCTCGGTGCTCCAGCCGTGGATCGGTGAGGCGACCGTCGGTATCCCGCTCTCGGTGGCGGGCCGCAGCGCACCGCTGGCGAGGCGCCGGGAGCGCCGATCAGACTCGACCCTGGTGATGCGGGCGATCTGGCGGCCACGGTCCGTCACGGTGACCTCCTCCCCCTCCTGCACTCGCGCGAGGACCCGGGCGGTCTGCTGGTTCAGCTCGGTGCGCGTCACGTCAGCCATGGGACCACGGTACGCCTAATACTAGTTCTAGTACAGATGCGATGTGGACGACGAGGGCGCGGGCTTCCTCTCCCCAGGGTCGCAGCACTGTGAAAGAGGAAGTGCAGCCGGTCGCCGCGCTCACCGCCGGGTGATCGCGAAGGCTCCTGCCGGTACGCTCCTGCGCCCGCGGTTCGCAGGGCCCACTCGCATTCCGTCGGCCCGGTACACGCTGCCCGTCTGCCCCGGCACGAGCGCCAGCTTCGCATCAGCCGACGCCACGTGCAGCGTCAGCGAATCTCCCCGCTCCACCGCGAGCTCCGCTGTGGTCACCGCCGGCAGCAGCATCAGCTCGTCGAGCTCGAGCCTCCCCTCGGCGATGACCTCGATGGCCACAGCGCCCGCCGGGATCGGGACGTCGAGCCGCACGGGCCTGAGCACCCCGTCCCACTCGGTCACGCCCGGATCCCCGGCACCGCCCAGCTCGAGCGTGCCCAGCACTGTCCGTGCTCCGGCCGCGTCGATCGCACTCCAGTGCGCCACACCCGCGTCCTCGGCGAGCCGGTGGATCAGCGGATGCGCCGTCGCGCTTCCGGCGGAGACTGCGGCGAGCGCCTCGGCATCCAGCATGAAGCGCACTGTGCCCCCGTCACCGGCGAGCACAGAGGATCCGCGCCAGTTCGACTCGCCCGTCCATGCGCTCTCGGGCGCCACGACCGCAGCGTCGCCGCTGAGCTGCGCGGACTCTGCCGGGAGCCACTGCATGCCGTGCACCTCGGGCGTGCCGACCAGGCTCTGCGCAGTCCGCGCGAGCTCCCGGTCCTGGTCCAGCGCGATCATCGCCAGCAGGGCGTGGATCGTGGACTCGGCGCCGGAGTTGCGGTTGATGGTCCCGTCGGGCTCGATCCCGTCGACGGTCACGCCGGTGGCCGGATCGTAGACGGGCTCTCCCGCCGGATTCGCGCCGAAGAACCAGCCGGCGACGAGTGCGGCCAGCTCCCGCAGGCCCTCGCCACCGGTGGCATCGGCCGTGCGCAGCAGGGACTCGATGCGGCTCTGCACGCCGTAAGCGATCTGGGATTCTCCCGGTACGGGTGACCAGGCGTTGTGCGGGCCGCCGGAGGTGAACAGCTGCGGGGTGAACACGCCCACGTCGGCCACCGCAGCATCGAGTCCGTGGCCGGTCACCGCAGAGGCTGCGGCGAGCGAGGCCGGGGCGAGGCCGCCCCAGGCGTGCCAGAGGCTCTGCGAGCCGGTCCACGGCATGATCGCACCGAAGGGCCAGACGCTCACGGCGCCGGAGGGCATCGCCTCAATACCCTCGGCGTAGCGGTCCAGGGCCTGGGCGACGCGCTCGTCGTCGGGTCGCACCGTGAGGGCTGCGGCGAGCCCGAGCACGGCCTCGCCGGTCGCGTCGGCACCACCGGCGATCACCCAGCCGGGCACGGGGACCCCGTCGGCCGAATCCCACTGCCCGTATCTGCCCAGCGAGGCGCGCTCGAGCGCGGTCAGCGCCAGGTGCAGACGCTCGACCAGGAACGCGGTGAAGTCAGGGTCGACCGCGGCGAACACGGCGATGCTCTCTCCGAGCGCCCAGACGGTGCGGGCCAGCCAGTAGGACTCGTCGGAATCCGAGGGGTCGGGCGGCTCGATGGGGATCGCGCTGCGGTTCAGGGCGCCGTCGGGCTGCATCCACAGCACCACGTTGCCGGCGTTCTGCCCGGAGGTGACCTGGAGGTAGGTGAGGGTGCGCAGCAGCTCCCGGGCGGTCGCCAGATCGGCGTTGTCCCTGAATGCGGAGTGGGCGCGCAGGAACACGATGGCGGTGCGGGAGATGTCGTCGGCGTTGTAGGCGCCCTGGGACCAGTGGCCGGTGGCGGCGTCGAGATCTCCGCCGCCGATGCGGGTGAAGGTGCCGTCCTCTGCGCGGTCGGCGTAGGTCCACACGGCGGTGGCGCGCGGCCTCTCCTCGGCCTGGTAGGTGGTGTGACCGGCGGTGATCGTGCCGCAGCAGATCGACGGGACGTGGTGGATGTACTTCGGCGAGGGCGGGATCTACTGGGCCACCAGCGACGATCTGATCCACTGGACCCCCGGTACCACGGACGACTCTCCGATGTACCTCCCCACCCCCGGCACCTTCGACGAGGCGCTGGTGGAGATCGGCACCTCCCCCGTCCTCACCGACGACGGCCTGCTGCTGATGCTCACCAACGGCGCCACCCGCGAGGTCCACGAGGACGGCACCGTGGACGTCGACTACCGCTGCGGCCAGATCCTCATCGACCCCGCCGCGCCCACCACGGTCATGGCCAGACTGCAGGAGCCCTGGCTGCGCCCCCAGACCTACGAGGACACCCACGGGCTGATCTCCAATGTCACCTTCGTCGAAGGACTCGTGAAGTTCCGCGGGAAGTGGTTCTCGTACTACGGGCAGTCCGATACGACGCTGGCTGTGGCCGTGGCGGATCCGGCGGACGGGTTCGGGGTGGGGCTGCGCGCGGACGGGTGAGGTGAGCCTCCTCATTGCCCCTTGAGGGCGGCGTAGGCCGCGAGCGCTTCCCGTCGCGAGGCCTTCAGATCGACGATCGGCGCCACCCGTTCCGCGGACTCGTCGTCCACCTCGGGCACCCACCGGCGCACGTACTCGCCCTGGGGGTCGAACCGCTCCTGCTGGCGCTCGGGGTTGAAGACGCGGAAGTACGGGGCGGCGTCGTCGCCCGTGCCGGCGACCCATTGCCAGTTGAACGGGTTCGAGGCGTCGTCGGCGTCGACGAGGGTGTCCCAGAACCATTCCTCGCCGAGCCGCCAGTGCAGGCGCAGATTCTTGGTGAGGAAGGAGGCGACGACCAGCCGCACCCGGTTGTGCATCCAGCCGATCGCCCACAGCTCCCGCATCCCCGCGTCGACCAGGTCGATGCCGGTGCGCCCCTGCTGCCAGGCTCGCAGAGCGTCGTCATCCTCGCGCCACTCGAAAGCGTCGAACTGGGGCCGGACGTTCTGGGTCGCGAGGTCGGGCAGGTGGAAGAGCCGGTGCCAGGCGAACTCGCGCCACAGCAGCTCGGAGCGGAAAGTCTCCGGGCCCGTTCCGCGCCCCGCGGACAGGCTGTGGTGCCAGACCTCGTGAGGAGAGACCTCGCCGAAGCGGAGGTGCGGCGAGAGGCTCGAGGTGCCCGCGGTGCCCGGCCGCTCCCGATCCTCGGCGTAGTCGGTCAGCAGGTCCCCGAGCTGCGCGAGCCGCTCCCGAGCTCCCGCCTCGCCGGGGGTCCAGTTCTCGCGCAGCCCGCCGGCCCAGTCGGGCGCCGTCGGGAGCCATCCGCGACCGGACAGCTCCTGCTCGAAGGTCTCCGTGCGCAACCAGCTGCGCACCTCGTGGCCGCCGGCACGGACCTGCTCCTGGGGGCCGGCGAGATGATCGGGCAGGCCGTGCGGTTCACGCGGCGGCCTGCTCTCCCGGCATGCGCGGGCGAACGGGGAGTAGACCTTGTACGGTCCGCCGCTCTGGGTGGTGATGGTCCACGGTTCGTTCAGCAGGTACCCGTCGAAGCTCTCCACGCGGACATCCCGCGTGCGCAGAGACGCCTTCAGGCGCGCATCCACGGCCCGCTTGGGTTCGTGATAGCGGCGGTTCCAGAGCACCGCGGTCGCGTGCACCTCCTCGACCAGAGCGGGGATCTGCTCTTCGGGATCCCCGCGGAGCAGGACCAGCGGCACCCCGTGCTCGCGCAGGGCCGCGGCCAGGGCGCTCAGCGAGTGGTGCAGCCACCAGCGCGCCGCGCCGCCCAGCGGGCGCACGCCGCTGATCTCCTCGTCGATGTGCACCGCGAGGACCTCACCATCGGCCGCGGCGGCATGGAGGGCCGGATTGTCGTGAAGGCGGAGGTCATCCCGGATCCACCAGATGCTGGTCATCTGTCCCTGCTCTCGTTGGCGGTGGCGGGCCCCGGCCCGTGGGGCCCGGCCCCTGTGGCGTGCGGCGGCCGGTCCCGGACGACCTCACGCACGTACGTAGCCTAGCTAAGCAAGCTCTTACCGTGCACACGGGCGAGGTCTCGCTCTCCTGCGTCACACCGGGCGCGGGCGAGCCGTCCCCCGATCCGCTGCGCGTGCTCGATACCCTCGCGGAATGGCTACCCGTCGACGCTCCAGCACCCGTCGGCGAGGCGGCTCCTCCCGGAGGAAGGGCACCCGCCAGGTGATGCGGGAGCTGCCGTTCGTCGGCCCCGGCGAGCGCACCTGGGTGCTGGACGTCCCCTACGGCACCCAGGTCGAGGGCGCCGCCTGGCATCCCGCCGTGAAGATGCACCTGCACGTCGGCCGCACGCTCCCCGCGCACCTCGCGCCTTACGCTCCCGCTCCGCACACCCTCGGGCGATTCCTCGAGAACACCCTGAACCCCGAGGATCCGACGCCGAACCCCGAGCCGGCCGAGGACCTCGAGCCCCGCCAGAACCAGTACGAGGCGGCCGACGCGATCGCGGCACGCGCCGCAGCCGGTGGGCGACAGTTCCTGCTGGCCGACGAACCGGGCGTCGGCAAGACGATCTCCGCCGTGCTCGGAGCCAGTGCAGTGGGCGACCTCCGCGGAGCGCAGCGCGTGCTCGTGGTCGCCGACAGGCCCGCCGCGATCACCATCGGGCACTGGTGCCGCACCATCACCGCGCTCGGCGACAGCGGCCTGGAATGGGTCGTGATCACCTGGGACCGCCTGGAAAAGGTCACGGGCTACGACTGGGACGTGATCATCGCCGATGAAGCCCACGCGCTGCGCCGCACCACCACGAAGCGGTGGAAGCTCTGGGCACAGATCGCCGGCCACCGGCAGCCGCACGAGCAGGCGCCGCTCGTGATCACGACGACCGCGACGCCCGGCCACACGCCGCTCGAGCTGCCCTATCTCGCGCCGGCCTACGCCCAGGCGCATGACGAGCCGATGAAGGAGTGGCTCACGGCGACCCAGCCCGCCGCCACCTTCACCACCGCGCTCGAGCGCCACGGGGTCGGCGTGGACAAGGGCCGCTACGGCGCGTCCTGGACCACCGACCCTGCCCGCCGGGCCGCGGATCTCGCGCTGGTGCGCGGCTGGCTCGAGGACGCACAACCACCTGCCATGCTGCACCGTGCAGCGCCGTGGGGGTCGGTGCCGATCTCCGGAATGCCGGTGACGCTCACGCCCACAGAACGGGACGCGTATGAGGCGGAGTGGGGCGAGTTCTGCCGCGAGATGGACATCGCCCGGCGCGGTAGGAACACGGCCAAAGGGCGCGCGGCGCTGCTGCGCTTCCGGCAGAAGGCCGGACTGATCCGCGTGGACTCCACGGTGGCCTGGATCTCCCAGCAGGTCGAGGCTGAGCGGCAGGTGGCGTGCTCGGTCGAGTTCGTCGGCACCGCCGCCGATCCGATCGCCGAGCGGCTGCGGGACTCCGGCCTCGAGGTCGCCACGATCTATGGTCAGGGCCGGTTCGACGCCGAGGCCGAGCGGCTCCGCTTCCAGACCGGGCAGGCGAAGGTCTGCGTCCTCACCACGGTCGCCTCGATCAGCCTGCACGCCGGCGAGACTCTCGAAGGCGGCCACCAGGCGAGCACCGAGCCGCGGGTCGGGGTGTTCCACCAGGCCCGCTTCTCCGGCATCGCGGGCCGACAGGTCACCGGCCGCACCCACCGCGACCACCAGGTCTCCCCCTGGCACATCGCCTACGCCGAGAGCACCGTCGAGGAGCAGGTCAGCAAGGTGATGGTGGAACGGATCGCCGCCGCCTCCGACACCGTGGGCGGCGACACCGCGAGTCTCACCGACGTGGCGCAGCTGCTCGGGGCGGACTGGCTGCCAGCGGCAAGCCTGACCGGCGATGCGGACTGAACGACGAGGATGACCGCTCCCCCGCCGTCCGGAGGAGGCCGGCGATGTTCAATTTTCCTTAGAATTCCAGTATGTTGAACACATGGACTCGATTGAACTTCCGAGGAGTGCCACGGGCGCCGTCATCAAGGACGTGCTTCACCACCTCGCCGAGCTGGGCATCAGACCAGACTGGCGGTACGAGGAGAATCTTGAGGACCGGATCTGCACCGGCACTCTCCTGCTCGACGACGGAACCGGCGTGCACAAGTTCCCGGCCGTGGCCAGCGCGACTGTCAGCCCTGCCGGGCTCACCCTGCTGCCTCATGACGAGCAGACGGTCCTGCTGACCAGCCGTATCACTCCCGCACGCGCACAGGCACTCGCCTCACGAGGCTGGGGTGGATACGCGGATTCGGCGGGCAACGCGTCGCTGAGGTCACCGGGACTTCTCATCGAGATCGCAGGCAAGAGCGACGCCGAAGAACGAAGGGCACCCACCGCAGCTCCCTTCTCGCGCGCGGGTCTGCCTGTCACCTTCGCCGTACTCGTCGCGAACCAGCAGGAGCATCGAGTACTGCAGCGCGAGTTGGCAGCGTCATCAGGGGCATCGATCGGCACCGTGAACCGTGTCGTTCGGGCTCTGCGCGAGCGCACGCCCCCGATGCTCGACAAGAACTACCAGGTGTTGCGCCCCGCCGCGCTCGAAGACGAGTGGGTCGCGGCCTATACGGCCTTGCAACCCAGCACGTGGCCCGAGGAACGGTTCACGAGCGACGTCTGGAAGAACCCCTCGGACCTCCTGAAGGAGAAGCTCCCCGACGGAGCGCTGCTCGGCTCGGAACTGGCCGCAGCACGCCTCGGCGCACCGATCCGGCCATCACAGGCCCTCATTCATCTTCCTCCCGAAGCCCGACGGGACCTCATCCGCCAGGGGCGCCTGCGCAGAGCACAGGACGGCCCGGTACGGATCCGCCCGACCTTCTGGAACATTCCGCCGAACGGAGAGGATGGCGTCGCTCCCAGACCGCTGCTTAGGGCGGACCTGCTGCTCGAGGACGATCCCCGGCTCGATGAGATACGTGCACAGCTTTTCGGTGACACGCGATGATCGACCTCACAGGACGCACTGACGTACCAGTGGCCGAAGAGGTCCTAAGTCATCCTCGCGGCACTCTCCGAGGACCCGTTCGTCGACGAGGTATGGGAAGACCACACAGCGCTCGACGCCACCGATGACGACATCATCGCCGCAGCCAGCTACCACTATGCGCGTCGTGCCGCGGAGGCATTCGCCCCCATCGACGGAACAGCGGTACTCGATACGCTCCTCGATGCCCAGCTGCGACCGGTGTTGCTGCGGCACATGCGGAGCGAACTCGCCGCCGATCTGATCGACGGGTACACGAAAGGATTCGCAGCCGGGCTCAAGCGCTGAGCATCCACGGGGCGTGCCTGCCTGACAGCACTTTCTGCGCTTTCGGTCGCCAGCTGTACGACGTCACGACGTCGTCGAAGACGTCAACCGCCGATGACCGTGGGCGATCCATTCCCTCTCAGAGCAGGAGCTTCACCAGCAGCACCGGAATGCGCACCACCACATTCAGCACCAGCCCGAGCGCATCGCTCAACTCCAGCAACCCGGACAGAAGGTCACCCCTGATGAACCGATGTCGTTTGTCGCGTCGTCTCATCGGTGCTCCGTTCCCTGTGGTGGAGTGGTGCCGCCCTCATTGACTCGTGGCCGCCGACTCTACACAGGCGACTCTCTCAGGTCATCGCGCGGTCTTGGGCGAGATTGCCCGATCCTGGTCAGCGAGGGCCGCAGAGCGTCGGTCCCGCACCATCGCGATCGCGCCACGCATCGCCACCGGAGCGCGATAGTGCACCATCGGCGTGAGGTAGCTGTCCTCCGGATACTGCCCGTACTCCGCCCACCTATCGTCAGCTCCCTCCAAGGCCCCCTCCCGATCCGTACGCTCTTCCTCCCGGAGGAGCAGCCCGCTGTCGCGGAGCCGTCCCATGGTGCGTGAGAGCCGCTCGAGCGCACCCAGTCCACGAGCCAGCGGATGCCCTGTCCTGCGGTCGATCGGCACCTCTCGGATGTAGGGATGACGCAGCAGCTGGAGCATGAACTGCACGACCTCGCCGCAGTGGATCAGCTCGCCGTCAGGCGGGATTGTGGGCAGCATCAACCCTTCAGGGCCACTCGCCACGAGCAGCGCGTCCAGGCAGTCCTCATCCAGCCCTTCGTTCCAGTCGGCGAACCCGGCGCTGGTCGCGGACGACTCCAGGGCTGCCGCGAGCAGGCTAGGTGCCCTCCGCAGCGCATTTTCCGCACCCTCAGCGCTCTCCTCGTCTCCGGCATGCCCCATTGCAGGTTCCACGTGCCCCTCGCGCTTGACGAGGAGACCACTGCTGAGCAGAACGCTCCAGGCCACATGGAGGATCTGGCTGTTGCTGTACCACTCCCAGGAACGGTGATCGTCGACTGCTGGCTGGATTCTCTCCAGCTGGCGCCGGTCCACCGCGAACAACTCCCCCTGCTTGGTGAGCCGCCGACCTTCCCCGACGAAGGTCACCACCTGATCGATCGCCAACAGGAAGGGCAGTCGGTCGAGCTCGGCGAGCATCTCCGCTCGACCCTCCTCGTCCGTCGGCTCGCTCATCGGGGCGGGGGCGTCGGCGAGACACCAGTGGAGAGGGCGGCTCTGACGTGGGGGAACATCGAACTCAAAGAATTCGGTGGCGTCGGCAGTCATGCCCAGAGCCTGGAGGACTCCCCGCCCGCGCACCACAGCACGATGCGCATTGTGGACAACCGACCGCTGTGGAGGAGAGAAGGCCGGTGGCACCGCGGGCCGGCAGGTCACCGGCCGCACCCACCGCGACCAGCAGGTCGCCGGACCGCGTCACCAGGGGCTGGGCTTGTAATCCTTCACGAAGCAGCCGTACATGTCTTCGCCGGCCTCGCCGCGCACGATCGGGTCGTAGACGCGGGCTGCGCCGTCCACCAGATCCAACGGGGCGTGCCAGCCCTCGGCGGCGATGCGCAGCTTGTCCTGGTGGGGGCGCTCGTCGGTGATCCAGCCGGTGTCCACGGCGGTCATCAGGATGCGGTCGGTCTCGAATGCCTCGCCCGCGCTGGTGCGGGTGAGCATGTTCAGCGCGGCCTTGGCCATGTTCGTGTGCGGATGGCCGGCACCCTTGTAGCGGCGGGAGAACTGGCCCTCCATCGCCGAGACGTTGACGATGTAGGCGCGGCGGGCTCCGGCCTGCACTGCGGCGCGCATCGAGGCGCGCAGGCGGCTGATCAGCAGGAAGGGTGCCGTCTCGTTGCAGAGCTGCACCTCGAGCATCTCGAGGGCGTCCACCTGATCCACCGTCTGGGTCCAGGAGTTGTTGGTCTGCAGATCCGGGAGCAGACCGCCCGCATCGACCGCAGTACCCGCGAGGTGCTCCTGGAGGCTGGCCTTGCCGGCGCGCAGCGCGAGCGCCGTCATCGAGGCGGCGGTCTGCGCGGCGCGGGCATGCTCGAGCGACTCCCCGTCGTGCTGCGGGACGGCGTCGTTCTGCAGCACGCCGGCGATCGCGGCGGGATGCGCCTGGGAGATGCGATCGAAGGCGCTCATCTCCGGCAGGGCGAGGTCGGTGGGCAGCGGGGCATCCTCCGCCTCGACCAGGGCCGAGTAGGCGCTCGGTGAGCGGCGCACCGTCTGGGCGGCGTTGTTGATGAGGATGTCCAGCGGGCCCGCGGCGGCGACGTCGTCGGCGAGCGCGATCACCTGGGTGGGGTCGCGCAGGTCGATGCCGACGATCTTCAGCCGGTCGATCCAGTCGGCCGCGTCCTCCATCTGGGAGAAGCGCCGCGCCGCGTCCTTGGGGAAGCGGGTGGTGATGGTGGTGTGCGCGCCGTCGCGCAGCAGGCGCAGCGCGATGTACATGCCGATCTTGGAACGGCCGCCGGTGAGCAGGGCTCGCTTGCCGGTCAGATCAGTGCGCTGGTCGCGCTTGGCGTGGGACATCGCGGCGCACTCCGGGCACAGCCAGTGGTAGAAGGCGTCGACCAGGGTGTAGTCCTGTTTGCAGATGTAGCAGCCGCGGGACTTGTTCAGCTCCCCGGCGAAGGCGCCCTGCGCGTTCGAGACCAGCGGGATCCCCTTGGTCTCGTCATCGATCCGCATCGGGGAACCGGTGGCGGTCGCGGCGATCACAGCGCGGTCTTCCTTGCGCTGGGCCCAGGTCTTCACCCCGCGACGGGTCTTCGCGAGCTTCTTCTCGAAGTTGCGGGAGGCGCGCTTGATGGCGACGAGATCCACATCGTCGTCCGGCATGGCCGGCGCGTGCCGGAGCACCCACAACGCAGTGGCGATGTCCTCCGCGGTCAGCTCGGCGCTCTCGCGGCGATCATTCAGCGGAGAGTCGGGGGTGGAAGCAGAGGAGCCAGGCACCAATCGAGTCTATGACGACCGGGCCTGTTGGCCGACGGGGCGTTGGTCACGTGCCACTGTCCGCCCTGCCAGCCGAGCGCCACGAAGGCCGCCGCGGGGTCGTGAGGTGCTCACCTGGTCAGCCTTCCAGATCGGCCTTCAGACGAGCGAGCGTGCGGCGGATGTTGCCCGCCTGGAACGTGTCGAAGGTGCTGCCGCGAGTGACCAGCTTGTCGAAGCGCGCCGCCCAGGCGTCCGACCACCCGGTGCGGTCGTCCTGCCAGGTCTCGGTGACGCGCGTGCGCCCCTCGCCGACCGGCTCGAAGGTGTAAGTCCAGGTCGCGATCGATCCTCGGAGCAGGGGACTGCGCAGGCCGATCCGGTGGACCCGGAAGCCGAACCTCTCGCCGGGCTCTGCCGCGATGACGGTGCACGCGGTGGACCAGCGGCCGGGGCCACGGCGGTTGCGGCCGACGAACTCGTCCCCGACTCCCAGGGGCCCGCGGCTCGGTTCGGCCGTGCCCTGGTTCTCCGGGCTCCACCGTCCCATCCGGGAGGGGTCGGCGACCTCGCGATAGATCGTTATCGGGTCGGCGGCGACCTCGATGCTGTCGGAGACGTGCATCGGACGGGACATCGCGCCAGCCTGCCACACAGGACGCAGACCACACCGCTTCACCCCCGAGCTGCGGCGTCCGTGGTCGTGGTCGCGATGCGGTAGATGCTGGAGCTGGCGCAGAGGTACAGCGTCCGCCCGTCGGCCCCGCCGAAGCAGCAGTTGCCGACCTTCTCCGGCACGGCGATCTCGCCGAGCTTCTCGCCGGTGGGGGTGAAGATCTGGATGCCCGTG
Organism: uncultured Brachybacterium sp.; assembly: GCF_947500705.1. Lineage (GTDB taxonomy): Bacteria > Actinomycetota > Actinomycetes > Actinomycetales > Dermabacteraceae > Brachybacterium. The sequence goes on along the minus strand of NZ_CANMSY010000012.1, from coordinate 30,047 downwards.
AGTGATGAGGACCAGAGGTTCCCCGCAGTGTCCACGCGGAAGCCGTCGGGCAGGCCGGGACTCACCTCCACCAGCGGGCGGCCGTTCTTCGCATGCCGACCCTCGACCACGTCATAGGCGTGGATCGAGTGCCCGCGGGGCCGGGCGGGGTTCGGGTGGTCGCGGTCGGCCGGAGAGCGCGAGGAGTCCGCGACGTACAGGATGGACTCGTCCGGGGAGAAGGCGAGGCCGTTGGGCGCCTCGACATCGATGACCACGGGGCGCAGGGAACCGTCGGCCGGATCGAAGCGGAACACGTAGCGGTCGCCGTACTCCTCCTGCCCCGCATGCCCCTCGTCAGGGCGCTTGATGCCGTAGGAGGGGTCGGTGAACCAGATCGTCCCGTCGGACTTCTGGATCACGTCGTTGGGTGAGTTCAGCCGTGCGGTGCCGAAGCGGTCCACCAGGATCTCCGGGGCATAGCGGGCCCCGTCCTGGGAGGCGGTGCGGTCGATCTGGAGAGCCCGACGGCCGTGTGAGCACTCGATGACCGACCCATCGCGGCCGAGCGTGCGGCCGTTGGTGAACTCGGCGTCGGCGCTGATCGCGGAGGTGGTGCCGCTGGCCTCCGAGAACTCCAGCACCCGGTTGCCAGGGATGTCGCTGAAGCGCAGCACGCCGCGCGCCGGGATCCAGGTGGGCCCCTCGGCCCAGGTGAATCCGCTCGCGACCTTCTCCAGACGGGCGCCGGGGGCGAGCAGGTGATCGATGGTCATGGATCTGCCTTTCTTGGCTCAGCCTCTCAGCGGGCGATCTCCTGCGAGAGCGTCACGAGCCCCGGCCCGTCGTACCCCGGCCAGCCGTGCACCACGTCGGCCCACTCCTGCGGGATCTCCTCGGCGCCGGTCCAGGTCCCCAGCAGCGAGCCGGTGATCGCGGCGATGGTGTCGGTGTCATCCCCGAGCGCGACGGCCGCGGCGATGCCCGCACGGAAGGTCTCCGTCGGCCCCTCGGCCGACGCCGCCTGCTCCACCGCGTGCAGTGCGGCAAAGAGCGCCGTGACGGTGAACCCATTGGGAGACAGCGAGGCCGGAGCGCCCGAGCGCCAGGTCCCGTCGGCGAGCGGTGCCCATGCCTCGCGGCGTCCTGCCGGGAGCAGCTCGAGGCCGTGCTCCGGTCGGCCGCGCACCCCGTCGACGACGGAGCGCCTGATCGCTTCGCACCAGAGCACGCAGGAGTCGCCCGCCAGCGGGTCCGCGTGCGTGAGCTCGGCGATGGACCGTGCAGCGCGGGCCATGCGGCCGGGATCATCCGGGAAGGCGAGAGCCACGGGGGCGGTGCGCATCAGCGCGCCGTTGCCGCCGGTCCGGCCGGAGCGGGCGTGCAGCTCCGCGGCGACGGCGGTCATCCGCACGGCAAGACCGGGGTGGCCGTCATCCCTGTGCAGTGCACTGAGCACCTGGCGGGTCTGGGTGCCCACGTCGCTCGCACCGCCCTGCAGCCAGTCCAGGAAGCCCTGGGCGATCGCATCGAGCCCCTCGGGAGAGTCGATCGGGACGTCGGAGGCGGCGACCCGCGCGATGCACATCGCCATCTGGGTGTCGTCGGACCACTCCCCCGGCGCATACGGGCCGAGCCCGCCGCCGATCATCTCCGGCCCGCGCCGCGGGTCGTACGGGGCGGAGGCGAACTCGTACGGGACGCCGGCGGCATCGCCGCAGGCAAGGCCCAGCAGGGCTCCGGCGGCGCGGTCAGCAGCGGTGGTCGTGGTCGTCATGGGCGAACGGTAGCGCGAGGGCGCGACGAATGGGCGGTCTCTCCGGTGAACCGGCGCCCTGGCTCAGCGACCTGAACCGCCAACAGCCTGCGCGGACACGGAGACCGGCGCCGCATTCTGGCCGGTCAGCATGACCTCGATGCCCGATGCCGGCCAGTCGAACCCCGCCGGCAGCTGCGCCGCACCGATCGTGAGCGTGCCCTCGTCGCCGGTCAGGAACACCCAGCACGTCCCGTCCTGCTCGACCGCCCGGGCCCAGCTCGCCCCGGGGACCTCCAGCTCGCCGAGTCCGCGCGAGCCGGCCAGGTGCGCTTTGTGCACCGCCATGAACTCGCCGAGCTCCTCGAGAGCCTGCACCTGCAGCTCGTGCAGGGACCCGTCGGCCCGCGGACCGATGTTCAGCAGCACCCTGCCGCCCTTGGAGACCGCATCGACCACGTGGCGCACCACCTGCGCGCCGCTCATGTACTGCGACGCATCCTCGATCTGGTTGTACCCGAAGGACAGCCCTATGCCGCGGCAGTTCTCCCACGGCTGACCGTCACGGACCTCACCGGACTGGTACTCGGTGGTCACGTAGTCCTGATGCGCCCCTGCGAAGCGGTCGTTGATCAGCCCCTCGGGACGCTCGGCGTAGAAGTGCTCGAGCAGCGAGCCCAGCCCGCCCTCGTCGAAGTGGAAGTTCTCGTCCGGCCAGCCGATGTCGTTCCAGAACACATCCGGCTGATAGCGGTCGATGAGGTCCCGCACGTGGGCGCTGCAGTACCGGCCGTACTCGTCATCCCGCGGGCGCTTCAGGTCATGCACGTCCTCACCGCTGATCAGCGGCTCCGTCGGCCGGACGTGCCAGTCCAGACCGCCGGAGTAGTAGACGCCGAAGCGCATCCCCGCCGCCTGCGTGGCGCGGGCGATCTCGCCCACGAAGTCGCGCCGCGGACCGCGGCGGACCGTGTTGCGCTCCCCCGTGCCGGGAGCTTCCCACAGCGTGATCCCGTCGTGGTGCTTCGTGGTGGGCACGACGTAATCGGCCCCCGCGCGGCGGAAGAGATCCGCCCAGGCCGACGGGTCGAAGGCGGACGGCTCCCACTGGTCCAGGAAGTCGTCGTAGGGAGCATCGCCATGGGCCTCGCGGTGATGCTCCGCTGCTGGCGAACCCTCGATGCGGATGGTGTTGAAGTACCACTCCGCGTACGGATTGTGGGCGAACCAGCCGAGGTCGCTGTCGATGGCTCCCAGCTCCGCCGTGGGCTCCGCCCAGGCAGGGACCGAGTACGGACCCCAGTGGATGAAGATGCCCAGCGGGGCGTCGCGGAACCAGTCGGGCAGGCGGTGCGGAAGGGCATCCCACTTCTCGGGATCGCGGATCCCTGAGGGGGTGCTCTCGGGGGTGGTGCTCGAGGTGTCGGCCATGGGGAGGTGCTCGCTTTCTGACGCGTCGGCGCGTCGTGGCATCGGGTGACGGGTCGGCTCTCAGCCGATGGGAGAAGCAAGGGATCAGCGGCCGCCGAAGCCGCCCATCGACACCCCCTGCTGCAGCTGCTTCTGGAGCAGCACCACGATCAGGAGGCTCGGGAGGACGACGAGGGTGACGGCGGCCATCATCGGGCCCCAGTCGGTGCCTCGCTCACCCGAGAACATCTCCAGGCCGATCGGCACGGTCGCCATGGAGGCATCGTTGACCACGATCAGCGGCCACAGGAAGCTGCCCCAGTACTCGATGAACGAGAACACGAACACCACCGCGATCGGGGCCCGCAGCAGGGGGACCAGCACGCTGACGAGGGTGCGCAACCGTCCGGCACCGTCGAGGGTCGCAGCCTCCTCGTAGTCCGGCGGCAGGGAGAGCATGAACTGGCGGATGAGGAAGGTCCCGAACGCCCCGAAGGCGAAGGGCAGGATGAGGGCCGGATAAGAGTTGACTAGGCCTGCCTTCTGCATCATCAGGTAAAGCGGGATGACCAGCACCTCCTGCGGCAGCACCATCGTGGCAAGGAAGACTCCGAACAGCGCCGCACGGCCGCGGAAGTTGAACCGGGAGAACGCATACGCGCTCAGCACGGAGACGGTCACCGTGAGGAGCGCGCCCGCGAAGGCGATCACCAGGCTGTTCAGCAGGATGCGTCCGAACGGGATCGCCGTCGCGGCGACCAGGTAGTTGCCCCACTCGATGCGGGAGCCGATCAGACTGGTGCCGGTCGCGAAGACCTCGTTGGTGGGCTTGAGCGACGTGGCGATCATCCACAGGAACGGGAAGAGGAAAATCAGCCCCACCACGCACATGAGCGTGCGGGAGACGAGCATGGGCAGGCGGAGCGAGGCCCGGGGACGCGGAGCGATCTCAACTGTCATAGGTGACCCACCTCTTCTGCTGACTGAACTGGATGGCGGTGACGAGCATGACGAGCACGAACAGCACCCAGGCGATCGAGGACGCGTAGCCGAGCTTGTCGAAGGAAAACCCGTTGCGGTACAGGTGCAGCACCAAGGTGTTAGTGGAGTTGCCGGGCCCGCCCTCGGTGAGGGCGTACGGCTGGGCGAACACCTTGAAGGCGCCGATGACCGTCATAATCGTGCAGAAGAAGATCGTCGGGGACAGCATCGGGAAGACCACCTGGAAGAACCTCGCCACAGCCCCGGCGCCGTCGATCCGCGAGGCCTCGATGACGCTAGGGTTCACGCCCGCGATCCCGGCACCGAGCACGATGATGTTGTAGCCCATCCCCTGCCACAGCGACATGGTGACCAGGGAGAGCATCGCCCAGAACGGGGTGTTGAGCCATTGCGGCCCCTGGATGCCGACGACACCGAGGATCTGGTTGACGACACCGTCGTCGTTGAGGATCAGCCGGAAGATCAGCGCGTTGCCGATCATCGGCGTGACCACCGGGATGAAGAAGAGCACCCGGAAGAACGAGGCCCACCTCCCGCCGAGATTCATCAGCCAGTAGCTCAGCCCAAGCGCAACCGTGAGATTCACAGCGGTATAGAGGACCGCGAAGATCAGGGTGTTGCGAAGGCTGATCCAGAACGCCGGGTCGCCGGTGAGCATGTATCGGTAATTAGTGAGCCCCACGAACTCCGGGACCCCGAACAGCGGCCACTCGAAGAAGCTGATCACGAGCGAGATGACCAGCGGCACCACGATGAAGATCGCGAACCCGAGCATGCCTGGGCTGAGATAGAGAGCCGCCGCACGGGAGTGGCCGCGCGCCGCCCCATGGCGGCGCGCACTAGGTGCGGATGAGGCAGCGGTCCCCTCAGCGGCGAGGGAGCGAGCAAGAGAGGACATCAGCCGACCGCGTCCTGGATCTCGCTGAGGATCTCCTCTGCGGTCCGATTGCCGTGGAAGCCGTCGGTGGCGTACTGCGAGAACTTCGACCCGACCTCGTTCCAGGTGGACGTGGTGATCAGCGCTTCGCCGTTGTGCGCCATGGCCGTGACAGCTGCGACGTTGTCCTCGGCCTTGCCCTCGGCCCACTGACTCTCTTCCGAGACGATCGAGGGGAAGGTGCCGCGCGCGTTGGCGACCGCACCGATGACCTCCGGCGTGGTGATAGCACGGAGGGTCTCGAAGGCGCCCCCGGGGTCCTTCGCGTTCGACGCGATGCCGAAGCCGGACCCCTGGATCAGGCCCTTCGCCTCGCCGGTCTGTGAGGGCACGATCGATGCGCCGAGGTCCTCACCGAGGGCGTCCTCGTACGCCTGATACATCCAGGGCCCGTCGAGATACATCGCGACCTGGCCGTTCATCAGAGCCTGCTGGGCCGCGGGCTCGGAGTCGACCGCCGCGGGTGCGGCGGCGACCTTATGCTCGGTGACCAGATCGAAGCTGAACTGCAGGCCTTCGACGATCATCGGGTCCGTGAGCGAGAGCGCACCGTCGGTCACCGGCTGCCCGCCGTTGGCGAAGCCGATGGCCATGCCGAGGTGGACGAGCCCCGAGGAGAGGGCCACACCATAGGATTCACCGGAGGTGAGCGCCTTCGCATCCTCCAGGAACTGGTCCTGGCTGTAGGTGATGCCCGGCAGCTCGAGTCCTGCGTCGCGGAAGAGCTTGCGGTTGTAGAAGAGCACCAGCGGCTCGGCGTCATAGGGGATCGCGCGGAGCGTGCCCTCCACAGTCATGCCGGCCAGCATCGCCTCGTTGTACTGGGAGAGATCGACTCCTGCCGCGTCGGCGAGGTCCTCCAGCGGCGCCAGCAGAGCATCGAGCTCCTGTGCGCGGGCAGCCTGAGTGGTCAGCAGAGCTGGCGCATCGCCGGACGACATCCGTGTTTTTACCTTGGTCCAGTAGTTCTCGAAGCTCGGACCCTCGAGAGTCAGCTCGAAGGCGGGGTCCGCCTCCTTCGCCGCATCGATGAAGGCCTGCCACTGCGCACGGTCATTCTCGTTGGAGACCCAGGTGTAGAGAGTGGTGTTCGCGGTCTCGCTGTCGCCCCCTCCCCCACCTCCGCAGGCGGACAGGAAGGCGAGCGGAGCGATTGCGCTGAGCCCTGCGATAACGGTGCGGCGGGGCACTGCGGGGCGCGTCACGGATGTCATGGGTCGTCTCCTCGAAGGCGGAGGAGCGTCGTCGCTCCTCGCATGGGCACCCCCGTCGCAGAACTCCGTCCAGACATGGGATGTATATCGCTACGCACGCCAGAGTGCCGCACGATCCCCTGGCTGTCAACAGCTGGCTCGCTCCCCAGAACGGTCTCGCTAGCCCAGGTCGGAAGTCTGTGCAACGGCGCGCCGGGCCTGCTGTGGCGAAATGTCGGACGCCACTCACCGAACATACTTATCGGTAACATCCGATGAGTGGGACGGGCTTGTCAACACAAACCGGAGCCGTCTGCACAGACGAACCCCCTTCGGCCCACGCCGCACAGGGTCGCCCTCTCAGCCCACGGGCGCACGACGACGGCGCGCGCCCGAGCTCGTGAGCTCGTGCGCGCGCCGTCGTCGTGGGGCGAGGAGGAGGCGGGGTCGCCGAAGTGACCCGAGGCCTCACTTCCCCTTACGCACCGTGATCGTCCAGCCCGCCTCACCCACGCGGTCGAAGGCGACCACCTCGTGACCGTCCTCGGCGGCCCACTGGGGCAGGGAGTCGGTGGCCTGGGTGCAGTCGAAGCCGATGATCAGGTCATCGCCCGTGGTCAGCTGCTCCATGGCGCTCTTCGCGTCAATCAGCGGGAACGGGCAGACGGCGCCGTTGGTCTGGAGGGTGTAAGCAGGCATGAGAGGTCCTCTCTATCGAGGGTGAGGTTCTGTCGGAGATGGGTGAGGTCAGGCGGCGGGGCTGAGCACGGGCGCGGGTCGGTTCTTCGCCGCGGCCTTCTGCGGACGCACCAGGAAGAACCAGGCGGCGGCCCAGGTGCCGAGCATGATCGCGGCGAAGGAGACCCAGCCCTGGTAGCTGAACAGGCTGGTCTCCACGAGCGAGTTGCCGATGGTGCAGCCGCCGGCGAGCGCGGCGCCCACGCCCATCGCGACGCCGCCGCCGGCGCTGTGGAGGATGGTGCGGGCATCCGGCACCCGCCAGCGGAACTCGCCGGCGAGCTTCGCGGCGATGAAGGATCCCACCAGAATGCCGAGCACGAGCATCACGGACCAGTCCACGAGGGTGACGTCCCCGGTGGTGAGGAAGGTGATGATCTTGGCCGATGGGGTGGTGATGCCGAGGCCGCCATTGCGGCCGGCGGCGGTGGAGAGCACCCAGGCGGCGATCGCTATCAGGCCCAGCAGCACGCCGCCCACCCAGGGGTTCCAGGGGATGTCGGCGAGGTAGTGGCCGAGGCCGCTGCGGCGGGCGGGCAGGCGCACGCTCTTCGTGCCCGCACGGCGTGCCGCGCTCGCACGCATCTGGCGCACCACCAGCACGGCGACGAGGGCGGAGAAGAGGATCGTGGGCACCCAGACGCTGACCCCGAGGGTCTCCTGGATGGTTGCATCGCCCACGGTGCGGGCGCGGGCCGCCTCGGTGAAGCCGCCGAGCGGGCCGAACTTCATGACCGCTGCGAACAGCATGTAGAAGATCAGCGCCACCCAGGAGCCGATCAGGCCCTCGCCGGCGCGGTAGTAGGTGCCGGTCGCGCAGCCGCCGGCCATGATGATGCCGACGCCGAACAGCAGGCCGCCGCCGATCACCGCGAGCGGTGCGAACGACGCGGCTTCGGGGGCGATGACGCCGGCGCCGGTGAGCGCGGCGACGCCGATGGCCTGGATCGCGATCGCAAGGAGGAAGGGGGTGAAGTAGCGCGCCGAGCGGGTCATATAGAGGTCACGGAACGCGCCGGTGACGCAGAACCGAGAACGCTGCAGGACGTAGCCGAGCACGGCGCCGAGGAACAGCCCGGTGAGGATCATGCCGAACACGCTAACTTATGAGCCCCATAAGGAGAACCCCTGATGAACGTGTGGAGCGCAACGCGCTCAGCTCATGGTCCGCTTCCCGCGCTGGGCGGCCTTGTCCTTGAGCCCCTGCACCACACGGCCCAGGCCCGAGCTGCTCTCGTCCTCGACCGGGGTCTCCACGAAGTCGACGATCGAGCGCATGGTCGCCATGTCGATGCTGGGCATCCCGCCGTCGAGCAGAGTGCCGATGCGCTGACCGACCAGGACCTCGAGGGCATCGGCCGCGTCCGCGCCGCGCTTCTCACGGACGGTCTCCAGGCGCTGCCTCAGGAGCCGCTCGGCGACGGCAGAGGCGGGGATGGGCTCCGGGTGGCCTGCGACGGTGATCTTTTCCATGGTGGGTCCCCTCAAGTCGAAGACCCGCTCGCCTGATGCTCGGACGTGCGGGTGCCGGGCTGCTGCGACCGGCTCACCTGCACAGTACCGGGAGGCCTTCTCCCACCACCGATGCTTCCACGCGCCGATGATGGTCAGGCGGTCACGCCCCGGAGGCGCGCCGCACGCATGCCGTTGGCGATGACGACGATCTCCGCCACCTCGTGGATCAGCACCACGGCGGCCAGGCCCAGCACCCCGAACAATGCCAAGGGGAAGAGCACGACGATGATTGCGAGCGCGAGGGCGATGTTCCCCGTCATGATCCGTCGGCCGCGCCGGGCATGCGCGAGAGCGGCGGGGAGCTGGCGGAGCTCGGTGCCGGTGAAGACGACGTCGGCCGATTCCACGGCGGCCGCCGCGCCCGTGACGCCGATGGCGATCCCCACCGTCGCCGAGGCGAGGGCCGGCGCGTCATTGATGCCGTCCCCGACCATCGCCGTCGGCGCCTCCGCGGACAGCCGACGGATATGGGCGGCCTTGTCGCCGGGCAGCTGCTCGGCGTGGACCTCGTCGATGCCCGCCTCCTCGGCGATGGCACGAGCGGTGAGGGCGTTGTCGCCGGTGAGCATCACGGTGCGGATGCCCTGAGCATGCAGCGCCGCGACCATCTCAGCGGCGTCGAGGCGCAGCTCGTCACGCACTCCGAGCGCGCCGATCACGAGGCCGTCCTCCTCCACCACGATGAGGCTCATCCCGCGTGCGGCCATCGCCTCGGTGCGACCGGTGAGCGCGCCAGGGGCGACCCAGCGCGGGCTGCCCACCCGGATCTCTCGGCCGGCGACAAGGCCGGTAATGCCGTGTCCTGGAGCTTCCTGCACCTCCACGGCTTCCGCAGCGGCCCCTTCCGTGGCCTCGGCCGCGGCGAGCACGGCGGTGGCCAACGGGTGGGAGCTGGTGGCTTCCAGGGCGGCGGCGAGCGCGAGGATCTCCTCGCGGCGGCGACCGTCGACGGTGATGACCTCGACCACGCGCGGCTGGTTGCGGGTGAGGGTCCCGGTCTTGTCGAGCGCGACGGTGCGGATCGTGCCGAGCTGCTCGACGGCGACCCCGGACTTGATCACGACGCCGAGCCTGCTGGCCGAGCCGATGGAGGAGATCACGGTGACCGGCACCGCGATCGCCATGGCGCAGGGCGAGGCCGCGACCAGCACCACCAGTGCTCGCTCGATCCAGAGGCCGGGGTCACCGGTGAGCACACCGAAGAGCGCGACCAGCGCGGAGACCACGAGCACGACGGGCACCAAGGGGCGGGCGATCCGGTCGGCCAGGCGCGCTCGTTCCCCCTTCGCGGCGTGGGCCTGATCGACCAGGCGCACGATCTGGGTGAGCGAGTTGTCGCGGCCGTCGGAGGTGGCGCGCAGGGTCAGCGCTCCGGAGCCGTTCAGGGATCCGGCGTGCACTGCGTCTCCGGGGCCCACCTCGACGGGGATCGACTCTCCGGTGATCGCGGAGGTGTCGAGCCAGGAGCGGCCGGAGACGATCACGCCGTCGGTCGCGACCCGGTCGCCGGCGCCGAGCAGGAGCAGGTCATCGGCGCGCAGCTCGACGGCGGGGATGATCTCGGGGCCAGCGGCCCGGGAGACGCGGGCGGTCTCGGGGATGAGTGCGAGCAGGGAGCGCAGGCCCTGTTTCGCGCGGTCCATCGAGCGATCCTCGAGCGCTTCGGCCAGGGAGAACAGGAAGGCGAGCGCGGCGGCTTCCCCGACGTGACCCAGCAGCACGGCGCCGAGCGCGGCGATGGTCATCAGCAGGCCGACGCCGAGTCGGCCGCGCCCCTGGCCCTGCACCAGGCGACGGAGGGTGCCGGGCACGAAGGTCCAGGCGCCGGCGGCGAGCGCCAGCACGTGCGCGATGAGCGCGACGACCTCGAGTCCCACCCAGCCCAGCACCAGGCCAGTCACCCAGAGCAGGCCGGCGGAGAGCGGGAGGGCCAGGGAGGAGTCTCGCCACCAGGGGGTGGGCTGCTCGACCTCGAGCACATCGGAGGGGGCAGCCGCGGCGGTGGTCCCACAGCAGGGGTCCTCGATGACAGGCGCAGGCGGCGCCTTCGTCGCGACCGGGCCGCAGCAGTCGTCGCTCATCAGACCACCTCGACGGGCACTGCGGTCACGACGGGCTCGACGGGTTCTGCCGTCTCGGCGATGGCATCGCAGCACAGCGGGACCGTGCAGTGCTCATCGACGCAGGGCGCACCGTCGTCCACGGCGAGCACGGTCTGCACCAGGGCACCCAGGGTCGCGGTGAGGTGGGCGTCGGCGATCTCGTAGCGCGTGCGTCGGCCCTCAGGGGCGGCGACGACGATCCCGCAGTCGCGCAGACATGCCAAATGGTTGGAGACGTTGGTGCGGGTCAGGTCCAGCTCCGCGGCGAGGGCGGCCGGATAGCCGGGCGCCTCGAGCAGCGACAGCAGGATCCGGGACCGGGTGGGATCGGCCATCGCCCGGCCCAGCCGGTTCATCACATCAAGACGGGAGGCTCTGGTCAGCATGCACTGACTATACAGTGCATGCTGACCTCTTCGTGTCCGCTTCGACGCGGTGTCACCCGGTCGCGAAGCGAGCATCGCCTCATGGCCCCAGCAGCCCCTCCAGATCCGAGGCATCCACCAGTGGATCGTCCAGGTCCACGGTGAGCGTCGAACGCGCCATCAGCCGCGCCGAGCCGGTGGTCGTCGAGTCCCAGGCGGGGAAGTCGCCCACCATGGTCTCCCCGAGCACGGTGCCGACGAAGCGGTTGCCGCGCGGGGAGATCGTCTCCAGCGTGTCCCCGGGCCCGAGGTCCCCCTGCCCGGCCAGCAGCGCGAGACGGGCGGAGGTGCCAGTGCCCGTGGGGCTGCGGCAGATCGCACCGGGATGCACGTACGTCGCCGAGCGGGACTCGACGGTGCCGTCCTCGAGCGTGCGCACCCGGCCCATGAAGTGCACGAACGGCAGCGGACCCACATCGCCGAGGGACGGGTGCTCCTGACGCAGCCCTGGCCGGGCGGTGCGCACGAAGGCGTCCCCGAAAGCCATCAGTGCGATCTCCTCGTCGGCCGTGAGTTCGAAGCCGTGCGCGCCGGACGGGATCATCGCGTAGTAGGCGCCGCTCCACACCAGGTCGAATCCCACCCGCCCGTGGTCCGGGACCTCGACCGAGAGCTCGCGCTCGGCGACGTACGCGGGCTCGCCCTGCGTGGTGATCGACTCGACCCGCCCCTCGGCGGTGCGGGCCCGCTCGCGCCACTCCGGGCCAGCGTGGCAGTGCAGAACGTTTCAGGTCCAGGGGCCCGGGGAACTCACGAGGGCAGGAAGCGTCCGGCGCGCCCCCATGACGGCGTCGCTCACCATCCCTGGCCCTGTCCCTACCCCCGCCTCTACGATCGTGGGGTACTTCCCGCTTCCAGCGTCGGCAGCGAGTCCCACCCGACCCCCGCGCTGGAGCTGCCATGACCTCGCATTCCCTCTCGCCGCTGGCCCCCGGCCGGCTGCGCCTTGTGATCCTGGCGATGTCGCTGGGCGCCTTCGCGATCGGCACCACCGAGTTCGCGAGCATGGGCCTGCTGCCGCAGATCGCCCGCGACCTCGAGGTGTCCATCCCCCAGGCCGGGATGCTCATCACCCTGTACGCGCTCGGCGTGGTGGTCGGTGCGCCGCTGGTGACGATCGCCGCGGTGCGGATACCCCGGGCGCGCCTGCTGGTGCTGCTGATCGCGCTGATCGGGCTCGGGAACCTGCTCTCCGCGATGGCACTCGACTTCACCATGCTGGCCGCGGCCCGCTTCCTCTCCGGGCTCCCCCACGGCGCGTACTTCGGTGTCGCCTCACTGGTCGCAGCGCGGCTCTCACCGGCGGGACAGCGCGCCCGGTCGGTGTCCCTGGTGATGCTGGGCCTGACCATCGCCACCATGCTCGGCGTCCCAGCCTCCACGGCGCTCGGCCAGAGCGTCGGCTGGCGTTCCGCCTACGTGATCGTGGTGGTGATCGCCGCTGCCACCACCTTCGCCGTCTGGCGCCTGGTCCCCGAGCCCGCGAACCCTGCCAGAGCTGGTGGGAGTGCCGGCGGGGCTGCTGGGGCCAGCGGTTCGATCCGCGCAGAACTCGGCGCCCTGCGCCGGGTCCAGGTGTGGTTCGCGCTCGGCATCGGCGCGATCGGCTTCGGCGGCATGTTCGCGGTGTACAGCTACATCGGCGAGATCGTGCCCGGCGTGATGGGCCTCGGCGAGCGCGCGGTGCCGGTGGCGCTGTTCGTGTTCGGCCTCGGGATGACGCTGGGGAACCTCCTCGCCGGCCGCCTCGCCGACCGCAGCGTCTACGGCACCATCTTCCTCGGCCTGATCGGGATGGCGGTGAGCCTCGCGGTGTTCGCGCTCGTCGCCGAGAACCCGATCGCCGGGATCCTCCTGCTGCTCGCCGTCGCCGTGACCTCCCAGATGATGGGCCCCTCGCTGCAGCTGTTCCTGCTGGACGCCTCGCCCGACGCGCCCTCCCTGGCCGCCGCCCTGCATCACTCGGCGCTGAACATCGGCAACTCCCTCGGCGCGGCGCTCGGCGCGGGCGTGCTCGCCGCCGGCTGGGGCCTGCTCGCCCCGGCCTGGACCGGTGTGGTGCTCGCGGTGCTGGGGCTCGGGATCGCCGGCTGGTCATTCCTGGTGCACCGTCGGCAGCAGTCGAGTGCCGCGGCGGAATCAGAGGCGGCCGAGGCGGCCGTGGTGTCTGCTCCCTGCTGAGCAGGCCGCCGTGCATGTGTACCCAGGTACTGGTGGGCGCCCGGAGTCCGCACCGCAGGCCGATGCGCGAGGGGTGGGGGCGCCCATAGCGTCGGCCGGGACGAAAGGTGCTCACATGATCCGGGTCCAGACCCTCACGAAGCAGTACGGCAGGAAGACCGCGGTCGACGGGATCGACTTCACCATCGCGCCGGGAACGGTGACCGGGTTCCTCGGCCCCAACGGCGCCGGGAAGTCGACGACGATGCGGATGATCATGGGCCTGGACCGGCCCACCAGCGGCACGGCGACGGTCAACGGCAGGGCCTACCGCGACCTCACCGCACCGCTGCACGAGGTGGGTGCACTGCTGGACGCCCGCGCCGCCCATCGGGGCCGCAGCGCATACAAGCACCTGCTCGCACTCGCGGCCACCCACCGCATCCCCACCGCTCGGGTGCACGAGGTGATCGGGCTGGCCGGGCTCGAGTCCGTGGCGCACAAGCGCGTCGGCGGATTCTCGCTGGGCATGGGACAGCGGCTCGGCATCGCGGCAGCGCTGCTCGGCGACCCGCAGACCGTCATCCTCGACGAGCCGGTCAACGGCCTGGACCCCGAGGGGATCCTCTGGATCCGCGCACTGCTGCGCCAGCTCGCGGCCGAGAGCCGCACGGTGATGCTCTCCTCCCACCTGATGAGCGAGATGACCCAGACCGCTGACCATCTGATCGTCATCGGGCGCGGCGCGATCCTCGCCGACGGGCCGATGCATGAGGTCATCTCCGGTGCCACCCGTACTGTGGTCCGGGTTCGCACCCGTGACGTGAACGGCCTGTCCGCCGCGGTGCTCTTCTCCGATGTCGCCGCCGACGCCCCTGTCGAGGTCGTCGTCTCCTCCGCGGCCGACGGCGCCGTCGAGATCGAGGGGCTGACCGCCGAGCAGGTGGCCGGCGCCGCCGCTGCCGCGGGGGTGGTCCTGTTCGAGCTCACCACCCGCGAAGGGTCCCTCGAGGAGGCCTACCTGTCCCTCACGGCGGACGCCGCCGAGTACCGTGCGATGACCGCCGCAGTGAAGGGAGCAGCGCGATGACAACCCCCGCCCTGGCGACCGGCCCGACCGCGCGCCCCGCTGTCCCCACCCGTCGGCCGACCTTCGGCGACGTCCTGCGTTCGGAGTGGATCAAGCTGGCGAGCCTGCCCTCGGCGGTCCTGGCACTGGTCGGGATCCTCGTCGTCGGGCTCGGCGGCAGCCTGTTCCTCGGCGCCACCCTGGAATCCTCCGGCGTCCCGTCAACCCCCTCGCTCGAGCGCACGATCGGCGACGTGACCATCCCGATGGTGGTGCTGGGTCAGATCGTCGCCGGGATCCTCGGCGTCATGTCCGTCGGTGCGGAGTACTCCTCCGGCTCGATCCAGACCACCCTGATGGCGGTGCCGACGCGGCTGCGGGTGCTGTGGGCGAAGGCGATCGTGCAGTTCCTCGCCGTGACCGGCACCGCGCTGGTGACCGTCTTCGGAGCGTGGGCCGCGACCTACCCCTTCTACGCGAAGCACGGTCTGGAGGCTCCGCTGAGCGGCCCGGGGGTGCTGGTGGCGCTGCTCGGCGCGGCGGCATATCTGGGGATGTGTGCGGTGGTGGGCGTGGGCATCGGGATGCTGGTGCGGTCCACCACCGTCGGCGCGATCCTCATCTTCGCCGCGACCCTGCTGGGCCCGATCCTCGCCTCCGCGCTCCCCTACAGCCTCATCTCGCGCATCGCCCGGGTGGTCCTGCTCGGCAACGCCGGGGACACCATGGCGCGGGTCGAGAGCCCCGGCGGTCCGTTCCTCGACATCTGGAGCGGGCACATCAGCACCGCCGCCGGCTGGCTGATCGTGTCGCTCTGGGTGGTGCTCGCGCTGGCGGCGGGGGCGATCGCCCTGCAGAATCGCGACGCATGAGCAGTCGCGCGGACGCCGCCCGGCCCCACCCCACCTCCGTGGTGCGGTGGGGTCGGGCCGACGTCGTGCTGCTGCTGGGCTACCTGCTGCTCGCCGTCGCGCTGGGATTCCTCTCCCTCGAGTCGTCCCTGCGCTCACCCGCCTGGGCGATCGTGCTGCTGGGCCTGGCCGGGGTCGCCACCCTGCTGATCAGGCCGAGGCATCCCACCGCGGCCCTGGCCGCAGGGCTGGCGCTGCTGCCGCTCTCTGCGGCGCTCGGCAGCATGGCCGAGGCGGTGCTGGCCCTGTCCGCGCTGTATCGAGCCGGGGTCGTCCGTGGCGCTCGACAGGCGTGGGCCGTCTTCGGCCTCACCACGGGGGTGGCGGTGGTCGCGGCGCTGATCCTCGCCCTGCGCGTCCGGCTCGGTCCGCCGCTGCTGGGCCTGGCCCCACGATTCGCCGTCGAGGACTGGCCGCTGGACTGGGCGAGCCTCTCGGTCCTCTTCCTCGCCGTCACACTGATCACCGCGCTGCTGGGCCTCAACATCGGCCACCGTCGGCGGCACATCGCCGGGCTGGTCGAGCGCGCCGAGCAGATGAAGCGCGAGCGGGACCAGCAGGTGAGCATCGCCGCGGGCCTCGAGCGGGAGCGCATCGCCCGCGAGATGCATGACGTCATCGCGCACAGCCTGTCGGTGATGATCGCCATGAGCGACGGGGCCCAGGCCTCCGCCGCGCAGGATCCCGAGGAGTCGCAGCGAGCGATCGGTCGCGTCGCCGAGACCGGGCGCCGCACCCTCGGCGAGGTGCGCCGGCTGCTCGCACCGGTGCGCGGCGAGGTGGATTCCAGGCAGTCCTCGCTCCCGGCGACCCTCGGGGTCCGGGAGCTTCCCGCGCTGGTGGAGGAGTTCCGGGCCGCAGGGCTGCCGGTGCGCCTGGAGCGGCGCGGGCAGCTGGATCCGGGCGCGGTGATCGGCCTGACGGTCTATCGGATTGTGCAGGAATCGCTGACCAACGTGCTGCGGCACGGGCGTGGGGTGCGCAGCGTGCTGGTGCGAGTCCTGATCGGGGCGGACGAGGTGACGATCCTGGTCGAGGACACCTCCGCGCCAGCCCTGCCTGCCACCGATCCGGGTCGCGGGCTGGTCGGCATCCAGGAGCGGGCCGCCTTCTACGATGGGCACGTCACGGCCGGTCCCCGCGCCGGCGGCGGCTGGCGGGTGGCGGTGCGCCTGCCCGCCACGGAGCGGTGAGCAAGGCGTGATGAGAGAGGAGACCGCCGTGGCGGAGAGCATTCGTGTGCTGTTGGTCGATGACCAGGAGCTCATCCGGTACGGCCTGCGCCTGGTGCTCGATGCCCAACCCGATATCGAGGTCGTGGCCGAGGCGGCCGACGGCGCGGAGGCGCTCCGCGCTGCCCGTCAGCTCCAGCCCGATGTGGTGCTGATGGATGTGCGCATGCCGGGGATGGACGGCATCGAGGCCACGAAGCAGCTCTCCGCCGCGCTGCCGAACGTCCGTGTCCTGGTGCTGACCACCTACGATCGCGACGAGTTCGCCTTCGGGGCGCTGCAGGCCGGTGCGGCCGGGTTCCTGCTGAAGAACACCCGGCCCGACGAACTGGTGGCCGCGGTGCGCACGGTGAGAACCGGTGATGCGGTGGTCTCGCCACGGGTGACGGCGAAGCTGATCGAGCTCGCCGCGCCCCACCTACCCGGGCCGGCGGGCCGCGAGGCCGGGAACCAGCTCTCGCTGCTGTCCGAGCGGGAGCGGGAGGTGTTCCTGCTGGTGGGTCGCGGACTCACCAATGCGGAGATCGCGCAGACGCTGCACCTGAGCGAATCCACCGTCAAAGCGCATTTCGGTCGGATCCTCGTCAAGCTCAACCTGCCCAGCCGGGTCCAAGCGGTCATCCGGGCGTACGAGCTGGGAGTCGTGAACGTCGGCGGGTAGGTGTGCCGGAAGGCGCTGCAGAGCACCGCGCGTTCGGCCAGGAATCGGTCAGCCGGATGCGCGAGAACTGGACCTCTCATCCTGGTCGATCTGGGCACGGCTCACGACATCGTGCACTCACACCGGTGACCCAGGGTCGGGTTCTTCCGGTGGTTCTGTGGCCTGGCCCTCGGTCGGGTCCGAGTCGTCTCCATCGGAGGGTCTGTCCTCTGTCAGCGAGGTGCGCGGGGCCAGCATCGGCGGCGTCGTCGAGATGCCCTGAGCTCCATGCGGACTGGTCCAGATCCAGGCGGCCGGCGGGGGCTGTGGGGTCGGAGTCCTGTGCCCCGTGGATGCTGGCGTCTTCGCCGTCAGTCGGGTGCCCGGCTGGTGAGGGTCCGACTCGGCGGAGCTGGCCTCGATCAGGTTCGGGTCGACGTCGCTGTTTGTCGGCGCGAGTGCCGTGAGCACCCACAGCCCGTGCTCTTTGAGCAGGTTGCAGCGCACGCACAGCCCTTGGCCGTTCGCGTAGCTGGTGAGCCCGCCGCGGTGGTGCGGGATGACGTGGTCGCTCTGGCGGATCTTCGCGTTGCACCAGGGGGTGCGGCAGGTGGTGTCTCGCCATCGGATCATCCGGGCCAGGCCGACGGGGAACGCCCGCGATCGAGATTCCATCGCAATCAGCTCGCCGGTGCGAGGGCTGGTGTAGAGGCGACGGAACACCGCGGAGACCTCATCGTCGGGATGGAGCTCATCGACCGATTGCAGCTGGCCGGGAGGCCTGCCGAGCAGGGTGTCCGAGACGATGTGGGCGGGGATCGTCCCGTAGCCCTCGAGATGCGCGCTCTCGGCATCATCATCGCGGCCCAGGAGCGCGGTGTCGCTGATGACGATTCCGATGTCGAGAGACGGGGTCGGGCGGGGTCGACGCGGCGCAGAAGGCGCCCGCTCTGGAGACCGGTCATCGCTGCGTTCTTGGGATTCGGAGGCGCTCTGCTCCTGGAACTCCGTGGGAGCACGCCCTTGCGGCGCGAGCGGCGAGGGCTGGGGCTGGGGCTGGGGTGGATGGAGGATGGCATCGACCATCAGATCCGCTTCGAGCGCCGGCATAGGGGCCCGCTCCCCCGCAGCCTTCAGTGATCTGGCGTGGACGGCCAGCACATGCATCATGCCGGCGGCATCGATCCCGCGCAGCACCGCGGTCACGCGCGCCATCCCGTCTGCCAGCGGCGTCATCGTCACGTGACGGGCCCGGGCGGCACGCTCTGCCCGTGCGCGCGAGTTCTCGGGCTCAAGCTGCTGGATCAGCTCGTCGATGTCTGAGCGGAGACGCTTATGGCCCTTCCCCTCCAGGATGCTGGGATCCTGCCGGATCATCTCGTCGATCCGTGCGCAGGTCTCCGGGCTCGCCCCGTTGAGAGCTCCCGCGACCACGGACGCCTGCTGCTCGGCGACGGAGCCCTCCCACATGCTGTCGATCATGCCCGGCATGTGCTGGGAGAGCCGGCGCGCCGAGGCGAGAGAGAAGGACGAGGCGGAGGGCGAGATCCGACGCGCGAGGCCGAGCTCGTGGTTCACCCCCTTGCCCTGCTTCGAGGCGGGGAGGCCGCGGTCTCGGTCGGATGCGCGGATCCGCTGCTCCGCGGCGACCTGCCAGGTGGCATCGACCGCGGCGAGGGAGGCGCGCAGGTGGTCGAGCCCGGCGAGGACGGCCAATGCTTCCTCTGCGGAACCGGGGGCGGTCTCGGGCAACGGATCGCGCACCGCGCGGGTTTCGGTGAAGGCCATGAGAGCTGCGGCGAGGACCTGCGCCAGCAGGATGCGAGCCGGTCCGCTCGCGTCGATGTCGGCGTACTGGGTGGCGACGGCGGTCAGTGCATCCGCCGACGGAGAGGCGGCGTCACGGCGGGGCTCATCCCCGCCGGGGCTGCCCCCGTCACTGTTCGGCGTCATCGCATCCATACCTCGATCGTAGGGAGATTCGAATCGCCGATCTACGCGCCCTTGAATGCTGTGGATAACCCCGTCGGCCCTTCACAAAATGTGGAAAGAAGTGTGGATAGACCTGCACTGTGGAGGAACGACCCTTTGGCGGTCGCCTCCGAACTGCTGTCAGCCAGGCCATGGGGGAAGCGCGCACGATGACCCAAGACACGATGACCCACGAGATGCCGAGATCCTGCCGCTCCCGGCCTTCCCCAACTCCAGAATCCCGACTCCCGCGTATTCCCGATCGCCCCAGATTCCCGACGATGCACGGGTGTCGATGCACGCGCGCGGAGCCGCCCCGGCCCCGCGGCACCGACATTCCCACCCCTTGACGCGCCCCCGCGCACCGGGCCACACTCGACAATGAACCACCGTTCACTTTTCGTGAGCGACGTTCACCTCAGGAGAGGAAGGGCATGCTCCGCGCCGACACAGTGGTCGCTCCCGACGAGGCTGCCCGCGCTGCGAGGTCCGATGCGCGCCGCCGGCAGATCCTGCACGCGGCCGTCCCCCTGATGGAGCGGAGCGGGTCGCAGGCGGTCTCCATGCAGTCGATCGCGGCGGCGGCCGGAGTCTCCGTCGGCCTGATCTACCGGTACTTCGCGAGCAAGCAGGAGCTCGTGCAGGCCGTGACCGAAGGGGTGCTCGATGACATGGGACGGCTCCTCTCCGAGGCGCTGGAGCCGGAGGACGACCCGGTCCGCCAGATCGCCGGCGCCTTCGCCGCCTACTGCACCGTCATCCGGGAGAACCGCCAGGCGGTGATGCTGACCTATCGCGAGTCGAACACTCTGGACGAGGCGGGTCGCCAGGTCGTCAAGGAGCTGGAGATCCGCACCGTCGACCCGCTGCGCAGCGCCGTGGATGCCGCCGTCGAGCAGGGGCTGCTGCGGCCGATCCATGCTGAGCTGTTCGCCTACGACCTGCTGACGGTGGCCCATTCCTGGGCCTTGAAGCACTGGTACTTCGCGCCGCGCATGACGTTCGAGGAGTTCCTCCGCGCCCAGACAGCGCTCCTGCTCTCCACCGCGATCCACCCGGAGCACCGCGGACGCTACCCCGATCTTCTCGGCGCACTCACGTAACTCCAGCTCCCCTCTCCCCCACCGCACCCTCAGGAGGCCTCATGGATTTCGTCATCGACGACGCGATGCAGGGCTATATCGATGCGGCCGCCGAGGTCGCCGCCCAGATCGCCCCCGACTATCCGCAGCGCGAGAAGAACCGGAGCATCGAGCCGGAGCTGCGCCTCCACATGGGAGAACGCGGGCTCATCGCCCCGGAGCTCCCGACGGCGCTCGGCGGCCGCGGCGAGCGCGCGCTCACCACCGGCATGCTCACCGAGCAGATCGCACGGGGCGACCTCACCGTCGCGTACGTGCAGGTCATCGGGTCTCTCGTCGGCCAGATCCTCGCGCGCACCGCACGCCCCGAGGTGGCGGCGCGCTGGGTCCCACGCATCACCAAAGGCGAGGACCTCGTGGCGATCGGACTCTCGGAACCAGGTGCCGGCTCCGACGCCGGCAACCCGTCGATGACCGCCAGGTCCCGGGCCGACGGCTGGGTGCTCAGCGGGACCAAGTCCATGTCCTTCGCGATGCACGCGAGCGCCGCCGTGGTGTTCGCCCGCACCGAGGTGGGGCGCCGCGGCCACGGCATCAGCGCCTTTCTGGTGGAGCTGGACCGTGATGGGGTCGAGCGCCGCGTCGCCCCCGATGTGGGCACCAGAGCCGTGGGCCGCGGGCTGGTGGAGTTCACTGGCACCTGGATCCCCGAGGAGAACCTGCTGGGCGAGCTGGGCACTGGGTTCACCCAGGTGATGCAGGGATTCGACTTCTCCCGCGCCCTGATCGGTCTGCAGGTGATCGGCGCCGCCCAGGTCACCCTCGAGGAGACCTGGGAGTACACCAGCGGGCGCATGGCCTTCGACCGACCGCTGAGCTCCTTCCAGGGGGTGGCGTTCCCGTTGGCCGAGGCGGAGACCCTGCTGGAGGCCGCCCGGCTGCTCTGCCAGAGGACCCTCTGGTTGAAGGACTCCGGGCTGCCGCATACGAAGGAGGCGGCGATGTGCAAATTGTGGGCGCCGAAGACGGCGTACGACGTCATCCACCAGTGCCTGCTCAGCCACGGCCAGTACGGCTATCTCACCGACCGGCCGATCGAGCAGCGCCTGCGCGACGTGCTCGGGCTGCAGATCGGTGACGGCACCGCCCAGATCATGAAGCTCGTCATCGCCCGCCACAGCGTGGACCGCGAGGTCGCGCCGTGAGCGCACCACCTGCCCCGAGGACCGACCCGAGGATCACCCCAAGGAGGCCTGCCATGGCCCGGACCCCTGCCCCCGCCACCAACGACCAGGACCTCACCGGACGGATCTGCATCGTCACCGGTGCCGCGAGCGGCATCGGCAAGGGCATTGCGACCCGGCTCACGGCCGACGGAGCGATCGTGGTGGTCGCCGATCGCGACGAGGCCGCGGCCGTCAAGGTCGCCGCGGAGCTCGGCGGCGACGCCCTCGCCGTCACGGTCGACATCTCCGACCGCGCGAGCGTGGAGGCGATGACCGCCCAGGTCACAGGGCGCTTCGGCCGTATCGATGTGCTGGTCAACAACGCCGGCTGGGACAAGGTAGGGCCCTTCCTCGAGCAGGATCCCGTGCTCTGGGATCGCATCATCGGCATCAACCTCTATGGCACCCTGCACTGCTGCCAGTCGGTGGTGCGGGTGATGACCGAGCAGGGCCACGGCACCGTCGTGAACATCGCCTCGGACGCCGCGCGGGTCGGCTCCAGCGGCGAGGCCGTGTACTCGGCCTGCAAGGGTGGGATCGTCGCGTTCACGAAGACCCTCGCCCGTGAGAGCGCCCGCGCCGGCATCACCGCGAACGTGGTGTGCCCCGGCCCGGCGGACACCCCGCTGTTCGCCTCGATCTCTGAGGACAGCCCGACGCTGCGCGCATCGCTCGAGCGCGCGATCCCGCTGCGTCGCCTCGCGCAGCCGGAGGATCTCGCGAACGCCGTCGCCTTCCTCGCCTCCCCCGCCTCGAGCTACATCACCGGCCAGACCCTGTCCGTCTCCGGCGGACTCACCATGGCCTGAGCAGCAGGCACCTCAACAGGCCGGGCTCCGATCCCCCACCACCCGAGCAGAGAGCAGGCGACCATGACCGAGCAGCAGCCCCCGACCTTCGAGACGATCCGCACCGAAGTGGCGGCCCAGGTCGGGACGATCACGCTCGAACGCCCGGACCAGCGCAACGCCCTCACCGCGACCATGCAGGCCGATATCTCCCGGGCGCTGGATCTTTGGGCGACCGACGACGCCGTGCGCGGGGTGATCCTCACCGGCAGCGGCCCGAAGGCCTTCGCCGCCGGCGCCGACATCTCCGAGCTCGCGGCCTGGGATGTGGCCGACGGGCTGGCCGCAGTGATGCAGCGCCTCTTCGACCGGATCCAGGACTTCCCGAAGCCGACGCTCGCGGCGCTGAACGGCGTCGCGATGGGCGGCGGGTTGGAGCTCGCGATGAGCTGCGACATCCGGATCGCTGCGGAGACCGCGAGCATGGGCCTGCCCGAAGTGGGGCTCGGGGTGCTGCCCGGCGCGGGCGGCACCCAGCGCCTCTCCCGCCTGGTGGGCGCCGGCCGAGCGCTCGAGATGATCCTCACCGGCCGGGCCCTGAGCGCTGAGCAGGCGGAACGATATGGCCTGGTGACCACGGTGGTACCCGCCGCGGAGCTGCTGGAGACCGCGGCGGAGATCATGGCGAGCATCCTCGCCAAGGGTCCGCTCGCGATCCGGCTCGCCAAGCTGGTCGTCGGGCCGGGAGCGGACGCAGACCAGCGGACGGGCCTGCTGCTGGAGCAGCTCGCGCAGACCCTGCTCTACACCACGGAGGACAAGGCCGAGGGGGCTGCGGCATTCCTCGGCAAGCGGGCCCCGGAGTTCGACGGGAGGTGAGCCACGGCAGGTGCACAGCACGGCCGACCCTGCCAGCACGCCTGGGCGCACTGCTGGGCTCACGCCTGGGCGCACGCTTGGGCGCTCGCCTCAGCCTCGAGCGGTCCGCGGCTTTCCCTGCACCGTCTCCCCGTGGTACGACGATGCCATGACAGTCCCTGACGCCACGCCTGATGCTGCCCCTGCGCCCGCACCTGCGCCTGACTCCGCCTCCACCTCCACCTCCGCCCTCGACCGCGGCGTTCTCGTCATCGGCCAGATCGCCCGCGATCTGGTGCTCCGCGTCGAGGACTGGCCGTCGGCCGGGGGCAGCGCCAGAGCCGTCGAACGGCGCGAGATGCTCGGCGGCAAGGGTGCCAATCAGGCGGTCGCGCTGCGACAGCTCGGAGCCCCGGTGATCCTGCTCGGCGTCGCAGGGACCGACGCGGCGGGAGAGGCGGTGCTGGCGCAGGCCCGTGCCGATCACCTGGACCTCTCCGTCGTCGTCCGCCGTGGGGTGACCGCGCTGCTGATGGACATCGTGGACGGGGAGGGAACGCGGCGACTGGTCGAGCACGTGTCCGAGCAGTCGTTGCTCACCGTCGAGGATGTGCGCGGAGCGGCGACCGCCGCGGACCGGGTCGACACGGTGTGCCTGCAGTTGCAGCAGCCGGTCCCGGTCCTGCTCGCCGGTGCGGAGCTGGCCATGGACCGAGGGCTACGGCTCGTCCTGGACGGCGCCGTCGAGGACGAGGCGCGCGACCGGCTGGTCGCGGCGGCCGATGTGGTGCGGATGGACGCCGCCGAGACCCGCCTGATGACCGGGCTCGAGGTGACGGATCACGCGTCCGGCCGGCGCGCGGCCCGGCACCTCCTCGAGGTCGGGGCGGGACTCGTCGCGCTCTCGGTCCCCGACGGCGATCTCGTGGCGTGGCCAGGGGGTGAGGAGCTGGTGCCGCATGGCACTGAACAGGTTATCGACCCCACCGGAGCCGGCGACGCCTTCCTCGCCGGGCTCGTCATCGGCCTGCGCCGCGGAGAATCCCCCGAACGAGCCGCGCACCGCGCCAGCGCCGCGGCCACCGCGACCGTGCAGCGACTGGGCGGACGCCCCGACCTGCGGGATCAGCGCCCGACGGACCGTTGAGCCCCGGTAGGGGCGTCACGCCGGGCGCGTCCTAGCAGCCCGGCGCCCCGAAATTCCGAGCGGCCCGAGGCAGCCCGGGACGCCGACGTGCCCGGGTGGCTCAGGCGAGCACCGCGAGCAGCTCTGCGCATGCCGTCTCACATGCCCTGCAGGCTTCCGCGCAGACGCGGCAGTGCTCATGCATGTCGGCGTGCCGCTCGCAGTCCTCGGCGCACGCCGCACAGGCCGCCCGACACGCCTCGAGCAACGTGCGCTCGACCGCGAGATCGGGGGTGCGCCGCGCGAGCACGCGGGCCGTCGTCGCGCACAGATCGGCACAGTCGAGGTTGCGACGGATGCACGACCGCAGCTCGGCGACCATGTCCTCGGCAAGACAGGCATCGGCGCAGGCGGTGCAGCTCTGGGCGCAATCCAGGCAGGCCTCGATGCAGGCGCTCAAGGTCTGGAGGTCGGTGATGCCGCCGCTGTCCGGGTGGGTCTCCATCATCGGGCGGACGTGGTGTGTCATGTCGGTGCTTCCTCTCTCAGTGGGTCCGGATCTCTCCCGGTCGATCGGAGTCCAGCGCGGTCAGGGCCGGCGCCAGGAGTCGTCGGCCGTCGCCGAGGCTCCCTGCGGTCCCATCTGCAGCATGCCGCCGTCCACCACCCAGGAGGCGCCGGTGACATAGGAGGCCTGCGGAGAGGCGAGGAAGGCGATCACGGCCGCGACCTCGCGCGCGTCGCCCGGACGCCGCAGCGGCACCCCGGGCCGCTCCTCGGCCTGCGGGGCCCGCGGGTCCTGATCGGTCTGCCCGGTCATCGGGGTGGCGATCTCGCCGGGTGCGACAGAGTTGGCGGTGATGCCGTGCTCGCCGAGCTCGAGGGCGATGGTCTTCAGCAGACCGCCGAGGCCATGCTTCGCCGCGTCATAGGCGGAGGAGCCGACCTTCGGCTGGTGCTCATGAACGCTGGTGACGCCGATCAGGCGACCACCATTGCCGGCATCCACCAGGTGCCGGGCCGCTGCCTGGAGACAGACGAAGGCACCGTCGAGATCGACCGCCATCACGTCCCGCCAGGTCTCGAGGGTCGTCTCGAGGAACAGGGTGCTGTGCCCGGCACCGGAGCACTGCACGAACACGTCGAGCCCGCCCAGCTGGTCCACCAGGGCGTCGACCACGCCGCCGGCGCCGTGGAGATCGGTGGTGTCCAGGTGTGCCACAGATGCACTGCGGCCATGGCTGCGGACCTCGGCGGCGGTGGCCTCGGCGCCTTCCTGATCGGTGTTGAAGGTGATACCGACGTCCATACCGGCTTCGGCCAGAGCGACAGCTGTGGCTCTCCCGATCCCGGAGTCGGAACCGACGACGATGGCGCGAGTGGGGGCGAAGGACATTGCGGGCTCCTGTGTCAGCGACAGATCCATCTGCTCGTGCTCTCGACGCTAGACCCTGCCCGGAGCATCCGCCAAGGAACCGGTCCGACCGGTCGAGCACCGTGCGAACGAACCCCGACCAGACCGATGATCGGGCCGACGCGAGCTCGGTGCCGAGCAACCCGATCGGTCAACCAGCAGCAGTGACCGTTCCCCCGACGTAGGTTGGGAGCACGACAAGGAGACGGCGACCGCGGCGAGAGCACGTGATCCTGCCGCGACGGCCGTCCTGGACAGGAGAGATCATGGGACTCGGAATCCCGTCACGGCCCGCCCCGCTGCGTCCCGCCGGGAGACCCGAAGGGCCCCGGTTCACGGCGCTGACGCTCGGGGCGAAAGTTCTGCAGTCCACCCCACCGCTGCGCGGATTCGACGCCTACCTGGTGGGGTTCCATCCTGCGAAGGACGAGCCGGACATGCAGATGGAGGCCCATCACTACTGCAAGGTCGTCAACGACGATCTCATCCAGTGCGTTCTCTTCGACGGCAACACCGCGGAGGCCAACCTGATCGGCATCGAGTACATCGTCTCCGGAGACCTTTTCGCCACGTTGCCGGAAGAGGAGAAGGACCTCTGGCACCCGCACAACTATGAGGTCTTCTCGGGGCAGCTGATCGCACCCGGGCTCCCCGCCGTCGCCGAGCAGCAGCTGATGACCGAGCTGGTCAACTCCTACGGGAAGACCTGGCACACCTGGCACACCGGGCGTCACGACACCGGTGGCGGGGACGAGCTCCCGCTGGGGGCGCCGATGCTCATGTGGTCCTTCAACCGCGATGGTGAAGGCGACCCGGCCCTGGAGTCGCATCGCGCCGCGGCATTCGGCATCGATCCCGCCGAGGTGCGACGACGGCGCCAGGAGCTGCTGGACCGGGCCGCACCGCAACGAGGGGTGGACGCCTTGAAGCACCACTTCACGGGGACGACGCCGATCCCCGGAGTGCAGGACCTCGGCCCCCCGACGTCTTCGGCCGACGGCCCCGACGGCTCGGTGCCCGGCGAGACGGAGCGGGAGGGGCAGTCGTGACCGTCACGCTCCGTTCCCTCGAGGTCGCAGTCCCTGCCACTGAGCTGCGGCAGGAAGAGGTCCGTGATCTCCTCGCCGCTCAGCCGGACCTCAACCGACTGGGCAAGCGCCTGGTCGCGACGGCATTCGATGCCTCCGGCATCGAGCGCCGCTTTAGCGCCCTCGCGGAATGGGAGGGTCCGCCCGACGACGGGGAGCCGGTGTTCTTCGAAGCGGGGACGGGTCGTTTCCTGAATCCGACCACCGGAGCCCGGAACCGGGTCTTCGCGCGCGAGGCCACGGAGCTGTACACCCGGGTCGCCGCCGCCGCTCTCGACGCTGCGGAGGGAATCGCCGCGGCCGACGTCACCCATGTCATCACCGTCTCCTGCACGGGCTTCTTCGCCCCCGGCCCCGACTATCGCATCGTCCGCGCTCTGAGCCTGGACCCGGCGGTGCAGCGCTATCACCTCGGTTTCATGGGCTGCTATGCGGCGCTGCCGGCGCTGCGCCAAGCCCAGACCATCTGCCGCGCCAACCCCGAGGCCGTGGTGCTCGTGGCCACCGTCGAGCTCTGCACGCTGCACGTGCGCACCTCGAACGACCCCGACACCATCGTCGGCTCCTCCCTCTTCGCCGACGGTGCCGCCGCCGCGATCATCACCGGACGGGACTTTCCTGCCAGCACTCCCCTGCTCCAGCTGGACGAGTTCGAGACGGTCCTCACCCCGGTGGGCGA
The DNA here is from genome assembly GCF_947500705.1 of uncultured Brachybacterium sp. Taxonomy (GTDB): domain Bacteria; phylum Actinomycetota; class Actinomycetes; order Actinomycetales; family Dermabacteraceae; genus Brachybacterium. The sequence goes on along the minus strand of NZ_CANMSY010000012.1, from coordinate 2,746 downwards.
AGAGGCGATGGCATGGAACATCGGCGACAACGGCTTCGAGATGGTGCTGGGGACGTATGTTCCCCACATCATCGACGAGCACATCACCGGGGCCCTCGCCCCGCTGCTCGCCCACGATCCCGACCTCGAGGGCCTGCCGTACCGCGATATCGAGCACTGGGCCATCCACCCCGGTGGCAGGAGCATCCTGGACAAGGTGGAGGCGAAGCTCGACCTCACCGCAGCGCAGCTCCTCCCCGCCCGGGAGACGCTCCGCGACTACGGGAACATGTCCAGCGCCACCGTCATGTTCGTCCTCCAGAAGATCCTGCGCTCGGCGACACCCGACCGACGCGAACGGGTGTGCTCCATGGCCTTCGGACCCGGCCTCACCGTGGAGACCGCCCTGCTCACCGCGATCGGGGCTCCCCTCCCGGAGGACGCCTCCGCGGAGCGCCAGTGATCCTCCCACCGCTGGGAACCAGGGACGTGGGCGCGACCGAGGAGATGGACGATCCCGGTTGCGACCCACAGCGGCTGGCACGGACCTATGCCTCGTTCCGCACCGTCAACGCCCTGGTCGCCGGATGGCGCAGCACATATCGCCATGTGCTCAGGCCGCATCTGCGGCGCGAGGGCGTGAACACCCTGCTGGACGTGGGCTGCGGAGGCGGCGACATCTCCCGGGCGCTCGCGCGATGGGCCCGCGGTGACGGTTTCACCCTCTCGGTCACCGGTATCGATCCCGATCCACGAGCACACGCCTGGGCATCCCGCCAGCCGCCCGTCGACGGCGTCCGCTACCGCCGCGTCCGTTCGGAGGAGCTGGTCTCCGAGGGTGCCCGATTCGATCTCGTCGTCTCCAACCATCTGCTCCACCATCTCGATGCCGACCAGCTGCAGGGGCTGCTCGACGATTCCGAGCGCCTCGCGCGACATGCCGCGGTGCACAGCGACATCCAGCGCGGACGTCTCGCCTATTCCCTGTTCTCCGCAGGCACCTGGCCGTTCTTCCGCGGGTCCTTCATCCGCGAGGACGGCCTGACCTCGATCCGGCGCAGCTACACGGCCTCCGAGCTACGAGAACAGGTTCCACCGCGCTGGGACGTGAGGACGCGGGGGAAGTTCCGGCTCCTGCTCACCCTGGATCCGCGCAGCATCACCCCGCCATGACGGAGCAGCCTGCCCTCAGATGCGAGGTGCTGATCGTCGGCGGTGGGCCGGCAGGACTGTTCCTGGCCGCGCTCCTGGCCCAGCACGGAGTGGACGTCGCGGTGCTGGAGCGTCGCACCGCTCCCTCGTCCGATTCCCGGGCCATCGGGCTGCACCCGTCGGCGCTGCACGCGCTGGGCGAGGTGGGCATCGCGCAACAGGCAGCAGACGCCGGGCAGCCGATTCGCGGTGGAGAGGCGCGGTTCCGGGGCCGGGGACTCGGCGCGCTCCGTTTCGCACGGGCATCGTCCGACGGTTTCGTCCTCGCGTTGCCGCAGTCATCCACCGAGGCCCTGCTGGAAGCACGTCTGGCTGCCCTCTCGCCGTCAGCGCTGCGACGAGGGTGGGAGGTGACCGGACTCCAGGAGTCGGCGCACGGAGTCGTCGTCACGGCGCGCCGCATCGCACCGCGCCGCACCGGCGACGAAAGAACGCGCAGCACCGACGACGACGGCGTGCGCAATACCTCGGAGAATGCTCCGAGTGACTCTCCTGAACCTCTACGGGCCGCATCCCCCGGCAGCCGCAGCAGCAGCCTGAGCGTCCAGGCGGAGCTGGTGGTCGGCGCCGACGGGGCACGCTCGGGGGTGCGCGAGATGCTCCATCTCTGCACGCGCGGGCGTCACTATCCCGATTCGTACCTGATGGGCGACTTCGTCGATCCGACAGCGGCCCGGCAGGATCGGGACGCGGCAGTGCATCTCGAGCAGGAGGGTGTGGTCGAGTCCTTCCCCTTGCCCAGTCGACGCCGCCGCTGGGTCGTGCACACCGGGAACAGCGTTCTCCGCGGGAACTCCCCGGACGAGCTCGTCGAGCTGGTGCGCGAGCGTACAGGGAACGCACCTGATCCGGACACCGTCAGCATGCTGAGCTCCTTCACCGTGCGCCGGCGCGCTGCGGACCGTCTCGTGACCCGACGATGCGTGCTGATCGGGGACGCCGCGCATGAGATCAGCCCGATCGGCGGGCAGGGGATGACGCTGGCCTGGTTGGACGCTCTGGACCTCGCGCCCCTCGCTGCACGTATCGACGTCGTGACCGATGCACGAGACCTGCGAACGGTGAGTGGGTGGCTCCGTTTCGAGAGGTCCGTGCAGCGCCGGGCACGGACGGCCGGCCTGATCGCGGCAGCGAACACCGTGCTCGGTCGACCGACCTCCGCTCCCCTCGCAGTCCTCCGCGCCACCGCCGTGAGGGCAGCGCTGCACACGCCTCTGCGGCATCTCCTGGCATGGACCTACTCGATGGCGTGGACCCGCCGGCACTGACTCAGCGCGGGCAGCATGCGCTGCGTGCCGGCCGCCTCCTGTCCTCGCTCCGGTCGGACTCCGCTCCCACTGGCATGAGCGACGCAGGCCCACTCCAGCCGGGGTCAGTCACGGCCCCGGTTCGGTTCGATGCAGCGTCCGCCAGTCACCAAGGCCTGTTTTCGGGCATGAAAAAAGGGAGTGGGAGGAGCGAAACCCGCAAGGATCTCAAGCTCACTCCCACTCCCACAAAGATGTCCGGCGGCGACCTACTCTCCCACACCCTCCCGAGTGCAGTACCATCGGCG
>NZ_CANMSY010000011.1 GCF_947500705.1 uncultured Brachybacterium sp. | reverse complement strand
CTTCCTGACACCGACAGAATCCTTCGCCCGACTACTTGCCGGCGAGCCCCATGTTGCTTCCACGCTTTGACACCACCGTCTGGGAGTTCTTCCTCTCGATCAACCCGCTCACGGACGTGCTGTTCATGCTCGGCCTGCTCGGCGTCGGTGCAGCCCTGATGCTCGGCATCGGCACCAGGGTGGCAGCAGTCTCCGCCGCGGCGATGTACACCCTGATGTACCTGGCAGCCTTCCCCATCGCCACGAACCCGCTCTACGACACCCACCTGCTCCTGGCCGTGGCCGTGGTCGCGATGGCCGGCCTCGCCGCAGGCGACCACGTCGGTCTCGGGAAGCAGTGGACCCACCTGGTCAAGGGGAATCGTTTCCTGATCTGAGTCCATCAGCCCGCCACGGCAGAAGCCCCGCCTCCTCGAGAGAAGGCGGGGCTTCTGCCGTGCTGCCGGATGCGGCGGCGCTGAGCCGTGAGGGCGCCGGGCCGAGAGACCGCTGAGCTGTGAGGGCGCTGAGCTGTGAGGGCGCTGAGCCGTGAGAGGGCTGAGCCGTGAGAGGGCTGAGCTGTGAGGGTGCTGGGCGAGCAGGCCGCTCAGACCTCGCCGTCGAACAGGCTGGTGACCGAGCCCTCGTCGAAGACCGCCCGGATCGCCCGCGCCAGCAGCGGCGCGATCGACAGCTGGGTGAGACGGTCGAACTGCTTCTCGGGGGGCACCGGCAGGGTGTTGGTGCAGACGACCTCCCGCACCGCGCTGGTCTTCAGCCGCTCGGTGGCGGGGTCGGAGAGGATCGCGTGGGTGGTCGCGATGACCACGGAGGAAGCCCCGCCGGCCAGCAGCGCGTCGGACGCCTGGACGATGGTGCCCGCGGTGTCGATCATGTCGTCGACCAGGATGCAGGTCTTGCCCTCGACGTCACCGATCACGCGCTTGGCCACGGCCTGGTTGGGACGGTTGATGTCCCGGGACTTGTGGACGAAGGCGAGGTTCACGCCACCGAGCTTCTTCGCCCACTGCTCCGCGACCCGGATACGACCGGCATCCGGGGAGACCACGGCGAGGTCCTCCTGGCCGTACTTCTCCTGGATGTACGCGGCGAGTATCGGCAGCGCCATCAGGTGGTCGACCGGGCGATTGAAGTAGCCCTGCACCTGAGGTGCGTGCAGGTCCACGGAGATCATGCGATCCACGCCGGCGGTCTCGTACATGTCCGCCATCAGTCGTGCGGAGATCGGCTCGCGGCCGCGATGCTTCTTGTCCTGGCGGGCATAGGGGAAGCTCGGTGCGATCGCCGTGATCCGTTTGGCCGACGCGCGCTTGAGCGCGTCGATCATGATCAGATGCTCCATCACCCAGGTGTTGATCGGTGCCGGGTGGGACTGCAGCACGAAGACGTCCGTGCCACGGACGGACTCGCCGTAGCGCACGTAGATCTCACCGTTGGCGAAGTCCCAGGCGTCCATCGGCAGGACCTCGACACCGAGCTCGGCGGCGACCTCCTGCGCGAGCACAGGGTGTGCCCGTCCGGACGCGAGGACCAGTCGCTTCTCTCCGGGGCTGACGATTCCGCTCATCGCTGCTCGTGCTCCTTGTGCTCATCGGCGGCAGTTCCTGCAGGCGTCTCGGCAGCGGACCCATCGTCAGCGCCGAGGGCAGCACGTGCCGCGTCCTCGGCCGCGGTCCCCGCACGGCGTCGCAGGGTCCATCCTTCCATGTTCCGCTGCGAGACCGCGTTCACGCCCAGGGCGCCCGGGGGCACCTCCTTGCGCACCGTGGTGCCGGCACCGGTCGCCGCCCCGTCACCGATGGCGACGGGGGCCACGAGCACGTTCTGGGAGCCGACGCGCACGTGCTTCCCGATCGTGGTGCGGTGCTTGTTCACGCCGTCGTAGTTGGCGAAGATCGTGCCGGCGCCGATGTTGGTGCCCTCACCGATCTCGGCGTCGCCGACGTAGCTGAGGTGGGGCACCTTCGCGCCCTCGCCGATCTTCGCGTTCTTGGTCTCGACGAATCCGCCGATCTTGCCCTTGGCGCCGAGATCGGTCCCGGCCCGGAGGTAGGAGAACGGCCCCACGGTCGCTCCCGCACCGACCACCGCGAGCAGCGCGTGGGAACGGACCACCTCGGCACCGGGCCCGACCTCGGTGTCACGCAGCGTGGTGTCCGGTCCGATCACGGCCTCCTCGCCGATGTCGCTCGCACCGTGGAGCTGGACGCCCGGCAGGAGGATGGCGTCCTGGCCGATGGTGACGTCGGAGTCGATCCAGGTGGTGGCAGGATCCACGATCGTGACCCCGGCGCGCATGTGCCGCTCGAGCGTGCGACGGTTCATCTCCGCGCCGAGCTGGGCGAGCTGGACGCGGTCGTTGACACCCTCGACCATCATCACGTCCTCGGTGACGAGGGCCCGCACCGAACGGCCATCCGCCCGGGCGATGGCGAGCACGTCGGTGAGGTACATCTCGCCCTGCGCGTTGTCCGTGCCGATGCGTCCGAGCGCGTCACGCAGCACGGCGAGGTCGAAGGCATAGATCCCGGAGTTGATCTCATCGATCGCGCGCTGCGTGTCGTCGGCATCCTTGTGCTCGACGATGCCCAGCACCTCGCTGCCGTCCTCGCTGCGCAGGATGCGGCCGTAACCGGTGGGATCGGGAACGCGGGCGCTGAGCACGGTGGCCGCAGCTCCGGCGCTCTCATGCGCGGCGACCAGGTCACGCAGGGTCGCGGGATCGAGCAGCGGCACGTCGCCGTAGGTGACCAGCACGGTGCCCTCTGCGGCGGTGACCTGCCCGAGTCCGCACTGGACCGCGCGCCCGGTGCCGGGGATCTCGTCCTGGTCGGCGACGGACACCTCGGAGGCGTGCTCGGCCAGGTGCTCGGCGACGCGATCGCGCTCGTGGCGGAGCACGACCACCAGCTCGCCGGGGCTCGTGCCCTCGGCGGCGGTCACGGCGTGCACCAGCAGAGATCTGCCCCCGATCTCGTGGAGGACCTTGGGCCTTCGCGACTTCATGCGGGTCCCGGCACCAGCGGCCAGAACGATGACGGCGGCGGGGGCAGTGGTCTCAGCGATTCCCACGTCTGCGGCTCCTCGGGATCGACGGGTGAGGTCTGCGGCACCGCCGCAACGGCGGTGAGCGTTCCGCCATCAGGACTCGAACCTGAAATTTCAGAACCAAAATCTGAGGTGTTGCCGATTACACCATGGCGGATCGCGTCCGGCAGGGTCTGGCGACGGACCGGGTCCTCAGAAGATCCGGAACATGCACTCAGCGCCACGGACGCGGCCCGATCCTATCGCCCGCGCCGCGCCTCTCGGACCCGGTGGTCGTCGTCGGTGGTGCAGGTCGCTCCACCGCCTGCCCCTCTCGATGTCGCGCCTGCTCCTCCCGACGACCTGCCGGCACCGTCCGATGGTCTGCTGGTACCGGTGTGGAAGACTCCGAGCATGGCGGAGAACGGTGCAGCCCGCGGGCGATCGACCCGGATGACGGGCAAGGAGCGGCGCGAGCAGCTGGTGGCGGTGGGCCGGCGGCTGTTCGCCGAGAAGGGCTTCGACATGACCACCGTCGAAGAGATCGCGGCCCGCGCCAAGGTTTCCAAGCCGATCGTGTACGAGCACTTCGGTGGCAAGGAGGGGCTGTACGCAGTGGTCGTGGACCGCGAGGTCTCCACGCTGCTGGGAGACCTGGAGAACTCCCTTCAGAATCAGCGTGAGCATCCCCGGGTGCTGATGGAGCGGGCCGCCCTGGCGTTCCTCGCCTACATCGACGAGCACGAGGACGGCTTCAAGGTCCTCGTGCGGGACTCCCCTGTCAGCCATTCCCTCGGAACCTTCTCCTCCCTGCTGACGGACGTGGCCGGACGGGTCGAGGAGATCCTCGCCGCCCAGCTCACCCTTCATTCGTATCCGCCGCGCGATGCTGCGCTGTACGCGCAGATGCTGGTGGGGATGGTCGCGTACACCGGTCAGTGGTGGCTCGAGACCCGTGAGCCCTCGAAGGAGATCGTCGCCGCCCGCATGGTCAATCTGTCCTGGTACGGACTCAGCGCCCTGCAAAGGTCCCCGACCCTGCGCGGCGACACCCACCGCTGAACACCCACAGGTGAGCGGCACCTAGACTCGGCACATGCCCCCCATGCCTGAGGACGCCGCCGCACCCCGCCACGACGAGGTCGACCGCATCGTCGAGGGCTGGCAGAGGGCGCGCGCTGATCTGGACGTCGCACCGCTGGCGGTGTTCTCCCGCATCTCCCGGCTCTCGAGGTATCTCGAGGTCGCCCGCCGCAGCGCCTTCACGGATGCGGGCCTCGAGGGGTGGGAGTTCGACATGCTCTCCGCGCTGCGCCGGAGCGGAGAGGATGCTCTCTCCCCCGGGGCGCTCATGCACGAGACGCTGGTGACCAGCGGCACCATGACGACCCGGATCGACAAGCTGGTCGCCCGAGGGCTGGTCAGCAAGAACCGCAGCCCGCACGACGGCCGCGCGGTCGAGGTGCGGCTGCGGCCCGACGGCGTCGCCCGGGTCGATGCGGCGATGGAGCGGCTGCTGGATGCAGAGCAGGAGCTGCTCGAGCCGCTCGCGCCTGACGGACGCTCCGGCCTCGCCGACACCTTGCGCTCCCTGCTGCTCACCTTCGAGTCGGAGCCACCGAGCCCGATGTGAAGGCTCGTCGGCGTGAGACCCGCGGCCACCGTCCCGCGGCGACCCGACACGATCAGCGGGGAGGAGCGTCTGAACGCTCGCCCCGCCCCACGACATTCGTCACGACCACAACCCTTGAGGACCCCATCGCATGGCTCATCTGCTCGGCACCCAATCCCTGCACGTCGCGCTGCCCGACCGCGTGCTGCTCGATGACATCACCGTCGGGATCGACGAGGGCGACCGCATCGGGGTGGTGGGGCGCAACGGCGACGGCAAGTCCACCCTGCTTCGTCTGCTGGCACGATTCACGGAGCCCGACGAGGGCCGGGTCACCGTGCGCGGCGGAGTCCGTGTCGGGGTGCTGAGCCAGCAGGACGAGGCGACGGCCGAGACCAGCGTGCACGAGCGGGTGCTCGGGGATCGTCCGGAGTATGAGTGGGCCTCGGATCCGCGGATCCGCGACGTGCTGGACGGGCTGCTCGGCGGCATCGACCTGGATGCACCGCTGACCGATCTCTCCGGCGGCCAGCTGCGGCGGGTCCACCTGGCCGAGCTGCTCGTGGGCGATTGGGAGGTGCTCCTCCTCGACGAGCCCACCAACCATCTCGACGTCGAAGGCATCTCCTGGCTCGCAGAGCATCTGCGCCGACGCTGGAGTCCGAAGGACGGCGGGCTCGTCGTGATCACGCACGACCGCTGGTTCCTCGATGCGGTTTGCACCCGGATGTGGGAGGTGCACGACGGGCTCGTCGAGCCCTTCGAGGGCGGATATGCGGCGTACGTGCTGCAGCGGGTCGAGCGGGACCGGCAGGCGGCGACCATCGAGTCGAAGCGGCAGAACCTGATGCGCAAGGAGCTGGCCTGGCTGCGCCGGGGTGCACCCGCCCGGACCGCGAAGCCGAAGTTCCGCATCGATGCCGCCAATGAGCTGATCGCCGGGGAGCCCCCGGTGCGCGACGCCGTCGAGCTGACGCAGCTGGCGACCTCGCGGCTGGGTCGCGACGTGATCGACGTGCTCGACGTCGATGCCGGCTACGGCGATCTCACCGTGTTGCGCGACGTCACCCTGCATATCGGGCCCGCGGACCGCATCGGTGTGCTGGGCCCCAACGGGGCAGGCAAGTCGACGCTGCTCGCGCTGATCACCGGGGATCTCGAGCCGCAGGCAGGCCGGGTCAAACGGGGCAAGACGGTCACCGTCCGTCAGGTGTCGCAGCGGCTCGAGGGTCTCGAGGAGCATCTGGACTCCAGGGTCAGCGACGTGGTGGCGAAGTACCGCACCACCTTCCGGGCCGGGAAGGACGAGGTCTCCCCCGGACAGCTGTTGGAGCGTCTCGGATTCACGACGGCACACCAGAAGGTTCGTGTGGGAGCGCTGTCCGGTGGGCAGCAGCGGCGGCTGAACCTGCTGTTCACCCTGCTCGAGGAGCCCAATGTGCTGGTGCTCGATGAGCCGACGAACGACATGGACACCGACATGCTCGCGGCCATGGAGGATCTGCTGGACACCTGGCCCGGGCCGCTGATCGTGGTCTCCCACGACCGCTACCTGCTGGAGCGGGTCACCGATATCCAGTACGCCGTGCTCGATGGTGCCGTGCGGCATGTGCCCGGTGGCGTCGAGCAGTACCTCTCGCTGCGAGCCGAAGGTCCACAGGAGGCGACGACCGGCGCGTCCTCCTCTGCCTCCGGAGCAGCGGGACGTACCGCAGGGTCGAAGTCTGCAGGGTCGAAGTCTGCAGAGTCGAAGTCTGCAGGATCGGGTTCCGCGGGTGGCTCTGCTGGTACAGGGGGCGACGCTGGTACAGGGGGCGGCGCAGCCGGGTCCACATCGAATGTGTCGGGGGCTCAGGCCCACACGGCGCAGAAGGAGCTCGGCGCGATCGAGCGAAGGATGAAGAAGCTCGACAAGCAGACGGCGTCGCTGCATTCCGCACTCGCGGCACATGACCAGTCCGACTATGTGGGACTGCAGAAGATCACCGACGAGCTGCGCGCCGTCGAGGCAGAGATCGAGGAGCTCGAGGAGCGCTGGCTGGAGCTGTCCGAACTGCTCGGGTGAGCCGATGAGCGGGCTGAGCTGCTCGAGCGAGGACAGTCCGTGCTCCGAGCGCTACTGGCTGTCGATGATGTCCAGGTGCGGAGTGAAGATGTAGTCGGTGCGTCCCTGGAGGAGCCAGTGTCGATTGCGTCGGGCATCTCGGAATCTCGGGTGCGGATCCGTGAGGTCGAGTGCCCGCCGCTCGACCCGATCGAAGGCGCGATGGAAAGAGGCGTTCGGCTCTTCCGGGGGACCCTGATCTGCAGCGGCCATATCTGCCTCGGGCGCCTCACCCTCGGGCACTGGAACAGACTGTCCTGCTGACTGGGCCAGGAGCTTGAGCCCGGTGCCGAGCGGGTCGAAGTTGATTCCTCGGCGTCGTACTTTCTGCCCGTAGCGGCTCGTCCACTCCACGGTGCGCCTCGTGCCGTCCTCGTCGGTGATGACTCGGGCGCTCTCGCCGGATTCCTCCTTCTGGTTGTCGCCGACGCACACGCCGTTGCCATTGCGCAGCGAGGTGGGGCCTCCCTGTGACCAGGGGACGATGTGATCGTTCTGGCGGATGTTCGCGTCGCAGTACGGAGCCCGGCAGGTCTGATGCGCCAGTCGGAGGAATCGGGCGAGCGATGCCGGGAACTCCCGGGAGAGGGATTCGACCGCGACGAGCTGCCCGTCCTCCGGCGCGACGTAGAGCTTCCGCAGAGTCATGGCGAGATCTGGGTCCTCGGCAGAAGTCACGGCGTCGAGCATCTCCTGACGAATATGTTCGTAGGGCACCGGGCCGTAGCCCTCGATGGTGGCGGCGTCGGCGTGCTCGGGTGCGAGCAGGGAGCGGTCCGTGATGATGACGGCGATCTCCAGCGTGGAGGGGTCGATACCTTCTCCACGGCCGATCAGGGTATCGGCGAAGATGTCCGCCATGATCTGCTGATGGCCGCGGCGGTCGCCGTGGGCGCGGGCCTTCTCCGCAGCCACCGAGAGCCCTTTGCGGATCCGGGCACCGTCCAGCGCCGGCAGATGCGCGGTGACGGTGCACATGCCGTGCTCGCCGCGACGCACGGTGACGTTGCGGTCCCGCTTCGCGGTGCGGTGGCGCTCGGCGGCACCATGAGGGTCCAATCCGTGCAGGACCTTGGCTGCTTCGCCGGCCAGTTCCTCTGCGCCACAGTCCTCGAGGTAGGGCAGGTGAGCGGTGAGGATCGCGTCGACCTGGCTGCGCTGCTCGGGGGTTGCCGGGCCCATCGTTCGGCCCACCCTGTGCGCCGAAGCGGAGACGATCCGACCCCGTGCGAGCGCATTGAGCATGCCGGGCATGGACTGGACCAGGCGGCGGGACGAGGACATCGACTGACCGGCGCAGGATTTCGACTGCTTGAGTGCCTTCGATGCCTCCGAGCGTGCGATCTTGACTGCCTGCTTCGGTGTCTCCTCACGGCGCAGGGAGTCGTCCTTGACCGCCTGTTCCAGGTGGACCAGTGCCCGTGCCTGCACCGCTGCGATCGCCCCGGTCAGATCGTGGACGCGGGCCAGCAGCGAGATCGTCTCGGACGCAGTCAGCTTCTCCAGGGCGATCGAACCGTCCGCGCCGATCTCTGCGAGCACGGAACGCGCCGCAACGAGGTCGGTCTCGCCGATCCACAGCTCTTCGTCGTTGGCGGAGATCGGGAGCGTGCTGCGCCGCCGAGCGCGTGCCGGCACTGACCTCGGCACCGCAGCCATCGAGCCCGCACCCGAGCCCGAGCCCGAGCCCGCACGGCACGACGCATCACCAGAGGCTCCGCGATCGGCCTCCGGGAATTCTGCATCATCACTGCGCGACGAATCTACCATGACCCTATTTTCGCACATCCATTCGACGAAGAGAAGATGTGAACAAACCCTACTTACGAGTAATTTTAAATTGTGGATAACTCGAGGTGGGGAGGAACCGTCACGGCAGCGAAGACGCCCGGGATCAACGACCATGCGACGCCCGCAGGCGGTCTGCGGGGCGGCCGGTCCGGCCATTCAGGCAGGTGGACAGATCGTGCATGTAGACTCCTGCTGGACGACGAATACGCAGGAAACCCCGCGCACTTCTTCTTCCTGCATTGCTCATCGACAATGTCACAGGAATTGTTTCGCACTCATGCGATAACCTTGAGAGGTCCTCGCAACCTTCTTATTCACCATCGGTATGACAGTCATCATCCACGTCAGCTCATCGCACCGTGGATTCACGGCTCTTCGCGGTTGGTGGTGAAGGAGAGCGTCGCGTCGCTGGCGTAGAACGGCCCGTGGTCCTGCTGTGATGGGTGTTGTCTAGACATCCACATTCCAGAGGACCACGAGCCTGTGCACGAGAATACTGGTTCGCAGCGAGATGCTGCGAGCACGATCTTCAACCTGCCCGACTACCACGTCGTCGACGCGATCGACCTGCCCGACGGAGGCCGTCGAGTGGTGATCGCCTCGACCGTCCCGCCCGGATGTCCGTCGTGCGGAGTGCTCGCGTCCAAGGTCCACTCCCGCCGGTCCCAGCACGTCCGGGACGTCCCCGTGGCCGGGGCGATGGCGGTGGTGTGGGCCAAGCGACGCTGGTTCTGCCTCGAGCCGGCCTGCGCCCGGCGCACGTTCTGGGAAGCCACCGACCAGGTCCCGCACCGCGCGCGCTCAACGACCCGGCTGCGAAACCAGATCGTCTCCGCGGTGATCACCTCTGGCCGGGCAGCCTCGGAAGTCGCCCGGACCCATGGCGTCTCGTGGTGGCTGGTCCAGGCCGCGCTGGCGGCTGCCGCCGTGGTCCTGCCCACCGCCGAGGACGTGTCAGTGACGCGCCTGGGCATCGATGAGCACCGCTACCGGTCGGTGCGCTGGTTCCGCACCGACGACGGTGCCTGGAGACGGTTCGAGCCATGGATGACGACCCTGGTCGACCTCTCCACCGGGCAGGTCCTCGGTATCGTCGACGGCCGGGACTCCACCGCCGTCGGCGACTGGCTCGCCCAGCGCTCCGAGCTCTGGCGGGAGCGGATCGAGATCGTCGCCATCGATCCCTCGGCCGCGTTCCGCAAAGCACTGCGGACCTACCTGCCCCGCGCTGCGGTCTCGGTCGACAAGTTCCACCTCGTCAAGCTCGGAAACGATATGGTCACCACCGTCCGTCAACGCCTAGCCCGCACCCATCGCGGTCGTCGCGGCCGCAAGGACGACCCGGCCTGGGCCCACCGGATGCTGTTGCTACGCGGCGCTGACACCCTCACTCCACGGGCCTGGGAGCGGTTGGAGACGGTGTTCCGCACCGATGACCCCACCGACGAGCTCTCCGCCGCCTGGGGCATCAAGGAGCAGCTCCGCCGCCTATTGGCGACCGACACCCTGGCTCAGGCCTGGGAGGAACGGATGCGGATGGGCTACTTCGTGCAGATCGCGAATATGCCCGAGGCGACCAAGCTCTACGACACCGTCGTGACCTGGTGGGACGCGATCGAGGTCCTCATCGTCACCGGCGCGACCACCGCTCGAGTCGAGGCCGCGAATACCGGCATCAAGAACATCAAACGCACTGGCCGCGGCTTCCGCAACGCCGAGAACTACCGGATGCGTATCCTGCTGACCAGCGCCGCGAGAACCGTAGCGTGAATACCCGCTACAGCAGGGTCATTCACCATGAACCGCGAAGAGCCGGATTCACGGACGCCCATCACTGCTGCGCTCGACGGTTGCCGAGAGAGACCACCTGCAAGACACGAAGGCAGGACACGAAGACGGGACACGAAGGCAGGACACGAAGGCTCGGGCTGCCAGCAGTGATCATCAGCGCGCATCGCCTCGGCAGAGAGGCGCCCCGACGCGAAGGTGCGAGCCTCCGACCCTCAGCCGTCAGCTCTCCTCGAGCACGCTCGCTCCGGGCGCTGACCCTCGCGCCACCAGGCAGTTCTCGACGAGCCCAGCGCGCATCAGCCCCGCAGAGATGGAGCGGGCCTGCGCCTCGTCCTCCACCAGCACCGCAATCGTCGGCCCGGAGCCGCTGACCAGCGCGGCCGGCGCCCCCAGTCGCTCAGCGGCCTCCACCACCGGCTCCAGGCCCGGGTGCAGGGCGAAGGCTGCGACCTGCAGATCATTGTGCAGGGTGTCCGCCAGCAGCTCGAGGTTCGCGCCGCTGAGCGCCTGCAGCTGCCGCTCGTCCCGATCCGGCTGCCCAGGCAGAGCGCGTCCGGTGGCCAGCGAGATCTCATCGAACTTCCGGAACACCGCCGGGGTGGAGAGATGCCCGCCGGGGATCGCGAGCAGCCAGGTCCACTCACCATGGGTGAGCACGGTGGTCAGATCGGTGCCGTTGCCGCGCCCTAGCGCCGTGTGGCCGAGCATCGCGAAGGGGACGTCGGCCCCCAGCTTCGCGCCGAGCGCGCGCAGCCTCTCGCTGCCGAGGCCGGTCCCCCACAGGCGATCGAGCGCGACCAGGGTCGCCGCGGCGTCAGCCGATCCGCCGCCCATGCCACCGGCGATCGGTACTTGCTTATGGATGTGCAGGGCTGCACCGAACTCGACGCCGCATTCTTCACGCAGCAGTTCAGCCGCGCGCAGGGCGAGGTTGCTGCCATCCAGGGGGAGCTCGCCGGGAACCTCCGAGGTGAGCTCCAGGCTGAGTGTGCTCGCGCGGGTCGCGGTGACCGTCTCGTAGAGGTCCACCGCCTGGAACACCGTGGCCAGGGAGTGATATCCGCGTGCATCGATGTCGCCGACCTTGAGCGACAGGTTGATCTTCCCGGGGGCACGGACGACCACTCGGTCCCGTGGGGGCGGTGTCTTCGATGCGGGCGCCATCAGCGCGTCTCCCCCTCGGAGCGAGCCAGCTCGCGCTCTGCCTGGGCGACGGCCCGGAACTGCTCGATCACCAAGGTCTCTCCGCGGGCGCCATGATCGATGCCGGCAGCGCGCAGGATCTGCTCCGCACGCGCTGCGGAGCCCGCCCAGCCGGCGAGCGCAGCACGGAGCGTCTTGCGGCGCTGCGCGAAGGCCGCATCGATGACCGTGAACACGGCCTCGCGCTCTTCCGCGGTGCCGAGCGGCCGCTCATGCCGGACCAGCTCCACGAGCGCCGAGTCGACGTTGGGGACCGGCCAGAAGATCTGCCGAGAGATCTTCCCCGCGTGCACGGCCCGGCCGTACCAGGCGAGCTTCACGCTGGGGCCGCCATAGGTGCGCGAGCCCGGGCCGGCGATGAGCCGGTCCACCACCTCGGACTGCACCATCACGAGAGCAGTGCGGAGGGAGTCGAAGCGTTCGAGCATGGTCAGCAGGATGGGGGTGGCGACGTTATAGGGAAGGTTGGCGACCAGCGCGGTCGGCTCCCCGGCGCGGGGAAGCGCAGGCAGCTCGCTCACCTGCAGCGCATCGTGGTGGACGAGCCGGAAGCGGTCCTCTCCGACGCCACGGGCACGCAGCGTGAGCGGGAGCAGCTCAGCCAGGCCGCGATCGAGCTCGATCGCGACCACGTCGGCCCCCGCCTCCAGCAGACCGAGCGTCAGCGACCCCAGTCCGGGCCCCACCTCGAGCACTGCCTGCCCCGGGTCCACGTGGGCTCGGCCGACGATGGTGCGCACGGTGTTCGGATCCATCACGAAGTTCTGACCGCGCTGCTTCGAGGGCCGGATCCCCGCCGCGTCCGCGAGGTCGCGGATGTCGCGCGCGGTGAGCAGGAGCCCCGCGCCCTGTGTGTCCTCGCCGCTCATGCCGCCACCTCCAGAGGCCATCGATAGACGTCCTGAGTGGTGGTGCGGATCGCACGGCATGCCTGCTCCAGGTCGGTGTCCGTCACCTCGGCGATGGTCGCCATGGTGTGCGGGATCAGATAGGAGGAGTTCGGTCTGCCCCGGTACGGCGCCGGGGTGAGGAAGGGCGCGTCGGTCTCGACCAGGACCTGGCCGAGCCCCACCTCGGCGAGCGCCGCGCGCAGGGAGCCGGCGCTGCTGAACGTCACGGTCCCGGCGAAGGAGAGGAACCAGCCGCGGTCCACGCAGAGGCGGGCGAACTCGGCGTCGCCGGAGAAGCAGTGGAAGACGGTGCGCTCCGGGGCGCCGTCGGCCTCGAGGACCTCGAGCACGTCACGATGGGCGTCCCGGTCATGGATCTGCAGCGGCAGATCGAGTTCCTTGGCGAGCTCGATGTGGGCGCGGAACGCGTCGATCTGGGCGGTACGGGCCCGCTCGTCGTCCCGGGAGGTGCGGAACCAGTCCAGTCCCGTCTCCCCCACGACCACCATTCCGGGGCCGCGCAGCAGCTCGGACACCTCGGAGATCGCCTCATCCAGCCCCACCAGCTCACGACCACGGTGATCCCTGCCCCGTGCATGGAGCACCGCCTCGTTGGGGTGCACGGCGACGCCGCCGCGCAGGGTGGGCGGGCAGTCCTCCGCGGCGAGCAGCGCCGCGGTCCAGCGCACGGCCTCGAGGTCCGAGCCGATCGTGATCTGCGCGTCGACGCCGACGGTCGCGGCGCGCGCGACATGGTCTCTTACGCTGAGCTGCTCGTCGCCGTCGGCGAAATCGAGATGGCAGTGGTTGTCGATCACCGGGAAGGGCAGGGGTTCCGGGATCGCGGGCCAGGAACGGTCGCGCTTCTTCCCGCGGGGATCGATGTCCTCACGATCGCGCACCGGCGGTGGGACGGTGGCGCCGGACGGGTTCTGGTGCTCAGACGGCATGCGACCATGGTAGGAGGGACGGCGACCGCCCTGGACCATCGGGGCCGCCCCTGGGCTGAGAGCGTGACCGGACTGTGCCCGGTCGCCTCGAAGTGCGGTGCGGCGAATGACCCCGAGGGAGACCTGACGCCCGCGCGTCGTGAGATGCAACGCATCCACCCTTCCGGTGCGCTAGCTCACGGGTTCGGAGCGAGCGGTGACCGCCACGATGTGGCAAGATGAGTCGTCGTTGTGCGTCCTTTCGTGCACCCGAGCGCCCCGATTCCTCATGGACCGGGTTCGGGTCGCTGCTCGGGACGGACGTCAACGCCAGTTCACCCTCCGGACCGTCAAGGAGCATCCCATGGCAGTGCCCAAGTTCAAGATGTCCCGTGCGCGCACGCACTCCCGCCGCTCGCAGTGGAAGGCCAACAACGCCGACCTCGTGCAGGTGACGGTGCGTGGCCGCACCGCTTCCGTGCCGCGTCGCCTCGCAAAGGCGTACCAGCGCGGCCTCCTCCAGATCGAGGACTGATCTCGATCCTGGAGTGATTCCGGTGCGGGCCCGGCCCGCGCCACCGAGATCACCGACGACGCCCCCGACAGCAGCTGCTGGCGGGGGCGTCGTCATGTGCGGTGGAAGGGCGCGAGCCGCGCCGCTCCAGCCGCAGCGCCTCCGCAGTGCACCCTCAGGTGCGCTGCTTCAGCGCGAGGTCGTAGAGCTCGCTCGCGCCGACCCCGGGATGCGACCGGGCGAGCTCCTTTGCCGCGTCCTTGAGCCGCTCCCCCGCCGCTGCCCTGGCCAGCACCTGCTGCACGAGGCTCTCCGCAGTGGCGACGGCGGGCTCCGCTCCTGCCACCACGAGCACGACCTCGCCGAGCACCTCGCCGTCGGCGGCCCAGGCCGCGAGCTCGGCCAGTGTGCCGCGCACGATCTCCTCGTGGGTCTTGGTCAGCTCACGGGCGACGGCGGCGCGGCGGTCGGCCCCGAAGGCCTCGACCATCGCGGCCAGTGTGGCGGCGGTGCGGCGCGGCGACTCGAAGAAGACCATGGTGCGCTGCTCGGCCGCGAGCGGTTCCAGCGCAGTGGCCTTGCGGCCCTCGCGCCGGGGAGGGAAGCCCTCGAAGGTGAAGTGATCCGGGGCGATGCCGGACGCGGCCAGCGCGGTCAGCACCGCCGAGGGACCGGGGATCACGGTGACGCGGAAGCCGGCCTCGGCGGCCGCCCGCACCGCAGCGAAACCGGGGTCGGAGACCACAGGCATCCCGGCATCGGTGACGATCAGCACCCGCTGACCATCCGCGAGCGCCTCGAGCAGCACGCCCGTGCGTTCTGCCTCGTTGTGCTCGTGGTACGAGAGGATCCGTCCGCTGGTCTCCACCTCGAGATCACGCACCAGGCGGGCCAGCCGCCTGGTGTCCTCCGCGGCGATCAGATCCGCCTCCCCCAGCGCACGCATCAGGCGCACCGAGGCATCCAGCGGATTGCCGATCGGGGTGGCGGCGAGGGTGAGGACTCCGGGTTCGAGCATCTGGCCATGCTAGCCAGCCAGAGGCTCGGGGTAACCACCGCGGCACGCGCGCTCCACCTCGCCACGCGCGCCCCGCTGCTCCCGGCGGGCGATGTCCTAGCATGTGCGGGTGCACACGGAGGAGGAAGCCACCCACCGCGCCCGCGTCGAGGACGAGCCGGGGGCGCTGCTGGTCTCCTACCGTCGGCGGCTGAAGACCTTCGACCTGCCTCTGTCCCGGATGGCATGGGCGGGGGCGATGGCCGTGTTCGGGCTGGCACTGGTGCTGCGCCTGTGGGGCCTGGGATCCGTCGAGGAGCTGATCTTCGACGAGACGTACTACGTCAAGGACGGCTACGCCATCACCCAGGAGGGCGTGGAGATGTCCTGGCCCGAGGAGCCGGACCCGGTGTTCGAAACCGGGGATGTGGATTCCTACGAGCCCGAGGGCGCGTACGTGGTCCATCCTCCGCTGGGCAAGTGGCTGATCGGCGGCGGAATGCTGCTGCTGGGTGCGGACAATCCCTGGGGCTGGCGGATCTCCTCGGCGCTGCTGGGTTCGATCGCGGTGCTGCTGCTGGCGCGGATCGGTCGTCGGCTGTTCCGCTCGACCACCGCGGGTCTGATCGCGGGCCTGCTGCTGGCGATCGACGGGGTGTCCCTGGTCCACTCCCGCACCAGCCTGCTGGACCCCTTCATGATGTTCTTCGCGCTCGCGGCCTTCGGTGCGCTGCTGATCGATCGCGACCGCTTCCGCGAGCGCCTCGCACTGGCCTCCGCGGCGCTGCACACCGGTGCCGAGAGCGTCCCGCGGCTCGGTGTCTCGGGCGGGATCCGACCCTGGCGCCTGCTGGCCGGACTGCTGCTGGGGATGGCCTGCTCGGTGAAGTGGTCCGGGCTGTACTTCGTCGCGGTCTTCGGGATCATGACGGTGCTGTGGGACTGGTGGGCGCGCCGCACCATCGCCCAGCGCGACTGGTTGCTGGGCGGCCTGGTCCGGGATGCCGTGCCCGCCTTCTTCGCGATCGTCGGCACGGCGCTGGTCACCTATGTGGCGTCGTTCGCGGGCTGGTTCGCCTCCTCGGTCGGCTACAACCGCCATTTCGCGGCTGAACAGGATGTGGCCACCGGCAACGGGGTGCTCGACTCGCTGCTGTCGCTGTGGCTCTACCACCGCCAGGCCTACTCCTTCCATGTGGGTCTGGATTCAGAGCATCCCTACGAAGCGCACCCGGCGGGCTGGCTGCTGCAGCTGCGTCCCACGAACTTCTACTACCGCTCCTACGAGTACGGGGAGCAGGGCTGCGAGGTCGCCAAGTGCGGCGCGCACATCCTCTCGGTCGGCAATCCGCTGATCTGGTGGCTGGGGACGCTGGCGGTCCTGGTGACGCTCGTGATCGCGGTGGTCTTCCGGGACGGACGAGGCTGGGCGGCGCTGTCAGGGCTCGTCGCGGGCTACCTCCCGTGGCTGCTGTACGCCGACCGCACGATCTTCACCTTCTACGCGGTGGCGTTCTCGCCCTGGCTGATCCTGTGCCTGGCCTATGTGATGACGCTGGTGATCGGTCCCGCCGGCGCGGACAGGGAACGTCGGCTGGCCGGTGGTCTGTTCATCGGCTCGCTGCTGGTGCTGATCGTCCTGGTCTCCGCGTTCTTCTGGCCGGTGTGGACGGGCCAGGTGCTCGACGTCGAGCAATGGAGGTACCGCATGTGGCTGCCGTCCTGGACCTGAGCCGACCCGGTCTGTCCCGGCTGTTCCGGCGGCTACGATTACCCCATGGCCCCAGATTCCTCAGCGCTGCGTGATCTTGCCCGCGACCTCGGTGTCAGCACCCAGTACTGGGGCTGGGACGGCACCCTCAAGGACGTCGCCGACGACACCCTGCACGCGATCCTCGCCGCGCTCGGCGCGCCCGCGACCTCCGAGGAGGACATCGCGTCCGTGCGGCGTGAACGCGAGCGTGCCCCCTGGACGCGCACGCTCCCCCCGGTGACCGTGCTGCGCGAGGACCGCGCCACCACGGTGCCCGTCCATGTCGACCATGGCACCGCGGCGAGGCTGCACGTGCGGCTCGAGGACGGCGGCCGCCGCGACCTCGACCAGGCGGAGGACAACACCCCGCCCTTCGATCTCGACGGGACGCTGCGGGGTCGCGCGCGCTTCCACGTCCCGCTCGGGCTCCCGCTGGGCTGGCATCGCCTGGTCGCCGAGACGGCCCAGGGTCCGGTCGAGGCGGACCTCGTGATCACGCCCGCTCGGCTGACCGTCCACGCGGAATTCGCCTCCCGGCGCGCCTTCGGGATCCAGGCCCAGCTGTACTCGGTGCGCTCGGAGCGATCCTGGGGCATCGGCGATCTCGCGGATATGCGAGATCTCGCCGCGATCAGCGGCGCCCGCCATGGCGCGGACTTCCTGCTGATCAATCCGCTCCACGCCTCCTACCCGACCCCGCCGGTCGAGCCCTCCCCCTATCTGCCGGTCAGCCGGCGCTTCACCAGTGCGCTGTACCTGCGCATCGAGGACGTTCCCGAGCACCGGGAGCTCTCCGACTTCGCCCGTCAGCGGGTGCGCCTCCTGCGCGAGGAGGTGTCCAGCTGGAACGACCGCGTGGACCGCCTCGAACGCAACGACGTGCTGGCGGCGAAGCTGCAGGCTCTCGAGGAGCTGTTCGCGGTACCGCTGACCGCGGGGCGCCAGGCGCTCCTGGACGCCTACCGCGCCCGTGAGGGGCAGGGGCTGGAGGATTTCGCGCTGTGGTCCGCGATCGCGGAGTCGGTGCGCGGCACGGCCGACGAGGCCCGCCTGCAGAACCTCGATGAGGCCACCCTCGAGCAGGCCCGGTTCGAGCTGTCCGAGAGGATCGACTTCCATATCTGGACGCAATGGCTGCTGGACGAGCAGATGAGCGCCGCGCAGGGCGCGGCTCGCGACGCCGGGATGCGGATCGGGATCATGCACGACCTCGCCGTCGGGGTCGAGCAGATCGGCGCGGACTCCTGGCGCCTGCGCGAGGTGCTCGCCGGCGGCGTCGGCGTGGGCGCCCCAGCCGATCAGTACAACCAGCAGGGTCAGAACTGGCATCAGCCGCCCTGGCATCCCGAGCGGCTGCGGGACGCCGCCTATCGGCCGTGGCGGGACATGCTGCGCACCCTGATGCGCCACGCCGGAGCGCTGCGGATCGACCATGTGCTCGGGCTGTTCCGGCTGTGGTGGATCCCCGAGGGCCATGAGGCGGCCGACGGCGCCTATGTCTCCTACGACCATGAGGCGATGATCGGGATCCTCATCCTGGAGGCGCAGCGCTCGGGCACCCTCGTGGTCGGCGAGGACCTCGGCACCTTCGAACCGTGGGTGCGGGACTACCTCGTGGACCGCGGGATCCTGGGCACCTCGATCCTCTGGTTCGAGTACGACGGCGAGGGCCGCCCGCTGCGCGCCGAGGACTACCGGACCCTGTGCATGGCTTCGGTGAACACCCACGACCTGCCGCCCACGGCCGGCTATCTGGCGGGCGACCACGTCGCGCTGCGCCATGAGCTGGGACTGCTCGAGCGGGATCTGCCCGAGGAGCTCGAGGCCGACGCCACAGGTCGCGAACAGGTACTCGACGTGCTCCGCGGCGAAGGACTGCTCGAAGAGGGCGCGGATATCGAGCAGACCGTGCTGGCCCTGCACCGACATCTGGCGCGGACCCCCTCCATGCTGCTGGGAGTCTCGCTCGTGGACTGCGTGGGCGAGCGACGGATCCAGAACCAGCCGGGCACCGACGAGGAGTACCCGAACTGGCGGATCCCGCTGGCGGACGCGGGCGGCGCCCCGGTGTCGATCGACGACATCGCGACCGACGAGCGCACCGCGCGCCTGCTGGCGGCGGTGCGCGAGGGCATCAGCTCGCCGTGATCTGAGCCCACTCGGCCCGCTGGTCGAGGAACGCGCGGGCCGCGGCCTGCGCACCCTCGAGGTCGTGGTGGGCGCCCCAGCCGCACTGGACCTCATTGGCGGCGGGCACCTCGCTCGCCGTGAGCAGGTCCTGCAGCGTGGCCTCGAGGACCGGGGCGAAGCCCTCGGTCGAGTGATCGCCCACCAGCAGCACGTAGAAGCCGGTGCGGCAGCCCATCGGGGAGACGTCCAGGACGTCGGCGGAGTGGTTGCGCATGTGCTCGGCCATCATGTGCTCGAGCGAATGGACCGTCTCGGACTCGAGGTGGGCGACATTGGGCTGGGTGAAGCGCACGTCGAGCTTCGTCAGCACGTCACCGCCGGGCAGCTCCTTGCGGTCCGCGATGCGGAGGTAGGGCGCGGCGACGGTGCGGTGGTCGAGATTGAAGCTCTCGACGTTCATGCGGGGCTGCTCGGTCATCGGTGATGCTCCTTGGTGAGTCTGGTTCGGAGGGTTCGTTCATCGAGCTCGATCGTGGGAATCGATCACAGGGTTCGATCGCCGGAATTGATTTCAGGGATCGATCGTCGTGCAGGTCCGTGGGGCGGGCTCGCGCGCTCAGCGACTGG
The DNA here is from genome assembly GCF_947500705.1 of uncultured Brachybacterium sp. Taxonomy (GTDB): domain Bacteria; phylum Actinomycetota; class Actinomycetes; order Actinomycetales; family Dermabacteraceae; genus Brachybacterium. Next base: position 110,967 of record NZ_CANMSY010000011.1, on the reverse strand, counting down.
AGCGTGAGGTGCGGCCGCGGACCACGCCGACGAACTCCTGGCGCACCGGATCATCCGCCGCGCGCGGCCAGGCCAGGGCGATGCGTGAGGGTTCGGCATCCCGCAGCGGCCGGGAGACGGCATCCTTGCGGTGGTGGAGGCGGGCGAGCGAGAGGGGGACGCGGGTGAAGCCGACACCGGCGGCGACGACCGCGATCCGGTCTGCCGCGTCGTCGAGGTGGGTGGAACGAATCTCGGTCTCCCCCACCAGGTCCTCCTCGCCGACCTCGTCCAGCAGGCTGAGCTCATTGTCGCTGCTCACCATGATCGCGGCCCGCTCCTCCCACAGCGACACCAGGTGCAGCTCCTCGGCCACCAGCGGCAGGCGCACGAAGCACATGTCGACCTCCCCTGCCGTGAGCGCCGCGTGCTGGCGCGAGAGCGGGACGGGGATCAGCTCGAGCCAGGCGTCCCGGTGGCCGGACTTCCAGCGGCGCAGGAAACGATCGGGTTCGACGCCGGGCACGAAGCCGACGCGCAGGGGGGTGGTGTGCATCCCCCCAGCCTACGACCCGTCGGCCGGTACTCTCTGCTCCCGCTGGGCGCGGGCGAGGACTCGCAGCAGATCAGCGGTGAAGCGGCCGGGCATCTTGAGGTTCACCATGTGATCGCCGTAGGGAAGCACCTCCAGGCGACCCTGCGGGGCGGCGGCGGCGAGGCTCCGCTCATGCGCGCGCAGGTGATCGCCCCGACCGTGCAGGAAGGTGACCGGAGCATCGATCCGGCGCAGATCCTCATGCAGATCCAAGGAGGCGACAGCGGCGAAGGCGGGGGCGACCACGGAGCCGTCTGCACGGCCCCCGCGCAGGTAGGCGCGAGTCCCGTCCTGCCCGAGTATCCAGGTGAAGGGGTGACCGTGCAGGCCGGTGCGCATTCCCGGCACGAGATCCGTGCCCCGGATCAGGGCCCCGTACAGGCGGGCTCCGCGCGGGCCCGGCTGGAGCGCCGCCCCGCACGCGGTGAGCGAGCCGAGCGCTCCGGGGACGGCGGAGAGGTTCGCGGCCGCGTGGATCGCGAGCATGCCGCCGAGGGAGCTGCCCACCAGGTGCACGCGCTCACCGGAATGCTCATGGCTGTGGAGGACCGCCTCCTGGATCGCTGCCATCGCGTATCCGAGCGTGAACGGCTCACCGCGGCGAGTGCCGTGCCCGGGCAGGTCCGGGGTGTCCACCTGATGCCCCGCAGCGCGCAGGGAGGGCAGCTGGAGATCCCACTGGCTGCGCGACGTGCGGGTGCCGTGGACAAGGACCACCGGCCAGGGAGCGGTCAGCAGCGCCCCACCAACAGCGCCATCCAGCACGGCGTCATCCAGCACGCCCTCGTCGTCTGAGTTCACCCCATCACGGTTCACGCCATCACGCTCGCCCGCGCGGAGCGGTCCAGCAGCTTCGCGAACCGCTTCGGGCGGGAGAGGTTCGCGATATGGCCGGCGTCCGAGAGGATCACCAGCTCGGCATCCCGGGCGGTCTCGACGAAGAGGGCTTCGTGGCGTCGGAACGGATCGTGCTCGCCGTTGATGAAGGTGATCGGCACGTCGATCTCCGCGATATCGGCGAGCAGATCAAGACCGCCGATGAGCCGCACCACGGCGCGGACCACCCCGTGGGCGCGACCACCGCCGTAATACCGCCTGGACGCCTTGCGGGTGTGGCGGCGGGCGAAAGAGCGGGCGACCCGAGCGTCGGAATCCCCGGGCAACCAGTCCTTCATCGAGATCCACAGCCCGTAGAGGCGGGCGGTCGCAGGTCCGGGCACGATCGTGCAGTCCGCCGCGACCACCCCGGCCAGCCGGCCCGGATGGGTGCCGGCCCAGTGCAGGGTCAGGTAGCCGCCGAGGGACAGCCCGACCAGCAGCGGAGGCTGCGCACACGCAGTGACGGCCTCCTCGATCGTCGCCAGCGCGCCCTCGAGGGTGAACCTCTCGTCGCGCCGACGCCCATGCCCGGGCAGATCCGGGGCGATCACCTCATAGCCGCGCTCACGCAGCCGACGCACCTGCCCCTTCCACATCGTCCGTGAGGAGCGGATGGCATGGATCAGCACGATGCTCTGCGTCATGGACGACCTCTCCCCCGCTCAGCCCTGCCCCGACCTGCCCTGCCGCTGGATCCTCCCAGACCTCAGCGTAGCGGCCGGCGTGGCGGCCGACGTGGCGGAGATCAAGATCCCGGGTCATCCGGTCAGATCGGCACCGATAGCCTTCGCCCATGCCCAGCTTTCGCATGCACGTTCCCATCGGGACGCTCCACCCCGGATGCTCCCCCGCCGATGTCATGGAGCAGGCGGTGCTCGCACTCGGCACCCTGCACGTGGTCGAGCAGAAAGAGGTGGAGGCACCGCTGGTGAGCGGCCGACGGGTCGGGCGGGTGGCACTGCGCTTCGCAGTGGACGCCACAGTTCGCAGCACCGAGGATGCCGCAGCGCGCCACGCCCTCGCCGTCGTCATCGAGCACCTCGAAGACACCGCCGCACGCGTGGCCCCGGGCAGCGCCGTGGTGCTCACCCGGGGCATCGGCGGCCGGTTCCGACCCATCCCCACGATGCAGCGGCTGCGATGAATCCCTGACGCCATCCTGAGCCCTCCTGCTGACGCTGCTTCCTCCCTATCCGTCGGCGGGCTGCGGAGCCCGCGCCTCGTCGTCCAGCTCGCGGGCAAGGGCATCTGCCTGATCGCACAGGTCCGCGCCGTCGGTCCCGGAACAGGTCTCGCCGAGCAGCTCGAGCAGCATCCCCGCGGGGATGTCCGTCCGCTCGTGCATCGGGCTGATCGCGCTGACGGTCCACTCCATGGACGTCGCCCCGGGCAGGGACGCCTGGACCAGCTCCTCGGCCTGCGGCTTCGCCGCGACATGCCGCGGGACGATGGCGATGCCGAGGCCACGCCCGACCAGGTCGAGCAGCGTGTGGACGTCGTTGACGCTGCAGCGCACCCGGCGGGAGACCCCGTGCGCGGCCAGCGACTCGTCGTTCAGGGTGCGCACGCCCCAGGAGGCCCCGAAGTCCACGAACGCCTGACCGTCCAGCAGCTCCCAGCTGAGCTCTGCATGGGTGGCCAGCGGATGGCCAGGAGGCAGGAGCACCACGAGCGGCTCGTGACCCAGCGGCAGATGTCGCACCGCCCCCAGATGCCGACTGGTCGCGACGAAGGCGACATCGAGGTGCCCGGTGCGCACGGCGTCGACCAGTTCGTGGGAGCCGGACTGGACGAACTCGGTCTCCACCAGGGGGTAGCGGCGGTGGAAGCGCTCGAGGAGAGCGGAGACGTCCACGAGGCCGAGGCACTGCTCGGCACCGATCCGCAGGGAGCCGGTGACGGTGCGGCTGACCCGGACCACGGCGTCACGGGCCCGGGCCGCCTCATCGAGGATCGCCCGGGCGTGCGGGACCAGTGCAGAGCCCGCGGGAGTGGGCTCGACCCGGCGGGTGGTGCGATCGAAGAGCGGCGTGCCGAGCTCCGCCTCGAGGCTGCGGATCGCTGAGGACAGGCCCGATTGGGAGATGCCCGCGAGGTCTGCGGCGCGCGTGAAGTGCCGCTCCTCGGCGAGGGCGACCACATATTCCATCTGGCGAAGCTCCATTGACCACTCCTGCTTCTCAATGCCATCGACGCGAGCTGTTGGACGTGTAGATTACGCGCTTCTAGTCTGTCCTGAATGACATCAGTTCCCACCCTCACCCTGAACTCCGGCCACCACATCCCCCAGCTCGGCTACGGGGTCTTCAAGGTCCCGCCGGCGGAGGCCGAGGGCGCGGTGAGCACCGCGCTGGAGCTCGGCTACCGGCACATCGACACCGCCGCGATCTACGGCAATGAGGAAGGCGTCGGCGCGGCGATCGCCCGCAGCGGCATCCCACGGGACGAGCTGTTCGTGACCACCAAGCTGTGGAACGACCAGCAGGCGGGCGAGGCCCCGCACGACGCGATCCGCACCAGCCTGGAGAAGCTGGGCCTGGAGCACGTGGACCTGTATCTCACGCACTGGCCGACCCCCGAGAAGGACACCTTCTCGAACGCCTGGGAGAAGCTCATCGAGATCCGTGATGCAGGGCTGTCCCGCTCCATCGGCGTCTCGAACCATCTGCCCGAGCATCTGGACCGCATCGTCAAGGACACGGGAGTCGTCCCCGCGGTCGACCAGATCGAGCTGCACCCGGCCCATCAGCAGAGCGAGATCCTCACGTGGGCGGCAGAGCACGGCATGCACATCGAGTCCTGGGGCCCGCTGGGGCAGGGCAAGTACCCTCTGTTCGAGGCACCAGCCGTCGCTGCGGCGGCGGCATCTCATGAGGTATCGCCCGCACAGGTGGTGCTCCGCTGGCACCTTCAGCGCGGCATCATCGTCTTCCCGAAGTCCGTGCACCGTGAACGCATGTCCCAGAACCTCGACGTGTTCGGCTTCGAGCTCACCGCCGACGAGGTCGCGAAGATCGACGCACTCGATCCTCGTGACGGCTCCGGGCGCGTCGGCGGCCACCCGCTCGAGGTCAACTGACCGCCCGCGCCACCGTCCACGACCACGATCTCGACCTCGACCTCGACCTCGACCTCGACCACCAGAAGAATCGACAGGATCTCCACCATGAAGACCTTCACCATGCCGGGCACGGATATCACCGCGCCCAACGTGACCCTGGGGCTGATGCGCATCCAGGACAAGACCGATGACGAGGTGCGGACCCTGATCCGCACCGCGCGAGAGGCCGGCATCAGCTTCCTCGATCATGCGGACGTCTACGGCTCCGAGGTGCACGGTTGCGAACGTCGCTTCGCCGAGGCCCTGCAGCTCTCCGCGAGCGAGCGCGCCGACTGGGTGATCCAGACCAAGGCCGGGATCGTGCCCTCAGGGCCCTACTTCGACTTCTCCTACGAGCACATCATCGAATCCGTCGAAGGATCGCTGAAGGCGCTGGGGACCGACTACATCGACATCCTGCTCCTGCACCGGCCGGATGCGCTGGTGGAGCCGGAGGAGGTCGCCCGGGCCTTCGACGAGCTCGAGGCCGCGGGCAAGGTCCGTGCCTTCGGGGTCTCCAACCACACGCCTCGCCAGATCGATCTGCTGCGCAAGCATGTGCGTCAGCCGATCGTGGCCAATCAGGTGCAGCTGTCGATCACGCACTCACCGCTGATCGCCCAGGGAGTGGCGGCCAACATGCAGGGGCTCGATCAGTCGATCACCCGCGACGACGGCCTGATCGACTACTGCCGCCTCCACGACATCACGCTGCAGGCGTGGTCGCCGTTCCAGGCCGGATTCTTCAACGGACCGTTCCTCGGCTCCCCGGACTATCCGGAGCTGAACCAGGTCATCGATCGGCTGGCGGCGAAGTACGACGTCCCCGCGATCGCGATCGCCGTCGCCTGGATCACGCGTCATCCCGCCCAGATGCAGGTCGTCCTCGGCACCACCACCCCGCAGCGGGTGGCCGACGCCGCGCTCGGTTCCGAGGTCCCGCTGGAGCGCTCGGAGTGGTACGAGCTGTTCCGCGCGGCCGGGTACACGGTTCCCTGATTCCGAACGACCTCAGCGCGAACCTCGGCGCGAACACAGAACCGCCCTTCCGGCTCTTGCCGGAAGGGCGGTTGTGGTCTCTGACCTGTGGTGGAGCTAGGGGGATTCGAACCCCCGACCTTCTCATTGCGAACGAGACGCGCTACCAACTGCGCCATAGCCCCCTGTCGCTGAGCGACTACGACAGATTAGCATCGCCTCCGCGGTGCTGTCGCATCGTGTTCGACGCCTTGACGAAGGTCACAGCAGAGATCTCAGCGATGTTCGCAGCGTCCGCCCGGCGCGCTCCGCCGAGCTCACCGCAGGGCGTCGCGCAGCTCCTGGAGCTCCTCCTGCACGGTGTCGAGCACCGTGAGGCGCTCCTGCCCGGTGCAGGCCACATAGGCGGGCTGCAAGTGGTCGGGACGCACCACCCCGCCCTCGCCGGGCCAGGTGCGCAGCGAGCCTCCGGCGCGGCGCAGGATGTGGAAGCCGGCCGCCACGTCCCAGGAGTTGATCGCGGTCAGGGCCGTCGCATCCGCCCATCCGGCGGCGACGTAGGCGAGCTCGAGCGCCGCCGAGCCGAGGTGCCGCACCGCGGAGACCTCATCCTCGAGGGAGCGGAGGGCGCGTGCTGCATAGTCGGGGAACCGGGCGCCGACCCGCTGGCCGGGGAACCCTGCGAGCACCAGGGCATCGGGCGCGGGCCGGGTGGCGCGCGGGCGCAGCACGCGACCGTTCAGGGTGGCGTCGCCGTCGGCCGCGGCGAACACCTGGCCGAGCACCGGGGCGTCGATCACACCGGCGACCAGCTCGTCACCGATGGTCACGCCGATCGAGATGCAGAACAGCGGCAGGCCGGCGGCGAAGTTGCTGGTGCCGTCGATGGGGTCGACGTAGAAGCTGACCACCGGCTCCGCACCCTCGGCACCCGCGGCGGGCTGCTCGGCGGGGCGCTCCCCGCCCTCCTCGCCGACGATCCGGGCGGTGGGCAGCAGCCGTCGCAGCTCGGAGACGATGATCTCCTCGCTGGCCCGATCGTGCTCGGTGACGATGTCGTGGCTGGAGGTCTTGTACTCGCGGGCGAGACCGTCGCGGTCCAGTCCGCGGATGTACTCGGCGGCAGCGAAGGCCGCGGCGGTCGCGATATCCAGCAGATGCGAGGGAGAGGGGACGGAGTCGGACGGAGTGCGGGACGCGGTGGTGTTCATCAGCGCCAGGCTAGCCCGGACCGTCGGCCCTGGGGCTTTCGCCTGCGGTGCGGACATTCCTGGGGTCGACCTGGTCAGATTCCGGGTCGCTCCGTGAGCACAAGCCGCAGAGAGCGCGTCGTCAGCAGCCTGTCCGGGTCGGCGACGCGACGCACGGCCCGGAAGTCCTCGAAGCGGCGGCCCGCCGAATCATCAGGCCCGTCGGCGGGCGAGGATCTCGTCGAGGTGCAGGTCCTGAGCGGGTGCGAAGTTCTCCTCGACAGCTTCGAGCTCCTCGACCTGTGCCCCCTCGAACGGCACCGTGGTGGCCAGGATGCTCTGTCGGTGGGCAGCATGGCGGGTGGCGAGGTCGTCCACCTCGCCGCGCAGCGCGTAGGTCGGGCGGGGCACGGGTCGTGGGGTCCACTCCCCCGGCCGGGTGGTCTGCCGGAGAGCCCGCTCGGCGGCATCTTCGAGCGGGGTGCTCTCGGTCGGTGCCGCAGCCTCCGCGGGCTCGACGGCGTCGGCCACCGCTGCCGGGTTGGTCGAGCTGTCCACTGCGGTCGCACGGCGCCGGGCGGTCTCCTGCTCGGCCCGCTGCCGGCGGGCTCGGGTCGCGGCAAGGGTCTGTCGAGACCTCCGCTCCAGCTCGCTGCGCCGCAGCCCCAGCAGATAGATCGCGGTGCCGATCAGTGCGACCACCGGCAGCCACCAGGTGACGGTCTGGGTGACGGCGAGGCCGACCAGCACCGCGGTGGCCAGGAGCATCCCACCCAGCAGCACTCGCAGCAGACGGCGGGAGCGGGCACGCTCCTGGACGGCGTCGATGCGGGTGCCCGGATCGGTATCGAAGCGGGGACGGCGCGTGGGATCAGCGGGGCGCAGGAGCAGGCGGTCCTGGGACATGGGCGGGTTCACCTCGGTAGGCGTGCGGCGGGCGTGGACGGCCGCGGAGAGGTCCCGCGCCTGGGAGGTCATCTCAGCCTCGTCCGCGGCATGGGCACGGCCCATCACCTCACGACGGCTCGCGGTGCGGGGCAGGGCATAGGCCAGCCACAGCAGCAGCAGGATGCCGAAGAGGACGGCTCCGAGATTGATGGACTCCACACCCACACAGTAATGACAGGACTGTGATTCCCCTGGTCACGTGGCGGGCGTGTCGTAAGGAAACTCTCGTCGAAGTCGTCTCAGCACCCCGTGGCCGTCATCGCCCGTGGCCACTTCCTCCGCGGTGAGGGCGAAGACGAGGTGATCTCGCCACGTGCCGTCGACGTGGATCGCCGCGCGCCGCATCCCCTCCGGCCGCAGGTGCAGCTTCTCGACCACCCGCAGGCTCGCCGTGTTCTCCGGTCGCACCGTGACCTCGACGCGATGCAGGCCGAGCTCGGCGAAGAGGTGGTCGATGACCAGAGCCACCGCCCGCGGCACCAGGCCGCGCCCCGCCGCCTCGCGGTCGATCCAGTACCCGAGCACTGCAGAGCGCACGGCACCGTACTGGATCGGGCCGGCGGTGATCTGCCCGATCACGGCGCCGCCCCGGAGCGTGATCGCGAGCGGCAGATGGGTCCCCAGCCGTGCCTGCTCTTCATTCCAGCGCCGCAGGGTGCGGAAGTCGATCGAGGCCCTGCCGCGTTCAGGATCGCTCGCATCCCAGGGCCGCAGCCAGCCGGCATTGCGCTCCCGCAGCCGGTCGAAGTCGGTGCGGTCGCTCCGCCGCAGGGGTCGCAGGGTCAGCTCCCCGTCGTGCAGGGCCAGCGGCCACACGTGAACCATCGCGCCATCGTAGTCGGCGGCACCACACCAAAGCTCCATCCCCGGGAGAGGCGTATGCATCCCGGGAGAGGCATATGGGAGCCTGTCCACATGGATCCAGAGACGATGGCGTCGAAGAAGCGGGAGCTGCGTCGGCAGCTGCGGGCCCAGCGGGCCGCGACCTATGCGGGCGAGCACGGTGCGTCCCGACGAGCCCGCGAGGCTCAGCAGCTGCTCGAGCACGCCTCCCCCCTGATCGCCTCCGTCGAGGCGGCCGTGGCCGCCGCGCGCGCAGCAGGGACGGCCATGCCGCTGGTCGCCGCCTATCACCCCACCCCCACCGAAGCCGATGTGATGCTGCTCGCCCACCGGCTCGCGCAGGCAGGGGCCCGCCTGGTCTTCCCCGCCGCCGAGGCGGGCACCGAGCTCGAATGGATCGCCTGGGACGGAGTCTCCGACTTCCAGGACTCGCCCGGACGCGGCTTCGGCAAGGAGCCGCGTGGTGAGCGCCTGGGCACCGGCGCGCTCCACGAGGTGATGCTGGTGCTCGCCCCTGCCGTGGCGGTGGACCGCTCGGCGACGCGGATCGGTCACGGGGCGGGTTACTACGACCGCGCACTGACCACGATCCCGGAGGGTGCACAGGTGGTGGCGGTGATCCACCCGAACGAGCTGCTCGAGGAGGGAGCGCTGGTGCGCGGAGAGCATGATGTGCCGATCTCGCGCGTGCTCACCGCCGACGGGCTGGTCTCGCTGATCACGTCCGAGAGCGCCTGAGGGCTCTGCAGTCGTAAGATGGTCGGCGGCCGGCCCCGTGCGCCGACCCGTCCCCATCGATCATCCCGGAGGATCCCGCGTGCCCACGTACGTCTATGCCTGCAAGAGCTGCGCGCACCGTTTCGAGCAGTACCAGAGCTTCAGCGAAGATTCCCTGGTGACCTGTCCCGAGTGCGCCCAGGATGCGCTGCGCAAGGTCTTCGACTCGGTCGGCATCGTCTTCAAGGGATCGGGCTTCTATTCGACCGACTCCCAGACCGCGGGCGCCTCCACCGCCTCCACGGGCTCCTCGAACTCCTCGGGCTCCTCCGAGGGCACCTCCTCGGACTCCTCCGCGCCTGCCGCCGCTGAGCCGAGCACCCCCTCCGCACCGACCGCGCCGTCGAGCACCAGTCCCCAGCCGGTCGCCGCCGCCTCCTGAGCGCGCGCTCCATCACCGAGCGCGGGTCCGGGCAGAGGTGCTCAGCGCACCTCGCCTGCGACCGTTCCTCCCCACCGGGAGGTCATCCACCGCGAGACCTCCCGCACTCCGCGACGACGGTCAACGGCCTAGCGTCCAGGCATGCTCTCCCGACTCCGCCATCACCTGCCGCATTGGCGCCGTGCACTCCGCCGCCGGCGACGCCTCCTGGCGCTGCTGGCGCTCGCGGTGGCGGTCACGGCGGTGCTGCCCTCTTTCCTGCCTCCCTCGATCCAAGGAGTCCAAGTGATCGTCGCGGACGAGGACCTGCCGGTCGGGACGGTGCTGGGACCCGAGCATCTGCGCACGGTGCGCACCGCAGTGGAACTGGTGCCCGCCGAGGCACCGACCTCGGCCGAGCAGGTGGTCGGCCGCGCCATCACCCATCCTGTTCCCGCCGGCACCCCGCTCCTGGACCCCTTCCTCGCGGGGGACGGGCAGCCTGCCCTTCCTGACGGGGCGGTGCTGATGGTGGTGCCCGTCCCCGACCTGCTGGCACCGCATCTGAGCCCGGGGACCACGATCGAGCTGCTTCCCATCGACCCCGCCCTGGGCTCTTCCCAGGGCATCTCCGCACAGGTGCTCGAAGCAGCCACGACGGCCACCTCCACCGCCGCGCTGGGCAGTGCGGGCACCGGCTCGACCCAGATCCTGGTGGCCGTGGACCGTTCCCGTTCAGGAGAACTGGCTCACGCTCTCGGCGCGGGCGCCGTCATGGTCTCGGTGATCGGCTAGAGTCCGTGCGGAACCGCTACGGCGGCTCCTCCCTACCCCCGAACCGATAAGGATGACCCCATGAAGGGTTTCAAGAACTTCGTCATGCAGGGCAACGTCATCGACCTGGCGGTCGGTGTCGTCATCGGCAGCGCCTTCACCGCTCTGATCGGCGCTTTCGTCGCCAACCTGATCCAGCCGGTGATCAACGTCTTCGGCGGCACCAACGTCAACGGACTCTCGTTCAAGATCATCAGCGCCAATGAGGCCACCCGGGTGGACATCGGTGCTGTCCTCTCCGCGGTCATCGCCTTCCTGATCACGGCGGCGGTCGTCTACTTCGTCTTCGTGCTGCCGATCTCCAGCGCACGCAGGCTCGATCGCAAGCGTCGTGGCCTGCCTGAGGAGGAGGAGACTGCGGTGTCCGAGGACATCGTCCTGCTCACCGAGATCCGTGATGCGCTCACCGCGCAGCGCGGTGGCCCGGTCCAGCCCGGCGGCACCACGCCGCAGGTCTGATTCCTATGAGCGGTGCCTCGGCACCTTCGACCATCGGCGCGGGTCAGGACCACCAGGTCCCGGCCCGCGCCGTTCGTGGCGCCTCCCCCGCCGCGCCGTCGCCGGATGCCCTCTCCTCGCCCGTCGATGATGCCTCGATCGAGGCAGTCATCGCCTGGTTCGCACGCAGCGGCCGTGATCTCCCCTGGCGTCATCAGGGGGTCTCTGCCTGGGCGATCCTGGTCTCCGAGGTGATGCTCCAGCAGACCCCGGTGGTCCGGGTGCTGCCACGATGGCAGGAGTGGATGAGCTGCTGGCCCACACCGGCAGACCTCGCCGATGCCCCGACCGCCGAGGTGCTGCGCCGCTGGGATCGGCTGGGCTATCCCCGGCGGGCGCTGCGGTTGCAGGAGTGCGCTCGCGCGATCGTGCGCGAGCACGGCGGGGAGGTGCCTGAAGGGGAGGAGACGCTGCGTACCCTGCCGGGGGTCGGCGAGTACACCGCCGCTGCAGTCACCGCCTTCGCGCATCACCGTCGGGCGGTGGTGGTGGACACCAACATCCGGCGCGTGCTGACCCGCTCCCGTCGGGGCCGGGCGCTGCCGGATCGTTCCTACAGCGCGGCCGAGCGCAGCCTCGCCGCCCGCAGCCTCCCCGTCCAGCAGGAGCGCTCCGTCGCCTGGAACCAGGCGGTGATGGAGCTGGGGGCACTGGTCTGCACCGCGCGGTCACCGCGCTGCGAGGAATGCCCGCTGGCTGCGGAGGGCTGCGCATGGCTGGCCGCCGGACGCCCCGCACCGGAGGCGGACACCCGACGTCGCCAAGCCTTCGAGGGCACGGATCGTCAGATGCGGGGCTTGATCATGGCTCTGCTGCGAGGGGACGGGATCGCGAACGAGATGCAGCTGCTCGCCCTGGATCCTGAGGACTCGGCTCGTGTCCAGCGCTGCACCGAGTCGCTGATCGCCGACGGGCTCGCGGTCCGCGAGGGCGAGAGTCTGCATCTGCCCTGAGGGACGGGGACGCCTGGAGCTCAGTCGCCTCGGTCGAGCAGCTTGATCATCCGTGTGTTCCCGAGGGTGTTGGGCTTGACCCGGGCGAGATCGAGGAACTCCGCGATCCCCTCGTCGAGCGAGCGGAGCAGCTGGTTGTAGAGCTCGGGGTCCACGCTCTCGCTCATCACCTCGAAGCCGTGGCGGGCGAAGAACTCCACCTCGAAGGTCAGGCAGAACACCCTCTGCAACCCGAGCTGGAGGGCACGCTCGAGCAGGGCCTCCAGCAGCCGGTGGCCGAGACCGGTTCCTCGCTGGTCGTCATGGACGGCCAGGGTGCGCACTTCCGCGAGGTCCTCCCACATCACGTGGAGGGCACCGCATCCGATCACCCGGCCCTGCTCGTCGGTCGCGACCAGGAACTCCTGGATCGACTCGTAGTAGGAGACGAGGTCCTTGCCCAGCAGCACTCCGGTATGGGTCATGGGTTCGACCAGGGAGTTGATCGCACGCACGTCGGCGGGCAGGGCGGGGCGGATGCTGATGCTCATGCGGGGCTCTCCTCGCCTCGGGCTGCACTTGGAGATTCGGCGCTGACGATCACCGGTTCGCCGTGCGGCAGGCCGGGGCGGGGCTGCGTGAGCGCGGGATCCGGGTCAGCGGGACCCTGGACGCCACGCTGCTGGATCGGGTCGTGCTCCGCTCTCGAACGCTCGGTTTCGGTGTGCCCGGCGTCGGAGTGTTCGACGTCGGGGCGCTCGGCTGCAGGGTGCTCGCCGCTGGAGAGCGTTGCTGCGCTCTGCTGGTCAGCAGGCTCCTCGATCGCGGATTCCTGGGTGGGGGATCCCTCCTCATGCATGGCGTCCTGCTCCGAGATCCCCTCGGCCTCGCGGCGTTCCGCTCGGCGGTCCAGCACCCGGTGCACCGCGGTGATCAGCCGCTCGACGAGCAGCGCCATGACCACTGCGGCGATCAGCGCCACCGTGATTCCCAGCAGGTGGTTATCTTCGAACCAGGCGCCGGCGAGGGCCCCGATCGCACAGGAGTACACAGCCCAGACGAAGGTGGACAGCAGCGAGCGGGGCCAGAATTCCCGGTGGGGGTAGCGCACTGCACCGGCGACGAGGTTGACGGCTGTACGGCCGAAGGGGATGTAGCGGGCGGTCATGAGGAAGACCAGGGCTCGCTTCTGCAGGCCGCGGTCAGCGGCTTCGACGGCAGCGCGCCCCTTGCCCTCGCGCAGGAACGTGAAACGCTCGTAACCGATCCTGTTGCCGAGCAGGTAGCCGAGGTTGTCCCCCGTCCATGCTCCGATCCAGGCGGCGAGGCCGATCAGGATGATCGATGGCTTTCCCGAGCTCGACCAGAGCGAGGAGAGGGTGACGATCGTCGATTCGCTGGGCACCGATGGGAAGAAGCCGTCGAACGCGGCGAATCCGTACACCACGAAATAGACCCACCAGGCATCGGCAAGCGTCAGAATCCAGGATTCCAGCTGGCCGGTCAACGACAGCATCCAGTCGATCACGTGAGCTATCGGTCCTCTCCATGGGACACCGCGGTCAGCCGCTCCGGAGCAGCAGGTCTCACGGGCCGTCCGTCCCGGCCGCACTCAGTGTGCTTCCGAGCTCTGGACGCGCCGCCGAGGTCGACGGTGCGCTTCAGCGGTGCCGACCCCTGCCCGAAGGGGTGGGGCCGGCACCAGCAGTGATCAGGCGCTGGCTTCCGCGCTGTCCGTGCCCGGGACATCCGAGCCTTCGGTCTGGGTCACGACGTCCGCGCGAGCCTGGGTCATCGACTCGAGGTCGACGACCTCGGAGATCGGTTCCAGAGAGCCGTTCTCGCCACGGCGGGTGAAGGTGAGCTCGCCGAGCAGGCCCTCTCCCTCGGCGTCGACCACGATCTCGTCGCCTACCTGGATCTGACCGAACAAAATCCGCTCGGAGAGCGTGTCCTCGATATCGCGCTGGATCGTACGACGCAGCGGCCGCGCACCGAGCACGGGGTCGTACCCCTTCTCGGCCAGCAGACCCTTGGCCCCCGTCGTGAGGCTGAGCGACATGTCCTTGTCCTGGAGGCGCTTCTGGAGCTTGGCGATCTCCAGGTCGACGATCTGGACGATCTCCCGCATCGAGAGCTGCGGGAAGACCACGACATCGTCGACACGGTTGAGGAACTCAGGCTTGAAATGCTGCTTGAGCTCCTCGTGGACCTTCGACTTCATCCGCTCGTAGTCGGTGGAGAGGTCGCCGCCCGCGGTGAAGCCCAGGGACACGCCCTTGGCGATGTCGCGGGTGCCGAGGTTGGTGGTCATGATGATGATCGTGTTCTTGAAGTCCACGACCCGACCCTGGGAGTCGGTGAGACGACCGTCCTCGAGGATCTGCAGCAGCGAGTTGAAGATGTCCACATGAGCCTTCTCCACCTCGTCGAAGAGCACCACGGAGAACGGCTTGCGCCGCACCTTCTCGGTGAGCTGGCCGCCCTCGTCGTAGCCGACATAACCGGGAGGCGAGCCGAACAGCCGCGAGGCGGTGTGCTTCTCACCGAACTCGGACATGTCGAGCTGGATCAACGACTCCTCGTCGCCGAAGAGGAACTCGGCCAGCGCCTTGGCCAGCTCGGTCTTGCCGACGCCCGTGGGCCCGGCGAAGATGAACGAACCGCCCGGGCGCTTGGGGTCCTTGAGCCCCGCACGGGTGCGACGGATCGCACGGGAGATGGCCTTGATGGCCTCGTTCTGCCCGATGACCCGCTTGTGCAGCTCGTCCTCCATATGGAGCAGCCGCGAGGACTCCTCCTCGGTGAGCTTCACGATCGGGATGCCCGTCGAGGCTGCCAGCACCTCGGCGATGACCTCTTCGCTGACCGTGGTGACGGCATCGGACTCGCCGTGGCGCCAGGCCTTCTCCTTCTCCTCGCGCTCCGACTTGAGCTTCTGCTCCTCATCCCGCAGGGAGGCGGCGAGCTCGAAGTCCTGCCCGTCGATCGCCTCCTCCTTCTTCTTGCGGGTCTCCTCGATGCGCGCGTCGAACTCCTTGAGCTCGGGGGGAGCGGTGAGACGACGAATGCGCAGACGGGCCCCGGCCTCGTCGATCAGGTCGATGGCCTTGTCCGGCAGGAAGCGGTCGTTGACGTAGCGGTCCGCGAGATTCGCGGCGGCCACCAGAGCGGCATCCGTGATCGTCACCTTGTGGTGTGCCTCGTAGCGATCGCGCAGACCCTTGAGGATCTCCACGGTGTGCGCCACCGAAGGCTCTTCCACCTGGATCGGCTGGAAGCGACGTTCGAGCGCCGCGTCCTTCTCGATGTGCTTGCGGTACTCGTCCAGGGTGGTCGCGCCGATGGTCTGCAGCTCGCCGCGCGCGAGCATCGGCTTGAGGATGCTGGCCGCGTCGATCGCGCCCTCGGCGGCACCCGCACCGACGAGCGTGTGGATCTCGTCGATGAACAGGATGATGTCGCCGCGGGTACGGATCTCCTTGAGCACCTTCTTCAGGCGTTCCTCGAAGTCACCGCGGTAGCGCGAGCCCGCGACCAGGGAGCCCAGATCCAAGGTGTAGATCTGCTTGTCCTTGAGGGTCTCAGGCACATCGCCAGCGACGACGGACTGCGCGAGCCCCTCGACCACGGCGCTCTTGCCGACACCCGGCTCACCGATCAGCACCGGGTTGTTCTTGGTCCGGCGGGAGAGCACCTGCATGACCCGCTCGGCCTCGTGCTCGCGGCCGATGA
The DNA here is from genome assembly GCF_947500705.1 of uncultured Brachybacterium sp. Taxonomy (GTDB): domain Bacteria; phylum Actinomycetota; class Actinomycetes; order Actinomycetales; family Dermabacteraceae; genus Brachybacterium. The sequence continues at coordinate 95,318 of NZ_CANMSY010000011.1, read as the reverse complement.
CCGGGTCGAGCTTGCCCTCGCGGGCGGCCTGGGTGAGGTTGCGACCGAACTGGTCCAGCACCAGCGAGCCGGCGGGCTGCCCCTCGGCGGGACCGCCGGCGTTGGCCGGCTCCTTGCCCTGATAACCGGAGAGCCGCTCGATGACTTCCTGGCGCACGGCCGACGGCTCGGCCTTGAGACGGGAGAGCACCTTGACAGCGGTGCCTTCACCCTCGCGCAGCAGACCGAGCAGGATGTGCTCGGTGCCGATGTAGTTGTGCCCCAGCTGCAGCGCTTCGCGCAGGCTCAGCTCGAGGACCTTCTTCGCCCGCGGCGTGAAGGGGATGTGGCCGGAGGGCGTCTGATTGCCCTCGCCGATGATGTCGCGGACCTGCTCGCGCACGGCATCGAGGGTCACGCCGAGAGCTTCGAGGGCCTTGGCCCCGACGCCCTCGTTCTCATGAATGAGGCCCAGCAGGATGTGCTCGGTGCCGATGTAGTTGTGATTGAGCAGCCGTGCCTCGTCCTGCGCCAGGACAACGACGCGACGGGCGCGATCGGTGAAGCGTTCGAACATGGTCTCCCCCGTCCGGTGGTGTGATGGATCGAGACTACGCGGATCCGAGGATGATTCCTCGCCTGTTCGCCGCTGGCGTGATAGGTGGTCGCTCCTGGACACCGTCGAGGCCGCGCCGTCCGATCCCACCGCCGGATCCCGGGGCGCGACACGCAGGCCTGACCTGACGGTCGAGCTATCCGGGCGATGACCGCTCGCCACGTACGATGAGGCACCTCACACCCTCTGTCTGAAGGAGCAACCATGGGCGCCATCGTCGGCGGCATCATCCTGTTCGTGCTGGGGGCCATCTCCCGCTTCGCCCTGGAGTTCGATCTGCCCGGAGTGGACTCCACGATGCTCGGCACCATCCTGATGGTGGCGGGCGCGGTGCTGTTCATCGTGGGCCTGCTGCTGTCGCTGCGCTCGCGCAAGACCGTGGTGAACACCCAGAGCTCACCGGGTCACACGGCCTCCGAGCGTCGGGATCCCCCGCCCACGGTCTGAGCCTCGCCGCTCGTCAAGCCGTCCTGTCGTCATGCGCTGAGGCGGCGGCAGAGCGGTCCGGACACGGGATACGCTGGACGCCACGACCGCCCCGGGCTGCACGACGCGACATGCCGACCGGCCTCGAGGCGTGTGACGTGCACTGCGAACGGAGAGAAATGGCTGACCTGGACGTGACCCGTGCCGATGCGGTGCTGATCGGCGGAGGGATCGCCAGCGCGACGCTCGCCGCGATGCTCACCGAGCTCGAGCCGAGCTGGAACATCGTGGTCCTCGAACGGCTCCACACCCTGGGTGCGGAGTCGAGCGACGCCTGGAACAACGCGGGCACCGGCCACAGCGCGCTCTGCGAGCTGAACTACACCCCGCAGGACGTCGACGGCTCGGTCAGCCCCGCCAAGGCGATCTCCATCAACGAGCAGTTCCAGGTCTCGCGACAGTTCTGGGCCCACCTCGTGGAGAACGACCGCATCGGCGATCCGTCCCGGTTCATCCACACCGTCCCGCACATGAGCTTCGTGCACGGGATGGAGAACGTGGACTACCTGCGCCGCCGCCATGAAGCGCTCGCCGTGAACCCTCTGTTCGACCGCATGGAGTTCACGACTGAACATGCGCAGCTGGCCGAGTGGGCCCCGCTGGTCTCCGAGGGTCGGCCGGTCACCGAGACCATCGCTGCCACTCGTTCCGCGGACGGCACCGACGTCGACTTCGGGGCCCTGACCCGCCAGATGCTCGGCTTCGCCTCTCGGACCGGCACCACGGTCTCGACCGGTTCCGAGGTGGTCGATATGCGTCGCATGGGTGAGGACTGGGGCGTCATGGTGCGCTCCACCGAGGACGACTCCCTCCGGGTGGTGCGCGCACCGTTCGTGTTCGTCGGCGCGGGCGGCTATTCACTGCCGCTGCTGCAGAAGTCGGGGATCGACGAGATCCGCGGCTTCGGCGGCTTCCCGATCTCCGGCCAGTGGCTGCGCTGCACCGATCCCGAGGTCATCGCCCGTCATGATGCGAAGGTCTACGGGAAGGCGGCGGTGGGTGCACCACCGATGAGCGTCCCGCATCTCGACACCCGCTACGTGGACGGTCAGCGTTCGCTGATGTTCGGCCCGTACGCCGGCTGGTCCCCGAAGTTCCTCAAGACCGGCAGCTACACGGACCTCTTCGAGTCGATGAAGCCCTCGAACATCACCCAGATGATGGCCGTCGCTCCCCCGAACCTCGATCTCATGGTCTACCTCGGCTCGCAGCTCGCCGCCACCCACCATCAGCGCTTCGAGGCTCTGCGTGAGTACATGCCCGCCGCCCAGGAAGGCGACTGGGAGGAGATCACCGCCGGGCAGCGCGTCCAGGTGATCGCCCCCGACAAGGCCAAGCACGGGGTGCTGCAGTTCGGAACCCAGCTCATCACCGCGGCGGATGGTTCGATCGGCGGCATGCTCGGTGCCTCGCCCGGCGCGTCGACGGCCACCAGCATCATGCTGGGCATGCTCGAGAAGATGTTCCCGCAGCGCATCGAGGCCTGGCGCCCCACGCTCACCCAGATGGTCCCCAGCTGGGGCCGATCGCTCTCCGCGGACGCTGAGGAGGCGCACCGCACGCTCTCGCGCACCGCCGAGGCTCTGGGGCTGCGCCACGCCTGATCTCTCGCCGGTGCGACCGGCCCCCCTGCGTGCCGCGTCCCCGCCCCCGAGCGCACGACTGAGCAAGACCGAGGAAGAAGGACCACGGATGCGCATCTCGCTGATGACCACCTGCCTGGTGGATGTGATGGCCCCGGACGTCGCCCGGGCGACCGTCATCCTGCTGGAGCGGCTCGGGCACCAGGTGGTGTTCGACAAGCGCCAGACCTGCTGCGGCCAGATGCACACCAACTCCGGCTACTACACGGAGGCGGCTCCGGTGGTGCGCTCCTTCGTGGACACCTTCGAGCCTGCGCTCGACACGGTCGATGCGATCGTGATGCCCTCGGGCTCCTGTGCCGGGTGCGTGCGCGACCAGCATCAGCTGGTGGCACGCCATGAGGGCGACAGCGAACTGGAGGAGCGTGCCGCAGCAGTCTCGGCGAAGACCTACGAGCTCTCCGAGCTGCTGGTGGATGTGCTCAAGGTGACCGATGTCGGCGCGTACTTCCCGCACTCGGTGACCTACCACCCCACCTGCCACTCGATGCGGTTCCTGAAGGTGGGACCCCGCCCGCTCAAGCTGCTGCGGGCTGTGGACGGCATCGAGGTGAAGAACCTCCCCGAGTCCGACACCTGCTGCGGCTTCGGCGGCACCTTCTCCGTGAAGAACGATGCGACCAGCGATGCGATGGTGACCGACAAGGCCGCCAACGTGGTGCGCAGTGGTGCCGACTTCGTGGTCGCCGGCGACGTCTCGTGCCTGATGAACATCGGCGGCAAGCTGCGCCGCACCGGCGCCGCGCCGAAGTCCATCCACCTGGCGCAGATCCTCGCCTCGACGAAGGAGGACCCCTTCGTGCCCTCGGAGACCATCCTCGGGAGATCCGCATGAGCGCCATGAGCACCATCGCCGGTCGGCGCTCTGCGAGGAACGAGCGGAAGGGGATGGCGGAGTGAGCACAGTCCACCTCGGCATCCCCCAGGTCCGCCCCCAGCACGCCTCCCCCAGCTCGACCCTGCGGGGCGAGCGCGGCTTCCCGGAAGCGGCACGGGACGCACTCGCCGATCCCACACTCCGCGAGAACCTGCGCCGGGCCACCTCCACGATCCAGACCAAGCGTGCCTCAGCCGTGCGTGAGGTGCGGGACTGGCAGAAGCTCCGCAATGCTGGCAGCGCCCTGAAATGGCAGGTCACAGACCATCTCCCCGAGCTTCTCGAGCAGCTCGAGTCCTCCGTGACGGCTGCGGGCGGCGTGGTCCACTGGGCCCGTGATGCCGAGGAGGCCGGCGAGATCGTCACTGCCCTGGCTCTCGAGCGCGGCGCGCGCGAGGTGCTGAAGGTCAAGTCGATGGCGACCCAGGAGATCGGGCTGAACGAGGTGCTCGCCCACGCCGGCATCCGGGTGATCGAATCCGATCTCGCCGAGCTGATCGTCCAGCTGGCCGATGACACGCCCAGCCACATCCTGGTGCCGGCGATCCACCGCAACCGCGAGGAGATCCGGGAGATCTTCCTGGCCTCGATGCCGGATCTCGACGAGTCGATCACCGATGAGCCGTCAGAGCTCGCCGAAGCGGCACGTCGCTTCCTGCGGGAGAAGTTCCTGGACATGCCCGGCTCGGTGGCGATCTCCGGGGCGAACTTCGCCGTCGCGGAGACCGGGACGATGGTGGTGGTCGAGTCCGAAGGCAACGGCCGCATGTGCCTCACCCTTCCGAAGACGCTGATCTCCGTGGTGGGGATCGAGAAGATCGTGCCGACCTTCGAGGACCTCGAGGTCTTCCTCCAGCTGCTGCCCCGCTCCTCCACGGGGGAGCGGATGAATCCCTACACCACGATGTTCACCGGGGTCCATGAGGGGGATGGGCCCGAGGAGTTCCACCTGGTGCTGCTGGACAACGGCCGCTCCGCGGTGCTCGAGGATCCCGAGGGGCGCAGTGCCCTGCACTGCATCCGCTGCTCGGCCTGCCTGAACGTGTGCCCTGTCTACGTCCGGACCGGCGGCCATGCCTACGGCTCGACCTATCCGGGGCCGATCGGCGCGATCCTCTCCCCTCAGATGACGGGGATGAGCGGGAGCGACGATCCCAACTCGACGCTCCCGTACGCCTCGAGCCTGTGCGGCGCCTGCTACGACGTGTGCCCGGTGAAGATCAACATCCCGGAGATCCTCGTGCACCTGCGGACGAAGGACGTCGACCGCCGCCGGGAGACCCGCGGAGACTTCCACGGCACCTGGGATATGGCGCTGAAGGGAGCGGGCAAGCTCATGTCCTCCCCGCGTGCCTACGATCTCGCGGTGCGCTCCGCGGGCCCCCTGACCTCGGTGCTGGGCGGGAAGAACATCGGGAAGCTCCCCGGGGTGCTCCCGCTGATCCCCGGCTGGACCGATCACCGTGACCTGCCCAAGCCCGGCGCCTCCTTCCGCTCCTGGTGGGACCAGCACGAGAAGGAGCGCTCATCGGCCGACGGCACCACCGAGCCCGATGCTGCGCCGGACGGCGAGGAGCAGGCATGACCGAGTGGACCGACGCCCGTCCCCAGCGCACCGCGGGGATGAGTGCGAAGGACGAGATCCTCACCCGGCTGCGCACCGCACTGGACGCGCCGCGCCGCGATGAGGTCACCGAGGCCCAGGATGTACCGCGCAGCTATCAGCGGGCCGACGACAAGCAGGAGCTGCGCACCGCGCCCGAGAAGGTGCGCGCGATGCTGGTCCAGCGGCTGGAGGACTACACCGCAGTCGTCCACCGGACCACCCCGGCCGAGGTCCCTGCGGCTGTCGCCGCAGCACTCGGCACCGCCCGCTCCGTGGTCGTGCCTTCCGGTCTGCCCGTGGCCTGGTCCTCGGCGGTGCACGCGGAGCTGATCGTCGACGACGGCAGCGCCGATCCGCACCAGTTGGACGCGGTCGACGCCGTGCTGACCGGCTGCCACACGGCGATCGCGCTCACCGGCATGATCGTGCTGCGCGGTGATGAGCGGGGCGGCCGCCGTGCGATCTCGCTGGTGCCGGATCATCACGTGATCGTGGTGGACGCCGCCCAGGTGGTGCTCGGCGTCCCGAAGGCGATCCAACGCATGGGCGAGGATGCCCGGGCGGCCTGGACCATGATCTCGGGACCGAGCGCCACCAGCGACATCGAGCTGGAACGGGTCGAGGGCGTGCACGGTCCGCGACGACTCGACGTGGTGCTCATCGAGCCCGCCCCGGACTCGGCACCGGAGAGCACGACCGAGAGCACGACCGAGAGCGCACCCGAGACCCCTCTCGGCACCCAGCCCGAGAGCCAGCCCACGGGTCAGCCCGTGACGGACCAGGAGAAGACCCGATGAACGATTCCACCCCCACCGAGGGCCTCGAGCTGAACGTCGGCGGAGACCGTCGAGACCGTGGCGAGCTGTTCACCATCGCGGCCGGGGCGTACCGCGCCGAGGTCTCCGCGGTCGGGGCGACCCTCGAGTCGCTCTCCACCGGTGGCCGCGATCTGCTGGTCCGCAATCCTGAGACCGGGCCGATGCAGTTCTATCGCGGCGCGATCGTGGCCCCCTGGCCCAACCGGATCGGTGACGGCCTCTATACCTGGGACGGACAGGAGATCCAGACGGCTCTGACCGAGCCCGAGCGGGGAAACGCCCTCCATGGGCTGGTGTCCTTCCAGGCGTTCATCCCGGTGACGGTCTCCGAGGACGAGCTGGTGATGCGCACCGAGCTCTTCCCCTCTTCCGGTTATCCCTTCCACCTGCTGCTGACGGTGCACTATGCGCTGGACCCTCAGGAAGGCCTGACCACCACGGTGACCGCCCGCAACCTCGGCGCACAGGACGCACCGTACGGGGTCTGCCCGCACCCCTACCTGGTCGCCGGTCCGGAACCGCTCGACGAGTGGTCCCTGCAGTTCGACGCCGGCACCGTGCTCACCGTCACCGAGGATCGGCTGCTGCCCACCGGCACCGCGGCGATCACTCCCGGGTCGGAGTTCGACTTCCGCAGTGCGACGGTGATCGGCCCGCTGTTCATCGACCATGCCTTCACCGATCTCGGCCGGGATCCGCAGGGGCGGCTCACTGTCACCGTCACCGCCCCGGGCGGTACCGGGGTCGAGCTGTCGGCGGGCCCTGAGCTCCCCTGGCTGCAGGTGCACACCGGCGACCGGCCGGAGCCCGAGAATGATCGGCGCGGGCTCGCGGTCGAACCGATGACCTGTCCCCCGGATGCCTTCCGCAGCGGCACGGACGTGGTGCGCCTCAACCCCGGCGCCGAGCACGCGGCGGCCTGGACCCTGCGGGGCTGGTGAGCTCCTTCGAGGTCCTGCAGCAGGCACCCTCCACCTGAGCAGCAGCATGCGGGCCCGTCACCGACAGGTGACGGGCCCGCATGCTGCTGAGGGGTTCCGAGGTCGCTCATCGCGACCGCGGAGAAGCAGGGATCACTCCCCGTGCGCCTCTTCGTACGCCGTGCGGATGGTGCCGGAGATGCGGCCGCGGTCGGGGACCTCATAGCCGGCCTCACGGGCCCACTCGCGGATCCGCGCGGAGTCGTTCGCACTGCTGCGCACGGAGGAGGAGGTGCCGCGCGCGCGACGGCCGCCGACGCGGCGTGCCTTCTCCGTCCAGCCGCCGACTTCGTCGCGGAACTTCTTCGCGTTGTCCTCGGAGAGGTCGATCTCGTAAGCGACGCCATCCAGGGCGAAGCTCACCGTCTCGGCGGCCTTGTCGCCGGTGAGATCGTCGATGAGCTCCACGTAGGTCTTCCGTGCCATAGGGGTTCTCCCTCGTTGAGGTGACTTCATGCTTCCGAGCAAACTCTGGTGAGCTCGTCGTGAGCACCAAGTATCCGACGCGAGGAGCCAGATATCAATGTCATTCCGACTTTCAATCAGGCGGAGTGATTCTGTTCATCCCGATCGCGACGTTCGCGGTATTCTCGTTCCACCTGACGTTCGATCTCACGCTCACTGCGATCTGCCCGCATAATCGCCCGAATCGTGAACCAGAACAGTAAACCCACGCCTATCGACGGGAGCAGCGCCCCGGCCTCGAACCAGAATCCCGAGCCCATCTCAGGCCTCCGGCTTCACGAGGGGGAACAGGATGGTCTCTCGGATCCCGAGGCCGGTCAGGGCCATCAGCAATCGATCCATGCCCATGCCCATCCCACCGGTCGGTGGCAGCGCGTATTCCATGGCTTCGAGGAAGTCCTCGTCCAGGCGCATCGCCTCGTCGTCGCCCTGGGCTGCCAGTTCGGCCTGCTGAGCGAAGCGCTCGCGCTGGATGACGGGATCCACCAGCTCCGAATAGCCGGTGCCCAGCTCGAACCCGCGCACGTAGAGATCCCACTTCTCGACCACGCCCGGCTGCGAGCGGTGCGCACGCACCAGCGGGCTGGTCTCGACCGGGAAATCGCGCACGAAGGTCGGCGCGTAGAGGTGGTCGCCCACCTGATGCTCGAAGAGCTCCTCGACCAGCTTTCCGTGGCCGTACTTCGGATGATCCAGATCCAGGTCCAGGGTACGGGCGATCTCTCGCAGGCGCCGCGTGCTGGTCTCCGGGGTGATCTCCTCCCCGAGGGATTCCGAGAGAGAACCGTAGACCGTGATCTGCGCCCATTCCCCGGAGAAGTCGTATTCCGACCCGTCGATGAGGGTCACGGTCTGTGAACCGGTCGCACGCTCCGCGGCTTCCTGGACGAGCGTCCTGGTGAGGTCGCCGATGGTGTCGTAATCTCCATAGGCCTGATAGGCCTCGAGCATCGCGAACTCCGGAGAATGCGTGGAATCTGCACCCTCGTTGCGGAAATTACGGTTGATCTCGAAAACCCGTTCGAGACCGCCCACGGCGGCGCGCTTGAGGTAGAGCTCGGGGGCGATCCGCAGATACAGATCGAGATCGAAGGCGTTCATATGGGTGACGAATGGCCGTGCCGCCGCGCCCGAAGGGATCACCTGCAGCATCGGGGTCTCGATCTCGACGTAGTCGCGATCGCGGAAGGAGGTGCGCAGGGAGTGCATGACCTCGGCGCGCTGACGCACCGTGTCACGCGCCTCCTGGCGCACGATCAGATCGACATACCGGTGACGCACCCGGGATTCCTCGGACAGTCCGGAGTGGAGCACCGGGAGCGGGCGCACGGCCTTGGCCGCCATCTGCCACGACTCGGCGAAGATGCTCAGCTCGCCGCGGCGGGAAGCTCCCACCCGGCCCGCGAAGAACACGTGGTCGCCGAGGTCGACATCGGCCTTGAGGTCCGCGAGCCGCTGCTCGCCGATGACGGCCTGCGAGGCCATGATCTGCAGTCGCGCTCCGGCACCGTCCTGGAGGGTGATGAAGGCCAGCTTGCCGGTGTTGCGCTGGAAGACGACGCGCCCGGCGACGCCGGCCACGTCCTGGGTCTCCTCACCGGCCTCGAGGTGGCCGTACTGCGCGCGCACCTCAGCGATGGTGGTGGTCACCGGCACCGAGACGGGATAGGGCTCCTCCCCGCGCGCCAGCAGGCGCTCCCGCTTGGACTTACGGACCGCGACCTGGTCGGAGGTATCCGTCGTCTCGAGGGCAGGGGAATTCTCGCTCATGACGGCGATTGTCTCATCACCGCCGCTGGGAATGCCCGCTGGATCAGGGGGCTGTCGCCTCTGCCACAGCTGCATCGAGCAGTCGGGTGCCCTCGACGCGCCCGGCGAGGGCCACCAGCACCTCGCCGCGGTGCTCCTCAGCGATCGGTTCGAGGGTGCCGGGGTCGAGCGCGAGCGCGTAGTCCCACGCGATCTCGGCGCGACCCACGGCCTCCGCGAGAGCTGACCGGATCCCGGCGACCGATGGCGCAGCATCGAGCGCCGCCGTGAGAGTGCGCGAAAGCGCGAGCGCCTGTGTCCGACCGGCCTCGCTGAGGTAGGCGTTGCGGCTGGAGCGGGCCAGCCCTGTCGGCTCGCGCTGGATCTCGACCGGCTCGATCCGCACCGGCAGGTCCAGGTCGGCGACCAGCGCCTGGATGATCGCGAGCTGCTGGGCGTCCTTGCGACCGAACACGCTCAGATCGGGTGCGGTGAGCTGCAGCAGCTTGGCCACCACCGTCACCACGCCGTCGAAGTGCCCGGGACGCGCTGCGCCCTCGAGGATCGTGCCCGCTCGTCCAGCCGTCACGGAGACGGTCGGCGGCAGCACCGGGAACATCTCCTGGACCGTCGGGGCGAAGACCACATCGACCAAGCCGTCGACCAGGGCGAGGTCCGCGTCGAGGTCGCGCGGATAGGCCTCGAAGTCCTCGCCCGGGCCGAATTGGAGGGGGTTGACGAAGTCGGTGAGGATGACATGATCGGCGAGCTCACGAGCGCGCTCGACCAGCGCCAGGTGCCCGGCGTGCAGGGAGCCCATCGTGAAGACTGCTGCGACGGTCCCCGTCATCGCCGCGCGATGCGTGCGCAGCTCCGCCTTGGTGCTCAGCAGTGTGGTGCTGAGCCGTGTGGTGCTGAGCCGTGTGGTGCTGAGCCGTGAGGCGTCGTCGGACGGAGTGGCGACGTGCTGCGGCTCGTGAGCGCCGGGGTCCAGGGTCATCAGTCGTCCTCCAGCTGTGGATCGTCCTCGAGCAGTCCCCGGATCAGCGTCCGGGTGTCCTCAGGGAGTCTGGCACGGCTCAGGGCCGCGAGGGCGAGGGCGCGATAGGTGGCGGAGGTGTCCATGGGATCGCCTGGGGCTCCGGTGGCATCGAGGTCACGCAGCGCCCCGAGGTGAGCGGAGACAGTTCCCGCGTCCCCACGCAACACGGGTCCGGTCAGTGCTTTGGCACCGTGACGGAGGGATTCATCCAGCGCCGCCTCGAGCAGGGGTCGCAGGTATGCCCCAGGATCCTCGATCCCCAGTCGGGACAGCGCGTCACGCGCCTGGTCGACCAGCACCACCAGATGGTTCCCGGCGTGGGCGAGGGCTGCGTGGTAGAGCGGACGATCCCCCTCTGCCACCACGACCGCCTCGCCGCCGAGCTCGACTGCCAGCGCGGCCGCGACCGGCAGCAGCTCGGCGGTGGCGGTGATGCCCATCGGGCAGCCGATCAGTCGTGCGAGATCGGCCTGGGTGCCGGTGAACGTCATCGCCGGATGGAGTGCGAGGGTGGCGCTGCCGGCTTCTGCCAGTGGGCCGAGCACGTCGGTGCCGTAGCGGCCCGAGGTGTGCATGACGAGCTGGCCGCCCGGCATCATCCCGGTCTCAGCGATACCTGCGGCGAGCGGTCCCAGCTGGTCGTCCGGAACAGCCAGCAGCAGCATCTCGCTGCGTTCGACCAGCGCCGGGACATCCAGCAGCGGAACTCCGGGCAGGAGCTGGCCGGCTCTCTCGCGGGAGGCGTCGGAGACGGCGTAGGCGCCGGTGATCGCATGGCCTTCGGCCCGCAGCGCGGCACCGAGCACAGCGCCCACCCGGCCGGCTCCGATCACGCCGATGCCGAGGCGGGGCGGTGTCACAGCTCCTCCTCGAGCTCGGCCGGGCGAGGCTGCTGCCCTGCCGAAGAGGGCCCAGAAGGCGCGGATCCGGAAGGCGCGGACCCGTCCGGCGCGGACCCGACAGGCGGAGACCCGACCGGCGCAGCAAGGCTCAGCGCGGGCTGCGGCCAGTGCTGCCGGTCCCGGTAGCGGCGGAGCGTGGCTGCATCGCGCGAGAGCACGCTGTGGAGACCGAGCACCTCCGCGCGGGCCAGGTTGCTCACCGTGACCGTCTCTCCGGCGATCCCCACCTGCAGGTCGAGGACTCCGAGCTTCCGGTTCAGGGGGCCGTCGTCGACGGAGACCTGCTGGACGCGCTCGCGGGGAACGATCTCGAGGTGCCGGGTCAGCACTCCCCCACGCTTCACCAGCGCGCCGGGCAGCAGCACGGTCACCTCGGTGCGGCGGGCGATCCAATACATCCGCACCCGCGTGCGGAACCCGTCGATCTCGCGGGCCGGGACGGTGAGCAGGTGCTCGATGAAAGCCAGATCATCCGCGGTGCCGAGCGGCACTGCGAGGTGGCCGAGCGTCGCACGGAGCTCGTCCCGGGTGCCGACGGGAAGCACGTTCTCGGCACCGTTCTCGCTGTCGTCATCGATGCCGGCGACGGTGGCGGTGGCGGCGGTCCAGCCGGGGCCCCGCCAGAGCAGCGGACGGCGCAGCTCGATGCGCTGGATGCGCCCGGAGACGATGTTGTCGGTGCGAGTGTTGGCCAGGCCCCGCCGCATCCGCAGGCCGCGGTCGGTGATCCGGGAGACGAAGCCCCAGCCGGATTCGATGCGGCCGAAGATGTACTTCGGGACGGCGATCGCGGCAGGCGCCAGGGCGATGAACATCGCGATGTTGAGCCCGTCCTGCCAGATCCCCAGCGCCACCGCGACGGCGGCGCCGACGATGCTCATCACCACTCCGATGAGGAAGCCGATGTCCCGCAGCAGGGAGCGGACGAGCCGCTCGGTGGGCACCTCTGCGATCAGTTCGCCGTCGGTCACTCCGTCGGTGAGCAGCTGCTCGAACCGCCCGGGTGCTGCGGTGCCGCCGTCGTTCTGCGGGTGCACCTCGGCGCTGCCAGCAGTTCCGGTCTCCTCGGACCGTTCGGCGCCCGCCAGGGCGCGTTCGCCAGTCGTCTCCGGCGAGGAGCTGCCGGCGATGCCGAGGATCCCGCGGCGGAGCTGCTCCGCCGCAGCGGACTTGATGTATTCGATGTCGAGATAGGACTCGCCGCCGCCGGCGACCTCGACGCGCACCTTCGCCAGTCCCAGCAGCCGAGCCAGCAGCGGACGTTCGACCGAGACGGATTCGATCCGGGCTCGGGGCGCGTACTCACGGGAGCGGCTGATCATGCCGGTGTGCAGGGAGACACCTTCCTCGTCCACCGCGTAGGTGGTGAACCACCAGCTCAGGGTCGAGAAGGCGATCGCGATGAGGGTCGCTGCCAGCAGCACCCCCGCCCCGATGAGGAAGCGCTGCAGCGTGAACTCGTTGAGCAGCTGTGCGACGTTCTGCGCAGCGATCACCGCGATCACGCCCACCACGAGCTTCCATCCTGTCACCAGCGGCGTGATCGGGTGGGTGCGGTGGCGCGGGGTGGAGGGATCCGGCGCGGTCGCCTCCAGCGGAGCGTTCTCGCTCGTCGACGCGCTCCCCTCGAACGCAGAGCTGGTGGGACCGGCAGTACTGGTCGGACCGGCAGGACTGGTTGGGCCCGCAGGAGGGGTCGGGCCCGTCGGGCTGGAAGGACTGAACGCTGAGTCGTTCACAGTGCCGCCATGAGTTCGATGCCGCGGTCGGTGAGCAGGGTCCGCAGGCGCTCCGCCTCGGCTTTCGGCAGCCCCGGCAGGGCCTCCGTGCCGCCGCCGGCGGCGGTGGTGACGGTGAGGGTCGCGAGACCGTAACGCCGCTCGACGGGGCCTTCGCCGATCTTCACGGACTGGACGCGGCCATACGGGATCGTATGGACGGAGCGGAACATGATGCCGCTGGCGATCGTGAGCTCCTCGTCGCCGTCCAGGTAGCCGATCGCCCGCACTCGGCGCGGTGTGAACAGCAGGCTCTGGAGCATGATCAGCAGGGGCAGCAGGCCGCAGGCGGCGATCCACCACCAGCCCGTCAGGACGGTGCCCACGATCGCGGCGATGATCAGCAGCAGCCAGAAGATGTTCCCCGCGATGCCGCCCACATAGCGGGCAGGGATGAGCTTCGGGGAGACGGGGCGCAGCATCGCCGCCCCGAGCAGGCCGGCGGGGTCATCCGAGAGGGTGCCGGTGGGCACCGCGGGGTCGGCAGGAGCGGCCGTCGGGGCCTCGTCGGCCGGTGCGGCAGGGACGACGGGGAGCTCGTGGGGATCGGGCGCTGAGGTCATGGGAACCATCGTGTCATCCCGCAGCCCCGGCCCGCTCCTCCCGAGGTGGGAAGAAGATCCGTCGAAGGTCGAGGGCCCCATGCGCAGCCACCCTCGATCGTGCACGAAGAGCTCAGCCGGAGAGCTCAGCCGAAGTGTTCAGACCAAGAGCTCAGCCGGAGAGCTCAGCCGAAGTGTGCAGACCAAGAGCTCAGCCTCCGGCACCGGCGCCCTCTGCCGACCTCTCGCCGTCCTCGGGTGGCAGCTGGCCCCAGTGCTCGACGATCACGCCCAGCACCCCGAGCACGATACCTGCGATCGCCGCGGCGGCGGTGGGCAGGATCCCCTGCAAGGGGTCGCCGGTTCCGGTCAGGAGCAGGAACAGCGCCTGCCCGGCGAAGATCCCGCCGACCACCGTGCCGGTGTATGCGCAGGCCCGCGCGAGCAGCACGGTGCGGTAGGCGGTGGGAAGATCGATCTGGTGGCGGCGAGGGGCGAAGCTGGGGTGCTCCGTGCGCTCCTGGCTCTCGAGCATGTAGCGCCGCAGCGGCAGGCCGTGCACCAGCAGCACCGCAGCGAGCGCCAGCAGGACCAGGGTGGTCAGCCAGCCGGCGATCGGCAGGGAATGGCCGCGGGAGGCGAAGGCCTCGAGCATCTGCGCCCCGAAGCCCGCACCGATCACGAGGATCAGGACCAGGACCGGCACGTTGAGCGGCTTCACGAGAGTCCGAACCCATCGACGACCGGCCCCGGTCGCAGTCCCCCTCGGTCCGTGGCGCGGGCCAGCAGGGCCTCGAGCGGGCCGTGTCCCGGCAGCTGCGCCTGCGGGCGGGCCGCGTGCCAGGGGGCGAGCACGAAGGCTCGCTCATGGGCCCGCGGGTGCGGCACCGTCAGCTCCGGATCGTCGCTCGCCCAGTCGCCGTAGGTAATGACGTCCACGTCGAGGGTCCGCGGTCCCCAGCGCACGAGGCGTTCCCGATGCGCAGCGTGCTCCGCCCGGTGCGCGGCCTCGAGCAGCGCGAAGGGGCCCAGCGTCGTGCGCACACCGATCACCGAGTTCAGGAAGCTGCCCTGGTCTGCGGGACCGCCGACAGCGTCGGTCTCGAGCACCGGACCGGTCCAGGCCACGTCGATGCCGTCGGTCGCGGCGAGGTGGGCGAGCGCATCCTGCAGGTGCTGCTCCCGCTCCCCCAGGTTGGTGCCGAGGGCGAGCACCGCCGAGATCGCCGGCGCCTCCCGCTCGATGCTCACGGTGACGGAGCCGACGGGGAGGCCGACGGGCGCGGCAGGTTTGTGGACCCGGATCCCGACGCGCCGCACCAGCGGGTGTCCGGTGTCAGTGAGGATCCGCTGCGCGATGCGACCGGCGAGCGTCTCGACCAGGTCGTAGGGGCCGCCGGTCATCTCCTCGTGCACCGCTGCGGCGGCCTCGGCATAGTTCACGGTGCGGGAGAGCGCATCGGTGGCGCCCGCAGGCGCGGTGTCGAGGTGGAGCGTCACATCGACCTCGAACTGCTGGCCCAGTCGCTTCTCCTCCTCGAGCACGCCGTGGTGGGCCCAGGCCTTGATCCCGGCCACCTCGATGCGGTCCAGTCGCGCCGGGCCGGGGCGCGGCGGGACGGGCTGGGCCGTCATCGTCGGACGCTCCGACGCAGGCGGTCGCCCACCCTCACGGCGGCGACCGAGGAGCCGACGTCATGCACGCGGACCGCCCAGGCGCCGTGCTCTGCGCTGTAGGCGCTGATGGCGGCGGTCGCCAGGTCACGGTCCACCCCGAGGGCGCTCACGAATCGTTTCCGGGAGGCACCGATCAGCAGCGGCAGCCCATGCGAGCTCAGCGTCGGCCAGTCGGCCAGCACCTCCCAGTTCTGCTCTCCCGTCTTGGAGAATCCGAGGCCCGGGTCGGCGACCAGGAAGCGGTCCTCCACTCCCGCCTCGCGCAGGGCGGAGAGGCGCTCGGCGAGCTCGGCGGCGCTGTCGCGGGCCACATCGCGGTAGACGGCGAGCTCGTTCATCACATCGCTGTGTCCGCGCCAGTGCATCGCGATGAAGACCGGCGGGGTGCCGAGGCGCGTGCGGAGCCGGGCCACCTCAGGTCCCATGTCCACGTCGGCCCGGCCGGCGGAGACGTCGTTGACGATCAATGCCCCCGCCTCGATGCTGGCCGCCGCGACAGAGGCCCGCATGGTATCGACGCTGACCACGATGTCCTTCGCCGCCAGCGCGGTGACCACCGGGAGCACCCGGCGCAGCTCTTCGTCCTCGTCCACGCGCGGCGCGCCGGGACGGGTGGACTCTCCACCGACATCGACGATCGACGCGCCCTGGCCGACCAGTCGGAGACCGTGGGAGATCGCGGCGGGGGCGTCATCGTGCGCGCCCCCGTCGGAGAAGGAGTCCGGGGTGACGTTGAGGACTCCCATCACGAGGGTGTCGTCGGTGTCGAGCCGCTCCGGCAGACCGGCGGGACGGCGGGGCGAGCTGCTCATCGCGCTCATGCCCTGTTGATCAGGGCCATGGCCTCGCCACGGGTGCTGGGGCTGTCGCGCAGCATTCCTCGCACTGCACTGGTGACGGTGCGGGCGCCGGCCGCGCGTACTCCGCGCATCGACATGCACATGTGCTCGGCCTCGACGACCACGATCGCGCCGTCGGCGCCGAGCTCCTCCATCAGCGCGTCGGCGACCTGAGAGGTGAGCCGCTCCTGCACCTGCGGCCGGCGGGCGTAGACGTCCACCAGCCGCGCGAGCTTGCTGAGGCCGGTGACCGCACCGGCGCCGGGGATGTATCCCACGTGGGCGGCGCCGTGGAAGGGCAGCAGATGGTGCTCGCACATCGAGTAGAAGGCGATGTCACGCACCAGCACGAGCTCCTGGTGCTCGATGTCGAAAGTGGTGGAGAGGGGCTCGCGGGCGTCCTGCGCGAGTCCCGCGAAGACCTCTGCGTACATGCGCGCCACGCGGCCCGGGGTGTCGAGCAGTCCGTCGCGGTCCGGATCCTCACCGATCGCGGTGAGGATCTCCCGCACCGCGGCCTCGATGCGGGGCTGATCCACAGTCATCTCAGCGCTCCGTCCCCTCGGCGCCGCCATGGTCGGTGCTGCCATAGCCGTACCCGGTTCCGCCATCGCCGGGGGCACCGGGAGCACCGCCCTGCGGGGCGCCCGGGATCTGCGGACCGTCGCCGCCGGGGTGGGGCAGCTCAGGGGCACCCGGCTGCAGGGGCTCCCCGGCGTCGTGGGCCTCGGTCCCGGTCGCGGTGGTCGTCGCCCCCACGGACGGCGCGGCCAGTGCGGGACGCTCGGCGCTGGAGACCCAGACCTCACGGGCCGGCTGCTTCTTCACGTCCTTGAAGATCTCGGCGAGCTCGTGCTCGTTGAGCGTCTCGCGCTCGAGCAGCTCCTCCACCAGGCGATCCAGCACGTGACGGTTCTCGACGATCACGGCCCAGGCTTCGTCCAGAGCGGTGTCGAGCAGGGCCCGGACCTCCTGGTCGATGAGGCTCGCCGTCTCGGCGCTGAAGCGGGGGGCCTGCCCCTGCTGCATCCCCACGAACACCTCGTCCTGCTCGCCGGCCAGGGCGACCTGACCCACCGCATCGCTCATCCCCAGCTGCATCACCATGGTGCGGGCGATCTTGGTCGCGTTCTGGAGGTCCGAGCTGGGGCCGGTGGTGACGTCGTGGAAGATGCTCTCCTCCACGGCGTAGCCGCCGAGGGCGTAGGCCAGTCGGTCGAGCAGCTCGTTGCGGGACTGGTAGTTACGGTCCTGGGTGGGGACCACCATCGTGTAGCCGCCGGCGCGGCCACGCGGCAGGATCGTCACCTTGGTGACGGGTGCGGAGTTGTTCATCGCCGCCGCGACCAGGGCGTGTCCGCCCTCGTGATACGCGGTCATCTGCCGTTCGCGCTCGCTCATCACCTTCGAGTAGCGCTGCGGCCCCATGGAGACGCGGTCGATCGCCTCATCCAGGGCGCGGTTGTCGATGATCTGGTTGCCCGAGCGGGCGGTGAGCAGCGCTGCCTCGTTGAGGACGTTCGCGAGGTCCGCACCGGACATGCCGATGGTGCGCTTGGCGACGTGCTCGAGGTCGACGTCGTGGGCGAGCGGCTTGCCCTTGGAGTGCACGCCGAGGATGTGCAGGCGGCCCTTGAGGTCCGGGGCCTCGACCGCGATCTGGCGGTCGAAACGGCCCGGGCGCAGCAGTGCGGGGTCCAGGATGTCCACCCGGTTGGTGGCGGCGATGAGGATGACGTTCTGGTTCTCGTCGAACCCGTCCATCTCCACCAGCATCTGGTTCAGGGTCTGCTCGCGCTCGTCATGGCCACCGCCCATGCCGGCGCCGCGGTGGCGGCCGACGGCATCGATCTCGTCGATGAAGATGATCGCCGGGGAGTTCTCCTTGGCGGTGGTGAACAGGTCGCGCACCCGGCTGGCGCCGACGCCCACGAACATCTCCACGAAGTCCGAGCCGGAGATCGAGTAGAACGGCACGTTCGCCTCGCCGGCCACGGCCTTGGCCAGCAGGGTCTTGCCGGTGCCGGGCGGGCCGTACAGCAGCACGCCCTTGGGGATCTTCGCTCCGACGGCCTGGTACCGACCCGGATCGACCAGGAACTGCTTGATCTCGTCGAGCTCCTCGACGGCCTCCTCGGCACCTGCGACATCCGCGAAGGTGACCTTGGGGGCCTCCTTGTTGAACAGCTTGGCCTTGGACTTGCCGAACTGCATGGCCTTGCCACCGCCCTGGGCGTTCATGATCAGGAACCAGAATAGGCCGATGAAGATCAGCAGCGGGAGGAAGGAGAGCAGGAGCGTGGACCACCAGGAGCTGCTGGCGATCTCGTCGGTGTAGCCCTTGGCCGGTGCCGCGTCCTCGACGGCCTGCACCACGGCCTCGCCGCGCGGCTCGACATAGGAGAAGCGCACCTCGGTGCCCTTGTTCTCCTCGCCGTCCACGAAGTCCTCGGTGAGGACCAGATCGACCCGCTGCTGGTTGCCGTCGATGATCTTGGCCTGCTCGACCGTGCCGCCGGCCAGCAGCTCGAGCCCCTGCTGGGTGTCGATCTGCTGATAGCCGTCCCGGCCGAACAGGGAGAACATCGCCATGCCCAGCAGCAGGGCGACGATGATCCACAGGGCCACGCTCGTGAACGGGCGACGTTTCTTGCCGCCGGAGCTCTTGGACTTGGGGGAATCTGCCATGGGATCAGTCCTCGTAGACCGAGCGCGCGAGGACGCCCACGTAGGGGAGGTTGCGGTAGTTCTCGGCATAGTCGAGCCCGTAGCCGATGACGAACTCGTTGGGGATGTCGAAGCCGACGTACTTCACATCGATCTCCACCCGAGCCGCCTCGGGCTTGCGCAGCAGCGTCGCGATCTCGACGCTCTTGGGTCCTCGCGAGCGCAGATTGGACAGCAGCCACTTCAGGGTGAGCCCGGAATCGATGATGTCCTCGACGATGAGGACGTTGCGCCCGGTGATGTCCCCGGAGAGGTCCTTGAGGATGCGCACCACCCCGGAGGACTTGGTGCCTGAGCCGTAGGAGGAGACGGCCATCCAGTCCATCTCGACCTGGAGGTCGATCTGGCGGGCGAGATCCGCCATCACCATCACCGCACCGCGCAGGACGCCCACCAGGACCGGCGGCTCCTCCGCGTAGTCCTCGGCGATCTGCTGACCGAGCTCGGCGAGACGTTCGCGGATCTGCTGCTCGTCCAGCAGCACGCGGTCGACATCGGGGTGGGGGTGCGTCTGGGGCACGCGGATCTCCTCCAGGAAACGTGGTGGGGTGCGTCCGCCGCCGATCACGGATCGAGGCGGCGCCACACCAACAGGCCGTCGCGGCGAGCGACCTCGATCCTACCTGGAACGGGCACCGCTGCCTGACCGTGCCATGAGACCACCAGCGCGTCGATCGCGAGCACGTGACGCCGGAGCAGCGACTTCGACGACCCCGCAGGAGTGCCCTGGGGTGTTGCGCGGTCAGCGGAACGTGAGGCGTCCCGCAGGATCCGGGTGCGCAGGGGTGCGGGAGCGGCGGCCAGGGCGTGCACATCCAGCAGCAGCAGATCACCGTCCTCGCGCAGCTCTCCCCCCTCGCGTCGCAGGGAGGGCAGCAGGGCCTGCGCCTCCCGGTCGAGGTGGTCCACATCGGGGCGCACCAGGTCCGCGGTGCGGGCGAGGTTCTCGTCGATCTGCCCACCGAGGATCTCCCGCAGCAGCGGGAGGGCTCGATGCCGCACCCGCGAGCGCAGCAGCGTGAGATCCGTGTTCATCGGGTCCTCCCACCACTGGAGATCGTGCAGGCGGCAGATCTCCTCGGTGTCGACGCGGCGCAGTGCCGTGCGCTCGTCACGTCCGGTGCCCAGGAAGGGACGCAGCAGAGCCCCCCGGGTGCGCGGGATCCCCGCCACCGCGCGGGGGCCGGCTCCCCGGGCGAGCCCCATCAGCACCTGCTCGGCCTGGTCGTCGAGGGTGTGCGCCATCAGCAGGGCGAGCGCACCGCGCTCCTCTCGTGCAGACTCCAGTGCGTAGTGGCGGGCGATCCGCGCCGCATTCTCGAGCCCGCCGGGCGCCTCGAGATCGACCTCCACACGCAGCACCTGTCCCTCGGCACCGAGCTGCTGCGCCTGGACCAGGGCTCGTTCGGCGACCTGCGCCGATCCCTCCTGCACGCCGTGGTCCACGATCACCGCCTCAGTCTCCAGCCCCATCCGAGAGCCCACCCAGACGGTGGTCGCCAGCAGGGCGAGGGAATCCGCTCCCCCGCTGAGCCCGACCAGGAGACGGGGGGCGAGATGACCGACGGCGGTGTCATCGGCGAGTTGCTCGATGCGTGCGGTGAGCGAGGCGCGCACGGCGGTGCGAGCCCGGGCGATCACGGCAGGAGGACCGGCCATCAGTCGACCTGCACCATCTCGGCGGCGACGTGGTCCACCGCGGCGCGAGCCGCGTCGGCGTCCGCCCCGTCGAATCCGTGCACCACGATCGAATAGCCGACGGTGCGGCCATCGGGCAGGACGGCCACCCCGGCCAGGGTGGCGGCGCCGCCGAGATAGCCGGTCTTGCCGCGCACCAGGCCGCTCGCATCCTCGGTGCCGACGGCGGAGAAGCGCTCGGCGAGGGTGCCGGAGAGGCCCGCGATCGGGACATCGAAGAGGATCTGCTCGAGCCTCGGCACCTCACCGGAGGCGACCTCGGCGAGCACGGCGGAGAACAGGGAGGGCGGCACCCGGTTCTGCCGCGAGAGCCCCGAGCCGTCGTGCAGCTCCAGTGCGGCGAGGTCGGTCTCCGGCACCCCGATCTCCGCCGCCAGTTCCCGGATCTCGGCCTCGACCGCGGCGGCGGCCCCGGCCGGCGTGGTCTCCTCCCCGCGGGAGAGCGCGACCAGGTGAGCCAGCAGCTCAGCGGTCGTGTTGTCGGAGATCAGCAGGGTGTGGCGCACGATCTCGGCGAGCGGCTCGGAGTGGATCTCGACCGACGGGGCACCTTCGGGAGCCTTCCCCTCGGAGATCTCCCCGGTCACAGCGAGGCCGGCACCGGTCAGCAGCTCGGCGAAGCGCCTTGCGGCGTCCCCGGCGGGATCTGTGGACTTCGGCCCGTACTGCTCCCCGTCGAGCCAGCCTCCGTCCAGCGCCAGGCTCGCGGTGGGCGTCACCCACCCGCCGGCGGTGCCGTTGTTCCCCCAGGCCTCATTGGTGCCGCCCACCAGGTAGCTGTCATCGAGGACCACCGAGACCTGCACCGCGCCCTGGACTGCGCCCTGGCTCGTGGCCAGCTCGGCCGTCCGGGTCGCGAGGCTCCGGAGCTCCTCCTCGCTGAGAGTCATGTCACCGCCCCCGATCAGGGTCACCACACCGTCCTGCACCGCGGCCCGGGTGGTGAGCACCTCGTCACCGGCGTACTGGCGCAGCACCGCAGCCGCGGTGAGCAGCTTGAGCGTCGAGGCGGGGACGAGCGCGGCATCGGCCTCACGCTCTGCGAGCACCTCACCGGTCCCGGCGTCGACCACGCTGAAAGCCAATCTCCCGTCGACCACGGGCAGCTGCGCCCCGGCAGCCATGCGTTCTTGGAGGTCAGCTGGGTCCACCGGCGGACCGGGCCGGTCGATCGGCGGGAGCTGATCACCAGCTGTCAGTCGTTCCCAGTCCTCCGCCACCGCTCCCGGGCCGGATGCCGGCCCCTCCTCGACGGTGGCGACGGTGAGCACACCGGGGAAGGCGTCGGTGAGGTCGCCGAGCACATAGAAGCTCGTGGGCACTGCCGCGCACATCACGATCGCGGTGGTGCGCCAGATGCGTTCCGATGCTCTCAGGGCCATGACCCCACGATATGGTGTCTGGGTCATTACCAGAGGCCCACGGGGCCGGAGCAATGGAGCGGCTGTCGTGGAATTTGACGTGACCATCGAGATCCCTCGCGGGAATCGCAACAAGTACGAGGTGGACCACCACAACGGCCGGATCAGGCTCGATCGGATGCTGTTCACCGCCACTCGCTATCCGGACGACTACGGCTTCATCGAGGGGACCCTCGGCGAGGACAACGATCCGCTGGACTGCCTGGTGCTGCTCGAGGAGCCCACCTTTCCCGGCTGCCTGATCCGCTGCCGGGCGCTCGGCATGTTTCGTATGCGCGATGAAGCCGGCGGCGACGACAAGATCATCGCGGTGCCGGTCGGCGACCAGCGTCAGGTGCGCCGCCAGGAGCTGACCGACGTCAGTGAGTTCCACCGACTGGAGATCCAGCACTTCTTCGAGGTCTACAAGGACCTCGAGCCGGGCAAGAGCGTCGAGGGTGCGCACTGGGAGGGCCGCAGCGATGCGGAGGCGGAGATCCGTCGCTCCTACCGGCGCGCCGTCGGCACCGAGCACGCGAACGACTTCACGCAGGAGATGTGAGCGTCCGGGGGCGATGACTCACCCCCGGGACCACCATCGAGACGAGGGCCGACCCCACCGGGATCGGCCCTCGTTCCTTTCACCGTCCCGCTGCTCGCCCAGTGGGCTCGTGGGCTCGTGGGCAGCGGACCAGCTTTCCGTGCCCGAGCACGCTCACGAGCGCGGGCCGCCGGGATGCTCAGGCGTCCAGCGCACCTGGCTCTCCAGCGAGCTCGCCCTGCAGGGTCAGCTCCTGGGAGAAGATCTCGAGCATCGCCTCGACGACGGACTTCGACACCGCACGGGCGCCGAGCCCTCCGATGACGGCTCCTAGGCCGAAGGGCAGCAGCCGCACCAGCCAGAGCTTGCCGGTCCTGGCCACCACCCGACGGCGCACGTAGCGCGAGACCTGCTTGCTGATCAGACCCGGCAGGAAGCCCCCTCCGCCGTTGAGCACGGAGTGCCACTGCAGGCCCTGCTTGCCCATCGCCTTGGCGATGATCTCGGTGCCGCGTTCTCCGCCGAGCACTCCCATCAGCACCAGGCGGCGGGTGTTCTTGTCGGTCATGTCGACGCCATGGATCTCCGCCGCGGCGAGGGTGAGGAAGGCACATGCCTCCGCGAAGGTGACCCCCTCGCCGACGGTCAGGCCGAGTGCCGCCGCGGTGCCGAGCCCGGGAAGTGCCGCGACCCCGCCGATTCCCGCTCCGGCAGCGGTGGTCAGCGTGGTGAAGCGCCTGGTGACGTGCTCGAGCAGCTGCCGATCGGTCGCCTCCGGGTGCTTCTGGCGAAGCTTGTGCACATAGCTGTGCGCGAGCGGGGCCTGCACCTTCAGCGCAGCATCGATCACCGCCAGCCAGCGCTCATCGATCTGCTCGGTGAGCTCGCCGTCTGCGGGCAGCGCAGCCGGACCGGTCTGGTCCTCGCGCGAGATGTTCGGGTCGCTCTGGGCCACCGTCAGCTCCGTTCTGTGGGGTCATGAACAGGGACAAGGTACCGCCTCGTGCAGTACCAGTCTGAGGACTCGGTGGACTGCACGTGACTCTGCGACGCTGCGGACTGCAGGCTCTGCCGACTGCAGGCTCTGCGGACTGCGCCCGTTCAGCCGGTCATGACCTCGCCGTCGCCGAGCTCGGCGATCTCCCCGGTCAGTCCGAGCCGGCGCACCGCCTCACCGAGGTCGGCGTAGTGCGCGGTGTAGCCGGCCTCGATGAACGATCGGGGCACGGAGACGTCATGACAGAGAGTCCCGGACAGGTGGTCGGTCTCGTGCTGGAAGATGCGTGCCGTCCACCCCACATGCTCCTCATCGATCTCTCGCAGGCGGCCGTCCTGCAGCAGCTCGGTCGCCCGCAGCCGCACCCGCCGGGAGCGCGGCACGATCGACTGCCAGCCGTCCACCGAGAGACATCCCTCGAAGGCGTAGACCCGCTGCTCACCGAGCGGTTCGACGACAGGGTCCAGCAGGGCCCGCAGCGGAAGCGGTCGCCGCTCCAGCAGATCATCGTCGGGGTCCTCCCCCTCCTCCGCCGCGAAGGAGTCCTCGACCACGTAGAACCGCAGCGGCAGGCCGATCTGAGGAGCGGCCAGCCCCACGCCCGGTGCCTTGTGCATCGTGATCGTCATCGCCTCGGCGAGCTCGCTCAGCAGCCCGACGTCGATCCGCCCGGCGGCGTTCACGGCCTTCCTCCGCAGCGCGGGATGGCCTGCCTGCACGATCCGCAGAGGGTCGCTCTCGTTCGCGCGGCGGTCCAGGATCTTCCGAGTCAGCTCAGTGATGTCCACATCGCCAGTATCCCGCAGCGCTCGCTGCGGGCAACCCGGACAGCTCCCCCACGTGCAACCCGGCAGGTTCGCGGGGAGAGAACGGGGGCACGCGGCGAGGGAACGGGCGGCCTGGGGGGAGGGAACGGGGAGAGCGCAGTCCCGAGACGTGAGACATGCCTCGCTCGATGCACACGACCAGATGAGAGCTGGGCTACACTTTGCGGAGCCAGTGCAATGGAGCACCCCTCGTGGGAGCGACAGCCACCCGGCCACGTATCACTTCACAACGGACCGTCCGGCACGTACCTGCCGGTGAAGGAGAACCACCATGGCAACAGTCACGTTCGACAATTCCTCGCGCGTCTACCCGGGTCAGGAGCGCCCTGCGGTCGACAACCTCAACATCGAAGTAGGAGATGGCGAGTTCCTCGTGCTGGTCGGACCTTCCGGCTCCGGCAAGTCGACCGCGCTGCGCATGCTCGCGGGCCTCGAGGAGATCGACGCCGGCCGCATCCTGATCGGCGATCGTGACGTCACCGACGTCCCGCCGAAGGACCGCGACATCGCGATGGTGTTCCAGAACTACGCGCTGTACCCGCACATGACGGTCGCTGACAACATGGGCTTCGCCCTGAAGATCGCCGGCAACCCGAAGGCTGAGATCCGCAAGCGCGTCGAGGACGCCGCCGAGATCCTGGACCTCACCGAGTACCTCGACCGCAAGCCGAAGGCGCTCTCCGGTGGTCAGCGCCAGCGTGT
The DNA here is from genome assembly GCF_947500705.1 of uncultured Brachybacterium sp. Lineage (GTDB taxonomy): Bacteria > Actinomycetota > Actinomycetes > Actinomycetales > Dermabacteraceae > Brachybacterium. The sequence continues at coordinate 70,427 of NZ_CANMSY010000011.1, read as the reverse complement.
GGCCATGGGCCGCGCGATCGTCCGTTCGCCCCAGGTGTTCCTCATGGATGAGCCCCTGTCGAACCTCGATGCGAAGCTCCGTGTGGCGACCCGTACCCAGATCGCGTCGCTGCAGCGCCGTCTCGGCGTGACCACGGTCTACGTCACCCACGACCAGACCGAGGCCATGACCATGGGCGACCGCGTCGCCGTGCTGAACTTCGGCGTCCTGCAGCAGCTGGACACCCCGCGCCGCATGTACGACCACCCGAACAACGTCTTCGTGGCCGGCTTCATCGGTTCCCCCGCCATGAACCTGTTCGACACGAGGCTCACGGATCAGGGTGTCGAGTTCGGCGGCGTCGTGATCCCCGTGGACCGCTCCACGCTTTCCGGCACCGATGAGTCCCACGTCACCGTGGGCGTGCGCCCCGAGGACCTCGAGCTCGCCCCGGACAACCAGGGCATCGCCGTCGAGGTCGACCTCGTCGAGGAGCTCGGCGCGGATGCCTTCATCTACGGCCGCCGTGTAGGCAGCGAGGAGACGGACAAGCCGTTCATCGCGCGCGTCGACGCCCGTCGCCCTCCGAGCAAGGGTGAGACGGTCTACTTCCGTCCCAGCGAGAGTCACATCCACCTCTTCGATGCGAAGAGCGGACAGCGCCTGGGCGACTGACCTCGCCAGCTGTCGTGAGCGACGGGCGCCCGGCTGCTGCCGGGCGCCCGTCGCCGTTGTCCCGGCATGTCCTCACAAGGTGCTGCGCGTCAACATGACGTGACATCATGCCGGGAGTGGTCGAAGCATCCCCGCTCGGGAGAGAATGGAGCAATGGCACCTCTGGAGATCACCGCGTCCCGTGCAGATCCTGCACTGCTGGACCTGCCATGGGAGCACCCGCTGGAGCAATGGCCCGAGGACATCCTCGCCGCCCTCCCGCGAGGCATCTCCCGTCACGTCGTGCGCTTCGTGCGCGTCTCGGGACGGGTCCTCGCTCTCAAGGAGATCTCCAAGGACCTCGCCCAGCGTGAGTACGACATGCTGCGGATCCTGGGACGTCTCGGGATCCCCTGCGTGGAGCCCTTCGCCGTGATCTCCGGTCGCACCACCCCGACGGGCGAGCCGCTCGACGCGATGCTGATCACCCGCCATCTCCAGTTCTCCCTGCCCTACCGGGCAGTGTTCAGCCAGGTGTCCCGCCCGGACACGGCGCACCGCCTGCTCGACGCACTGGCCGTGCTGCTCGTCCACCTCCACCTCGAGGGCTTCTACTGGGGAGATGTCTCCCTGTCCAACACCCTCTTCCGGCGGGACGCCGGGGCTTTCGCCGCCTATCTCGTCGATGTCGAGACCGGCGCCCTCCACGAGCGACTCACCGTGGGACAGCGCCAGTACGACCTCGACCTCGCCCGCACCAACATCATCGGTGAGCTGATGGACCTCCAGGCCGGGGACATGTTCGACCCCGACGCAGACCCCGTCGCGGTGGGCGATGATCTGGTCTCCCGCTATGAGGACCTGTGGGAGACCCTGACCTCCCGGGAACGGTTCTCCGCGGACGAACGCTGGCGGGTCTCCGCCCGGATCGAGAAGCTCAACGCCCTGGGATTCGACGTGGGTGAGCTCGAGATCACCACCGACCTCGACGGCACCACGCTGTCGATCATGCCCAAGGTGGTGGACGCCGGCCACCACTCGCGCCGTCTGATGAGGCTCACCGGGATCGATGCCCAGGAGAACCAGGCCCGGCGGCTGCTCAACGACCTCGACCAGTTCCGCGCCGATACCGAGCAGCAGCTCGAGGACGAGGAGTTCGTGGCTCACGAGTGGCTGAAGAAGCAGTACGAGCCGGTGGTCCGCGCGGTCCCCCGGTCGATGCGCGCCAAGCTCGAGCCCCCCGAGTTCTTCCACGAGATCCTCGAGCACAAGTGGTTCCTCTCCGAGCAGGGCGGGCAGGATGTGAGCCTGGACGACACGGTGCGGCACTACATCCTCAACGTCCTGATCCACCGACCTGACGAGAAGTCACTGGTGACCACCGAGACTTCGGCGTTGCCGATCTTCGAATGAGGAGAGGACCACGTCGCCCCATGCGTCGTGATCAACGCCGAGGTCCGGCGCGCCTGGACAACCTGACCCTGCGCGAGCAGCTGAAGGTCGACCGGCTTCCGCTGCGTCTGCTCCAGATGATGGTGGGCCTGACGGGATTCGGCGTCTCGCTGGCGATGCTGCTCGAGTCCGGGTTGGGCGGCGCTCCGTGGGACGTGCTGCACGCCGCCGTCGCGGACCGCATCGGGCTGAGCGTCGGTTCGGTGAGCATCGCCGTGAGCTTCGTGGTGCTGCTGCTGTGGATCCCGCTGCGCGAACGGATCGGGATCGGCACCGTGGCGAACTCGATCTGGGTCGGGGTGAGCATCGACCTGGGCATGCTGGTGCTTCCGGAGGCGGGCACGCTGCCGATCGCCGTGGCGATGATGATCGCCGGCGTGGTCATCAACGGGATCAGCGGCGCCGTCTACATCGGCGCCCAGCTCGGCGCGGGCCCGCGCGATGGGCTGATGACGGGACTCGGCCGCGTGCTGCGTCGTCCCGTCGGCCCGGTGCGCATCGCGCTCGAGATCCTGGTGCTGGCGACCGGGTGGGCGCTGGGAGGACCGCTCGGGGCGGGCACCGTGGTCTATGCGATCGGGTTGGGCCCGATCATCCAGCTCACTCTTCCGTCCGTGACGCTGCGGGTCCGGACGGACCGCGAGCGGTCCGACTCAGATCAGCAGAGTCGGGCGCCTCAGCCCAGTCCCTGATCAGCCCAGTCCCTGACGCGTACGCACCCCGGAGAGCTCGTACAGCGCGATCGCAGCGGCCACCGAGGCATTCAGCGACTCCGCGCGCCCGCCCATCGGGATCGACACCACCTGGTCGCTGAGCTCGCGCGTCAGGCGTGAGAGCCCCTTGCCCTCCGCGCCGACCACCAGTGCCGTCGGCTGGGTGCCGAGCTCGAGCTCGCGGGAGGTCACATCCCCGTCCGCGTCGAGACCGAGCACGAAGACGCCCTCCTCCTTGAGCGCGGTCAGGGTGCGGTTGAGGTTCGTGACCTGGGCGACGCGGACCCGGCCCGCAGCACCGGCCGCGACCTTCCAGACGCTCGCGGTCATCGATACGCTGCGACGCTCGGGAAGGATCACGCCGTGCGCGCCGAAGGCATCAGCAGAGCGCAGGATCGCGCCCAGGTTGCGCGGATCGGTGATCCCGTCGAGCGCGACCAGCAGCGGCGGCTCGAAGCGGTCCGCGGCGATGCTCAGCAGGTCATCGACCTCGGCGTACTGATAAGGCGGGATGGTCAGCGCGACGCCCTGGTGCACGGCATGGTCCGTGATCCGGTCGAGATCGGTGCGCGGAGCCTCCGCGATCGGCAGCCCGCGGGCGGTGGCCAGACGCATGATCTCGCCCACCCGCTCGTCGCTGTCCATCCGGACCATGACGGTCAGCTGCGTGGCGGGGACGTTCTCCTGCAGCGCCTCGAGCACGGCGTTGCGACCTGCGACCTGGTCGCTGCCCGGCAGCTTCCGCGCTCCCTTGCCCGCGGGTCCGCGGCGCCCACCCGCTCCCCCGGGCGCTGCAGAGCCGCCCTTGTAGGCCTTGTGATAGGTGCGGTCCTCCGCCTTGGGCGTCGGCCCCTTGCCCTCGAGCGCCCGGCGGCGCACGCCGCCTGAACCGACGGTCGCGCCCTTCTTGCCCTTGCGCATCGCACCGCGTCGCGTGCTGTTCCCTGCCATCAGATATCTCCTCAGTCCTTCAGTTCTTGGTGTCGAGGGTCCAACGGGCACCCTCGGGCCCGTCCTCGATACGAATGCCTGCCTCGACCAGGGCGTCGCGCAGCGCATCTGCGCGGGCCCAGTCCTTCTCGGCGCGTGCCGCCTCCCGGGCAGCGAGCTGGGCACCGATCAGCGAATCCAGCGCCGCGTGCTCGACGCCCTCGGCCCCTGTGCCGCTCCCCCACCGGGCAGAGAGGGGATCCAGGCCCAGCACGTCCAGCATGGCGCGCAGCCGGCCCAGGCCGGAGGCGATCTCTGCCTCTGCGGCGCCGGCGGCGAGCAGGGAGTTCACGGCGGACTGCTCACGGTGGATCACGGCGAGCGCCTCGGGGACCGCGAGGTCGTCGTCCATCGCCGCCACGAAGTCCGCCGGCAGCTCGAGCGCGTTCAGCTCCGCCTCGGGTGCTGCCAGCGGATGGTCCCCGAGCAGCTGGGCGGCTCGGCGCGCGGTCGCGCTGAAACGCTCCCAGACGGTCTCCGCCTCCCGCATCGCCGTCGCGTTGTACTCGACGGTGGCGCGGTAATGTCCGCTCACCAGGGCGAGCCGCACGGACGGCGTCGGGTGTTCCGCCAGCGCCCGGGCGGCGGTGACGAAGTTGTCGAGGCTCTTGCCCATCTTCAGACCGTCCACGGTGAGCACGCCGGAATGCATCCAGCGGCGGGCGAAGCCGTAGCCGGCGGCATGGGACTGCGCCTGCTCGTTCTCGTGGTGCGGGAAGCGCAGGTCGAGGCCTCCGGCATGGATGTCGAAGGTCTCGCCCAGATACTTGCGGCTCATGGCGGAGCACTCGAGGTGCCAGCCCGGGCGGCCCCGACCGAAGGGCGTGTCCCAGGCTGCGGTGCCCGGCTCGGTGGGCTTCGCAGCCTTCCACAGCGCGAAGTCGCGACGGTCCCGCTTGCCGGGCTCCATCTCCTCCCCCGCATCCTGCATGTCCTCGAGGGACTGGCGGGTCAGCGATCCGTAGGAGGGGTGGGAGGCCACATCGAAGTAGACCGAGCCGTTCCCATCGGCGTAGGCATGGCCACGCTCGACGAGCAGCTGCATCAGCTCGATCATCTCGGGCACATGCCCGGTGGCGCGCGGCTCATAGCTGGGCCGACGGTTGCCGATCTCATCCAGCACGTCTTGGAACTCGCGCTCGAAGCGCAGGGACCAGGCCCACCACTCGGCGCCGGCCTCGGCGGACTTCACGAGGATCTTGTCGTCGATGTCGGTGACATTGCGGATGTGGGTCACGGCGAGGCCGCTGCGCTCGAGCCAGCGCACCAGCACGTCGAAGGCGACGAAGGTGCGCAGATGACCGAGGTGCGGCGCACCTTGCGTCGTCGGCCCGCAGACATACAACGACACCGCCCCCGCTCGCACCGGGAGGAAGGGTGCGGTGGTACGGGTGGCGGTGTCATGCAGGTGGAGGCTCACGACCCCAAGGGTACTGCCCTCAGGAGCGACCCACGGCCTGCGGCTCGCGCGAAGGTCGGGCGCCCTGGCCGACGGGTCGGTTGGTGCGGGTCAATTCGTGCGGGTCAGTCCGTGCGAGCGCTGACCTGCTTGCCGTAGAGCTCGTCGAAGGTGTCGTCATAGGACACCGCGTTCTGGCGACGCTTGCCCTGCACGGCGCCCACGACACCCTGAGCGGTCTCGATGGTGGTCTCAGGGGCCTCGAGCTTCCTGTAGACCAGGTAGGCGACCAGACCCAGGACTGCACCGATCACGATGAACACGCCGGCGACGATCAGGAAGGACGCCCAGTCGGGAAGTCCTGTGTTCTGGAGCCCGGTGACCGCTGCGAACAGCAGCATCACCCAGGCGGAGAGCAACAGGAAGAGCAGCACCGCCGCGCAGGCGGCGATGATGCCGACCTTGATCGCGAGGGCGGTAAACTCCTTCTTCGCGATGTCGATCTCATGGTGCACGACACCGAGGAGCTCGTCACGGATGGACTGGACGAGCTCGCCGATGGACCGCTGGGTGGGCGGCGTGCTCGGGTCGTTCGTGGTGTTGATCATGGTCTGAGCCTATCGCAGGGGGCAGGTCGTTCGAAGTCGGCAGGACGGGGATCCGAGGATCAGTCCACCGAGATCCGCTTGCGCTTGGTGGTCTCTACCCGCGGACCCGCGGAGGTCGTGCGCCGCACCACGATCGACGGCGCGACTGCCACGTCACGGGCCGGACCCTCATGGCCGGAGACCCGCTCGACGAGGAACTGGGCGGCGAGTGCGCCGAGTCGATCCGAGTTGGGATCCACGCTGGTCAGCTGCGACACCCCGGAGGACGCGAGGGAGGTGTTGCCATATCCGGCCACCGCCAGCCCCTCGGGCACCGCGAAGCCGGCGTCCCGTGCCGCGGAGAGCACACCGACTGCGGTGACGTCGTTGGCGCAGGTGACCGCCGTGGGGACGCTGCTTCCTCGCAGCAGCATCGATCCGGCGGTCTGACCGACCTGCTCGGTGAAGTCACCGGGCTCGACCCGCGCGACATCGCCCAGACCGTGACGGTCCATCGCCTTGCGGAAGGCATCCGCCCGTTCGCGGGCCACCGCCGCACCGACACCTCCGACGTGCGCGATCTCGCGGTGCCCCAGCCCGACCAGATGGTCCACCAGCAGCCCCTGCCCGACCTCGTCGTCGATGCGGACGGTGTCGAAGCGGCCGACGAACTCCTGCGAGCAGCCGATCCCGACGAACGGTCGGTTGCCGGTGGCCTCGAGCACGCTGTCCATGTCCGCCAGGTCGGAGATCATCAGGAAGCCGTCGACGCCGAGATGGACCAGGTTCTCGATCGCATCGGTATCCGCGGCGACCGGGTACTCGGGCATCCGGCGACGGGTGGGAACCACCACGGCCGTGCGCCCGGTCGCGGCCAGTTCGATGCGGATCGCCCGCACCAGATCGGAGATCCAGGTGTTGCGCATGGTGTTCACGAGCACCGCGACCACACCACGATGCTCGGTCTCCTCGCTGAGCTCCGCGAGCGGGAAGTTCAGCCGTTCGGCCGCCTCGCGGACCCGGCGGATCAGCTGCGGCTTGATCTCATCGGACTCGCGCAGCGCGCGCAGCGCGACCGCACTGGAGATGCCCAGCGAGTTCGCGACGTCGTGGAGGGTGCCGCGGTCCTGGTCGTCGGCCTCGAGCTCGGCGGCGGTCCGCTCGACGTTCTCGATCACCTGCCCGGTGGAGCCGTCATCGGTAGCGGGTGACCCGGCGTCGGAAGCGGGGTCGATGGTCTCGTCGGAGGAAGTGGCGTCACTGCTCATGGACCCATTGAACCGCATTCGGGGGCACGATCCGGGACAGTCCGCGCGACAGGGGCCGCACGGGCCTGTCGGACCGGGGGTTTTCCCCCGGTGGGACGGCGGGTGAGCACCGTGGGCCGCGCCCCCTCGCCGCGCATAGTGTCAGGGCATGGATGACTCCTCTGCCAGAGGCGCAGTGCACTCGCGCTCCCGGCTCGCCCCCTCCCCCCTCGCCTCCGTGGTCGTGGGCGGGCTGCTGTTCTACAGCTGGTTCTGGGTGAGCCTCACCCTGCTGATCGGCGGGCTCGCCTCCTTGCCCGCCCTCGGCACCGGCCTGCTGCTGCTGATCCCCTGGCTGCTGGTGATGCAGCTGGCGGTGCGGGTCGAACGTCGCCGCGCGGTCGCCATCCACGGCATTCCCGTGATCCTTCCCCCGCGCCGGCGCTCCCGCCGCGCCGGCACCGCCGGCTGGCTCAGCAACCGCTGGTTCGAGCTCGGCACCTGGGCGTTCTGGCGGGGAGTGCTCCACCACCACCTCGCGATCCTGGTCGCCGGCGCCTTCTTCACCGCTTTCGCGGCCTTCCTCTGGCTCGGCTGGACGGGATGGGAGGCAGCCCTCGCCCTCGGCAGCGTGGAGCTGGGCGGGTTCGAGCTCTCCCGCTGGTCACTCGGAGGAATCGGCACCGCAGGGGTCGCGCTGGCGCTGGTCATGCTGGGACTCGGTGCCCTCGCCGACCGGGGGCTCGCCCGGGGCCTGATCTCCGGCTCCGAGGACGACCTGCGCGAGCAGGTCGCGGAACTGGCCGAACGCCGACAGGGAGCGGTCGACGCCGCGGCGCAGGAGCGCCTGCGCATCGAGCGTGATCTCCATGACGGGGTGCAGCCGCGCCTCGTGAACCTCGCCCTGACCCTGGGCATCGCGAAGCGCACGGTCCGCACCGACCCCGATCGGGCCGAGCAGCTGGTCGGTGAGGCGCATGCAGAAGCCAAAGCCGTGATGACCGACCTGCGCCAGCTCGCGCGCGGCATCCACCCGGCCGTGCTCACCGACCGCGGGCTGGACGCCGCCCTGTCTGCACTCGCGGCCCGCTCCCTGGTCCCGGTCACGCTGCAGGTCGAACTCGGCGCCGACACCGAGCCCGCCCTGGACCGGGAGCTCGAGGCCGTGGCCTACTTCGTGGTCGCCGAGGCACTGACGAACATCGCCAAACACGCCGAGGCGACAGCGGCGGAGATCACGGTGAACCGGAACGGCTCCGCACTGCGGGTGCGCATCCAGGACGATGGCCGAGGCGGCGCGCAGGTGCGCCGAGACGGCCTCTCCACCGGCTTGGCCGGGCTCACGGACCGAGTCCGTGCCACCGGCGGCCTGCTCGAGATCGCGAGCCCACCCGGCGGAGGGACGACGCTGATCGCCGTGATCCCGCTCGCAGGCCGCGCCGCCCCCGTGCCTGAGCTCTCCCACCCCACCACCCAGGAGGACCTCCGATGAGGATCGTGATCGCCGATGACGCCGTGCTGCTGCGCGCGGGGCTCGAGCGCCTGCTCACCGAGGCCGGACATGAGGTGGTCGCCGCGGTCGGCGACGGCAACGCGCTGCTCAGCGCCATCTCCCAGCATCGTCCCGACCTCGCGGTGATCGATGTGCGGATGCCTCCCACCTTCACCGATGAAGGGGTCCGGGCCGCCGTGCTGATCCGGCGCCAGGATCCGGAGGTGTCGCTGCTGGTGCTCTCGCAGTACGTCGAGGAGCGCTATGCCTCCGAGCTGATCGCCGACTCCCCGCACGGACTGGGCTATGTGCTCAAGGACCGGGTCGCGGATGTCGAGGACTTCCTGGGCGTGGTCGCGGACGTCGGCTCCGGCGGGACCTGGCTCGACCCCGAGGTGGTGCAGCAGATCTTCATCCGCTCCCGGCGGCGGCGCACCCTCGAGGGCATGACCCCGCGTGAGCGCGAGGTGCTCTCGCTGATGGCCCAGGGCCGCTCCAACCAGGCGATCGCCGACGCCCTGTTCGTCTCCACCGGGAGCGTCGAGAAGCACATCTCCTCACTGCTGGGCAAGCTCGACCTCCCGCCTGTCGACGGCGAGAACCGCCGCGTCATGGCGGTCCTGCGCTTTCTGGAATCCGAGGAACGCTGATGCCCACCACCGACCCGTCACTCCCGCCTCGCCCGGCTGCGCCGTCCAGCTCACAGACCCAACCCGGCCCCGCCACGCCGCTCTCGTCCGCCCTGCAACGGCCGCCGGCGCCACCTCAGGAACACCTCCTGCTCCCTGGGGAGCGGCTGACCCCCTCCCCGACCCGGGACCGCCCCTGGCGGGTGCTGACGGTGCTGCTGGGCGCCTCGGTGGTGCTGCTGATGGTGGGCGGCCTCGCCGTGGCCTCCGCCGCGAACTGGGCTGCGGGCCGCGGCTATACCGAGATCGCCGCGACCACCGGACTCGGGACCCCTGCCTCGCTGAGCCTGGCCAGTGCGCTGGGCACCCTCCAGGTGCTCCCCTCGGATGATGTCGACGAGGTCACCCTCGCCCTGGTGGAACCGGGCACCACGGGTCTCCCCTCGCCGCAGGACACCACTCCTGCTCGCCTCACCCACGAGACCGACGCGGCGGGTGCCACGGTGAGCGTGCATCAGCCGCAGAGTCATCTGGGGTGGCCGTGGACGGACCGCACCCGGGACGTGCTGCTGCTGGTGCCCTTCGGCCTCGAACTGTCCCTCGTGATCGATGCTGGTGTCGGCGACGTCCTGGTCGACGGCGAGTTCAGCGCGTTGGACGTGCGCACCGATGTGGGCGATGTCGTGCTGGGGCCCCTCGGCGTCAGCGACTCGCTGTCAGTGTCCTCCGAGGTGGGCGATGTGGACATCGCGCTCGAGTCCCCGGCTCCCGCCGAGACCGAGATCACCGCAGTGGTGGGATACGTCGATCTGCAGCTGCCCACCGATTCCGGCGGCAGCATCAGCATCACCACGGAGCTGGGCGATGTGATCGTCACGGCCCCCGGCACCACCCGCTGGCAGATCGACGCCGTCTCGGACCTCGGAAGCGTCCAGGTGGATCCGGGGGTGGCCGCCGGATCTGACACCGGGGCCGGCACCCTCGCCGTGACCTCTGACGTCGGCGAGATCACCATCGGACGATGAAGGACGGGCTCCCGGTCCATGACCAGGAGCCCGTCCTTCATCGTCCTGGGCTCGGCGGATGCCGGGCCGCAGGCTCAGCCCTTGCTGCTCAGACCCTGCTGGATGAGGTCCATCACCGACGCATCGGCGAGGGTCTGGGTGTCCCCCACCTGGCGGTTCTCGGCGACATCCCGCAGCAGGCGCCGCATGATCTTGCCGGAGCGGGTCTTGGGCAGCTCGGAGACGAGCAGCACCTTCTTCGGCTTCGCGATCGGGCCGATCTCCTTGCCCACGTGGGCGCGCAGCATCTCCGGCACGGCGTCCTCGCCGCCGGCCGCGGCGATGGCCTCATCGTTGCCCGAGCGCAGGATCACGAAGGCGACGGGCACCTGCCCGGTGGTCTCGTCGGTCGCGCCGACCACCGCGGCCTCAGCCACCCATTCATGGCTGACCAGAGCGGACTCGATCTCCATGGTGGACAGGCGGTGTCCCGAGACGTTCATGACGTCGTCCACCCGACCCAGCAGCCAGATATCGCCGTCCTCGTCACGCTTGGCACCGTCACCGGCGAAGTAGAGGCCCTCGAAGCGGGACCAGTACGTCTCCTTGAAGCGCTCGGGATCGCCCCAGATGCCTCGCAGCATGCCCGGCCAGGGCTGGTCCAGGACCAGATAGCCGCTCTCCCCGTTCGCGACGGGCTCTCCGGCGTCGTTGCGCACGTCGGCGCTGATGCCGGGCAGGGGCTGCTGTGCGGAGCCCGGCTTGGTCGCGGTCACGCCCGGCAGCGGCGAGATCATGATGCCGCCGGTCTCGGTCTGCCACCAGGTGTCCACGATCGGGCAGCGGTCGCCGCCGATGACCCGGCGATACCACATCCATGCCTCGGGGTTGATGGCCTCGCCGACGCTGCCCAGCAGTCGCAGCGAGGACAGGTCGAACTTGCCCGGGATGTCCTCACCCCACTTCATGGCCGTGCGGATCGCGGTGGGCGAGGAGTAGAACTGGGTGACCTTGTACTTCTCGATGATCTCCCACCAGCGGCCCTGGTGCGGAGTGTCCGGGGTGCCCTCGTAGATGACCTGCGTGGTGCGATTGGCCATCGGCCCGTAGACCACATAGGTGTGGCCGGTGACCCAGCCGACGTCGGCGGTGCACCAGTAGACGTCCGAGGACGGCTTGATGTCGAAGACGTTGCGATGGGTGTACGCGGCCTGGGTGAGATAGCCGCCGGTGGTGTGGATGATGCCCTTGGGCTTCCCCGTCGTGCCGGAGGTGTAGAGGATGAACAGCGGGTGCTCCGCCTCCACCGCGACCGGCGCATGCTCGGTCGAGGCGCTCTCGCGCGCCTCGTGCCACCACACGTCGCGCCCCTCGGTCCACTCGACGTCGCCACCGGTGCGGCGCACCACCAGGACGTGCTCGACGCTGGCGCCGCCTCCGGCGAGCGCCGCGTCGACGGCGGGCTTGAGCGGAAGCTGCTTGCCGCGACGGTTCTGGCCGTCGGCGGTGATGACCACGCGGGCCTCGGCGTCTTCGATGCGGGAGCGCAGGGCGTCGGCGCTGAAGCCGCCGAAGACCACGGAATGGGGTGCACCGATGCGGGCACAGGCGAGCATCGCGAACACCGCCTCCGGGATCATCGGCAGGTAGATCGCGACCCGGTCGCCCGTCTTCACCCCGAGATCGGCCAGGACGTTGGCCATCCTGGAGATCTCGTCCTTGACGTCCGCATAGGTGAAGGAGGCGTCGGAGCCGTCCTCGTACTCGGCCAGCAGCGCGACCTGGGAGCCGTGCCCGGACTCGACGTGGCGGTCCACGCAGTTGTAGGCGACGTTCAGCGTGCCGTCGGCGAACCAGCGGGCGAACGGCGGATTGGACCAGTCGAGGGTCTCGGTGAAGGGGGTCTCCCAGCTCAGCAGGCTGGCTCGCGAGCGCCAGAACGCCAGGTTGTCACGCTCGGCCTCTTTGTAGAGCGAGGGTCGGGCGACCGCATTCTGGACGAACTCGGTGGGCGGGGAGAAGGTGCGAGTCTCCTGGGAGAGGTTCTCGATCCCGGTGGTGGCGTCGTCGGACATCAGCGCTCCTGCTACACGGGCCCCGGGTCACCGGGGCGGATGGACGCGGACACCGTATCGCAGGAGACCCACGTCACGCGCGCCGGCCACGCTCCTCGAGCAGGATGCGCCCGCCGCACGCCGAAGGACCACGAGACCTGACGGCCCGCGATGAGCTCGGCTCCGAGCCCCCGCCGAGGCGACTACCGTAGGGGACCATGGTCCCCGATCCTGACGCCGCAGCTCCGGCGCTCCTCGCCCCGGCCCGCCTGCGCTCCCTGGAGATCCGCAATCGCGTCTGGCTGGCGCCCATGTGCCAGTACATGGTCGAGGCGGAGGACGGCATCCCGACGGACTGGCACCTGGTGCATCTGGGAGCGCGTGCGAGCGGCGGCTTCGGCCTGCTGATCACCGAGGCCACCGCGATCAGCCCCGAAGGGCGCATCAGCCCCCAGGACACCGGCCTGTGGAACGACGAGCAGGTCGCGGCCTGGCGGCGGATCACCAGCTTCTGCCAGGGGCAGGGGGCGAAGATCGCGGTCCAGCTCGCCCATGCCGGCCGCAAGGCCTCCACCTGGCCGGCGCTGCCTCGTTTCCGCAGGCGGCGCGGCACGGTGCCGGAGTTCGCCTCCGGCTGGCGCGCCGTCGGCCCCACCTCGGATCCCTTTCCCGGGCTCGACGCCCCGGATGCGCTGAGCCGCGAGGACATCGCCGGGGTGGTCGAGGACTTCGTCGCCGCGACCCGACGTGCGGAGCAGGCCGGCTTCGACGCTGTCGAGCTGCATTTCGCCCATGGATATCTGGTCCATGAGTTCCTCTCCCCGCTCGTGAACACCCGCGATGACGAGTACGGCGGTGACGGCCCGGGACGGCGCCGGCTCGCCCTCGAGATCGCCTCCGCGGTGCGCGAGCAGTGGCCCGCCGGGCGACCTCTGATCGTGCGCCTCAGCGCGACCGACTGGATCGACGGCGGCTGGGACATCGAGCAGTCCCTCGAGCTCGCCCGTGAGCTCGAGGGCGTGGGGGTCGACGCCCTGCACGTCTCCACCGGCGGCGCGGTGATCGCCGACATCGCGGTCGGTCCGGAATATCAGGTGGGCTTCGCCCGCACCCTGCGCGATGCGGTGTCGATGCCGGTGGCGGCCGTGGGCCTGATCACGGAGCCGATCGGGGCCCAGACCGTGCTCGAACGGGGCGATGCGGACTTCGTCGCCCTGGGTCGTGCCGCGCTGCGCGAGCCGAGCTGGCCACAGCGCGCCGCGCACGAGCTCGGGGTGCGCGATGCCGCGCTGTACCCCGGCGCGTATCAGCGGGGCTCCTGGTGAGCGTCCCCGGCGACCGGCGATGATCCTCGTCACCGGAGCCAGCGGCGGGGTCGGCCGGGAAGTCTGCCTGGCACTGGCCGCTCGCGGCGAGCAGCTGGTGCTCACCGCCCGGGACGTAGCCCGTCTGGTGGCCCTGGCCGCCGAAGTGCGGGCTGCCGGAGGAGACGCCTGGGTGCTCTCCTGCGACCTGCGCGACCAGCAGGCCGTCGCCGAGCTCGCCGAGACCGTCCTGGCCGAGCACGGGATACCGGAGGCGGTGGTCTTGCTGGCCGGGCATTCCCTCCGCCGCACCCTCGAGGAGAGCTTCGGGCGGCCCCATGACCTGGTGCGCCTGACCGGGACGAATCTGCTGGGCCCGGCCGCACTGGTGCTGGCGATGCTGGAGCCGATGTGCGCCACCGGCACTGGCCGCGTCATCGCCGTCACCAGTGCCTCTGCCCGGATCCCCACCCCGGGCTGGGCCGCCTACGGGGCATCGAAGGCGGCCCTGGATGCGTGGTTGCGAGCGCTGCGGCCCCAGGCCGCCCGCCATGGGGTGAGGATCGCGATCGTGGAGCTGCCGCTGGTCGCCACGGCGATGGCGGCCCCGACCTACGGCAGCGCTCCGCGCGGTGCGCTCTCCCCCGCGGATGCCGCCGGTCGGGTCCTGCACGCCCTCGACGCGCCCCGCACCTTCATCTCTCCGCCCTGGGCACGCGTCGGAGCGGTGATCGCGCAGGCGGCACCCGCACTGACCGCCGCTGCTGCCGGCCGGGCCGGGGACCTTGTCCGGCGCGTCGCCGTTCATGGGCGCACCGGCCCTGGAGCCGGCAGCATCGGGAGGTCCAGGGCGGGAGGGCCTGCCGGTGACGAGCCGACGGGTCGAGGGGCCACAGGTCGCAGGATCGGGCCACGATGAAGCTCCTGCGGCCGTCGAGCGCCCTGCGCACCCGGCTCTCCCTGCGCCCTCGCGCGGTGGTGCTCCTGGACCAGCGCGGTGCGCTGACCGCCGGTGAGCTGCTCGATCAGGTGCAGCTGCACCGTCGATCACGCGGGTCCATGGCCCAGCCGCGGCTCGGTGCGCTGCCTGCGGACGCGTCGCTGCGCCAGGTGCTGGTCACCGCGCTGGCGGGGAACGGGATGCTCGAGCTGCGGTCCAGCGGCAGCACCGGGTCGCCCCGCACCCAGCGTCGCGGTCCGCTCACCGTGGCCCAGCTGGCCACCCTGGCCGATCTCGGCCGACGGATCGGGATGCGGCCCGGGAAGAGGATCGCCTGCGCGGCGCCGGGTCTCCATGGACACGGACTGCTCGTCTCCCTGGGCGCGCTCGCGCTGGGTGCCACGCTGGTGGATCTGAGTCATCTGCCGACCCCGGAGCGGGTGGCGCTGCTGCACCGCAGCGCCCCGGACCTGCTCACCGGGGTCCCCGTGCACCTCGTGGATCTCCTGACCGCGGACCGAGCACTGGACCGTGGCCAGTCGCTGCGGATCCCCCGGGTGGTCTCCGGCTCCGACCAGCTCTCTCCCGCGCTCCGTGCAGATCTGTCCCGGCACTTCCGGGCCCGGGTGCACGACGTCTACGGGACCACGGAGACCGGCTCGCTGATCGTCGACGGCAGGCCGCTGCGCGGAGTGCGGCTG
The DNA here is from genome assembly GCF_947500705.1 of uncultured Brachybacterium sp. GTDB lineage: Bacteria > Actinomycetota > Actinomycetes > Actinomycetales > Dermabacteraceae > Brachybacterium. The sequence continues at coordinate 55,281 of NZ_CANMSY010000011.1, read as the reverse complement.
CGGGAGGTCGATGGCCTGCTGCACGCCCGCACTCCTTTCACCGCAGGGAGGGAGCTGATCACCGACCGCGGTGAGATCACTGCGGACGGCGTCGTCCGGGTGCTCGGTCGCGCCGACGGCATGCTCTCCTCGGGCGGCATGGTGCACGACCCGGCGCGGGTTCTGCGCCTGCTGCGATCCCAGCACGGGGTGCTCGATGCGCGCCTGCGGGTGGTGCCCGATGACCGCTTCGGGGTGCGGACCATCGCCGAGGTGCGGGTCGCAGGACCAGAAGCTGGGAGGGCTCCGAGCGCGGAGGAGCTGCGGGCGCTGGTGCGGGACCGGCTGGGAGCGGCCTCGGTGCCGCGGGAGGTGCTGCTCAGCGGAGGAGAGCTCAGCGGTCCAGAGCTCAGCAGTCCGGGACGCTGACCGGGACCGCGGTGACCGCGAGCCCGCCCATCGCGGTCTCCTTGTAGCGCTCGTTCATGTCCTTGCCGGTCTGGCGCATGGTCTCGATGACCGTGTCCAGGGAGACGAAGTGCTCGCCGGTGCCGCGCAGCGCGAAGCGGGCGGCGGTGATCGCCTTGACCGCGGCCATGGCGTTGCGCTCGATGCAGGGGATCTGCACCAGGCCCCCGATCGGGTCGCAGGTCAGACCCAGGTTGTGCTCCATCGCGATCTCAGCGGCATTCTCCACCTGGGCGGGCTTGCCGCCCATCGCCTCGCAGAGTGCGGCGGCGGCCATCGAGCAGGCCGAGCCCACCTCGCCCTGACACCCCACCTCGGCGCCGGAGATCGAGGCGTGCTCCTTGTACAGCGAACCGATCGCCCCGGCGGTGAGCAGGAAGCGCACCGCGATCTCGTCGGGGTCCACCCCCTCGATGTAGGTGGTGGCGAAGTACAGCACCGCCGGGACGATGCCGGCCGCGCCGTTGGTGGGCGCGGTGACCACTCGACCCCCGGCGGCGTTCTCCTCGTTCACCGCGAGGGCCGCGAGCGAGACCCATTCGAAGGCATTCATCGGCAGGCGCACCGGGTCCTCGGCGGAGAGGGAGTCGTACCAGGAGGCGGCGCGACGTTTGACCTCGAGGCCGCCGGGCAGGATGCCGCCGGTGCGGGTGCCCCGCTCGATGCAGTCGTGCATGGCCCGCCAGATGGTGAGCAGGCCGGACCGGATCTCCTCGTCGCTGCGCCATTGGCGCTCCCTCAGCAGCATCGCCTCGGAGATGGAGATCCCGCGGTCCTCGCACACCCGCAGCAGCTCATCGCCGGTGGTGAAGATGGTGCGTCCCTCGTCCTCGGCGGCGACCTCGGCGATCGAGCGGTCCATGTTCGCCTCGTCGACCACGAAGCCTCCGCCCACGGAGAACATCGGGCGCCGCAGGAGCTCCTGGCCCGTGGCGTCCACCGCGATGAAGGTCATCCCGTTGGAGTGCTGGGGAAGGAAGGTCAGCGGGTGCAGCACGATCGAGGAGGGTCGCAGGGTGATCGCGAGGGTGCCGTCCAGCAGCAGCCCGCCCTCGGCCTCGATCCGGGCGACCCGTTCACGCCCGGCCACTGGGTCCACGGTCTCCGGATCGGCGCCCTCCAGGCCCATCACGACCGCGTCCAGGGTGCCGTGCCCCACCGCGGTGGCGGCGAGGGAGCCGTAGAGATGGACCTCGACGTCGGCGACGCGCGGACCGAGCTCGGGATCTCCGAGCACCTCGTGGGCGAACATCCCGGCGGCTCGCATCGGCCCCACGGTGTGCGAGCTCGAGGGCCCGATACCGATCTTGAACATGTCGAAGGTGCTGATGCTCATCGCGTGCCTCCTCGGCGCTTCACCTGCTCGTCATCGAACCGGATTTCCATCACTCATCGTCCGCCACGGCGACGCGGGGCACGGGTCGGTGCGCCGGAGCGTCCGCGCCCCTTGCCGGTGCCTGCAGGGCCCTTGCCGGCGCCTGCGGAGCGTCCGCGGTCCTCTGCCCTGCCAGTGCCTGCCGAGCGGCCACGGTCCCCTGCCCCTCCTCGGCCACCGGTGCCGCCGGCGGAGCGGGCACCGTCCTGACGGCTCCGTTCCTCGGGGGCGGCACCATCACGGCCCCGGCCTCCGCCGCGGCGAGCCTGGCCCTGGGCCTGACCCTGACCCTGACGTGCGCTGTGCTGCCCCGAGCGGGCGCCCCGCTGCCCGGAGCGGGCACCGCCCCGCCCCGATCGTGCACCGTCCTCGGCGCTCTCCGGATCCTCCCAGGAGGCGCGCCGCTCCTCGTTCGCACGTCGCTCCTCGGCCTTGCCGGCATCGGCCCCGCCGCGGCCTCTGCGTCCCAGATCGAGCTTGCGCGGAGCGCCCTTGTACTTCACGGTCGCGGGATCCTCCGCGGGCTCGCCGGCAGGAGTCCGCCCGCCGAGCTCGGCGAGAGCGGGAACCTCCGCAGAGTCGACGTCATCGATCCAGGTCGGTTCGACCTTGGCACCGGCGAGGACATTGCGGGTCTTCGCGAGCTGATGCGGCAGGGCGAGCGTGACCACGCTTCCCGTCGCTCCCGCACGTGCGGTACGGCCTGAACGGTGCACGTACTCCTTGACATCATCGGAGGGGTCGACATGCACCACCATCGTGACGTCGTCGATGTGGAGGCCGCGGGCGGCGACGTCGGTCGCGACCAGCACCGGATAGGCGCCCTCACGGAATCCGGCCAGCACGTTGGTGCGCAGCCCCTGCTGCTTGTTGCCGTGCAGGGCCGCAGCGCCGATGCCCACCTCGACCAGCTCCTGCGCGACCCTCTCGGCACCGAGCTGGGTGCGCGTGAACATCAGGGTGCGGCCCTCACGGGCCCCGAGCTGGGCAGTGACCTCTCGCTTCGCGGTCGGGGCGATGGCCAGCACATGGTGGTCCATGGTGGCCACTGCGGCGGTGACCGGGGTGGTCTCGTGGCTGACGGGGTCGACCAGGAAGCTGTCGACGATCTGCTCGACCTGCCCGTCCAGGGTGGCTGAGAAGAGCATCTTCTGAGTGCCCATCGGGATCGCGGCGAGGATGTCGCTGACGTCGGGCAGGAAGCCGAGGTCGGCCATATGGTCCGCCTCGTCGATGACCGTGGTCTCCACCAGGTCCAGCTGGAGCGCGCCCCGCTCGGCGAGATCGATCAGCCGGCCCGGAGTGGCCACCACGATCGAGACACCGCGGGCCACCGCGTCGGCCTGCTTCTCGATGTTCATGCCGCCGGCGACCAGCTGCGCCTTGATGCCCACGGCCCGGGCGAAGGGATGGATGGTGTCCACGACCTGCACCGCCAGCTCACGGGTGGGCACCAGCACCACTCCGAGCGGGCGCTTGCGATGCATCTTGCGACCGCGGAAGCGGGAGGCCATCGCGAGCGTGAACGCGAGCGTCTTGCCGGAGCCGGTCTCGGCACGGGCCAGCACGTCCCGCCCGGCGAGCGCGTCGGGAAGGATCACGGACTGGATCTCGAAGGCGCTCTCGAGCCCCTGCTCGGCGAGGACCCCGAGCAGCTCGTCGGGCAGCGCCATGTCCTCGAACCGCTCGGAACGGCGTGCTGAACTGCGGCGGGCCTTGGGCATGGTGATCCTCCTGACGAAACGGACGCTCTCATCATCCAGCATGCGGGCGTGATGAGAGAATAGGAGCGATGTTGCGCACTCTGATGACCTCAAAGATCCACCGGGCCACCGTGACGCAGGCAGACCTGCACTACGTCGGCTCGGTGACGATCGACCCTGCCCTCACGGAAGCCGCGGGTCTGGTCGAGAACGAGCAGGTCACGATCGTGGACATCACCAACGGCCACCGTTTGATCACCTATGTGATCGAGGGGGAGCGCGACAGCGGAGTGATCGGCATCAACGGTGCCGCAGCGCACCTGGTCACCACGGGAGACCTGGTGATCATCATCGCGTATGGCCAGCTGGACGAGACGGAGGTCTCCTCCCATCATCCTCGGGTGGTCCATGTCGATGCGGAGAACCGCATCGTGGCACTCGGCTCCGACGGCGCCGAGCCGGTTCCCGGCAGCAGCGATCAGATCGACGGCCGCACCTCGCACGGGATGCGCTGACCGCTGCCGATCACGGTCCCCGCCCTCGGAGACGTCCGACCGCTGAACGAGGGAAGCCCCTTTCCCGCAGGCCGTCTAGGCTCGGTCCGGTGATCACCCCTTCCGTCCTCCCGCCGCCGTGAGCGGTGTTCTGGCCGGCTTCTTCATCGTCTGGGCCATGATCGGCGTGGGCTGGTTGGTCGGACGCGCCGGCGTGCTCGGCCCGCATGGCCGCTATGTCCTGAACCGCTCGACCTTCTTCATCGCCTCCCCCGCCCTGGTGCTGGTGGGACTGCTCGAGTCCGACGTGACCGAGGTGCTCTCGCTGCCGATGGCCGTGGCCGGGATCTCGGGGCTCACCACCGGTGCGATCGTGATCCTCGTGGTGAGGCTGCTGACGGAACGCCGGGGCGCCGATCTGGTGATGACCGCGATCAGCGGCTCGGTCGTCAACGGCGCGAACATGGGCTTCCCGATCGCCCTCTACGTGCTCGGGGACATCTCCCACGCGCTCCCGGTGATCCTCTTCCAGCAGGCGGTGTACACGCCGCTGTACCTGTTCGTGCTGCATCGGATCACTGAGAAGGACTCGTCGGGCCCCGCCGGAGTGCTGCGCAGCATCGTCGCGAACCCCACCATCATCGCCTCGGCCATCGGACTGCTCCTGGTGCTGGTGGGCGTGAAGATCCCGGCGGTGGCGCTCGAGCCGGTCCAGTCCTTCGCGGATATGGCGATTCCCGCGATGCTGCTGGCCTACGGACTCTCCTTGTACGGCTCACGACCGCTGGCGAAGGATGACGGCTATCGCGGGCTGATCGCGGTGGCCTCGAGCTCGAAGCTGCTGCTGATGCCGGTGATCGCGCTGGGTGTCGGGCTGCTGCTGGGGATGCGGGGAGTCTCGCTCTACGAGGTGGTGGTGATGGCCGCCCTGCCCACGGCGCAGAACGTCTACGTCGCCGCGGCCCGCTACCGGGCCTCGGAGAACCTCGCCCGGGACACGGTGCTGATCACCACGATCGGCACCGTGCTGGTGCTGCTGCTGATCTCGGCCGTGCTCGGGGTCTGAGCGCGCCCGGGCACGCTCGCGGGCGTCCTTCTGGGCACGGGCCGCGGCGCGGTACGATAGGACGGTGACTCGACGGCTCCTGCTTATGCAGCCGCGTCGGACAAGGCCCGCGCCCACCCCGCGCTCCTGAGAGCGTGGCGGTGCGCACGTGAGGCACCGATGCGGCTCCCCTCGCCTGCGCGAGGGTTTTTTCATGTCACGAGACGCCTGGCGGCACCAGCCGCACTGATCCTTCGGAGGACGATTCACCCATGAGCGAGGCCCCGCACCGCTACACCGCCGACGTGGCGGACGAGATCGAACGCCGCTGGCAGCAGCGCTGGGACGAGGACGGCACCTTCCATGCCGACAACCCCGTCGGCGAGCTCCGCGGCTCTGCCGAGTCGATCGAACAGGCCGCCGCCACCTCCGGCGGCGCGGCCGCCGAGAAGATGTACATCATGGACATGTTCCCCTACCCCTCCGGGGCGGGGCTGCACGTGGGGCATCCGCTGGGATACATCGCGACCGACGTGGTCGCCCGCCATCAGCGGATGATGGGCAAGAACGTCCTCTACACGATGGGCTACGACGCCTTCGGCCTGCCGGCGGAGCAGTACGCCGTGCAGACCGGCACCCATCCGCGCATCACCACCGAGGCGAACGTCGCCAACATGCGCCGCCAGCTGCATCGGCTGGGGCTCTCCCACGACTCCCGTCGTTCGCTGGCGACCACCGATCCCGAGTTCGTGAAGTGGACGCAGTGGATCTTCCTGCGGATCTTCGACTCCTGGTACGACCCGACGGCGCAGAACGCCGACGGCATCACGGGCAGAGCGCGATCGATCGCCGAGCTGCGCGAGGAGCTGCGCCGCGGGACCGTGGATCCGTTCACCCTCGCCGACCGTCAGGGCATCGAGCTGCCGCAGGAGTGGGCGGGCCGCTCCCCCGCCGACGTCACCGCCGCCTCCGACCAGGAGATCGCCGAGCTGGCGAACTGCTTCCGCCTGACCTACATCTCGGAGACCCCGGTGAACTGGTGCCCGGGCCTGGGCACCGTGCTGGCCAATGAGGAGGTCACCGCCGAGGGTCGCTCCGAGCGCGGGAACTTCCCCGTCTTCACCCGGCGCCTGCGCCAGTGGAACATGCGGATCACCGCCTACGCGGACCGCCTCATCGATGATCTGGACCGGGTGGACTGGCCCGAGTCGATCCGCGCCATGCAGCGCAACTGGATCGGTCGCAGCCACGGCGCGCAGATCACCTTCCCCGCCATGGGTCTGACATCAGCCCCCGACGCATCCTTCGACGTGTTCACCACCCGCGCGGACACGCTGTTCGGCGCGACCTTCTGCGTGCTCTCCCCCGAGCATGCGCTGCTCGCGGATCCCTCGTCCCTGCCTGCGGCGTGGCCGGAGGGCACCGAAGCGTCCTGGACCGGCGGCGCGGCCACCCCCGGCGAGGCTGTGGCGGCCTATCGGGCGCGTGCCGCTTCCCTCGATGAGGACGAGCGGACCGCGGACGACCGGGAGAAGACCGGCGTGTTCACCGGGCTGACCGCGACGAACCCGATGGACGGCCGCGTGCTGCCCGTCTTCACCGCGGACTATGTGCTGACCGGCTATGGCACCGGCGCGATCATGGCGGTCCCGGCCGAGGACGAGCGCGACTTCGCCTTCGCCTCGAAGTTCTCGCTGCCGGTGATCCGCACCGTGCAGCCGCCGGCCGATTTCGAGGGCGGCGCCTGGACCGGCGAAGGCCGGAAGATCAACTCCGCGAACGCCGAGCTGGATCTGAACGGCCTGGACAAGGACGAGGCCAAGCAGCAGGCGACCACCTACGCCGAGGCGAAGGGCTTCGGACGCGCCCGCACCACCTTCCGGCTGCGGGACTGGCTGTTCTCGCGCCAGCGCTACTGGGGCGAGCCCTTCCCGATCGTCTACGACCCGGCGGCACCCGAGGTGCCGATCCCGCTGCCGGAGTCGATGCTGCCGCTGGACCTGCCCGAGGTCGCCGACTTCTCACCCAAGACCTTCGACCCCGAGGATGCGGACACCGAGCCGCAGACCCCGCTCTCCCGCGCCACCGAATGGGCGGAGGTCGAGCTGGATCTGGGCGAGGGGCGCAGGACCTACCGCCGCGAGACCAACACGATGCCGCAGTGGGCGGGCTCCTCCTGGTATCACCTGCGTTACATCGACCCGACCGAGGACGACGTCCTGGTGCGTGCGGAGAACGAGAAGTACTGGCTCGGCGCCCGCGAGGACGGCGGCGTGGGCGGCGTGGACCTGTACGTCGGCGGGGTCGAGCACGCGGTGCTGCACCTGCTGTACGCACGCTTCTGGCACAAGGTGCTCTTCGATCGGGGGGACGTCTCCAGCCAGGAGCCCTTCCACCGACTGTTCAACCAGGGCTACATCCAGGCCTTCGCCTACACGGACGCCCGCGGCATCCACGTCCCGGCCGAGGAGGTCGTCGCCGAGTCCGACGGCACCTTCACCTACCAGGGTGACCCTGTCACCCAGGAGTACGGGAAGATGGGCAAGTCGCTGAAGAACGCGGTGGCGCCCGACGACATGTACGAGGAGTACGGCGCGGACACCCTGCGCGTGTACGAGATGTCGATGGGTCCGCTGGACCTCTCCCGCCCCTGGGAGACCCGTGCCGTCGTCGGCTCCCAGCGCTTCCTGCAGCGTCTCTGGCGCCTCGCGGTCGATGAGGAGACCGGGGAGCTGAACGTCTCCGCCGAGCCCGCCGAGCTCGCCATCCAGCAGGCGACGCACCGCGCCATCGACGGGGTCACCCGGGACATGGGGAGGATGCACTTCAACACCGCGATCGCGAAGCTGATCGAGCTGGTCAACCATCTGACCAAGCACCTGATCGCCCACGGCTCCACGCCGCGTGCGGCCGTCGAGCCGCTGCTGCTGATGGTCTCACCGCTCGCGCCGCACCTGGCCGAGGAGCTGTGGGCACGACTGGGCCATCAGAGCAGCATCTCGCGTGTCGCCTTCCCGGTGGCGGATCCGGAACTGCTGAAGGCCGAGCAGGTCACCTGCGTGATCCAGGTCAAGGGCAAGGTGCGCCACCGCCTCGAGGTGGATCCGGAGATCTCGGAGGCCGATCTCGAGGCGGCGGTGATGGCCGAGCCGCGCGTGCAGGAGCTGCTGGAGGGCCAGACCGTCCGCAAGCTGATCATCCGCGCGCCGAAGATCGTGAACATCGTGGTCTGAGCAGTGACGCGGGCCGACGGCCCCGGGGACCCCTTGCAGGTCCCCGGGGCGGTCTGCCGCCCGGGCGGTCCCGCGCCGGCGACGGTTCCTCCACATCCCGCGGCAGTCCACATCTCCCCCTGATGCCCAGCGGTCGCGGGGCGGATTTCCTACGGTCAGGGCATGAACACCTTCTGGGGATCCGAGACCGAAGCCGTGACAGAGCTGTCCGCCGAGTTCGCCACCGGCGCGGCTCAGCTGGAAGCGGTGATCACCGCTGCCGCACGCGCGGTGCACACCGCAGCCTGGTTCGGCCCGGACGCGACGGATCACCGCCGGCGCACCGCGGAAGTGGTCGACACCGTGGTCCGGCTGGTCGAGAGGCTCCGGAAGCTCGGCGAGCTGCTCGAGCAGGAGGCTGCGGAGCAGGACTTCTGCTCCCAGCCCGAGACTGCTCCGGGACCGGCCGGGGATCCGCTCGGTGTGCGCATGACCCCGCCCTGGATCCCTGACCCGGCCGTGGGCCCGCCACTGCTGCGCGGGACCGGCGATACGGAGTGGGGGCCGATGATCGGCGGGCCCTTCATGCACCCGGACCCGCTGCGGTTCGTGGATCGTCTGCCTCGGCTGCCCGATCTGGAGGACCTCCGGCCGATGATCGGCGGGCCCTTCATGCACCAGGATCCGCTGCGAACCATCCCCGCGCCTCGACCGCTCCCCGAGGGAGAGGAGTTCGCGCTGGACCCCGAGATCCTCGCCGAGGCGCAGCTCGATCGGAAGCTCGGCCTCGGGGCGATCCCCGTGGTGGGCGCGGTGCAGACTCTGATGGGGGTGCATAGCGGCATGGGGCAGCTCTTCGACCGGACGGAGCAGAATCTCGAGGAGAGCGGCCTGGGGGCGCTCACCCCGGCAGTCTCGATGGTGCAGCTCCCCCACACCATCTCCAGTGCCATCCTCGGGAGCGACTCCGTGCCGGGTCAGATGATCTCCGGCATCGACCAGGGGCTCGCCAATGCCATGCAGACCAGCGAGGAGGTCTCCTCCGCGATCGGGGACGGGGACCTGGCGGGCATCGTGCGCGCCGGCGAACGAGGGATGTACCGCCATGCCGGGGCGATGGCGGACATCCTGGCCGCGACCCCGGTGCCCGCCCTGTCCCGGACGGCCTCGGAGCTGATCGGCACCGGAGCGGATCTGGTGGAACCCCTCAGCCCGGAGGCGGCCGCTCCTCTGCGCACCGCGGAGCGGTCGACCCTGGAGCTCGGGCAGACATGGCAGCACAGCGTGGACGCGATCACCGAGTCCGAGCGCTACTACGACCTGCGCCGCCAGTACCTCCCCACACCCTGGGACCCGCAGGGATGAGGCCGCACCGCCTGTCTCGAGGGGTCTCGGAAAGGAGACGTCTCACACCCGCAGGGGAGCATCCTCCTCAGCACCGTCACCGAGCACCGTCAGCTCCAGCCCGGAACCATCCTCCACCGTGACCTCGACGCGCTGGCCGTCCTGGACCTCGCCCTTCAGGATCAGCCGGGCCAGCCCGTCGCCGATCTCCTTCTGGACCAGGCGCTTGAGGGGTCGCGCCCCGTACATCGGGTCGAAGCCCTCGGCAGCGAGCCAGCGGGTCGCGGCCTCGTCCACCTCGAGGGTGATGCGACGGTCGCGCAGACGCGCGGCGACCTCCTGGATCTGCAGCGTGACGATGCTGGTGAGCTGCTCGCGGTCCAGCGCATCGAACATGACGATGTCGTCGAGGCGGTTGAGGAACTCCGGCTTGAAGGAGGCCCGCACCACCTGCATCACCCGCTCGTGCTTCTCCTTCTCCTCGAGCGTCTGATCCTGCAGCGCATGGGAGCCGAGGTTCGAGGTGAGGATCATGATCGTGGAGCGGAAGTCCACGGTCCGTCCCTGACCATCGGTGAGCCGGCCGTCGTCGAGCACCTGCAGCAGCACGTCGAAGACATCGGGGTGAGCCTTCTCGATCTCGTCGAGCAGCACCACCGAGTACGGCCTGCGGCGCACGGCCTCGGTGAGCTGGCCGCCCTCGTCGTAGCCGACATAGCCCGGAGGGGCACCCATGAGCCGCGCCACGGTGTGCTTCTCGGAGTACTCCGACATATCGATGCGGATCATGGCCCGCTCATCGTCGAAGAGGAACTCCGCGAGAGCCTTGGCGAGCTCGGTCTTGCCCACACCCGTGGGCCCCAGGAAGAGGAAGGAGCCGGTGGGACGGTTCGGGTCGGAGATGCCGGCGCGCGCGCGACGCACCGCATCGGAGACCTCGCCGACGGCGCGCACCTGCCCGATCAGCCGGCGCCCGATGCTCTCCTCCATCTGCAACAGCTTCTCGGTCTCCCCCTGCAGCAGGCGACCGGCAGGGATCCCGGTCCACGCGGAGACGACGTCGGCGATGTCATCAGGGCCGACGTGGTCGGCGACCATCGGCCGTTCCTGCTCGCCGGCGATGCCGGCTTCCTGCTCCTCCGCCTCTCGCAGCTGCTCCTTCAAGGCGGGGATATCGCCGTAGAGGATCTTCGAGGCGGCGGTGAGGTCGCCTTCCCGCTGTGCCCGATCGGCATGCATGCGCAGCTGCTCGAGCTGCGCCTTGAGATCTCCGACCAGGTTCAGGCCGGCCTTCTCCCGCTCCCAGCGCGCCGAGAGCTCCCCCATCTGCTCGGTGCGGTCGGCGAGCTGGGAGCGCACCGACTCGAGCCGCGCGATGCTGCCAGGGTCCTCGCTGCCGGCGAGCGCGAGCTCCTCCATCTTCAGCCGATCCACCTGACGGCGCAGAATGTCCAGCTGCTCCGGGGAGGAGTCCAGCTCCATCCGTTGGCGGGAGGCCGCCTCATCGACCAGGTCGATGGCCTTGTCCGGCAGCTGCCTGCCCGAGATATAGCGCGAGGAGAGGGTCGCAGCGGCCACCAGTGCGGAGTCGGTGATGGTGACCTTGTGGTGCGCCTCGTACTTGTCCTTGAGTCCGCGCAGAATCGTCACGGTGTCCTCGACGCTCGGCTCCCCCACGAACACCTGCTGGAACCGCCGCTCGAGCGCGGGGTCCTTCTCGATGTTCTCGCGGTACTCATCCAGGGTGGTCGCCCCGACCATCCGCAGCTCGCCTCGGGCCAGCATGGGCTTGAGCATGTTGCCCGCATCCATCGAACCGTCCCCGGAGCCGCCGGCACCCACCACGGTGTGGAGCTCGTCGATGAAGGTGACGATCTGGCCGTTGCTGGTGCGGATCTCGTCCAGGACAGCCTTCATGCGCTCCTCGAACTCGCCGCGGTACTTCGATCCCGCGACCATCGAGGAGAGGTCCAGCGACACCAGCCGCTTCCCGCGCAGGGAATCCGGCACGTCGCCCGCGACCATGCGCTGGGCCAGACCCTCGACCACGGCGGTCTTGCCGACGCCGGGTTCGCCGATCAGCACCGGGTTGTTCTTGGTGCGTCGGGAGAGCACCTGCACGACGCGGCGGATCTCCGCGTCCCGGCCGATGACCGGGTCCAGCCGACCCTCGCGGGCGAGCTCGGTGAGGTCCACCCCGAACTTCTCGAGGCTCTTGAAGGTGCCCTCGGGGTTCTGCGAATCCATCTGGTTCATTCGGTCATCTCCTGGGGTCAGCTGGGTGACGGCATCGCGAAGTGCCTGTGGGGTCGCACCGGAGGCGGCGAGCAGCCGGGCGGCGGCGTCCTTGCCGAGTGCGATGCCGAGCATCAGGTGCTCGGTGGACAGATAGGTGCGGCCGGCGGCGTCGGCTTCGCGACGCGCCGTCTCGAGCGCATCGAAGCCGGTGCCGATGAAGGTGGGTGAGGAGCCCCCGCTGGCTCGCGGCAACGAGTCGATCGCCTGGGCGGCGCGGCGGATCACCTCGAGCGGATCGGCACCGGCTGCGACCAGCGCCGCACGGCCGATGCCGTTGTCCTGGTCGGCCAGGGCCCACAGCAGGTGCATCGAGCTGATCTCGGGGTTGCCGAGCTCGGCAGCCTTCTCCGCTGCGGCGGCGACCGCTTCTTGCGAGCGGGTGGTGAACTGGAATTCCACGGTGCTCCTCTCCTGTGCGCCTCGGTGGTCGGTGACATCCGTTCTGGTCAACGCCGATGAAGTTGAGTCTATTCCGCTCAACTCTAGGAATCTTCGGCAGCGGACGCTCCGAGCGTCCATCAGGCGTCATCCACAACGGCTCCTGCGCCCCTGTCTCTCGGTGAGAATGGGATCACACACCTGTAGCATCGCACTGGCGCCATGACTCGTCCGTCCAGGGGAATCGGCGTCGACCACGCGCTGCACAGCTCTCCCTGACACCCCTGCCGCGAAAACAGAGGCCCTCATGTCCCAGCCCCCCTACCAGCAGCCCGGCGGCCAGCACATGCCCAACGGGCGGCCGCGCCCCGGTGCCTCGCACTCCGCGCCGGGCTCACCGTCGTTCCAGTCCCAGCCGCGCTACATCAACTACGGCAATCCGCGCGCCTATGACACCTCCGTGCGGCCGGCCTCGGGCCTCACGGCAGCCCGGTTCGCACCGGCGCAGATCCAGCGTCCCGACCAGGCCCAGCCGCAGTCCGCGTGGTCCACGCAGACCCGCCGGGTGCAGGAGGTCGCACAGAGCACCACCAGACTGCCGACCGTGAGCGTCCTGGTATGGCTCGCGCTCGTGGTGCTCGGCTTCTTCGTGCTGCTGGTGCTCGGCTGGTTCTTCCTCGAGTTCGTCCTGACCGCGAGCTCGAACCCGATCTGGTGGCCGGTCACCGCCTTCCTCGCCGGGATCTCGCTGCTGGTCATCGCCGGGATCATGCTGCTGGCGGACCGCTGGGATCCCCAGCCCCTGCCCCTGTTGATCATCGCGGTCTTCTGGGGCGCGGCGATCGCCGCCGGTCTCAGCTACATCCTGAACAGCCTGAACTCGTACCTGGTCTACGTGATCACCGGCAGCGAGGCGGCCGTCGCTTTTGCCGGCCCGGTGGTCAGCGCACCGCTGGTCGAGGAGACCACCAAGGGGCTCGGGCTGCTGCTGCTGATGGTGCTCGCACGCCGCTACTTCAACGGGCCGCTGGATGGCCTGATCTACGGGTCGCTGATCGGCGGCGGGTTCGCCTTCACCGAGAACATCATCTATTACACCCGCGGGCTCGAAAGCTTCGGCGCTGGTCAGGTGCTGTTCCTGTTCATCCTGCGCGGGGTGATGAACATCTTCGGCCACGCGATCTACACCTCTCTGACCGGCGTCATCGTCGGCTTCGTGGCGCGCAAGTGGGGCACCATCATGGGCTTCGTGGTCTTCATCCCTGCGCTGATCCCGGGGATGCTGGTCCATGCTGCATGGAACTTCTTCGCCGGGCTCGGCGGCGGGCTGTGGGTCCTGCTGCTGATGTACGGCGCCAAGGCGCTGCTCTCGCTGCTCTGGATGATCGCGATCGTGGTGCTGATCTGGGATGAGTCCAGGTTGACCCGGGTCCGCCTCGGCGACTACGCCAATCAGGGCTGGCTCACCCACGAAGAGGTCGACATGCTCGCCACCTGGAAGGGACGGCGCGAGGGCAAACGGTGGGCCGGGCAGATCGGCGCCAGACCGGTGATGAAGCGCTTCATCCGGGAGAGCGCCGACCTCGCCTCGATCCGTCAGCGGCTGCTCGCCGACGGCGCGAATCCCAAGGTCGTCGAGATCGAGCGGAACCTGCTCGGCCGGTTGACCACGAACCGCCAGGAGCTGCTCTCCTTCGCTCGCTGATCCCACTGCGGCGCTCGGGCCGGCACGCATCCCCCAGGGCCCCACGTCATCGACGCGGGGCCCTGGTCGGGTTCAGAACCGGGGATCGCCGAGCGGGAACTCCTGCTCGTCGCCGCCCCCGGAGTCGCGCCCCCGCAGTCGATCGAACTGCCGGCGTTCCCGCTTGGTGGGCCTGCCGGTGCCGCGCTCCCGCCGGGGCGGGGCGGCGGCGAGCTGGGGCGGAGGCTCCGGGCTGTGATCCTCATAGGCGGTGCGAGCGATCGGGGCTCCCACCCGCTTGGTGAGGATCCGGGTGACCACCACGACCCGTTCGCGGCCCGGGGAGCGCACCCGCAGCTCATCCCCGGTCACGATCTTCTGGGCTGCTTTGGCGGGCTCGCCGTTGCGCCGCACGTGACCGCCACGGCATGCCGCCGTCGCCGCCGAGCGGGTGGGCATCAGCCGGGCGCTCCACAACCAGACGTCGAGTCGGACGGTCTGCGGTCCGGCCCCGTCACCGGTGGCGCTCATGCGTGCTGAGGGGCGCGCACCAGCGGCCACGGGTCGTGGGCCTCGAGCCGCGCGGCGACGGCGAGCAGGAGCGGCTCGTCACCGTATCTCGTGGCGCCCAGCTGCACGCCGAAGGGCAGCTCTCTGCCGTCGATCTGCTCCCGATGCACCGGGACCGAGAGGGCCGCGGTGCCGAGCATGTTCCAGGTGCTGGTCCAGGGGGTGAAGGCGCACTGGGCCCAGAAGTCCGCCTCGCCCTCGGGGAGCTGGAGCTCCGCGGGGAAGGCAGGGGGCGCGGCCAGGGCAGGCGTGATGACCAGATCGAACGGAGCGAACCCCTCCAGGGTGCGCCGGGCGAGGGACTGCACGCTGGAGAACGCCTGGGCCAGCTCCACTGCGCTGTAGCTGCGGCCGCGTTCGCGCAGCCAGCGGGTCAGCTCGAGCAGCGCCCCCTCCTGCGCCTCGGTCAGTGGGATGGTCGCCGCGCCGACGGTCCACAGCGGCATGAAGGACTTCCAGTCCTCGGGAGTGAAGGGGGCGCGGATCTCAGTGGTCTCATGTCCGAGCCCGCGCAGCACCTGGAGGGCGCGTTCGAGCCCGCGCAGGGCGGCCGGGTGCACCTCGGTCTCCGCGGCCAACGGCTCTCGCAGCACGGCGATCCGGAGCGAGGTCGGAGCCTCGGCCTCCTCGTCGAGGCGGGCGAGGTAGGAGCGTCCCGATGCCTGCGAGGGGGTGAAGTCTCCCGGGCGGGGCCCGGCGATGAGATCGAGCCCGGCGGCGGCATCGCGCACGCTGCGTGCGAGCACGCCGTCGGTGACCAGGCCCATCCCTTCGCTGCCGTAGGGCCCGGGCGAGACCACTCCACGGGACGGCTTCAGGCCCACGATGCCGCAGCAGGCTGCGGGGATCCGCACGGATCCACCGCCGTCGGAGCCATGGGCGAGAGGGACCACACCCGAGGCGACCGCTGCGGCCGCACCCCCGCTCGAACCGCCGGCGGTGCGGCGCAGGTCCCAGGGGGTGCGGGCGGGGGCGCCGGTCGCGGGTTCGGTGTAGCAGGGCATGCCGAACTCCGGCGTGGTGGTCTTGCCGATGGTGAGGGTGCCGGCATCGAGGATCCTCTGGGCCACCCCGTCGGTCACGGTCGCGATGTTGCCTGCGAGGGCGGCGCTCCCCGCCTCGAAGGGGGCACCGGCGATCTGAGTCAGGTCCTTGATCGGCAGCGGCACTCCGAGCAGCGGCCACTGCGCGGCGAGGTCCTGCGATGCGCCGCGGCGGCGCGCGTCGTCGAGCCGCTCGGAGACGGCGCGAGCCTGCTCCCTGGTGAGGTCCTCGAGCAGATGGGCGAACGCCCCGGTCTCGGCGCCGATGCTGCGGGCCGACTCGAGCGTCCGCTCGGCGAGCTCGAGGACGTCGAGCTCTGCGCTGCGCAGGGCGGCGGCCGTCTCCAGGGCGCCGAGCGGCTCCGGGGCGCTCATCGCTGCTCCGGGGAGTCGACCGGTCGCTCATCGGCAGTGAGCTGGGCGCTGACATGGTCGACGATGCCGCCCAGCGCCTCCTGGATCTGCTGCCAGGTGGTCTCGAAGTCGCTCTCGTCTCCGTACCAGGGGTCGCGGATGCCGGTGTCCTCGACGGGGGTCGGGGCGAAGTCCCGCACCATTCTGACCGTGCGGGCGGCCTGATCGCGGCCGAGCGCGCGCTGAAGCGGCCCGAGATGGTCGTGGTCGAGAGCGAGCACGAGGTCAGCGCGGTGCAGCTCCTGCTCGTCCAGCCGGCGGGCACGGTGGCCGGCTGCATCGATCCCGTGGCGGCGCAGCAGGTCGCCGGCCCGCGGATCGATCGGATTGCCCGCCTCCCAGCCGGTGGTGCCCACGGAGGCGACCTCGGCGCGCTCGCCGAGCCCCGCCCGGTCCAGAGCCTCGCGCAGTGCGTACTCGATCATCGGCGAGCGGCAGATGTTGCCGGTGCAGACGGTCAGGATCCGGTAGGTCATCGACCCTCCTGCTCGCGACGACCTGGTGGGTGCTCCAGCAGGTCGGCGTATTCGGGGTGACGGCCGATCCATCCCTTGACGAACCAGCAGGTGGGGCGCGTCTTCAAGCCCTGGCCGCGGATGTCGTCCAGGGCATAGCGCACGATCGCGGAGCCGATGCCCTGACCGGAGCGCTCGGGGGCGACGACGGTCGAGCGCAGGTCCCGCACCCGCACCCCGAGAGCGCCGCCGTTTCCGGAGCCCGGCGGCAGATCCTCGTCCCCATAGGCGAGGACGGCGACCAGCTCATCGCCGTCGAGCGCCTCGTAGCGGTCACGGTCTTCATCGTGGACCAGGCGCACCGCGCCAGGTCCGGCGGAGGTCTCATCCATGCCGGTCACGGTACACTGCCGGTCATGCCTCCGCCCCTGATCTGGCACATCACCGAACTGCCCATCTGGGAGGCAGCCGTTCGGTCAGGCTCCTACACCCGTGCGACGCGTGGTCGCGAGCTGGCCGAGGAAGGCTTCCTGCACGCGTCCTGGCCGGAGCAGGTCTCGAAGGTCGCCAAGCGGGTCTATCCCGATCGTCCCTCGGACCTCGTGATCCTGGAGATCGAGGTGGCCCGGGTGGAGGCCGCCGGCATCGCCGTGGACATCGAGGCGGATGTGGACGGCAAGGGCCGCGGCTATCCCCATATCAAGGGGCCGCTGCCGGTCAGCGCAGTGGTGCGGCTGCGGCGCACCAAATGGATCGGCCGTGAGTTCGTGGTCGTCGCCTGAGCCGTGGCAGGGGCCGTGCCCCGACGGTGGACGGTGCTGATCGTCCGGTTGCTCGCCTGATCGACGATCTGCGAGGCCCCGACGTATCATCGGGCATGGCCAGGTCACGTCGCCCCGCGAAGTATCTCGACATCCACCCCGAGGATCCGCAGCCGCGGCTGATCGAGCAAGCCGTCTCGGTGCTGAAGGACGGTGGCCTGATCGCCTACCCCACCGATTCCTGCTACGCCCTGGGCTGCACCCTCGGCAACGTCGAGGCGCTCGAACGGATCCGTCGCATCCGCCAGGTCGGCAAGGATCATCACTTCACGCTGATCTGTGCCGACTTCGCGCAGCTGGGGCAGTTCGTGCTGGTCTCGAACCCGGTCTTCCGGCTGGTCAAGAACGCGACTCCCGGGGCGTACACCTTCATCCTCCCCGCCACCAAGGAGGTGCCGCGCAAGCTCGCGCACCCCAAGAAGCACACGGTCGGGGTGCGGATTCCCGATCATCGGGTGGCACACGCTCTGGTCGAGGCGCTCGGTGAACCGATCGCGTCCTCGACGCTGCTGCTGCCCGGGCAGGAGGACCCGCCGTCCGAGGCCTGGGTGGTTCAGGAGCTGCTCGGCGAGCAGGTGGACGCGATCATCGACTCCGGGGAGGTCGGGATCGAGCCGACCACCGTCGTGGATCTCTCCAGCGGAGACCTCGTGATCGCCCGCGAGGGGGCCGGGGACAGCAGCCGCTTCTGAGCGCAGGCTCCCGTCGGTTCACGGCTCCGGCGGCGTCGAGGGCGCCTCAGCGTCCTGCGCTGACGAGCTGCGTCAGTGCCCTGCCTTGACGCTCCGGGAGCTCAGCACCCGGGAGAACACCAGGATGCCGATGGCATACAGCGGGACCATCCACAGCGCATAGCGCAGGGTCATCGCATCCGCGAGCACGCCGATCAGCGGCGGGGTGAGGAAGAAGCCCAGGCGCGCGAACCAGCCGACCACCGTGATACCGACTCCGTGGGGCACACCGGGCAGGTCATCCGCAGCACGATAGGCGGCAGGGAAGAGAGTCGCCACTCCCCACCCGGCGGCGGCGAAGCCGACCACTGCAGTCGCCGGTGAGGGCACCAGCAGGGCGAAGCTCATCCCCACCATCGCGATCACGCCTCCGAGTCGTGCGGTGGCCCGATCTCCCAGCCGGTCCACGACCGCGTCGCCGGTGAAGCGGCCGATGGTCTGCGCTCCCTGCAGCGCCACGAATGCCATGCCCGCGAGGAAGGGCGTGGCCTCGAAGGTGTCCTGCATGAACAGCGCACCCCAGGTGCTGCCGGTGTCCTCCGTGGAGCCCGCGAACACCAGGATCATGCCCAGGGCGCTCACCAGGCCGAGCGCTCGCAGGCTCATCCCGGCCAGCCGGAAGCCGGTCGGTGCCGCATCGGGGACTCCGGCTGCGGAGGATGCCGACGGAGCGGCGACCGGGGTGCGCTCGGTGCTGTCGTCGCCCGGCAGCATCAGGCGCAGCGCGGCGGCGGCGAGGGCACCGAACACGATCATGCCGACGATGCCCTGGATCCACAGCGGCAGTCCGAGCTGCGCGCAGCCGGCCCCGATCAGACCGCCGACCACTGCCCCGAGCGACCACCAGCCGTGGTAGCTGTTCATGATCGAACGGCGATAGCGCCGCTCGACCCGCATGCCGTGGGCGTTCATCGCGATGTCCGTGATCGCATCGGCCGCCGTCGCCAGCAGCAGCGAGCAGGTCAGCCAGAGCCAGGACCCGGAGAGGTAGACCGCCAGATGCGTGGTGGAGGCGAGGATCTGCATCACCACGCTGACCCGGGCCGAACCGAAGCGGGACATCAGTCGGGCGGCGAACAGGCCGGCCAGCAGACCGCCGAGGGGGCCGATGCCGATGGCGAGGCCGAAGGAGGTGTTGCTGAGCCCGATCGACTCCACCAGCTCCGGATACCGCGGCAGGATCGCGCAGAAGGACGCACCGTTGAGGAAGAAGACCAGGGAGACGGCCCAGCGGGCTCGTCGCACCGCCGTCGGCACAGCGGGGCGCGCAGAGGCGGCGAGGTGAGGATCGTGAGCGTTCACGGTGACCCATTGTGCGCCATCTGGCGCCAGAACACACCATGGGCGGCGCTGCCTGGAATTGCCGCGTCGAGCGTGCGCCGTACGCTGGCAGCATGTCGACACACATCGGTGCCTCCCCCGACCGGATCGCGCCCTACGTCCTGATGCCCGGCGACCCTTATCGCGCTCGCTGGATCGCCGAGACCTTCCTCGAGGATCCTCTGCAGTACAACGACGTGCGCGGAATGCTGGGCTACACCGGCACCTACCGCGGGATCCGGGTCTCTGCGCAGGGATCCGGCATGGGTCAGCCCTCGATGGCGATCTATTCCCAGGAGCTCTTCGACGACTACGACGTGCAGACCATCATCCGGGTGGGGACCTGCGGCGCCCTCTCGGAGGCGGTGAAGGTGCGGGACGTGATCCTGGGGATGGCCGCCTCGACGGATTCCGCGATGAACGTTCCGCGCTTCCGTCACGTCTCCTTCGCCCCGGCCGCCGACTTCACGCTGGCCCGGATCGCGGCGGACGTCGCTGAGGAGCGCATGCTCCCGCTGGTCGCCGGGGGTCTGTATTCCTCCGACCAGTTCTATTCCCCGGATCCCGAGACCGCCCGCACCCTGGCGGGATACGGGGTGCTCGGCGTGGAGATGGAGGCCGCCGCTCTGTACACCCTCGCCGCGCAGTTCTCCCGCAGGGCGCTGGCGCTCTGCACGGTCTCGGATCACCTGCTCACCGGGGAGGAGACCAGTGCGCAGGAGCGTCAGGAGACCTTCGAGGACATGATCGTGGTGGCGCTGGAGTCGATCGTCCGCCTGGAGGAGAAGCACCCCGTCGGCTGATCGGCGCGCACTCCCGGGCGGGCACTCACGCCAGTGTTACCGGCCGCACATGACTCGTGCCCGGCCGCCGTGAGGCGCCGGGCACGAGGAAATTCAGGGGTGGAGCTCAGGAGAGGAAGCGCGGCACCAGATCGAAGGTGCCGTACAGCGCGACCATGCACAGGGCGAGCCCGCCGACGAAGAGGCCCACGGAAGGCTCAGTCATCGAGATCATCGACATCATGTACAGCCCGGCGACGAACAGTCCGAAGAGCACGATGAAGAGCACCACCGACAGGACGGTGCTGTTGCCCTTCGAGGTCACGTTCTCGTCCTGATGCGTCTGCGCATCGGTCGCGTCCGCGACATGCTGCTTGCTCATGCTGCCTCTTCCTCTGTGTCACCAAGGGCTGCGTCCGGCACGGGGCTCGGACGACCGCTCCCCATCTTAGACCAGGGAGGGTGCCACCGTGACCGTGTCGCGGTGGCGGATCGCCGTGAGCAGACTCTCGAAGACGGCGGCTCCCGCCTGGCCATCGATCTCGGGGTGCCACTGCACGCCGAGCACGCTCGAGCCGGATCCGGCCTCGACCGCGAGCGGCAGGCCGCTCTCATGGCGGGCCACGATCCGCAGATCCCCGCGGACGGCGCGGATCCCCTGGTGGTGGAAGGCGGTGACCACGGCGCGGGTGCCGAGGGCGAGGGCGAGGTCGCTGGCCGCATCGAGCTGCGCCTCGACGCGGGTGGGCTCCAGACCCGTCGAGGGATGCGCGGGCAGGTCCGTGGGCAGATGACGGTGCAGCTCACCGCCCTCGGCGATGACGATGATCTGCAGGCCACGGCAGATCCCGAGCACGGGCACGTCGTTGCGGCGGGCGGCGCGGTAGAGCGCCGTCTCGAAGGTGTCCCGCTCCGGGTCGGGGGTCATGTCGGTGGGGACTGAACCCTCACCCCAGGCCGCGGGGTCGAGGTCGGTGCCGCCGGTGAGCACGAGGCCGTCCAGCTCGGCGATCTCCTCATCGCTCCACTCGTCCTGCGGGGCGATGATCACGGGGCGGGCGCCGGCCTCGCGCAGTGCGCGCACGTACTGCTCGTTGACCGCCACGGCGTCATGGCCCGCCCAGGCGCCGGACATCATCGTGCGGGTCCCCGCGGTCACGCCGATGAGCGGGCGACGAGTGCGCTGCGCCATGATGTTGTCCCTTCCGCAGAGGAGCGATGTTCCGGGCCGTCGGTCGACGACTGGACCCAGTTCACCCTGCCGGCGGCATGCCGGGCGAGCTATGTGGCGGATTGTGACAGCGGTCCGTGTCTGCGGTTCGTGACAGCGGTTCATGACTGCGGTTCATGACTGCGGGTGCTGACAGCGGCCTGTGACTGCGGGTGGTGGCAGCGAGGTCAGAGCAGGGCGTCGACCTGCCGGTGCTGCTCGATCGCCTGCAGGTAGTAGCTGCGCAGCTGTTCGGCGAGCACCGGCCAGGTCCGCTTGCGCACGGACTCCTCGGCCGCCCGTCCGAAGGCCTGGCGCTTCGCATCGTCGAAGAGCAGGTCGCTCGCGCGCTCCCGCAGCTCATCGAGCATGCCCGGGGTGTAGAGCCAGCCGGTGCGGCTGGGGGCGACGAGGTCCACCGGCCCCCCACGCCGCGGTGCGATGACCGGCAGGCCGGAGGCCATGGCCTCCTGGAGGGTCTGTCCGAAGGTCTCGAGCTCGCCGGGGTGGATGAACAGGTCGGCGCTGGCGAGGTGGGCCGCGAGGTCGGTGCCGGTGCGGAAGCCGGCGAAGCGTGCACGCGGCATCAGCCGGCGCAACGGCTCCCTCTCGGGCCCCTCCCCCACGATCAGCAGCCGTACGCCGGGCATGTCGTGGATGACCTTGAGGTCCTCGACCTGCTTCTCGGCCGCCAGACGACCCACGTAGATCACGAGCTTCTCGTCCGGCCGCGCGTACGAGGCCCGCAGCGACGGGCTGCTCAGCTCCGGGCTGAACAGGGTGGTGTCCACGCCGCGCCGCCAGAGGTCCACCCGTTCGATGCCGTGCTGGATGAGCTGGTCCCGGGTCGCGGTCGAAGGGGCGAGGTTCACCGTGGCCCGGTTGTGGACGTCGCGCAGCAGCTGCCAGGTGGCGTTCTCCAGGAACGGCATCCCGTAGCGGGCGGTGTAGCCGGGGATGTCGGTCTGGTAGACCGCGACGGTGGGCACTCCTGCCTTCTGGGCGGCGATCACGGCCCGGCCGCCGAGGATCATCGGGGAGGCGAGGTGGATGACGTCGGGCTGGAACTCGTCGATCCGTCGCTTCAGCGCTGCGGCGCTGGTGGCGGCGATTCGCACCTCCGAATAGCCCGGCATCGGGGCCGAGGCGATACGGCGCACCCTCACCCGTCGACCGCAGGCGGTGCGCAGGTGCTTGTCAGCTCCCGGCCACTGCGGGGCGATGATTCCGAGATCGTCACCCGTGGCGGAGAAATGGTCCACGACGCGGAGCACCGAGTTCGTGACCCCGTTCATGTGCGGAAGGAATGATTCGGAGACGAAGAGAATCCTCACGCCGCCGATCATGCTCCGGATGCAGGTCTTCCGCGCAAGGAGCGTGTGACTTCTGGATGAACACTTGGTCCGCAGCAGCGGCCGCCACCCGAGGGTGCAGGGTGCGGCCGCCGGTGCGTTCCAGGTCAGAGACGCTGCGAGGCGAGCTTCGCACCCTCGACGAGGGATTCGAGCTTCGCCCAGGCGATCTGGGGATGGATGCGCCCGCCGAGGCCGCAGTCGGTCGAGCCGATCACGCGTTCGGGGCCCACGATCCTCGCGAAGCGCTCGAGCCGCTGGGCGACCAGCTCGGGGTGCTCGACCACGTTCGTGGCGTGGGAGACGATGCCGGGCACGATGACCTTGTCCGCGGGCAGCTCGAGGTCCTGCCACACGGTCCACTCGTGCTCGTGGCGCACGTTCGCCGCCTCGAAGCTGTAGTACTTCGCGTCGATCTCCAGCAGCAGCGGGGCGATGTGCCGGAACTCGATATCGGTGGTGTGCGGACCGTGCCAGGAGCCCCAGCAGAGGTGGAATCGGGTCTGCTCGGTGGGCACGTTCACCAGGGCGCGGTTCACCGCGTCGACCCGCTTGCGGGTGAAGGCGAGATAGTCCTCGACGCTCGGCTCGGGGTTGATCTGATCCCAGTTCTCGGCGATCGAGGGATCGTCGATCTGCACGGTGAGCCCGGCGGCGGCGATCGCCTCGTACTCGGGGCGCATCACCTCGACCCACGCGTCGAGGAAGGCGTCCTCGTCGCCGTAATGGCCATCGACGATGCGGCTGCCGGAGCCCGGCGAGAGGGAGTTGAGGAAGCCGTGCTCGTAGCCGGCGTCCTTCAGCGCCGCCTGGATGTTCGTGACGTCCTGGCCGACAAGCTCGCGACCCACGTCGGAGAACGCGACCGCGCCGGTCGCCGCGGGGAAGGTGGTCTGGGCGCCGACGGTGATGCCCGAGGTCGGGTCCTGGTAGGCCTCGGCGAACGTCGTCCAGTCACGACGGTCGGGGAAAGTGGTCAGGCGCACGTCGCCCGGGCTCGAGCGGACCGGTGCGGAGGAGAAGTGGTCGCTGCCGGTGAGCTCCAGGCCGCTCACGCGGTCGAAGATGTAGGACCACCAGGAGCCGTAGTTCACGGCGGAGCCCATCAGGTGCCCGTACTCCCCGTCGTTGGGGATCGCGATGCCGATCTCGCGCTGCTTCGCCACCACGTCCACCACGGCCTGGCGCAGCACCTCGCGGAACTCGGCGGTGGGTTCGGGGGTCAGCCCGTCGGCGCCGACGGGGCGCTGCGCATTGGCCTCGATCAGCTCGGGGCTGCGAGGGAGGGAACCGGCATGGGTGGTGAGGATCTCGGTCATGCCCAGAGCCTAGGAGCAACGACGCCCCGGTCGGAAACCGGGGCGTCACAGCTGTTCACACAGAACGGGTGCTCACCGGGCGAGCGGGCCGAGCTCAGTCACGTGGCCAGGTCGGCACCAGGTTGCGGTCGCCGTAGGCCTGCTCGACGCGGCGCACCGGCGGCCAGTACTTCGACTGGATCCGCATCTGGGCGCTGTCGTGGACGGAATCGTCCTCGAGCGCGGTCCAGCTTCCGGGGTAGACGGCCACCTCGCGGGAGTACGGGTGGGTCCACTCCCCCGTGACCACCGACGCCGCAGTGTGCGGGGCATTGACCAGTGGGTTGTCCTCGGCGGGCCAGGTCCCGGCCACGACCTCGTCGGCTTCCTTCGCGATCATCAGCATCGCGTCGACGAAGCGGTCGATCTCGGCGAGGTCCTCGGATTCCGTCGGCTCCACCATCAGCGTCCCCGCGACCGGGAAGGACATGGTCGGGGCGTGGAAGCCGTAGTCGATGAGCCGCTTGGCGACGTCGTCCACGGTGATCCCGGTGCGGGCGGTGAGCGGTCGCAGGTCCACGATGCACTCGTGGGCCACCAGGCCGTTCTCGCCGGTGTAGAGGATCTCGTAGGACTCCGAGAGCCGGCGTGCCATGTAGTTCGCCGCGAGCACCGCGGAGGCGGTCGCGTGGCGCAGCCCGTCCGGGCCCATCAGCCGGATGTAGGTCCAGGTGATGGGCAGGATCGACGCGGAGCCGTAGGGGGACTGCGAGACCGGGGCGCCACCGTGGGGCTGCTCGCCCTGGCCTGCTACCGGGTGCTCGGCCTGCTGGATCGAGGGATGGCCGGGCAGGAACGGCGCCAGGTGCGCCTTCGCCGCGACCGGGCCGACCCCCGGACCGCCGCCGCCGTGCGGGATGCAGAAGGTCTTGTGGAGGTTCAGGTGGGAGACGTCGCCGCCGAACTCACCGGGACGCGCCACCTGCAGCAGGGCGTTGAGGTTCGCGCCGTCGACGTAGACCTGCCCGCCGGCATCGTGGACCAGCTCGCAGACGGTGCGCACCTCCTCCTCGTAGACGCCGTGGGTGGAGGGGTAGGTGATCATGATCGCGGCGAGCTCGTCGCCGTGGTCCTTGATCTTCTGCTTGAGGTCATCGAGGTCGATGTTGCCGCGCGCATCGGAGGCGACGACCACCACGCGCAGACCGGCGATGACGGCGGAGGCGGCGTTGGTGCCGTGCGCCGAGGACGGCACCAGGCACACCTCACGGTTGCTCTCGCCGCGGGAGGCGTGGTACGCGCGGATCGCGAGCAGGCCCGCGAACTCACCCTGCGAACCGGCATTGGGCTGCAGGGAGACGGTGTCGTAGCCGGTGAGATCCGCGAGCCAGGTCTCCAGCTGCGTGATCAGCTCGAGATAGCCGCTCACGTCCTCGCGAGGAGCGAAGGGGTGCAGGGCGTTGAAGCCCGCCCAGGTGATGCCGGCCATCTCGGTGGCGGCGTTGAGCTTCATGGTGCACGAGCCCAGCGGGATCATCCCGCGGTCCAGCGCGAAGTCGCGGTCCGCGAGGCGGCGCAGGTAGCGCATCATCGCGGTCTCGGAGCGGAACGAGGAGAACACCGGATGCTGGAGGAAGGGGTCCTCGCGCACCAGGCCGTCCCAGCCCTTGCCGGAATCGACCTCGGAGAGCTCCTGGCCGGGGGTCGGTGCGTGAGGAGCGAAGGCCGCGGCGATCGATTCGAGGTCCGCGGCAGTGGTGGTCTCGTCGAGCGAGAGGTGCACCAGGTCATCGCCGACGGTGTGGACGAGGAAGCCCGTGTCGCGGAGGGACTGGGCGATCGCGCCGGCGAGTCCGGTGGCGCGCACCTCGAGGGTGTCGAAGAAGCTGTCGCCGGCGAGCTCGAAGCCGCTGCGACGCAGCAGGTCGGCGAGGGCTGCGGTGCGGTCGGCGACGGTGCGGCCGATGCGGGTGAGCCCTTCGGGGCCGTGGTAGACGGCATACATCGCTGCCATCACGGCCAGCAGCACCTGCGCGGTGGTGATCGCGCTGGTGGCCTTCTCGCGGCGGATGTGCTGCTCACGGGTCTGCAGGGAGAGCCGGTAGGCGGGATTGCCATCGGCGTCCTGGGAGACGCCCACGAGACGTCCCGGCAGCTGGCGCTCCAGGCCCTTGCGCACCGCGACGAAGCCTGCGTGCGGGCCGCCGAAGCCGAGCGGGATCCCGAAGCGCTGGGAGGTGCCGACGGTGACATCCGCGCCGAGCGACCCCGGGGAGGCGAGCATGGTCAGGGCCAGCAGGTCGGCGGAGACGATCGCGAGGGCCTTGGTGGACTTGACCTCGGCGATGACATCGCGGGGGTCCCAGACTCGGCCGGAGGCTCCAGGGTACTGGAGGAAGGCGCCGAAGTACTCGCCCTCGGGGGCGCCCTCATGGGCGAAGTCGACCTCGCGCAGCTCGATGCCGAGTCCGTCGGCCCGGCCCTGGAGAACCGCCTTGGTGGCGGGGAGGGTGTCGGTGTCGACCAGGAAGACGTTGCCGCCCCGCTTGACGTGGCGGCGGGCGAGCAGCATCGCCTCGGCGGCAGAGGTCGCCTCATCGAGGGTGGACGCGTTGGAGAGATCCATCCCGGTGAGATCGCAGATCATGGTCTGGAAGGTCAGCAGAGCCTCGAGGCGGCCCTGGGAGATCTCGGGCTGGTACGGGGTGTAGGCGGTGTACCAGGCGGGGTTCTCCAGCACATTGCGCTGGATCACCGCGGGGGTGTGGGTGTCGTGGTAGCCCAGGCCGATCAGCGAGCGGTGGACCGTGTTGCGGTCGGCGAGAGCCTGGAGCTCGACCAGCGCGGCCGGCTCGGTGACGCCGGCAGGGACCACGGAGGCGACGCTGCGGGTGCCCTCGGACTGGTCCAGCAGGATCGTGCTGGGCACCGCGGCGATCAGCATCTCGTCCAGGGAGTCATAGCCCAGGACCTCGAGCATGTGACGCTGCGCGTCAGGATCGGTGCCGACGTGGCGGCGGACGAAGGAGTCGTGAGCATGCGCAGGCGATGCGGTCATGAAGGAGTGCCCCTGGATGTTGCGTGCGGTTCTGGATGGATCTGGAGGGTGGGAGCCGTCCGCGCAGCGCAGCGCTGCACCGGCGGGAGGCGGCCGCCGGGTGGCAGCCGCCTCCGCGACGCTCAGGACTCGGTGAACGCCTTGTAGTCCTCGGCGCTCAGGAGATCCTCGGGCAGCGCGTCGAAGCTGACCTTGATCAGCCAGCCCTCATCGAAGGGTGAGGAGTTGACCAGCTCGGGGGTGTCCACGACGGCATCGTTGATCTCGGTGACGGTGCCGTTGATCGGGGAGAACAGATCGGAGACGGACTTGGTCGACTCGATCTCCCCCATCTCGGTGCCGGCGTTGATCTCGCCGTCCACCTCGGGCAGATCGACGTAGACGACGTCGCCGAGCTGCTCGGCGGCATAGTCGGTCACGCCGATGACGGCCACGCCATCGGACTCGACGCGGACCCACTCGTGGTCCTTGCTGTAGAGGAGTTCTGCGGACATGGGATCGGTCCTTCCGGAGAGGGTGGGGAAAACTCGGGTGGGGTCATGAGCCGCCGGGACCGGACCAGGAGGTGAGTCCCGACAGCAGGTCAGTCGCGACGGTAGAAGGGCATCTCCACGACCCGGACCGGCAGGTCCTTGCCGCGGACATCGACCACCAGCTCGGTGCCGGCAGCGGCGACCGAGGTGCGCACGAAGGCCATCGCGATGGGGTGTCCCAGCGTCGGCGACAGCGCGCCGGAGGAGACCGCTCCGACCTCAAGCCCGTCCGCATCGCGCACCTGTGCGTCGGCGCGCGCGGCACGGCGACCCTCCGCGACCAGGCCCACGAGCACCGGCCGGTCGGTCAGGTCCGCCGCCTCGACGCCGGCGCGGCCGACGAAGTCCTGCTTGGACTTCAGGGCGACGACGCGTGCCATGCCCGACTGCGCGGGGTACAGGTCCCGGCCGAGCTCGTTGCCGTACAGCGGCATCCCCGCCTCGAGGCGGAGGGTGTCACGGCAGGCGAGTCCGCACGGGGTGAGGCGGTCGCCGCCGACGACGGTGAGCTGCTCCCACAGGGCGGGTGCGTGCTCGTTCGGGAGGTAGAGCTCGAAGCCGTCCTCGCCGGTGTAGCCGGTACGGGCGATCAGCATCGACTCCCCGCGGTAGGTGCATTCGGCGAAGCGATAGTTCTTCATCTCGGTGAGGTCCTCGGCCGTGAGGCCTTCGACCCCGCTGTCCGCGCCGAGGAGCGCATCCAGCAGGATCTGCTCGCTCTGAGGACCCTGGACAGCGATCAGAGAGGTGCGGGAGGAGGCATCGTCGACCTCGACGTCGAAGCCCTCCGCGCGGGCGAGCAGCTCGGCGGCGTCGACCTCGGCATTGGAGGCGTTGGCGACCACCAGGAAGTGGTCCTCGGCCAGACGGTAGGTGATGACGTCGTCGATCACGCCTCCCTCGTCGGTCAGCAGCAGCGAGTACTTCGCGCGCCCCTGCGACATGGCCGACATCTTCCCGGCGAGCGCGTGGTCCAGCGCAGCAGCGGCCTCCGGGCCGCGCAGGTGGATCTCACCCATGTGGCTGAGGTCGAAGAGGCCGGCGCTCTGACGCACGGCCTTGTGCTCGGCAAGATCCGAGTCATACCGGACCGGCATGCGCCAGCCCGCGAAATCTGTGAACGTCGCACCGAGCGACTCGTGGACCGCCTCGAGGGCGGTGCTGCGCAGGTCCTGCTCAGCCATGGTGCTCCTTCTTCGTCTCGGGGAGGTCTCACGCTCTCCACCGTCTGCGTCAAGATCTGCCTTGCACGGCGCAGGCCGCACCGACCAGTGCGCCACGTCGCTGTGCCGCAGGCTCACCATACCGCCCGCGCGACACCCGCGTCGCGGACCCCTCCACTTCCGTCGCCCGGGGCCGGGCCGGGGCAGTGCCGAGGACCGAACGGCCCGCGGCTCTGCCCGAGTACCTAGTACCGTGGAGGCGTGACAATGGAAGGCACGACCGAGTGGCCGGTACGGATCCACAGCCCGCGGCTGGTGATCCGTCCGCCAGGCGACGACGACCGCCAAGCGCTGATCCGCCTGATGACCGACCCCATCACCCGGGAGTACCTCGGCGGCGCGGTGGACTACGCCTCGCGGCAGGCACTGGAGCTCTCACCGCTGGGCCTGACCTGGGGGCGCTGGGCGCTCGCTCTGGCGGAGGAGGACTCCATGATCGGGTCGATCTCCCTCAGCTACGACCGCGGAGAGCTCGAGCTCTCCTATGCGCTGCTGCCGGAGTGGACGGGCCAGGGCTTCGCGGCGGAGTCCTGCATCGCCCTGCTGGGCTGGGCCCGCCAGGAGCTCGAGGACGAGCACGTCATCGCCATCAGCCAGACCCGCAACAAGCGCAGCGTGGAGCTGCTGCGCAAGCTCGGCTTCACCGTGCGCAAGGGGCTCGAGGAGTTCGGCACCCAGCAGCTGCTCCTCGAGCGTTCGCTGAGTGCGCCGCTCCCTGAGTATGCCCAGCCGCTGCAGACCGCAGCCGACCCGCCGCCCCCGTCCCGCCGCTGAATCGCATCGCGGAACCACATCGCGGGCCCGCCCGCCTGGTCATCAGCCCGCCCGACCGCCAGCCCGCCTGGTCCTCAGCCAGTCTGGTCGTCAGCCGCGGGAGACCGGGCAGCTCATGCAGCGCGGGCCGCCGCGTCCGCGCCCCAGCTCGTCGCCGGCGAACTCGAGCACCTCGACCCCCTGGCCGCGCAGGTACTCGTTGGTGGCGGCGGCACGCTCGTAGGCGACCACCTTCCCCGGGGCGAGGGCCAGCACGTTGCAGCCGTCGTCCCACTGCTCACGGGCCGCGGCGTAGGCGTCCAGCGGCGGGGTGAGCACCCGCAGCGAGGGCACGCCGAGACCGCGGGCGAGCACCTGGTCCATCTCGTCGGCCGGCCTGGCCCTCGAGACCAGCCGCTCCCCCGGGCGCTCGATCTCGAAGGTCTCCAGCGGCTCGAGCGGCCCGAACCGCAGCATCGACTCCTCGTCCACGACGGTCGTGACGGTATCCAGGTGCATCATCGAGCGGCGGTGCGGCAGGGCGATCGCGACCACCCGCTCCACCGACCCGTCGGCCAGCAGATCCGCGGCGAGCCGTTCGACACCGACCGCGCTGGTGCGCTCGGACATGCCGACGGCGACCACGCGCGGCGACAGCATCATCACGTCACCGCCCTCGACGGTCGCCGCCCCGGCGCCGTCCCGACCGACGATGCGCCGGGGTGCGGAGGCTCCCGCGAACTGCGGATGGTGGCGGTAGATCAGCTCCAGGTGCAGGCTCTCGCGGCGCCTGGCGGAATGGCGCATCGGACTGACGGAGACGACGTCACCGATCCAGGCAGAGGTGTCGCGGGTGAACATGTGGTTGGGCAGCGGGTCCAGGACCAGGTGCTCCTCCCCCGCCCGGTGCAGGGCGATCGAGCGCGGGCTCACCCCCAGGGCACCGAGCTCGCCGACGGTGATCCCCCTGATGAGCACCGTGACCAGCAGTTCGGGAGCAAGGTCGGCGAGGGCTTCGTGGAGGTCCTGCACAGCGATGTCCCCGAGCACCGCCGGATCCAGGGCGCGATGCAGCAGCTCCTGGCGCAGGGCGGGGTCGTCCAGCAGGTCGGTCAGCAGCCTCGTCAGCTCGAGCACCTCGACGCCCTCGCCGCGGAGCAGATCGCTGAACTGGCGGTGCTGGGCCCGGGCCCGGTCGAGCCAGAGCACCTCGTCGAACAGCAGCCCTTCCCGGGAGTCGGGGGTCAGCCGTTCCAGCTCGGCGCCCGGTTCGTGGACGATCACGCGGCGCAGCGGCGAGATCTCGTCATGCACCCCGATCGGGTGCTCTGCTGCCACGGCCATCTGCACTCCTCGGTTCGTCACCCGCGTGCCCTCGACGGTGAGCGCACGTCCTCTCGGCGGTGCGTGCACGCTAGCAGAGCGCACCCCACAGGCAGTGCTGGCGCTGTGCCCAGCACCCGCTCCCGCCGGTCCGGTGTGCACATCCCGCATGGCGATGGCTACGCTGGCGGGGTCCGCACCCGTTCTGCCCCAGGAGGACCCTGTGACCGCTTCCGCGCTGTCCATCCCGACCACGACTCTTGCCGACGGCACCGCATTCCCGCTGATCGGTTTCGGCACCTCCAGCATGAAGGGGGTCGAGGGCGCCCGCGCGATCGGTGCGGCGCTGCGCTCGGGATACCGCCTCATCGACTCCGCGGCACAGTACGGCAATGAGGCCGCCGTCGGGCAGGGGCTGCGGGACAGCGGCGTCGACCCCGACGAGGCGCTGGTGACCACCAAGATCGCGGGCGGTGACCAGGGCCGCGAGGCAGCACGCGAGGGCTATCTCAGCTCGTTGCGGCGGCTGGGCCTGGACCGTGCCGCGCTGGTGCTCATCCACTGGCCGAACCCCTCCCGCGGGCTGGCTCTGGACACCTGGCGCACCCTGATCGACCTCAAGGAGGAGGGGAAGGCCCTGCACATCGGGGTCTCGAACTTCCGGCCGGAGCAGCTGCAGGAGCTGATCGATGCCACCGGGGTGACCCCCGAGGTGAATCAGATCCAGCTCTCCCCCGCCCTGGCACGCACCGAGGCGGTCGCCTTCCACCGCGAGCACGGCATCGTCACCCAGGCCTGGGGCCCGCTGGGTGGCCGCGACGGTCTCTCCGCGCAGTTCGCGCTGCAGAAGGTCGCGGCCAAGCATGGGGTGGAGCCCTCGCAGGTCTCGCTGCGCTGGGCGATCGACCAGGACATCGTGGTGATCCCGAAGTCTCAGGATCCCGAGCGCCAGCGGGCCAATGCGTCCCTGGAGTCGATTCGGCTCGACGAGGAGGACCGCACCCTGCTGGCCTCCCTCGATCTGGGGGAGGACGCCGCCTGGGACTCGCGCGAGCACGAGGAGTGGTGACCGCAGGCAGCCGCTTCGTGCCGGGCCCCGAGCACCAGGTGATCGTCTTCCTCACCGGCTCGGGGATCAGCGCCCGCACGGGGCTCGGCACCTTCCGCGGGCCTGAGGGTCTCTGGGCGCTCGAACCGGAGACCGAGCAGGCGATGCACGCCGAGCTGCTCCCGGACTCGCTGCCGCAGCTGTGGCGGGTGTGGGGGCGGATGGCCCGGATCGCGCTCGAGCACGGCCCTACCCCTGGGCATCGCGCGATCGCCCGGCTGGGCGCCCCGGTGATCACCCAGAACATCGACGGGCTGCATCAGGCGGCGGGCAGCGAGGTGGTCGCCGAGCTGCACGGCAGCGCCCTGCGCACGGTATGCCTGGACGAGCACTGCACGTGGACGGCGCTGCTCACGCCGGGAGACGGCTCCCGACCCACGGACCACGGCGTGCCTGCGAGGTGCCCGCGGTGCGGGGCTCCGTCGCGCCCCGATGTGGTGCTCTTCGACGAGCAGCTCCCTCAGCCCGCGCTCGAGCTCGCGATGCGGCTGGCGCAGCGCGCCGATCTGTTCGTGGTCGTCGGGACCAGCGGGGTCGTGTTCCCCTCCGCGCAGCTGGCACCGCTCGCGGCGGCGCACGGCGCGACGACGGTGCTGATCGACATCGATCCGCCCGTCGGCTCCAGCACGCTCTTCGACCATGTCCTCGCCGAGGACGCCCATGAGGTGCTCCCGGACTGGGAGCGGCATATCCATCGCGTGGGCGGGACGTCCTTCCTGGACCCCTTCCTGCTCTGAGCCAGAGCGCTCAGATCCAGATCGCGGGGTCCATCTGCTCCTCGGGATGGGCGGCGCCGGTGCGCACCGTCGCCGGGATGCCGATGGCGGTGGCCCGGGCAGGGACGTCCTTGACGACCACCGCGTTGGCCCCGATCTGGGCATCCTCGCCGATCACCACCGGGCCGAGCACGCGCGCACCGGCACCGATGGTCACACCGTTCTCGACCGTGGGATGGCGCTTGATGCGCTCCATCGAGCGGCCCCCGAGGGTGACCCCGTGGTACAGCATGACGTCATCGCCCACCTCGGCGGTCTCCCCCACCACCACGCCCATTCCGTGATCGATGAAGAAGCGGCGCCCGATCGTCGCCCCGGGATGGATCTCCACCCCGGTGATCGATCGCGCTCCCTGGGCGAGGACCAGCGCAGGCAGCTTGGCACCACGCGTCCAGAGGCGGTGGGCGATCCGATGGGTCCAGATCGCATGCAGACCCGGTGAGGTCAGCAGGATCGACAGGTCATCGGTCGCTGCGGGGTCACGGCGATGCGCCGCCGCGAGGTCCTCGCGGACCGTCGCGACGGTGCTCATCACCCGATCCAGCGGGCTCTTCGCCATGATCGTGCTCCGCGCTCAGTCCGCGAGCTCGGCGTACAGCGGGGTGGAGAGGTAGCGCTCGCCGAAGGAGGGCACCACCACGACGATGGTCTTCCCCGCGAACTCCTCGCGGGAGCCGACGCGCACGGCGGCCTCGATGGCGGCGCCGGAGGAGATGCCCACCAGCAGACCCTCGGTGCGGGCCACGGAGCGCGCGCGGTCCATGGCGGTCTCCGCGTCGATGTCGATGACCTCGTCATAGATCTCGCGGTCCAGGATGCTGGGCACGAAGTTCGCGCCGAGGCCCTGGATCTTGTGGGGGCCGGGCTGGCCGCCGTTGAGGATCGCGGACTCCTCGGGCTCGACGGCGATGATCTTCACCCCGGGCTTGCGCTCCTTGAGCACCTGGCCCACACCGCTGATGGTGCCGCCGGTGCCGATCCCGGCAACCACCACGTCGACGGTGCCGTCGGTGTCGTTCCAGATCTCCTCCGCAGTGGTGCGGCGGTGGACCTCGACATTGGCGGGGTTGTCGAACTGGCGCACCTGGACCGCGCCGGACTCGGCGGCGATCTCCTCCGCCTTCTCGACAGCGCCTCTCATCCCCTTGGGCGCCTCGGTGAGGATCAGCTCGGCGCCGTAGGCGCGCAGCAGCATGCGCCGCTCCTTGGACATCGACTCGGGCATCGTGAGGATGACCTTGTAGCCGCGGGAGCTGCCGATCATCGCGAGCGCGATACCGGTGTTGCCGCTGGTCGCCTCGACGATGGTGCCGCCCGGCTGCAGCTGGCCGGACTTCTCCGCGGCGTCGATCATGGCGACACCGATGCGGTCCTTGACGGAGCTGGCCGGGTTGTAGAACTCGAGCTTCGCGACGATGGTCGCCTTGACCTCGTCACCCAGCCGGTTCAGCTTGACCAGCGGGGTGCGGCCGACGAGTTCGGAGACGTTCTCATAGATGGGCATGCTGCTCCTTCACGAGGTAAGGTCCGCACGCGGCGGCTCCAAGATGTTCTTGGCCCGATCATAACCGTCCCTCCCGGACATCTGCTCGGATTCACGGGTCCCGCACAGGTTCTGGGCCGAGGTCTCCGCCCCTGCCGACCAACGTCGGAGGACTTCTCACGGATCTGGTCCGTACGCTCGCCTCATGGACTCCTCGCCCGCCTCCGCATTCCCGCACACGAGCGCTCTGGCCGCGGTCCGCTCTTTCCCGAGGGTTCTCGCTCTCTGCGCGCTGCTCCTGCTCGCACTGTCGGTCCTGATCCCGGCTCCGTCCCACGCGGTGCCACCGAGCACGGTGTCGGTGCTGGACACCACCGGTTCCGTCGAGAAGTCGGCGCTCGAAGACGAGCTGGCGGAGGTCGACTTCCGCACCGAGGTGGACCTGGTGGTGCTGGTCCTGGACGTCACGGATCACGGCTACAGAGCCTCCGAGGACACCGCACTGAACGACGCCGTGCTCGACCATGCCCGGACCTCGGACCCGGAGCTGCTCTCTCCGGATGGTGAGCACTTCGCCGACGGCACCGTGATCCTCGCCCTGGACCCGGTGGGCCGTTTCCTCGGCACCTACGCCGGTGAGGACGTGAAGCTCAGCGAGGGCGACTTCAGCGCGGTGCAGGAAGCGATGACCGAGGACGCCCAGGATGGTCAGTGGCATGCTGCCCTCCAGGCCGGTGCCGAGAAGTACGCAAACCTGCTGCTGCGACCCTGGTGGCAGCATCCCGGCCTCCTCGTCGCCGGAGCGGTCATCGCGGCTACCGCGGCGCTCTCCATCCTGGGCCTGTTCGGGATGCGCCGTGCGGCCCGTCGGCGCGTCGATCAGTCCTTCCCCCGCTACCACGACGTGCTGACCAAGCGCGCGCTCACCGATGCCGCAGCGCGCACCATGCCCACCACGTCCCCCTATGCGCAGGCCGTGCTGCAGGATCATGAGGAGTACGGGCAGAGGATCGCGGAGGCCGAACGGCTCCACGCCGAGCTGCCCGCACCGGAGCACCGCGGCCGGAGCTGGGGCTTCACCTCCAGCCACCGCGCGCTCGCGCGCGACTTCGAGGAGACCGTCGGCTATCTCGACGACACCGATGACGCGATCATCTCCGCAGCCGATCTGCTGCATCGGATAGGTGACTGGCGTACGGCCTGGCAGCGCGAGCTGGACCCTCTGCAGGATTCCCTCTCAGGGCTCGAGGAGGTCCTCGCGAAGCGGGAGGAGATGTCGGAGGCGGAGCGGCAGGCTGCCGCGGAGCTGACCGACCTCGGTGGGGACGTCGCCCGTGAGTTGGACTCCCTCACCGCGCAGCTCAAGGCTGATCAGATCGATCCCGATTCCGCGCTCGAGCGCCTGGACACCCTGACCCGGGAGCTCTCGGCGGCGGTGATGCGGCTCCAGGAGATGCGCATCGCCGAGGTCGCCGAAGACGACGGGGAGGCCGAGGTGCTGCGGGAAGCCGCCGACGACGTCGACTTCTTCGAAGAGGACGAATACTCCTCGCTGCGAGCACGCCGCCATCGACACGAATCCGGGGACTCCGGCAACGATCTGTTCTGGAGCCTCAGCCCGGTGCTGTGGTACTCCAGCTGGCACCACGAGTCGGCCTCGGCCCTGGAGACGCACCGCAATCCGTCCTCCTCGAGCGGAGGCAGCACCTCGGGCTACTCCGCCGGAGGCTTCTCCGGAGCCGGCAGCTCGAGCCGCTTCTGAGCGGGCCGGTGCGCCTGGCCGCCCAGGCGCACCGGAACGGCCGAGGCCGTGAGCCCCGATCGCTCAGCTGCTCAGCTGCTCAGCTGCTCAGCTGCTCAGCTGCTCAGCTGCAGCTCAGTAGACCATTCCCATGTACTCCCGCACCTTCGCCAAAGTGCCCTCCGCTGCGGCATTCGCCTTCTCGTTGCCTGCGCGGAGCACCTGGAAGAGGTAGCCCGGATCCTGCTCGAGCTCGGCGCGGCGGGCGCGCAGCGGGGCGAGGTGATCGTTGAGCGCCTCTGCGGTGAAGATCTTCAAGGTGCCGGAGCCTGCGTCGCCGATCTCCTCGGCGATCGCCTCGGGAGCTCGGCCGGTCGCCTGCGCGGCGATGGTCAACAGGTTCGCGACCTCGGGCCGACCCTCGGGGTCGAAGGTGATCTGCCTATCGGAGTCGGTCTTGGCCTTCTTGATCTTCTTGAGGGTCTCGTCGGCGCTCATGCGCAGCATCACGGTGTTGCCGCGCGATTTACTCATCTTGTGCTCGCCGTCCAGGCCCAGGATGGTCGGGGCCTCGGAGAGCAGCGCATCGGGCTCGGGGAAGAACTCCTCGCCCCCGGCGTAGCGCTCGTTGAAGCGACGGGCGATCACCCTGGTCTGCTCGATGTGGGGAAGCTGGTCCCGGCCCACGGGAACGAGGTTGCCGTGGCAGAACAGGATGTCGGCGGCCTGGTGGACCGGATAGGTCAGTAGCAGCCCGCCCATGGCGGATTTCCCGGCGGCGGAGAGTTCGGTCTTCACGGTGGGGTTGCGCTCGAGCTCCGGCTGGGTGACCAGCGAGAGGAACGGGAGCATCAGCTGGTTCAGGGCCGGCACCGCGGAGTGGGCGAAGATCGTGGAGCGTTCGGGATCGATCCCCGCGGCCAGGTAGTCGGTGAGCAGCTCGCGCACCGATCCCTTGATGTCACCGATGACCTCACGGTCGGTGATCACCTGGTAGTCCGCGACGATCAGCCAGGTCTCGACACCCGCGTCCTGTAGACGCACCCGATTGCGCAGCGAGCCGAAGTAATGGCCGATGTGCAGGGCGCCGGTGGGGCGGTCGCCGGTGAGCATGCGCAGGCCCGAGGGGTCGGTCTGGATCTGGGACCAGATCTTGTCGCTGCGCTGCTGGGCGGTGTCATAGCTGGTGCGGGTGTGGTTCGGTGCGGTCACCACTCCATGCTAGCGGCCCCGTCGGGTGCCCCCGCCGTGGAGCCGCGCACGATCAGCTGGGGCTGGACCACGACTTGGGTCCGGGCGGGCCGGCGGGACTCCTCGCCGCCGCTCAGCGCCGTGCGCACAGCGGCGCGGGCGATGGATCCGACGGCCTGGCGCACAGTGGTCAGCGGCGGGTTGGTCAGGGAGGCCCAGAAGACGTCGTCGTAGCCCACCACGGAGACGTCGCGGGGCACGCTCAGGCCCTGGGAACGGACTCCTTCGAGGGCGCCGGCGGCCATCACATCCGAACCGCAGACGATCGCTGTCGCCCCGCGCTCGACCAGGTCGCGCGCCGCCTCATAGCCTCCCGCGTAGGAGAAGTCGGTGAAGGCGACGGGCTGCGGCTGCTCGGCCCAGTCGGCGGTCTCGGACTCGAAGGCCCGCAGCTTCTCGCGCACCGGCCAGGTGTGCTCATCCCCCACCGCGAGCCCGGCCCGCTGATGCCCGAGCTCCTGGAGGTGGACCAGCACGGCGTGCATCGCATGTTCGTCATCAGTCGAGAGGAAAGCGGCATCGAGATCGTCCTGCACGCCGTTGATGAGGACCAGCGGGATGCCCGCCGCCGTCACCTCCCGGTAATGGTCCAGCGGCCCTCGCTCCTGGGCGTGATGGCCGGAGACGACGATGATCGCCTCCACCCCGCTGTGCAGAAAGCGCTGCAAGATCTCGCGCTCACGCTCCACCGTCCGGGCCCTGAGTGCCACCAGGGTGGACGCTCCGCGCTCGAACAGCTCGGCCTCGATGCGCTCCGCCCAGGCCGTGAACACCTGGTTGTCGAGATCGGGGACGAGCACCCCGACGAGCGGCCCGCCGCGCGCCGCATCAGGTCCCGCGTCACGACCCATCCGGCGCGCCACTTCCAGCACCGACCTGCGCGTCGCCTCATTCACGCCCGCGCGGCCATTCAGCACCCGGGAGACGGTCGCCTCACTGACGCGGGCGCTCTTCGCAATATCGATGAGCCGTGCCATCGAGCCCTCCCTCCGAGCCGCATCGGCATCCTCGCCGTGGCCAAATCGTCATCTGCAAGTTCTTGCGTATTCTTGCACAGTCGCCGTCTCGGGATCTAGAGTGTGGCCATCAGGCACCGTCCTGGACCGGTCGAGAACGACCACGATTCAAAGGAGAAGACGTGCAGATCCGTCGAAAGAGTTTCCTCGCCCTGGGTGGCCTCGCCGCCTCGATGACCGTCCTCGCCGCCTGCGGCGGGAGCGACTCCGACACCGGTGGCGACACCGGCGGTGGCGCCTCCGACGGCGGCGGCGCCGCCAGCGGAGGCGGCTCCGAGGGACGCCTGGTGATCTGGGCCGACGAGGAGAAGGCCCCCGCCCTCGAGCCCTCCGCCAAGGCATGGGGCGAGGAGAACGGCATCGAGGTCGTCGTGGAGGTCGTCCCCGGTGACGAGCTCCAGACCAACTTCATCACCGCCAACCAGGCCGGCAACGGCCCGGACCTCACCATGGGCGCCCATGACTGGATCGGGAACCTGGTGCAGAACGGCTCGATCTCCCCGGTGCAGCTGCCCGCGGACGTCAGCGACACCATCGCCCCCATCGGCATCGAGGCCGTGACCTACGACGGGCAGACCTACGGCGTGCCCTACGCGGTCGAGACCCTCGCGCTGTTCGCGAACCACGACCTCACCGATGCCCCGACCCCGGGCACCTTCGAGGAGCTCATCTCCGCGGCGGAGGCCGGCGGCGCCGAGAACATCCTGTCGCTCCCGATCGGCGAAGAGGGCGACCCGTACCACATGCAGCCGATCTACACCTCGGCCGGCGGCTACCTGTTCGGGAAGGACGCCGAGGGCAACCTCGACCCCTCCGACATGGGGGTGGGCAAGGAGGGCTCGCTCGCAGCGGCCGACAAGATCGCTGCGCTCGGCGAGCAGGGCGTGCTGAAGAACTCCATCACCGGCGACAACTCGATCTCGTTGTTCACCGAGGGCAAGTCCGCCTACCTGATCTCGGGTCCGTGGGCTCTGGCTGACGTGCGCAATGCAGGGTTCGAGTTCACCGTGTCCGCGATCCCCGGCTTCGAGGGCATGGAGGACGCCGCACCCTTCGCCGGCGTGAACTCCTTCTACGTGGCCTCCAATGCAGCCAACGCCGGCTTCGCCCAGCAGTTCATGACCGATGTCGCGTCCTCCCCGGACGTCGCCAAGGCGATGTACGAGGCGAACCCGCTGCCCCCTGTCAACCTCGAGCTGCGTGAGGAGATCGCGTCCACCGACGAGCACGTGATTATCTTCGCCGAGGCCGCAGAGGCCGCCGATCCGATGCCCGCCATCCCGGCGATGTCCGCGATCTGGGGCCCGCTGGGCATCGCTCAGGCCAACATCGTCGGCGGTGACGACCCGCACCCCGCGATGCAGGCCGCGGGCGAGGAGATCACCACCGCGATCGGCTGAACCCCTCGGCTGATCCCCTCGAGCCGATCCGCCGCTGTCCGTCGCCCCTGCGGCCGGCGCGGCGGATCGGCTCGAGGGGTGCCCTCACCCCAGCTCGCAGCCCCGCCTACCCCTGATCCTCTGAAAGGCAGAGTCGCCTCATGACCTCGACGCACGCTCCCGTGCACCGGACCCGGTCCACGTCGGTCCCGGCAATGGTCACCCGCATCCTGGTGCTCGGCATCACCCTCGCGGTGACGGTGTTCATCGCCCCCGTGCTGATCTCCCAGCAGTCCTGGATGTGGCTGACCGTGCTCCTGCTCTCCGCAGCGGGGATCTTCGCCCTCTACTCGACCAAGCGCTTCGTCCCGGGCAAATACCTGTTCCCGGGCACGTTCTTCCTCTCGATCTTCCTGATCCTCCCGATCATCCTCACGGTCGGATACTCCTTCACCAACTACGGCGACGGCACCCGCGGCACCAAGGAGCAGGCGATCGGCTCCATCGTCGCGAACTCGGTGCAGCAGAGCCCTGACGCCCCGCGCTACGCCATGACCGTGGCGACCACCGGCACCGCTGCCGAGGGGCCGTTCGAGCTCTTCCTGGTCGACCCCGACGACGGGACCGTCTATCGAGGCGACACGGAGAACGCGCTCGAGGAGGTCCCCGCCGGCGACGTCACCGTCGCCGAGGGGCGGGTCACCGACGTGGACGGGCTGACCGTGCTGAACGCGGCCGAGGTCAACGCCGTCTACAACGATCTGATCGAGCTGACGGTCCCCGTGGACGACTCCTCGGCCGTCCGACCCCTCGGCGTGAACCAGGCCTTCGTGGGCACGACGGTGCTGCAGTACGACGAGGGCGCCGACACCATCACCGACACCGCGACCGGAGAGGTCTACACCGTCGGGCTGATCGGTGATGAGGAGTACTTCGTGGACTCCGACGGTCAGCGCGCCTTCTCCCAGAGCTGGCTGCAGAGCGTGGGCATCTCGAACTACGAGCGGCTGTTCACCAACCCCACCGTCGCCGGGCAGTTCTTCTCCGCCTTCGTCTGGACCCTGGTGTTCGCGGCGGGATCGGTGCTGCTGACCTTCGCACTGGGCTTCGCGCTCGCCCTGATCCTCAACGATCAGCGGCTCAAGGGGCGACGGATCTACCGCTCCATCCTGATCATGCCGTACGCGATCCCCGGCTTCATCTCCCTGCTGGTCTGGTCGAACTTCTACAACCAGGAGTTCGGTCTGATCAACCAGACGCTCGGGTTGAACCTGAACTGGTTCGGCGATCCGACGCTCGCGCAGACGGCGGTGCTGCTGACGAACCTGTGGATGGGCTTCCCCTACATGTTCATCGTCTCCACCGGCGCTCTGCAGGCGATCCCCGATGAGCTGACGGAGGCCGCCCGGATGGATGGCGCCTCGCCGCTGCAGGCCACCTCGAAGATCGTGCTTCCGCTGCTGCTCGTGGCCGTGGCGCCGCTGCTGGTCTCCTCCTTCGCCTTCAACTTCAACAACTTCAACGCGATCGAGCTGCTCACCGGCGGCGGTCCGTTCCCCGACGGCTCTGGTCGCGGTTCTACGGACATCCTGATCTCGATGGTCTACCGCATCGCCTTCGGCGGCTCCGGAGCCGACTTCGGCTTCGCCTCCGCGGTCTCGGTCTGCCTGTTCATCCTCACCGGTGTCCTGGCGGCCATCCAGTTCCGATTCACCAACGTCCTCGAAGACGTCAACTGAGCCTGCGGAAGAGGTCCATCATGAGCTCCACCACTGTTCCGCCCCTCAGCGCGGCCGCTCCGCAGGTCGGCGCGAAGCACCGCATGCCCTTCGGTCGCTGGTTCACCGAGATCGGCTGGCGGCACGTCATCGGCGTGCTGGCGGTCGTCTTCGCCGTCTTCCCGATCCTGTTCGTCGTCTCCGCCTCGCTGAACCCGAGCGGTTCGCTGACCTCCGCCGGCCTGGTCCCCACCCAGGGCGTCACCTTCGATCACTACGCGGCGATGCTCAGCGGGGAGCGAGCGAACTTCCTGCGCTGGTACCTCAACACGATCATCGTGTGCGGGGTCGTCGCCATCGGTCAGGTGTTCCTGTCCCTGCTGGCCGCCTATGCCTTCAGCCGCTTCCGCTTCCGCGGCCGCCGCGGCGGCATGCTCGCGGTGCTGCTGGTGATGATGTTCCCCGCGATCCTCTCGATGATCGCCGTGTACACGATGATCTCGGACCTCGGAGATGCCGTGCCGATGCTGGGCCTGAACACCCTCGCCGGCTACATCGCGGTGCTGATGGGCGGCGCCTTCGGCCAGGTCTGGCTGCTCAAGGGCTTCTTCGACACCATCCCGAAGTCTCTGGACGAGGCGGCGATCATCGATGGCGCCAGCCACTGGCAGACCTTCACCAAGATCCTGGTGCCCTCGATGACACCGATCCTGGCGACCACGATCCTGCTGGCGCTCGTCGGCTCGATGAGCGAGTTCCTGATCGGCTCGATCTTCCTCACCGACGATTCGAAGAAGACCCTCGCCGTGGGCATGTACGGCATGTTCTCCTCGGACCGCTCGAACAACCTGGGCGTCTTCGCCGCCGGCTCGGTGATGGTGATGATCCCGGTGATCGTCCTCTACCAGTTCCTGCAGCGCTACATCGTGGGCGGCTCCACCGCCGGTGCGGTGAAGGGCTAGTTCCCGATTACCATCGACCGCATGCCAGCAGCTTCTCCGACCGACCCCGGGTTCGACGTCGTCGTACTCGGGGCCGGTCTGAACTCCCTGAACCTCACCATCGCGTTCCACCAGCAGTACGGGATGCGCTGCACCACGGTGGTGCGCATCCCGGTGGCGATGAACGAGCGCACCGTCACCTCGGATCTGCTCGTCCTCGGCGCCGACGCGAGCGATGAGGACATGCGCGATGCGCTCATCGATCTCGCCTCGCAGCGTCCCGCCGGCCGGCCGGCGCTCCTGCTCACCAATGCGGATTCCCTGGTCGAGGTCATCGATCGCTTCCGGCGGGATCTCGAGCAGCATTACCTGCTCGCCCAGGTCGATGCGCAGCTGCTCTCCCGCCTCGCTGACAAGGCGGAGTTCGCGGAGATCTGCGAGGAGCTCGGCATCGGCACCGTGCCCACGGTGATCGTCGACTTCTCCCGCACCACGGAGCCCGACTGGAACGGCGGGGAGGAGCTCCCCTGGTCCTACCCGGTGGTGGGCAAGGCGGCGAACACCGCCGAATATCACCACGTGCAGTTCCCGGGGAAGAAGAAGGTGTTCTTCCTGGAGACCGCCGCCGAGCAGCAGGACCTGGTGCGGCGGCTGCGGGAGTCCGGCTTCACCGGGCGCTTCCTGTTCCAGGA
Organism: uncultured Brachybacterium sp.; assembly: GCF_947500705.1. GTDB lineage: Bacteria > Actinomycetota > Actinomycetes > Actinomycetales > Dermabacteraceae > Brachybacterium. The sequence continues at coordinate 12,310 of NZ_CANMSY010000011.1, read as the reverse complement.
GCTCATCGAGGGCGATGACACCGCCCAGCGCTCGATCACCGCCTATCGCAGCAGTCGCGGAGAGGTGACCCTGCTGTGCGCCGCGCAGGTGCTCCTGGGCGAGCACACCCCCGAGGCGCTGGGTCGACCCGCGGCGATGATCACCGGTGACTTCCCGACGCTGACCGCCGCCGCCGAGAGGTTCCTCGACGCGGTGGACTACGTCGGCTTCGCGAACTTCGACGTGAAGATCGACCCGCGCACCGGCCGGGAGTGCTTCTTCGAGATCAACCCGCGCATCGGCCGCAACAACTATTACGTGACCGCCGCCGGGGAATCCGTGGCCCGCCATGTGGTGGAGGACCGTGTGCATGGCCGCGATCTCGAGCAGGTGGTGGTGACCGCTCCGGTCCTCTACACGATCCTGCCGCTGCGCCTGGTGCTGCGCTATGTGCGCGATCCCGCTCTGGCCGAGCGGGTCCGCCGCGTGGCGCGCACGCGCCTGCGCAACCCCTTCCGGTACGGTCCGGAAGGTCTGTGGATGCGTGCCTATTCGGTCGTCTCCGGACTGAACTTCGTGCGCAAGTACCGCGCCGTCTACCCGCGTCCCACCGACACCGGATTCTGAGCTCCGGTCCGAGCCCCCTGGAAGGTCCTCCCCCGATGCCCGACACCCCGCCCCGCCCGTATGCCGCTCTGCCGAGCTCTGAGGTCGATCTGGTGCTGCTCGGTGGTGACATAGGCATCTATGCGCTCGCGCGCGCCTTCCACGAGAAGTACGGCACCGTCGCCACCGTCGTGACCCGCAAGGTCGCCGGGCCGGTCGCGGACTCCTCGATCCTGCGCACGGTCGAGCTGGGGATGTCCGCGTCGGAGGAGGACATGGTCCAGGCGCTGCTGAAGGTCGGTGCAGACAAGGCCTCGCGCCCCTCCGGCACCCGCCCGGTGCTGCTGGCCAACGCCGACTTCCTGGTGGCGCTGATCGCCGCCCACCGGGAGGAGCTGGGCAAGCACTTCCATCTGCCCCTGCTGGCCGATGAAGTGCTCCACGCGGTCGCGGACAAGGCGACCTTCTCCGAGATGTGCACCGAGATCGACGTGCCCACGCCGCGCACGGTGGTGCTGGACTTCGCCTCCGGAACCGCTCCCGAGGTGCCCGAGCTGGAGCTGGGCTGGCCGCTGGTGGCCAAGGCCTCGCGGTCCTCTGCGTACAACGCGGTCTCCTTCCCCGGGAAGCGGAAGGTGTTCGAGATCGAGGATGTCCACCAGCTGAAGGACCTGATCACCCGTCTCACCGACGCCGGATACCGGGATCGCTTCGTGCTCCAGGAGATGATCCCGGGGGACGACACCGCGATGCTGTCGGTCACCGCCTATGTCGACACCCAGGGCGCGGTCACCCTGCTGGGGGGTGCTCAGGTGCTGCTCGAGGAGCACACCCCGGGTGCGCTCGGGAACCCTGCAGCGATGTTCACCACCGACCTGCCCGAGGTGTTCGAGCAGTCGGTGCGCTTCCTCGAGCACAGCGGTTACCGCGGGTACGCGAACTTCGATGTGAAGATCGATCCGCGCGATGGTGTCGCCAAGTTCTTCGAGGTGAATCCTCGCATCGGTCGCAACAACTACTACATGACCGCTGCCGGCGCCAATGTCGCCGAGCCGGTCGTCGCGGACCTCATCGAGGAGCGCGAGCTGACGCGCCTGGTCCCCCGCCAGGAGATCCTCTACTCGATCGTCCCCTGGCCGCTGCTGCGGCGCTACATCGTGGATCCGGATCTGCGGGACCGGGTCCAGCAGATCCGCACGCGGGGCACCGTCCATCCCCTGGCCTACGGGGTCGAGGGCTGCAGGCGTCGCCTCTACGTCCTCACCGCGATGGCGAACCAGGTCAAGAAGTTCCTGCAGCACTACCCGCGCCCGTCGACCCACGGTTTCTGAGTGGCCGACAGGCGCGGCCGGGCAGGTGGTCGACATACTCGCCCAGCCTGCCTACTCTGGCCGGTATGACCGAGACCACTTTCCTCCTGACCTCGAACGCCATTCCCAACGGATCGGACGTGGCTCCGCAGCAGCTGGTGGAGAACCTCGGCGGTGAGAACCTCTCCCCCGACCTCCACTGGAGCGGCGCTCCCGAGGGGACCCGTTCCTTCGCGATCACCTGCTACGACCCCGACGCCCCGACCGGCTCCGGCTTCTGGCACTGGGTCGCCTGGGACCTTCCGGCGTCGGCGAGCTCGCTGCCGCTCGGAGCCTCCCGTGAGGACTCCTCGCTGAAAGAGGCACGCAACGACTTCGGCAACGTCGGCTATGACGGCCCCGAACCGCCGGCCGGCGCACCGCACCGCTACCAGTTCTCGGTGCACGCCCTGCCGGTGGAGTCCCTGGGCGTCGATCCGCAGGACCCGCACGTGAGTGCTCGCTTCGCGATCTTCTCCCAGCAGCTCGGCTCTGCCTCGTTCACGGCCCGCTATCAGGTGACTAGCTGAAATACTAGGGGGAAACTCTCCGCGACGGCTCGGGCGCGCCCCGTTTCACCTCTTCGAGACCGGTCGTAGGCTCGAATCATGAACAGCAGGACAGCTCAGGGTGCGTCTCGAGGTCAGGAATCAGACCTCGGTCTGATACCTCTCCACCGCACGGAGGACGCCCGCTCCGCCCCGGAGTGGGAGGCTCGAGGGGTGAACATGCGGAAGAAGCGCCCCGGCCCCCACGCAGAGTCCGATTCGCACCGTCCCCTGCGCGTGCTGATCACCACCGACTGGTGGGAACCTGTGGTCAACGGTGTGGTCGCCTCCGTCCAGACATTGCGCCGAGGACTCATCGCGCTCGGTCTCGACGTGCGGGTGCTGACGCTCTCCCAGGGGATCCGCCCCCATCACGAGCCCGGCGTCTACCGCATCGGCTCGGTCTCCGCGGCGATGCTCTATGACCGTGCACGGATCGGCATGCCCTCGAGCCGCCGCGTGCTGCGCGACATCCTCCGCTGGCGCCCCGACGTGGTCCACTCGCAGGCGGAGTTCTCCACCTATGTGTGGGCCCGTCGGATCGCGCGCACCCTCTCGGTGCCGCTGGTGCACACGTATCACACCATCTATGAGGACTACACCCACTACTACTCGCCCAGCCGCACCATGGGCCGCAAGTTCGTCGAGACCTTCTCCCGCCGCGTGCTCGCGGTGACCGACGCCGTGATCGTCCCCACCGCCAAGGTCGCCGACCTGCTCACCGGCTACGGCGTGCACCGACCGCTGCACGTGGTCCCCACCGGACTGGACCTGAGCCGGTTCCGTCCGGCACAGGACGAGCAGGAGCGCGCCGACATCCTCGCACTTCGAGCAGAGCTGGGCATCGCCGAGGGGCAGAAGGTCCTGATCTCGATCTCCCGCCTGGCCAAGGAGAAGAACCTCGACGAAGTGCTCGAGATGGTCGCGGCAGCGGACCGCCCCGACACGGTGCTGGTGATGGTGGGTGATGGGCCCTACCGCTCCGAGCTCGAGGCCCATGCCGTCTCGCTCGGCATCGCGGACCAGGTGCGGTTCATCGGAGTGGTGGACCCGGCCGAGGTCCAGCGCTGGTACCGCGTGGGGGATGTCTTCGTCAGCGCCTCCCTCAGCGAGACCCAGGGACTGACCTTCATCGAGGCGATGGCGGTCGGGCTGCCCCTGCTGGCACGCCGCGATCCCTCGCTGACGAACGTGATCCTCGATGGCCGCACCGGCTGGCAGTACGAGGACGCCGCCCAGTTCTCGACCCACCTGAGTGCGCTGCTCGATGATCCGCTGCGACGCGAGCAGATGTCCGTGGCCGCGCTCGAGCACTCCCACGCCACCTTCGGCGATCAGGACTTCGCACGCAGCGTGCTGGCTGTGTACGAACAGGTCCATGCGCAGCGCTCACCGCTGGTCCTCCGCCAGCAGCCGGTCGCAGCATGAGCACCGCCACCGACAGCATCCCCGTGGCGCAGACCGTCCGCCCGACGGCACCGGCGGTCCCGGCCGCGTTGCACTCTCCACCGGCCCTGATGCTCGCGCAGGCAGCTCTGCTGGAGGATCGCCCACGCCGGGATCCGCTGCGGATCGCCGCGCGGTTCTCCCCGCTGCTCGGGCTGGGCCTCAGCGTCGGTCTGATCTGGTGGGGGCTGCAGACCGGGGTGCTGCAGTCGCTCGAGAACCTGCAGGCCTTCATCGACTCCCTGGGCGCCTGGGGCCCGATCGTCTTCCTGGTGGTCTCCGTCGCCTCGGTGGTGTTCCCGATCGTGCCCGGCGGACTGCTGGTGCTCGCCGGCCCCGTGCTGTTCGGCGCGGTCGACGGCACGCTCTTCAACTACCTCGCGGTCTCCGCCGGCTCGATGCTGAACTTCCTGATCGCCCGGCACCTCGGCCTGTCGCTCATCGAGCGGCTCTTCCGCCCGCGCACGGTCGAGAAGTTCCTGGGCTGGACCCGCAGCCCCCACTTCACACGCGCCTTCGCCACCGCGATCGCGCTGCCCATCGCCCCTGACGACCTGCTCTGCTATGTCGCCGGCACCACCAGGATGCGGTGGCGCACGTACGTCTGGATCATCCTGCTGTGCAAGCCCTGGGCCCTGATCGCCTACGGACTCGGCGTCAGCGCGCTCGTGATGCGCTTCCTGCCCTGGTGATCCCTCCTGCACTGGTGAACGGAGCCACGACATGTTCATGAGATCTCGCGCCCTGCGGCGCCCTGACCATCTCCGGGGCCGTGCCCTGCGCCGCCTGGACCAGCTCGCCCGCGCGGTGCTCCCCGGTGGTGGGCCGCGCGGGGACCGGCACCCGGACGAGCCGCTGCGGGTGCTGATGCCCCGCGGCCTGACGGGCCTGGCCCGGGAGTCGGGCATCGGGGCCGCGATGCGTCATCAGGAGTCAGCGGTGCGCTCGCTCGGGCACCAGGTGGTCACCTCTCCCCTGCGTCCCTTCGACGTGGTGCATCTGAACACCCCCTTTCCGGACACTCCGGTGCTGGCGCACTGGGCACGACTATGGCGGCGCCCGGTGCTGGTGTGGGCCCACTCCACCGAGGAGGACTTCCGGGACTCCTTCACGGGGTCGAATCAGCTCGCTCCCCTGTTCCGGCGCTGGATCGCGCACCTGTATCGGCGCGGTGACGTGGTGATCACTCCCAGCGGCTACTCGCGAGAGCTCGTCTCCGCCCCGAAGTACGGGATCTCGGCACCGATCAAGGTGCTGTCCAACGGCGTGGACACCAGCTTCTTCCGGGCGGATCCGGCGGCCCGGGCGAGGCTGCGAGACGGGCTCGGGCTCTCCGCCGATGCTCCCGTGGTGATCAGCGTCGGCATGCACCTGGTGCGCAAGGGGATCCTGGACTGGGTGGAGGTCGCCCGGCAGCTGCCCGAGGTGAGCTTCGTCTGGTACGGGCGCACGGACCCTCGGCTGCTGACCGCGGAGGTCCAGCGGGCGCTGACGAGCGCCCCGGCCAATGCGCTGTTCCCCGGATATGTGAACGCGGAACGGCTGCGGGAGGCCTATGCCGGGGCCGACGTCTTCGTCTTCCTCACCAAGGAGGAGACCGAGGGGATCGTGCTCTGGGAGGCGCTGGCCGCCGAGATCCCGACCCTGGTGCGCGGGATCCCGCTGTACCGCGACGCGATGCCCGATGGGGTGCTCACGCACCAGGTCGCCGGGGACGGGCCCGAGTTCGCGGGCCGGGTCGCCCGGAAGCTCTCCGCGCTGCTCGCCGGCGAGCTCGACGATCTCACCGCTGCCGGGCGGCAGGCCGCGGAAGGGGTGGACCTGGCGCAGGTGGCGCTGCAGCTGCAGGAGATCTACCGCCTCGCCGGCATGCTGCCGCAGCGCGGCGCTTCTGAGGTCAGGACCGACGCGTAGGTCGCCAGACCACCAGCGCGCTGCCGCTGCTGCGCCGCCGGGGACGCTCACCACGGCGCAGGGCGCTGATCTCGCCATCCCGGTCGGCGGAGAACACGCGCCGCTGGGCGGGGGTCATCGCGCCGAGCTTCTCGCGGACGCTCTCGAGCGTGCCCTCGAGCTCGCTGACCTCGTCCTGCAGCTCGAGGATGCGTTTGATGCCGGCGAGGTTGATGCCCTGATCCTGGGAGAGCGTCTGGACCTCCCGGAGGCGGACGACGTCACGGGGGCTGTAGCGGCGGCCGCGTCCCCGGGTGCGCTGCGGCACGACCAGCCCCAGCCGGTCGTACTGGCGCAGGGTCTGCGGGTGCATCCCGGACAGCTCCGCCGCGACCGAGATCACGAAGACCGGGGCGCGGTCATCGAGGCGGTGCGAGGAAGCCATCGGGATGCTCCTTCCGAAGCGATGCAGCGGGCGGGTGCGTTCTCAGGTCGGCGTTCTCAGAGCGGCTGCTCGACCGGCTCGGGTGCGCAGCCGGCGGTTGCTGAGCGGTCGGGAACTCAGCGGGCCGCGGCCTCGGCGAGGCCGGCGCGAGGGTCCTCGTCGGCCAATGCCGCGCGCAGGTCCTCGATCGCCTGCTTCGCCGCGCCGTCGACGTGGGTGGGGACCGCGACCTGCACGGTGACGTGGAGATCGCCGGTCTTCTTGGTGGTGACCAGTCCCTTGCCCCGCACCCTCAGGGTACGACCGGACGGCGTGCCGGGCGGGACCTTCACGGAGACGGACTCCCCGTCGAGCAGCGGGACCGCCAGCGTGGTGCCGAGCACCGCCTCGTCGAAGGAGATCGGCACCGTGATGCGCAGGTTCGCACCGTCGGCGCTCCACACGGGGTGCTCCTCGACGTCGAGGGTCAGCAGCAGGTCACCGGCGGGTGCGCCGCCGGGTCCGGGGCGGCCCTTGCCGCGCAGGCGGATCTTCTGCCCGTCGTGCACCCCGGCGGGGATGCGGGTGGTGATGGTGCGGCCGTCGACGGTCAGGCGCAGATCGGTGCCCAGTGCCGCGTCGCGGAAGCTGACCCGGGTGCGGGCGGAGGTGTCGGAGCCCTTCGCGGGGGCGCGGTTCGGCGCGAAGCCAGCGGGGGCCCCGCCGCCGAAACCGCCACCACCGAAGCCACCGCCCTGGCCGCCGAACATCTTCAGCAGGTCGTCGATGTCGGGGTTCCCGGCACCGCCGCCGGGGGCGGGCCGAGCGCCCGGGTGACCGCCGCCGAACATCGAGGAGAAGATGTCCTCGAATCCGGCCCCGCCGGCTCCGCCCTGGCCGGCGGAGAAGCGCGCACCACCGGAGCCCATGGCCCGGATCGCGTCGTACTGCTGGCGCTGCTCCTCATCATTGAGGACCGAGTAGGCCTCGCCGATGCTCTTGAACTTCTCCTCGGCCTTCGCGTCGTCGGGGTGGTGGTCGGGGTGGTACTTGCGGGCCAGGGTGCGGTAGGCCTTCTTGATGTCCTGGGCGCTCGCGTCCTTGGAGACGCCGAGGACCGCGTAGAAGTCCTTGTCGAGCCAGTCCTGTTGGGACATGTGCGTCTCCTTCCGGGAGCGTGGGTGATGCTGGTGCTGTGTGAAGTGCAGAGAGGGGGCGGGCCCGCCGGTCGTGACGACCAGCGGGCACCGCACCGCCTCAGGGGGTGACGAGGGTCAGGCGGGGCCCCGGGTACCGACCCGGGCCGGACGCAGGATCCGCTCGTTCATCGCGTAGCCGGGCTGCATGACGATCGAGATGGTGTTGGTCTCGACGTCGTCGGCGTCCTCGTGCAGCAGGGCTTCGTGGAGGTTAGGGTCGAACGGCTCCCCCACGGCGCCGAAGCGCGTGAGGCCATGCGAACCGAGGACTTCCTCGAGCTTCTGCGCGATCGAGTGGAACGGGGTGCCTTCGACGATGTCGCCGTGCTGGCGGCCCAGCTCCACGTCGTCCAGCACGCCGATCAGCGAGCCGAGGACGCGAGCCACTGCCGCGTCCTTGCTCACCTCCGCCGCACCCTCGATGCGCCGCCGCGAGTTGACGTATTCCGCCTGCTCGCGCTTGAGCTGCTCGGAGAGCTCGGTGACCCTGCCCTCGAGCTCGGCGACGCGTCCGGCGTCGGCCGGGAGCGAGGAGTCCTCCCCGCCCTGGGCGGCCTGATCGAACAGCGCCGCAGCCTCGGCGTCGAAGGGGTCGACCGGGTCGGTGCCGCCCTGCCCCTCCGCCGCGGGGGTGGACCCCGAGGGACGGACGGAGCCGTCCTCGGGGTTCACCTTGCGCTTGTCGGTGAAGGAGAACCTCGGCTCGCCCTCAGGCCGCTCGCGGTCCTCAGGAGTGCTCTGGCCCTCGGTCATCACTTCTTCTCCTCGTCCTCGTCCACGATCTCGGCGTCGACCACGTCGTCATCGTCAGCACCGGCAGCGTCCTCGGAAGCGCCCTCGGCACCTTCCGCACCCTCGGCCTGCGAGTAGATCGCGGTGCCGACGGCCTGCAGCGCCTCGTTGAGGGAGTCGCGCTTGGCCTCGAGGTCCTCGGTCGAGGAGTCCTCCTTGGCCAGCACGTCCTTGGACTCCTTGATGGCGTCCTCGGCCTTTGTCTTGTCGCCGTCCTGGATCTTGTCCGCGTTGTCCTTGAGCAGCTTCTCGCCCTGGTAGACGAGCTGCTCGAGGGTGTTGCGGGCGTCGGCGTTCTTGCGGCGCTCCTCGTCCTCGGCGGCGTGCTCCTCGGCGTCCTTCACCATGCGGTCGATGTCCTCATCGGACAGGGCGGAGCCGCCGGTGATCTGGATGGACTGCTCATTGCCGGTGCCGCGATCCTTGGCGGTCACATGCACGATGCCGTTGGAGTCGATGTCGAAGGTGACCTCGACCTGCGGGATGCCGCGCGGCGCGGGGGCGATGCCGGTCAGCTCGAAGGTGCCGAGCAGCTTGTTGTCCCGGGTGAACTGACGCTCGCCCTGGAACACCTGGATCGCCACGGAGGGCTGGTTGTCCTCGGCGGTGGAGAAGACCTCGGAGGTCTTGGTGGGGATGGCCGCGTTGCGCTCGATGAGCTTGGTCATCACGCCGCCCTTGGTCTCGATGCCGAGGGAGAGCGGGGTGACGTCCATGAGCAGGACGTCCTTGCGCTCACCCTTGATGACCGCGGCCTGGAGCGCGGCGCCGACGGCGACGACCTCGTCGGGGTTCACGGACTTGTTGGGCTCCTTGCCACCGGTGAGGGCCTTGACGACCTCGGTGACGGCCGGCATGCGGGTGGAGCCGCCGACGAGGACCACGTGGTCGATGTCGGAGACGGAGACGCCCGCATCCTTGATGACCTGGTGGAAGGGTGCCTTGGTGCGCTCGAGCAGGTCCGAGGTCATGTCCTCGAACTGGGCCCGGGTGAGCTTCTCGTCCAGGTGCAGCGGACCGTTCTCGGTCATCGACAGGTACTGCAGCGAGATGCTGGTGGAGGTCGAGGCGCTGAGCTCCTTCTTGGCCTGCTCAGCGGCTTCCTTCAGGCGCTGCAGGGCGATCTTGTCCTTGGACAGGTCCACCCCGTCCTTGTTCTTGACCTGCGAGACCAGCCAGTCCACGACCTTCTGGTCCCAGTCGTCGCCGCCGAGGCGGTTGTCGCCGGCGGTGGCCTGGACCTGGATGGTCGAGCCCTCCTCGTCCTTGCTCACCTCGAGCAGGGACACGTCGAAGGTGCCGCCGCCGAGGTCGAAGACCAGGATCTGCTCGTCGTCCTTGCCCTTCTCCAGGCCGTAGGCGAGTGCCGCTGCGGTGGGCTCGTTGATGATGCGCAGGACGTTCAGGCCCGCGATGGTGCCGGCGTCCTTGGTGGCCTGACGCTCGGAGTCCGAGAAGTAGGCGGGGACGGTGATGACCGCATCGGTCACGGCCTCGCCCAGGTAGGACTCGGCGTCCTTCTTCAGCTTGCCGAGGATTCGGGCGGAGATCTCCTGCGCGGTGTACTTCTTCTCGTCGATCTCCTGGCTCCAGTCGGTGCCCATGTGGCGCTTGACGGAGGCGATGGTGCGGTCGACGTTGGTGACGGCCTGGCGCTTGGCGACCTCGCCGACGAGGACATCACCCTGCTTGGAGAAGGCCACGACCGACGGGGTGGTGCGGGAGCCCTCGGCGTTCGCGATGATGGTGGGCTGGCCACCCTCGAGGACGGCAACGGCGGAGTTGGTGGTACCGAGGTCGATTCCGACGACACGGGACATGGGTGCCTGCCTTTCTGCGACGGATGCGCCGCAACGGGTTCGTGCACTGCCGACCGTCGGGGCCGGCGGCAAGACTTGAGCTGTACGCACTCAAGTAGAAAACTCCGGATCGACGTTGTCAATCCGAGTGTCACTGAACTTGAGCACATCAGACTCAACTTCGACCTGGCCAGGTTCATTCCCGAGAGTGGGGAATGTGATGCAAGACACTTCTGTAGGTTCCGGGACAAGTTGGCCAGTTCCGGGTTTCTTGGCCAGCGCGTGTCAGATTTCCGGCGCATCTGTCAGACGGGCACGATGGACCTGTGGGCGGACGCGAGGTGTTCCTCCGGTACTGCACCGTCGCCGGCGACGAGGTCGCGACGACGTGGGAGGAAGCACGTGCCGATCTGATTGTTGAGGGCCTACCCGTGCGCGTGCCACCGACCTACCGGGGCCAACGAAGCTACCCAGGCCTGTTCTGGACCGCTACCAACGATCAGACGCTGGTCTACGAGAGCTTGCTGGAGCTGGATCGGCTATGGCTCGCGGACTTCAATCCGGCCGTGACCAGCATCTGTACGCAGCCATTCCAGGTCACGGGCCGCGACGGTGGTGGCCTCCGTAAGCACGTGCCTGACCTGCTGCTGATCAATGATGACGGCACACCGACGGTCGTCGACGTGAAGCCCGCTGCGTTCCTCGAGAAGCCGCGGGTCCGAGCCCAGTTCGAGTGGACGCGTCGACTCTGTCGCGAAAAGGGTTGGCGTTACGAGGTCTTCACTGGCGGCGACCCCATCGTGCTGCGAAACATCAAGCTTCTCGCCGTCGGTCGACGGCCCAGACGAGTGCCCGACGAGTGCCTGACGGAAGCGAGGGCAAGACTGGATGGGGCAGAGACCACTCTGGGCAAGGTTCTTGCCCGCTGGCCTGTGACCTGCGACGAGAGCATGTGGCGCGTGGCGGTTTTCGCACTGGTGTGGTCCGGCGAAGTCGCGATCGATCTGCATCGTCCCGCGAACGCCGAGACGATCCTTAGACGCACGGCTGGGGTGATGGTGTGACTACGGAGAGCCTGGATACATCGGTAGGGGCACGCCTCTGGTACGAGGGCGCGGCCTGGACTGTCGTGCAGATCGATGGGTCCACAGTGCTGTTGCAGTCGGCCGACCGCTACGTGCGCGTTCACGCGCCGGCGCTGGTGGGCGTTGCTCGACCGCTGGACGAGCCCTTCCATGATGACAGCCCGCACGCCGAACTTGACGCGGTCATCCTCGCCAGTTTGACCGGCGCTCAACGAGCTCGTATCGAGTCCGAAGCCGCGGTCTACAGCGAGCTCGTCCTGACCGTCAGTGACGTGCCGCTGGAGCACCGCTACGAGGAGGCAGCGGTGAAACTGGCGATCTCGGCGCGTTCCGCCAGGCGTCGCGCGAGCCGGTACGCCGAGCGAGGCCTGGCTGGTCTGGCCGATTCCCGCTTGTTCCAGCCATCCCGTCGCGCGGTCGCCCCGGAATGGGACCAGACCTGCCGTGAGATACTCGACTCATTCACGAACCGTTCGAACCCCACCATGCGCACCGTGCTTCGCAGGACGAACGCGCTCTACCTCGAGCGTCACCCCGGGTCTCCTATCCCGTCGCAGACGGTCGCCTACGAACGCCTTCGCGAGTTGGACAAGGGTCGGTACACCTTCGGCGCAGCGAAGCAGCGGCGCTCGGTGGCTGAGCGGCCCCAGGGGGTGCTCGGCCGACTGCGAGCCGATCGGCCGGGCCAGTTCGTCGTCCTCGATTCCACTCCGTTGGACGTGTTCGCGATGGAGCCGGTCACGGGCCGGTGGATCAATACGGAGCTGACGGTGGCGATGGACCTGTACTCACGGTGCATCCTGGGGCTGGTCCTGCGTCCGAGGAGGTGTCAAGTTTTCTGTGTAAGGGACCGGTCGATCGGCCTCTCTGCCGGATGGTCAGAGAGGGAGTCTGTTGGGGAACTGGACGGCGAAAGCGTTGAGGGCTTGATGCCATCCCTGGGTCCCGGTGCCGAGCTCTCCACCGCGGTGAGTCTCGATGTTCCGGATCCCCAGATAGACCAGCTTGATCGCCGCTTCGTCCGAGGGGAATGAGCCCCTCGTCTTGGTGATCTTCCGGAGCTGGTAGTTGATCGACTCGATCTGGTTGGTCGTGTAGATGACCTTCCGAATCTCGGGCGTGAACGCCAGGAACGGGATGAAGTCCTCCCACGCGTTCCGCCACGCCAGCACCGCCCCCGGCGCCTTCG
>NZ_CANMSY010000010.1 GCF_947500705.1 uncultured Brachybacterium sp. | reverse complement strand
TGGTGACTCCACTCGGCCGCGTTGTCGAACAGCGCCTTGTACATGGCCTCGAACTCGCCCTGCTCTCCGGCGGCCTCGGCCGCCTTGGCGGCTTCGACAGAATTTCCGTGCAGCGGCAGATACCGCACCACGAAGGTCACGCGGTCGCCGTACTCGGCGCGGATCTCCTCGACCGCGGGATACAGGGATAGACAGGCTTCACATTCGAAGTCGAGGTACTCCACGAAGACGACGTCGCTGCTGCCCTCGGACAGCGTGGGACTGTCTTCGCGCACGAGCTGGGCCGACGCGGAACCCGTGCCCTCGGCCGGCGCCGATTCCTGCTCGTCGGGGTTGAGGAAGATGACGAACCCGGCGAAGACCAGCGCAGCTGCTGCGATCAGTGCCAGGGTGAATTTCGTGCTCCTGCTCATGCGGCGGGTCCTCCCACAGTCGACGTCTCGCGCAGATCCTGCCGGATCGGCCTGGACGGCTCCTGCGCGCCCACCCCTTTGGTGCGTGCGGCCCGCATGCCGTTGGCGATCACCACGACTTCGGCGACCTCGTGCACGAGCACCACCGCGGCCAGACCCAGCACCCCGAACAATGCCAGGGGGAACAGCACCACGATGATCGCCAGCGCGAGGGCGATGTTCCCGGTCATGATGCGGCGGCCCCGGCGAGCATGTGCCAGAGCGGCGGGGATCTGTCGCAGGTCCGTGCCGGTGAAGGCGACGTCGGCCGACTCGACCGCTGCTGCCGTGCCGGTCGCTCCCATCGCGATGCCCACGGTCGCTGACGCGAGGGCGGGCGCATCGTTGATGCCGTCTCCGATCATCGCGGTCGGGGCCTGCTCCGAGAGGCGACGGACGTGGGCGGCCTTGTCGGCGGGCAGCTGCTCGGCATGAACTTCCTCGATACCGGCCTCCGCCGCGATCGCGCGAGCGGTCAGGGTGTTGTCGCCGGTGAGCATGACCGTGCGAATGCCCTGGGCGTGCAGCGCAGCAACCGTCGCGGCAGCTTCCGGGCGCAGCTCGTCGCGGATGCCGACAGCGCCGATCACCTGGCCTTCCTCCTCGACCATGACGACGCTCATTCCACCTGCGGCCATCTCGCGAGTACGGTTCTCGAGCTGGCCAGGGGAGATCCAGCGGGGACTTCCTACGCGCATCAACCGGCCACCGATGTTGCCGGTGATGCCGTGTCCGGGGGTTTCCTGGACATCGTCGGCGTCCACCGTGGTATCGGTTGCGGCGAGGATGGCGGTGGCGAGGGGGTGAGCGCTGGCGGATTCGAGAGCAGCGGCCGCTGCGAGGACCTCCTCACGGCTGCGGCCCTCGCTTGTGGCGACATCCACGACCCTGGGTTCGTTGCGGGTGAGCGTCCCGGTCTTGTCCAGTGCAACAGTGCGGATCGTCCCCAGCTGCTCGAAGGCGGCGCCGGACTTGATGACCACACCGAGCTTGCTCGCGGAGCCGATCGAGGAGATCACCGTCACCGGCACGGCGATCGCCAACGCGCAGGGCGACGCGGCGACGAGCACCACCAGGGCACGCTCGATCCAGATCGCCGGTTCTCCGGTGAGGACGCCGATCAGTGCGACCAGTGCGGCGACGATCAGCACCACGGGGACGAGGGGACGGGCGATGCGATCAGCGAGGCGCGCACGTTCACCCTTGGCGGCGTGGGCCTGCTCGACCAGGCGCACGATCTGGGTCAGCGAGTTGTCTCGACCGTCAGCCGTGGCACGCAGCGATAGCGAGCCCGAGCCGTTGACCGAACCTGCATGCACCTCATCCCCAGGGCCGACCTCGACCGGTATGGACTCGCCCGTGATCGCGGAGGTATCCACCCAGGAGCGCCCGGAGACGATGACCCCGTCCGTGGCTACCTTGTCGCCCGCGCCGAGCAGGAGCACGTCGTCGCAGCGGACCTCCGCAGCCGCGATGGTCTGAGATCCTCCTCCCGGGCGTGAGACGCGAGCAGTTTCGGGGATGAGCGCGAGCAGTGCCCGCAGGCCCTGCTTCGCACGATCCATCGACCGGTCCTCGAGCGCCTCTGCGAGGGAGAACAGGAACGCCAATGCGGCGGCTTCGCCGATGTGCCCTAACAGCACCGCACCGAGCGCGGCAATGGTCATCAACAGGCCCACACCGAGCCGACCGCGTCCACGGCCCTGCACCAGGCGACGCAAAGTGCCGGGGACGAAGGTCCAGGCCCCGGCCAGCAGGGCGAGAACGTGGGCCGCGAGACCGGCCGTGCTGAGCCCTGCCCAACCGATCAAGAGCCCCACTACCCACAAGACACCGGACGCGACCGGCAGCATCAGCGCACGATCGCGCCACCACGGTGTGGGCTCTTCGAGCTCGAGCGCCTCCGGCGGACCACTGCTTCCGCAGCATGCATCTTCCACCACTGGGGCCACGGGGGGTGCGGGCTTCTCGGGACCGCAGCAGTCGTCGCTCATCGCGCACCCGCCTCGGAGCGCACCTCAACGGACGCGTCGCAGCACAGCGGGACGTCACAGTCCTCGTCAGTGCACGGAAGGCCGTCGTCAACCGCGAGCACGGTATCGACCAGGACCGAGAGCGCCTTGGTCAGGTGCGCGTCTGCGATCTCATAGCGCGTGCGTCGCCCCTCGGGGGATGCGACCACGATGCCGCAGCCGCGCAGGCAGGAGAGGTGATTGGATACGTTCGTACGGGTCAGCGACAACTCCTCCGCCAGTACCGCGGTATAGCCGGGATGGTCGAGGAGGGACAGCAGGATGCGGGAACGAGTGGGGTCGGCCATGGCCCGGCCGAGCCGATTCATGACCTCAAGACGCGAAGCTTTAGTCAGCATGCACTGACCATACAGCATGTGATGACCAATTCGGGAGCCGGCAGCTGCTCGACGAGCGAAAGCTCGTGCCGCTTGAGGGTAGTGAGCATCACCCCTCCGAGTCGAGCCATCGAGCGAACCCCGAGTGTCGTGCCGGGGGTCGAGGTCGCGCGAGCGACCGAGAGAGGGAGTGCGCAGCGCGCGTGCGGCCACTCGAGCACCTCCCGTCTCGTGCGCCGAAAGATGGTCTGCACCGGCCGAGTCTCGGGCTGAAGATCGTGGCAGCCGAGGAGCCCGTGCAACCACGTCGTACCACGACCGAGCGCGACGGAGAGCGCCTCCATCGGAACGCCGTCGTCGACGATGGATCGGCAGGCTTCCGCCGGTCGGCGCTCTTCGGGGCCGCGGACGGCTCGGCGGGAGAAGCCGGGATCTTCGGCGATCCGGTCGAGGGGCTGCCCGTTGTCCCTGCGTCTGAGGACCTCTTCAGTGTCGGCGAAAGGTTGCCCCTTCTGGCCACCGAGGGTCAGGTCCACGGCAGTGGGGCGGACAGGCAGGGGGAGCCGCTCCTGAAGCGCGAGTCCATACGAGAGATCATTTCTCGCTCTCAACTCGCTCCTCGCTATTCCGGAATGTACCGAAGCGGGTGAACCTGCTGGTCAAGTAGCCCAGGCGGGGCTTGAACCCGCGACCGACGGATTATGAGTCCGCTGCTCTGACCGGCTGAGCTACTGGGCCGTGCGCTCCCGAGGAGCGCACCCGAATCTACCGCACCAGGCCCGCTCGCACGGACACCGCCGCCCACCGTCTGGTCCCGGCCGGCAGGGCGTTACCTTCGTCATAGTGGCCGGTGGGAGCGCAGAACGGAGATGCGAACACCGGCCGGATCCTGCTACAGTCGTTCAGGTCGATCCCGCATAGCTCAACGGCAGAGCACTCGACTGTTAATCGAGCGGTTCTTGGTTCGAATCCAAGTGCGGGAGCCCCACACAGGAGCACAGCCCCGGAGATCTCCGGGGCTGTCCCATTTTCTGATGGTTCTCGCGAAGGAGAAGGGCGATGCCCACCGTCCCCGATGATCGTTTCGAGCTTCCGGAGAACTTCGGTCCCGGCAGCGTCTGGGCGGACCGCTCCGGCGAGCGCACCCTGATGGGTCGCAACCAGCGCGGCCTCGAGATCCCGATCGGCCACGGCGAAGGCGAGATCAACCCCGGTGAGCTGCTGAAGCTCGCGCTGATCGGCTGCGCCGGGATGAGCTCGGACCTGAACCTCGCCCGCCGTCTGGGGGAGGACTTCAGCATGCGTCTGTGGGCTCACGGCACGTCCGACGAGGCCGAGAACCGCTACCTGAGCATCGCCGAAGAGGTGCAGCTCCCGCTCGAGGGGCTCACCGAGGCCGAGGTCGAGACCGTGGTGAAGGTGTTCGGCCGTGCGGTCGCCGCCGGCTGCACGGTCGAGCGGACCGTCGTCCCCGGTGTGGAGGTCACCCACCGCGTGCTCGGCGCCGAGCAGGACGAGCAGGAGCCGCAGGCATGACCATCCGTCCCATCCGCGTCGTCGGCGACCCCGTGCTGCGCACCGCCTGCGACCCCATCACGACGATCACCGACGGCACCCGCACCCTGGTGCGCGACCTGCTGGACACCGTGGACGACGAGGGCCGGGCCGGCGTCGCCGCCAACCAGATCGGCGTGAACCTGCGCGCCTTCTCCTGGCACCTGGTGGAGAAGCAGGAGCTGGGCTACATCCTGAACCCGGTCATCGTCGAGCTCTCCGAGGAGCTCCAGCACGACGACGAGGGCTGCCTCTCGGTGCCCGGGCTGTTCTTCCCGCGCACGCGCTCCGCCTACGCGCGGTGCGTCGGGACGAACCTCGAGGGCGAGGAGATCGAGTTCGCGGGGGAGGGGATCATCGCACGCCTGATCCAGCACGAGGTCGGCCACCTCGACGGTGCGCTCTACATCGACGGACTGGAGCGGTCCGTCAAGAAGCGCGCTTTGCGCCAGATCAGGGAGACCCTCTAAGCTCTACCCGGAGCGACACCTCTGTCACCAGATCCATCCGCGGTACCGATTCGTTGGGGAAGACGCATCGGAGACCGGAAGGAACGAGATGACTCAGGGCGTTCTGTATATTCACTCCGCGCCGCGGGCCCTCACGCCGCATATCGAATGGGCCGCCAGCGGAGTTCTCGGCATGCCCGCACGCATCCGCTGGGAGGAGCAGCCGGTGAGCCGTGGGCTGCAGCGGGCCGAGATGACCTGGCGCGGACGCGAGGACACCGGCGCCCAGCTGGTCAGCGCGCTGCGGGGCATGAACGAGGTGCGCTTCGAGGTCACCCAGGAAGCCACCGCCGCAGTGGATGGCGCCCGCTGGAGCTGCACCCCCGAGCTCGGGATCCATCACGCGGCCACCGACCATGCGGGGAACATCGTCCTCACCGAGGATCATGTGCGCGGCTGCATGGAACGGGCGGGGAATGACCCCCACGCTCTCCATCGCGAGCTCGACATCGCGCTCGGCGCCCCCTGGGACGAGGACCTCGAGATCTACCGCCACGCCGGCGAGGGTGTGCCGATGAGGTGGCTGCACCGCGTGAGCTGAGCACCTCGGCCCCCGCACGCTTCCCGGCAGCTCGTGACACGAGATCGACGTTCGGTACAGGATTCGGTGGCGAATCTGTTCCGAACGTCGATCTCGGCACGGCATGCAGGGCCGGCAGAGCCTGCACGGCCTGCAGGGCACGGCGTGGGCGTCACGCTGTGCCCTGCGGCCGTACGGCGGCGGCTCAGGCGCTGGTGAACACCACGGCGATGTCGTGGCCGCCGAAGCCGAAGGCGTTGTTCAGCACGGCGATGTCGCCGCCCGGCAGCTCGGCCGGGGTGTCCTGGGCGATCCGCATCGGGGTCTCGGGATCGAGGTTCTCGATGTTGATCGTCGGTGGTGCGAGGCGGTGGTGCGAGGCGAGGACCGAGAAGACGGACTCGAGCGCCCCGGCGCCGCCCAGCAGGTGACCGGTCATCGACTTGGTCGAGCTGACCACGATCTGGTCCGTGATCCCGCCCAGCGCGGTGGAGACGGAGTTGAGTTCGCCGATGTCGCCGAGCGGGGTCGAGGTGCCGTGGGAGTTGAGATGCACGATGTCCTGCGCCGCGACGTCCGCATCCTCGACCGCTTCGCGGATGGCGCTCGCCTGGCCCTCGGGCGAGGGGGCGGAGATGTGATGAGCATCCGCGGCCATGCCGCGCCCGGAGGCGTAGGCGTACACGCGGGCACCGCGGGCGGCGGCGTGCTCCTCGCTCTCGAGCACCAGGATGGCAGCGCCCTCACCGAGCACGAAGCCGTCGCGGTCCACGTCATAGGGACGGGAGGCGGTCTGCGGATCGTCGACCCGGCCCGAGAGGGCCCGGATGTTCGCGAAGGCGGCGATGGTCATCGGATGGATCGACGCCTCGGTGCCGCCGACCACGACCACGTCGGCGCGGCCGTCGCGGATCATCCCCATTCCGAGCGCGACGGCTTCGGAGCCGGAGGCGCAGGCGGAGACCGGGGTGTGGGCGCCGGCGCGGGCGCCGAGCTCCATCGAGATGTTGGCGGCCGAGGAGTTCGCCATCAGCATCGGGACGGTGTAGGGGTTGACGCGGCGGGCGCCGCGCTCGCGCACCACGTCCCACTGGTCCAGAGTGGTCCAGATGCCGCCGATGCCGGTGCCGACCACGACGCCGAGCCGCTCGGGGGCAACCTCGGGGGCGCCGGCATCGGCCCAGGCCTGACGGGCGGCGACCATGGCGTACTGGCCCGAGGGGTCCAGCTTCTTGGACTCGGGACGGGTGAGGGAGTCGAGTGCGCCGGGAACGATCTGGCAGGCGAAGTCCACGGACAGCCCGTAGCGCTCCTTCCAGTCGTTGTCGAAGGTGCGCGCGGTGGAGGTCCCGGCCAGGGCGGCCTCCCAGGTGGAGGCCACGTCACCGCCGAGCGGGTTGACTGTGCCGAGGCCGGTCACGGCGACACGGGAACGGGGAGCGGACATACGGACCTCCGGGTCGGGGCGGCTGTCGGGTCAAGACGGAAGATCAGACGGCGACGCCCGGGACGGGATCGTCCCGGGCGTCAGGCGGGGCTCAGTTCTGGGCGCCCGCGATGTACTTGACGGCGTCGCCGACGGTCGCGAGGTTCTTGACCTCTTCGTCGGGGATGCGCACGTCGAACTTCTCTTCGGCGTTGACGACGATGGTCATCATCGAGATGGAGTCGATATCGAGGTCGTCGGTGAAGGACTTCTCCAGCTTGACGTCCTCGGTGGCGACACCGGTCTCCTCGTTGACGATCTCGGCGAGGCCCTCGAGGATCTCGTTCTCGGTGTGTGCCATGGGTGCTCCTTCAGATGTGCGGATGTGTGGCGGTCACAGACTACCCGTGCTACCGCGGGGTAATCGGCCAGCGGGGATCGTGTCCCCGCTGAGGCGTGATGCGGGCGACAGAGCACCCGCGACGAATCAGGGCAGGATCAGCACCTGGCCTGCGTAGGCAAGGCCGGCACCGAAGCCGAACTGCACGAGCACGTCGCCGCTCTTGACGGCGCCCTCCTCGATGAGTCGGTGCGTGGCCAGCGGGATCGAGGCGGCGGAGGTGTTCCCGGTCTCGGCGATATCCCGGCCGATCACCACGGACTCGGGCAGCTTCAGCTGCTTGGCGAGCTCGTCGATGATCCGCATATTGGCCTGGTGGGGCACGAACACATCGATGTCCTCGATGGTCAGACCCGATTTGTCGAGCATCTCGCGGATCTTCTCGGCGGTGTGCCAGACGGCCCAGCGGAACACGGTGCGGCCATCCTGCTCGAGGGTGGGCCAGGGCCCGTCGCCGTCGCGGAAGTTCACGAGCGAGTTCGTCATCCGGATGGTGTTCCAGTTGTCGCCGTCGCTGCCCCAGACGGTGGGGCCGATCTTCGGGGTGTCGCTTTGGCCGACGACCGCAGCTCCCGCGCCATCGCCCAGCAGGAAGGAGATCGAACGATCAGCGGGGTCGACGAAGTCCGAGAGCTTCTCCGCGCCGATCACGAGCACATTGCGCGCCGCCCCGGAGCGGATCAGCGAATCGGCCTGGCCGATCCCGTAGGCGAAGCCCGCGCAGGCGGCGGAGATGTCATAGGCGATGACGTCGGGCCGGCCCAGCTCTCCGGCCAGCAGCGTGGCCAGGGACGGGGTCGGATACGGGAAGGAGATGGTGGAGACGATGATCGCGTCGAGCGTCTCCAGATCGATCCCGGAGCGCTCGATGGCCTCCTTCGCCGCCGTGAGCGAGAGGTCCTTGACGCCGACGTCCTTGCTGGCCCGCATGCGGGTGATGATGCCGGTGCGCTGCCGGATCCACTCATCGGAGGAGTTGATCGGGCCGACCAGATCGTCGTTAGGGACGACGACATCGCCGCGAGCCGCGCCGTAGGCGAGGACCTGCGAGCCGGGAACGGTCTTCTGGGTGGTGAGGGAGACGGCCATGTCAGTTCTCCTGGTCCGTGGAAGCGGTGCCGGCATGGTCGCGCACCAGGGCGCGGGCCGACTCGAGGTCGTCGGGGGTGTTGAGGTTCGCGAGCGCGATCCCCTTCAGCTCACGCTTGGCGAGCCCGGTGAGGGTCCCGGCGGGGGCGACCTCGATCAGCGCGGTCACGCCGCGCTCACGCAGCACCGCCATGCAGGCCTCCCAGTCGACGGGGGAGGCGACCTGGTTCACGATCAGCTCGAGGTAGCGAGAGCCCGAGGAGACGACCTCGCCACCGGCATTGGAGACCAGCGGGACCGTCGGGTCCGAGGGGTGCAGCCCGGGCGCGAACGCCGCCAGCTCCTCGCGGGCCCCGGCCATGTACGGGGTGTGGAAGGCGCCGGCGACCTGGAGGGGGATCACGCGAGCCTTCACGGGCCCGTCCTCGACCAGGGCGGCGATCTGCTCGGCCGCCCCGGCGGCGACGACCTGCGCGGCGGAGTTGAGGTTCGCCGCGTGCAGTCCGTGGCGCTGGATCGTGGCGAGGACGTCCTCGCGGGTGCCGCCGACGACGGCGGCCATGGAGGTGGGCTCGGCAGCGGCGGAGTGCGCCATCGCCTGGGACCGGACGGCGACCAGTCGCATGGCGTCCTCGTTGTTCAGCACCCCGGCCAGCGCCGCGGCGGTGAGCTCGCCGACGCTGTGGCCGGCGAAGACGTCGGCCGTGGGGAGACCCTGCTCCTGGTAGAGGGAGGAGGCGGCGATGATGCCTGCAGCGACCAGCAGCGGCTGGGCCACGGCGGTGTCACGGATCGTGTCCGCATCGGACTCGGTGCCGTGACGGAGCAGGTCGATGCCTGCAGCGTCGGAGAGCGCTGACAGTGCCTGATCGACACCGGGCAGTTCACGCCATGGACTCAGGAATCCGGGCTTCTGGGCCCCTTGTCCGGGACAGACGATCGCGAGCACTGGTACCTCCAGGGAGAGACGGGGCACGGCCCGCTCGGAGGACGAGACGGGCCGGCTGGGGTGAGACCGTCGGGCCGTCCGTCACCAGGACGGACGGCCCGACGGGGAGATCAGGACTCGCCGCCGAACGAACCGGACTGGCCGGCGTTCACGTTCGTCAGGTCGTACTTGTCGATGGCCTGGCGCACCACCGAGGGATCCACCTTGCCCTCCTTGGCGAGCAGCTGCAGGGCCTTGACGACCATGGAGTGCGCGTCGATCTTCAGATGGCGGCGGGCCGCCGGACGGGTGTCCGAGAAGCCCCAGCCGTCGGCGCCGAGCACGCCGTAGCGGCCCGGGATCCACTCGCGGATCATGTCCGGGACCATGAAGTCGTAGTCGGAGGTCGCGATGAACGGACCCTCGACGCCCTCGAGCTTCTGGGAGATCCACGGGGTGCGCTGATCCTCAGGGTGCAGGAGGTTGTGCTTCTCGGCCTCCTGAGCCTCCTTGCGCATCTCGGTCCACGACGTGACAGACCAGACGTTGGCCTTCACGCCCCAGTCCTCGGAAAGGAGCTCACGGGCATGCAGCGCCCACGGGACGCCGACGCCGGAGGCGAGCAGCTGGGCCTCGGGGCCGTCGCCCTCGGGCTTGGCCTGGTTGAGGTACATGCCCTTGAGCAGACCCTCGACGTCCAGGTTCTCGGGCTCCTTGGGCTGCACCATCGGCTCGTTGTAGACCGTGATGTAGTAGAAGACCTCCGCCACCCGATCGTCGACGCCGTACATGCGCTGCAGACCGTCCCGGATGATGTGGCCGAGCTCGTACCCATAGGTCGGGTCGTAGATCACGGCGCCGGGGTTGGTCGCAGCGAGGATCGGCGAATGGCCGTCCATGTGCTGCAGTCCCTCACCCGCGAGCGTGGTCTTGCCGGCGGTCGCGCCGATCACGAAGCCCTTGGCCATCTGGTCGCCGGCGGCCCAGAAGAAGTCGCCGGTGCGCTGGAAACCGAACATCGAGTAGAAGATGTAGAACGGGATCATCGGGAAGTCGTGCGTGGCGTACGAGGTGCCCGCCGCGGTGAAGGCCGCCGTGGAGCTGATCTCGTTGATGCCCATGTGCTTGATCTGGCCGGAGGTGGACTCCTTGTAGGCCAGCAGCAGGTCACGGTCCACCGACAGGTAGTTCTGACCGTCGGGGTTGTAGATCTTCGCCGTCGGGAACAGCGAGTCCATGCCGAAGGTGCGGGCCTCGTCGGGCACGATCGGAACCCAGCGCTTACCGGTCTCCTTGTCGCGCATGAGGTCCTTCAGCAGGCGCACGAGCGCCATCGTGGAGGCGATCTCCTGCTTGCCGGAGCCGCGCTTGACGACCTCGTACGCCTTGTCGCCGGGCAGCTCGAGCGGCTTGTGCTCGGTACGACGCGAGGGCACCGGACCGCCCAGGGCCGCGCGGTGCTCCTTGAGGTACTTCATCACCGGCGAGTCGTCCTCCGGCAGGTAGAACGGTGCGTCGTAGACGCTGTCCGCGGAGTCCAGCTGCTCGTCGCTGATCGGGATCCGCAGCGTGTCGCGGAGGGCCTTGAGGTCCTCGGGGGTGAACTTCTTCATCTGGTGGGTCGCATTGCGGCCCGCGAAGTTCTTGCCCAGCCGGTAGCCCTTGACCGTGTGGGCCAGGATCACGGTGGGCTTGCCGTTGCGCTCGGTGGTGGCCTGCTTGAACGCGGCGTAGATCTTCTTCGTGTCGTGGCCGCCGCGGGACAGCTTCCACCAGATGTCCTCGTCGGACATGTCCTCGACGAGCGCCTTGGTGCGCGGGTCGCGGCCGAAGAAGTTGTCGCGGATGAACCCGCCGGACTCGGCGCGGTAGGTCTGGTAGTCGCCATCCGGGGTGGCGTTCATCAGGTCGATGAGGGCGCCGTCGGTGGACGCCTCGAGCAGCGGATCCCAGCCCGCGCCCCAGATCACCTTGATGACGTTCCAGCCGGCACCGCGGAACTGGCTCTCCAGCTCCTGGATGATCTTGCCGTTGCCACGGACAGGTCCGTCCAGGCGCTGCAGGTTGCAGTTCACCACGAAGGTGAGGTTGTCCAGGTGCTCCTTCGCGGCGATGTGCAGCGCGCCGCGGGATTCGACCTCGTCCATCTCGCCGTCGCCGAGGAACGCCCAGGTGTGCTGCTCGCTGGTGTCCTTCAGACCACGGTTCTGGAGGTAGCGGTCGAAGGAGGCCTGCTCGATCGCCGCGACCGGGCCGATGCCCATCGAGACTGTCGGGAACTCCCAGAAGTCCTGCATCGCCCGCGGGTGCGGATAGGAGGGCATCCCGTGCTCGCTGGAGAACTCCTGGCGGAAGCCGTCGAGGTCGTCCTGGGAGAGGCGGCCCATCATGTAGGCGCGCGAGTAGATGCCGGGGGAGGCATGGCCCTGGAAGAAGACGTGGTCGCCGCCGCCGGGGTGGTTGCGGCCGCGGAAGAAGTGGTTGAAGCCGACCTCGTACATCGTCGCGATCGAGGCGTAGCTCGAGAGGTGCCCGCCGACGCCGATCCCGGGAGCCTGCGCCCGGTGCACCACCATCGCCGCGTTCCAGCGGTTGATGTTGCGCAGCTCCTTCTCGAGCTCGAGGTCACCGGGGTACTCCGGCTGCTGCTCGACCGAGATCGTGTTCACATAGTCCGTGGTGAGGGACTCGGGGAGGTGGATGTCCTCCTCGCGAGCGTGCTGGATGACGCTCTGGACGATCTCGGAGGCGCGCTCGGCGCCGCGGTGCTCGACGAGACCGTCGAACGAATCCAGCCACTCCCGGGTCTCCTCCGGGTCGGGATCCTGGGCGTGGCTCGGCAGGTTGATGCCGATGGGACGAGGGGTCTCGTGCGAAGTCACACTGTCCTTCTCTCTACGGGAGGGGGCGGACCGGCCGGGGGAGCGGGAATCGCCGGTGGGCCCTGCTCCGTCGGCCTCGGTGCCTGCAAGCCTACCTTCGCCGAGAGGGCCCGGGACCTTCACGGTCGCTTCACATCTGTGACACGTCGGACATCGAATTCTCCGGTGCTGCGGTCCGGGACTCTCGTCCCGGAATGCATGTGACGTGCGCGTGACATAGAATCAGGCCCGCGCAGCACGGCCTCGGGCCCTGCAGGCCCCCGTCGCTGCCGAGTTCGCTCTACCCCTGCTCTGAAGGAGTCCTTTCTTGTCACCGTCGGCAGACGCCACTTCGTCCAGCTCCCTCGCCGAGGTGCTGAGCTTCACCACTGGCCAGATCGTGCAGGAGATCGGCTACGACGATGACGTCGATCTCGACCTGCGCGACGCGATCGAGGACCTCATCGGCGACGAGCTCGAGGACGAGGACACCCAGGAGATCGTCGACGCCGTGGTGCTGTGGTGGCGCGATGGCGACGGTGACCTCACCGACGCCATGGTCGACACCCTGCGGAACATCGAGCCCGGCGCGCCGGTATGGATGCTGGTTCCCAAGGCTGGCCGGCCCGGTCACGTGATGCCGGGGGACATCCAGGAGAGTGCGAGCATCGCCGGGCTGCGGGTGATGACCTCGGTGAGCCTCGCGCCGGACTGGACCGGCACCCGCCTGGCCAGCCGCACCAGCTGAGCTGTGCCGCGGGGCGCTCCCGGTGAGGAGCGTCACGACGCCCGATGAGTCGGGTGTCATGGGGGTTCGCCCCCGCCCGGGTCGTTAGCTCAGTTGGTCAGAGCGCCTGGTTTACACCCAGGAGGTCGGGGGTTCGAGCCCCTCACGACCCACCGGAACCTTCCCCGCAGCTCTCACCGGGTCACGGTGTACAGCAGCACCAGCGCCACCGGCACAGCGACGATCAGGCAGCCCCAGATCACACCGGTCTGGCGCTCCTTCGCCTTCTCCTCTGGAGTCTTCTCCGGTGCCTCCGGGCGTCCGGACCTCTCCCATTCCTCGCGGGCGCGCTGGCGCCGCATCAGGAGCTGTCCGATCAGGATGACCACCGAGACCAGGATGGCCACGGCCATGGCGAGCAGGATGAGATTCGTGATGGCGGTGCCTCCGGCAGGTCGCAGGGGTGAGGGGCTGTGCACAGGGTCTCACGGCCCGGCCCGTCGACCTGGACGCTTCCTATACTGGCGGGGCAGCCATGACCGGCGTGCTCCGCAGCTCGCGGAGCCTGGGCCGGAGCCCCGTTGAAGGAGGAGCCGCGCAGGTGAGTGCACTCAGCAGAGAGTTCGATGTCGAGGCGATTCGCGCAGACTTCCCGATCCTCACCCGGATGCTCGATCCGGACACCCCTCTGATCTACCTCGACGGCGGTGCCACCTCGCAGCGCCCCCGGCAGGTCATCGACGCCGAGGTCGCCTACCTCCTCCACGACAACGCCGCGGTCAAGCGCGGCGCCCACCGGATGGCGGGTCTCGCGACCGACGCCTATGAGGGCGCCCGCGAACGCATCGCCGACTTCATCGGCGCCCCGTCGCCCGACGAGGTGGTGTTCACCAAGAACGCCACCGAGGCGCTGAACCTGGTCGCGTATTCCCTGGGCAACGGCGACGACTCCACGCCGGCCCGGCTGCGGGTGCGCGAAGGGGACGAGATCCTGGTGACGGAGATGGAGCACCACGCGAACCTGGTGCCCTGGCAGGAGCTCGCCCGGCGCACCGGCGCGAGACTGCGCTGGATCCCGGTGACGGACGACTTCACCCTCGACCTCACCGATCTCGGCACGCTGGTCACCGAGCGCACCAAGGTCATCGCCTTCACCCACCAGTCCAACGTGCTGGGCACCGTGAACCCGGTCGCCGCGCTGGTCGAGGCCGCGCGTGCCGTCGGCGCCCTCACCGTGCTGGATGCCGCGCAGTCCGCCCCGCACATGCCCTTCGATGTCGCCGCGCTCGGTGTCGACTTCGTGGCCCTGTCCGGGCACAAGATGCTCGGCCCCACCGGGATCGGCGTGCTGTGGGGGCGGTACGAGCTGCTGGCCGAGCTGCCGCCCTTCCTCACCGGCGGCTCCATGATCGAAATGGTCCACATGGACCGCTCCACCTTCGCCGAGCCGCCCGCCCGCTTCGAGGCCGGCACCCCGCCGATCTCGCAGGCCGTCGGCCTCGCGGCAGCCTGCGACTATCTCGACGCGCTCGGGATGGAGCGCATCGCCGCCCATGAGCAGGCGCTCACCCAGCAGGCGCTGACCGGCCTCGCCGCGATCGACGGCGTGCGGATCATCGGCCCTGCGGCGTCTCCCTCGCGTGCCGGTGCCGTGGCCTTCGACGTCGCCGGTCGTCACCCCCACGATGTGGGCCAGGTGCTCGACTCCCTGGGCATCGAGGTGCGCGTGGGCCACCACTGCGCATGGCCCCTGCATCGCCGCTTCGGGGTGCACGGCACCACCCGGGCCAGCTTCTCCGTCCACACCACCGCCGCCGAGGTCGACGCCTTCGTCCACGGCGTCGCCCACACCATCGACTTCTTCGGATCCCTCTCATGAGCAACCAGCTGTCCGCCCTGTACACCGAGCTCGTGATCGAGCACGACAAGCGCCCCCTGCACGCCGGGCTGCGCGAGCCTTTCGACACCGAGGTCCATCACGTGAACCCCACCTGCGGCGACGAGATCACGCTGCGCCTGCGCCTCGCCGAAGGCGGTGAGCGGATCGAGGACATCTCCTACGACGCCGTCGGCTGCGCGATGAGCCGCGCCGCCGCCTCGATGATGGCGGACCTGCTGATCGGTCGCACCATCGAGGAGGTCGCCCCCGCGCAGGACCATTTCGAAGCGGCCATGCGCTCGCGCGGACGGCTCGAGGGCGATGAGGACCTCATCGGCGACAGCATCGCCCTGCTCGGCGCGGCGAAGTTCCCGGCCCGGGTGAAATGCGTGCTGATGCCCTGGAAGGCCTACCAGGCCGCGCTGGTCGAAGCGCGGATGCTGGGAGCATGAGCGCTGTGCAGAGCACGCCCGGATCCGGCACCCACGCCGCCGCCTCGACCGTCAGCGCCGTGATCGGCGCCCTCGAGGCCGCCTACCCCCGCTCCTGGGCGGAGCCCTGGGACCGGGTGGGCCTGGTGCTGGGAGAGCGGGGCGCCGCGGTGCGGCGCGTGCTGCTGGCAGTGGATCCGACGGTGTCGGTCGCTCGCGAGGCGGTGGACCACGGCGCAGAGCTCCTGGTCACCCACCACCCGCTGCTGCTTCGCGGAGCCAGCTTCCTCCCGGCCGACGACGGCAAGGGCGCCGTGGTCACCCACCTGCTGCGCCACGGCACCGCCCTGTGGTGCGGGCATACGAACGTGGACCGCTCCACCCGCGGCACCGTCGGCGCCTGGATCTCGCAGCTCGGCCTGCAGGACGCCGCCGCGCTGATCCCGGGGGAGGTGCCTGCTGACGCGGCGCACGGCTCCCACCGCTTCGGACTCGGTGCGGTGGGAACTCTCCCCGCGGCCACGACGGTGGGGGAGCTGAGCTCCGCGATCGCAGGCATCGTCCCGGCCACCGCCCGCGGGATCCTCCACACCGGCCACGCCGACCGGCCGGTGCGCCGCGTCGCCGTCTGCCCGGGCGCCGGGGACTCCTTCCTCGAGGCCGCCGCCGGCGCCGAGGTCGATGTGTACATCACCTCGGACCTGCGTCACCATCCGGCACTCGAGCATCTCGAATCCGCCGCTGATCCCGCAGCGGTGCCGGCGCTGATCGACGTGCCCCATGCCGCGAGCGAGGCGCTCTGGCTGCCGCTGGCGAAGGAGCTGCTCGAGACCGCGCTGCCCGGTCTCGAGGTGCTCCTCAGCGAGCACACCACCGACCCCTGGGGCGGCCGCGCCAGCTGACGTCGCTCTCAGCCCACGCGGTCCACGACGACCAGCCGGTCGCCGTCGAGCTCGACCTGCAGGTGCGTGCTGAACACGCTGCGGACGACATCGACCACCTCGTCGGCCGTGGTCGGTGTCCGTTCCGCCTCCAGCAGCGCCCCGGTCACCAGCCCGCGATACCGCTTGGCGTCGTGGGAGATCACCTTCCGCACCCCGGCGCGCTCCTGGACCGGAGACACCTCGAGCACGCGCACTCCCTCGCCGCTGCGCATCGCCATCATCGAGCGGTACGAGCCGGAGCGGCAGTCGATGACCAGGGGGGAGTCGCTCGCCGCCTGCTCGCTGCGCAGGTCATGGACGAGGGGCTTCAGCCGTGGTGCCCACCAGGAACCGGCCTTGCCGAGGCGCGAGAGGGTCGAGCCGGCGGAGAGACGATAGGCGGGGATCCGGTCGGTGCCGGCATCGACGAGCCCGAACAGGGCGCTCTGGACCAGCACCCGCCGATCTTCGACGGGGGAGAGGTCCTCCCGGAGCTGGTCGAACAGCACACCCGAGTAGACGGACAGGGCACCGGCGGTCGGCTCGGACTCGATCTGCGCCATGCGGTCCAGGAGTTCGGGCGACGAGGCGGGCACACCGAGCTTCGTGGCGCCGTCGGTCGCGACGGCGGTGCGCTGAGCGGCCCGCAGGACGGTGCCGCGCGCCGCGGTCAGCTGCGGCAGGCCGAGTGCCTCGAGGTCCAGGGGGTCGGCGCCGTCCGCGGCGGGACGGGTCTTGGTCTCCGAGGGCGGCAGCAGGATCAGCACCTGACCATTCTGTGCCGCCGCCATGGCATGGGCAGGTCAGCGGCCGGGAGATGTTCAGCACGTGGCGCAGCGACCAGGGCCGAGATGCTGGATCGAGGCGCTCCGGCCGTCGCACGCAGAGAGCTGACGAGCAGGAGCGAGGTCTCGGGCACGAAGGGCTGGGCCTGACCGGCATGCGCTGCCCGGTATGCTGAGAGCTGGACCAGTCGGCCGGGCAGCCGCGTCCTCGGGGCTCCGGCCTCGGGGCCGAGGAAAGTCCGGGCTCCATCCGGCACGGTGGTGGGTAACGCCCACCCGGAGTGATCCGCGGGACAGTGCCACAGAGAGCAGACCGCCACCGCACCCCTCGGGGAGCGGCGGTAAGGGTGAAAGGGTGGTGTAAGAGACCACCGCGGCCTCGGTGACGAGGTCGGCACGGTAAACCCCACCGGGAGCAAGGTCAGACAGGGGATGTTCGAGGGCGCCGGCCCGAGTCCCTGGGTAGACCGCTGGAGGTCGTCGGCAACGGCGATCGTAGAGGGATGGCTGCCGATTACAGAACCCGGCTTATAGGCCGGCTGGTCCGCCCTTCGGGGCCTCGCGCCGCGACCCCGACGGGACGCGGCGCGAGCCTCACGCAGGCGAGAGGCGCGGCCTACTTCGCCGCCTCGCGCTTGACCTTCTCCTTCTTCGCAGCCTTCTTCTCCGCCTTGTCGGCAGCCTTCTTCGCGGACTTCTCGTCCGACTTTCCGTCGGACTTCTTCGCCGCCTTCAGCAGCGACTTCTGCTCGCGGCGGGCGAGGGCTGCAGCGCCGACGATCCCGGCCTCGTTGCGCAGCTCCGCCGGCACGATCTCGGTCCTCAGCTCCAGCAGCGGCAGGAACTTCTGATGCTTCTTGGACACGCCGCCGCCGACGATGATCCGGGTGGGACTGAAGAGGAACTCGACATGCGAGAAGTACTCCTGGAGGCGTCCCGCCCAGGTCTCCCAGTCCAGCTCCTCCTTCTCGCGGATGGAGCTGGCCATGTACTTCTCGGCGGAGTCCCCGTGCAGCAGCAGGTGACCGAGCTCGGTATTGGGCACCAGGGTCCCCTCCACGAAGGTCGCGCTGCCCACGCCGGTGCCGAGCGTGATCACCAGGACCACCCCCGAGGTGTCCTGGCCCGCGCCGAACGTCATCTCGGCGATGCCGGCGGCGTCCGCGTCGTTGACCACGAACACATCGTGGCCGGTGCGCTCGGTCAGCAGCGCATCCACGTCGGTCCCGATCCAGGCCTTGTCCACGTTCGCTGCGGTCTGGGCCACCCCGGCCTGGATCACGGCGGGGAAGGTGACGCCCACCGGCATGTCGTCGTCGATGTCGAAGGAGGCGATCAGCTCCGCGACCGCGTCCGCGACGGCATCGGGCGTCGAGGGCTGCGGGGTCGCGATCCGCACCCGCTCCGCGAGGAGCTCACCGGTGGCCAGATCCACCGGGGCCCCCTTGATGCCGCTGCCGCCGATGTCGATCCCGAAAGCCTTCTTGCTCATCGTGTCTCCTGGTTGCCGTAGCGGGGCAGGTCCGAGCCCCGCTGATCAGTGCACCGGACGTGGCGGTGCTCACAGCCGCCCAGAATACCTGGCGTGAGGGTCTCGGCGGCGCGCGGTCCGTGATGACTCAGACGACGGTCAGCAGCTCGGGGCCGTCGGCGGTGATGACCATCGTGTGCTCGAACTGCGCGGTGAAGGAACGGTCCCTGGTCACCACGGTCCAGCCGTCGTCCCACTGCTCCCACGCCTGGGAACCGATCGTCACCATCGGCTCGATCGTGAAGGTCATGCCCTCTTCGATGACGTCGTCGAACATCGGGGCGGAGTCGTAGTGCGGGATGATCAGGCCGTTGTGGAAGCCCTCGGCGACGCCGTGGCCGGTGTAGTCCTGCACCGACTCGTAGCCGTGGCGGGCCACGAACTTCTCGATCACGCGGCCGATCACGTTCACCTCACGACCGGGCTTGGCGACCTTGATCCCGCGCATCATCGTCTCGTGCGCGACGGTGACCAGATCCTGCGCGCGGGGATGGATCTCGCCCACCGCGAAGGTGGCGTTGCAGTCCCCGTGCACACCGTGGATGAAGGCGGTGACGTCCACGTTGAGGATGTCCCCGGACTCCATCACGGTCGAGTCCGGGATGCCGTGGCAGATGACCTCGTTCAGGCTCGTGCAGCAGGACTTCTCGAAGCCCAGGTAACCGAGCGTCGAGGGATAGGCGCCGTTCTCGATCAGCACCTGGTGGACGACCTCGTCGATCCGGTCCGTGGTCACCCCCGGCTGGGCCGCCTCGCCGGCGGCCTGCAGGGCCAGGGCGGCGATGCGCGAGGCCTCGCGCACCCGCTCGATCACCTCAGGGGTCTGCACGCGGGGACCGCTGTCCGAGACCGCCTCGTCCTTGCCGACGTACTCGGGGCGCTCGATGCGCGCCGGGACGCTGCGACGGGGGCCGAGGGTGCCGGGCACCAGCAGCGCACGGCCTTCTGGACGGGTCCATTCCTGCTCTACAGTCATGCCCACCAGTCTCTCATCGACTTCGAAGGAGCCAGACATGAGCGAAGGCGCGCAGTTCTACTACAACCTCAGCACCGGCAGCGTGGAGGAGGGACGGCAGTCCCCCGGCTCGGAGCTGATGGGACCGTACCCGACCCGGCGGGAGGCCGAGCAGGCGCTGCAGACCGCCGCCGCTCGCAATGAGAAATGGGAGGAGGCCGACGAGGACTGGGAGGACTACGGCACTCCGCCGGCGACGCCCGACGGCGCGCGCTGAGCCTTCCGGCTCACTCGAAGGAGTGCTCGGCTCCCGGATAGCTGCGCTCTCGCACCTCGGTGCGGTACTGCTCCGCAGCCTGCTGGAGGTCTCCGCGCAGATCCGCGAACGCCTTCACGAACTTCCCCTGGAAGCCGGAGAGCCCGGCCATGTCCTGCCAGACCAGCACCTGGCCATCGCAGTCCGGCCCGGCGCCGATCCCGATGATGGGCACGGAGACCGCGTCGGTCACGCGCGCGGCGACCGCGGCGGGGACCAGCTCGAGCACGATCGCGGAGGCGCCCGCCTCCTCGAGCGCGAGGGCGTCGGAGAGGAGCTTCTCGGCGCCGGCCTCGTCACGGCCCTGGACCCGGTGGCCTGAGAGCGAGTTCACCGACTGCGGGGTGAAGCCCAGATGACCGCACACCGGTATTCCGGCATCGACCAGCGCCCGGACCTGCGCGGTGACCTCCACCCCACCTTCGAGCTTGACCACCTCGGCACCCGCGCGGATCAGCTCGACGCCATGGCGCAGCGCATCCGTCGGCCCGCTCTCATAGGTCCCGAAGGCGAGGTCCGCCATCACCAGCGGGCGGTGCACGCTGCGGGCCACCGCACCGGTGAAGGTGAGCATGTCCTGATGGGTGGTCGCGGTGGTGGAGGAGTGGCCCAGCACGGTGCTGCCCACGGAGTCCCCGATCAGCAGCACCTCGATGCCCGCCGCCTCGAAGATCTGCGCGGCGAACTGGTCGTAGGCGGTGAGCATCGCGAACGGCTGCCCCTGCGACTTGGCCAGCTGCAGATGACGCAGGCGGATCTTCGCCGGAGAGGCGGGGCCGGGGGCGGCGGGGGACTCAGTGCTCACAAGGCGCTCCTGGGCAGTGAACGGGTGGGGAACTGCGCTCCAGCCTATCGCCGTCGGAACCGGCCTCATCGCGTGCGCCGGGTCGACGACCTTCGGCCTCTTCACCTCGCCTGCCCTGGAATGTGTCACCCTGGTGCCGACCCACGCATCGGTCGGCCAGGAGGAGAAGGCGACGTGAGAACGAGGACGCACGGCATCGGCCGCCGCATCGCTGCAGGCGCCGGGCTGCTCGCGCTCGCGCTGAGCGCCTCGGCCTGCACCGGCGGGGATCCAGAACCCTCCCCGTCGCCGCAGACCAGCACCTCGCCGCAGGACGCGCCGGGCCCCGGGACCGCGGAGGAGAGCACCCCCGCGCCGAGCGACGGCGGCGGGGAAGCCGCCGGCAGTCCCTTCAGCGACGAGCAGCTCGAGGCCGCCTCCCAGCGCTTCGTCGAGGGTCTGCAGCTGCTGGACGACCATGACTGGGACGCGGCGTGCGCCCTCGTGCTGGACCCCACCACCCGCGCCGCTCCCGAGGGCGAGCGGCTCCAGGAATGCGCCGACGGGGTGGAACCCGCGCTCGCCTCCTACTCGGAGCTGCTGGTGCCGGGCCGGTTCGACGTGATCGACACCTCGATGGTCGAGGCTGTCGACAACGGTGACGGCACCGTCTCGCTGAGCCTGCTCGGGGAGCCGCTGGACATCCCGATGGTGCAGGGTGACGACCAGGAATGGTATTTCTCGATCCCCTTCTGAGCCCGTCGCGACGCCTCGTGAGGGTGC
This sequence comes from uncultured Brachybacterium sp., assembly GCF_947500705.1. GTDB lineage: Bacteria > Actinomycetota > Actinomycetes > Actinomycetales > Dermabacteraceae > Brachybacterium. The sequence continues at coordinate 122,471 of NZ_CANMSY010000010.1, read as the reverse complement.
GCAATGGGGAGTTCTCCCCAGCGACAGCGCAGCGGCTGCTGTGCCACGCTGAGCGTCGTCGGCATCCGCGTCGGCATCCAGAGGGAGGACAGCATCATGACGTCGATCATGCGCAGGACAGTTCGTGGGACCGCCGCAGGGCTGGGGGCCCTTGCCATCATCGCCGGGGCCGCCGCCTGTGGAGGCGGGGAGACCGAGACCACGGACCCCGCCGTGTCGGAGGAGAAGCCCGCAGAGGACGCGGGCGAGCCGGCCGACGAGGCCGACCCCGTCGAGGAGGACGGCGGCGAGGCGAGCACCGACGAGGGTGAGGGCGACGCCGCCGCGAGCGAGGGCGACGCCGCCGCCGGCGAGCCGCTCTCCGAGGAGGACCTCACCGCCGCGGGCGACCGCTTCTTCGAGTTCCTGCAGGCTGCCGCCGGTGCCGACGGCGAGACCGCATGCTCGCTCATCACCAACCCGCTGACCGACCAGCCGCTGGAGGGCAAGGATCGCGACGAGTGCGTCACGAGCTTCACCGAGACGGCGGGCGAGGCAGGGGTCGATCCTGCGACGGCCGACATGATGGAACGCTCGATGATCGAGGCGGTCGACAACGGCGACGGCACTGCCGGGATCACCCTGTTGGGCACGGATGCCGGGCTCTCCGTGCTCAAGGCCGATGACGGCCAGTGGTACGTCGACGGGGCAGCTGCCATGCAGCAGCAGGCAGGCTGAGTGCTCCGTCCGTGAGATCGGCACCCCGGCATCCAGCCTTCGGATGCCGGGGTGTTCCGTCTCCGGCGGTCCCGGGGCTTGAGGCACACTGGTCACATGGGACATCTCCACGATGACGTCATCCGCACCGTCTCCGATCAGGACGTGCGCTTCATCCGGCTGTGGTTCTGCGATATCGCGGGGACGCTGAAGTCCATCGCGATCTCCCCCTCGGATCTCGAGACCGCGTTCACCGAGGGGATCGGGATCGACGGCTCGACCATCGAGGGTCTGACCCGCAGCTTCGAGTCCGACATGCTCCTGCGACCCGACCCCGGCACCTTCGAGCTGCTGTCCTGGCGGGGGGAGACGAACGCGACGGGCCGCATGATGTGCGACGTGCTCACCCCCGACGGCGAACCGGCCGCTTCGGATCCGCGGCGGGTGCTGCGCCAGGCCCTGGGCCGCGCGGAGGAGAAGGGGCTGGAGTTCTTCACCCACCCGGAGATCGAGTTCTACCTCTTCGAGGAGCCCTACGCGCAGGGCGAGGTGCTGCGCCCGATCGACAACGCGGGCTACTTCGACCACGTCCATCGCGGGCAGGGCCAGGACTTCCGGCGCACCGCGATCCAGCACCTGGAGGCGATGAACATCCAGGTCGAGTTCTCCCACCACGAGAACGGGCCCGGCCAGAACGAGATCGACCTGCGCTACGCCGACGCGCTGACCACGGCGGACAACATCGTCACCCTCCGCACCGTGGTCAAGGAGGTCGCGCTGTCGATGGGGCAGGTCGCCACCTTCATGCCCAAGCCGATGATCGACCAGCCCGGCTCCGGCATGCACACCCACCTCTCCCTCTTCCAGGGCGGCAAGAACGCCTTCCACGAGCCGGGCGCCGAATACGGGCTCTCACGGACCGGGCGCCAGTTCATCGCCGGGCTTCTGCGCCATGCCCCCGAATACAGCGCGGTGACCAACCAGTGGGTGAACTCCTACAAGCGGCTGTGGGGCGCGCAGGAGGCACCGAGCTATGTGTGCTGGGGGCACAACAACCGTTCCGCCCTGGTGCGGGTGCCCTTCCACAAGCCCACCAAGGGCACCAGCTCGCGCGTCGAATTCCGGGGGCTGGACTCCGCGGCCAACCCCTACCTGGCCTTCTCGGTGCTGCTGGCCGCCGGCATGGCGGGCATCGAGGGCGAGTACGAGCTGCCCGAGGGTGCGGAGGACGCGGTCTGGGATCTCTCCGAGCGGGAACGTCGGGCCATGGGCATCGACCCCCTGCCCTCCGACCTCTTCCGTGCCCTGGAGGCCTTCGAGAGCTCCGAGCTGATGGCCAGCACCCTCGGCGAGCAGGTTTTCGAGTTCTTCCTGCGGGACAAGCGTCAGGAGTGGCAGCGGTACCGCGAGCAGGTGACCGACTACGAGCTGCGCTCCACCTTCAGCCGCGTCTGAGCAGGCAGCGACTCGCCAGGAGAGCATGTGAGCAGCGAACCGTCGACCACCACCGGGGCCCTCGCGCGCCTCGGCTTCAGCAGCACCGACCGGGTGCGCCGCTTCCTCGCCGAACCGGCCCTGGCCGGGCTCGGCCAGGATGCCGCCCGGGCCCTGGGCGGCACCGCCGACGGTGACGACGCGGTGCTGGGGCTGCTGCGGCTGGTCGAAGCCGCCCAGGCGGCCGACCACCAGCCGCTGATGGACGAGTTCCTCAGCGGGATCGGGGCGGCGGGCACCGCCGGGCACCGCCTCATCACGCTGCTGGGCACCTCCGTCGCCCTCGGCGACTTCCTGGCCCGCCATCCCGAGCACCTGACCCTGCTGCGCGAGGGCGACGATGAGCTCTCGATGACCGCGACCGAGATCCGGCGCACCCTGCTCGAGGCCGTCGGTGCAGATCCCGCGGCCGACGTCCCCGTCGCCGGCGACAGCGGCCGGGAGGTACGGGACGCCCTGCGCATCGCCTACCACGGCCGGCTCGCGCAGATCGCTGCTGCAGACGTCTGCGCGACGGACCCGACAGAGCTCCAGCCCCGCGTCTCCGCCGCGATCAGCGACCTCGCCGATGCGGCGCTCGAGGCCGGCGCTGCGATCGCTCGGGCGACCATCGAGGGCCACGAGAAGGTGCGCTGGGCGGTGATCGCGCTGGGCAAGACCGGCGCCCGCGAGCTCAACTACATCTCCGACGTCGACGTCATGCACGTCGTCGCTCCCGCGCAGCGCCCGGAGGAGGGTGGCGAGGGGGAGAAGGACGTCATCACGATCGGCTCGGCCCTGGCCCGCGAGCTCGCCCGGGCCTGCTCCGAGCGGACCGGCGAGGGCTCGCTGTGGCAGGTCGACGCGAACCTCCGCCCCGAGGGCAAGGACGGACCCCTCGTGCGCACCGTCCCCTCCTACCGCCGCTATTACACCGAGTGGGCGAAGTCCTGGGAGTTCCAGGCGCTGTTGAAGGCGCGCGCGGCCGCCGGGGACCACGAGCTCGGGCTCGAGTTCGAGGCGATGGTGGAGCCCTGGGTGTGGCAGGCCTCCACCCGGGACGGCTTCGTCGAGGATGCCCGCGCGATGCGACGGCGCGTGGTGGCCCACATCCCGCGCGCCGAGGTCGAGCGGAATCTCAAGCTCGGACCGGGCGGGCTGCGGGATGTGGAGTTCACCGTGCAGCTGCTGCAGATGGTGCACGGCCGCGCCGACGAGGTGCTCCAGGGCCGCTCCACCCTCGACTCCCTCGCCCGGCTCGGCGAGGGCGGCTACATCTCACGGGACCATGTCACCGAGATGGACGAGGCCTACCGCTTCCTGCGCTGCGTCGAGCACCGCCTCCAGCTCCACCGCCTGCGCCGCACCCAGGTGCTGCCCACCGCAGCCTCCGATCTGCGCCGTCTCGCCCGCAGCGTGGGCCTGTCCACCGACGAGTTCCATCAGCGCTACCAGCGCACGAGGCGCCGGGTGCGGCAGCTGCACGAGGAGATCTTCTACCGGCCGCTGCTGCTGACCGCCTCGCAGCTCAGCGATGGGCAGATCCGACTCAGCCAGGAGGACGCCGCCGCGCGCCTGGCGGCGATCGGCTACCGCGACCCCTCTCGGGCGCTCGGCCACATCTCCGCGCTCACCGAGGGCATCTCCCGCCGCGCCAAGATCCAGCGTCAGCTCCTGCCCGCCATGCTCGAATGGTTCGCCGACGGCGTCGATCCCGACCTCGGCCTGCTGGGCTTCCGTCGGCTCTCGGACACGATCGGCTCCGCGCACTGGTATCTGGGACTGCTGCGCGACTCCGGACTCGCCGCCAAGCGGCTCACCCGGGTGCTCTCCTCCGGCCGGTACGTGGGCGAGCAGCTCGAGCAGATCCCCGAGGGAGTGCGCTGGCTCGCCCGCAACGAGCAGCTGCGCCCTCTGGACCGTGATGTCCTGGGACGGGAGTTCCTCGCCGTCATCTCCCGGGTCGATGACGCGGAGGTGGCCCGCGACGTGCTGCGCCGCACCCGCAACCGGGAGCTGCTGCGCATCGCCCTCGCCCACCTCACGAGAGTGGCCGGCCCGGCCGAGGTCGCACGGGCCCTCACCGACCTCGCCGAGGCGGTGCTCGAGGCGGGGATGCTGGTCGCCCTGCACGTCGTGGCTCGCGAACGGGAGGTGGTGGGGGAGGACGCCGAAACCCTCGACGGCGAGCCGGAGGTGGATGTCGAGACCGCCCTGAGGCTGCGCGAGACGCGCTCCGATCCGGCCCGAGCCCTGGGGATCGAGATGGCGATCATCGCACTGGGCAGCTTCGGCGCCCGCGAGATGGGCTATTCCTCCGACGCCGACGTCCAGTTCGTCGTGATCGACCGCGGCGCCGGGACGGCGGCGGTCGAGATCGCCGTCGCCGTCGCCACCCAGATCCAGAAGATCCTCAACGCCCCCACCGCCCGCTCGGACATGCGCGTGAACGCAGACCTCCGCCCCGAAGGGAAGATCGGTCCGCTCGCCCGCAGCCTCGACTCGTGGAGCGACTACTACCGCCGCGACGCGGAGACCTGGGAGAAGCAGGCCCTGCTGCGGGCACGGCCCGTGGTCGCCTCCGAGGCGGTCGCCGAGCAGCTGCGCGAGGAGATGGACCGTCACCGCTATCCCGACGGCGGGCTGCCGGAGCCGGCCCGCCGCGAGATCACCCGGATGAAAGCGCGGGTGGAGTCCGAGCGGCTGCCCCGCAACACCGACCCCTCCCTCCACGTGAAGCTCGGCCGAGGAGGGATGACGGACGTGGAATGGTCCGCCCAGATCCTCGCCCTCGAGCATGGCCACGAGGTCGAGGGGCTGCGCACGCCCCGCACCCTGGAGCAGCTCACGGCCGCCGCGGAGGCTGAGCTGCTCACCGCCCGCGAGGCCCAGGAGCTCACCGAGGCCTGGATCCTGGCCTGGCAGATCCGGCGCGGACTGTTCCTGTGGAAGGGCCGCGAGGGGGACGTGCTGCCCACCGACCGCCACGACCTGCGCGCCCTGGCGCTGCTGATCGATGGCGAGGACGGCTCCGCCTCCGAGCTCGAGGAGCGCTACTTCCGCCTGACCCGCCGGGCCAGGATCATCGCCGCGCGGCTCATCTTCGGCGAAGAGGAGTGAGCATGAGCGGCTCGCATGTGATCCGAGGGAGCGGACCGGCGCGTCCGCACACCCGCTCAGCGCACTTCGACAGGCCGCGGCGTACGGTGGGCAGGTCCATCAACCCCGTCGCCCCGGCGACGCCAGCTCCCGTTCCCGAGGACTCATGACCACGCCCTCCCTCAGCGCCGACACCCCGCGCGGCCGCATGTACCGACTCGAGCCCGACGGCCCGCTCATGTACCCCTCGATCACCACCGTCGCCGGCGCGCGGGCGAAGGACTTCCTGCAGGGCTGGTACGCGACGATGGCCTCCAAGCGGGCGCTGGACATGTACGCCTGGCTGGACCGGAACCCGCAGCGGGCCTCCGCCGAGATCTCCCGGGTGACCCGAGACCGCTGGGGGACGCAGAAGCGCATCGCCGCAGCCGCCCCGGAGTACACCCGCACCGCCGCAGACTTCGGCACCCTCGTGCACACCGCCTGCGAGGACTGGGGCACCAGCGGCACCCGGCCGGACGGCGCCCACATCGGGGGACTCATCGAGCAGATGCGCGCCGCCCAGGGATGCTTCGCCGAGGAGAAGGATCCCCAGGCCCTGATCGCCCGCGCCGAGGTGCGCCTGGACGGCTACGGCCGCTTCCTCGAGGACTATCAGCCCGAGTTCCTCGAGGTCGAGCAGACGGTCGTGAACCACACGGTGGGCTACGCCGGCACCACCGATGCGATCGTGAAGATCGGCAACACGGTGCTCAGCGCCGATATCAAGACCTCGAAGAAGGTGCGCGGGGACTACGCCCTCCAGGGGGTGGCCGTGTGCCGCGCCGAGCTGCTGCTGGACAATGACGGCACCACCCGCGAGATGCCGGAGCTGACCGGCGCCTTCATCATCCACCTGCCCGAGGCGGGCGGCTATCAGGCGGTGCCGCTGCGCACCGGGGACGCCGAGTTCGAGGTGTTCCGCTCCCTGCGCGCGGCCTGGTCCTTCGAGCCCGACGAGTGCGCGCTCCCGCCCGCCACCGGGCCCAAGGACCTGCTGCTCTCGCTGCTGAAGGCCAAGGGCGGGCTCGACAGCCTGGGCTGATCGGCCCGGGTCCTGCTCCCGCGCCCGCGGGCTGCACGCCCGCCCCCGCCGGCCCGCCCGCACCCACGCCCCCGCCCGCCCCCGTCGGCCCGCTCCCGCGGTGCGCGGCGAGTTCTGTGCCTGCACGACCTATCGGCCGACGACCATCGGTCCTGTCGGCACAATTCCGCGCCCCTGCCGCGGAGTCCCCGCGTCACCGTCGCCCGCACCCTTGCGCACGGTTTGAACACGTGTATAGCCTAGTGAGCAGACGTTCAGCGCGGGGCTGGTCAGAGCCGATCCCGCGCAATCTTCCCGCCCGCGAGGAGCGCCATGGAACCCACGCCATCCGCCGAGGAGCGAATCCTCCGGGCCGCGCTCCGGCGCTTCGCCGTCGAGGGCCTGGGCGCTCCGCTGCGGGCTGTCGCCCAGGATGCCGGGGTCAGTGCGGGCCTGATCATCCACCACTACGGCTCTCGGGAGAAGCTGCTCGAGGCCTGTGACCGTCAGGCGCTGAAGGCGACGCGGGAGAGCAAGCTCGACGTGATGTCCGGTGGCTCCGGGGCGATGCTCGCTCAGCTCGCCGAGATCGAGCACTATGCCCCCGTCATCGGGTACGTGCTGCGCCGGCTCCAGGCCGGCGGGCCGCTCGCCCGCCAGCTCGTCGACGACTTCGCCGCCGACGCCCTGGTCTACCTCGAGCAGGGCACTGCGGCCGGGCTCATCAACCCCAGCCGGGATCCCGAGGCGCGGGCCCGGGCACTGACGCAGATGGCGCTCGGTTCTCTGCTGCTCCAGCTGCCAGCCCAGCGCGAGCCGCTCGATCTCACGGAGCTGCCGGCATGGCTCCGCTCCTACTCCGAGGCGCTCTCCGCGCCTGTGCTCGAGATCTACTCCGTTCCGCTGCTGACCGACACCTCGATGCTCGACGCCTACGTCGCCGCGGCCTCCGAGGGCGATTCCGCCGCACCCACGACCGAAGGGGCACCGTCATGACCGCCACCGACACTGCTGACACCACCGGCTCCGCCTCCACCACGTCCGATGCCGCCGTGGTGGTCCGGAGCCTGACCAAGACCTTCGGCACCACGCGCGCCCTGGACGGCTTCGACCTCACAGTGCCCCGCGGTCAGGTGACCGGCTTCCTCGGACCCAACGGCGCCGGGAAGTCCACCGCCATCCGCGTGCTGCTGGGACTGCTGCGGGCCAGCTCGGGCTCCGCCGAGGTGCTCGGCATGGATCCGTGGTCCCACGCCGTGCAGATCCATCAGCGCCTCGCCTATGTGCCGGGCGATACGAACCTCTGGCCGAACCTCACCGGGGGAGAGGCGATCGACGTGCTCACCCGCGGGGAGAAGGGCGCCGCCCACCGGCGCCGCCGGGGCGAGCTCATCGAGCGCTTCGAGCTCGATCCCAGGAAGCGTTCCCGCACCTACTCCAAGGGCAACCGCCAGAAGGTCTCGCTGGTCGCAGCGTTGTCGCGGGACGTGGACCTGTACATCATGGACGAGCCCACCTCGGGCCTGGACCCCCTGATGGAGGCGATCTTCACCGACGAGGTCGCGCGCCTGCGAGCCGACGGGCGCACTGTGCTGCTGTCCAGCCACATCCTCGCCGAGGTCGAGAAGCTCTGCGACACGGTGACGATCATCCGCGCCGGCAAGGACGTCGAATCCGGGACCCTCGTCCAGCTGCGGCACCTGACCCGCTCCACCGTCGCCGCCACCTCGAGCGCGGATCCCGCCCCGCTCGCCGCCCTGGACGGCGTCCACGACCTGGTGATCGACGGGGACCGGCTCCGCTTCGACGTCGATGACGCCGCGCTCCACGATGTCCTGCCGGTCCTCACCCGGATGGGGGTCACCGCGCTGACCATCACACCCCCGTCCCTCGAGGATCTCTTCCTGCGCCATTACGGTGATGACCTCGCCGCCGGATCCCGCAGCGCCGGAGCGGAGGACTCATGAGCACCTCCATCCGCCCGCCCAGCCGTCACACCCATCGGGCGGACCCGGTCGCGGCCTCGCCGCTGACGGGTCTGGGCTCCCTGGTACGGCTCTACGGGCGGATCTCCCGACGCGCGATCATCGTCTGGACACTCGCTGTGCTCGTCCTGGTGCCCGCCTCGATCCTCGCGATGGAGGAGGCCTATCCCGATCAGGGGGCGCTCGATGCGCGAGCGATGCTGCTGGACAACCCCTCGGCCGTCATGATGACCGGGCCCTACTTCGCCACCGAGCACTACACCTTCTGGGCGATGGTGGCCAATGAGCTCTTCCTCTACATCCTGATCCCGGCCGCGATCATGAGCGTGCTGCTCACCGTGCGCCATACCCGCGGCGAGGAGGAGGCCGGGCGCCTGGAGCTGATCCGGGCGCTGCCCGCCGGACGGCTCGCCCCCGCCGTCGCCGCGCTGATCGTCGTCAGCCTCGCGAACCTCGCACTCGGTGCAGCGATCACGGCCGGCACCCTCGTCATGGGCGGAGAGATCGCCGGGTCGCTCGCGCTCGGGCTCGCGACCGCGCTGACGGGAATGGTCTTCGCCTCCCTCACTGCTGTCGCTGCGCAGTTCACCGAGCACGCCGGCACCGCCTCCGGGATGGCGCTCGGGCTGCTGGCCCTCGCCTTCATGGTGCGTGGAGTCGGAGACGTGATCGACCGCCAGGGCTCCTGGCTCTCCTGGTTCTCGCCCCTGGCCTGGGCCCAGCAGACCCGGGTCTTCGTGGACCTGCGCTGGTGGCCGCTGCTGGTCTCCCTCGCCGCCGTGATCGCCCTGCTGGTGCTCGCCGGGGCCCTGTCCCACCGCCGAGACGTCGGTGCCGGACTGCGTGCCGCCTCGGCCGGGCCGCGCAGCGCCTCGCCCGCGCTGCTGGCTCGCGGCGGTCTCGCCCGGCGACTGGTGACCGGGTCGATGCTCGCCTGGGGGATCGGGCTGTTCCTGTTCGCGCTCGCCTTCGGCTCGCTGGCCTCCTCGCTCACCGACTTTATCGAGGAGATGCCGGCGATCGGGGAGTTCGCGCCGATCGCTATGGACGACGTCACCGGCTCGTTCTCCGCCTTCGTGCTGATGATGCTCACGACCGGACCGGTCGCCCTGATCGTCTCCGGAGTGCTGCGGATGCGCACCGAGGAGTTCGCTGGACGCCTCGCCGGGGCACTGGTGGCCGGCACCTCCCGCGTGCGCCTGGCTCTGATGTGGTTCCTGGTGGTGCTGCTCGAGACGGCGCTGATGCAGGTGCTGCTGGGCCTCGGAGTGGGGCTCGGCGTCTGGGCGGCGACGGATGACACCGCCTGGATCGGGGACATGACCGCCGCCGCCCTCGCCTACCTGCCCGCGATCGCGCTTTACGGCGCCGTCGCGCTGGCGCTGTACGGGCTGAACCTGCGTTTGACGAGCGTCGCCTGGGCACTGGTGGTGTACACCGCGCTCATCACCTTCCTCGGCGACCTGCTGGGCCTGCCCGATGGGGCGAAGGATGTCTCGCCGCTGAACCACGTCCCGCTGCTGCCCTCGGCGGAGTTCGAGGGCGTGCCGCTGCTGGTGATGGGCGTCGGTGCGGTGGTGCTGGTGGTCGTGGGTCTGGCCGCGCTGCGCCGACGGGACCTGGCGGCGGGGTAGCGGCGCGGACACCGGGGGAGGAGACTCTCCGGCAGCAGGCACAGGACCCCGCGACGCAGTGTCTCGGGGCCGACGAGAGGTGGACCCGATGTCGAAGTACCTGATCTCCTTCCCCAGCAGCGCGATGAGGATCCAGGAGCTGGACATGCAGCAGGTGAGCGATGACTCCCACGCCGTGGTGCGCGAGGCGAAGGCGGCCGGCGTCTGGGTGTTCGGCGGCGGGATCGACGGGAGGGTGCCTCCCGTGATGGTCGACGGGACCGGCACCGTGCTCGAGAGCACCTACGCTGAGACCCGTCATATCGAGGGCGGATACGCCGTGCTCGAGGTCGCCGCCCGCGAGGAGGCGCTCGAGTGGGCACGAAAGATCGCCGTCGCCTGTCGCTGCGCCCAGGAGGTGCGGGTGTTCGGGGACGATCCCGAGTGCTGAGGCGCTCCTCGCCCTTCGCCGGACCGCGGAGCGGCCAGCACGAACCCCCAGCCGGAGAGCGTGCGGGACACTGCGCGGACGATCCGGGTCGGTGTCGCCTGCCGCCGATCGAGCGAGAGGCTCGACCTGCTCTGGAGCGTGCCTCTGCACGCTCGCCAGGGCCATGCCTGCCGCCGCGCGCGTCCGGAGGGCATCGCGGATCGACGGTCCGATGGGCAGATGGTCCTCCGCGTCCTCACGGGGCGACCTCTTCCGCGGGGGGAGCAGCAGCAGTCGCGGCGGACGGCCGCACCCGGTGCGGAGCGCTGCGGAGCGGGAGGGACGTCGCCAGCGCACCGGTGACGAGGAGCCCGAAGTAGAGGATCGTCGCCCAAGCACCGTAGGGGGTGTTGACGGCGAATTCCGCGCCGCCCACTGCGGTCGCGGTGATCGACCAGACGGATAGCGCGGCAACGAACACGATGGTGCACACGAGCCGGACCCACACCTGGCAGGCAGCGAGCGCGAACGCGCCGACCACCAGCATGATCGGCACGGCGATGGCCCCGCCGCCGATACCGTCCTCGAGCAGGGCGCCGAGGTCGGTCAGGCCGGGCAGGAGGACTGCTCCGAAGAGGAGCGGTGACCACACCAGCACGCGGTGAGGCCTGCCTCGACGGCGCTCACGCTCCGCCCAGCCGAGCAGGGCGCCGGCGAGGGTGCCGGGCAGCAGCACCCAGCCGAAGGTCCCTAGCCACGAGGCGTTCGACCCGTCTCCGACGATCTCGGCCATGAAGCCGCGCAAGGATCCTGCCCACGCGAACCCTGCGGCTGCCCCGACCCACGTCAGCGCGCCGTCCTGCAGCGAACCCTGCTGGTGGGGCAGCGTTGAGGCGACGCTCAGCACCAGCATCAGCGAACCGCCCAGGAGGCACACCCAGACTCCGCGTGCGGTGGACGCAGGGCCCGCCATAGTCCCGATGAAGGTCACGGCCATCATCCCCAGGCCCCACACCACGAGTGCGGTGACCCGGGCGGTTGTCCAGCGACGGCTCGAGAGTGCGACGCCACCGGTGAGCGCGGTGGCGACGACCAGGAGGGCGCCGCTTCCCTCTCCCGTCCTGAGCAAGGCGGTGAAGATCTCCGGGTCGAGCAGTGCCACGGTCAACAGGGTGGGGGCCAGCATGAGCCACCTGGTCGGGGGGTGACCCTGGGCACGCCGCTCGGCTGCCCGTCCGAGCACCCCTCCCACGGCCGCACCAGGCAGGAGGATGAGGACGAGGGTGAGCCCGCTGACGGCCGACTCGTCGCCGCTCAGCTGAGCCATCCATGCGCGCAGCCCGGCAGCCCAGGTGAGGCCGACGAGCGCGCCGACCGACACCGCGACCCACGCCTGCCGCGTCATGGTCGGAGCGCCGACTGATCGGTCCGGCGGAGCTGCATCCCGAGGACGGCGAAGAGCACCATCCACCTGACGATGGCCAGGCGGCCCCAGACCATCGGCGCGAAGAGGGCGGGCACCATGGGGACGAAGACCCAGACTCCGAGCGCGAGGGGCAGATAACGCCAGATCCCGTCGAAGACCCGTTGGCGAGCCAGGCCGACACCGGCCACGATGAGACCGACTCCGATCATCAGCGAGGCGACCCCGTAGAGCGCGCCGAGCACCTGGCCTCGTTCCGAGGTCGCGGTGATACCGAGGCCGAGGAACGCGACGGCGGCCTCCATGGCGATGAGAGCGACCATCCCGGCAGCGGCGAGGCCGATACCGGCGCGGGTGGCGCGGGTGGCGACCATCCTGTTCAGCGACCCGAGCGCGAGGATCCCGACCAGCAGGCCGAGGTGGTGCACGGCGAAGAAGAGCTGGAAGGCGACAAAGGACGCCGTCCCCAGGGGATAACTGAACTGATCGGGAGCCACCTCGCGCGGCCACACCGCGAGAGCGACCCCCGCGACCGCGCCCAGGACGCCCGCGGCGAGCGTGAGATCTCCCGCCAGCAAGGCGCGGGTGAGAAAGGAGGTCCGGGGTTCTGATGCAGTGATCTGGGTGCTCATCCCTCGACACTAGGAGTACCTCGACCGGGTGCACATCCGTGCGACCACTCAGGTGGTCCCACGAGTATCGTTCGGTGATGAAACCTGCCGATGACGTGGGGAGCGACGAGGGCATCGACGCCCTGTTCGACGTCGCCCGCAGTCGCCACGCGGCGGGCGATATCGCCGGGGCATGGGAAGCCGTCGCGCGAGTCGCCGAGCTCGCCCGGGCAGACGGCGACGTCAGCGCCCTGAGCGATGCCGCACTCGTCGTCCGCCGGCCCGCAGGCTCGCCGCTGCGTGCGAGCATCCATGCCCTCGCACGGGAGGCTCTGGCGAGAACACCGGCGAGGGACCCGCGCCGCGCCCGCCTCACGGCTCAGGTGGCCGCCACGCGCGATGCCCACTAGGCTCCCGCAACGGAGGCCGACCCCGCTGACATGGCCGACCCGGAGTCGGCATTCCTCGGCCTGCAGGCTCGAATGGTCGACCTGCAGAACCCCGTCCACGTCCAGGAGCGCCTCGACATCTCAGGCCGCGCCGTGGGCCTCGGCATCGCCACAGGAAACACGGAGTACGCGGCGTGGGGCCACCGGTGGCGGATGGATGCCTCCGCGGAGCTGGGCCGTCCGATCGAGCTCGCTGCCGACCGGGCCGCCGCCCGGGCACTGGTCGACTCCCTCGGACAGGAGTGGCGCTCGTGGCCCGTCCTCACGCTCGCCTCGGCAAAGCTTCTGGTCGGTGCGTTCGACGAGGTCGGACCGCTCGTCGACGAGGCCCGGCGCATCGGGGGCCCCTCGAGCACCGCCGACTTCTTCCACCTCGTCTACACAGCCGAACTCGCAGCGTGGACCGGTCGGGACGCAAGCCGCGTGGCGAGCGAGGTGGCCCGGGCCATCGACGATCTGCCCCACCTCGCCCGGTTGTGGCTGGCCAGGGCCTGGCATGCCGCAGGGAAGCTCGAGGAGTCCCGACAGGTGTGGCAGAGCGTGCGGGGGAACATCTCACGTATGCCCGATGACGCACTCGAGCTGCTCATGGGGGCCGTCGGCGCGGCCGAGATGTGCGATGTCCTCGCCGACGCCGAGGTCGCAGCCGACCTCTACGTCCAGCTCTTGCCCTATGCGGATCGGCACGCCATCGCGATGGCCCACGCTCCGTATCATGGCCCCGTCTCCCTCTCCCTCGGTCGGCTGGCGCTCACCCTCGACCGACCCGAGGACGCGCGCCCCCACCTGCACGCCGCGCTCACGGCCTGCGCCGAGTTGGGGGCACTTCCGTATGCGGCTCTCACCCATTTCACACTGGCCCGCACGTTCCGACCAGGCACCAGGGGGCGGAGTGAGCATGCGGCGGCCGCCGCAGGCCTTGCGCGTCGTCTTGGTGCGTCGCCCGTCCAGATCAGGCCTGAGGCCTTGTCGGCAGATCTGGACGGCGACCCCCGGCTCACCCCACGCGAACGGGAGGTGGCCGCCCTCGTCACCGAGGGTCTGACCAACGCCGCCATCGCCCGACGGCTGGTGCTTTCGGAGCGAACGGTGGAGAATCACGTCGCGCACGTCCTGCACAAGCTCAACCTCCGCACCCGTACGGCACTGGCCGTGTCTTCTGAGCGTCACGTACCGCGCTCGTGGACCGACGACTGATCCGACTCTCTCGCGAGCCCCTCCGGCACCAGGGATTCCGCCTCTTCTGGTCGAGCGGCACCCTGACGTTCCTGGGCGTCTCGGTGACCATGGTCGTCGCCGATGCGCTGATCATCACCGAGCTCGAGGCCACCGAGTCCCAGGTGCTTCTGGTGCGAGCGGCTCAGTTCCTTCTTTACCCCCTGAACACGCTGTTCGGGACGGCGGTGTCCATCGTGCTGATCAGTTGGGCGCTGCCCTCGCTCTGAGCCGACGGTCCTCGGAACACGCCAGACCCCTCCGCGACATTCGCGAATGCGCTGTGACGATCAGAAGGGGCCGATCCGTACCACGGCGCCCGCGAGGTCCATGTCCCAGGGGATCTGGCAGGTCAGGCGGGAGGTGGGTTCGCGCTCCGACTCGGTGAGGGAATCCAGCACATCGGCTTCGTCCTCATCGATCTCGCCCGCGGTCTCGAAGGAGACCTGGTCGAGGAAGGAATGGCAGGTGGAACAGGAGGCGTTACCACCACAGATCGCGAGGATCGGGAAGCTGTTGCGGACCAGGCACTCCATGAGGGACTCGTCGTCCTCCCATTCCACGCCGGGTGTTTCGACGCCTTCGCGGTCGATGACGGTGATCTCGATACTGCTCATGCCCCTATTTCACCTCATCCGGGCCTTTGAAGCCAGTCGGGTCCAGGAGGGCAGGTGCACGGCGCAGCGAGCTCGGAGAAGCCCTCGCAGATCCGCCGTCTCCGCAGGACTCACCGCTGCCGCGCGAGGAGCCGCTCCACGCGCGGCTTCACCTCGGTGGCCAGCAGGGTCAGCGACTCCAGGAAGTGCTCCTGAGGGAGTCCGCCGATGTCCATCTGCAGGAAGTGGCGGGTGTGGCCCATGAATCCGTGCAGGTGCACGATCCGCTCGGCGACCTCATCCGGATCACCGACGCAATAGGCGCCGGGTGCCTCTGCCTGGACCAGGTACGCATCCCGGTCGGGCTCGGGCCAGCCGCGCAGCCGGCCCATCTCCACATTCAGGTTGTACCAGCCCTGGTACATCCGCTCGAGGGCCTCCTCCTTGGTGGGTGCGACGAGCCCGAGCGCAGCGACGGACACCTTGATGTCGTCTCCCGTATGGCCCGCCGTCGCGGCGGAACGACGGTACAGCTCCGCCAGCGGGGCGAAGCGCTGGGGAGCGCCGCCGATGATGCCGTAGGAGATCGGCAGCCCGAGCTGGCCGGCGCGGGCTGAAGAGCCGGGGTTCCCGCCGGTGGCGAGCCAGATCGGCAGCTTCCCGGAGATGGGTCGCGGCACGACCGCGAGTCCCGGGATGTCCGGCCGTCGCCCACCCTTCCAGGTGACGATCCCGTCGGGGCTGTTGTTGAGGGCCATCAGGAGGTCGAGCTTGTTGGCGTAGAGCTCGTCGTAGTCGTTGAGGTCATGACCGAACAGGGGGAAAGTCTCCACGGAGGAGCCGCGGCCGGCGGTGATCTCGATCCGCCCGCCGCCGGAGATCGCGTCGGCGATCGCGAACTGCTGGAAGACGCGGACCGGGTCATCGGTGCCGATGATGCTCGCCGCGCTGCCGAGGATGATCTGCGAGGTCGCCGCCGCAGCAGCGGCGATCACTGTGCCGGGGGAGGAGGCGGGCATGCTCATCGTGTGGTGCTCGCCGACCCCGAAGTAGTCCAGGCCCACGGCATCGGCGTGCAGGATCGCCTCGTGCAGATTGCGGGTCGCGGTGGCGGTATCGGTCTGCTGGTTGTTGCTGTTGAAGGGGGTGTCGCCGAAGCTGTAGGCGCCGATCTCCATGGTCTCTCCAGGTGTCGGTAGCGGGTGTCGGCCAACGTTCTGCGGCCGACCGAGGGGGTAGTGCTCAGGCGAGCGTGAGCTGGGCAGCGGCACCGAGCAGGGCGCGGAGCTCATCCGCGGTGTGGGAGCCGTGGAAGATCTCGGTGCCGAAGACGGCGACCTTCGCCATGGCGTGCTCACACTATATGTTGCATTACAGATGATATTGATCCAAGATCATCTTGGCAACCGAGCGTCGCCGGATACGATGGAGGTATGGAGAACACTGTCATCAAGGCCGAGGCCGGGGCCAGGACTCGCGAGAACGGCGCACCGCCCGGCGAGCTGGGATGGCATCTGGGTATGGTGCTGCGCGGCTATCAGACGCTCCTCGAAGATGCCGTCGAGGGGATGCCCTCCGGTGTGCGCGGCTTCCAGGTGCTCTCGACCGTCGTGCACCGAGACCCGCCCAATCAGCAGGCGCTCGGCACGCATCTGGTCATCGACCGGACTGTTCTCACCTATCTGCTCGACGATCTGGTCGATGCCGGAGTCGTCGAACGTGTTGCGGCTCCGTCGGACCGCAGGGCGCGGAAGATCGTGCCCACCGACAAGGGGCGTGCCGTGCTGGCCCGCTATGAGGAGCGCGTCTCCGCGGCCGAGGCCGAGCTGCTGGCGGGGCTCGATGGCTCCGAGTCCGGCGATCTGATCGCCCTCGTCGGCCGCCTGGCCATGGAGATCCACCGCGCCCAGCCCGGCTCCAGCCCCTGCGAGGCGATGGATCACCTGCCCTGACCCACGCTGGTGGACCCCAGCGAAGCGAAGGGTCACCCCGGCGACCCCGTCGGCGCACGAGAAGGGCCCCCGATCTGCGGTGGCGCGGATCGGGGGCCCTTCTCAGAGGGGCTGAAACTCAGATGTCGTAGTACAGCTCGAACTCGTGTGGGTGCGGGCGGTAGCGGAACGGATCGATCTCCGTGGTGCGCTTGAGCTCGATCCAGGTCGAGATGAGGTCGGCCGGGAAGACGTCACCCTCGGTGAGGTAGTCGTGGTCGAGCTCGAGGGCGTCCAGTGCGGCGCCGAGGGACTCGGGCAGCTGCTTGATCTGCTTGTGCTCCTCGGGGGGCAGCTCGTACAGATCCTTGTCGATCGGCTCGGGCGGCTCGATGCGGTTGCGGATGCCGTCGATGCCGGCCATCAGCTGCGCGGCGAAGGCCAGGTACGGGTTGGCCGAGGGGTCCGGTGCGCGGAACTCGACGCGCTTGGCCTTCGCGGAGGCGCCGGTGACCGGGATGCGGATCGCGGCCGAGCGGTTGCGGGCCGAGTAGACCATGTTCACCGGCGCCTCGAAGCCGGGCACCAGGCGCTTGAAGGAGTTCACCGTGGGATTGGTGAATGCCGTCAGCGAGGGGGAGTGCTCGATGATCCCGCCGATGTACCACCGCGCGATGTCGGAGAGCCCGCCATAGCCGCGCTCGTCGTAGAACAGCGGCTCGCCGTCCTTCCACAGGGACTGGTGGGTGTGCATCCCGGAGCCGTTGTCACCGAACAGGGGCTTGGGCATGAAGGTCGCCGTCTTGCCCGCGTCCCACACGCAGTTCTTGACGACGTACTTGAACTTCATGACGTCGTCAGCAGCCTGCAGCAGGGTGTTGAAACGGTAGTTGATCTCCTGCTGACCCGCGGTGCCGACCTCGTGGTGGGCGCGCTCGACCTGCAGGCCGGTCTCCTCCAGCACGGCGCAGATCTCATCGCGCAGATCCGCCATCTGGTCGTTCGGCGGGACCGGGAAGTAGCCGCCCTTCAGGCGCGTCTTGTAGCCCTGATTGCCGCCGAACTCGGACTCGTCGCGGTCGGTGTTCCAGACCGCCTCATCGGAGTCGATGCTGTAGAAGCCCGAGTTCACCGTGGTCTTGAAGCGCACATCGTCGAAGATGTAGAACTCGGCCTCCGCGGCGAACAGCGCGGTGTCGGCGATGCCGGTCGACTTCAGGTACTCCTCGGCCTTCGTCGCCACGGTGCGCGGGTCCCGGGAGTACGGCTCATCCGTGAACGGGTCCACGATCGAGAAGTTCATGATGAGGGTCTTGCGCTCACGGAACGGATCCAGGTACGCGGTCTCCAGGTCCGGGACGAGCTTCATGTCCGACTCGTGGATCGCCTGGAACCCCCGGATCGAGGAGCCGTCGAAGAGCTGGCCGGTCGCGATGGCCTCCTCGTCGAAGGTGCTCGCGGGGATGTTGAAGTGCTGCATGATGCCGGGAAGATCGCAGAACCGGATATCGATGAACTCGACACCCTCTTCTTCGATGTACTTCACGACCTCGCTGGGATTGTTGAACACATGCCCTCCATCCGCGCCCTGGGCGCGTGTTGTGCTGTCTGACCCCGATGGGCCTCACCTGATGAGCTCCGGCGGTCCAGGAGGGACCTGAGCTCGGGTGAGCCCAATCCTAATGCTGTGGCGCGCAGCACTCCCGGAACTGCTCTTCCCAGACCGGCGCACTATGGTCGTGCTCGTGATCGAACGCAAGGACCTCGGCGCCTGGCTGGAGGGCGCCCCCCACGAGACCGGCTACGTCAAGGGCTCCTCCATCGGGCTGCCCGCTGAAGGACCCGGTTCCGTGGCGCCGTTCTGGCGCCGACCGCTCTCGGTGGTGATCGACTGGGGGCTGTGCATGCTGGCCTCGGCGCTCGTGTTCGACGGTGATGCGCTGGCGAACCTGGTGCTCTTCGTGGCGATGAACGTGCTGTTCCTGACGCTTTTCGGGGCGACCATGGGGCAGTTCGTGCTGAAGCTGCGAGTGCGGCCCGTCCGCGGGCGCAGCCCGATGCTGCTGAGGTCCCTGATCCGCACGGGGATGATCCTGCTGCTGCTTCCGACGGTGGTCTGGAACAAGGACGCACAGCCGCTCCACGACGTGGCCGCGGGCACTGCTGTCATCACCGTCTGAGCCGCCGGATCCGATCCTCGCGGCGCCGGATCCACTGGTGCCACGCGCTCATCCTTCTCCCGGCCGTCACCTTCTTTCACGGCCCTGACCTGCGACGATAGAGAATGTCACGAAAAGGTCTCGGAGGTCACGGAATGATCACGGCGAGATCGTGGTCGGCAGGGGACGACGAAGCCCCCGTCTGAACGTCCAGACGAGGGCTCCGCAGCAGGGGAGTGGGGCTCAGCGGCCCTTCATCGCCTTGCGGTTCGGGCGGGCACGCATGGGGTCGACGCCCTTGGGGATCGACTGCCGCAGCGAGCGACGCAGAGCATTCAGCCGCTTCGTGACCTGAGCGGCCTCATTCTTGGTGAGCTGCTTCTTCATCCGCTGCATGTGGCTGGGCAGCTTGTGCAGCGGCACCTCGCCGTCGCCGTCGCCGACCACGATCTGATGGACCGGCACGTTGTCGTGCTGGAGCACGCGCCGGATGCTGCGACGCTCCTTCTCCAGCAGCTTCATCGAGGTCGCGGTGGAATCCTCGGCGACCACCGCGATGCCGGCCCGGCCCGAGGCGCGGAACAGCATCTTCTGGCTGCGGGGGTCGATCTGGACCGGCTCCTCGTCGACGTTCCAGCCGCGACGGATGGACTGCATCGCTGCGAGCGCCGCACCCGGCTGCCCCTTGATGCGGCCGAAGGCTGCGCGCTCGGCCTTGCGGGCCAGGATCATCATCGCGGCCAGCACACCGATCGCCAGGCCCATGAAGATGCCGTACCAGGGGCTGTTCAGCACCAGCCAGCTCACCAGGACACCCAGCGCGATCGCACCGATGAGCGCGGCGAGCATCCACGGCAGAGTGGTGCGATCAGTCTCCTGGGTGTACTTGTACACCTCGATGATCTGCTTGATCCGGCCCTGCTTCTTGGAGCCGTCGGCGTTGAGCTTCTGCTTCTTCTTCGAGCCCTTCTCGGGCTTGGTCTCGGTCGTGCGAGCCATGTGTGGTGGGTCCTCTCGGGGCCGGGCGGGCGTCAGCTCGCGGCGGCCTGCTGGCTGCGGGCGACGACGCTCGCAGCTTCCTGACGGGCGGGCTGGTTCGAATCGAGGTGGCGGAGGTTCTCCGGGATCTCGCGGCCGAGCTTCCGCATCGACTGCGCCCAGAGCTTGCCGGCGCGGTAGGAGGAGCGGACCATCGGCCCGGCCATCACCGCGAGGAAGCCCATCTCCTCAGCGGCCTGGGACAGCTCGACGAACTGCTGGGGCTTGACCCAGCGGTCGATCGGATGGTGCAGCTTCGAGGGGCGCATGTACTGCGTGATCGTGATGATGTCGCAGCCGGCATCGTGAAGGCGCTGGAGCGACTCGAGGATCTCCTCGTCCGTCTCACCCATCCCGAGGATGAGGTTGGACTTGGTGATCATCCCGGCGTCCTTCCCCATCGAGATCACCTCGAGGGAGCGCTCGTAGCGGAAGGCAGGACGGATCTGCTTGAAGATGCGCGGGACCGTCTCGAGGTTGTGCGCGAACACCTCGGGTTCGGCCTCGAAGACCTGCTGCAGGTGCTGGCCGTTGCCCTTGATGTCATCGATGAGAAGCTCGACCCCGGTGCCCGGGTTCATCGCATGGATCTGCTCGCAGGTGCGGGCGAACAGACCGGCTGCACCGTCCTCGAGGTCATCGCGGGCCACGCCGGTGATGGTCGAGTAGCGCAGACCCATCTCTTTGACGGACTGGGCCACCTTGAAGGGCTCCATCGGATCGACGGCCATCGGCTTGCCGGTCGCGATGTTGCAGAAGTCGCAGCGCCGCGTGCAGGTGTCACCGCCGATGAGGAAGGTCGCCTCGCGGTCCTCCCAGCACTCGAAGATGTTCGGACAGCCGGCTTCCTCGCAGACCGTATGCAGGCCCTGACCATGCACGCGCTTCTTCATCGCGGTGTACTCCGGGCCCATCACGGCCCGGGTCTTGATCCATTCGGGCTTGCGCTCGATCGGGACCTCGGCGTTACGCGCCTCGACGCGCAGCATGCGTCGGCCTTCGGGGGCGAATGTCACCCTGATGCCTCCTCATCTCGACGTTCCCTGGAGTCTATCGACCCGGCCGAGTCCCGGTGCACTCAGCCCATGCGGGGCGACGTGCGGTGTGCCACGAGCTCGATCATCGCTGTCGCGGCGGTCTCCACCACGTCGGCGACCGCGATCCGGCGGCCGGCCTCGCGGCTGAGACTGGTGACCCCGGCGTCATCGATCCCGCAGGGGATCACGTTCTCGGCCCAGGAGAGATCATTCGCGCAGTTCAGAGCGAATCCGTGCATGGTGGCCCGCTTCGAGACCCGCATTCCGATCGCGCACACCTTGCGTGCCTCCTCGCCCTCCGGCGCGACCCAGACGCCGCTGCGGCCCTCGACCGGGACGGTCGCCACGCCGACGGCGGTGCAGACCTCGATCAGGGTCCGCTCGAGATCACGCACGAAACCCACCACATCAATCGGGATCGGCAGCTTCACCAGCGGGTAGCCGACGAGCTGCTGGGGCCCGTGCCAGGTGAGCTTCCCTCCGCGGTCGATGTCCACCACCTCGGCACCGTCGCGGGGGCGCTCGTGGTCCTCGGTGAGCTTGCCCGCGGTATACACCGCCTGATGCTCGAGGAGCAGCAGGGTGTCGGGCCGCCGGCCGGAGACCACCTCGGCATGCAGCTCGCGCTGAAGTGCCCAGGCGGCGCGGTACTCGACCGGGCCCGGGGGCAGTCCGAACTCCTCATGACAGTCCCCATCGGGGAGCGGTTCGCTGAAGCCGAGGCGGATGACGTCGAGCATTGACACAGATTACTCCGCCTCCCACCTGCGCGTTGTGGATGAATCACGGGGACCTCGCTGTGATGCGGTTCACTGCTGTCATGGATCAGATCGACGAGGAGAGCTTCCGCCGCGGGCCCGGCTCGTCCGGTACGGGCGGAGGAACGGTTCGGGCAGGATCGGGGCGGCAGGAGACGCGCCGTGGAGCTGACGGGCAGGAACTCCGGGTCGAGGTCACGGGTCTGGACGCTGACGCCCGGCGGCGAATCCGCGAGGAGCTCCAGCTGCTGGCGGCGCTCGAGGTCGCAGGGATCACGGCGGCACCCAGCGTGCTCGAGATCGAGGACGACGGATATCTGCGGGAGTCCGCGCCGCCCCTGCAGCGTCGGTCCGGTCGACGGGCCGCCGAAGACTGCACCCCACCCACTGCAGAGCGTCTCGCCCTCGCCCGGGCTCGGCACGATCTCGATGATCTGGTCGAAGCGCTCCATGAGCGGGGCTGGGTGCTGGGAGCGGCGCCGGGGCAGGGACTCGGCGTCCGCAGTGACGGGAGCGTGGTGGCGCTCGACCTGGGCGGGCTGCAGCGTGGAGAGTCACTCCCCGCCCGTCAAAGAGATCGCCGCTGGGTCGATTCGGTGCTCGAGGACCAGGAGCGGACCCTGCGCCGACGCATCGATCTGGTGGCTCCCTCCTGGCCCTTGCGGGAGAGCTCCCTGCTCGATCCCATACCTGCTCTCGAGATGCATGAGCAGAGGGCGCCCGTCGAGCAAGGGCAGGTGCCGGAGGGGGTGGACCGTGCAGAGGGCCATCCCGCGGGAGTGCTCGCAGGGTCCGCGCTGCCGTCACCCCGCAGGATCCGGCGACGGAAGGAGAAAGGACGGGCAGCCGAGGACGCGCTCGGACACCCCGCCCTGCCCTCCGCCGGTCTGTCGGCGCCGGCCGGCGTGCTGGGACCGACCGGCCGGTGGACGGGGGCAGGGAGCCGCGGCCTCTCGGCGATCCGGCAGGTGCTGAGCCAGCCTCCGCTGAGACGAGTCGCCGTGGGAAGTGCTCTCGTGGTCCTGCTGCTGGGGTCCACTGCGGCAGTCGGTGCCTGGTGGGCCAGCGAACGGCCCGCTCAGGCACCCGGAGATGCACAGCCGCTGGTCCCCACCTCTGCACCCTCCACCGAGGTGCCCCGGATCGAGGATCCCTGGGCGCTGGTCGCGGACGTCGCGGGAGCCCGGCACGCCTACGTCACCGGAGTGTCCGAGCACTCAGCGGCCGTACCGGGCGGCGAGGCGTTCACCGCCGACGAGGAGACCCGCCTCGCCTACCGGGACCATCAAGTGCGCGGCGGTGGGCCGGTGATCCATGAGGCGGAGCTGCTCGAGGGACCGGACGCCCGCGGCACGGCGGTGCTGCGCGCGGTGACCTCGACTGCCGAACATGAGCTGGTCGACCAGGCCGGGCAGCTCACCGTCGTCCCGGCCACCGCGCCGAGAGAAGTCCGCCTCACCCTCCAGTGGGAGGGCGGGCGCTGGCTGATCGTGACAGCCGAGCAGGCAGAGCCTGCAGGAGAGAAGGGGGAGGGTGCCGGGGCGAGCTGATCGGCTCCCGACAGCGAAGGGCCCCGACATCGGTGTCGCCGATGCCGGGGCCCTTCGTCGTCGCTCAGCGCACGGGGCACGTCACGCCGAGGTGGTTCGGTAGCTCACTGGCTCACACTCCGAGCTCCGCCTCGAAGGCGCCCTCTTCGAGCCGCTTCTTCATGAAGGTGAGGAAGCGGGCGGCGTCGCCGCCATCGACCATGCGGTGGTCGTAGGAGAGGAACAGGTACATCATCGACCGGATGGCGATGGTGTCATCGCCCTCGGCGTTCTGCACGACCGCGGCACGCTTGGTGATGGTGCCGGTGCCCAGGATGCCCACCTGCGGCGCGGGGACGATGGGGGTATCCCACAGCGCACCGCCGGAGCCGGTGTTGGTGATGGTGAAGGTGGCGCCGGCGAGATCATCAGGAACCAGCTTGTTGCCCTTGGCGCGGCCACCCAGATCCCCGATCTGACGAGCCAGGCCCGCCAGGTTCAGATCGCCGGCGTTCCGGATCACGGGAACCACGAGACCACGCTCGGTGTCCGCCGCCATACCGATGTTCTCGGAGCCGTGGTAGATGATCTTGTCGCCATCGATGGTGGAGTTCAGCTGCGGGTAGGTCTTCAGACCCTCCACGGCTGCCAGCATCAGGAACGGGAGGAAGGTGAGCTTCGCACCCTCACGGGCGGCGAAGTCCTCCTTGGCCCGGGCGCGCAGCTTCGCGACGCGGGTCAGATCGACCTCGACCGCGGTGGTCAGCTGAGCCATCCCATGCAGCGACTCCGTCATCCGCTGGCCGATGACCTTGCGGATGCGCGGCATCTTCTCCTCGGTGCCACGCTTCGAGGAGACCTCGACCTTGGGAGCTGCCGGGGAGGCTGCGGGCGCTGCGGCGGCAGCAGGTGCCGAGGCGGCGGCCTTCTGCGCGTCGATCGCCTGCTGGACGTCCTGCTTGCGGATGCGCCCACCCAGGCCGGAGCCCTTGACGCTGGACAGGTCGACGCCGGCCTCGGCCGCCATCTTCCGGACCAGCGGGGTGACATAGCCGGAGGACTCCGCACCGGAGACGGCATCGGAGGCCTTCGGAGCGGCAGCGGCAGGAGCATCTGCCTTCGGTGCCTCGGCCTTCGGTGCCTCAGCCTTGGGAGCATCTGCCTTCGGTGCCTCAGCCTTGGGGGCCTCGGCAGGCTTCTCCTCGGCCTTCGGCGCCTCGGGCTTCTCCTCCTCGGCCTTCGGGGCCGGGGCAGAGGGCTCCTCTGCGGGGGCGGAGGCCGCATCCCCCGAGCCGACCACGGCCAGCACGGCGCCGACCTCGGCGTCCTCGTCCTCCTGGACCTTGATCTCGAGCAGGGTGCCCGCGACGGGGGAGGGGATCTCGGTGTCGACCTTGTCGGTCGAGACCTCCAGCAGCGGCTCGTCGACCTCGACGGTGTCGCCGACCTCCTTGAGCCAGCGGGTGACGGTGCCCTCGGTGACGGACTCGCCGAGCGCGGGCATCGTCACCTCCTCCCCGGAGGCGGCGCCGCCGGAGGTGCCGGAATCGGCATCGCCGGAGGCCTCGGCAGGCTTCTCGGACTCGCCGGCCGGAGCCTCCTCATCGGTGGACGGGGCGACGGTCTCGTCGGAGGCGAGATCCTCGCCCTCGGCGGGAGCTTCCTCGTCCTCGGCGGGGGCCTCGTCCTCGGAGGCGGCCTCAGCACCGGAATCATCCGACCCGGCACCCTCGGAGCCGGAACCATCGCCGATGACGACGAGATCGGCGCCGACCTCGGCGTCCTCGTCCTCCTCGACCAGGATCTTCTCGATGGTGCCCGCGACGGGCGAGGGGATCTCGGTGTCGACCTTGTCGGTCGAGACCTCCAGCAGCGGCTCGTCGACCTCGACGGTGTCGCCCACGGCCTTGAGCCAGCGGGTGACGGTGCCTTCGGTGACGGATTCGCCGAGAGCCGGCATCTTCACGGTTTCAGACATGGGGGTTTCTCCTCCTGGAAGAGTCAGGCGTGGGCGTGCAGCGGCTTGCCGGCGAGGGCGAGCGCGGCCTCGCCCAGGGCCTCGTGCTGCGAGGGGTGGCCGTGGACGAGGGAGGCGACATCCTCGGGGTAGGCCTCCCAGTTGACGATCAGCAGCGCCTCGCCCATCAGCTCGGAGGTGCGCGAGCCGATCATGTGGACACCGATGATGGGCCCATCCTTCTCGCGGACGAGCTTGATGAAGCCGGTGGTGCCGAGGATCTGGGACTTGCCGTTGCCACCGAGGTTGTACTCGTAGGCCTCGACGGCGTCCTCACCCAGCTGCTCCTTGGCCTGCTTCTCGGACAGGCCCACTGAACCGACCTCGGGCTCGCAGTAGGTGATCCGCTCGATGCCGGACTCGACGATCGGCGCCGGGTTCAGGCCACCGATCCGTTCGGCCACGAAGATGCCGTGGGCAAAGCCGCGGTGCGCGAGCTGCAGGCCGGGGACGATGTCGCCCACGGCGTAGACGCCGGGGACGTTGGTCTCGAGGGTCTCCTTGTTCGCGAGCACGAAGCCGCGATCCATCTCGATGCCCTGCTCCTCGTAGCCGAGCCCTGAGGTGTTCGGGCCACGGCCCACGGCGACCAGCAGGTAGTCGCCCTCGAAGACCTTGCCGTCGGCGAGGGTGACCTTCACCCCGGACTCGGTCTGCTCGGCCTTCTCGGTGAAGATGCCCAGCGAGAACTTGATTCCGCGCTTCTTGTACGCGCGCTCGAGGGCCTTGGACAGCGCCTCGTCCTCGTTGGCGACCAGGTGGGGGAGGCCTTCGATAATGGTCACGGACCCCGCGCCGAGCGACTTCCAGATCGAGGCGAACTCGACCCCGATCACGCCGCCGCCCAGGATGATGGGGTTCTTGGGGATCTCGGGCAGCTGCAGCGCGGCCTCGGAGTCGAGGAAGCGGCCGCCGAGGTCGATGCCCGGAAGGGTCTTCGAGTACGAGCCGGAGGCCAGGATGATGTTCTTGCCGGTCAGGGTGCGGGTGCCGGACTCGGTCTCGACCGAGACGGTGTTCGGGCCCGTGAGCGTGCCGAAGCCCTCGACGTACTCGACCTTTCGCGACTTCACCAGGCCCTGGAGGCCCTTGTAGAGGCGGCCGATGATCTTGTCCTTGAAGCCGATCACCTTGGTGGCGTCGATGCCGTTCAGGGTCAGGTCGACGCCGGCGGCGGCCGCCTCGGACGGGGCGTCGGCGAGTTCGCCGACGTGCAGCATCGCCTTGGTCGGGACACAGCCGCGGTGCAGGCAGGTGCCACCGAGCTTGTCCTTCTCCACGAGCGCGATCTTCTGGCCGAGCTGGGCTCCGCGCAGCGCGGCCGCATAGCCGCCGCTGCCACCGCCCAGGATCACGACGTCGAACTGGTCAGTGGTTGTCTCCGCCACCTGTGTGCTCCTCGGTGTATACGTCACTCCGCGACCCGTCGGGACCTGTATGGCCGACGGCGCCGCCTGCGTGTCCCATGCTAGGCCACCAGGCGGCGCCGGACCGACTGCTTCGCGCGATCTCTCAGTGCTGAGGTGCGGTGCGCATCACGCCGCGGGACGGGAAGCGACGTCCGCGAGGAGCTGCAGCACGGTGCGGGTGCTCATCCCGGTGGCGCCCTTGCCCGTATAGCCCTGAGGCGAGGAGGCGTAGCCCGGCCCGGCGATATCCAGGTGGGCCCACGGGGTCTCGCCCACGAACTCGGCCAGGAAGATGCCCGCCGAGAGCGCACCGCCGGGTCGGTCCCCGATATTGCGGAGATCGGCGACGCGGCCGTTCAGATCCGCACGCAGCTCGCGAGGGAAGGGCAACGGCCAGAACGGCTCACCGGTCGCCTCCGAGGCCGCCATCACGAGGTCGCGGCCCTCGGCCGTGCCCATCACACCGGCGGTGCGCTTGCCGAGCGCCACGACGGCCGCGCCGGTGAGAGTGGCGACATCGACCACGAGGTCCGGCCCCTCGGCGACGGCGTCGACCAGGGCGTCGGCCATCACCATCCGCCCCTCGGCATCGGTGTTGAGGACCTCGACGGTCTTCCCGTTGCGCATGGTGACCACGTCGCCGGGGCGCTGGGCCCCGCCGCCGGGCATGTTCTCGGCCAGTGCGAGGTAGGTGGTGACCTTGATCTCGAGGCCGAGGCGCGCCGCCCCGACGGCTGCAGCGAGCACGGTGGCAGCGCCGGTCATGTCGGAGGTCATGTCCTCCATGCCGGCGGCGGGCTTGAGCGAGATGCCGCCGGTGTCGAAGGTGATCCCCTTGCCCACCAGGGCCACCGAGCTGGTGGCGCCCGCGGGGGCGTACTCCAGGCGCACCAGGCGGGGCGGGCGGGTCGAGCCCTGGCCGACGCCCACGATGCCGCCGTAGCCGCCCTCGGCGAGCTGCTTCTCGTCCAGGACGGTCACCGTGATCGGCAGATCGGCGACGAGCTCCTCGGCGCGGCGGGCGAACTCGGCGGGGTAGAGCAGGTTCGGGGGCGTGTTGACGAGGTCGCGCACGATGCCGACGATCTCGGCGAGCACGCCGGAACGGTCGACCGCGGCCTGGGCGGCGTCGGCGTCCTCCTCGGCGACCAGGGTGAGCGCCGCGAGGGCGGCCTTCGGTGCGCCGGCACCGGTGCCGGTCTTGTACGTGATGAAGGTGTAGGCGCCGAGCGCGGCACCCTCGAGGGCGGCGGCGCGCTGCTCCGTGGTCGCGGTGGGCACCGCGAGGGCGGCGTGCTCGACGCCGGCGAGCGAACGGGTGGCCGCGCCGAAGGCGATCCGGAGGTCCTCCTCCTCGACTGCTGCGAGATCCTCGTCACCGACGCCGACGAGCAGCAGCGAGGTGGCGGAGGCCAGTCCATAGGAGGGGATCCGGTGGAGATCGCCCCGGGCGGACGAGGCGTCGAGACCCGCGATGACCTCGGAGATCTCCGGTGCACCGGGCACGGTGGCGGGGGCGCCGTCAGCGCCCGCGAGGAGAGGAAGGATGAGGACGTCGGCAGCGACGTCGCGCAGTGATGTATCGGTGATGTCGATGGTGGGCATGGCTCTATCGTAGGGGCGGGCCGGACACGGTGTCGGCGTCCCACGGAGGAGGGCGGAGGAGCAGATGACGGTGCTGAGCATCGTGGTCGTGGGGCTGGGCGGGCTGACCGCCCTGCTCGGGATGTACTACGCGGCGCGCGACCTGAACGCCGATCTGGTGCTGCTGGGAGCCTGTGCCCTGGCAGCCGCTGCCTGGGCCGTGCTGGGAGTCGCCCTGGGGCTGAAGGACCTCGCCGGCGGGAATCCTCCGGAGCGGGTGACCCTGTACGGCTACCTCGCCACGGCGCTGCTGATGACCGTCGGCGGCGGTTGGGTGGGACTGTTCGAACGCAGCCGCTGGGGGAGTCTCGTCATCGCCATCTGCGCGGCGGTCTCGGTGGTGCTGCTGATGCGGCTGGAGCAGATCTGGCCAGGAGGATTCGCATGAGTGCGAAGAGCGCGAAGGACAGGAAGGACGTGACGAGCACCGGAAGTTCGCGCGCGTCGAACCCACGCCCATCGAACCCGGAGCGTCCTGAGCGCACCGGGCGCGGCTTCGAGATCGTCCTGATCGCGGTCTACGGCATCTTCGCGCTCTCGGCGACCGCGCGCAGCCTGGTCCAGGTGCTGCGCGACTTCTCCTTCGCCCCCGTCGCGTACAGCCTCTCGCTGCTCGCCGCCGTGACCTACATCGCGGTGACCATCGCGCTGGTCCGTCGAGGCCGCGGCTCGCCGGTGGCGAGGACGCTGTGCGTCGCCGAGCTGGTGGGAGTGCTCATCGTCGGCTCCCTCACCTTGCTCGATCCGGCGCTGTTCCCGGACGGGACGGTCTGGGGCGTCTACGGCAGGGACTACGGCTTCGTGCCCCTGCTGCTGCCCGTGGTCGCTCTGCTCTACATGTCGCGAGCACGTCGCTCGGGACCTGCGCGCTGAGATCTGCTCCCAGGACCGCGTACGGTATTCCCCGTGACCCCTGATGACGCCCCTCGACGTGGGCTCTATGACGTGCTCTTCCGCTGCGCGCTGAGCCGGCTCGATCCGGAACACGCGCATCGGTTGACGGTGCGGGCCCTCGCCGGTGCACATCGCCTTCCGGGCGGCCCGCAGCTGCTGCGCACGCTGTTCGGCGGCGCAGACCCGCTGCGGGATACCGGACCCAGCCGCATGATCCTCGGTGCCGAGCACCGCAGCCCGCTGGGACTGGCCGCTGGCTTCGACAAGGACGGCGAGGTGCCGCTGGCCCTGCTGGATCTCGGCTTCGGCCATGTCGAGGTGGGCACCGTCACCGCCAAGGCGCAGCCCGGCAACCCTCGGCCGCGCTCGTTCCGGCTGATGGAGGACCGGGCCCTGATCAACCGCATGGGGTTCAACAACCACGGAGCTCAGGCCCTGGCCCGCCGCCTGGCCAGAGCGCGCCGCACCGAACGTGGTCAGCGCGCCGCGATCGGCGTGAACATCGGCAAGTCCAAGGTGACCGCCCTCGAGGATGCCGCCGAGGACTACCGCTTCTCCGCCCGCCTGCTCGCCCCCTATGCCAGCTATCTCGCCATCAACGTCTCCAGCCCGAACACCCCCGGGCTTCGGGATCTGCAGAGCGTCGAGATGCTCCGCCCGATCCTCGAAGCAGTCGCTGAGGAGGCCGCAGCCGCGCGGACCCGGCTGCGTCGGGAGGTGCCGGTCCTGGTGAAGATCGCCCCTGACCTCCATGACGGGGACGTGCGGGCAGTCGCCCGGCTCGCCGCCGAGGTGGGGCTGGCCGGTGTGATCGCGACCAACACCACCATCGCCCGCCCCGACTCGCTCGTGACCCCGCGAGCGCAGGTCGAGCAGATCGGCGCGGGCGGGCTCTCCGGGCCGATCCTCGCCGAGCGTTCGCTGCAGGTGCTGCAGCTGCTGCGTGCCACCCTTCCGCAGGACGCCGTGATCATCAGCTGCGGCGGCGTGACCACCGCTCAGGATGTGCGCGATCGCCTCGACGCCGGGGCAGATCTCGTCCAGGGGTACACCGCGATGATCTACGAAGGCCCGTCGTGGCCCGGGCGCATCGCTCGCGCGCTGCGGAGCTGAGGACGGCCCTGCCGGCATGCTTCCCGTTCCGCCCTACGACGGAGGATCAGGCTGGGGCCGCCCTGGGCCGGAACTCGCTGATGTATCGGTCGAAGTTCCACCCCGGCGTGCCCTCGGAACCGTCGAGGAAAGTGATCGCGGCGTGGCGACCGTTCCGATACAGCATGTCCCGGTCCGCTTCCGTCAGGTCGAACTGCGTCGTGCGAACCTTGCCGGTGTCGATGAAGATCGTGCGGGCGATGGCATCCGCCGACTCGATGTGCATGCCGTCATAGAAGCCCATCATCGTCCGCAGGATGGCGATACCGAACGACAGCGTGCCGGTGATCTTGTTCGCGACTCCGAGAGCAGTGTCCGGTCTGCTCGAGAGCTTGATGCCGTAAGTCGGCCAGCGAGGCGTTCGGTCCGCCGGGGCGTCGAACTCCGTGATCGGGAAGTTTGACAGCATCCCGCCGTCGACCAACCACGTTCCGCGTCCATTCGTCTCGGTCCACTTCACGGGCCGGAAGAAGAACGGTATAGACATCGAGATGCGAACGGCGTCGACGATTCTCTGCTCTCCCGGCGTGCGGTGATAGTCCTCGAAGTCCCGCGGCAGGAACTTCAGACGCCCGTTGGACAGGTCCGATGCGGTGACGACCAGGCGGAACTTCTCGTTCTCCGGGATGGACCGCGCATTCTCGGGGTCCTCGTACCTCAGGTCGGAGAAGGTTCCCTGCTCGTAGCGCGGACCGTGCGTCCTCAGCTGTTCGTCGAGCCATTCTTCGAGGAAGCGGCCGGGATAGATGCCCTTCTTCACCAGGACACCGATCGCCTGCACCGGCAGGAACCGGTTCCAACGCCGCCCGTCCTGGAATCTTCCGTACTCGACGGACCTCATGATCTCCGCCATCGTGGCACTCGGGATACCGGCAGCCACCATGGCGCCCGCAATGGCGCCTGCTGATGAGCCGACGACGCGGTTGAAGCGGTAGCCGCGTTCCTCGAGCACCTCGAGGGCTCCGACCAGCGCGATGCCCTTGACCCCACCGCCCTCGAGGACCAGGTCGAGCCGGTCCTCGACCGGAGGAGAAGGCGTACGGGATGCTGACGGTTCCGAAGCGTCGACGCTCTTCATGAGTGCATTATCGTATGATGCTGGACGGTGTCAAGGGGGGTCGGATCTCCGCGCGGCCTGGTCTGGGCCGGGTGGTCGAGGGGGTGAGATCGGTTCACCGCACTGACCCGAGCGGGGTGGGCGCAGGCTGCGCTCCTGGGCACGTCGCCTCAGGTGCCGGGCCTACCCTGGAGGGATGGACGAGGACCTCTTCTCCCTCAGCGGTGACGCCCCCGCACCGCGCACCCTCTCGGATCGCAACCGCGACCACCGCGCTCCGCTGGCGGTCCGGATGCGACCGCGCTCCCTCGAGGAGGTCGTGGGTCAGCGCAGCGCGCTCGAACCCGGCAGCCCGCTGCGGCGCCTGGTCGGGGCCGACGATTCCCGCACCGCCCCCAGCTCCCTGATCCTGTGGGGTCCTCCCGGCACGGGCAAGACCACCCTCGCCTATGTCGTCGCGCAGTCCGGGGATCGCGAGTTCGTCGAGGTCTCCGCCGTGCTCGCCGGGGTCAAGGACATCCGCGAGGTCGTCGACCAGGCCCGCTCCCGACTGCGCACGATCGGCCGCGAGACGGTGCTCTTCGTCGACGAGGTGCACCGCTTCTCCAAATCCCAGCAGGACGCCCTGCTGCCGAGCGTCGAGAACCGCTGGGTCACGCTGATCGCCGCGACCACCGAGAACCCCTACTTCTCGGTGATCTCGCCGCTGCTGTCCCGATCGATCGTGCTCACCCTGGAGTCGCTGGGCAGGGAGGATCTCGACGCGCTCGTCGACCGCGCACTCGAGGACGAGCGCGGCCTGGCCGGCTCGGTGACCCTGACCGACGAGGCGCGCGAGGCGCTGCTCCGGCTCGGCGGCGGTGACGCCCGGAAGATCCTCACCTCCCTCGAGGCGGCCGCGGCGGCGGCGCTGATGAAGGAATCCCGGGAGATCGACGCCGCGACGCTCGCCCAGGCGGTCAACCGGGCCGCCGTGCGCTATGACCGGGCCGGCGACCAGCACTACGACGTCACCAGCGCCTTCATCAAGTCGATGCGGGGCAGTGACGTCGACGCGGCCCTGCACTACCTGGCACGGATGATCGAGGCGGGGGAGGACCCCCGTTTCATCGCCCGACGGGTGGTCATCGCCGCAGGGGAGGAGGTCGGCATGGCCGATCCGAGCGCCCTCCAGGTCGCCGTCGCCGCGATGCAGGCGGTGCAGATGCTCGGCATGCCCGAAGGACGGATCCCGCTGGCCCAGGCCGTGGTCCATATCGCCACCGCGCCGAAGTCCAATGCGTCGTATCAGGCACTGGATGCGGCCATCGCCGATGTCCGCGCCGGGAAGGGGCAGGGCGTGCCGGCGCATTTGCGCGACGCGCACTATTCCGGCGCGAAGAAGCTCGGGCACGGCGTGGAGTACCAGTACGCCCATGACGCCCCGCACGGAGTGGTGGCACAGCAGTACGCCCCCGATGACCTGGTGGGCGTGGACTACTACCACCCCAAGGGTCACGGGAACGAGGAGCGCACGAGGGGCCGGGTTGAGGCGCTGCGACGGATCCTGCGCTCGTGAGCCCGGCGTCCGCGTGAGGCACTCCACAGGAAGCAAGGCGTGACCAGCGTCGTCGGTCGTGGACCTCGGGCCGTTGCTGCGGTAATGTGGGACGCTGAATCCGCGGCTGCATGACTGGATTCAACACACGCGAACAAGAGGTATACCTCGTGACCAACGTCACCCGTGCGCGCCGCCAGGCGCGCCTCTCTCGAGCCCTCGGGCTCCCGCTCACCCCGAAGTCTGTCAAGTACTTCGAGAAGCGCCCGTACCCCCCGGGCGAGCACGGCCGTGCTCGCCGCCGCACCGAGTCGGACTACGCCGTGCGACTCAAGGAGAAGCAGCGTCTGCGCGCGCAGTACGGCATCCGCGAGAAGCAGATGCACCGCGCCTACCTGGACGCCAAGAAGGAGCCCGGTCTGACGGGTGAGAGCATGGTCGAGCTGCTGGAGATGCGCCTGGACGCGCTCGTCCTGCGCTCCGGCTTCGCCCGCACCACCCTCCAGGCTCGCCAGGCCGTGGTGCACCGCCACATCCTGGTCGACGGCAAGCTGGTGGACCGTCCCTCGTACCGCGTCTCCCCGGGCCAGACCATTCAGGTCAAGCCCAAGTCGCAGGCGATGGAGTCGTTCCAGATCGCCGCCGAGGGCGGCAACTCCGACGTCCTCGCGAAGACCCCCTCGTACCTCTCGGTCGAGCTTCCCGAGCTGAAGGCCCAGCTCGTCGCGCGCCCCAAGCGCGCTGAGGTCCCCGTGACCTGTGAGGTCCAGATGGTCGTCGAGTACTACGCTCGCTGACCTTTCTTCACCGCGGCGCGACAGGCCCCGGCGGGTGTACTCCGGTACCCTGACCGGGGCCTTCGTGTCCGCAGAAGTGCCTCGCCCGCCGAGCGGGCCCACCCCGGCTGTTCCAGGAAGGACACCTCCCGACCATGCGCACCTCCGAGATCCGTCATCGCTGGCTCGATTTCTTCGCGAAGAAGAACCACGAGATCGTGCCCAGCAGCTCGCTGGTGTCCTCCGACCCGTCGATCCTGTTCACGATCGCGGGCATGGTCCCCTTCATCCCGTACATCGTGGGGACGGAGAAGGCGCCGTACCCTCGTGCGGCGAGCGTCCAGAAGTGCATCCGCACCAATGACATCGAGAACGTCGGCCGCACCACGCGCCACGGAACGTTCTTCCAGATGGCCGGGAACTTCTCCTTCGGCGACTACTTCAAGACCGGCGCGATCGATCTCTCCTGGGAGCTGCTGACCACCTCGCAGGACGACGGCGGATTCGGCTTCGATCCCGAGCGCCTCTGGTTCACCGTCTGGGAGCAGGACGAGGAGTCCTACCGCCACGTCACGGAGGTGGTGGGCCTGGACCCGCAGCGCGTCGTGCGCCTGCCGCGGGAAGAGATCTTCTGGGACACCGGCCAGCCCGGCCCCGCCGGGCCCTGCGGCGAGTGGCACTACGACCGCGGCCCCGAGTACGGGCCCGACGCCGTCACCGGCACCGTTCCCGAATGGCCCGGTGATGAGAAGGGCGAGGACCGCTACATCGAGATCTGGAACCTGGTCTTCGACCAGTACCTGCGCGGCGAGGGCGGCGGCAAGGACTACCCCCTCCTCGGTGAGCTGGACCAGAAGTCCATCGACACCGGCCTCGGCGTCGAACGGGTCGCCTACCTGCTCCAGGGCAAGCAGAACATGTACGAGATCGACCAGATCTTCCCGATCATCGAGAAGGCCCAGGAGCTCTCGGGCCGTGTCTACGGCGCGGACGGCGAGGATGACGTCCACCTGCGGATCATCGGCGACCACGTGCGCAGCGCGCTGATGCTGGTGTCCGACGGGGTGCGCCCGGGCAATGAAGGGCGCGGCTACGTGCTGCGGCGCCTGATCCGGCGAGCGGTGCGCTCGATGCGGCTGCTGGGCTACTCGCAGCCCTCGATGACCGCGCTGCTGCCGATCTCGAAGTCCCTCATGGTCGAGTCCTATCCCGAGCTCGAAGCGGACTTCGCGCGCATCAGCGAGATCGTCTACGCCGAGGAGGAGGCCTTCCGTCGCACCCTGGAGACGGGCACCTCCATCTTCGAGCAGCTCGCAGGCGAGGTGAAGAAGGGCGGCGGCCGAGTCATGACCGGCGACGACGCCTTCCGCCTCCATGACACCTACGGCTTCCCCATCGACCTCACCATGGAGATGGCGCAGGAGGTCGGGCTGCAGGTCGACGCCGACGCCTTCCGCGGAGCGATGCAGGAGCAGCGCGAGCGTGCGCGGGCCGACGCCGCCGCGAAGAAGTCCGGACACACCGACACCGCGATCTACAACCGTCTGCTCACCGAGCGCGGCGGCGAGGTGCCGTTCCTGGGATACACCGAGGACACGGTCGCCACCACGGTCGAGTCGGTGCTGGTGGACGGCCAGCTGGTCACCGCGGTCGAGGCTCCGGCTCAGGTCGAGGTCGTCCTCGCCTCCACCCCCTTCTACGCGGAGTCCGGCGGCCAGCTCGCCGATCAGGGCCGCATCGCCCTCACCGGCGGCGGTCTGATCGAGGTCGACGATGTGCAGAAGCCCGTGCGCGGGCTGATCGTCCATCGGGGACGCCTCGTCGAGGGCACCCTCGCGCAGGGCACCTCGGCGATCGCGACGATCGACGGCGAGCGACGCGGCGCGATCGCCCGCGCCCACACCGCCACCCACATGGTCCACGAGTCCCTGCGGGAGGAGCTCGGCCACAGCGCCACCCAGGCCGGCTCCGAGAACTCCCCGGGCCGGATGCGCTTCGACTTCCGCTACGGACAGGCCGTCCCGAAGTCGGTGCTCGAGCAGATCGAGGGCCGCGTCAACACACTCCTGCAGGATGAGCTGACCGTCACCGACCAGCAGATGTCGCTTGATGAGGCCAGGTCCCTCGGTGCGCAGGCGCTGTTCGGTGAGAAGTACGGCGAGGTCGTGCGCGTGGTGTCCATCGGCGGCGACTGGTCGCGTGAGCTGTGCGGCGGCACCCATGTCTCCAGCACCGGCGCGATCGGCACCGTGCAGCTGATGGGCGAGGCGTCCATCGGCAGCGGAGTGCGGCGCGTCGACGCGCTGGTCGGGCTCTCCGCCTACCGCCACCAGGCCAAGGAGCACGCACTGGTCTCCCAGCTCTCCGAGCTGCTGAAGGTCGGCGCCGCCGAGGAGCTGCCCGAGCGGGTGCGCTCGCTCACCCAGCGGATGAAGGACATGGAGAAGCAGCTCGCGGCACTGCGCGGCCAGCAGCTGCAGGCCGAGGCCGGGCGACTCGTGGACTCCACCATCGAGGTCGCCGGGGTCCGGGTGCTGACGCACGACGCCGGCGAGGGTGTTGACGCAGGGGATCTGCGCACCCTCGCGCTCGACCTCCGCACCAGGCTCGGCGAGGACGCGCCCGTCACCGTCGCGGTCGCCGGCCACGAGAGCGGCCGGGCGGCTCTGGTCATCGCCACCAACGCGGCCGCACGGGAGCGCGGGCTCGCCGCGGGCGCCCTGCTGCGCATCGCCGCCGAGGCGATGGGCGGCCGTGGCGGCGGCAAGCCGGACATGGCGCAGGGCGGCGGCGGCGAGCCCTCCCGGGTGCCCGCGGCGCTGGCCGCGGTGCACACGGCGATCGAGGCGGCTCAGGACGCATGAGCCAGGGCGTCGGCGAGGAGTCGCATCGGCCCCTGTCTCTGCCCCGCGGAGTCAGGCTCGGGGTCGATGTGGGCGATGTGCGGGTCGGTCTGGCGCGCAGCGACCTCGACGGGATGATCGCGACCCCGGTCGAGACGCTTGCCCGTGACACGGCGGTGGAGCGCGTCCTGGCTGAGGCCGCGGAGCTCGATGCTCGTGTCATCATGGTGGGGCTTCCACGGTCGCTGAACGGCACCGAGGGCGTCGCGGCGCAGAAGGCGCGGGTCTTCTCCGTGGAGCTTGCTGCAGGTTCCCCGGACATCGAGGTCAGGCTCATCGATGAACGGCTGACGACCGTCTCGGCGCACAAGGCGCTGCACAGCTCCGGCCGGAAGGGTCGTAAGCACCGTCAGGTGGTCGACCAGGTGGCCGCCGTGATGATCCTCCAGCAGGCGCTGGACATCGAACGGTCCACCGCAGCGCGCACCGGCGAGTGGGTTCCGCCCACCGCCGACCCGTCATCGATCGAGGAGGACACCCGGTGAACGACGAGGAGCTCTCCTTCGACGACCTGACGGACTCCCAGGGCGACGAGCCCGCAGCAGCAGGATCAGCGGCGGCGCGCGGTCGTCGCCGGGCTCCCCGGCGACCGCGCCGACGCGGCGGATTCCTCCGCGGCGCGCTGCCGGTGCTGCTGGTGCTGCTGGTGGTCGGCGGTCTCATCGTCGGCGGGATCCAGGGTTACCGCTGGATCACGTCCAACGTCAGCGTGGAGCAGGAAGCGGCGGACTATCCGGGGCCCGGCAGCGGCGAGGCCGTGGTGGAGGTGGCCGAAGGCGACACCGGCACCGATATCGCGGGGACGCTCGTGGAGGCGGGCGTGATCAAGAGCACCGGTCCGTTCGTCAACATCTTCGCCAACACCCCGGAGGCCGCTCTCATCGAGCCCGGCATCTATCGCCTGAAGCTGGAGATGACCTCGTCGGATGCGCTGCAGGCGCTGCTGGACCCCTCGAACCTCGCCGGCCAGCGCGTGATCATCCCCGAAGGGAAGCGGCTCACCCAGATCTGGGAGCAGCTGGCCACGGAGACCGATATCCCGGTCGAGGACTTCACCGCCGCCGCCGAGGACTACACCCGCTACGGGATCCCCGAGAACTCCGCGAAATCTCTCGAGGGCTACCTCTGGCCCGGCCGCTATGACATCTACGAGGACGCCACCGCCGAGGACGTCATCCAGATGATGTGGGATCGGATGGAGGCGGAGCTGACCGCGCGCGAGATCCCGCAGGAGCAGTGGCACGAGTCGCTGACCATCGCCTCCCTCGCAGAGATGGAGGTGCGCAATCCGGAGGACTACGGCAAGGTCGTACGGACCATCGAGAACCGTCTGGAGGGTGCCGGCGAGGCCAAGGGCACGCCGATGAAGCTCCAGTTCGACTCCACCGTCCACTACGTGACCGGAAAGTCCGCGAGCGTGGGGACCACCGACGCGGAGCGCGCCACGGACAGCCCCTACAACACCTACAAGTACCAAGGGCTGCCGCCCGGACCGATCGCCGCTCCCGGCGCCAACGCCCTGGACGCGGTCGACGCACCGCCCGAAGGCGACTGGCTGTACTTCGTCAGCGTGAACACCGATACCGGGGAGACCAAGTTCGCGGCCACCTGGGCCGAGCACGAGCAGAACGTCAAGGAATGGCAGGAATGGGCCGAGGCGAAGGGATGAGCCCGCGCCGCTTCGCGGTGGTCGGCTCGCCGGTCGAGCACTCCCTGTCTCCCGTCCTGCACCGCACCGCCTATGAGGTGCTCGGCATCACGGACGCGGTCTACGAACGCCATCAGGTGCGCTCCGGGGGGCTCGCGCAGTTCCTCCAGCATGGCGCCGGGCGCGGGCT
Source organism: uncultured Brachybacterium sp. (assembly GCF_947500705.1). Lineage (GTDB taxonomy): Bacteria > Actinomycetota > Actinomycetes > Actinomycetales > Dermabacteraceae > Brachybacterium. Next base: position 84,139 of record NZ_CANMSY010000010.1, on the reverse strand, counting down.
GCAGGGCCTCAGCGTGACCATGCCGGGCAAGCCCGAGGCGTATGCGCTGGGCGCCGAGGCCGACGAGACGTCCCGCCGGCTCGGCATCTCCAACACTCTGATCCGCACCGGGCAGCAGTGGCGCGCCGAGAACCATGACGTCCACGGCATCGTCGCCGCCCTGCGGGACCACGGCGCCGACCGACCCGTCACCGGTGCGGTGCTCGGCTCCGGTGCCACGGCGCTGAGCGCCCTCGCCGCCCTGTCGGAGCTTGGTGTGCAGAGCGTGCTGCTCTCCGCCCGCAGCACGCACAAGCTCGCGCCGCTCGAGGAGCTCGCCGCGGCCCATGGGCTGACCGTGCAGCAGGTCCCCTGGGAGGAGCATCATGAGGTGCTCACCGCTGAGGTCGTGGTCAGCGCATTGGCGATCGACGGTGCCCGTGCGGTCGCCGAGCAATGGCGGTCCCGCCCCGAGCTCTCGATACCCGGGGTGCTGCTGGATGTGCTCTACGACCCGTGGCCGGCACCGATCGCTGACGTGATCCAGCGGGCCGGGGGCGAGATCGCGGACGGTCTCGAGATGCTCGCGCACCAGGCCGATATGCAGCTCCGCTCCATGCTCGCGGTGCCCGCCGCACCGGTGCCCGAGATGCTCGCCGCAGCACGCAGGGAACTGGCCCGGCGCCGGCGTGACGCCCCCGTGTGAGCGCGGTTCCCGGCTCGACTCGTGACGGGCACAGGCTCTTGTTCCCATAGGTAAAGCAAGGGTAAAGTCGGTGTCGAGGAAGAGGCCCGAGGGGCCCGGGATTCGAGCACGGGGGAAGTGACTCATGGAGCTGGAACGCGGAGCGGGCGAGCGGATCGATCTGATGGCCCAGGTCGTCGCAGGGTCGTCGAAGGGAGTTCGCCGAGCGGCCGCGCCGGAAGCCGAGAGCGGTCATATCGACGCCGAGTCATCGGTCGCGGTACTGCGGCGCTGCACGGCGCTCGCGGCCCGGGCTCGCGTGGAACTGCTCACCGAGAGCCGTCGCACGGCGACCGAGGAGCTCTCCGCGCTGCTCGGCACCATGGGGGAGTGGTCCTCCGCGCGGCTGGAGGCGCCGGATCCGACGATGACCGTGCTCTGCGCCGCCGCCCTCCAGGATCTCGCCGCACGGCTTCCGGACCCCGACGGGGTGCTGGCGGCCCGGGTCGAAGCGGTCCTGGCCCTGCTGCACGGCGTGATGGCGGAGGGCCGCGTCGTCGCTCCAGCGTGATTGTCTTCACGTTCCCCCAGGCAGTGCCGCTTTCGGGTGCGAACCATCCCCTGGTGCGTGCTAATCTGCTCTAGTCGCTACGGCGATCACCCGTCCGGGTGGCGGAATTGGTAGACGCGCTAGCTTGAGGTGCTAGTGCCCTTTATCGGGCGTGGGGGTTCAAGTCCCCCTCCGGACACACCTTTCCTGGGTCGCGTCATCGTGGAGCAACGGTGACGCGACTCAGTCTTTTTTGCGTAGCTCTGCTTCCAGGGGGTGTGCGGCGGCGTGGAGCCGATGCCGACGTGGTGAGGGCGGGGCGGCGGCGTGGAAGAATCTGCAGCATGGTCCACGTCTTCCTCCACGAACCGGCGATCGCCGGCAACACCGGCAATGCGATCCGGCTGTCCGCCGTCACCGGCGCGCACCTGCACCTGATCGAGCCGCTCGGCTTCGATCTGGAGGATGCGAAGCTGCGCCGGGCGGGCCTGGACTATCACGACCTCGCCGACGTCAGCATCCATTCCGGCATCGAGCAGGCCTTCGCCGCGATCCCCGGCGCGCGGGTGTTCGCCTTCACCTCGGGCACCGACGTGAGCTTCGAGAGCATCGAGTACACCCGCGAGGACGTGCTCCTGTTCGGGACCGAACCGACCGGCCTGCCCGAGGAGGTCATGGACCATCCGCGCATCACCTCGCGGGTCAGGATCCCGATGCTCCCGGCCCGGCGCTCGCTGAACCTGGCCAATGCGGTCTCGATCGCGGTCTACGAGGCCTGGCGTCAGCTCGGCTACGACGGAGCCGGAGCATGAGCCGCTCCTCCGCCTCCGCGCACACCACTGCGTCCGGAACCCGCAAGGGCGCATCGCGCCTGCCCTCCCGGCTGGATCGGCGCAACGCGCTGTTCCAGCAGTGGCAGGCGCTGCTGACCAACCGCACCAAGCGCTCCCGAACCGGCGAGATGATCATCCAGGGCGTGCGTCCGATCTCGCAGGCCATCGCTCATGGCGTCGAGATCCGGGCGCTGCTGAGCGATGGCAGGGAGCAGCCCTCCCAGTGGGCGCAGGAGCTTCTGCAGAGCAACCCGGCACCGGTGGTGGCACTCGCCCCGGAACTGATGGCCGAGCTGGGGGAGCGGGAGGACGGCATCCCGGAGCTGCTGGCTATCGCGGCACTTCCCACCGATGACCTGGAGCGGCTGCGCCCTGAGCACTCGGACGTGGTGGTCGTCTTCGACCGCCCCACGGGCCCGGGCAACATCGGTTCGCTGGCCCGCTCCGTCGACGCCCTCGGCGGGTCCGGGCTGCTGATCACCGGGCACTCCGCCGATGCCTGGGACCCGGCTGCGATCCGTGCCAGCACCGGAAGCCTGTTCGCGATGCCGGTGCTGCGCCTGCCCTCCCATCGCGAGGTGATGGCGTGGCTCGAGGGACGTCGAGCACTGGGGGAGCCGTGGACCGTGGTCGGTCTCGACGAGGCCGGCGGCCATCAGCTGGCGGACACGGACCTCACCGGCCCCACGCTGCTGGTGGTCGGGAACGAGACCATCGGAATGAGCGCCGGCTGGCGCGAGGCCTGCGATGTGGTCGCGGAGATCCCGATGACCGGCAGCGCCTCCTCCCTGAACGCCTCGGTCGCCGGATCGATCGCGCTCTACGAGGCCCGGCGCCAGCGCCGCGCCGCTCCCTCCGCCTGAGTCGAGCCGCGGCCACACCTGAGTCGACGAGCCCCCTGTCGGCTCACCGCCTCCACGATCTGAGGGGTCAGCCGGTGCCGAGCGCGGCCCGCACCAGCGGAGCACCCAGCAGGCCCAGGAACGGCCCGGCCAGCAGCACCGGTCCCCACGCGAAGCGCACCCCGGCGCGGCGGGTCACCCCGAGCACCACCATCCCGATCACGCCTCCCACCAGGGCGATCCCGAGCAGAGCCCCGATCAGGGCCTCGCCGCCGAAGGCCGCTGACATCAGCACCACCACCGGCACCGTCTTGGCATCCCCCATGCCCAGCAGCGGGGGAGCCAACAGCGACACCAGGATCGCCCCGAGGCCCAGCGCCAGGGCGAGCACCGCGGCGGTGGCCAGTCCCGGGCGCAGCGCCGGCACCATCAGGGCGAGCACCGCCAGCGCAAGGCCCACCGCGCCGGTCAGCAGGGCGACCCAGCGGTTCGGCAGCCGACGCTCCCGCCCGTCGACCCAGGCCAGCACGAGCGCGGGCGGCAGGTAGATCACCAGCAGCACGGCGCACAGCAGCAGGAAGCTCAGGGACACCAGGCCATTGCACCAGATGTGCGGGAGCTCTGCCGTGCGCTCCCGCCGACTGTGGACAGAGCAGCCGCTCTGCACATGACTGCTAGAGCGTCGACTCCACCCGGATGATCCGTCGGCGCATCCAGACCTTCTTCCCGCCCCCGAGATAGAGGCGGGTGCGGGCGTGCTCCCAGCGACCGTATTCCGCCTGCTCGGTCAGCTCAGCACGCACCTGGCCGAAAGAGGTGCCCCGTGGCACCGTGATGATCTGGAACTCGTAGTCCGCGGCGCGGCGTCCGCTCTCGACGGGCAGGTCGCGCCATCCGCGCGGATCGCTCACGAGCTGGACGCCGGCGACGAGAGGGGTGCGGGGTCGGATCAACGGTTTTCCTCCTGTGGTCGATGACCTGCAACAGCAGTGGTCGGTGACGCTGCTGGGACTGCGGCGGATTCGTGACCATCGCGTGCACGCTTCCACTGTTCATTCTGCCGTTCGAGGATGTACGGTCCAACCATGAACACGGATCCTCGCTCCGCTCTTGCTGCGCTGATCGCTGCCCTTGAACGTCACTACGAAGCCGCCGCCGGCTCTCGGGGTGATGATGATCCCGCGCTGGAGTCCGCCACCGAGCGGCTCGCCAACGCTTTCGACACCTACGACGACGCACTCTTCGACGCCTACGACGTCGCGACCCCACTGATCGTCTTCGACGACGATGACGGCGACGAGGACGAGGATGACGACTTCGACGATCTCGATGACTTCGAGGACGACGAGGACGACGAGGACGAGGACGAGGACGACGATGAGGACTACGAGGATGATGATGAGGACGACGCTCCTCGCTGAGCGCTGAGCGGTCTCGGCACCTGTCCCAGGACCTCTACGTAGTCTTCACCACTGCTCCGCTGCGCGGCGCCGGGCTCTCCGCCCGGCGCCGCGTACTCTGTCCGGGGTCCGGTGTCGCTGCGCGTCGGCACCGGAGGTCCCCTGAATCCATCGAGGAGTGTTCATGTCGTTCATCGAGGCGGTGGTCCTGGGCCTCGTCCAGGCGTTGACCGAGTTCCTCCCCGTCTCCTCGAGCGCCCACGTGCGCGTGGTCGGAGAGCTGATGAACCCCGGCCAGGACCCGGGTGCCGCGTTCACCGCGATCATCCAGCTGGGCACCGAGGCTGCGGTGCTGATCTACTTCTGGAACGACATCACCCGCATCATCGGCAAGTGGTTCAAGGCGCTGGCGGGCAAGGTCCCGCACTCGGACCCCGATGTGCGCATGGGCTGGCTGGTGATCCTCGGCTCCATCCCCATCGGGGTGCTGGGACTGCTCTTCGAGACGCAGATCGACCACAGCCTGCGCAACCTCTACATCACCGCGACGATGTTGATCGTCTTCGGGCTTCTGCTGGGCGTCGCGGACCGTGTCGCCCCGCAGCGCAAGGAGCTCAAGGAGCTCACCGTGCGCGACGGCATCCTCTTCGGTCTGGCGCAGGCGCTCGCTCTGATCCCCGGGGTCTCCCGCTCCGGTGGCACGATCACCGCCGGGCTGCTGATGGGGTACACCCGCCAGGCCGCGGCCCGCTATGCCTTCCTGCTCGCGATCCCTGCCGTCTTCGCCTCGGGCCTGTACAAGGCGGCCCAGGAAGTCCCGGTGCTGCTGACGGCCGACGGTCGCGCCGCCGCCGCAGCGGCCGGCGAACCGTCGCTGCTGGCGATGGTGGTCGCGACTGTGGTGGCCTTCACCGTGGGCTATGCGGTGATCGTCTGGTTCATGCGCCTGATCGAGAACCGCTCGTATCTGATCTTCGTCATCTACCGGATCGTCGCCGGGCTGGTGCTGCTGGGACTGCTCGGCACCGGGCTGGTCGACCCCCTGGGCGGGTCCTGAACCGCAGGCGGCCGACGGATCGTATGATCACGTAGTGCAATCCTGGACTTCTCCCTCGCTCAGCCCGCTTCCCCCTTCCGGCAGGCCACTGCGCCTGTTCGACTCGCGCATCGGCAGGGTGGCACCGATCACTCCGCTGACTCCGGGACGGGCGCGGCTGTACGTCTGCGGGATCACACCCTATGACTCCACCCACCTCGGGCATGCGTCGACCTACCATGCCGCGGATCTGATGCGTCGCGCCCTGCACGATTCCGGGCTCGAGGTCGAGATGGCGCAGAACGTCACCGACGTCGACGATCCGCTGCTCGAACGCGCGGACCGCGACGGGGTGGACTGGGAGGAGCTCGCCGCGTCCCAGGTCGAGCTGTTCACCGGGGACATGGCAGCGCTGCGGATCATCGCTCCGGAGACCTTCCGCTCGGTGAGCGAGGCGATGGACGGGATCATCGAGATGGTGCTCACGCTGCACGCGCGCGGCCGGGCCTACCCGGTGGCGGCGAGCGATGCCGAGGGACCGGATTGGTATCTGGACCTCGCCGTGGACGGTGCGCTGGGCGATGTCTCGGGCTGGACCGAGCAGCAGATGCTCGAGGTGTTCGCCGAGCGCGGGGGAGACCCCGAGCGGGAGGGCAAGCGCGGGCCCTTCGATCCGCTGCTCTGGCGAGCAGAGCGTCCGGGCGAGCCCGTCTGGGAGGCCGGGCTGCTCGGCCGCGGCCGTCCCGGGTGGCATGTCGAATGCGTCTGCATCGCGCAGGAGGCGCTCGACCTGCCCTTCGACATCCAGGCCGGGGGCAGCGATCTGATCTTCCCCCACCACGACCTCAGCGCCGCCCATTCGGTGGCGCTCGGGCGCCCCTTCGCCACCACCTACGCGCACAGCGGGATGGTCGGCTACGAGGGCGAGAAGATGAGCAAGTCGCTCGGGAACCTCGTCTTCGTGCACCGCCTGGTGCGCGACGGTGTGGACCCGATGGCGATCCGGCTGGTGCTGATGGCGCATCACTACCGCTCGGACTGGGAATGGTCCGCACAGGAGCTCGAACTGGCCGGCACGCGCCTTGCCCGCTATCGCACCGCGGCCCAGCGCGACGGGCACTCTGCGGCGACCGTCCAGGCGCTGCGCGCAGCGCTGCGTGACGACCTCGACACGGCGACCGCCCTCGACGCCCTGGACAGCTGGGCCGCAGGCGGGAGCTCCGCGCGCTCGAAGGACGTGACCGAGGGGCCCGGAGACGTCGCAGCAGCTGTCGATGCCCTGTTCGGGATCACGCTGCGGGGCTGAGCGCTGCGGGGCTGAGCGCCGCGGGGGTTGAGCTCAGTCCTGCTCGCGCCGGCGGCGCAGGAACTGCTCGAACTGCTCGGCGATCGCCTCGCCGCTGGCCTCCGGCAGACCGGCGGCATCCTGTGCGCGCTCCAGCCGAGCCACATAGTCCGCCACATCCTCATCCGTGCGCGCGAGCTCGTCCACTCCGCGCTCCCAGGCCGCGGCCTCCTCGACCAGCTCATCGAGCGGGATCGTGGCGTCGACCACCTTCTGCACCTCACGCATCAGCCCCAGCACCGCCTTCGGAGAGGAGTTCTGGGAGACGTAGTGGGGAACCTGGACCCACGCGCTGATGGTGCGCAGCCCGGCGGCAGCGGTGCGTCGAGCGAGGATCGTGGGCACCCCGATCGGTCCCGAGTAGTGCTCGGCCCCGTCGAGCGCCCGGGCGGGAGACGCCTCGACCTCGGCAGTGACCGGCAGCGGGCGGCTGTGCGGGGAATCCGCGAGCAGGGCGCCCAGCGAGACCACCGCGCTGACGTCCAGGATCTGGAGCTGCTCGAGCACCTCGTCGCAGAACCGCTTCCAGTGCACGGAGGGCTCCGGCCCCATGACCGTGATCAGCTCGGGACCGTCCGGAGGCGTCACCAGCCGCAGCTGGGTGTCCGGCCAGTCGATGACCCGCAGCCCGTCCTCATCGGTGCGGATCTCGGGACGGTTGACCTGGAAGTCGATGAACTCCTCGGCATCGACCGCGCCGACGGGCCGTGAGGGCCAGACCTCGAGCAGATGCTCGATCACCCCGGTGGCGGCTTCGCCGGCATCGTTCCATCCGCTGAAAGCCGTGATGGCGATTCGACTCATCCCTCCATCATAGGCACCGCAGGGCTCCGAGTCGGGGCGCAGGGGGAGCGGCTATCCTCAGCCTGCCCAGAGGGAGCCGCCGCCCCGGTGGCGGAGGAGATGGATCATGAGAAGCCCCACGCTGCGCCTCGGCGCGCTGCCTCCGCTCAAGGTGAGCCCCGGGACGCTCGTCACGGTGCTGCTGCTCGCGGTGCTGATGTACCCGGCGCTGAGCCGGGGTGGCGCGGACCCCGGTCTCGTGGTGCTCCTGGCCATGGCGATCGGGCTGTTCATGATCGTCTCGGTGCTCGCGCACGAGGTGGCGCATGCCGTGACCGCCCGGGCATTCGGCGCCACCGTCGACCACATCGCCCTGACCCTCTGGGGCGGTCACACGCAATATCGCGTCCGACAGATGTCGTCGCTCGGCTCTGTGCTCGTCTCCCTCTCCGGCCCGGCCGCGAACGGCGTGCTGGCCGCGCTCATGGCCGCCGCGACGCAGGTCGCAGGTCCGGGCACCTCGCTCGCCGTGTTCTTCTCCGTCAGCGCCTGGCTGAACCTCGTCCTGGCCCTGTTCAACCTGCTGCCCGGGCTGCCGATGGACGGCGGGCGGGCACTCGAGTCGCTGCTAGCCGCACTGGTGAAGAAGCCCGTGCTCGCGACCAGGATCACCGCCTGGCTGGGCCGGGCCATCGCCGTGGCGGTCGTGGCCTACCCGCTGGTGCAGATCGTGCGCACCGGAGGCGCCGGGAGCCTCTCCCTCCTCACCCTGGTGTGGGCGATGCTGATCGCGGGGATGCTCTGGCAGGGCGCCACCCGCGCGCTCGAGGGCGCGGTCCTGCAGAGCCGCATCCACAGCCTCGCCGCCGGCTCGCTCGCGGTCCCCCTGCGGATTGTTCCGCCGCACACCCCGCTCGCCGCGCTCGGCACGCCCGATCAGCTCGACCAGGTGCTGCTCCTCGAGCGCGACGCCGGCCTCCCGGGAGGTATCGGCCGGGGATATCGGATCGATCCGGAGGCCGCCGCGTCAGTCCCTCCCGAGCACCGGGCGTCCACCCCGGCGAGCGCCGTGGCCGGCTCCGTGGGACCCCTCGGCACCCTTCCTCTCACCCTGCAGGGCGATGCGCTGATCGAGGCGATGCTGTCCCAGCCGGCTCCCGCCTACCTGGTCCTGGCCGAGGACGGCACGCTCCACGGGGTGCTCCTGAGCGCGGAGGTCAACGACCTCCTGCGCCGGCGGTGAACATCTCGGCCCGGGCCCCCACCGGAGCCATATGCTGGAACCCATGACTGAGCAGCCGCAGCCCGCCGCCCATCCCGGGGCGCAGGAGCCCTCCCCCCGGGCCCCCCAGCGCGGTCTGGACCGCACCGGACCCTTCGCCCTGGGTGACAAGGTGCAGCTCGCGGATTCCAAGAACCGCCTGCACACCATCACCCTCAAGCCCGGAGGTGAGTTCCACTCCCACCGCGGTGTGCTCCACCATGATCAGCTGATCGGCGCGGAGGACGGCACGGTCGTCGAGAACACCCACGGCATCCGGTACCAGGCGCTGCGGCCGCTGTACGCGGACTACATGCTCGCGATGCCGCGCGGCGCCGCGATCATCTATCCCAAGGACTCCGCCCAGATCCTGATGTGGGGAGACATCTTCCCCGGTGCCCGGGTGCTCGAGGCCGGCGTCGGCTCGGGCGGCCTGACCACCGCGCTGCTGCGCGCCGTGGGCCCCGAGGGCTCCGTGCACTCGATCGAGCGCCGCGAGGACTTCGCCGAGGTCGCGCGCGAGAACGTCGAGACGTTCTTCGGCGGCCCGCACCCCGCCTGGGAGCTGTCGATCGGGGACTTCCAGGATGTCGCTCCGACGCTCGCGCCGGACGAGCCCGCCGTGGACCGCGTGGTCCTGGACATGCTCGCCCCCTGGGAGTGCGTGGACTCCGCCGCCGAGGTGCTCGTCTCCGGCGGAGTCTTCCTCTGCTACGTCGCCACCGTCACCCAGCTCTCCCGCACCGCCGAGGCGCTGCGGGCCCACGGCGAGTTCACCGAGCCCTACGCCTGGGAGTCCTTCGTGCGTCCCTGGCACCTCGAGGGACTGGCCGTGCGCCCGGAGCACCGGATGAACGCCCACACCGGGTTCCTGCTCACCGCCCGTCGCACCGCGCACGGCCAGCCTGCGCTCACGCGCGTCACCCGCCCCGCGCCCGGATCCCGGCTGGAGGAGGAGCTGAACCACCCCGACAACGAGGGCTTCGGCGGCTCCGACGGCGAGTGGGGACCGCAGGATGTCGGAGAGCGCGGGGTGGCGCCGCGCAAGCTCAAGCGAGCCCTGCGCGATATCCGACAGGGCCGCGATCGCTGATCCCGCCCGGGAAGGAGATCTGATGACGATGAAGACGTATGCAGAGATGACCGCCGAGCTCGAGAAGCTCGCGACCCACAACGAGCGGCTGGTCGGAGGGCTCCGCGCCGCCCGCGAGCAGATCGTCCAGCTCAAGAGCGACCTGGAGCGGGTCGGCGATCCGCCGAACTCCTATGCCACCTTCCTGCGCCGCTGCGAGGGCAGCACCATCGACGTGCTGCACAACGGCCGTCGGCTGCGGGTCGCGACGGCCGCGAGCCTCGACCTGGAGGCGCTGCTGCCGGGCACCGAGCTGCGGCTCAACGAGGCCCTCGCCGCCGTCGACGCGGTCCCCGCGAGCGATGCCGGCAACGTGGTGCCGGTCGTGGAGTCCCTGGCCGATTCCCGCATCCTCGTCGCCGTCGCCCCCGACGACACCCGGGTGCTGCGCCGCGCCGGCACCCTCACCGAGGAGCAGCTCCACCCCGGCGATCACGTGCTCGTGGACCTCAGGAGCCAGCTGGTGCTCGAGCGCATCGATCGCGCGGAGATCACCGACCTGGTGCTCGAGCAGGTGCCCGAAGTGACCTTCGAGCAGATCGGTGGGCTGGGCGAGCAGATCGAGGCGATCCGCGATGCCGTCGAACTGCCCTTCCTCCAGCAGGACCTCTACCGCACCTACGGGCTGCGGCCCCCGCAGGGCGTGCTGCTCTACGGCCCGCCCGGCTGCGGCAAGACGATGATCGCCAAGGCGGTGGCGCACGAGCTGGTGCTGCGCAGCGCCGAGGTGCGCGGGGTGAGCGTCGCCGAGGCGCTCGAGAACTCCGCCTTCCTCAACGTCAAGGGCCCGGAGCTGCTGAACAAGTACGTCGGCGAGACCGAGCGCTCCATCCGCCTGGTCTTCGAGCGGGCCCGCGAGAAAGCCGCTGCGGACCACCCCGTCGTGATCTTCTTCGACGAGATGGAGGCGCTGTTCCGCACCCGTGGCACCGGCCTGTCGAGCGACGTCGAGACCACGATCGTGCCGCAGCTGCTCGCCGAGATCGACGGTGTCGAGGGACTCGACAACGTCATCGTGATCGGCGCCTCGAACCGCGAGGACATGATCGATCCCGCGATCCTGCGCCCCGGCCGCCTGGACGTGAAGATCCGCGTGCGCCGCCCCGGTGCGCGCGCGGGACGAGAGATCCTCGGCCTCTATCTCGACGAATCGGTCCCGCTGCGCGAGGGCCGCGAGCAGCTGCTGGACCTCGCCATGCATGAGATCTACGACGAGAGCCCGGCCTCGGCCTTCGTACGCGTCGAGTACTCCGACGGCGGTGAGGACACGCTCCACTTCCGCGACTTCGTCTCCGGCGCGACCCTGCGCAACATCGTGGATCGGGCGAAGAAGCTCGCCGTCAAGGACCAGCTCGCCACCGGGCAGATCGGCGTCGGCGCCCAGCACCTGCAGGACGCGATCACCGCTGAGTTCGTGGAGAACGAGGACATGCCCTCCGCCGCCCACCCCGAGGACTGGGCCCGGGTCTCGGGCCTGCCCGGCAGCGGCCGCCGCCGGGTCGACGCGGTCATCCCGCTGCAGGGACGCACCCGCGGCGTCCCGGCCGCCGCGATCGCGGAGGAGGTGCCCTCATGAGCGGGACGAAGAGCGGGACCACCGGGCAGCATCCCGAGGCCGGGCTCACCACTGAGCGGGTGCTGGGCATCGAGACCGAGTTCGGGGTGACCCATGCCGATCTCGAGGACCGCACCCGCGCCGGCGCCGGCAGCTCGATCCTGCTCTCCCACCTCGTGGTCGGCGCCTATGCGCTGCTGGATCCCCAGGAGGGCGAGCGCGGGCGCCGGGTGCGCTGGGACTACGGGGACGAGACCCCGCTGCGGGATGCCCGTGGCTTCGAGCTGCAGCGCGCCGCCGCCCACCCCTCCCAGCTCACCGACGAGGTGAGCGATGCCCACGTGCCCAGCGTCGAGATGGACATCCCGCTCAGCGGGCCCGAGCTCGCTCCCGAGGGGGACGATGCCGAGGTGCTGACCTGGGCGACCCAGCGCTCGATCGGGAATGCGGTGCTCAGCAACGGCGCCCGCTGGTATGTGGACCATGCCCATCCCGAGTACGCCGCGCCCGAGGTGCTGCGCGCCCGGGAGGCCGTAGTCGCCGACCGGGCCGGTGAGGAGATCGCCCGCCGGGCCATGGCGCTGCTGGCCGCGGCCGATGGCATCCCCGAGGTCGCGCTCTTCAAGAACAACACCGACGGCAAGGGCGCCTCCTACGGCACCCACGAGAACTACCTGGTGGACCGCGCCGTCCCCTTCGAGCGCGTGGTCGCCGCGATGCTCCCCTTCCTGGCGACCCGACAGGTGATCGTCGGCGCGGGTCGGGTGGGTCGCGGCACCCGCGGCCAGGAGCCCGGCTTCCAGCTCTCCTCCCGGGCCGACTTCATGGAGGCCGAGGTGGGGCTCGAGACCACCCTGAACCGGCCCATCGTGAACACCCGGGACGAGCCGCACTCCGATCCTCGCCGGTTCCGGCGGCTGCACGTGATCATCGGGGATGCGAACCTGCTCGAGGAGTCCACCTTCCTCAAGCTCGGCTCCACCTCCCTGGTGCTCGCCGCGCTCGAGGCCGAGCACCGCACCGGCACCGCGATCCTGCCGGATCTCCGCCTCGCGGACCCGGTGGCGGCGGTGCGCGCGATCAGCCACGACCCCTCGTTGGCCACCACGGTGCCCCTGGCCGACGGCCGCGAGCTCACCGCCCTGCAGATCCAGCGCGCCCACCTCGACGCCCTCACCGCAGTCGCCGACACTGCGGACGAGGAGACCACGACCCTGCTGCGCTCCTGGGGCGAGATCCTCGACCTGCTCGAGCAGGACCCGATGCTCGCCGCTGAGCGGGTGGAGTGGGTCGCCAAGCTCCAGCTGCTGGAGCGCTACCGCACCCGGCACGGCTTGGAGTGGGACGATGCACGGCTGTTCATGATCGACCTGCAGTATTCGGACCTGCGCCCGGGCCGGGGCCTGTTCGACAGGCTTCGCGCCGCCGGTGCGGTCCCCGCCCTGGTGAGCCAGGACGAGGTCGATGCCGCGATGACCACCGCACCCACCAGCACCCGTGCCCATCTGCGCGGCGGACTCATCACCGCTCACCGCGGGAACGTGCCCTCCGCCGGTTGGGACGCGATCACCCTGGCCGGTCCCGAGGGCGGCCACCGGCTGCGCCTGGCCGATCCGCGACTGGGCTCCGCCGCCTGGTGCGCGCAGCACGGCATCGACCCCACCGACGACACCGCGACGATCCTCGACGCCCTGCGCCGAGCCGTCACCGACTGAGAAGGAGCACCCATGTCCCAGCAGTCCCTCAATGCCCCCGGCAACGGCCCCGAGGAGTCCGGCGACGACTCCGAGATCGTCACCGGCGGCCAGACCTTCGCCTCCGCGCAGGCCGCGGACGACCTGCTCGACGAGATCGACTCGGTGCTCGAGTCCAACGCCGAGACCTTCGTCCGCTCCTTCGTCCAGAAGGGTGGCCAGTGACCCGATGAAGCGTCGAGTCGGAGGTCTGGAGACCGAGTTCGGGCTCGTGTGCGTGCGGGCCGACGGCTCGCGGGCGCTCGAGCCCGAGGCCGCCGCGCGCGAGCTGTTCCGCCCGGTGGTGGCGATGGGCCGTTCCTCGAACGTGTTCCTCGGCAATGCCGCACGCCTCTACCTGGACGTCGGCTCGCACCCGGAGTACGCCACCGCCGAGTGCGACGACTGGTGGGAGCTGGTCGCCCAGGACCGCGCCGGCGAGCGGATCTTCGCGGAGCTCACCGCGCAGGCCAACGAGCGCCTGGCCGCCGACGGCCAGGACGCCCGCATCCACCTGCTGAAGAACAACGTCGACTCCGCCGGCAACGCCTTCGGCTCGCACGAGAACTTCCTGGTGGACCGCCGCGGCGAGTTCACGCGCCTGCCCCGCTACCTGCTGCCCTTCCTGGTCACCCGGCAGATCATCACCGGCGCCGGGGGAGTGGTGCGCCCGCAGCAGCCCGTCGGTGCCGGGCCTGCTGCCGCCGCACCCGCCGCCGCCGCCGACGCCGCACCGGAGCCGGCGCAGTTCGTCTTCTCGCGCCGCAGCGATCACATGTGGGAGGCCGTGTCCTCCGCCACCACCCGCACCCGCCCCATCATCAACACCCGCGACGAACCCCATGGCGACCCCACCCGGTTCCGACGCCTGCACGTCATCGTCGGCGATTCCACGATGAGCGAGGTCTCCACCCACCTCCGCTTCGCCACCACCGACCTGGTGCTGCGGGCGATCGAATCCGGGCGCGCCCTGCCCGAGCTCAGCCTCCACGACGACATCTCCGCGATCCGGGCCGTCGCCCGGGACCTCAGCGGCAGCGCGCCGATCCCGCTCTCGCACGGCGGGACCACCACGGCGATCGAGGTGCAGCAGCGCTGGCTCGACCACGTCACGCCGCTGGCGGACGAGAGCGAGCAGCAGGTGCTCGAGACCTGGCAGAAGGGGATCGACGCCGTCCGTACCGGAGACCGCAGCTGGGCCGCCACCCACCTGGACTGGGCGATCAAGGAGCGATTGTTCCAGCAGGTCACGGAGCGTCGCGGGATCGAGCTCGGAGACCCCGCCATCGAACGGCTGGACCTCGCCTATCACGACATCGACCCGGCCCACGGGATCTTCCACACCCTGCAGCGCCGGGGCCTGGCCCCCGCGACGCTGCCCGAGGAGCGGATCGAGGCGGCGAGGACCACCGCCCCCACCACCACCCGCGCGCACCTGCGCGGGCAGGTGGTCACCACCGCCACGCAGCACGGCGTGGACCACGTGGTGGACTGGACCACGATGCGACTCACCCGCCCCGGATCGATGCCGGTGCAGGTCCTGGACCCCTTCACCACCGCACTGCCCGCAGTCGATGATCTGCTCGCGCAGATCCGTGACCTCGGCACCGAGAGCGGCCCCGGGCCCGCTCCCGCTCCCTTCGCCTGAGCGCTGGACCACACCCCAGCTCGCTGTCATCCGCCTGCCCGTACCCTGGTGCCTGCCCCCTCCCGCGGGGCCGCCGATCCGAAAGGTCCTGACTTGATCCGCCGCCGCACGCTTCTCACCACCGCCCTCGCCGCGACCGCCGCCATCGGCCTCGCCGCCTGCACCGACGAGGGCTCCACCGGTGCGTCCGACGGTGGCGGCTCCGACGGCGGCGGCGACGTCCTGGCCGGGGTCACCGTGAGCGACGATCTGGGCGCCGAGCCCGTCGTCGAGTTCACCGCCCCGCTCGAGATCACCGCCGCCGATGCGGAGATCATCACCCCCGGGGACGGCGCCATGATCGCTGAGGGGGACACCGTGATCTGGCGCAGCCACTTCGTCGACGCGAGCACCGGGGAGACCCTCTCGTCCTGGTGGCAGGGCGCCCCCGCCGGAGGCATGCAGGTGACCCCCGACGGAGCGGGCGAGGTCGCGTTCTCGTTCCTCACCACCGTGCCCGTCGGCTCCCGCTTCGTGATGGCGGGCTGGCAGCAGGGAAACGACGGCCAGGCCTATTCGCTGCTCCAGGTCGCGGACGTCGACCGCGTCGTCTCCCCGCTGCGCGCCGAGGGCGAGCCCGCAGATCCCTCCGGCAGCTTCCCCACCGTCACCCTGGCCGAGAACGGTGCTCCCGCGCTGGACGCCCCGCCCGAGGGCGAGCCGCCCGCTCAGACCACCCGCGAGGAGCTCATCGTCGGGACCGGGGACACCACCCGCGCCGGCGACTACCTCACCATGCACTACACCGGCTGGAAGTGGTCCGACGGCTCCCAGTTCGACTCCTCCTGGGATCGCGGGGCCCCTTTCGCCTTCATCCAGGGCCAGGGCATGGTGATCCAGGGCTGGGACGAGAACCTGCTGGACCTGCCGGTCGGCAGCCAGGTGATGCTGGTGATCCCTGCCGCGGAGGCCTACCGCGACCAGGGCGAGCTCGCCGGTGAGACCCTGGTCTTCGTGATCGACATCCTCGATGCCGCCCACACCAACGCCTGACACAGGCGCCTGTCCTGACCATCCAGACTGTCCTTGACCATCCATCACCACAGGAGGAAACCGCATGACCGATCGCACCAAGCCCGAGGTCGAGTTCCCCGAGGGCGACGCCCCCACCGAGCTGATCAGCACCGACGAGATCATCGGTGACGGGGAGGAGGCCGGCCGCGGCGACGTCGTCGACGTGCACTACGTGGGCGTCTCCCACTCCACCGGCGAGCAGTTCGACGCCTCCTGGGACCGCGGCGAGCCGCTGCGCTTCCAGCTCGGCGTGGGACAGGTCATCTCCGGCTGGGACCAGGGCGTCCAGGGCATGAAGGTCGGCGGCCGCCGCCGTCTCGACATCCCCGCCTCCCTCGGCTACGGCGCCCAGGGCGCTCCGCCGGTGATCGCCCCGAACGAGTCGCTCATCTTCGTCTGCGACCTGGTCGCGGTGCACAAGCGCTGAGCAGCACCGCCGACGGTGCGGCGGGGGAGCATGCGGGAGGGCAGGAGTCCCTCTTCGCGGCCCCCGCCGTTCCTGTTCCCGATCCCTCGCCGCCGGCCGCCGCGCCGAGCGACCCGGGCCGCCCCGCCGCGGCCCGGGCGTCCGGGCTGCGCACCACGGCAGGGTTCGAGGTGGCCTCGGAGCTCCCGGTGGCGAGCGTGCGCCTGGTGGGGGTGCTTCCCCATCTGGACCGGCCCTTCGAATACGCGGTCACCCCGGCGGCGGCGGCCGCGCGGCCGGGCATGCGTGTGCGGGTGCGGTTCTCCGGCAAGGACACCGAGGGGATCGTGCTCGGCCGCCACGCCACGGCGACCACCGACCGGGCACTGGCCCCCGTGCACCGCCTGGTCTCCGAGGACGTGGTGGTCCCGCCCGCGCTGATGCGCGTGTGCGAAGAGGTCGCCGAGCGCTGCGCCGGCACCGTCGGCGATGTGCTGCGCCTGGCCCTGCCCCCGCGCCACGCCCGCGCCGAGAAGGCCGATCGCGCCGCGGAGGAGAAGGAGCGCGAGACGCTCCCGGCTCCGGACTCCGGAGCCGCACCGCCCGAGGAGCCCGGGCGCGCCCGGCCCGGCGACCGCTATCCGGGATTGGCCGCGCTGCTCTCCCGGGCCGGCACCCCGGAGGGTCCGGTGCCGCGCGCGAGCATCACCCTCGATGCCGCCGACAACTGGACCGAGGTCGCCGCCGATGCGATCGGGGACCTCGACCCGGAGCAGGGAGCGCTCGTGATCGCCCCCGACCAGCGGGACGTCGCCCGGCTCTCCCGAGTGCTCACCGAGCGCGGCATCAGCCACGAGATCCTCGCCGGCACCGAAGGTCCGGAGAAGCGCTACCGCACCTTCCGGCGCATTCTGCGCGGCGCCACCAGGGTGGTGCTCGGGAACCGTTCCGCAGCGTTCGCGCCGGTCAGAAACCTCGCTCTGGCCATCTGCTGGGACGAGGCGGACGATCTGCTCGAAGAGCCGCGGGCCCCCTACCCCCACACCCGCACCGTGCTGCAGTGCCGCTCCGCCGAGGAGCGCTGCGCACTGCTGTTCCTCTCGGCGAGCGAGTCGGTGACCCTGCGGGCGCTCGTGGATCTCGGCTATCTCGCACGCCTCGAGCCGCTGCCCGGACCGGTCACCGCCGTCCGCCCGCGGATCGTGGCGATGGATGAATACCTGCGTGACCGCGAAGGCGCCTCCGGCCGTTCCCGCCTCCCGCAGGAGGCGATGCGCGTGATCCGGCGCGGCCTGGAGCGGGGCCCGGTGCTGGTGCAGGTGCCTCGCTCCGGATACTCGCCGGCGATCGCCTGCACCTTCTGCCGCACCCGCGCCCAATGCCCGCACTGCTCGGCGCCGCTGTCGCAGAACGGCCGCGGCGGCCCCCTGCACTGCCGGGTCTGCGGCCGACGGGAGGACGGCTATCGCTGCCCCGAATGCGACCGCACCGACGTGCGGGCCATGGTCATCGGCTCCACCCGCACCGCCGAGGAGCTGCACCGCGCCTTCCCCCAGGCCACCTTGAAGGTCGCCGGCGGCGCCCACGGAGCACTCGAGGACGACGCCGTCCCGGACCGGGCGATCATCGTCGCCACCCCCGGCGCGGAGCCGGCCCCGCGATCCCGCTACTCCGCCTGCCTGCTGCTGGATGCGGATGCTCTGCTGGGCCGTGCCGCCTTCGACGCCGATGTCGAGGCGGTGCGGCGCTGGCGGGGCGCCATCGCGCTGGTGCGCAGCGCAGAGCATGGAGGAGAGGTGCTGATCGTCGGCACCTCCACCCTCCCCGCGATCCGCGATCTGGTCGCCCACCGCTCCTCGTTCTTCCTGGACCGGGTGCTCGAGGACCGTCACGAGCTGGACCTGCCCCCGTTCCGGCGGGTCGCCGAGATCGTGGGCGACAGGGAGGCATGCCGAGGGTTCCTGGAGACCGTCGAGCTCCCCGACGGCACTGACGTCTTCGGCCCGGTCGACCTCGAAGGGCCCGACGCCGCCGGCCGGGCCCGCGCGGTGGTGCGCATCGAACCGGCCCGCTCGCGCGAGCTCGCCACCGCCCTGCGCGCCGGCGTCGCCGCCCGCAGCGCCCGCAAGGCTCGCGGCTCACTGCGTGTACGACTGGATCCGCCCGACGTGTTCTGAGCGTCGCGCCCGGGTGGAGACCACGATCGTCGTAGGGTGATCGACGACACAGGTGTCTCCGCCGCGGGCGGCGGCACCCCGATGCTTCGCAACGCCGCGAGAGAAGGACCCCGATGACCTCCGACGCCGCTCAGGGTCCCCGCACCACCGCAGAGGACGACCGGCCCGACCTCTCCGAGGGGGAACGGGCACCCGCCAGCAGCCGCCGCACCCTGCGGGTGCGCCGCCTCGGCCTGGCCCTCGGCCTCGTCGCCGCTGTGCTCATCTACGTCCTGATGCCCGCCGACGTCCCCCACGGCGCGAAGCTCACCGCCGCCACCGCGGTGCTGATGGCGGCGTGGTGGATGACCGAGGCGCTGCCGATCCCCGCCACCGCCCTGGTGCCGCTGGTCGTGTTCCCAGTGCTGAACAGCGAGGTCGGCGTCGACGACGTCGGCGCCTCCTACGGCAACAACATCATCTTCCTGTTCATGGGCGGGTTCATGCTCGCGCTCGGCATGCAGCGCTGGAACCTGCACAAGCGGATCGCCCTTGCGATCGTCGGAACGATCGGCACCAGCCCCTCGCTGCTGATCCTCGGCTTCATGGTCGCCACCGGCTTCCTCTCCATGTGGGTCTCCAACACGGCGACCGCCGTGATGATGCTGCCCATCGGCCTGTCGGTGCTGCTCCTGGTGAACAAGCTGCGGCTCGAGGACGCCGCCGCGAAGGGGGAGGAGCCCGGCGAGGGCGTGGACCCGGATCCCGAGGGCGGTGCTCGGGACGGTGCCTCAGCCCCTGTCACCTCCAAGTTCGGCACCGCCCTGATGCTCGGCATCGCCTACGCCGCCTCGATCGGCTCCCTCGCGACGCTCATCGGCACCCCGCCCAACGCCCTGCTCGCGGCGCACTTGAGCCAGGAGTTCGGGATCACGATCGGCTTCGGCCGCTGGATGATGGTGGGCGCGCCGATGGCGATCGTGTTCATGGTCATCGCCTGGCTGCTGCTGACCAAGGTGCTGTACAAGCCGGAGATCACCGAGATCCCCGGGGGCACCGAGCTGATCCGGCAGGAGCGCCGCAAGCTCGGCCGCATCTCCGCGGGGGAGGCCAGGGTGCTGACAGTCTTCGTGCTGGCCGCACTCTCATGGGTGTTCATCCCCCTGATCTCCGACGCGCTCGGCCGCGAGGATCCGTGGATCTCCGACGCCGGCATCGCGATGGTGGTGGGGCTGGCCCTGTTCCTGCTGCCGGCCGGCGCGGCCAGGGGCGTGCGCCTGCTCGACTGGGACTCCGCGGTGAAGCTGCCCTGGGGCGTGCTGCTGCTGTTCGGCGGCGGCCTCGCGCTCTCGGGGCAGTTCAGCTCCTCGGGCCTGACCGAGTGGATCGGTCAGGTCACCGAGGGCGTGGGCGGCCTGCCGGTGGTGCTGATCGTGGCGATCGTCGCCGCGGGTGTCCTCTTCCTCACCGAACTCACCTCGAACACCGCCACCGCCGCCACCTTCCTCCCGGTCGCCACGGCCGTGGCCGTGGGCATCGGGATAGACCCGATGCTGCTGGCGATCCCCGTCGCGATCGCCGCGACGTGCGCCTTCATGCTTCCGGTCGCCACGCCGCCGAACGCGATCGCCTATGGCTCGGGTTATGTCACGATCCCGCAGATGGCCACGGTGGGGCTGTGGCTGAACCTGATCGGTATCGTGCTGGTCACTGCCACGACGATGGGCCTGGCGGTATGGGTGTTCGGGCTCGTCTACTGACCTCCTCCAGCGCCGCCGTAGACTCGAGCCATCATGCGACTGCTCTTCGCCGGCACCCCTGAGGCCGCACTTCCTTCCCTGCGCACCCTGCTCGACTCCCACCATGAGGTCGTCGGGGTGCTCACTCGGCCTGACGCCCCCTCCGGGCGCGGCCGCCGACTCACCCCGTCACCGGTGAAGACCCTCGCCCTCGAGGCGGGCATCCCGGTGCTGACCCCCGCCACACTGCGCGACGAGACGGTCCAGCAGCACCTCCGCGAGCTCGCACCGGACGCGGCGCCCGTGGTCGCCTACGGGAACCTGGTCCCGCAGGCCGCGCTCGACATCCCCCGCCATGGCTGGGTGAACCTCCACTTCTCGCTGCTGCCCGCCTGGCGCGGCGCGGCGCCCGCGCAGCGCGCGGTGCTCTCCGGCCGGCGGGAGACCGGCATGAGCGTGTTCCGCCTCGAGAAGGGGCTGGACACCGGGGACCTGATCGCCACGGCACCCACCCTCATCGGCGAGTTCGAGACCTCCGGAGAGCTGCTGGAACGAATGGCGAGCGACGGCGCCCCCGTGCTCCTGAGCGCACTGGATGCGCTCGAGAACGGCACCGCGGGGCTCACCCCGCAGGACCACGCACAGGCCACCCACGCCGCGAAGCTCACCACCGCCGAGGCGATGACCGACTGGACCCTCCCCGCGGAGCAGGTCCAGGCCCACATCCGGGGGATGAGCCCGCATCCCGGGGCATGGACGCTGCTGGACGGCACCCGCACGAAGATCCTCGGCGTCGAGCAGGTCCAGGAACCGGGACCGGACCACGCCCCGTTGGCGCCCGGGCAGATCGCAGCGACCAGGCGCCAGATGCTCGTCGGCACCGGCACCGAGGTGATCGCCGTGGCGACCCTCGCCCCGGCTGGGAAACGGCCGATGCGGGCCGCGGACTGGGCCCGCGGCGCGGGCCTCGCCCCCGATGCCCGATTCACCAGCACGCCGCAGGACGGAGCCAGCGCATGAACCAGGACCGACGCAGCAACCAGGACCGCGGCCGACGCGACGGGAACGCTCAGCGCGACCAGCGCGACCACCAGGGCCGCTCCCGCTCCGGATCGCGCGGTCAGGGAGGTCCCCGCCGCGGCTACTCCGAATCCCGGCCGGCCGAGCGCGCCCGCCGTTCCACCCCCTCCCGCCAGGTCGCCTTCGAAGGTCTGCGGATGGTGCGCGAGGAGGACACCTACGCGAACCTGGTGCTGCCGCGGCTGCTGCGCACCCACCGGGTCTCCGGCCGTGACGCCGCCTTCACCACGGAGCTGTTCTACGGGTCGCTGCGCGCACAGGGCCGACTCGATGCCGTGATCGCAGCCTGCGTGGATCGCCCGCTGGACAAGATCGACCCGCCGCTTCTGGACGTCATGCGGCTCGGCGCCTACCAGCTGCTGGACATGAGCGTCGCCCCGCATGCGGCGACCTCCGAGACCGTGGCCCTGGCCCGGTCCGTGGTCGGCGCCGGTGCGGCGAGCTTCGCCAATGCGGTGCTGCGCCGCGTCGGGGAGAAGGACCTCCCGCAGTGGCTGCTCGAGGTCGCCCCCGACCGCGAGCAGGATCCCACCGGGCACCTCGCCGTGGTGCACTCCCACCCGCGCTGGGTGGTGCGCGCCCTGAGCGACGCCCTGGCCGGCCACGGCCGTTCCCGCGATGAGATCGATGAGCTGCTGGCCGCCCAGAACGCGGCACCGTCGGTCTCGCTGGTGATGCGACCGGGACTCACCGACCTCGACGAGCTGATCGACCACGGCGCGAGCCAGGGCCGGCTTAGCATCTTCGCGGCCTCCTGGCCCTCCGGCGATCCCGGCGGCATGGACCCGGTCAAGGAGGGCCGCGTCGCCGTGCAGGACGAGGGCAGCCAGCTCGCGGCCCTCGCCCTCGCACTCGGCGCCGACGACCTGGTCCTCGCCGAGGACCACCACTGGCTGGACCTCTGCGCGGGCCCCGGCGGGAAGGCCGCGCTGATGGGCGGACTGACCGTCGGCCACGACGCGGACCTGCTGGCGGTCGAGCTCCAGGAGCATCGCACCGAGCTCGTCGACCGGGCGGTGGCCACCTTGCAGGAGGCCGGCTGCGAGATCACCACCCGCACCGCCGACGGCACCACCATCGGTGACGAGCTGCCCGGGCGCTTCTCCCGCGTCCTGGTCGACGCCCCCTGCTCCGGGCTCGGCGCCCTGCGACGCCGGCCCGAGGCCCGCTGGCGCCGCACCCCCGCCGACATCGGCCAGCTGGGCGGGATCCAGCGCGGGCTGCTCAGCTCCGCCCTGGACGCCGCCGCGCCCGGGGGAGTGGTGGCCTATGTGACCTGCTCCCCGCACCTGGCCGAGACCCGCCTGATCGTCGCCGATGTGCTCAAGCGGCGCGACGACATCGAGCAGCTCGACGCGCGCGACGCGGTGCGCGCCGGGATGCTCCTCGCAGCTCGGCAGGACGTCGAGCTCGGAGAGGGCCCCGCGGTCCAGCTGTGGCCTCACGTCCACGGCACCGATGCGATGTACATCCACCTGCTGCGCAAGCAGCCCGCCCCCACCGAGGAAGGACTCCCGACGGCATGAACACCCTGTACTCGACCGACGGCCACTACATCCACCCCAGCATCCTCAATGCCGACTTCATGAGCATCGGCAGCGAGCTGGACAGGATCTCCAGCGCCGACAGCGTCCACGTCGACGTGATGGACAACCACTTCGTGCCGAACCTGACCTTCGGCCCCTCCATGGTCGAGCAGATCGCCCGGCGCAGCACGATCCCGGTCGATGCGCACCTGATGATCGATGATGCCGACACCGAGGCCCCCGCCTACGCCGAGGCCGGCGCCGCGTCGGTCACCTTCCACCTGGAGGCCGCCCGCGCCCCGGTCAAGCTCGCCCGCGACCTGCGCAGGAAGAACGTCCAGGTCGGGGTAGGACTCCGGCCCGCCTCCGCGGTCGAGCCGATCCTCGACATCATCGGCGAGTTCGACATGCTGCTGATCATGACCGTCGAGCCCGGCTTCGGCGGCCAGAGCTTCCTGGAGACGATGCTCCCCAAGATCCGTCGGGCCCGCGCTGCGATCAGCGAGTCCAACCTCGAGGTGTCGATCCAGGTCGACGGCGGGGTCAGCCGGGAGACCATCGAACGCTGCGCGGAGGCCGGCGCGAACGTCTTCGTCGCAGGGTCCGCCATCTATCGGGCCCAGGACGCGGCCGAGGAGATCTCCGCCCTGCGCGAACTCGCCCGGGGCCACGCCGCCCACTGATCTGCACGAACGCCGTCCATGGCGTCTCCGGCCCTGTCACCTGCGTTCATGCACCGTCCGCCCGTGGGGCCGACGGTCTAGGATGGTCCCGTCACGACCAGTGACGTGCTCCGGGGTCGGTGAAATTCCGAGCCGGCGGTGATAGTCCGCGACCCGCTTCGGCGGTGGAGCCGGTGGAACTCCGGCGCCGACAGTACAGCCTGGATGAGAGGCGCACGTCCTGCATGTCCCAGGGCGCCCTCGGCGCGCCCTGGCGCCATGCCGGAACCCTTTTCCCCGGAGCCACTGCATCCGACGGCGAAAGGACCGACATGGATCTTCTGCAGTGGCTCTTCGACGCGCGAATCGATTTCGCGGGCGGACAGTTCCTTCTTCTGCGCGAGGTGCTCGGCAATGTCTTCGGACTGCTCAGCGCCCTCGGCGGCATGCGGCGAAAGGTATGGGCCTGGCCCATCGGCATCGTCGGCAATGTGCTGCTGCTGACGGTGTTCATGGGCTCGGTGTTCGGCAACCCGAACTCCGTGGATCTGCTCGGCCAGGCGGGTCGACAGGTGATGTTCATCGCCACCAGCATCTACGGCTGGCAGCGCTGGCGGCAGTCCAAGCATGACGGCGGCACCGCCGTGGAGCCCGAGTGGGCTTCCTGGGGGACGCGTGCTCTGCTGCTGGTCGCCCTGGTGGGCGGCACCGCAGCGCTGACCCCGCTGTTCCGGATGCTCGGCTCCTACGAGCCGGTCTGGGCCGATGCCTGGATCTTCATGGGCAGCCTGCTGGCGACCTTCGGCATGGCCAAGGGCTGGGTCGAGTTCTGGCTGATCTGGGTGGCGGTCGACATCGTCGGCGTCCCGCTGCTGCTCGATGCCGGCTATTACGCGAGCGCCTTCATGTATGTCTTCTACGGAGCCTTCACCCTGGTGGGGTTCTTCGTCTGGTGGGGTGTGCGGCGCCGTCGCGAGGTGGAGGAGGCCCGGGTGACGGTGGAGACCGCGCATCTGGATCCCACGGTGCGCCGAGAGTGAGTCCTGTTCCGGCAGGTGGTCCTCGGAACGGGCCATCTGCCGGAACGCGTATCCTGTCGGCGTGAAGGATTTCGAGGCACTGTTCGCCGAACTGACTGAGAAGGCCCGGACCCGACCCGAGGGGTCGGGCACCGTCCGCGAACTCGACGGCGGGGTCCATCAGATCGGCAAGAAGATCGTCGAAGAGGCCGCCGAGGTGTGGATGGCCTGCGAGCATGAGTCCGACGAGGACGCCGCCATGGAGATCAGCCAACTGCTCTATCACGTGCAGGTGATGATGATCGCCAAGGGCATCTCGCTCGAGGATGTCTACCGCCAGCTCTGACCCGCGTCGCTCTGCGCGCGAGGGCGTGCCCCCGGTCTCGGCATCGAGCGGGCTCCCTCACCACTGTCTCTCCCTCTCCCACCCCACTCGTGGCCGCTGCGGCGGCCGAGGAGGATCCGTGCTCCGCATCGCCGTCCCCAACAAGGGCGCCCTGTCCGAACCCGCCGCCGATCTGCTCCAGGAGGCCGGCTACCGGCGCCGCGGCACGGCCAAGGAGCTCGTCGTCGTCGACGAGGAGAACGGCGTCGAGCTGTTCCACCTGCGCCCGCGCGACATCGCGGTGTACGTGGGCTCCGGGACCGTCGACGTCGGCATCACCGGGCAGGACATGCTGCTGGACTCCCGCACTCCGGCCGACGAGATCCTGCCGCTGGGCTTCGCGCGCTCGACGTTCCGCTTCGCCGCTCCCGCAGGGACCCGCCATGACGCCTCCGAGCTGCAGGGCGCCCGCATCGCCACCAGCTACGAAAACCTCGTCGAGGACTATCTCGCCGAACGCGGTGTCACCGCCGAGGTCGTGCACCTCGACGGGGCCGTCGAATCCTCGATCCGGCTCGGTGTCGCCGATGTGATCGCCGACGTGGTCGAGACCGGCAGCACGCTGCGTCAGGCAGGGCTCGAGCCCTTCGGCGAGGCGATCATGACCAGCGAGGCGGTGCTCTTCTCGCGTCCAGGACTGGAGCTCGACGAGACCGGCACCCACGCCCTCGAGGTGCTCGCACGGCGCATCCGCGGTGTGCTGGTGGCACGCGAGTACGTGATGCTCGACTACGACATCCCCACCGCCCTGCTCGAGCGCGCCGTCGAGATCACCCCCGGACTGCAGTCCCCGACGGTCTCCCCGCTGCACGGCGGCGAATGGTCCGCGGTGCGGGCCATGGTGGACACCCGCTCCGCCCACCGCATGATGGATGACCTCTACGACGCCGGGGCGCGCGCGATCCTGGTCACCGCGATCCAGGCCTGCCGTATCTGAGATGCCGATGAACGCCTCCGCAGCGGACCGGCAGCCGGGGGAGGACCGTGCCAGGATCGTGCTGCGGCCCCGGGCGGTGCGGGTGGCCGCCTACCTGAGCGCCGCCATCGTGATGGCGGGCATGATCGGCGGCGCGGTGCTGATCACCAGCTTCCAATGGGGCGGTCGGCTCGGTCTGGTCGCCGTCGGCGTGCTGGTCGTCATCTTCTGCCACCTCGAGGCCTCGGTGACGGTCACCGCCCGCCCCGAGGTGCTGGTGGTGCGGAACCTGATGAGCACCCGCACCCTGGAATGGGCCGAGGTGATCGGGATCAGCTTCCCGATGGGCGACCCCTGGGCGCACCTGGACCTGGCCGACGGCTCGACCCTCGCCCTGCAGGCGATCCAGCGCTATGACGGTGACCGTGCGATCGCGGCAGCGCATCTGCTGCTCCGACTGGTGCAGGAACGGGGCGAAGCCGTCGGCGACTGAGCTCGGCCGTCGGCAGCTCTCAGTCGTCGACTGCGCTCAGTCGCCGGCAGCTCCTCCGCAGCGTTGCTCAGTCCCGGGGGATGAGGGACGCGGCGCAGCGTCCCGCGAGCGCCGCGTACTGGAACGCCGAGGGATCCTCGGCCAGGGTGCGCCCCATCGTGGTCATCCGCACCGGCATCTCTTCGAGCGCATCGCGCAGCCCCTTGGCATCGACCTCGATGAGCTGGTGCCGCACCCCTCGCTTCTCTGCCGGCTTGAGGATCGTCGTTTTCACCTGTTTGCGCACAGATTCATGAAAAGCGTTGTAACGGCTGTCGTTGCGGGGGAGCACGGGCAGGTGGACCGGAGCGAGCAGCGCGCGGCCGTAGGCCGTCGAGGAATGGTGCGACAGGCCCCGATGCCGCTTGCGCTCATCGGCTCCGGAGACCCGCAGCGTCGCGACGGGTCGCCCGCCGAGCACAGAGGCTGCGTGGACAGCCTCGGCCGCCTGCACCCCAGAGAACCCCCACCCGGTTCCGGTGCCCAGGTTGCCGGGCCCCTGGATCACGATCGCGACGTCGGCGCCGACCACATGCTTCGCGCCGAGCAGAGCCGAATGCACGGTCACGGCCTCGAGATCACCGCCGAAGGACTGACCGGCGCTGATCACGGAGGCCAGCAGATCAGCTGACCGCAGCCGAGCGGTGATCCGGGAGTAGGCCGCAGGCAGTGCGGCGGCGTCCGTGTGCACGTAGGCGATCTTCGCTGTGCGCCGCTCGGCGCGGATGCCCGCGATGATAGCGGGCAGCGAGGAGTGGAGATCGGCGACCACGACCGGCATCCCGGCGATGTCCTTCGCGGCGCGGACCGTCTCGTAGTGCTCCCCTCCGGGATCATCGAGCGCGTCGACCATGGTCTGCATCGGGGTATAGCGGGCCTTCACCATGTGCCCGCTGCTCTCCGTCGCCTCGGGGAGCACATCGAGGCGGGCCACCACCATGGCGTCTCCGCCGGTGCCCAGCTCCCGGCGGAGCGCATTCGTGTTCAGCAGCACCCGTTCGCCCGACCGAGGTGTGCCGGTCAGCTCCCGATAGGCGATCGCGGTGAGCGTTCCCGCCTCGTCATCGAGCTCGATCTCGAGCCGATCCACACCGTGCCAGGAGCTCAGCGCGTCCTTCACGGTTCCCCGTTCCCATCGCAGCATGAGCACAGCCTAGAGCCGCGGTGCGGAAGCGGCCCACTCGGCCTGCCCTGCCGGATAGTCTGGCTGCGTGGCTTCGAAGAATGTGGAGAGACTCCTCAACGTCATCATGACGATCGGCTCCCGGCGACGGATCGATCGCGCCAAGCTCTTCTCCGTCATCCCCGATTACGCGAATGCGGTCTCCGACCAGGCGGCGGAGCGGATGTTCGAGCGCGACAAGGCCGCGATCCTCGAGCTCGGGCTGCCCCTGGCGACCGAGCGCGATGTGCTCGACGAGAACACGGTGCACTACCGGATCGAGACGGCCCGCTCCGGAGCGGTGCTGGATCTCACCACCGAGGAGTACACGGTGCTGCTCGCGGCGAGCCGTGCCTGGGACGCGGCCGCAGCCGGCGGAGCCGCCCGCAGGGTGCGCTCCAAGCTGCTGAGCCTCGGCCATGATGCCGACCCCGATCTGCTCCGGCGCACGCCGCGCGGCGCGGTCGAGTCACTGCCCGTGCTCTCGCCGCTGCTGGACTCGGTGGTGGGCGGCAGGACCGTCCGCTTCACCTATCGCGCCACCCACGGCGCCCCGTCGGAACGTCGGGTGGAGCCCTGGGTGGTCGGTGTGCACGAGGGGCATTGGTACGTCTACGGCTGGGACCTGGACCGTTCGGCTCCGCGTCTCTTCCGCGCCTCCCGCATCGAGTCCTTCCCTGCGGATATCTCCGCGGCCCGGCAGCCCCGTCCCGAGAACACGGATC
Source organism: uncultured Brachybacterium sp. (assembly GCF_947500705.1). Classification (GTDB taxonomy): domain Bacteria; phylum Actinomycetota; class Actinomycetes; order Actinomycetales; family Dermabacteraceae; genus Brachybacterium. The sequence goes on along the minus strand of NZ_CANMSY010000010.1, from coordinate 55,996 downwards.
TCTCGGGAGTGCTCGAGCGCATGCTCGACAGCGATGATCGTGACGCCGCCGTGCTGCGTGCGGCGCCGTACAAGGCGCTGTCGCTGCGTGACCGGGCCGGCGCGGCGCTCGAGGCGGAGCACCTCACCCTGCCGAGCCTTCCGCGTCCCGCCGCCCGGCGCCTGCTGCTGGGCGACATCCGCTGGGTCGAGCTGCTCGAACCGCATTCCTGGCGGGCTGAGCTCGCCCAGGTCCTGAGCGCGATCGCGGATCTGCACGAGCAGGAGCCGCAGCTCTCAGAGCTCGAGTCGGCGACCGGTCGCCCGACGCCCAGGATCCGGCTCACCCCGCAGAGCGGCGATCATCTCTCGCGACTGATCTCCGCGGCTTCCTATGTGCTCAGCCGTGGCGAGGCCGATCTTGCGGAGCTCGCCGAGGCCCTCGCCATCACCGAGAAGCAGCTGGTGACCGATCTGCAGGTGCTGTTCGTCTGCGGTGACATGGGCGACGGCTGGGAGGACCTGATCGAAGCGGAATGGGAGCACGGGACCGTGCGGGTGCGCAACGCCGAGCCGCTGCGCCGTGCCCTGAGCCTCAGCGCGGTGGAGATCACCGCGCTGCTGGCAGGGTTGGCGGCCCTCGAGCCTGTCGCAGGTCAGGCCGAGCAGACCGTGGCCGCGGCGCGAGCCAAGCTGCTGGCCGGCGCAACCGGCGGCCCCGCCGATTCCGTGGCGGTGCCCACCTTCTACGACCTGGCCGATGCGATCTCCGCGGACGAGATGGCAGCCCGCACCGCGGACCGTGCGGAGGCGGTCCTGGCCGCAGTGCACGCAGCGCTGCGTGCGGAGCCCGGCGCAGAGGACGGACAGCTCGTGATCCGCTACTCCTCCTCCGACCGGCCCGGCACCAGCGTGCGCAGGATCCGGCCGCTGCGCATCGAGAGCGATGGTGTGCGCTCCTACCTGCTCGCCGAGTGCGAGCTCGCCGGTGCCGAGCGCCGGTTCCGTCTGGATCGCGTGGTCGAGATCCTGCCCGCCGGCACCCCGATGAGCCGCGCCGGCGCGGGGGAGCAGCAGGCCCTGGCCGGGCGCGTCGAGGGGGAGGTCTGGTTGCGGCTCGAACCCGCCGGACACTGGATCGCCGAGTCGTTCGGGGCGGTCGAGATGCGCGACGGCGGGGACGGCGAGGCCTTCGCCCGGCTGGACTCGCCGGTGCTGGCGCCGCTGGTGGACGCGGTGCTGGAATCCGCCGGCGCGGCCGAGGTGCTCGTACCGCGTGATCTCAGAGACACGATCGTGACCGTTGCGCGGGACGGCGCGGTACGTCACACCTCGTAGGAGCCGCTACCCTGGGACGACCCGCCGTGCGGTGGGCCGAGTCGCCACCGTGGCGACCCGTCCGGCGCCCAGTCCGCTGTGGGATGATAGGTGCGCCCGCGCTGTCTCGTGGCGCTGTTGAAAGGGACTTCCATGAACTTCTTCCGCAACCCCTGGGCGATCGTTCTGCTGATCGTGCTGGTGATCCTTCTGTTCGGGGCCAACAAGCTTCCGGGCCTCGCCCGCAACATGGGCAAGTCGATGCGCATCTTCAAGAGTGAGGTCGAGGAGCTGCGCGGCGAGGAGAAGCCCGCCGACGAGGACGAGGAGGACGATCGTCCGGTCCGCTCCACGCGCTCGCGTGAGGACCGCGGCAGCCGTTCCCGCGATGACCGCGAGTACAATCCTCGCGATGACGCGGACCGCGACCGTGGCCGTGAGCCGATCCGCGCCAACGACGACGACGATTCCTACCGTCGCGACTGAGCATCTCGGCGCAGAGCGCGCCGTCGACAACGGGTCCGGGCGGGAGACCGTCCGGGCCCGGAGCGCTGGGAGGAAGCAGATCCGTGGCGAGTGATACGCAGGGACGCGGGCAGACCGAATCGGAGTCCGCGCAGAAGTCACGCAGGGACCCCGAAGGACGGATGTCGCTCGGCGAGCATCTCGTCGAGCTGCGCAACAGGCTGATGATCAGCGCGATCACGGTGCTGCTGCTCTCCATCGTGGGCTGGTTCCTGTTCCCGTGGGTCTTCGACGCCGTCAAAGCGCCGATCGAGGCCGCCAGCGAGGACTCCGACCTCCAGTCGCTGATCAACTTCCAGGGCGTGGGCCAGGGCTTGAACGTCAAGCTGCAGATGGCCGCCTACATCGGCCTGATCCTGTCCTCTCCGATGATCATCGCCCAGATCTGGCTGTTCGTGATGCCCGGGCTGCACAAGAACGAGCGCAAGTACGCGATCGGTTTCTTCGGAAGCGCGATCCCGCTGTTCTTCGTCGGTTGCGTGGCAGGCTACTGGGCCGTCAGCCAGCTGGTGCCGGTGCTGATGAGCTTCACGCCCACCGAGGGATCGGTCTCGCAGATCATCCCCTACGACCAGTACCTCGCGCTGCTGATCAAGACCATGCTCGCCTTCGGCGTCGCCTTCGTGATGCCGGTGGTGATGGTGCTGCTGAACTTCATGGGTCTGATCAGCGGCAAGGCGATGCTCAAGGCCTGGCGCTGGATCATCTTCCTGAGCTTCGCCTTCACCGCCGTCATGGTTCCCACCCCGGAGCCCATCACGCTGATCGCGATGTCCGCAGCGATCGCCAGCCTCTTCTTCGCGGCGATCGTGATCTCGCTGATCCACGACCGGCGCAAGGCGCGCAGATCCGGCGACGAGGACCTCGACGATGACGAGGCGAGCAGCATCGATGACGAGGTGGAGAAGATCGACGGCCCGTCCCGCCTGGACGACGCCGCCGAGGACGGACGGTGAGCAGGCTCCGTGTGGGTCTGCTCGCGAATCCCACCGCCGCGCAGGGAGCCGCACACCGGGTCGGCCGCCAGGTCGGCCATCTGCTGCGGCTGGCCGGGATCTCCGTGGTGGACCTCTCCGCCACCTCCGCCCACCTCGCCCGGGCCCGCGCCGAGGAGATCCGCGACTCCCTGACCGCGCTCGTGGTCGTCGGCGGTGACGGCACCGTCTCGCTCGGTGCCGAGATCGTGGCCGGCTCCCCGGTGCGGCTCGGGATCGTCCCTGCCGGCAGCGGGAATGACTTCGCGCGCGCCCTCGGGCTGACGATCAACGACCCGGAGGAGTCCACCCGGGCCCTCCTGCACGCCCTGTCGCGCCCGGTGGTGACCATCGACGCGATCGAGATCATCGCCGCCGGCGAGCAAGCTCTGCCGCACCGATCGCTCGCCCTGGGCAACGTCAATCTCGGCTTCGACGCCCTGGTCAACGCACGCGCCAACGGCTCCCGGGCACGGCACACCGTCCGCTATGCGGCCTCTCTGATGCGCGAGCTGCCGGCGTTCACCCCCCTGCCGTACTGGATGGAGATCGATGGTGGTGAGCGGATCGAGCTGGATGCCACGATCCTGACCCTGTGCAGCTCCGGGATCTTCGGCGGCGGGATGCGGATCGCCCCCGAGTCGCGGATCGATGACGGCACGCTCGAGCTCGTCACCGTCTCCGGGATCGGCCGCAGCCAGCTGCTGCGCTTCTTCCCGCGCGTCTACCGAGGCACCCACACCGCCCTGGAGGCCGTCGACATCCAGCCCGTGCGCGAGGTGACCGTCGGCCTGCGCCACGGCCGATCGCTGCGCGCCTACGCGGACGGCGAGCCGCGCTCGCTGCTGCCGCTGACCGCCCGGGTGCTGCCCGGAGCGGTGCGACTGCTCGCGGAGCTGCCGGATGCCTCGGAGACCGCCGACGACAGCGGAGGAGCGCAGTGACCTCTCCCTCCGAGCGCTACGCCCAGTGGAAGAAGGAGCAGCAGCAGGAGCAGTCCTCCCACGAGCTCACCGCCTTCACCGCCCGCTATCCCTTCGACCTCGATGAGTTCCAGCTGGCGGGCGGCCGGGCGCTCGAGGGCGGCAGCTCCGTCCTGGTCGCCGCCCCCACCGGTGCCGGCAAGACCGTGGTCGGAGAGTTCGCGGTGCATCTCGCACTGGCCCGAGGCCACAAGGTCTTCTACACCGCGCCGATCAAGGCGCTGTCCAACCAGAAGTTCGGTGAGCTGGTGGACTGGCTGGGTGCCGAACGTGTGGGTCTGCTGACCGGCGACACCTCGATCCGCCCCGATGCCGAGGTGGTCGTGATGACCACCGAGGTGCTGCGCAACATGCTGTACGCGGACTCCGACCTCCTGCAGGGACTGGGATTCGTGGTGATGGACGAGGTGCACTATCTCGCCGATCGCCTGCGCGGACCGGTGTGGGAGGAGGTCATCATCCACCTCGACCGCTCGGTGCAGCTGGTCTCGCTCTCGGCGACGGTCTCCAACGCCGAGGAGTTCGGTGCCTGGCTGCAGGAGGTGCGGGGAAGCACCGAGATCATCGTCTCCGAGACCCGCCCGGTGCCGCTGTGGCAGCACGTGATCGCGGGCGACGAGCTCCTGGACCTCTTCGTCGACGCCGATGGCGAAGCTGTCGTGTCACAGGGACCGGGCGCCCGCAGCGACCGCCAGGTGAACCCCGAGATCGAACGCATCACCTCGTTCTCCCTGCCGGTCGACGAACGCACCGGCGGCGCGCGAGGCAGGGACTTTCGAGGCAGGAAGGGCACCGGCGGGCGCCACCGCCCCCGCGGCTCCGGGCAGCACCGCCCGCCCCACAAGCGCAAGGGTCGCGGCCCGGGCCCCGGCACGCCTGCTGGCGCCTACGGCGGCAGCGGCTACGGAGGGGGCCGGAGCGACGGGAGTGGTCCGCACGGCGAGGATGGCCGTCGCCATGACGGGCGCGAGGACCCTCGCAGCAGGAGCCACGGCGGCCACGGGCCCGGGATGCCGCAGCGCACGATGCGGCGGCCCGAGGTGGTGGAGCTGCTGGACCAGGCGGCCCTGCTGCCCGCGATCATGTTCATCTTCTCCCGCGCCGGCTGCGAAGCTGCGGTGCAGCAGTGCGCCCGGGCTCGTCTGCACCTCACGGATGACCGCGAGCGACGGGAGATCCGCGCTGTGCTCGACGAGCAGCTGGCCGGCATCGGGATCGAGGACGAGGAGGTGCTCGGCATCGCCTCCTTCCGCCGCGCGGTGCTCGATGGCTTCGCCGCCCACCATGCAGGAATGCTGCCGCTGCTGAAGACCGTGGTCGAGCAGCTCTTCGCACGGGGACTGATCAAGGTCGTCTTCGCGACCGAGACCCTCGCCCTGGGCATCAACATGCCTGCCCGCTCCGTGGTGCTCGAGAAGCTCGTGAAGTTCAACGGCATCGAACATGCCGACCTCACTCCGGGGGAGTTCACGCAGCTGACTGGCCGCGCGGGGCGGCGCGGCATCGACACCGAGGGCCATGCGGTGGTCGTCGCCGGGCCCCGGTTCGACGCCCCCGCCGTGGCCTCGCTCGCGTCGAAGCGCACCTATCCGCTGCGCTCGGCGTTCCGCCCGACCCCGAACATGGCCGTGAACCTGCTGGATCGTTTCGATCTGGCCCGGGCACGCGAGACACTCGAGACCAGCTTCGCGCAGTTCCAGGCGGACCGCTCCGTGGTGGGGCTCGCCCGGCGCGCCCGGGAGCTCGAGGACACGATCGCGTCGTACCAGGAGGCGGTGACCTGTGAGCGTGGGGATCTTCTCGAGTACGCGCAGCTCCAGGAAGCCGTCTCCGAGCGGGAGAAGACCTTGGCCCAGGCTCGCGCGGCCGCGGACCGGGACCGCACCCGCTCGATCCTCGGGGACCTCCGTCGTGGTGAGGTGATCGCGCTGCCCGGTGGGAAGCGACGCGGGTATGCGGTGGTGCTGGAGGTGGACCGTGCCGTGCTCGGAGGGCCTCAGGTGGACCTGCTGGACACCGAGGGCCGACGTCGCAGCCTGCGCCCGGGTGACGTCCCCTCCCCGCCCGCTGTGATCGACACCCTCCGCCTCCCGCGTCAGGATGCCCTGGGCAGCGGGAAGGTGCGCAAGGACACCGCGGCCGCGCTGCGGCAGCGACTGGCCGGGCAGGGCGACGCCGCCGGCCGCGAGGCGCGACCCCGGACCGGCCGCACGCCGTCCGCCGCCGCCACCGACGAGCAGCTGCTCGCCCTGCGCGAGCAGCTCAGCGCTCATCCCTGCAGCGAGTGCCCCGACCTGGAGTCCCATCTGCGCTGGGTGGGCCGCTGGCGGAAGAGCCGCGGGGAGCTCGAGGGTGTGCAGCGCAGGATTCGAGGACGCACCAGTTCTCTGGCCCGCCAGTTCGACCAGCTCAGCGGTCTGCTGATCGAGCTGGGCTATCTCGAGCAGGTCAGCACCGAACAGGTCAGCACTGAACAGGTCAGCACCGAACAGGTCAGCACCGACGCAGCCGATGGTCTCCCCGGCGGCCCGGCGGGCCCTGGCCCCGTGGAGCTGCGCCCGACTGCGACCGGCCTGCGCCTGCGTCGGCTGTTCAGCGATCGGGACCTGCTGATCGCCGAGTGCCTCGAGCACGGGGCGTGGTCGGGGCTCTCCGCCGCCGGACTGGCTGCCGTGGTCTCCGCGGCGGTGCATGAGTCCCGCCGGGACGATCGCGCCCCGGAGCAGATCCCCGAGCCTGCCGTGGGGGACGCCCTCGAGGCCTCTGCCCGCGTCGCAGCGCGTCTGCAGGCTGCGGAGACCCGGTATGGGATCACCCCCACCAGCGCCCCCGATCCGGCGATCGCCGCGATCGTGCACCGCTGGGCGGAGGGCCTGCACCTGGCCGCCGCGCTGGAGGGCAACGATCTGCCCCCCGGGGACTTCGTGCGGCACTGCCGCCAGGTGATCGACATGCTCGATCAGCTCACCGCGGATCCCGAGCTGGGACAGCTCGCGCGCGAGGCGATCAGGGCCGTGCGCCGTGGTCTGGTGGCGCAGGAGATCGACCGATGAGCTTTCTCCCAGGCGGACGCGAGAAGCTTGGCCCCGTGAGCGAGAACGACCTTCATCAGACCCCTGCGGCCGGGCAGAGCGCCGCACCGATGCTCTACACCGGGATCGTGCTGTACAGCGCCGGCGACCCGGAGGCCTCAGCGATGCTGGTCGCTGACGGCCTCATCGCCTGGACCGGCCCGGAGGACACCGCGCAGGTGCTCCACGGCGATGCCCAGCAGGTCGATGCGACCGGCTGCCTGATCACCCCGGGCTTCGTGGACGCCGCCGCGACCGCCGACGGCTCCGAGCCCGACCCCTCGGAGGACGCCGCAGCGGCCGCGCTCGGCATCGTGCTGCGCCTGCCGGGCCCCACCGGGGTCCGGGAGGGGGTGCGCATCGTCGCCCCGGTGAGCGAGAGCGCCGACTATCTCGATCTGCTCGCCGAGGGCACCCCGCTCGCCTTCGCCTCCGCGGGAGAGCCTGCGGCGGCCGATCCCTGGGACTGGGTGCGCGGCGCAGCCCGCACCAGCCCCGCCGAGCAGCGCATCAGCGACCGCGCCGCCTTCCTCGCCGCCACCCGCGGTGGGCAGCGGGTGGCCGGCAACCGTCATCCCGGATCCCTGCAGACCGGCATCCCGGCGACCTTCGTGGTGTGGGAGCCATGGGACCTCACCGTCCGCTCCCATGCCGAGCGGGTCGACAGCTGGTCCACCGACCCCCGCTCCCGCACCCCGTTGCTGCCTGACCTGGACCAGGGGACCCCGCGCGCCCTGCGCACCGTGGTGGAAGGCCGCATCCTCCACGACCAGCTCGGGCAGGACGGCGGATGACGGCGACCACCCGGCCCGCGACGTCGCGCGAGCGCAGCCGTCGACCCCAGGACGAGTTCTCTCCCACGCCCTGGCCGGTCGCGCTGCTGTGCGGTGCAGCGGGAGGCTTCTGCGCGCTGCTCGCCTTCCCTCCCTACGGCATGTGGATGCTGCTGCCGGTGGGGATCGCGCTGCTCGGGGCGGGGCTGCTGGTCCGCTCCGCCGGGCTCGCGGTGCTCGTCTCGCTGGCCTGGGGACTGGCGTTCTTCGTCCCGCTGACGCAGTGGGCGAGCACCTACGCCGGCGCGATGCCCTGGATCGCGCTGGGCGTGTTCGAAGCGCTCTACATCGTGCTCTTCGGGCTGCTCGCCCGCACGGTGATGGTGCGCCGCGGCCTGTGCATCTCCAGCGCGCTGATCGTCGCGGCGCTCTGGGTGGGAGTGGAGACCCTGCGCAGCGCCGCCCCCTGGGGCGGCCTGCCCTGGGGAGCCAGCGCCTTCGCACTGGCCGACTCCCCGCTGCTGAACCTCGGCCCCTGGATCGGGATGGCCGGACTCTCGTTGGTGACCGCCCTGCTGGGACAGCTGCTGCTCTTCGGCGCGCTCGCTCTGCTGGGCAGGCGCCGTCGCGGCCTGATCGGCTTCTCCGGTGTGTGGCCGTGGGCGATCGCGGTGTCCCTCGTGCTGGTGACCGTGGTGGTCCCCTACCCGAAGAACCGCGCGCCGGTGGACCGTCCGTCCATGACGATCGCCGCCATCCAGGGCTCGATGGACGAGATCGACCCGATCTCGTTCACCATGCCCGACGACGTCTTCGACAACCACCTCGCCATGACCCGGCAGACGATCGAGCAGACCGCAGAGGACGGCACCCAGCTGGACCTGATCGTCTGGCCCGAGGACTCCACCGGCCGGGATCCTCGACAGGACCCGGTGCTGGCGGCGCAGCTGACCTCCGCGGCAGAGGACGCCGGTGCTCCGATCCTGATCGGTACCCAGGTGCGGGTGGGGGAGACCGAACGGCTGAACCAGTCGGTGCTGTTCACACCCCAGGAGACCACGCCCTACCAGTACTCCAAGCGCCATCCGGTGCCCTTCGGCGAGTACATCCCGATGCGCGGGCTGTTCAGCCAGCTCACCGACAAGGTCGACCTGGTCTCCCTGGACATGATCCCGGGGGAGGAGGTCGGAGTGATGGATCTGGCCACCCTCGACCAGGGCGAGGGCAAGGTGGGCATCCTGATCTGCTTCGAGATCGCCTACGAGTCCCTCGTGCACGACGTCGTCGATGAGGGCGCCGAGGTGATCGTGGTGCAGTCCAACAACGCGCTGTTCGGAGACTCCCACGAAGCGATCCAGCAGCTTGCCCAGGCGAAGGTGATGGCGGTGATGTCCGGCCGCAGCGTCGTCCATATCTCCACCGTCGGCCATTCGGCGATCTTCAGCCCCGAAGGACGCCAGATCGACTACGTCGACCACTGGGAGGAGGGTGCGCTGATGGCCGACGTCCCTCTGCGCACCGGCATCACCCCGGCGGTGGCGGCTGGTCCCTGGATCTCTGTCGCGATCGCCGCGGTGGGACTGCTGGGGCTGCTGTCCGCCCTGGCCACCGACCGCCGGGCCCTCGTCCGTACCGCCTCGACCCGCAGCACCTCGCGCCGCACCGCATCATCCCGCACCGCACCATCCGGCACCGCCGCCCGTACCCGTCGAGGACAGTGACATGCATCCCTCCAACGCCCCGCTGCCGCCCACCCTCATCGTCATCCCGACCTATGACGAGCGGGAGGCGCTGCCGGGCACCTTGGCACGGCTGCGCGCCGCCGTGCCCGCGGCGGATGTGCTGGTGGTCGACGACTCCTCTCCGGACGGCACGGGCGCATGGGCGGAGGAGAGGGCCGCGCAGGACCCGGCGGTGCACGTGCTGCACCGCGCCGGCAAGCAGGGGCTGGGGCCGGCCTATCTCGCCGGCTTCGCCTGGGGCCTCGAACACGGCTACCAGCAGCTGGGCGAGATGGATGCGGATGCCTCGCACCGCCCGGAGCAGCTGCCCGGGCTGTTGGAGGCGGTGCGGCGAGGCGCGGATCTCGCGATCGGCTCGCGCTGGATCCCCGGTGGGGCGGTGCATGACTGGCCGTTGCACCGGCAGGTGCTCTCCCGGGGCGCGAATGTCTACGTGCGCGCGCTGATGGGGCTCGGAGTCTCCGATGCGACGGCCGGGTTCCGGGTGTTCCGCGCGGAGCTGCTCGAGCAGGTGATCGCCGAGGACATCGCCTCCCAGGGCTACTGCTTCCAGGTGGACATGACCCGCCGCGCCCGTGACATGGGCGCAGCGATCGCCGAGGTGCCGATCGACTTCGACGAACGGACCGAGGGGGCCAGCAAGATGTCCTCGGAGATCGTCCGCGAAGCGCTGGTGAAGGTGACTCTCTGGGGACTGTCACGGCGTGCCCAGGCGCTTCGCAAAGCCCTGGACTAGGCTGGACGGGTTCGTCACCGCAGGAACCACAGGGAGGAAGTCGCCATGGCCGCACGGCAGCGCAGTACCTCAGGGGCTTCCTCAGGCTCCTCCACCGCTGAGGGTGCGCAGGCGTCTCTGCGCTCCGACTCGACCTCACGCTGGGGGACGCTGGTCCCGCTGGGGGTCGTCCTGCTGGGCCTCGTGGAGCTCACGATCCTGGTCCTGATCGGGATCAACACCAGTCTCTGGTGGGCGGTCCTCGCCATCGCCGTGGGCTGGGTCATCGGCATCGCGCTGCTGGTCGCCGCCGGTCAGCAGTCCTTCGTGCGCCTGCGCTCCCTGGTGAGAGCGGTGAGCGGCCGCGGAGACGTGCAGGAGCATCTGTCCCGCCCGGCCTTCACGCTAATCTCCGCGCTGTTCTTCTTCTTCCCGGGGATCCTCACCGATCTGATCGGGTTCATCCTGCTGCTCACCCCGGTGCAGCGCCGCTCCGTCAAGGCGATGGGGCTGAGCAGCGGCTCCGAGGGAGCGCGCAAGGTGCTCTACCGCCGCTCCGGCACCGGCGTCATCGATGGCGAGATCATCCTCGACAACCGCTCGACCGGCCGGCCACGGGATGACGGCAGCACGCCGCCCACCCTCACCCAGGACTCCACGCACCCCCAGGGTTAGAGATGGGCGGCCTGGAGAGGGGCGGGCTGGAGCAGTGCGAGGAGAGGGCTTGAGGGACCGGCCCGGAGGGAAGCCGTGACGCGGGGGCACCCACCGACTGGTGGATGCCCCCGCGTCACTGCTGCTCCATGCCAGGAGCGGTGCTGTTCAGAGAATGCTCACAGATTGCGACGCTGGTGGAGCTTTCCGGCACGCAGCAGCGCGAGGCGCTGATCGAGGAGGACCTGGAGGTCCTCCTCGCTGCGACGCTCGAGCAGCATGTCCCAGTGGGTGCGCACGGGCTTGCCCGGCTTCACCTCGGGCCGCTCGTGGTCACGCAGCAGTGCGGAGGCGCCGCATCGGCACTCCCACACGGCGGGCACGTCGGCCTCGACCGAGAAGGGGAGGACGATGGTGTGGCCGTTGGGGCAGTCGTAGACGGACTCCTGGCGCGGTGCTGCGAGGACGCCCTCGTCGGTCTCCATGGAGAGGGAGCCCAATCGGGTGCCTCGGAGGCTGCGGCTGTTCATGCGGTTCTCGCTTCCTGCCGGGGATGGCGGCCGGACGGTGTGCCGTCCGGTGAGGTGTGTGGGGTGGTGGCACTCGAAGGTGCCAACGCGCACGGGGCCGGTTCTGTTCCCGGACCCAGGTGGGGCCCTCGCGTCTCAGAGGCTGCCGGGAGAATTCGTGAGCAGCTCGGAGAGCAGATCGACCCGATTGGTGATAATACCATCCACCCCCATGACCAGGAGCTCCTGCATGGTCGGGGCATCATCGATGGTCCAGACATGCACCTCGCACCCGGCCCGGTGCGCAGCGGCGACATTCGCCGGGGTGACCACCGGGATCCCCTGGTAGACGGGAGGCACCTGCAGCGCGCCGTAGGGGGCGAGGATCCTACGGATGACGGGCGCGGGCGCCTCCACGGCACGGGCCGCGAGGAAGCTGCCGATCACGCCGCGGGAAGGGCTGCGCACCGGCAGCGTCCCGGTGGCGGCCTGGATCGTGGCGACGGTCTTGCGGACCACGTCACCCTCGAAGCTCGCCACGCAGACCCGGTCGGCGCTGCGGGTCCGCGCGATCGCAGCGACTGCAGGACCGATGGCGGCGGCATTCTTGATGTCCACATTGATCGGGACGTCGCGGAAGGTGTCCAGCACGTCCTCGAGCATCGCCAGCGGCTCGTCACCGGCGAGCCGCACCGCGCCGGCCTCCTGCGCGCTGAGCTGATCGATCCGGCGCTCATCTCCGGCGACCCGGATCAGATCCTCGTCGTGGAAGGCCAGGGCCAGCCCGTCACGGGTGGCGCGGGTGTCCGTCTCGAGCATGTCGGCGCCGGCCGCCAGAGCATCCTCGAAAGCGCGCATCGTGTTCTCCGCCCCATCGAGGGCGAATCCGCGGTGGGCGATGCGTCGCGGCCGGGGGCCCGGCAGGAACCGGGACCTCGGGTCGCTGCGACGCTCAGGGCGCTCAGGGCGCCTGTTGATCGATGAGGGCATCCTCTTCCTCCTCGTCCTGGCCCCGACGCCGACTGTGCGTCGCACGGCGGGGGCGGTGATCGGTGGGCCGACGGGTCGAACGTGCCGGGTCAGCAGCGGTCTCGCTGCCCGGCTCCGTCTCCTCGTCGTGGTCATGGCGGGTCAGCGGCGCCGCCGCTGCGGGACCGGGCTGTCCGGTCGCGGAGGCCTGCTCCTGCTCCTCGTCCTCAGCAAGTTCTCGGAAGAGCTGACGGGTGCGGTAGATCAGGGCAGCAGGGAAGAACAGGGCGAAGATCCACCACTGGAAGGCGTAGGACAGGTGCGGTCCGAGGGAGGTATCGGGCGCGGGGAGCGACGCGGGCCGCTCTGAGGCAGGGTCCTCCGCCACCAGCTCGCCGTAGGCCCGGGCGACCAGCTCCTGATCCTCCAGCCCCATCAGTCCGGCGGACTGCGCGGGGTTGACCGAATGGGTCTGCCCCGGCGGTGGCTCGCGGTCCAGGACCGGCTCGGCGGGACGCAGACGCACTGTGAGGGAGAGCTCGCCTGCGGGAACCGGGGCGAGCTGTGCGGGGGCGCCGGAGTCGGGCTCCTGCGGCACCCAGCCACGCACCACCAGCATGGTGGTGCCGTCATCCGCCTGGAACGGCACCAGCTGCCAGTACCCCACTTCACCGGAGAGCTGGCGATTGCGCACGTACAGCTCGCAGGCGCCCTCGGTGCAGTAACTGCCGTGCAGGATGACCGGCGTCCAGACGTCCTCGGCGCTCAGCGGTGCCTGCGGGTCGGGCATCACCTGGTCGAGCACCACCGGGGCGGACTCATAGTTGGCCTCCACCACGGCCGCCTCATCGCGGCGGTCCTCGTACCGCCCGAACTGCCACATGCCCAGCAGCACGCAGATCGCGGCCAGGAGCAGCACGGCAACCAGCCCTAGCAGGGTCTCGCGGCTGAACAGGATGCGTCGACGGGCGGAGCGGTCGGTCATTCGGCGACCGGTGCCGCGGCACCCGCCTCAGTCACCGGGGCGACGGTCTGCAGGTGCCCTGCGGACTCCGCCATCATCCCGGGCAGATCCTCGACCGCGAAGTCGACCAGCTGCACGAACATGACCGCGGTGAGCGCGGCGACCACGAACCCCAGAGCGGTGACCGAGATCGTCACCCCGAGCCGCAGCCGTGGCCGCTCCTTACGGGGCTTCGCCGGAGGGAAACCATAGTCCTCGGACTGCAGATGGTTCTCCGCCCACATGCCGGGGTTCAGCACGGCGACGGGATACTGCTCCACTCGCGACCGCGGGCGGGCGCCGCTGGCAGGGACATCCTCGGAGTCCTGCAGCGGCGCCTCGCCGTGGCCCGCGGGCAAGCCTTTCAGCCAGAGCCTCCATCCCGCCGGTACCGGACCCCAGGCGTGCTGGGGTCGGAAGTCCGCCGGCGGGATCCATCCGTCATGCGGAGGTTCCGGCCAGTGGGGCGGCGGATTGAAGCGCTGGCGCTGGGTCACGCAGGGACATCCCAGGAGTACTCATCGGCACGGGAGTCGAAGACCAGCTTGTTGCCGCCAGCACGCTTCACATCGAAGAGGAGCGTCTGCGTGTACTCCTCACCGGCCTGGAAGTCTGTCGGGCCGTCGGTCCCGGAGCCCTTGAGGCCGAAGCTCGCGGTGGCCGGTTCCACGGCGCCGCCGTAGGGGGTCTGGATGTCGAACTGGAACGGGTTCATGGACAGCTCACCTTCGGTGACAGTCATCTTGGCGGTGAGCACGACGTACTCGCCCTGCTCCGCGTCCTCGACAGCGCCTCCGTAGCTCCGCTCCAGCTCACTGCCGGGCATGTAGACCATGTGGACGGCCATGGTGCCGGTGCCATCCGGTCCCACGATGTCGATCGCCTCGGCCGCGGCGGCCGGATCGATCGTGTTGAGATCGGTCGGGATCGGAATCTCTTCCTCGGTGGTCTCCTCCTCGGCGGGCTCTTCCTCGGTGGTCTCCTCGTCCGTGGGTTCGTCCGTCGTCGGATCCTCCTCCTGCGTGGTGGTGGGATCACCGCCACCGGCCTCGTCGCTGCCCGCGCGGTTGAACAGGAAGATGCCGCCGACAGCGATCAGTGCGAGCACCAGCATGATCACGATCAGGCATCCGACCCACCAGAAGCGCTGGATGATGCCCTTCTTCGGCGGCTCGCCAGCGCCCGTCGACGCGGTCCAGCCGGAGCCGGTGTCGATGCCCGGTGAGTTCTGGCCGTAGCCCGGTGCGGGGTACTCCGAGGCAGAGCCCTGGCCCGGGTAGTCGGGGGCGGAACCCTGGCCGTAGCCCTGTGCGGGGGAGGCCTGCCCGTAGCCCTGCGCGGGAGAGGCCTGGCCGTAGGCGGGGGCGGCCGCATCCTGGCCATAGCCCTGGCCTGCGGACTGCTGGCCGTACCCCTGGGCAGGGGAAGCCTGTCCATAGGGCTGGCCGGAAGCGTCCTGCTGGCCGGAGGCGGCGGTGGCGCCGGCAAACCCGCCGGCAGCAGCGGCACCGGCTGCCATGCCGAAGCCGGCACCCTGGGAGCCGTCGGCGTTCTGGCTGCCGTCGCCGGTGGCGACAGGCTCCGCAGACTCATACGGTGCCTGCTGTGCGAGGTCTGCCTCGAGATCGGGGCCCTCGTACTCGGCGGTCTCGGAGGAACCCTCCGCCTGCGCAGCCTCGGAGCCGCTGGCGTCGGGCGTGATGCCATCGCGCTGCCCGGAGTCTGCGACGTGGGTGGCATCGTCGTGAACAGCCGCTGCCGGCTCCGTGCCGACGGCGGGCGCCGCAGCGATGTCGGGCTCGGCACCGACTGACGGCTCTGCCGCGTGGCGACCGGTCGACCCGGTCGGAGCGGAGGCGCTCTGGTCATCGGTCAGGGATGCGGGTGCGCCGTCGACGGACGGAGCGGCATCCTGCGCTTCGGGGTCCTGCCCGTAGGGGTTCACCGAGCCGTACTGCCCGGTGGATGCCTGCTGACCGCCGGCCCCCTGCTCGGCGGCGGGAGACTGCTCGGCAGACGGGGCCTGCTCGCCGGTGGAGACCAGGCGGGTGGCGTCGTCGTCTGCGGGAGAGGAAGGTGCCTGCTCATCGGTCGACGCGACGTGGGTGGCATCGTCCTCGAGGGGAGCTGCCGGCTGCGGTGCCGGTGCCTGCTCGGACGCGGTCCAGAAGTTCCAGCCGTCGGGAGCGGGGCCCCACGCGGGATCCGGCTGCCAGCCGGGCGGCGGGCTCCAGTTGGCATCGTCGATCGGCCAGTTCGGCGGAGGATTGAATCGATATGCCATCGGGCAGCACCTTCCGGGGCGAAGTTCGTGGACGGGTACCCCCCATGGATCCCGACGCTCTCTCGCCCCGTATCGTAGAGCACGAGCACATGCCGAGGCGTTCTCCCTCACCGCATGACATCGTCCTCTTGAGGGCATCCGCCCCGCCCCTCTCTCATCCAGGAGTCTGAATGTCCGACGCCACCACCGAACCGCGCAGTGTCCTGATCACCGGAGGGAACCGGGGGATCGGCCGCGCCATCGCCGAGGAGTTCCTCCGCCGCGGGGACAAGGTCGCTGTGACCAGCAGGTCCGGGCAGGGCGGGCCGGACGGCGCGTTGACCGTCGCCGCCGATGTCACCGATGGGGAGAGCCTGGATGCCGCCCTCAGGACGGTCGAGGAGGCCCACGGCCCGATCGAGGTGCTGGTGGCGAACGCCGGGATCACCGACGACCAGCTGCTGCTGCGGATGAGCGATGATTCCTTCGAGTCCGTGATCGATACGAACCTCTCCGGTGCCTTCCGCACCGTCAAGCGGGTCATCAAGTCGATGATGCGCAAGAAGAAGGGCCGCATCGTGCTGATCAGCTCGGTGGTGGGTCTGTACGGCTCGCCCGGACAGGTCAACTACGCGGCCTCGAAGTCGGGGCTGATCGGCATCGCCCGCGCACTCACCCGTGAGCTCGGCTCCCGCGGGATCACCGCGAATGTGGTGGCACCCGGATACATCGACACCGAGATGACGCAGGCGCTCTCCGAGGACCTCCAGGCCACCTACCGCACCGCGATCCCGGCCGGCCGCTTCGCGGATCCCTCGGAAGTGGCGAAAGCCGTGGCCTTCCTCGCGAGCGACGATGCGGCGTACATCTCGGGAGCCGTGATCCCCGTCGACGGCGGCCTCGGCATGGGACACTGACCCAGAACCCGCACCATCGATCCCGTAAGGCGTGAACGCATCTCCATGTCATCTTCCGACCCCGACAGTCGTCTGCTGCTCCTGATGCGTCATGGGAAGGCGGAGAGCGGATACGGCCAGCCGGATCACGCACGCGCCCTGGCCGAGAAGGGCGAAGCTCAGGCCCGCCTCGTGGGGGAGTACCTCGCTGCGCAGAGCGTGCAGGTCTCCCGGGTGCTGGTCTCCGACGCCCTGCGGACCACCCAGACCTGGGAGTCGGTGGCCTCGATGATGCCCGGCTTCGACGGCGAAGTCTCCTTCCATGAGGAGATCTACGCGGGCGGTGCCGCCGAGCTCCTCGCCCTGGTCCACGGTGTCGACGCCCGCCGTTCGGTGGTGCTGGTGATCGGCCATGAGCCGACGATCTCGACCCTCAGCGCGGTGCTGGCCGACGACGACTCCGACGCCGGCGCGGTCGCCCAGGCCCGCATCGGGATGCCGACCGGCGGCCTGGCCGTGCTGTCGAGCGGGGTGGACAGCTGGGACGAGCTGCAGGAGGAGTCGGCGACCCTGCACACCATCGTCCGCCCCTGATCTGAGCGAGGAGGGACCTTCACTCCCCGATCCGTGAGGCCGGGTGGTGAAGGTCTGACCTCAGCGACGGATCATCCGAAGGCGGTGGTCCCCGCAGCGCTCTCGAGGTGCGGCCAGGCGTCCAGGAGCGACTCCCCGTCGATCTCCACGTCGGCGATCTCCCGCAGTGCGGGCTTGGCCCGGAACGCGATCCCGGTGCCGGCCGCTTCCAGCATCTCGCGGTCGTTCGCACCGTCGCCCAGGGCGATGATCCGGGCGGTGGGCACCTGATGCTGCGCCGCGAACTCCTCGAGGGCGCGACGCTTGGCCGTGCCGTCGATGATCGGTCCGGACACCCGCCCGGTGAAGCGGCCGCCCGTGATCTCGAAGCGGTTGGCGCGCACGTGATCGATACCGATCTCCGCGGCGAGCTCATCGATGACCTCGTGGAAGCCGCCGGAGACCAGCGCCGTCACCCAGCCGGCCGCCTTCGCACGACGCACCAGCTCGAGCGCGCCCGGGGTCGGGATCAGCACTCCCCGGACAGCGGCGAGCACCGACTCGTCGAGCCCCTCGAGCAGCGCCACCCGGGCGCGCAGGGACTGGGCGAAGTCGAGCTCGCCGCGCATCGCCGCGGTGGTGATCTCCTCGACCTGATCCCGCACCCCGGCATGCTCCGCGACGAGCTCGATCACCTCCTGGGTGAGGAACGTCGAATCGACGTCGGAGACCAGCAGGCCGGTCACCGGGCGGGCGGTGGGATCGGTCGCCGCCGCAACGGTCACGGAGTGATGACCGTGCCCTTGCCGAGCACCGTGATGCCCGACTCCGTGACCACCCAGCCGCGCGCACGATCCTTCGCGGGATCCAGACCGATCTGGGTGCGCGGGGGCACCACGATCCCCTTGTCGAGGATCGCGCGGTGGATCTGGCAGTGGCGGCCGACGATCACATCATCCATCAGCACCGAGTCGGAGACGTTGGACCACGAGTTCACGCGCACACCGGGGGACAGGATCGAGCTGGAGACCTGCGCACCGGAGACGACCACGCCGGGGGAGATCACCGAGTCCACGGCGGAGCCGACGCGACCCGGCCCGGCATGGACGAACTTCGCCGGCGGCTCGTTGCGGTGGCCGGTGAAGGTGGGCCATTCGGAGTTGTAGAGGTTGAAGACGGGATGGATCGAGATCAGATCCATATGCGCGTCGTAGAAGGCATCCAGCGTGCCGACGTCCCGCCAGTAGTCGCGGTCCCGCTCGGTGGAGCCGGGCACGACGTTGTGGATGAAGTCGTAGACGGCCGCGTCGTTCTTCGCCACGAAGGCGGGCACGATGTCTCCGCCCATGTCGTGCTTGGAGGAGTCGTCTTCGGCATCGCGGGTGACCGCCTCGACCAGGGCGTCGGCGGTGAAGATGTAGTTGCCCATCGAGGCGAGGATCGAGTCGGGGTCGTCGGCCAGCCCCTCGGTCTCCGTCGGCTTCTCGACGAAGGCCTTGATCGTCGTGGGATCTGACGGGTCGGTCTCGATGACGCCGAACTGGTCGGACATCTCGATCGGCTGCCGGATCGCTGCGACGGTGCAGGACTTCCCGGACTCGATGTGGGCGTCCAGCATCTGCGAGAAGTCCATGCGGTAGATGTTGTCGGCACCGACCACCACCACATACTCGGGCTTCTCGTCGTGGATGAGGTTCAGGGACTGGGCGATCGCGTCGGCGCTGCCGCGGAACCAGTGCTTGCCCATGCGCTGCTGCGCCGGGACGGGTGCGACGTAGTTGCCCAGCAGCGAACTCATCCGCCAGGTCTGGGCGATGTGCTTGTCGAGGGAGTGCGACTTGTACTGCGTGAGCACCACGATGCGCAGAAACCCGGAGTTGGCGATGTTCGACAGGGCGAAATCGATGAGGCGGTAGATGCCGCCGAACGGCACCGCGGGCTTGGCCCGATCAAGGGTCAGCGGCATCAGCCGCTTCCCCTCGCCGCCGGCGAGGACGATGGCGAGAACCTTTTTTGACCACATGGTGCGAGGATAGTCCAGAAGTGGCACCTATCACGCCGGACTTCGTCCTTCGGACTGCAAAGCATCCTGGACGCTGTCCGACGGCCTGATCCTGCCCATGAGAACCCGTTCCAGCCCATGAGAAGGAGCCTGACATGCGTGTCGATCTGCTGACCAAGGAGTATCCGCCCGAGGTGTACGGCGGTGCCGGCGTCCATGTCGCCGAGCTGACGAAGGTGCTGCGCCCGCACATCGAGGTGCGCGTGCGGGCCTTCGGCGCCCAGCGTGACGAGGAGGGGACCACCTCCTACTCGACCCCTGCCGAGCTCGCGGGCGCCAATGCCGCGCTCTCGACGCTGGGCACGGACCTGCTGATCGCGGCGGACTGCGCGGGCGCAGACCTCCTCCACTCCCACACCTGGTACGCGAACTTCGCCGGCCACATGGGCTCGCTGCTGCACGGCGTCCCGCATGTGCTCTCCGCCCATTCCCTCGAGCCGCTGCGGCCCTGGAAGGCCGAACAGCTCGGCGGCGGCTATGCGGTGAGCTCCTTCGCCGAGCGCACCGCCTACGAGGGAGCCGCTGGAGTCATCGCGGTCTCGGCGGGGATGCGAGAGGACATCCTGCGGTCCTATCCGAGGGTGGATCCCGCGAAGGTCCACGTGGTCCACAACGGCATCGACATCGAGTCGTGGTCCCCGAACCCGGAGACCTCCGCGCTGACCTCCCGCGGGATCGATCCCGAGGCGCCGACGATCGTGTTCGTCGGCCGGATCACCCGCCAGAAGGGGCTGCCCTACTTCCTGCGCGCGGTGCGGGATCTTCCCCGCGACTACCAGGTGGTGCTGTGCGCCGGCGCCCCGGACACCCCGGAGATCGCACAGGAGGTCAGCACGCTGGTCGAGGAGCTCGCCGAGGAGCGCGGCAACGTGCACCTGATCACCGAGATGCTGCCCCGGCACGAGCTCACCCAGATCCTCACCCATGCCACCACCTTCGCGTGCCCGAGCATCTACGAGCCGCTCGGGATCGTGAACCTCGAGGCGATGGCCTGCGGCATCCCCGTGGTCGCCTCCGCCACCGGCGGCATCCCGGAGGTGGTGGTCGACGGCGAGACCGGCTACCTGGTCCAGCTCGAGCAGGTCACCGATGGCACCGGCACCCCCGTGGACCCCGAGAAGTTCATCGCGGACACCCGCGATGCGCTGGTGAAGATGGTCTCCGATCCCGTGCGGGCGAAGGAGATGGGCGAGGCATCCCGACGCCGGGCGGCCGAGCACTTCTCCTGGACCTCGATCGCCGAGCGCACCCTGGAGGTCTACCGGACGGTGCTCGCACAGAGCTCCTGAGCGCGTTCGCCTATGAGCGCCTCTGTCCCGGATGGCGGAGGGTCGGACGGCCGCAAGTGCGGCTGTCCGCCTCTCTGCTGCCCTCGGGGCGCGGTCAGCCCGTCTCCGCGGCGACGATCCGCTCGATGGTCTCGACGAGGGCATCACGGGCCGCCTCCTGCAGCTCATCGAGCAGACCGCGCCGCGCGAGCGCTTCGGCCAGGCCCACGGTGTGGCCGTGACCGTCGTCGATTTCCGAGCGGGTGAGCAGCAGAGTACGGGCCGCGAGCACCAGCAGATGCGCGGCCGACGGGTCCAGGTGCAGGGGGAGCGCGGTCGAGATCCAGCTGGGCGGGATGCGGGCCGGCTCGACCGGCTCGTCGGGCACCAGGTCCAGCTCGATGCTCCCCCCGGCGGCGCGGCGCAGGGCAAGCAGCAGCCCCTCCCGGGCACTGCCCGAACTCGCAGCGGGCGGGACCTGCGCCCCGAGCGGGGCGGGAACCTTCAGCCA
Source organism: uncultured Brachybacterium sp. (assembly GCF_947500705.1). GTDB lineage: Bacteria > Actinomycetota > Actinomycetes > Actinomycetales > Dermabacteraceae > Brachybacterium. The sequence continues at coordinate 35,210 of NZ_CANMSY010000010.1, read as the reverse complement.
GGTCACAGCGCTGACCGGCCGTCCCTCGACCTCGATATCGGTGAGCAGCGGGATCAGCGTGTGGTCGGCGATCCCCGCGGCGGTGACCACGAGCGCCTGCTCCGCCTCGAGCGCAGGTCCGATCGCCGCAGGCGGTCCCACCAGCCCGGCGAGCCGGCCGGGGACGGGCAGCACCAGTCGCAGCTGGGCCAGGGGCAGGCGGCGCAGGCCGCTCATCCACTCGAAGAGGTCCTCGCCCTGGCCGCTGGGACCGGAGCGGCCCACGCCGTAGCTCATCTGCGCCGCATCATCCGGCCCCAGGTCGCCGCGGAGATAGGTGGCGGTCCAGAGCATGAGGACCGCTGCACGAGGCAGGGCGACGAGTTCGCGGCCGGCGGCCGCTTCGGTCACGCCCGGTCTCCGTCGGCCGCTGGCGCGTCGGCCGCGACGAACTCGACCCGGCGCGTGGCCTGATCCACCGATGCCAGCCGCACCCGCACCCGCTCGCCGACCATCGCATCCATCGGCACCCAGGCGGTGACGGGCGGATCGGTCAGCTGCACCTCGACGCGGGTCGGGGCGCCGTCGCCGTTCTCCGACTCGGTCGCCTCGCGGCGCTCGATGACCGAGGCGTCGAGCTCCTCGCCTTCCCACGCGGCGAGCGCCATCGCCTCGACCAGCTCCAGGGCGGCCCGTTCAAGATTCCCGGCCTGTGCACCGGTGGCCCGCATCGCCCCGGGAATCTCCCCGAGCGCGGCGAGCAGCTCGGGCGCGGGCGCGGTCCCGCTCGCGTGGGCATGGCAGACCAGCAGCACGAAGCGATCCACCAGGCGACGCAGCGGCGCGGTGGTGTGGGCGTAGGGCGCGGCGATCGCCGACTGCGTGTGATCCTCGGACAGTTCCTCCACGGTGGTGAAGGCGGCGTAGGAAGCCCCGCGGAAGAGCGAGGTGGCCTGGTTCAGCAGCGCCAGGTGCACCGGCTCGCGCCAGTCCAGCGAGCGCAGGAAGTCGCCGTAGGTCTGCTCGGCGGGCCAGGGGTTGCCGAGCGCCTCTGTCTGACGGCGGAAGCGGTCCACGGCGGACTGCTCCGCGGGAGGCATGGTGCGCAGGATCCCCGCTCCGTGCTCGATCATCAGCCGGGCGGCGGCCATGCCGGTCATCAGGGAGATCTGCGCGTTCGCATCCTCGATCGGGTTCGGGCGACGCCACTGCAGGCGCACCTGACCGTTCTCCGCGACGACCTCCTGCTCGGGGACGTTGAGGCTCGCACCCCCGCGCTCCGCCTCGAGCGCGGTGCGCAGCGCCCCGATCTCCTGCAGCAGGAGCATCATCGGGTGCCCCTCGCCGCGGTCGATCTCCTCCTGCACCGTGTCATAGGCGAGCTTCCGGATCGAGCGGACCTGGGCCCGCTCGAGATCGATTCCGGTCAGCTCGCCGGCGGCGTCGAGGTCGAGCACCCAGACGAAGGCGGGGGTGGGCTGCTCGGGCAGCAGCGAGGCGACCCCCTCGGAGAGCACCTCGGGGTGCAGGGGGATCCGACGGTCCGGGAGGTAGAGGGTCTCGCCGCGACGGCGCGCCTCGTGGTCGACCGGGCCGTCGAGGTCGACGAACCACGGCACGTCCGCGATCGCATAGAGCACCCGGAAGCCGCCGTCCGTGCGCTCGAGGTGCATCGCCTGGTCGAGATCCGTGGAGGACTCGGGATCCAGGGTGAGGAAGGGGACGTCCGTGCGATCGGTGCGCTCCTCGAGCGAGGTGGCGCGGCCGGCCGCCTGCTGCGCGGCAGCGAGCACCTCCGGAGGGAACTCGAGCGGCACCCCACCCTCCTGGTCGGCGAGCAGGGCATCGATGCCTGCACGCAGCGCATCAGCCGCGACCGATCCACGTGGGGCGAGCAGGGAGACGGGTCGATGCGGCACGGGGACCTCCTGTGTGCGGTGGCTCAGGCCCGGTCAGTCTATGGGCGGCGCCACCGGCGAGTAGGCCGGATCGGGGCACCGGAACCGATAGGCTCGGGGCCATGTCCGTCGCCGCAGCTTCCTTGAACGATGTCACCGTCCGCCGCAGCGGAGCACCGATCCTCGATGAGGTCTCCCTCGAGGTCAACGAGGGGGAGCGCTGGGCGGTGCTCGGCCCCAACGGCGCCGGGAAGTCCACGCTGGTACGGCTGCTCTCCGCCCGTATGCATCCCACCAGCGGGACCGTCGACATCTTCGGCGAGCGGCTCGGCAGGGTCGACGTCTTCGAGCTGCGGCCCCTCATCGGGCTGGCCAGCCAGGAGCTCGCCGACACCATCCCGGCCGACGAGACGGCCGAGAACGTCGTCGTCACCGCCGGATACGGCGTGGTGGGCCGCTGGCGCGAGGAGTACGACGAGATCGATCTGGACCGTGCCCGCACCCTGCTGGCCGCCTTCGGCGTGGGCGACCTGGCCGCGCGGAGGTTCGGGACCCTCTCCACCGGCGAGCGCAAGCGCGTGCTCGCAGCCCGCGCCCTGATGACCGATCCCGAGCTGCTGCTGCTGGACGAGCCCGCCGCCGGTCTCGACCTCGGCGGGCGGGAGTCGCTCGTGCGCACCCTCGGCCGGCTCGCGAAGGATCCCGCGACCCCGGTGACCGTGCTGGTCACTCACCATGTCGAGGAGATCCCGCCCGGCTACACCCACGTCGCGCTGCTGCGCGAGGGCGCCGTGGTCGCCGCCGGCCCCATCGGCGAGACCCTCACCTCCCAGAACCTCACCCTCACCTTCGGGCTGCCCCTGATCGTCGAGCAGCGCGGCGAGCGGTACACCGCCCGCTCGCTCTCCCTGAACTGACCCGGCGGTGGAGCACCCTCAGCTGCAGCAGGTCACCGACCTCGCCGATCCGGCGCTGGACGACTACCTGCGGATGACCGACGTCCGCCTGCGCTCCCGCGTCGAGGTGGAGCGGGGCCTGTTCATGGCCGAGAGCTATGAGGTGATCTCCCGGGCGATCGAGGCCGGGATGGCGCCGCGCTCCTTCCTCATGAACGAGAAGTGGCTCGCGAAGTTCGCCCCGCTCTACGAGCAGTTCCCCGACGTGCCCGTCTACGCCGGGGAGGAGTCGTTGGTCGCCCAGCTCACCGGCTTCAACCTGCACCGCGGGGCGCTCGCGTCGATGCAGCGGCCCGAACTGCCGACGGCCCGCGAGCTGCTGCGCACTGCGCGCACCGTCGCGGTGATCGAAGACATCGTGGACCACACGAACGTCGGCGCCATGTTCCGCTCCGCCGCCGCGCTCGGAGTCGATGCGGTGCTGGTGACCCCGCAGTGCGCGGACCCCCTGTACCGCCGCTCCATCCGGGTGTCGATGGGCACGGTGTTCCAGGTGCCGTGGACTCGGGTGGAGGCCTGGCCCGCTGCGGGGGTGGACCTCTTGCACGAGGCGGGCTTCGACGTGCTGGCGATGGCCCTGACCGAGGGTGCCGTCCCGCTCGACGAGGTCGACCTGGGCGCGGACCGCAAGGTCGCCTTCGTGCTCGGCGCAGAGGGTCACGGCCTGAAGCCCGCGACGCTGGAGGCCGTGGATCAGCATGTCGTGATCCCGATGGCCGGGGGAGTGGACTCCTTGAACGTCGCCGCGGCCAGCGCCGTGGTGTTCTGGCAGCGGCGGTCGGTGCTCAGCTCCTCCGACGCGCCAGCAGGCTGAGGGCATTCGGCAGCCGACCGCCCCAGGCGGCGGCCGGCTCCTCGTCCTCGGGCCTCCAGAACGGCTGGGGATGCTCCGCCAGATGCAGCAGCTCGAAGCCGACGCCCTGCACCGTCATCACCATCTCGGCCAGCGTCCGCTGATGCTCGGTGGCCCCGCGGGCCGGGAAGGTGTCGTTGACGTGGTGCGCGGCGAAGTAGCTGCGGTCCTCTCGCACCCGTGCCTCGTCGTGATCCCAGGCCCACAGCGGCACCAGTGGATGCGCCTCGTAGACGAACAGATGTCCACCGGGACGCACCAGTCGATGCATCTCCGCCGCCCAGGCGTCGAGGTCCTCCATCCAGATCAGGGCACCCTTGCCGGTGTAGACCAGATCCGCAACCTGCCCGGGCAGCCCGGTATCCGGCAGCTCGGCCACCTCGTAGCGGCACGGGACGTCCAGTTCGTCGGCCCGGCGCTGCGCGGCGGAGACCGCCGTCGGGCTGTAGTCCAGGCCCCGCACGCTGCGCGCTCCGATTCGGAGGAGCGCGTGGTCGTCGAGCCCATGACCGCTCTGCGGGTGGAGCACCTCGACCCCGCCGATCAGGGGCCGCAGCAGCTCCTCCTCGATCGGCAGCAGCCGTGCAGTGCGGGCCTGCTCGAGGTGCTCCGCGTACTCCCGCACATGCTTGGAGGACGCGTCATCCCACGCTCGCCGGGTGTCGTCGTAGGTGCTCATCGCTTGAGGCTAGCTTCCATGACGCATGCTGGCATGCGCATTACGACAACCGTTGGACGCTGTTACTTGCCGGACTGCCTTTGGGTGTTGTCGGGCGAGAGGCCGTGAGCCGGATCGTCACGTCCACAGGCGGCTCGTGCGCCGTTGACGTCGGCCGCGGGATGATCGCCCCCATCCCGTGCCGGCATCAGCCCTTGTCCGACTCCTGCTCCTCGTGCAACAGGGAACCCAGGTAGCGGGCGATGTGCCGGGCGGCGGGGACTTCCAGAGATGCCTCGACCTCGGGGTTGTAGTTGGTGTTGGTGTTGATGTCGTAGGTGACGGTGCGGCCGTCGACCGTCGTCATGTACTCGATCCCGGCGATCTCGATACCCAGCTCGGCCAGCAGTGCTTGGTACCGGCGGATCAGAGGTGTATTTGCGGTCACTTCAGGGCGGATCCGGAACATCGGCTCCGCCGCGTCGTCCTGGCCGGGAACGGCGCAGGCCTCAGCGGGGCACAGCTCGAAGGCCCCACCGGAGGTGTCCACTCGCACCGCGTAGACGAACTCGCCGCCGACGAATTCCGCACGGGTGATGGCGGGCTCGTCGGCGATCAGCAGCTCCTGCAGCAGGGTGATCCCGTCGGCGGCGTCCTCGAAGTCGTCGCCGTGCACGTAGTCGGCGAAAGTGGCGTGGTCGTCGAAACGACGCACTCCGAGCCCCTTGCCGCCCTGGTTGTGCTTGGTCAGGAACGGAGCGCGGAAGCCTTCGGCCACCTCGATCAGCCCGTCACGCCCGAAGACGGCGAGGGTGCGAGGGACGTCGAAGCCGGCGCGACGCAGCTGAGCGTGCTGGATGACCTTGGAGACCTCGAGGTCCGCGACGTGCTGGCCGTTGACCACGCGGCGACCCCAGGAGGCGGCCCAGGCCGTGATCGAGCGGGCGGCGTCCTTGGCGAGCGGGGCGTTCCGGGTGTGCGAGGAGGCGCTCAGGCGCGACCAGATCACTCCGCGGGGCGGTTCGGAGTCCAGGTCGAGGTGACCTTCGCCGAGGCGCCATTCGATCAGCGGCACGCCCTCGGCCTCGAAGGCCCGGCGGAACGGTGGCAGCCACTCGGGATTGTCGTGCAGCACGTGCACCGCGTACTGCACCGGGGACTGATCCGGCATCGCGGCGGCGGGGGCGTCCGGTGCCAGATGCACGGCGGGCACGACGGTGACGGGAGAGGCGGACATCATCAGCTCCTATGGGGGTGCAAATCAGCTCTTGAGACTATCCCCTCCTGGCGCCTCCGGATAGTGGCGTCCGCGGATCACGCTGACGTCATGCGGCAAGGATCCGCAGGATCTCCCTGGTTGTCGAGGCGCTCAATGTCGGCTCCCAGGGGTGCGGCCAGATCTCCCCATGACTGACCCAGCCGGTCGAGCACCCGGCCGCGCGGCCACCCTCGATATCGGCCGACGGATGATCACCCACCATCCACGTCTCGATGCCGTTCTCGAGCCCGTCGATGGCAAGTGCGAAGATCCGCGGATCCGGCTTCTTCACCCCCACCGCCTCGGAGATCACCACTCGATCCAGGAGCGGGCCGAGCCCGGTGCGCTCGATCTTCGCGCTCTGCTGGAGGACGGTCCCGTTGGTGACCAGGATGAGCTCAGCATCCCCGTCGCGCAGAACGCGCAGCGCATCGAGCACCCCGGGATAGCAGTCGATGCCTTCGATCACCTCGAGCTGCAGGCGCTGCTCGAGACGGGTGGTGGAGTTCTTCGGCCCGAGTCGGTCGACGATGGCCGCGGCGAGCTCCTGGCGAGGGCGATAGCCGCCGCGGTCAGCCTGGATCAGCCAGGCGAGATCCTCCGCCCCGGCATCCATCTCCTCGACGAAGCGAGCAGCCCAGTCCTCGAAGGCACGCTGGCGGTCCACCAGCGTGCCATCGAGGTCCAGCAGCACCCGCAGGTGGGGCATCAGAGCGTGATCTGCAGCTTCACGTCCGTCGGCCGACCCTCGAGGAAGCGCTCGAAGGCCTGCACGGAGTTGTCGAAGGTGAAGGTCTCCGAGACGAAGCGGGAGAGGTCCACGGCGTCGGTCGCGGCGAGGTCGATCGCCTTCTGGTAGACGTTCGCGTAGCGGAACACCGTCTCCAGGGAGATGCCGCGGCTCTGCGCGGTGGCGATGTCGAAGGGCACCGGATCCACCGGCATGCCCACCAGCACGATGCGGCCGCCCGGCGCGGGCAGCGACCAGAGGTTCTTGTAGGCGGGAGTGGCACCGGTCGCCTCGAACACGACCTGCGGGCCCCAGCCACCGGTCTCCGCGCGCACCCGCTCGCCCAGGTCCTCCTTCGTGGCGTCGACCGTGACGATGCCCTCGAGACCGTCGAGCAGGGCGAGCTTCTGCGGCAGCACGTCGGAGATGAAGACGGTGCTGGCACCGCCCGCACGGGCGGCGAGAGCGGTCATGATCCCGATGGTCCCGGCGCCGACGACGGCGGCGACATCGCCAGGCTTGATCCCCGCCTTCGTCGCGGCATACATGCCCACGGAGAACGGCTCGATGAGCGCACCCTCGGCGAAGCTGAGGCTGTCGGGGAGCTTGAAGGTGTACGCGGCGGAGTGGATGACCTCGTCGACGAGGCAGCCGTGCACGGGCGGGGTGGCCCAGAACTGCACGCCGGGGTCCACGTTGTAGTTGCCCTCCTTCACCGCGCGGGAGGAGGGATCCGGTACGCCGGGCTCCATCGCGACGCGATCGCCGGGGGAGAGGTGGGTGACGCCCTCGCCGACCTCGACGACGGTGCCGGCACCTTCATGGCCCAGGATCATCGGCGCCTCGACCACGAAGGGTCCGATCTTGCCATCGGTCCAGTAGTGCACGTCCGAGGCGCAGATGCCGACGGTGTGCATCTTGATCCGGACCTCTCCCGGTCCAGGGGAGCCGACGGGCTCGACCTCCTCGATCGACATCCGGTTCTTCTCGTGCAGCATCAGTGCGCGCATACGGAGGCTCCTTCGCTCAGGCGTGGCGGGCTGTTCATGGCCCTATAGGAAACTCTGCCATACCGCTGCGCGGGGGACTTCGCCTGTTCGCGGCGGCGTCGTGGAGTGCTGTTCCGCGGCCGTTCATCGTCCTCCCGTCGCATTGAGCTTGATACCCCCAGGGGTATAGGATCAGAGCCCCGACCACCAGGAGCCTTCCGTGCAGCTGAACCTCGATGAGCTCACCCCCACCGTCCACCGCCTCAAGCGCGCCGAGGGGCAGCTGGCCGCCGTCGTGCGCATGCTCGAGGAGGGGCGGGACTGCAAGGACGTGGTCACTCAGCTCGCCGCGGTGTCCAAGGCGCTGGACCGAGCAGGATTCGCGATCATCGCCAGCGGCCTCGAGCAGTGCTTGAAGAACCCGGACGAGAGCCTGGACAAGAAGGACATGGAGAAGATGTTCCTGTCCCTGGCCTGAGCTTCGGCCGGTGCGGTGGAGGCCGCCCCGGCCACCGCAGTCATTCACCCATGCAGCATCATCCATTCCAGAACCGCAGGAGGAATCATGCTTCTCGAGCGCATCTACGATGAGGATCTCGCCCAGGCCAGCTACCTGATCGGCTGTCAGGCCAACGGAGAGGCGCTCGTCGTCGACCCCCGCCGCGATGTCCAGCAGTACCTGGACCTCGCCGCCCGCCATGGCCTGCGGATCGTCGCCGTGACCGAGACGCATGTGCACGCCGACTTCCTCTCCGGCACCCGCGAACTGGTCGCCGCGACCGGTGCGACCGGCTACGTCTCCGGTGAGGGCGGAGAGGACTGGACCTACCGCTTCGACGCCGAGGTCCTGCACGACCTGGACACCCTCACGCTCGGCAATCTCACCATCACCGCGCGGCACACGCCCGGCCACACGCCGGAGCATCTCTCCTTCCTGGTCACCGACGGCGCAGTCACGGACGAGCCCGGCTACTACCTCACCGGAGACTTCGTCTTCTCCGGGGACGTGGGCCGGCCGGACCTGCTGGACGAGGCCGCCGGCTTCGAGGACACCCGCTTCGCCGGGGCGAAGCAGCTGTTCACCTCGCTGAAGGAGTCCTTCCTCACCATCCCCGATCACGTGCAGGTCTTCCCGGGCCATGGCGCCGGCTCCGCCTGCGGGAAGGCCCTGGGGGCGCTGCCCTCGACCACCGTCGGCTACGAGCGCCGATTCGCCTGGTGGGCGCCCTATCTCGCCAACGACGACGAACAGGGCTTCGTCGACGAGCTGCTCGACGGTCAGCCCGACGCCCACGCCTACTTCGCTCGCATGAAGCGCCAGAACGTCCAGGGCCCGGCCCCGCTCGGCGAGCGGCCGCCGCTGGTGGAACTCGAGACCACGCAGATCGCTCAGGGACTGGACGACGGCAGCCTGGTGCTCGTCGACGTCCGCCCGCAGCATGAGGTCCACCGCGGCACGGTCGCAGGTGCGCTCACCGTGCCCAGCGCCGCCAAGGCGGCGAGTTTCGGGGCCTGGGCCTATGACCCCGAGTCCGAGGACACCCCCCTGGTGCTGCTCGCCCCTGACGCCGAGGCCGCCGAGGAACTCCGCGACCACCTCGTCCGCGTGGGCATCGACCGCATCGCCGGATACATCACGACGCTCGAGGGACTGCCGCACGCCGTTCCGGCAACGGTCGCGCCGGCGGACCTGCAGGGCTTCCTCGCCCAGCACGAGGGCACCCTGCTGCTGGACGTGCGCAACCGCACCGAGCATGCGAACGGGCACCTTCCCGGCTCTCAGCAGCTCAACGCCGGTAAGGTCCTCTTCCGCCAGGACGCCCTCCCCGCCCCGGAGGCCGGACCCCTGGTCACCTACTGCCAGTCCGGGGTGCGCAACGCCGTGGCCGCCGCCGCTCTGCGCCGAGCCGGCTTCGACGTGGTCGAGCTCGAGGGCAGCTACGCAGGCTGGGCCTCGTGGGCCGCCCAGAACGCCCCTGAGCAGCTCGTCTCCTGAGAAGCAGAACCCGCCTGACGCGAAGAGAGGACTCGCCATGTGCCGAGCCGTCACCTGCCGCACGTGCGGCAAGACCACCTGGGCCGGATGCAGTCAGCATGTCGAGACCGCCTTGGCAGGGGTCGCCCCCGCCGACCGCTGTCGCGGGCACGAGGATGCCCCCACCCCCGCCGCCGAGGCGGGGTCCGGGAGCGCCGGTCAACCCAGCGGATTCCTCGCGCGCCTGTTCGGTCGCTGAACTTCGGGAGACACTGGGAGCGGCTGCGCGTCGACCGTGTCAGGGACGGCGCCTCTGCTCACCGCGCGGATGAGGAGCGCCAGCAGGATCGTCGCGCCGGCGAGCAGCCACCACCCCCACCCGCCGCTCAGGGCGATCGCGGCACCGAGCATCGCGGGCGCCACGGAGGACATCAGCCCGTTGCTGATCCCGTAGAACGCGCCGTACTGACCCTGCTGCTGCGCAGGCGCCAGCCGGAACAGCAGCTCCATCGTCCCGGCGCTGTACAGCACCTCTCCGGCCGTGTGCGCCGCGAGAAAGACGATCATCACGAGCACCAGCACACCCGGTGAGGACGACCAGCCGGAGAGGAAGAACAGGTAGGAGAGCGCCAGACAGGCGGCGCCGATGACCAGCCGTCGGCTCGCCGCGCTGATGCTCTCGATCCCTGCACTGGCCGGCACCTGAAAGGCGGCGGTGAGCAGCGCATTTAACGCGACCAGGAGGCCGACGACCCAGATCAGCTCCGGATGATGGATCGCCGCCCACAGGGGGAGTGCGAAGGACAGCACGTGCAGGTAGATCCCGATCGCACCGTTGGCGAGCGAGAACACGGCGAACCGCCGATCGGGGAGCACCGGGCGCGACCTCCCCGGAGCCCCGGGTGGGGCAGGCGGCACCGTGATGCCCAGCAGCAGCACGGCGGCGATGACGAAGGTGAGCGCATTGCCGAGGATCGCGATCCGGAATCCCGTCAGGCCCCCACTTGCCAGGACCAGCCCACCCAGCAGGGCGCCGGCTGAGATCCCGAGGGTGAGCAGGGATCTGAGCGAGGCGCGGGCGAGGGCCGGATTCTCATGGGCGAGGCGCCGGATCAGGGTGGTGTTCGAGGACATGCACAGCCCCTGCCCGAGGCTGATCAGGCACAGCGCGACCACGAAGCTCGCCTGGTTCCCGACGAGCAGCAGCAGGGCGGTGGCGAGCGCGGAGAGGACGAGCCCGGCCAGGAGCACCGGCTTCGGGCTCGCGGTGTCGGAGAACTTCCCGGCCACGAGATCGCCCCCGATCGCGAGCACGGTCGCGAGGACCAGGGCACTGGAGATGACGCCGATCGAGAAGCCGAGCTGCTGGGTGTAGAAGAGGATGCTGACCGTCGCGAAGAGCCCGTTGCCCAGCGCATTGACCCCGGTCAGCAGTGCGAGCGAGCGCATCGCATGGGAGGCCCTCAACGTCGCGGTCGCGGCGGCGTAGGGGGTGATGAGCAATGTCCTGAGAGAGGGGCGGCTTCGGTCGCGGGCATTTCTCATGCGCCGAGAATAGCGGCGTACTCATCGAAAATGCGAACTTCTGCTCTGGCGAGATTCCGCACCGACCTGTGTTACCGTCCGGACGGCTTTGCTGAGGGGGTCCTGTATCAACTCGACGATTGCGCCAGAATGCGACGGGGCTTTTTGGTGGGTTCCAAGTGCATTAGTTCCGAGCTTCTGCATTCACCCCGGTAGCCCGTGCACGCGTCCGACCGTTCCTCCACAGTGGCTCCGTTTCCACAGCACAGAGCGTGACTGCTCCTCCACAGTGGTGACTTATCCACAGAAATCAGCGACACCGTTCCTCCCCATCATCTGCTTATCCACAATATCCACAGATTTGACCCTGGGGCTTGTACTCACGCCCGGTGTCGATAAAATAGCGATACGACGAAGTGTTGATCTGCCGACCGTTCATGAGCCTTCCCTCTGGTGAGCATTCCGCAGTAAATCCCGACGGGGGAGGTGTGTGCAATGGGTGATCTCCATGAGAGCGCGAATGTGCCGTTCGATGAGGACGGGACTGACGGGACTCCCGCACGGCCGGATCCCACTCCGGCCGCCCCCGTGCTCCCGGAGCATCTGCGGCCCGTCCACGCGGCTTCGATCGAGGAGAGCCACCGCCTGGCCGCACGGTTCATCGCACTCGCGCCGTCGTTCCATGACATCGAGAACGATGACTACGACGAAGACGTCGCAGAGGCCGAGCTCCTCTCCGTCGCTCTGGCTCTGCGCTGCACCCGGACCGTCGCGGACCGCATCGTCCATGACTCCCACATCGCAGTCACCCAGCTCCCGCGCACGCTGATCCGCCTGGGAAGCGGCGAGTTCCCCGCGGCCTGGTTCGATCGCATCCTGCGCCGCACCCGCCACCTCACCCCACGCCAGATGGAGCACGTGGACAGCGCCGCTTCGCTCTGGCCCGCCACCCTCACCACCGAGCAGTTCCATCAGCGGCTCTCCCGACTGCTCAGCCGGCTGGAATCCCAGCAGGAGACCCCGGCGCACCTCACGCCCGAGGGTCGGCGCCGAGTGGAACTGCTGCCCACCCGGGACGACGGGATCGGATGCCTGCGGGTGATCGGCCCGGCTCCGGAGATCCTTGCCCTCGCTCAGCGGCTCGATGCCGCCGCTCGCGCCGTCCAATCCGCCCAGAGCCACGCCCTGGAGGCGGGGGAGGCCCCGCCGGTGGACCCGCGCGGCACGGTCGCCGAAACGGCGATGACCGCTTCCCTCGCTCTCATCCAGTACGACCTGCTGGGCGGCGCCGCCTTCACCACCGACGGAGTCCAGGTCCCGAAGCCCCGCTTCCGGCTCAACATCACCGTTCCCGTCATGACCATGCTCGGCGGTTCCCAGGAACCCGGACTGCTGGAGGGGACGATCCCGATCCCCGCGACGATGGCTCGTGAGCTGGCCGGGCAGAGCGACACCTGGTACCGGGTGCTCACCGATCCGTGCAGTGGCGCATTCCTGCCGCTGCCTGCGGAGGTCTACACGCCGACCCGTGCCATGCTCGAACATCTGCGTCTTCGGAACACCACCTGCGCGGTCCCCGGATGCGCGCGCCCCACCTCTTGGGCTTCCGAGGCGGATCACATCGAGGAGTACAACCACGGAGATCCGGAGCGCGGCGGCCTCACCGAGATCGAGAACCTGCACCTCCTGTGCTGGCAGCACCACCGCGCGAAGACCGCCGGACTGATCGACCCGACCCGATTACCGTGCACCCCCGGCCTGCCGGGACGGACAGCCTGGTCGATCCAGGATCGAGTGCACGTGATCGTCCGCGACAACGAGGATCTCGCGAGTCCCTATATGACGCGTGAGCTCATGGACTCCTGGACCCGCTACCAGGAAGAGCTCGACGCTAAACGCCGGGCGCTCGAGCGGCTGAAGAACCCGCCGCTTCCGCCCTACTGATCGAGAACCAGGACTGGTGCACGGTCAGTCCTGACTCCGTGCAGGACTGCTCGCAGGCCCGCCGCCGGCATCATGGCCTTCGGTTCCGGAGCGCTGGTCTCTCTTCATCGGGCAGCCCTGAGAGGATCAGTCTGCCGGTTGGATGAGATGTCTCTTGCTGGGGTGGAAGAGCTTCGGGTCTCGATCCAGAGTGGTATATACGTGGCTCGGCTCCCAGGTCGCCCGGGCTGCTTCGTAGTCGGTGACCGCCTCGGTCAGGAAGTCGGCGACCATCTCCAATACTGGAGGCTCACAGGTGGGGCACGAGTTGACCTCATAGATGACGTACCCGCCGGTTTCCACATCTTCGCCGATGTCGACTCCCCCGATGAGCGTGTTCGCAGCTCGTGATGCGCGCGAAGCGAGGTCGGAGAGTTCCGCCGTGAGAGGGCACATTGCGATCCTGCCGCCGGCGGTGACGTTGGTGATCCAGGAACCGGGCGGTGCATATCGGTACATCGCGAAAACCGGGTGGTGGTTGACCGTATAGACGCGTATGTCCCGACCGGGGTTCTCCACCCAGGGCATCGCATAGTACGCAGAGTCGAGGGAGGTATCCATGCGTCGAAACATTTCGTAGTCGGACGTGCTCTCCAGACGTTCGATGCCCCGACCGCCGAATCCACGCAGTGGTTTGACGACAGTGGTCCCGTCGGGAGCGAACCCGGGATCCAGCGCCGTGCGGTCGTAGCCGGATAGCACCGGGTATCGCAGGAGGCCGCCCGTGTTGAGCTGTGAGCTGTCGAGCAGCTTGTTCGCGGTGCGGAACAGAGTCATCGTGTCATTGATGACGGGAATACCGGCTCTTTCGAAAACGTCGAGCTGGATCATTCCCGGCCACAGCAACTCGTCGAGGACCCAGCCGACAACCAGCTTCGGTCGGACCGGACGCCCATCGACGGTGAAGCGGGGACCGCTCGGCTTCAAGCTGATCATCAGGTCGATGGGGTGGACACGCACGACAGAGACGCCACTCTCCCGGATTTTGGGAAAGAGTACGTCATGGTCCTCGTCGTCGCGTTCATCGCCCAAGAACAGGATGAGAGGCCTACAGCTATCAAGGTCGTCTTCTAGTCGGCTACGCATGATGGGCTCCTTCCGTGGGATTGGAGCGGACACTTCTCGTCAGTGGATTAACGCTGTGGATGCAGTCTTGGCCCGGGGTCAGGGAGGCCCGTTCTCCTGGGCGAGCGAGAGTGAGCCCGCCACCACCCTCGATAAGCCAGCTCTTGACGTTGGCCTGCTGTATCAGGTGGACGCCGTCGACGATATTGCGAGCAGACATGTACCAGCCTCCTTGCCCAGGGGCTGTGATCTTCACCCGAGACCGCCGCCAGGTAAAGCGATCGAGGGGATAACATGCCGTTCGGTCGGGTTGCAGGGCATAGAAGGATTCCACCGCGGCGACGTCGCTCACGAGCGGGTAGAGCCTTTTCCCGGCAGGTTCGCCTGGGAGAGGTAGACGGCTGCGCGGTCACCTATCGGTGCGGCCTTCCCTCTCGACTGGCTGACGTTCTCGTGCGTTGTCAGTACGATCGGGGTGAGGCGCACGGTGGTTCTTCACGTGCGGCTGAGCAGCTCCGCTGGATGACCTCGCCGGCGAAGGGAGACGTGGTGGGTCACTCCATGAGTCTCGAGGAGATCGATTCCTCCTGCGGCCAACAGGTGAGCGTCATGGAGGACGGTAACCTCGGTGCAGTCCTCATTGCTGCGGTTCATGACGTTGTGGAAAGAGACGAAGGTGGCCCAGAAGAAGCCCGGCGCGGGGCTCCACCGACGGCGTATGCACATCGGTCGCCATGCCGTGGACGTGCACGGGACCTACGCCCTGGAGCGCCCGCCGATCGTGCTGGTGCATGGGATCGGGATGTCGGGAGAGTACTTCCTGCCGTACGCCGACGTGCTCGCAGCCACGCATGACGTGTACGCCCTGGACCTGCCGGGCTACGGCAGGACGCCCAAGCCGGCCCGTGCGCTCACCGTCCCAGAGCTGGGTGAAGTGGTCGCGGGGGTGGTCGAGGCTCTGGGACTGGATGCACCCGTCGTCGTGGGTCATTCCATGGGCTGCCAGATCGTCGTGGACGCCATCGCCGGCCATCCGGGGTTGTGCGCCGGCTATATGTTGATCGGTCCCACCGTGGACCCTGCCGGGCGCAGCCTGCCCGCCCAGGCCATGCGGCTGTTGCAGGACACCCTGATCGAGTCGCCCACCAGCAACGCCGTGGTGCTCCGAAACTACCTGCGGATGGGCCCGCTGCGATACCTGCGCACCGCCCGGCACATGATCGCCGACCGCACCGAGGAGACCATCCTGCGCTGCGCCGTTCCCGGACTGGTGGTCCGCGGGGCACGGGATCCGATCGCGTCCGCCGAGTGGGTGCGCCTGTTAGTGCGCCTGGCCCCGGACGCCGCTCTGCTGGAGATCCCCGGCGGCCCCCACAACGTCCAGCACAATCGGCCACACGATCTCGCCGCAGCCTGTGCACCGTTCCTCACCACCGTCAACGGCCACCGTCCCGGTCCGCGGGCGACCTTCCCGAGCGCGTGACCGGCCGGATGCGACACCTCATCGGGCTTTCCCGGGGCCGGCTGAGTCGCCTGACTGGGATGCTCGCCGAGGCAGGTACGAATCTCGACGCCTGGGCCCGCGACTACACCTACGCCCTCCGCTGGCAGATCGCCGCGCTGGTCCGCCAGCCCGACCCGCAGTCGTATCGCCAGTCCGATCCGGACAAACCCGTGATCGTTCTGCTGCCCGGAATCTATGAGACCTGGTCCTTCATGCGTCCGGTGGCCGATGTGCTGCGGGAACAGAGCTATGACGTGCGTGCCGTGGTCGACTTGGGGTACAACGGCGGCAGCATCGAAGACATGGCGAGCCTGGTGGACGGATATATCCACCGGGAAGGCATCAGTCGCTGCGTGCTGGTGGCCCACAGCAAGGGCGGGTTGATCGGCAAGCTGCTGCTCTCCCGGCATAATGCGGCCGGCGCTATCCAGGGGCTCGTGGCCGTCAACACGCCCTTCGAAGGTTCCTCCCTGGCCCGCTTGTTGCCACTACCAGCCCTCCGCGTCTTCCTGCCGCATTCCCCCGAGCTGGCCGAGCTGACTGCCAGCCGACACGTGGATCAGGACATCGTCTCCATCTACGGCCGTTTCGACCCGCACATCCCGGGCGGCAGCCATCTGGAAGGAGCGCACAACGTGCAGCTGGGAACGCGTGGGCACTTCCTGCCGCTGGGTGATGCCCGAGTGCACGAGGCGATTCTCGACGGAATTCGGTTGCTCACGCGCGGATAGTGGTGCCGGGCTCAGGCTTCGGGACAGTCCGCGGGTCACGTCCCTGGAAGTGGTGCAGCGATTGTCCCGGACGACCACGGGGCCGCCGCGCTGCACCACTCTGCGGGACTCAACTCCGCGGACAGCGGGTGACGCCCCCCTCCCGAAGACCTCCTATCCGCCCGAAGGCCCCCGGCTTCGCGGGGAGCCGGGGGCCTTCGAGGAAAGCGGTCGAGTGATCAGCTCGCCGGGGACTCGATCTGCTGGGGAGCGTTCTGCGTGGTGATCTCGATCTTGCGGGGCTTGGCCTTCTCGCTGATCGGGATCGTCACGCTGAGCACACCGTTGTGGTAGCTCGCGGAGATGTGCTCGGTGTCCAGTCCCTGTCCGAGGCTGAGCTGGCGCAGGAAGGTTCCTCCCGTGCGCTCGCGAGTGATCCACTGCGCCTGTTCATCGGTCGCGAGGGTCCGCTCGGCGCGAATGGTCAGCAGCTGTCCATCGACATCGACATCGACGGACCCGGGATCGATGCCCGGCAGGTCAGCGGAGAGAACGTAGTGATCGCCAGCGCGATATAGGTCCATCGGCATCTGCCGAGGGCCCCGTCGCCCGGTGTCGAGGAAGTTGCTCGCGAGACGCTCCATCTCACGGAACGGGTCGTAGGTAGCCATGGTGTCTCCTTCCTATCGCGGCCACCGCCTGGAATGGTGGCCTACCAACCTTGAGTCCCTTCGACTCAACTGCGAACAGATTAGCACTCTCACCCGGAGAGTGCCAGCCCCGAATCGGTGTCCGCCAGTGCTCGAGCGTGGCAGTGCGAGAGTGGACGACCGCGTGAGGGTATCGAGGTGGCGCCGATTCTCCTTGCTGAGACTCGGAACGAAACCCAGGGCGCTTCAGCGCTCGAGAAGGTCTGCTCGTCACAATGTTGGGAACGTGTCGAGTCTCTTGGGCAGCAGGACGTGCTCACGTCCCAGCTGAATCCGTGTCTGTCGTGGTCTCTTCCGTCGGCGCTTGTCCGCGGGGTGCTCCTTCTGGCGGTTGCCCGTCCCCGCCGGGGCTGCCCTGTCCGCCGCCGGCCTCTTCTTCGGTGCTCGTGTCGATCGGCACGTCGATCGTGGCCGTGTACCCGGCGTCGACGTCTCCGGTCATCGTGGCCATCTGCATGTCGGCGCCGTCCGAGAAGATGCCGTCGCTCTCGAGCGAGATCTCGGCCATGTTCTCTGCTGAACCGGAGTATTCCGAGCGCGCGTACACCGCGGCGCACGCTTCCTCCGGCAGAGCGATCTGCGAGGTCAGTACCGCGTTGGTCGCGTCCGTGAGGGAGGCGAGGTCGGGGAACACCTCGAAATGGATGTGCGGCCAGCGTCCGGAGTAGCAGCCCGGGAAGGTGGTGGTGAAGGTGACGGTGCCGTCCTCGCCGACGACCTGCACGCCGCGAAGGTAGGTCTCCTCGGTCAGGCCATCGCCGTACATCGAATAGCCGCCCTGGGCATCGCAGTGCCAGACGTACACCGCGGCACCGGTCATCGCCGCCCCGTCCTCGACGAGATCGATGATGTCCATCGTGAGGGTGAGGTCCACGCCCTCGGCGGTCGCTCCGCCGTCGATGCTCGAGCGGATGTCGCTGCGCTCCACGCCGCTGATCTCCAGAACGTCGGCGCCGTTGGAGCCGTCACCGGGGTACGGGCCCGCGGTCTCGGTCGGCATCTCAGCGCCGGAGCTCGTGGCGTTGATCGCGCCGCCTCCGTCAGATGCCGTGGCCCCGCCCGCATCAGAGGTGCCGGTGCTCGCGGACGTGCCGCGTGCGCAGGCTGCGAGGACCGCGGCAGCTGCGCCGGCGCCGAGCACCCCGAGCGTGCGGCGGCGGGTGACGACGGTGGCGATGTCGAAGGCGAGGCCCTGGTCCTCGATGTCCTCCGTCGGCCGGTCCAGCGGGCGGCCCTCGAACGTGGGTCGGTCAGCGTCGCCCGAGGGTGCAGATTTCCTTGTCATCAGTTTTCTCCCTGGTCTGGATGACGGCCGGTGCCGGAAGCGGTCCGGCCGGTCCCGGCGACCGCTCTGGGCCGGTGGGGACCAGAAGAACGGTAGGGCTGGGGTCTATGGCGCTTCTCGGTGCTTTCTATGAGTTCGCTATGAGAGCGGCGGGGCTATCGCTCGCTCACGAATAGCGCGGTAGCTTCTCCATATCGGTGAGTGTCTGCCAGTCGACACGACACGCCTTGGAGGACGGATGAGATGAGCACCATGACACCTGGCAGTCGGCCCCCGATGATGACTCGCCCCGACGGGTCGCCCGTGCGCGCCGTCGTCGCGGACGACGAGGTCTACCTCAGTGACCTGCTGCGTATGGCTCTGCGACATGAGGGATGGGAAGTCTGGACCGCTGCGAACGGGCAGGAGGCCCTCACCGCGATCCGGGAGTCGGAGCCTGACGTCATCGTGCTGGACGTGATGATGCCCGGCATCGATGGGATGGAGGTCCTCACCCGTCTCCGTGCCGCTCACGTCGACACGCCCGTCTTGTTCCTCACCGCGAAGGACGCCGTGGAGGACCGCATCGCCGGGATCTCCGCCGGCGGCGACGACTACGTCACCAAGCCCTTCATCCTCGAGGAGGTCATCGCCCGGTTGCGCGGTATGGTCCGCCGCCACGTCGCGACAGCAGCGCAAAGCGAGACTCGTCTCGTCGTCGGTGACCTCATCCTTGATGAGGAAGCCTACGAGGTCACGCGTGCCGGCATTTCGCTCTCGCTGACCGCGAAGGAGTTCGAGCTGCTTCGCTACCTCATGCGGAACCCGCGGCGCGTGCTCTCCAAGGGGCAGATCCTGGATCGGGTGTGGAGCTACGACTTCGGCGGGAAGTCGAGCGTCGTCGAGCTGTACATCTCCTACCTGCGCAAGAAGGTCGACACCGTCGGCGAGCCGATGATCCACACCGTCCGCGGCGTCGGCTACACGATCCGGCCTGCATGAGGGGCCGTTCGCTCTCGCTCCGCCGGCGCCTTGTGATCGGTGTGAGCGTCCTCGTCGCGGTCGCGTTCCTGATCATGGGGACAACGACGCTGCTCGCGGTCCGTGCCTCGGCCCTGCAACGTCTCGACGAGGAGGTTCTCGTCGGCCTCGATCTGGTCGTCCATCCCCGCGGCGGCCCCCGACCCGAAGATGCCAGCGACTCACCGGACGACACGCAGGAGTCCCCGGCGGGAGCGGTCTCGGAGGGCGGGCCGGCCCCGCGGATCGGCGCGCTCACTCTCGTCCTCGATGCCCAGGGTGCCGTGGTCGAGGCATCGGTGATCGGTGACGACGGGACCGCCTCCGTCCTCACCGACGCGCAGATCGCCGAGCTCACCGCTGACAGCCTGCCTGAACGCCGGCCCGTCAGCGTCGACCTCGAGGGTGAGCTGGGGCGTTTCCGCGTCGCCGTGGAACGCGGCGCGGATGGCACGGTGGTCTCCGGTCGCTCCCTGGCCGACGTCACGGAGAGCACCCGCACCACCGCTGCGATTCTCGGCGGTGTCATGGGCGGAGTGCTGCTGTTGCTGGTCGGAGGTCTGATCCTCGTGATCACGCAGAGCCTGCGCCCGCTGCGACGTCTCGCCCACACCGCTCAGCGGGTCTCCGAGCGGGAGCTGGCCAGCGGTGAGGTCGTCCTGCCGGACCGGGTTGACACCGTCGACACGGACCCCGCCACCGAGGTCGGCCAGGTGGGCGGGGCTCTGAACTCCCTGCTCGACCACATCGAGGATGCACTGACCAAGCGGCAGGCAGCGGAGGACCGGCTGCGACGCTTCGTCGCCGATGCCAGTCACGAGCTGCGCACGCCCTTGGCCTCGATCCAGGGGTATGCCCAGCTGTCCCAGGCCGAGGGGGCGCCCATGACCCAGACACAGCAGCGTTCCTTCACTCGCATCTCCTCCGAAGCGGTGCGCATGACCTCTCTGGTCGAGAATCTTCTTCTGCTCGCCCGGCTCGATGCCGGTCAGCCCCTGCGACAGGAGCCCGTCGACCTCGCCGTGCTGCTGATCGACGCCATCAGCGACGCCCATGCCGCGGCACCTGACCACCGGTGGGTGCTCGAGGTCGAAGAACCTGTCGAGGTGACCGGGGACGAGGACCGGCTGCGCCAGGTCCTGACGAACCTCCTCGGCAACGCCCGTGCGCACACGCCCGCAGGATCGACCGTCACCGCGTCGCTCGACAAGAATGTCGACGGGGGATCCGCGATCGTCCGGGTGGCCGATGATGGTCCCGGCATCCCCGAGGGACTGCGCGAGCGACTCTTCGAACGCTTCACCCGCGGAGACGAATCCCGCTCCCGCGCCCGCGTTGATGCCCCGGAGAGCGGTGAGGAGCTCGCGGACGAGGCCGACGGGGGAGGCGGTGCCGGGCTCGGCCTCGCCATCTCCCACGCGATCATCACCGCACACGGCGGACGCATCGACGTGCAGAGCACCCCGGGGCAGACGACGACATTCGCTGTTCACTTGCCGCTCGCCCCTCCCTCGCCCTGACGGCCTCGACCAACGGCCACTGAGCACAGCGTCACCGCACCGCTGCGCGAGAGCGCGTTGTTGACGGGGTGGAGCAGGCCTCTGTCAGCCGGCACGGCGACCTTCCCTCCCGTCGGGTCTCGGAAAGCGCCGCGTGCAGCCCCGTCAAGCCCGGCTCGCCCCGGAAGGGGCCACTGCGGGACGACGTCGCAGCGATCAGGTCGCCGTGGAGTCCGAGGTGGACCCGGTGGAAGAGCTGGAGTCCGGCTGCTGCCGGTCGGGAGGCGTGCCCATCTGCCCGCCTCCCGGGCCTGCACCCATCTCGGAGGCGAGGTCGTCGGCCGAGGTGATCTCGGTGCCGTTCGCGGTGAGGGTCACACCGTCGAAGGTGACCTCGCCGTTGGAGTCGACGGGGGAGTCGCCACCGTTGTCCGCGCTCGTGATCGTGATGGTGCCGCCGGTCAGCGAGGTGGAGCCGTTGGAGTCGAGACCGTCGACGTCGGCCTCGATGGTGACGGTTCCACCCGAGATCGACAGCCATGAGCCATCATCCTCCTCACCGCCGCCTCCCGGGCCCTGCTGGCGGGCGTCCGTGGTTTCGGCGGTCGCCTCCTCTGCGGTGGCGGCCTCCTCCGCAGTGGTCGCAGCGGTGGCATTGATCCCGTCGTCAGAAGCCGTGATGTCGACGGTGCCGCCACCGATCATGACGTTCGCGGCCTCGAGGCCCTCGGTCGACTTCTCGATAGTGAACGTGCCGTCGATCATCTCGATGGCCTGCTCGGCGTCGATGCCATCGTCTCCCGCATCGATGGTGAACGTGCCTGCAGTGATCAGAACCCAGCCGCGGTCCTCGTCCTCGTAGTTGTCGGACTTGATCGCATCACCGCCGCTGGTGATGTCGAAGGTCCCGCCGGTGATGTCCACGTAGTCCTTGCCGCGGAGCGCGTCGTCAGCCGCGGTCACCGTGAGGTCGCCACCCGCAATGACCAGGCCGTCGTTGCTCGAGATGCCGTCGTTCATGGTGCCGATGACGCTGAGCGCACCGGAGCCGGCGATCGTGAGATCGGAGGCTGAGGCGATCGCGGCGACCGGCGTCACGTCGTCGGCGACCTCGTAGTCCGAGCCGTCCTGGACCGTGTTCGAGGAGCCCTCTTCCAGGTACAGCATGGTCTCGTCGGCGCTGGTCACGGAGAGGGCCGGGCCGGTGCTGCTCGTGATCGAGGCGTTGTCGAGGATGATCGTGACGGTCTGGTCATCCGGGGCTGCGACGACGAGCCGGCCGTCGGTGAGTGATCCCGAGACCCGGTAGACGCCGGCCTGAGTGATGGTGATCGTGGAGTCGTCGACCGTGACGTCATCGGAGTCCGAGGAGGACCCCTCGTCGGCCAGGGTGATGCTCTGCTCCTCGGCCACCTCCCAGGTCAGATCGTCCTCGTCGAAGTGAGTATCCAGCGAGGTCAGGTCGAGGCTCGAGAGCATCGGGCTGCTTGCCGTGGACGTGGTGCTGCTCGTCGTCGTCGAGGCCGCGCTGCTCGACTGGGAGGCGGTGATCGCAGTCTCTGGGCCACAGGCGGCCAGGGCGAGGGCCGCGGCGCCGACCGCGACGGCGGCCATAGTGCGGCGGATGCCACCCCGGGTGCGTCCGGGGTGCCGGGTGGGATCGGTGGGGGTGCGGTGGGTGCTCATGATGATGGGTTCCTCTCACGGCCAGGGCCGAGCGGGTGTTTAGCGGGTGATTGGTGGGTTCTGTGGTGGGCAGCGGGTCAGAGTGCCGTGCGCAAGGCCTGCAGGGTGCGATGCCAGCGGTGGTGGGGCAGGCGCGGATCCAGCAGGACCAGGCCCGTCGCGTACTTCGACAGGCGCACGGGACGGTGCCCGTCGGCCCACAGCAGACGGTCTGCGGTGCACGGGCGGGTGCCGGCCTTGGTCTCGAGGACCACGAGCCCGTTCAGTGCTCGCGAGGTCGAGGGGAGCTCGGCGGCATGACGCCTGCTGTCGACGGGACGATTCGTTCCCGGGATCGACCACAGGAGGCCGGCATCGATCGTCAGCCGACTGTCCTCGTCGTCGATCAGCAGGGTGCTGCGGTCATAGCGGGTGGTCAGGACGGGGGTGAGCGGCATCGTCGGGACAGGGATACCCGCCGACTCGAGCGTGTGTGCCACGAAGGCGACAGATACCTCGTCCATGGGGCCGTCGGCCGCACCTGGTGAGAGTGGGATGCGTTGCTTGGACGACTCGCCGCGCCCGGTCGGGGTCTTCACCTCGAGAAATGCCGTGCCGGTGTCGAGGTACTCACGGCTGCGCACTTTCGCGCGGCGTCGGCGTGCGGTCGCGGCGGCCTGGAAGGCCGAGAGGTCGGCGGTGTCGTAGTAGGTGGAGCGGTACTGGAATGTGTGGCATCCGGAGATGGTCAGCACCCGCACTCGGTCCGCCAGTCCGTCGAGCAGACGGTGGGCGGTGGCGCGCGGGACCAGGTACTTGCGGTCCACCCGGGTCATGCGGCCGGCGCGCTCGGAGATCTCCTCGAGTCCGACGGCGGGCAGCGCGCTGAGGGCGGTCATCGGGACACCGCCGCGATCCCGGCGTCGGCCCCGCGGCTCGCGGTGCTCGAGGCGACCGCGCTCGCACCGTCCGGGGCGATGCGGTGCTCGCCCGGGGTGCGGAAACGCTCCTCGCCACTCACCGCGCTGAGCATCGGGGTCGTGGCGCGGGCTGCGCTGCGGGGGACGCGGAAGCGGACGTCCACGGTGGTGGTGTCGCTGACCGTGTCCAGACGCTGGACGATCAGTGCCGTGATCTGCGCTGTGAGCATCCGCTCGAGATGGGTGCGGAGCTCCTGCTCGTCGGCGATCGCACGGTCCACGACGACCAGCTGGCGGCGGTGACGACTCAGCAGGGCGGGATGGTCCACGACCACCATGGTCACGACGATCAGCGCCATGAACCCGGCCGCCACTGCGGTAGGCGTGACCGAGAGCCCGCCCACGAGACCCAGGGCGAGGAAGGCGAAGTAGTAGGCGATCTCGTGCTGGGCGAGTTCGTCGGAACGCAGTCGGATGATCGAGAGCACGCCGAACAGGCCCAATCCGATCCCGGCGCTCACGGCCGAGGTGGACAGAAGGGCGGACACGGCGAGCACGCCGACGTTGATTCCCAGAAAGGCGACGACGAGGTCACGACGATGATGGCGTGGCCAGTAGATGCCGAATGTCAGGACCGCGGCGGCGGCGAGATCCAGGGCGTACAGGGCGATGACGGACATAGGGTTGCTCCTCGATGTGTGATGTGACATCGAGGTTCCCGGGCGTACCTATGGAACTGCTATGTCTGCCCTGTGGCAGATGTATGTCCCGACGCGCCGGCCGTCACCCCGTAGCCCTGCCGGTTCACATAGTCGCCCCATAGCCATGCCAATGCTCAAGCACAGCTCGAGCCCGGACTCTTCCAAGCATGAGCACTCAGAGCGCCCCCACTGGAGACCCTGCTTCGCCAGGGGAGCCGTCCCCCGGACCCACCCCGCCCGAAGGACCCGGCGAGCGGTTCATCCGTCGACGAGTTCTGCTGGGCACCGGCGCTGCGCTGCTCGCTGGTAGCGGAGTCTCCGCCACCTGGGCCTATGACCGCTTCCTCCGAGAGAAGGTGCAGGTCTCTGACGTCTCCGCGGCCGAGTCCACCGCCGGCGCGGCCACCACGGCCGTCCTCGCCACCGATGGAAGCTACTCCAGTACGGGGTACACCTCCTCGACCACCACCCTCACCCTCATCTCGACCGCGACGGGCACTGGCTCAGAGGCTCTTGCCTGGTACGCCGCCGTCGTCGAGATCACCGATGCCACCGTGCTGCGCGCCGCCTTCGCCCAGGACGAGGTCGGGCAGAACATCACCGAGGAGCCGAGCGTGATCGCTGGCCGCCACGACGCCGTGCTGGCGATCAACGGCGACTACTACGGCTTCCGCGACAACGGCATCGTGATCCGCAACGGCGTGATCTACCGCGACGAGCCCGCCCGCGACGGCCTGGTCTTCTATCGCGACGGCCGCATCGAGGTCTACGACGAGACCAGCACCAATGCCGAGGAGCTCCTGGACGACGGTGCCTGGAACACCCTCAGCTTCGGCCCGGCCGTGCTCGTGGACGGCTCCGTGCCCACCGGAATCGAGGGCGTCGAGATCGACACCAACGTCGGCAACCACTCCATCCAGGGCGAGCAACCGCGCACCGCGATCGGTGTGATCGGGGACGACCATCTGGTCCTGCTCGTCGTCGACGGCCGCTCCGAAGGCTACTCCCGCGGTGTTGGGCTCACCGAACTCGGGGAGATCCTCGCAGATCTGGGCTGCACCACCGGCTACAACCTCGATGGCGGCGGCTCGAGCGTGATGATCTTCGACGGCGAGATCATCACCCAGCCCTCGAACCGCGGGGAGCGCGCAACCTCCGACATCCTTTACGTGGCCGGTTGAACGCGATGGCCACCATCCACCCCCGGGGAGTCACCACCACCTCCTCCGCCTCCGTGCTCGACGCCCCCCACGCGTCCGTCGGGTCCTCACGCGCCGTCGTGCTGATCCCGGCGCTCGAACCCGGTCACGAGCTCGTGACCCTGGTCGCCGGTCTGGTCGACCGTGACATCGACGTGCTCGTCGTCGACGACGGCTCCGGCCCCCGCTACGGTGCCGTCTTCGACCGCTGTCGGCATCGGGGCGCCGACGTGATGCACCTCGAGGACAACGAGGGCAAGGGAGGCGCGCTGCGCGCCGGTCTCCTCCGCGTGCGCCACACCCACCCCGGCTGCGGCGTCGTCACGGCCGACGCCGACGGCCAGCACACGCCCGCGGACATCGGCCAGGTCCGCGACGTACTGGACGGCACCGCCGCGGAGGACGGCGCCCGCCACACACCGGATCACGAGATCGTGCTCGGCGTACGCAGCTTCGACCACGACGTCCCGCTCCGCTCGCGCCTGGGAAACCTGGCGAGCTCGTGGGTTCTTCGCCTCGCTGCCGGTACCACGCTCAGAGACACCCAGACCGGTCTGCGCGGGGTGCCCTCGGAGCTCCTGGCCTGGGCCACGGAGATCCCCGGCGACCGGTACGAGTACGAGTACGCGATGCTCGTACGGGCAGGACGCGAGAACATCAGGATGCGCCAGGTGCCGATCGCCACCGTGTACCTCGATCAGAACGCCGCCAGTCACTTCCGGCCTGTGCGGGACTCCCTGCGCGTGCTCGCGCCGGTACTCGCGTTCTCGGTCTCGGGTCTGCTCGCCTTCGCCGTCGACACCGCGGTGTTCTTGGTGCTGGCCAAGCTCGGGTCCCCGCTGTGGCTGGCGCTCAGTGCGGCCAGAGCGCTCAGTGCCTCCGGGAATTTTCTTCTGAACAGGGCGTTCGTGTTCACCGGGGCCCGCTCGTCACACCTGATGCTGGCGGCCGTGCGCTACGCGGTCCTGGCCATCATGACCCTCGCGGCAGGAGTCTTGCTCATGGAGGCTCTGGATGATCGCGGGATGCCCCTGCTGGCGGCGAAAACGGTGACCGACCTGGTGCTGTTCGTCGTGAGCTACTCAGTTCAGCGTTTCGTGGTGTTTCGCAGCCGGTGATCCGCCTGCACGGCCGGCGGCGCAGCGCGCAGCGCCCGTGCAATCGCGCCCCCGGATACAGCGACGAGCGGACGGTGCCAGCGACGGGTCCTCGGCGCCGCTCATGGGTGACCGTCCCGCGATGGAAGGGATGGGATCCCGCTAGTGCACATGATCAACGTTATGCGCACTGGCTGCGCCCCCGTCCCCGCACATCACCATGCCGGGTGACCCGACCGGGGCGCTGAGGATCTGCAAGGAGGGGCACCCCGACTCCTGGAGCGACCTCGTGAACGTCAGATCCGTCCGCCGCCCCATCCAGGCAGCGATCTCCATGTGCATAGTGCTGGACTGAATAGCGCGATCCTCAACGAAGTGATCTTCACTGACTCTGCTTGCTGCTCCGTCCTGGACTCTCTCCATCGACCCGACGGGGTTCAGCAATGTGCGGAAGATTCACGCTGGTATTCGATCTGAGAATCATGAACAGGCATGACTGTGGACCGGGAATGCTTAGCGTCGATGCCGCACTGGGGCTGAATCCGCCACCTGGCGGCCGGGACCGGTAGCCACGATGGCGTCACCCGCCCGCAGGGAGCGGTGTGGTCCGACTCAGTGGCCGTCGCCGAGCTGACCGGAGAGGCGTTCCAGGCGCTGGAGGCTGGCGCCGTCGAGGCCGATGATGCGGGCCTCCGGCGGTGGTCAGCAGGTTGCTAGAGCATCCGCGTCTTGATCGACTCGGGAGCGGTGACTGCACATGTTGCAGCAGATTCGTCGCGTGTTCGAAAGTTGCGATGGAGCGCCAGGCCCGTTTGATCGCGTCTCTTTCTGCTCGCACACGGAAGCGTGCTCTGTGCACAGGGCCGCCCCGCAGTGGACACATACCGCGACCGCGGGCTCAACCCCAGGTCTCGACTTCGAGTGCTCCCAGCAGTTCATTTCCACAACCCCTTAGCCTCGATCTTTCACGGTGCTGCTGAGCGGCGGTGTCCGGCGGCGTTGCCGGTGTACGTGCGTTGATTCTGGCATGAGGGTGTGACGCTCCGCCGCGTGTCGGTCGCGGTGGTCGGGGTGTCCAGTTCCAGAGATCCTCAAGGAGTGCGGTCAACGACGGGCCGGAAGCTATCCGGCCGGGTCGGGAAGCTGGGCGAGGCGGGCGTGGCCTGCCAGGACGATCCCGGCCCAGAGTGACCGGTCCGAGAGATGCAGGACCCGCTGCCGGGCATGCCGAGCGATAGCCGCGGGGATCTGGAACAAGCGGTGGCGCACGCGTTTGGGCTCCCACCGCCGAGCGGGCTGGTCGGCGTAGCCGAGCAGCCCCATCCAGGCGGTGATCTCGCTGGCCAACGCCACGATCTGGCACCAGATCCGGTTCTGCGCAAAGGAGGTCAGGGGCAGGTTCCGCAGGCCCATGTCCTTCGCGACCCGGATCCGATCCTCGCAACGAGCACGCCGACGATGTCGAACCTCGAGGTCCGCGAGCTGACCCTTCATGGTGTTCGTCGCGAACGCGGTGAGCCGGTATCCCTCGACATCATCGAACCGCAGCTGCGCCCCAGGATGGGGTCGCTCGCGACGGACGATGACGCGCATCCCCTCCGGCCAGTCTTCGTCGAGATCGAGCAGTCCGGTCAGTTCAGCAACGTCCGCACCTTCCCGGACCTCGCCGTCGGAGTTGTAGGCAGGCTCCCACACGTCCTTCGGGATCAAGCGGAACAGCTCCGGTGTGTTCGCGGGCAGGGTGAACCCGACCGAGTACGAGACCCGCCGCTTTACCAGCTCCTGCAACGTCTTCTTCGTGCCACCGGCACCATCGATCCGGACCAGCACCTTCCGCCCCGGCCGCGAACCCATCCCCACCTGAGCCAGCGCATCGGCGATCACTCTCTTGTGGTCCGCTGCGGTGTTCGAACCGGCGTTACCGGGGCGCAGGAGGCAGGTCAGCATCTCCCCGCTCCCGCCGGTGCCGTGGTCGACGAACGCCAGCAGCGGATGGAATCCGAAGCCCTTCTTGAACGTGGGCCGTGCGAACTCCTTCTCGCTGTGAGACGTCACCAGTGATGCGTCCAGGTCGATGACCAGTGGATTCTTCGCCGTTGCGTTCGCATTGGGGGCGTGGTTCCCGGCCAGGGCCCAGGATGGTGTCATAGCGTCGTAGCAACACTCCCGGTCGGTGGGGGCTCGAGGCGAGGAGGCCTGGGATGGTGCGGCGGCGGCTCACGTTCACGGAGCGGATGGAGATCTCGACGGGATCGAAGGCCGGGTGGGGAATCCGTCGAATCGCTTCTCACCTGGATAGATGCCCGTCAGTGGTCTCCAGAGAGATGCGACGGAACTCGACGAAAACCCGTGGCTATCAAGCCGTGACCGCTGACGTGAAAGCGCAGCGTCAGCGCTCGCGCCCACAGGTCAGGAAAGTGGCGAAGGATCCGGTGCTCGAGGCCCGAGTGAACGCCGACCTCGCGGCGTCGTGGACGCCGAACGAGATCGCGGGCCGCTTGCGTCTGGAGGCCGCAGACCCGACCGTTGAACGCATGGCGAACTCTCCCGACGCTCAGGGCCGCACCGTCAGCGGAGAAGCGATCTACCAGTACATCTACGCGATCCCCCGCGGAGAACTCGCGGGGCGCGGGATCTTCCTGCAGTCCAAACGGACCAAGCGCCGGCCCCGCACCACCGGCCGGACCCGGGGCGGACCGATCGTGGGGATGGTCCCGATCGCGGAACGAGGCGAGGACGCAGCGAAGCGGCGGGTGCCGGGACACTGGGAGGGCGACCTGATCATCGGGAAGAACGGGACCTCGTGCGCCGCGACCCTGGTAGAGCGGATGAGCGGATTCACCGGCCTGCTCGCCCTGCCCTCCAAACAAGCCGAGGGCACCGCGGACGCGGTCATCGACTACTTCACCGAGCTGCCCAGGATGATGCAGGCCTCGCTGGCCTGGGACCAGGGCACCGAGATGGCGCAACACGCGAAGGTCACCCTGGCCACAGACATGCCCGTCTACTTCGCCGACCCCCACTCCCCGTGGCAGCGACCGTCCAACGAGAACACCAACCGGCTCTACCGGGAGTACCTCCCCAAGGGCACCGCGATCCCCGACCACCAGCCCTACCTCACCACCATCGCCGAAGAGATCAACAACCGACCCCGACGCCGACTCGGCTTCCTGACCCCGACAGAATCCTTCGCCCGACTACTTGCCGGCGAACCCCATGTTGCTTCCACGCTTTGACACCACCCAGGCGTTCTTGCGGGCTTTCCGGCGGGCCGTGCTGATCGCGTTCTCGACCGTGTCGACGTCGGCCGCGAGGGCGGTGAGCAGGCGGGAGATCGTTGGGTCTGAGGCCACGGGCCCATACACATCTGGTTCCGCCCGCAGCGTCGCGACGTCAGCCAGGCAATCCCCGCCGACCGCGAGCATGAGCGCAAGATCGGTGAGGATCTTCCCCGGATCATGCCGCGAGAACTGCTTCCTCCACGGCGCCAGCGCTCTGGACAGCTCGTTAGCCAGGCCCGTCGCCCGCAGCGTCTGCGTCAGCAGGATCCCGCCGGCTTGACCGACGGCGGGCACCGGCGCGACATCAACACGAGGACGTGGATACAACCCGGTAGTATTCACCCTGAAGGTGCTCCTTGGACTGCAATGAACTGGACTCTAGACAAGCCCTATTCTTCCAGCTCAGGAGCACCTTCACCCATTACGACCCGCCCCTCGGACACCTCAACGATGAAAGCCCGAGGTTAGATCGACAGTGATCAATGTGTCACGGTACTCTGCTGTCCGTCAAGGGTGTCTTGGGCTCGAAGCGATGTGGGTGTGGCGGATGGATGCTCTCTCGGGCCCGGACCGGCTTGTGATGAAGATGTCACGCCAGATGGGCCCTCCGTTCACCTACAGTTCATATAGATGCGGCTCTATATGTAGAGTTGTCGGTGACTCACCCGGGGTCGCCGCGCATCCACTCTTGGGAGACTCGCATGTTCGCTGTTCCTCGTCGAGCACTGCTCGGTGCTGCTAGCGCTGGAATGATCCTCGTCCTTGCCGCGTGCGGCGGTCAGCAGGCCTCCGAGACCGGTGAAGGGGGGCTTTCCGGTGATGTCGTGATCGATGGTTCCTCGACGGTCGAGCCGCTCAGCTCGGCAGCAGCCACGCTCTACCGGGATGTCGAGCCGGGCGTGAACGTCACGGTCGCGACGTCCGGCACCGGGGGAGGTTTCCAGCGGTTCTGCGCGGGCGAGACCGACATCTCCGATGCCTCTCGTCCCATTTCGGACGAGGAGGCAGCCGCCTGCGCAGAAGCCGGGGTGGAGTACACCGAGATCGTCATCGCCAACGACGGGCTGTCGGTGGTTGTGAACCCGGAGAATGACTGGCTGGAGTGCGTGACCACTGAGCAGCTCGCGACCATCTGGGGCCCGGAGTCGGAGGGGACTGTGACGTCGTGGCAGGACGTCGACCCGTCGTTCCCTGATGAGCCGCTGGCTTTGTACGGCGCCGGCACCGACTCGGGCACGTTCGACTACTTCACCGAGGCCATCAACGGCGAAGAGGGCGCGATCCGCACGGACTACTCACCGTCCGAGGACGACAACCTCACGGTGCAGGGCGTTGCCGGAAGCAAGGGCGGCATTGGATTCTTCGGACTGTCCTACGCCGAGGAGAACGCCGAGGCGGTCAAGCTCGTGCCGGTCGACAGTGGCGAGGGCTGCATCACGCCGTCCACGGAGACCGTCCAGGACGGGTCTTACTCGCCCCTGGGCCGTCCCCTGTACATCTACGTCAACAACGCGAAGTACACCGAGAACGCGGCCCTGCAGAACTTCGTGGACTACTACCTCGAGAACCAGGCGCCGATCGCCGAGGAAGCCCTGTTCATCCCCCTGACCGATGAGCAGCAGACCACTGCCCAGGAGTCACTGGAGTCCCTGGCGGGCTGATGATGACCGATACACGCACCCCCGCGGCAGGCTCACCTCTTCGGTCGAGCCTGCCGCCGGGCGACCCCCGGGCCCGTTCGATCACCCGCGGGAAGCCTCATCACGGCGAACGGGTCGTCAAGGTAGCACTGCGGCTGAGTGCCTGGCTGTCGATCGTGATCACCCTCGGAATCGCGATCTCGCTCCTGGTTCCTGCGCTGGAGTTCTTCGCTGAGGTACCGGTCACCGAGTTCCTCTTCGGTACCCGATGGGCGCCGACCTTCGCGGATGCGACCTTCGGGGTGCTGCCGCTGGTGACCGCGACGGCGTGGACCACGCTGATCGCTCTGGCGGTTGCCGTCCCGTTCGGGCTCGGCGCCGCGATCTACCTCGCCGAGTATGCCCGACCACGAGTACGGAAGATCATCAAGCCCGTGCTCGAAGTGCTGGCAGGGATTCCCACCGTCGTCTTCGGCTTCTTCGCGATCAACTTCGTCACCCCCAATGTCCTCCAGAGCCTGCTCGGGCTGAACGTCTCGACGTTCTCTGTCCTCGCGGCGGGCATGGTCATGGGCGTGATGATCATCCCGACCATCGCCTCGCTGTCCGAGGACGCCATGACCGCAGTCCCGCAGGCGATGCGTCAGGGATCGGCTGCGCTGGCAGCCAATCGGATGCAGACCAGTCTGCGCGTCGTGTTCCCAGCCGCGCTGTCCGGAATCATCGCCGCCATCGTTCTGGGTATCTCCCGCGCCATCGGAGAAACGATGATCGTCGCGATAGCCGCCGGGTCCAGAGCCCAGATGGTCACCGACCCGACGATGGAGGGCTCGACCATGACCGGCTTCATCGCCCGCGCAGCACTGGGCGACTCGCGCGTGGGATCCCTGGAATACAACACCCTGTTCGCTGTGGGACTCCTCCTGTTCGTGCTGACCATGATCGTCAACATGATCAGCGTTCAGATCGTCCGCCGATTCCGCCAGGAGTACTGATGACATCCACCGTCGCGGCGGCGCGCAAGGGCGCCTCCAGAACGCTCACGTCGACCGGCGGTGTCCGCTCGATGTGGGGGAAACTGCGTTCTCTCGGATTCCTGGTGTTCCTGTGGATCAGTCTGCTGGTCGCCCTGATCACTCTGGTCGTGCTGATCCTCGACACCATCCGCACCGGAGCCACCCGCCTCGATACGCGGCTTTTCACGGAGTATCCCTCCTCACGGCCAGCTGAAGCCGGGGCGAGGCCAGCGATCATCGGATCGGCCTGGGTCATCGGCGCCACCGCGGCCCTCGCGATTCCCTTGGGTGTCGCAGCCGCCGTGCATCTCGAGGAGTTTGCCAATCGACACAGCAAGGTCAACCGATACGTCGAGGTGCTCGTGCAAAACCTCGCCGCGATCCCGTCCATCATCTACGGCATGCTCGCCCTGAGCACCCTGGCACTGATGGGCGTGTCCAACAAGAACATCGTCATCGGTGGCGCACTGGCCCTTGCCCTGCTGATCCTTCCGGTCATCATCATCTCCACCCGCGAAGCATTGCGCGCGGTACCCCGGGAGATGCGCCAGGGATCCCTCGCCCTGGGAGCGACAGACGTGCAGACGGTCTGGCGCACGACGCTGCCGGCCGCCATCCCGGGGATCGCCACCGGCACGATCCTCGCACTGTCCCGGGCACTCGGAGAGGCCGCCCCGCTGCTCCTGCTCGGGGGGCTGGTCTTCATCTCGTTCGATCCCAATGGGCTGCTCAGCGGGTTCACCACCATGCCGATCCAGATCTTCGGCTGGACAGGAAACCCCCAGGCCGAGTTCCACGAGCTCGCTGCCGCTGCCTCGATCGTGCTGCTGGTCATCCTGCTGGCGATGAACGGACTCGCCATCGCTATCCGCAACCGCTACCAGCGTCGCTGGTGACCCAATCTCTCTGGAGCTGAACTGATGACAACTCATCCACACGCCGCCGCGATTTCCGTCCCCTCCCCGGCACGGTCGGCCACGCCCTTGAGCACCCGGCCGGAGATTCGGACCCACACCGAGGTGCCCGATGTGCCGGACCCGGTCATCG
Source organism: uncultured Brachybacterium sp. (assembly GCF_947500705.1). Classification (GTDB taxonomy): domain Bacteria; phylum Actinomycetota; class Actinomycetes; order Actinomycetales; family Dermabacteraceae; genus Brachybacterium. Next base: position 2,069 of record NZ_CANMSY010000010.1, on the reverse strand, counting down.
AATGCGAGGACCTCAGCGTCTACTACGGGGACTTCAAAGCGGTGACGGACGTGTCCCTGGCGTTTGGCCACAACGAGATCACGGCGCTCATCGGACCCTCGGGCTGCGGGAAGTCGACGCTGCTGCGGTGCCTGAACCGGATGAACGATCTGGTCGACTCCGCCCGTGTCGAAGGATCAGTGCGCTACTGGGGACAGGACATGTACGCCCCCGATGCGGATGCGATCGAGGTCCGACGACGAATCGGCATGGTCTACCAAAAGCCCAATCCGTTCCCGAAGTCGATCTACGACAATATCGCCTACGGCCCGCGTGTGACGGGCATGAAAGTCGACTCGATGGACGACCACGTCGAGCAGGCACTACGGGACGCGGCACTGTGGGACGAGGTCAAGGACAAGCTGAAGCAGAACGCGTACGGGCTCTCCGGAGGCCAGCAGCAGCGGCTCTGCATCGCTCGCACGATCGCGGTCTCACCGGACGTGATCTTGATGGACGAACCATGCTCGGCACTGGATCCGGTGGCGACGTTGCGCATCGAGGAGCTCATGCTGCAGCTGCGCGCGGACTACACGATCGTGATCGTCACCCACAACATGCAGCAGGCAGCCCGCGTCGCGGATCGCACAGCATTCTTCACCGCCGGGGTCAATGAGATCACGGGTGATCGGACGGGAGTTCTGGTCGAGTACGACAAGACCTCCAGAATTTTCGGGAATCCCGCAAACTCCCGCACCGAGGACTACATCAGCGGCCGGTTCGGATGACCCATGTCGACTTCTTCTATCAGCCGCAGCGCTGAGGCGCGACGACCCCTGCCTTGGAGCGCGGAAGCAGCCCACGACGGCGGAGAGCGCACCATCTCGTTCTTTGACCCCGGCCTGGATGCCGCCGCGCCGCTAATCGGGGAACTGCGGGGCCTCGGAGTCGGCGTCAGCGTGCACCACGATGCCTTCAACGCCATAGTCGAGGTGGCCACCCGGCCCCCCTCCCTGCTCGTGATCAGCTCGTCGGCATGGGGTGCACAGGCAGTCCGGCTCATCGACGTCGCGCGGGAGAGGTTCGAGCTGCCCGTCGCGCTGGCGATGGCACGAACAGATGACCCGCAGGACTTCGCCACCGCAATTGTCGCGGGGCTCAGCCCGCTGCTCGAGCGCCCCTACCGCCTGGATCCCCTACTCACAGCGCTGCGGCACATCACCAACCGTCACCAAGCCGATGCGCTCTTCCAGGTCGGCGACCTCAGCCTGGATGCGACTGCGCTCAGCGCCCACTATAGAGGGCGCCGTATAGAGCTCAGCACCAACGAGTTCGCCGCCATGTGGCTGTTGGCGCAGCGTTGCGGACGCGGCCTGACCCCCCTCGAGCTCAGTGCTGTGGTGTGGCCTGATCGCGGTACCACGCTCGCCTCCACCCGCACTCTGATCCGACGCCTGCGCGTGCGCCTTGCTGAGGCCGGCGTCCCCGTATCGGTCAGTACCGTGCGAGGGATCGGCTACCGGCTTGACGGATGCGGAGTCGAGGGCTGTGAAATCAGCTCGGGGTGACGAGTGTTCTCAGGAGGTCCCGTACGCGCTGTTCAAGGTGATCGATGATCTCATCGATCTCAGGGTCGCTGAGACTGGCGGGATCGGGCACATCCCAATCCAGGTACTGGCGACCAGGCAGGATCGGACAGGCGTCACCGCAGCCCATCGTCACGATGACGTCCGAAGCGCGCACGATCTCGTCCGTCAGCGGCTTGGGGAACTCGCGGAGCAACGGCAGGTCCCGGCGGCGAAGAGCCTCCGCGACCCGGTGATTGATGCGTGGCGCTGGGGTGGAGCCCGCGGTTCTCACCCGGACGGCGGCACCGCCGAACGTGCGGGCGAGGGCCGCCGCGATCTGTGAGCGCCCGGAGTTGTGGACGCATACGAACAGGATCTCGACCTGCGCGCGGTGTCGCAGGCCTTCAGCCTGAGCTAGCGCGGTCAGGCGATCCATGGCGAACTGGGTCAAGTCCCCGGAAGTGGTGTAGCGATCCTTCGGCGATAGGGATCAGGCTGTCAGCGCGGGAAGTGCATCGGTGC
>NZ_CANMSY010000009.1 GCF_947500705.1 uncultured Brachybacterium sp. | reverse complement strand
TGTTGTGTGGTTGGCGCCCCCCCTGCCCGGGGGGGGGCTGGTGGGGGGCCCAACATCCCCGCGCGGCGCCCTCGGGCCCCCCCACTGTGGGGGGGGGGGGGGGGGGGGGGGCCCCCCGGGGGGGCCCCCCCGCCGCCGCGTCGGAGGAGAGCCGATCAGCGCGCGGCGCTGCCCTCGACGTAGTCGGTGTCGACGGCCTGGGCGCTCCAGGAGAACATCTTGCGCAGGTCCTTGCCGACGACCTCGATCTGGTGCTTCGCCTCGGTCTCGCGGAGCTCCTTGAACTCCGGCGCGCCGGCGTCCTGATCCTCGATGAAGCGCTTGGCGAAGGCACCGCTCTGGATGTCCGCGAGGACGTCCTTCATGGCCTGCTTGGTGTCGGCGGTCACGACCCGCGGGCCGGAGACGTAGTCGCCGTACTCCGCCGTGTCGGAGATCGACCAGCGCTGCTTCGCGATGCCGCCCTCGAACATCAGGTCGACGATCAGCTTGAGCTCGTGGAGCACCTCGAAGTAGGCGATCTCGGGCTGGTAGCCCGCCTCGGAGAGGGTCTCGAAGCCCGCCTGGACCAGGTGGCTCATGCCGCCGCAGAGCACGGCCTGCTCACCGAAGAGATCGGTCTCGGTCTCCTCGGTGAAGGTGGTCTTGATGACGCCGGCGCGGGTGCCGCCGATGCCCTTGGCGTAGGAGAGCGCGAGATCCCAGGCGCCACCGGTGGCGTCCTGCTCGACGGCGACGATGTCCGGGATGCCGCGGCCGGCGACGTACTCGCGGCGCACGGTGTGACCCGGAGCCTTCGGAGCGATCAGCAGCACGTCGACGCCCGCGGGGACCTCGATGTAGCCGAAGCGGATGTTGAAGCCGTGCGCGAAGGCGAGCGCCTTGCCCTCGCTCAGGTGCGGCTGGATCGACTCGGCGTAGACCTTCCGCTGATCCTGATCGGGGGTGAGGATCATGATCAGATCCGCCCACTCGGAGACCTCGGCGACGGTGCCGACGGCGAGCCCCTCCTCCTGCGCCTTGGCGGCGGACTTCGAGCCCTCGCGGAGGCCCACCCGGACCTCGACGCCGCTGTCGCGCAGGTTCAGCGCGTGGGCGTGGCCCTGGGAGCCGAAGCCGACGACGGCGACCTTCTTGCCCTGGATGATGGACAGGTCGGCATTGTCGTCGTAGAAGATCTCAGCCACGTTGTGCTCCTTCGTGTTCGGGGTGCGGGCGACAGGACGATCCTATCGCCGCCGTCTTGAATGGTGAGCCGACGTCTCATCAGTGGAGACTCAACCCTGGAGACTCAGCCCAGGAGACTGCGGTCGGTGATCGCGCGTCCACCGCGACCGATCGCGACCTCGCCGGACTTGACGATCTCGCGGATGCCGAAGGATTCGAGCATCCCCAGCAGCGCGCTGAGCTTGTCCTGGGTACCGGTGGCCTCGACGGTCACCGAGTCGGCGGCCGCATCGACCACCTTGGCCCGGAACATCTGCACGATCTCCAGCACCGAGGTCCGCGAGGAGTTGTCCGCGGTGACCTTGATCAGGATGAGTTCGCGCTGCACCGTGGAGCGCGCGTCGAGCTGGACGATCTTGAGCACGTTCACCAGCTTGTTCAGCTGCTTGGTGATCTGCTCGAGCCGTCGTTGGTCGACGTCGACCACCACGGTGATGCGGGAGATCTCCGGATGCTCGGTCGGTCCGACCGCGAGCGACGAGATGTTGTACCCGCGGCGGGAGAAGAGCGCGGTGACGCGGGTGAGCGCACCGGGCTTGTTCTCCACCAGGACCGAGAGGGTCTGGTTCTCGGGGGTCATGACGTAATCGGACGTGCTCGTCGGGTTTCCTGCGCCCGCAGAGCTTCCGGCGTTCATTGCACTCATGGCGTTCATGATCAGATGTCCCTCTCCCACTCGGGGCTCATGCCCTGCGCGATCTGGATCTCGTCGTTGGAGACGCCGGACGGCACCATCGGCCAGACCATCGCGTCGGCGCTGACGGTGAAGTCCACGATCACCGGGCGATCGTTGATCTCCATCGCCTGCTGGATGGTCGCGTCGATGTCCTCGTCCCGCTCGCAGCGCAGTCCGGCGCAGCCATAGGCGTCGGCGAGCTTGACGAAGTCGGGGATCCGGCGGGAGCCGTGCCCGGTGTTCAGGTCGGTGTTGGAGTAGCGCTTGTCGTAGAACAGGTTCTGCCACTGGCGCACCATGCCGAGGCTCGAGTTGTTGATGATCGCGACCTTGATCGGGATGTTGTTGATGACGCAGGTGGCGAGCTCCTGGTTCGTCATCTGGAAGCAGCCGTCGCCGTCGATGGACCACACCACCTTGTCCGGCTGACCCACCTTGGCACCCATCGCCGCCGGCACCGAGTAGCCCATGGTGCCCAGGCCCCCCGAGTTCAGCCAGGTGTAGGGGTTCTCGTACTTGATGAACTGGCTGGACCACATCTGGTGCTGGCCCACCCCTGCGACATAGATGGAGTCCGGTCCGGAGATCGCTCCGATGCGCGAGATCACCTTCTGGGGTGCGGTGAAGCCGTCCTCGGTCTCGGTCCAGCCCAGCGGGTAGTTGTCCCGGAGCATGTCCAGGGTGTTCCACCAGGTCTCGTAGTCACGGGTGTCGTCGGCCGCGATGCGATCCCGCAGCTCGGCGGTCAGAGCGCGGGCGATCTCGGCGGCCTGGCCGACGATCGGCACATCTGCCTCACGGTTCTTCGAGATCTCCGCCGGGTCGATGTCGGCGTGGACGACCTTCGCGCCGGGGGCGAAGGACTCGAGGACACCGGTGACGCGGTCATCGAAGCGAGCACCGATGTTCACGATCAGATCGGAGCGCTGCAGAGCGGAGACCGCGGCGACGGTGCCGTGCATGCCGGGCATGCCGAGGTGGCTGGGATGGGAATCCGGCAGGGCGCCGCGAGCCATCAGCGTGGTCACGAAGGGGGCGCCGGAGACCTCGATCAGCTCGCCGACCTCCTCGGTCGCACGGCCTCGCAGCACGCCGCCGCCGAGCAGGAAGACGGGGCGCGTGGCGGCCATCAGCAGCGAGACCGCCTCGCGGATCTGCTTGGTGTGCGGGCGCGGGTCGGGCCGGTAGCCGGGCAGATCGAGCGAGTCGGGCCACTCGAAAGTGGTCATCGCCTGCTGGGCATCCTTGGTGACGTCCACCAGCACCACGCCGGGCCGACCGGTCGAGGCGATGTGGAAGGCCTGCTTGATGACCTTGGGGATGTCATCCGCGTGGGAGACCAGGAAGTTGTGCTTGGTCACCGGCATCGTCATGCCGACGATGTCCGCCTCCTGGAAGGCATCGGTGCCGATGAAGGAGGAGCCGACCTGGCCGGTGATCGCCACCATCGGGATGGAGTCCATCTGAGCATCGGCGATCGCCGTGATGAGGTTCGTCGCGCCGGGGCCGGAGGTCGCCAGGCACACGCCGACCTTGCCGGTGGCATGGGCGTAGCCGCTGGCTGCATGCCCGGCGCCCTGCTCATGGCGGACCAGGATGTGGCGGATGCCCTCGGCGTCCATGAGCGGGTCATAGGTGGGCAGGATCGCACCGCCGGGAAGGCCGAAGACGACCTCTGCCCCGGCATGCTTGAGGGACTCGACCAGCGCCTTAGCGCCGGTCATCTGCTGTCCGTTCATCGGAACTCCTTCGTCGTCTCGGACGGTGGGCATGGCGGTGAACTGCTGCATGGACCTCCTCGTCCCTCCGCCGTGCTGTCTCCGACGCACGAAAAAGCCCCTCCGCCAGGGGCTCGGGAGGGGCGCGGATGACAGCTCGTGATGACGAGGGGCGTCAGCCGCGCTCGGTAACGACGAGAAGGATCTTCTGCATGCGGCCAGACTAGGCCTTTTCGGTTCGCAGGGGCCACCTGTCCGGATCGCGAGACCGGTCGGACATGCGGGTCCCGCCGCGCCGCCGTCGGCCCCCTGACGAAACGCCGAGGAGCCGACGAAAGTCCTGCGGAGAGTTCGATTCACTGCTTAGCTTAGGAGCGACGCCACCCGACCCAGCAGAGGTTTGAGAACACCAGCCATGAGCACCCCAGGACACTCCCCCCTCACCGCCCCCGCCGAGCAGGCGCCGCTCGCCGACCAGCGCATCGTCGTGATCGGCGGCGGCATGACCGGACATCGCTTCGCTGCGCGGCTTCGCGCCCAGGACCCGGAGGGGCGGTGGACGCTCACCGTCATCGGCGAGGAGCCGCAGCAGCCCTACGACCGGGTGCACCTGTCGAACTGGTTCAGCTCCCGCAACGCCGACCTGCTCTCCCTGGATGTCTCCGTCTGGGACGACCCGCGGATCAGCCTGCTCACCGGGGACAAGGCGGAGTCCATCGACCGGGTCGCGGGGCACGTGACCACGGCCTCCGGCACCGCTGTTCCCTACGACCGGCTGGTCCTGGCCACCGGCTCCTGGGCCTGGGCGCCGCGCGCGGAGGGGCGGGAGCTGCCGGGGATCTTCTCCTATCGCACGGTGGCGGACGTCGAGCGGATCGCCGAATGGGTGTCGCTGCGCGAGCAGACCCTGGGCCGCCAGGTCCGCGGCGTCGTGGTCGGCGGCGGTGTGCTGGGCCTCGAGGCCGCCGCCGCGCTGCAGGATCTCGGCGCCGCCTCGACCGTGGTCGAGTTCGCCGACCGGGTGATGGCGGTCCAGCTCGACCAGGGCGGCGGGGAGATGCTGCGCCTGCTGATCCAGGACAAGGGGATCGACGTGCGCACCGGTGTGGGCGCCTCCCGCTTCCAGCCCGCCGGCGACGGGCAGGTCGGCACCGCCGTGCTCTCCGACGACTCCACCCTGGACGTCGACATCGTCATCTTCTCCACCGGGATCCGCCCCCGCGATCGGCTCGCCCGTGAGGCCGGGCTCGCGATCGGTGAGCGCGGCGGCGTGGTCGTGGGCGACTCCTGCCAGACCTCCGACCCGGCGATCTGGGCGATCGGCGAGTGCGCCTCCTTCCAGGAGTCCTGCGCCGGGCTCATCGCCCCGGGCAACGACATGGCCGATGTGGTCGTGGACCGCTTCCTCGGCGGCACCCGCACCCATCAGCGCAAGGACGACGGCACCAAGCTCAAGGGGGTGGGGGTGGATGCCGCCGCCTTCGGCGACGTCAACGCCGTCACCGCCGGGGCCCTCGAGGTCGCCTTCGTCGACCCCGTGAACCGCAAGTACCGCAAGCTGGTGATGTCCGACGACGCGAAGGTGCTGCTGGGTGGCGTGTTCGTGGGCGACATCGAGCTGTTCTCCCAGCTGCGCCCCCTGATCGGCCGCACCCTCGGAGCCGACCCGTCGGCCGTCATCGCCCCCGAGGGCGGCGATGCGATGGCCGCTGCCGAGCTGCCCGACGACGCGGTGGTCTGCTCCTGCAACAACGTCTCCGCCGGCACCATCCGCGCCTCGGTCAGCGAGCACGGCTGCACCACGCTCGGCGAGGTCAAGGAATGCACGACGGCGGGTACCGTCTGCGGCTCCTGCGTGCCCACCCTGACGAAGTTGCTGAACAAGGAGCTCGAGCGCTCCGGCATCGCGGTCTCCACTGCCATGTGCGAGCACTTCGCCCACTCCCGTGCGGAGCTGTATCAGCTGGTCAAGGAGGGCGGTCAGCAGACCTTCACCGAGATCGTCACCGCCTTCGGCCGAGGTCGCGGCTGCGCGGTCTGCAAGCCCGTGGTCGCCTCGCTGCTCTCGAGCCTCGGCACCACCTCCGGGCGCCTGCACTCGCCGGTCGGCGAGCAGCTCGGCTCGCTCCAGGACACCAACGACCACGTGATGGCGAACATCCAGAAGAACGGCACCTATTCGGTGATCCCCCGGATGCCCGCCGGTGAAGTCACTCCCGAGCAGCTGCTGGTCCTCGCCCAGGTGGCCCTGGACTACGGCCTGTACCTCAAGCTCAACGGCGCCCAGCGGATCGGCATGTTCGGCGCGAGGCTGGATCAGCTGCCGGAGATCTGGCGGCGCCTGGTCGATGCGGGCTTCGAGTCCGGCCACGCCTACGGCAAGTCGCTGCGGATGGTGAAGTCCTGCGTGGGCTCCACCTGGTGCCGCTACGGCGTGCAGGACTCGACCTCGATGGCCGTCGCGCTCGAGCGGCGGTACCGCGGGCTGCGCTCCCCGCACAAGCTCAAGGTCGGGGTCTCCGGCTGCGCGCGCGAGTGCGCCGAGGCCCGGGCCAAGGACGTCGGCGTGATCGCGACGACCAAGGGCTGGAACCTGTACGTCGGCGGCAACGGCGGCGCCCAGCCGGCCCACGCCCAGCTGCTCATCGAGGACCTCGACGACGAGAACCTCGTCAAGTGCATCGACCGCTTCCTGATGCTCTACATCCAGGAGGCGGACAAGGTCCAGCGCACCGCGCGCTGGGTCGAGGAGCGCGAAGGCGGCATCGAGGAGCTGCGCCGCGTGATCGTCGAGGACTCCCTCGGCATCGGCGAGGAGCTCGAGGCGCAGATGGCCAACCACGTCGCGACCTACGAGGACGAGTGGACCGCGACGCTCGATGACCCGCAGCGCATGGCCAAGTTCGTCTCCTTCATCAACGCTCCGGGGGTGGCCGATCCGGATCTCGCCTGGGTGCCCGAGCGCGGTCAGATGCGCCCGGCGCACGAGATGGACAGCCGCACCGCGCCGGACCCGGTGCGGGCGAGGGCGCTGGCCGCGCTGAGCCTGGGGGCGACCAGCCCGCTGGGCGATGCCGTCGAGGGCGAGGAGATCCACTGATGACCACCCAGGAGAACACCATGATCGACATCTGTGCACTCAGCGACCTCTCCATCGAGCGCGGCGCCGCAGCGCTGCTCGGGGACGTCCAGGTGGCGGTGTTCCGCCTGGTCGACGACTCCGTGCGCGCCTGCCAGCAGCGTGACCCGTACTCCGGGGCGAACGTTCTCTCCCGCGGGCTGATCGGCTCGCATGAGCTCACCGGTGAGGGTGAGGAGTCCGAGCAGCTGGTGCCCACGCTCGCCTCCCCGATGTACAAGCAGGCCTGGAACCTCGACACCGGTGCGGTGCTCGATGCCGGCGGCGGTGAGAAGCTCCCGATCGCGGTGCACGATGCGGAGGTGCGGGACGGCCGGGTGCTGGTCGCCACCACACCGCGACCCCTGGTGTCCGACGGCGTCGAGACGGTGTCGTGACCGCTCCTCTCCCCTCGCTCAGCGGGGTCCTCGGCGACGCCCTGCTCGCCCCCGGCTCCGTGGCGCTGGTGGGCGGCGGGCCCGGCGCCCTGGACCTGATCACCGTGCGCGGACTGCATCTGCTGCAGCAGGCGGACGTGGTGGTCATGGACCGGCTGGGGCCGCGCGGCCTCACCGAGCTGCTGGCACCGGACGTGACGGTGATCGACGTGGGCAAGACCCCCGGCCACCCCTCCCGCACCCAGGAGCAGATCGGCGCGCTGCTGGTCGAGCAGGCTCAGGCCGGCCTCCGCGTGGTGCGCCTCAAGGGCGGGGACCCCTTCCTGCTGGGCCGCGGCGGCGAGGAGGTCCTGGCCTGCCGCGCGGCCGGCATCGAGGTGCAGGTGGTGCCCGGGGTGACCTCAGCCATCGCCGGGCCCGCAGCCGGCGACATCCCCGTCACCCATCGCGGAGCCGCAGTCGCCCTGCACGTGGTCAACGCCCACGGAGATCTCGGTCCTGCGGATCTCGCGGCGCTCCGGGATCCTGGCACCACCACGGTGCTGATGATGGGGGTGGGATGGCTGCCCCGCCTGGTCTCCCAGGCGCTGCTGAACGGCGTCGCCCCCGACACCCCGGTCGCGGTGGTGCAGAGCGCGACGCTGCCCGAGCAGCGGAGCGTGCGCGGCACCCTGGCCACGATCGAAGAGAAGGTGCGGGAGTCCGGCATCGGCTACCCCGCGGTGATCACGGTGGGCCGCACCTCGGCCGAGGGCTTCCTGGATGCTCCCTCCCCTGCCGCCCCGGCGCGCGGGGCAGGGCGGGAGGCGCTCCCCGCGCACGAGGAGGCGGACGGAGACGGCACCGCGGTGCCGGTGCTCATCGGCTGCGCGCACGGCACCCGGCTGCGCGAGGGCCGCGACGTGGTCCGCGCGATCCTGCGCAGGATCGCCGAGCAGCTCCCCTCCGTCGCGGTGCGGGAGGCATATGTGGATGTGCAGAGCCCGGAGGTCGCCGAGGTCGTGGCCCAGCTGGCTCCGGCGTGCACCACGGTGCGCACTCGTGAGGAGGACACCCCGGCGGCTGCCGTGGTGGTGCCGCTGCTGCTGTCCACCGGCTTCCACGTCGGCGAGGACATCGCTGGCGCCGTCGCCGGCCACGAGGCGCTGGCGGCGGGATCGCTGGGCCCTGATCCCCGGCTCGCCGAGGTGATGGCACAGCGACTTCAGGAGGCGGGGGCACGGCCCGACGATGCGGTGGTGATGGCGGTCGCCGGCACCCGCGACCGGGCAGGGCAGGCGATGGCCGAGCAGATGGGCGCCCTGCTCTCCGCGCAGCTGCAGCGCGAGGTGACGGTCGGCTTCATCGCCGCGGCGCAGCCCTCGGTCGCCGATGCCGTCGCGCAGGCCCGGCAGCGCACCGGAGCCCGGGTGGCGGTCGCCACCTACCTGCTGGCACCCGGCTTCTTCCACACCCAGCTGCGTCTGGTCGGCGCGGACCTGGTGGCCGCGCCGCTGGGAGACCATCCGCTCATCGCTGAGATCGCCGTGGACCGCTACCGCTCCGTCCAGGGCAGCTGAACGACGGGCATCCCCTCTGAGCTGTCGCCTCGGCAGGTGCCGGACGACAGCTCAGAGGGAACGGGGAGGGTCGGAGCGGAGGGCGGCCGGGTCGGCTCAGTCCAGGGGCCGACGAGTCGCGCCGTAGGTCGCCGAGCGCACCAGGTGCGCGTAGACCTTGAGCGCCTGGGAGACCTTGCGATCGCGGTTCTCGGGACGCCACGGGAGCGGGCCCTTCGCCGCGCGGCGTCGCGCCAGTTCGTCCTCGGGGACGTCGAGCTCGAGCAGGCGCTTGTCCACATCGATGATGATCTTGTCGCCATCCTCGATGAGACCGATCAGACCGCCCTCAGCCGCCTCCGGCGAGATGTGGCCGATGGAGACGCCGCTGGTGCCGCCGGAGAAGCGGCCGTCGGTGATCAGGGCGCAGGTCTTGCCCAGGCCCCGCCCCTTGAGGAAGGACGTCGGGTAGAGCATCTCCTGCATGCCGGGGCCGCCCTGCGGGCCCTCATAGCGGATCACCACGACGTCGCCGGCCTTGACCGTCTTGTCGAGGATCTTCTGGACCGCGATCTCCTGGGAGTCGCAGACCACCGCCGTGCCCTCGAAGTGGAAGAGGTCCTCGGTGATGCCGGCGGTCTTGAACACCGCACCGTCCCGGGCGAGGTTGCCCTTGAGCACCGCGAGGCCGCCGTCCTTGGTGTAGGCGTGCGGCACCGAGCGGACCACGCCGTTCTCGCCGTCGGTGTCCAGCTCGTCCCAGGTGTTCGTGGTCGAGAAGGCCTGGGTGGTGCGGACCCCGCCGGGGGCGGCATGGAACAGCGCCTCCGCTTTCTTCGAGGCGGTGCCGCCGCGGATGTCCCACTCCGCGAGCCAGCTGGCCAGGTCCGGCGAGTGGACGGTGTGGATGCTGTGGTCCAGCAGACCGGCGCGATCCAGCTCGCCGAGGATCGCGGGGATGCCACCGGCCCGGTGGACGTCCTCCACATGCGCGGTGCCGTTGGGGGCGACCTTGGACAGCGTGGGCACCAGGCGCGAGATGCGGTCGATGTCATCCAGGGTGAAGTCGATGCCGCCCTCGATCGCAACGGCGAGGATGTGCAGGATGGTATTGGTCGAGCCGCCCATCGCGACGTCCATCGCCATGGCGTTGGAGAACGCGGCCTTGGTGGCGATCGAGCGCGGCAGCACCGACTCGTCGCCGTCCTCGTAATAGCGCTTCGAGAGCTCGACGACCTTCCGCCCCGCCTCGAGGAAGAGCTCCTTGCGGAAGGCGTGGGTGGCGAGGGTGGTGCCATTGCCGGGCAGGGACAGGCCGAGCACCTCGGTGAGGCAGTTCATCGAGTTCGCGGTGAACATGCCGGAGCATGAGCCGCAGGTGGGACAGGCGTTCTCCTCCACCTCGGCCAGCTGCGCGTCGGTGATGGAATCGTCGGCGGACAGCGACATCGCGTCGACCAGGTCGATGCGGTGCTCGGTGACGCCCTCGATCGGCTTGCCGGACTCCGAGGGGCCGCCCGAGACGAAGACGACGGGGATGTTCAGCCGCATCGCGGCCATCATGTGACCCGGGGTGATCTTGTCGCAGTTGGAGATGCACACCAGGGCGTCGGCCGTGTGGGCGTTGACCATGTACTCGATGGAGTCGGCGATGAGGTCGCGGCTGGGCAGCGAGTAGAGCATGCCGCCGTGGCCCATGGCGATGCCGTCGTCCACGGCGATGGTGTTGAACTCCTTGGAGACGCCGCCGGCCTCCTCGATCGCCCCGGCGACCAGGTCCCCCATGTTCTTGAGGTGGACGTGACCCGGCACGAACTGGGTGTAGGAGTTCGCGATCGCGATGATCGGTTTGCCGAAGTCGCCGCTCTTCATGCCGGTGGCGCGCCACAGGGCGCGGGCGCCGGCCATGTTGCGGCCGTGGGTCGAGGTGCGGGAGCGGAGCTGAACCATAGGGACATCTGATCACTCCGAGCGTCCCGGCACCAAGACGCCACCACTACTAGTGGTGCAAGTGATAGTTTTCGCCATGGGACAGCTCGGCATGACGACCCGCCGACGAGGAGGCTGCATGACCGAGGGACCGCGTGCCGAGCTCGGCACGTTCCTGCGCCGACGCCGCAACGAGGTCGTGCGCGCCGACTATGATCTGCCGTCCGTCGGCCGCGGGCGCACCAAGGGCCTGCGCCGGGAGGAGATCGCCTTTTTCTCCGGGGTGAGCGTCACCTGGTACACCTGGCTCGAGCAGGGCCGGGACATCAATCCCTCCCGCCAGGTGATCGACGCGGTCGCCGTGAACCTGCGCCTGACCGAGGCGGAGCACGACTACGTGCTGGGTCTGGCCGGGTTCGCCCCTCCCCCTCGCCCGGTTCTCGCCGAGCCCGCCCCGGTGCCACCGCATGTGCAGCACCTGCTCGACGCCCTGGACCCTGCGCCGGCCTTCGCCCTCACGCCGCACTGGGACATCGCCGCATGGAACCGGGCCTACGAGGGGCTGTTCCCCGCGGTCCGCGCGGCGGAGGCGACCCAGCGGAACCTGCTGCAGTTCATCTTCACCGATCCGTGGGTGCGCTCGATGCTGCCGGACTGGGAGCGCACCAGCCGGCAGTTCCTCGCCGAGTACCGTGCCGAGGCCGGCGGCCGGGCGGGCGGGCCCCAGCACGTCCGGCTGGTGGGTCATCTGCGAGCCGAGAGCGAGGAGTTCTCGCGAGCATGGGACGTCCACGAGGTGGAGCGCTTCGCCTCACGACGCCGCGAGTTCCTGCACCCCGTCGTGGGTCGGCTCGTGTTCGAGCAGGTCAACATCGTGCCCCAGGACGCGCCGGACCTTCACGTCGTCTCCTACCTCCCGCTGCCCGAGGGCGACACCCTCGCGGCGGCGGTACGGCTCCTGGAGAGCTGAGCATGCTCGGCATCACGGCCGCCTCCCCCTCGGCCCTGCCCGCACAGCACGACGGCGGGGCGCCCACCTCAGTGGTCGCCCCGCCGAGGCGAGGGTTTCTCGAATGCGCGGGACGAGCCCGACACCCGCGCTCAGCTCACGCCGAGCTTCTCCATGATGATCTCGCGCACGCGACCGGCGTCGGCCTGACCGCGGGTGGCCTTCATGATCGGGCCGATCAGGGCGCCGATCGCCTGGACCTTGCCGCTGCGGATCTTCGCGACCACGTCCGGGTTGTCGGCGATCGCCTGGTCCACGGCGCCGGTGAGCACCGAATCGTCGGAGACCACCGCGAGGCCGTCCTGCTCGACGATCGCGGCCGGGTCTCCCTGGCCGTCCAGGACCTTGGTGAGCACCTGCTTGGCGATCTTGTCGTTGATCTTCCCGGCGTCGACCAGGCCCTGCAGCTCAGCGACCTGGGCGGGAGTGATCGCGAGATCGGGGAGGGCGAGATCCCGGTCCTTCGCGATGCGGGCCAGCTCGCCCATCCACCACTTGCGCGCGCTCGGGGCGCTCGCACCGGCGGCGACGGACGCCTCGATGAGGTCGAGGGCGTCGGCGTTGAGGACGTCCCGCATCTCGAGGTCGCTGAAGCCCCATTCGCCGAGCAGGCGACGCCGGCGGGCGGCCGGCAGCTCGGGCAGGCTGGTGCGGATCTCCTCGACCCATTCGCGGCTCGGGGCGACGGGCACCAGGTCCGGCTCGGGGAAGTAGCGGTAGTCCTCCGCGTCGGACTTCGGGCGGCCCGAGGAGGTGCCGCCGGTGTCCTCGTGGAAGTGGCGGGTCTCCTGGATGACCTTCTGGCCCGCGTCGAGCACGCCCGCCTGGCGGGAGATCTCGTAGCGGACCGTCCGCTCGATCGAGCGGAAGGAGTTCACGTTCTTGGTCTCGGTACGGGTGCCCAGCTCCGCCTCGGGGTTCTCCCGCAGCGACACGTTGATGTCCGCGCGCACATTGCCGCGCTCCATCTTCGCCTCGGAGACGTCCAGCGCGCGGAAGATGTCGCGCAGGGTGCGCACGTATGCGGCGGCGACCTCGGGCGCGCGGCCCTTGGTGTTCGGGATCGGCTTGGTGACGATCTCGACCAGCGGCACGCCCGCGCGGTTGTAGTCCACCTGTGAGTGGGTGGCGCCGTGGATGCGCCCGGTGGAGCCGCCGACGTGGGTGTTCTTGCCGGCGTCCTCCTCCATGTGGGCGCGCTCGATCTCCACCCGGATGATCTCGCCGTCCTCCAGCTCGATGTCGACCCAGCCCTCATAGGCGATGGGCTCGTCGTACTGCGAGGTCTGGAAGTTCTTCGTGAGGTCCGGGTAGAAGTACTGCTTGCGCGAGAACCGGCAGGTCTCGGCGATCGAGCAGTTCAGCGCCAGACCGATCTTGATCGCGTACTCGACGGCCCTGTGGTTCACGACCGGCAGTGCGCCGGGCAGGCCGAGGGACGTCGGGGTGATCGCCGTGTTGGGCTCCGCCGCGAAGATGTTGGGCGCGCCGTCGAACATCTTGGTGGCGGTGCCCAGCTCGACGTGGACCTCGATGCCGAGGACGGGGTCGAAGCGTGCGATGGCCTCGTCGTAGTCGACGAGTTCGATATCGGCTGCAGTGCTCATCAGTTCATTCCTCCGGTGAGCTCGGGGGCCTTGGCCAGCAGGGGGCCGCCCCAGGAGTCCTCGAGCAGGGCCTCCAGCGCGCCGCCCACCCGGTACAGGCGCTCGTCGGCGCGGGCCGGGGCGAGGAACTGGATGCCGGCGGGCAGGCCGTCCTCGGCGAGGCCGCTGGGCAGGGAGATGCCCGGGACGCCGGCGAGGTTGGCGGGGATGGTGGCGATGTCGTTCATGTACATCGCGGTGGGATCGTCGACCTGCTCGCCGAGGCGGAAGGCGACCGTCGGGGCGGTCGGCGAGGCGAGCACGTCGACCTGCTCGAAGGCGGCGGCGAAGTCGCGCTGCACGAGCGTGCGCACCTTCTGGGCGCTGCCGTAGTAGGCGTCGAAGTAGCCGGCCGAGAGGGCGTAGGTGCCCAGCAGGATGCGGCGCTTGACCTCGTCGCCGAAGCCGGCTCCGCGGGTCGCCTTCATGACGTTCTCGGCGGTGGGGTGGTCCTCGGGGACCACGCGCAGGCCGAAGCGCATGCCGTCGAACTTCGCGAGGTTGGAGGATGCCTCCGAGGGCATGATCAGGTAGTAGGCGCCCAGCGCGTAGCGGAAGTTCGGGCAGGAGACCCGCACGATCTCCGCGCCGGCGCGCTCGAGCTGGTCGAGCGACTCCGTGAAGCGTGCGCTGACCTCGGGGGCGAAGCCCTCGCCCGCGAGCTCCTCGATGACGCCGACACGCAGGCCTTTGACGTCCTTGCTGCGGGCGGCCGCGGCGAAGGGGCCGACGGGGTCGCTGAGGGAGGTCGAGTCATGTGGGTCATGGCCCGCGATCAGCTCGTGCAGCAGCGCCGAGTCCTCGACGGTGCGGGTCACGGGGCCGGCCTGGTCCAGCGAGCTGGCCATGGCGATCAGCCCGTAGCGGGAGACGGAGCCGTAGGTGGGCTTGACGCCCACGGTGCCGGTGACGGCGCCGGGCTGGCGGATCGAGCCGCCGGTGTCGGTGCCGATCGCGAGCGGGGCCTCGTAGGCGCCGACTGCCGCGGCGGAGCCACCGCCGGAGCCGCCGGGGATCCGGTCGCGGTCCCAGGGGTTGCGGGTGGGTCCGTAGGCGCTGGTCTCGGTGGAGGAGCCCATCGCGAACTCGTCCATGTTGGTCTTGCCGAGCAGGGGAAGCCCGGCTGCCCGCAGCTTCGTGACCAGGGTGGCGTCGTAGGGCGGGATCCAGCCCTCGAGGATCTTCGAGCCCGCGGTGGTGGGCTGGCCCTCGGTGACCACGACGTCCTTGACGGCGATGGGCACACCGGCCAGGGCGTGCAGCTCCTCGCCGGCCGCGCGGCGGGTGTCGACCTCGCGGGCGGCGGCGAGCGCCTCCTCGGTGTTGACGTGGAGGAAGGCGTTCAGGTCGCCGTCGACGGCGGCGATGCGGTCCAGGTGGGCGCGGGTGAGCTCCTCGGAGGAGACCTCACCGGCGGTGAGCGCTGCGGCCTGGGCGGCGGCGCTGCGGCGGATGATGTCGGTCTGGTTCTGGGGGGTCATCGGTGGGGTCACTCCTCGCCCAGGATCTGCGGGACGGCGAAGCGGCCGTCCTGCGCCTCAGGAGCGCCGGCGAGCGCCTGCTCCTGGGTCAAGGTGGTCTCGACGACGTCCTCACGGAAGACGTTCGTCATGGCAATGGGGTGGGACGTCGCGGGTACATCCTCGGTGGCGACCTCGGACACGGAGGCGACAGCATCCATGATGGAGTCGAACTCGCCGGCGAAGCGGTCGATCTCCTCATCGGTGAGCTGGATCCGTGCGAGGTCGGCGAGGCGTGCGACGTCATCTCGTCCGATCGAAGGCATGTGGGTCATTCTAGGACGGGTCCTGGGGAGTCTGGCCCACCCGGTAGTGATAGCCGCCGATCCGGCGGAAGCCGAGGTCCCGGTACAGGGTGCGAGCCGGGGTGTTGTCGGACTCGACCTCGAGCAGGACACGGCTCGCACCCTGGACCGCGGCGAGGGCGAGGAGCGTGCCGGACAGGGCGCGGCCCAGGCCCCGGCGTCGCTGCGTGGGGTCGACCGCGATCATGTTGAGCACGCCGACGGTCTCCTTCCCCGCCTCGACCAGGGCGGCGCGGCCCACGGCGGCGTCCGGGATCTCTGGGACAGGGAGGCGCACCTGGACCGCGGGAGTGCCGGCGAGGATGTCGTGCATCGTCTGTCGGGAGTTCTCGCCCTCGCGCGGTGCCAGCCGCCAGGCGGCCTCGAACCAGTCCTCGTCGAGGGCCCCGGTGGCGATCACGGCCGAGGGGTGCGGCCGGGGCAGGACCCCGGACAGGGGCAGCTCCAGGATCTCGCTGGCGCCGACGCTCTGGTCCCCGCGCGCGGCGAGCAGGTCATCCAGTCCCTCCGGGGAGACGCCTTCGATGATGCGGTGGACGGTCTGCTCGCCCACCATCGTGACCAGCGACTCCACGCGCTCCAACGCAGCAGTGAGGGCATCGGGTGCGGTCGCGGGATCGAGCGCGACGATGCTGTGCGCACGCTTGGTGACTCCTCGGGAACGCAGCAGCGAGAAGCCGTCGACATCGAGCCGCTGCAGCGGCCTCCAGCCGGCGATGAGCGCCTCACCGAGTCGGGAGCCCGTGAGCGGGCGGAGGGTCGGAGCCTGGGAGAGGGAGCGGGAGCGTCGGGTCACCGGGCAGAGCCTACCGATCCCGTCGCGGAGCCGCCTGGTTCCCCGCACAGCGCCGCTGGCTTCACACACAGCGCCGCCGGCGTCACAGCGTGGTGCCGCCCGTCACTTCGGTAGACTCCTGCTTCCCCACCGACCATGAAGGGAACTCGACATGTCCGTCGACCCGAACATCGATTACCACGCCCATGATCCTGAGGACGGCGAGCAGCGGTCGGACGATCCCGTGCTCCGCGAGGCCCAGGAGCTCGAAGCACGGATGCGCCGCGCACTGGCCACCAAGGAGGATCCGCTGCGAGATGGCGAGTCGACCTCGGAGCGCCTGCGGCGCCTCGAGCAGGAGCAGAGCGCCCAGAGTCCCTCGGAGGACTGACCCCGGCGCGGCGCCGCAGCTCCTCAGCGGAGCGCCGCGACCCATCCGTCGTGCGGACTTGTCACACTGAGTCCATGACTGCCGGCATCGACTCCCCCGCATCCCCTGCACGCTCCCTCCGCGAGGAGGCACGCGAAGCGCTCGAGGCGCTGACCGGCCACGCGGGCGCGGACTTCCATGAGGGGCAGTTCGAGGCGATCTCCGCGCTGGTCGAGGATCAGCGCCGGGTGCTCGTGGTCCAGCGCACCGGTTGGGGCAAGTCCGCGGTGTACTTCCTGTCCGCACTCCTGCAACGACGCCGGGGTGCCGGGCCGGCCCTGATCGTCTCGCCGCTGATCGCGCTCATGCGCGACCAGGTCGCTGCGGCCCGGCGGGCCGGGGTGCGGGCGGAGGCGATCAGCTCCGCGAACCCCACCGAGTGGACCGAGATCGAGCAGGCCCTGGCCGCCGACGAGATCGACGTGCTGCTGGTCTCCCCCGAACGGCTGGTCAACCCCCGTTTCCGGGAGGAGCAGCTGCCGCGCCTGGTGGAGCGGTGCGGGCTGCTGGTGATCGACGAGGCACATTGCATCTCCGACTGGGGCCACGACTTCCGGCCCGACTACCGCCGGCTGCGGGATCTGGTCGCCGAGCTCGGCCCCGAGGTGCCCGTGCTCGCCACCACCGCGACCGCGAACTCGCGCGTGGTGGCAGATGTCGCCGAGCAGCTCGGCGTCCAGGGACCGCTGGGCGCCGACCCCGAGGGCGGGGTGCTCACGCTGCGCGGTCCGCTGACCCGCGCCTCGCTGCGCCTGGGGTCGCTCTCGCTCGACGATGATCGGGCGCGCCTGTCCTACCTGGTGGAGCATCTCGACCAGCTGCCGGGCTCGGGCATCATCTACACCCTCACGGTCTCCGCGGCAGAGGATCTCGCCGAGCTGCTGGACCGCCCGGACCGCAGGGTGCGCGCCTACACCGGCCGCACCGATTCCGAGGAGCGGGCCGAGCTGGAACGCGCGCTGAAGGACAACGAGGTCAAGGCGCTCGCGGCGACCAGCGCGCTGGGGATGGGGTTCGACAAGCCGGATCTGGG
This sequence comes from uncultured Brachybacterium sp., assembly GCF_947500705.1. Classification (GTDB taxonomy): domain Bacteria; phylum Actinomycetota; class Actinomycetes; order Actinomycetales; family Dermabacteraceae; genus Brachybacterium. The sequence goes on along the minus strand of NZ_CANMSY010000009.1, from coordinate 130,316 downwards.
GTTCGTGGTCCACCTCGGTGCACCGAGCTCTCCTGTCGCCTATTACCAGCAGGTGGGCCGAGCCGGTCGCGCCACCGAGACCGCGGACGTGCTGCTCCTGCCCGGCCGGGAGGACCGTGCGATCTGGGAGTACTTCGCGACCGCGTCGATGCCCTCGCAGGAGAGCGCGAGCGCGGTGCTCAGCGCCCTGGCCTCCTCCGAGCGGCCGCTGTCCACTCCGGCTCTGGAGGCACGGGTGGACGTGCGCCGCACCGCGCTCGAGCTGCTGCTGAAGGTGCTCGCGGTCGACGGGGCGGTGCAGAACGTCAAGGGCGGCTGGATCGCGACCGGGACGCCTTGGGCCTACGACGGGCCGCGCTACGAGAAGGTCGCCAGGGCTCGGCGCGAGGAGCAGCAGGCGATGCTCGAGTACGAACGGCTGGAGAGCGGTGATCCGCAGCAGTGCCGGATGCTCTTCCTCGCCCGGCAGCTCGATGACGACACCGCGGCCCCCTGCGGTCGCTGCGATGTGTGCGCCGGCCCCTGGTATCCGGCGCCGGGAACCGGCTCGGGTGTCGCCTCGACCGGGAAGGGCAGCGCCGCGGAGCAGGTCTCGGCGCTGCTCGAGCGGGTCGGGGTGCCGGTGGCGCCGCGTGCGCAATGGCCCCAGGGGCTGGACCGGTTGGGTGTGACCGACGAGAGCGGCCGGACTCCGCGCGGGAACATCCCGGTGAGCCAGCGCGCCGAGGAGGGGCGGGCACTGGCACGTTCCTCCGACCTCGGCTGGGCGGGGCTGCTGCGTCTGGTGCTGCGCACCGACGAGGAGGGCCGCGCGGTGGACTCCGAGGTGCCGGACGCCCTGGGTCGTCGGATCGTCGAGGTGCTCGCCGCCTGGGACTGGGAGCAGCGCCCGGCGGCCGTGGTCGCGATCCCGTCGCTGACCCGCCCGCACCTGGTGGGCTCCCTCGCCGCCGGCATCGCGTCGGTGGGCCGGCTCACGGACCTCGGGCAGCTCGGACTGGCCCCCGGTGCCGAGCCCCTGCGCGCAGGCGGGAACAGCGCCTTCCGGCTCGCCGATCTCTGGGACCGCTTCGTGGTGACCGAGGACCTGCAGCGGCGGCTCGAGGAGCAGGACGGTGCTCCGCTGCTGCTGGTGGACGACACCATCTCCTCGCGCTGGACGATCACCATCGCCGCCCGCGCGCTGCGACGTGCCGGGTCCGGGCCGGTGCTGCCGCTGGCCCTCGCCCTGGAGGCGTGAGCTGGCGCCGGGCGGTGTTCTCCGCCCGGCAGTCCAGTCACTCCCCCGGGATCTCCTCCGTCTCGAGCGCGACAGCCTCGGCGCCGCCGGCGAGCAGTGCCGTGAAGCCGGCCTCGTCGAGGATCCGCAGCCCGAGGTCCCGGGCCTTGGTCTCCTTCGTCCCGGCGTTCTCCCCGACCACCACGAAGTCGGTCTTCCTGGAGACCGAGCCGGAGGCCTTCCCGCCTCGGGAGATGATCGCTTCTTTGGCGCCGTCGCGGGTGAATCCCTCGAGCCCGCCGGTAACCACCACGGTCAGCCCCTCGAGAGTCTTCACGAAGCCTTCGGCGACGTCATCGGCCATTCGCACGCCCGAGCTCGCCCAGCCGTCCACCAGCTCGCGATGCCAGTCCACGGCGAACCATTCGACGACCGCCTCGGCGATGATCCCGCCGACCCCGTCGGTGTCCGAGAGCTGTTCGATGCTCGCCGCCCGGATCGCCTCCATCGAGCCGTAGGCCGTGGCGAGGGACCGCGCGGCCGACGGGCCCACGTGGCGGATCGAGAGCGCGACCAGCACCCGCCACAGCGGCTGCTCCTTCGCCTTCTCGAGCTCGTTCATCAGCGTCTCGGTGGACTTCAGCACCACCGATTCCTTGACCTGCTTCCAGACCGCCTCGCGCTTGTAATGGCGGAACTGGGGGCGGGACCAGAAGGCGGGCTGGATCCGCCAGTCTCCGGTCGGCTCCCCGTCGCGGCGCTCGGGCTGCCAGACGAACACCTCCCGCAGAGCTGCGGGGGTGAGATCGAAGAGATCGGAGCCGGTGGTGATCACGGGCTGCTGGAGGTCCGGCAGCAGCGGATCATCGAGCTCCGTGATCCGCAGCAGCGGCACCCCGTCGGTGCCGGCGGTGACCTCACCGTTCCTGACCACCACGAAGTTGCTCTGCGTGGTGTCGGCGATATCGCGGATCGGCAGGTGGACGGCATGCCCTGCGGCGAGCGCGGCGAGCGCCTCGCCGCGGCGCTTGTCGGGATCGGTGAGCGCGATCGCGCTCTCCTCGCCGAGCGACTCGATGTCGAAGGCTCCGCGGGAGCCCGCATGCTCGACCCGGCCGGAGACCTGGGCGGGGCAGTCCTTCTGATTGGGGCAGCGCCAGTCCTTGTCCCCTTCCTTCTCGGGGCGGATCTCGGTGCCGCAGGCCGGGCAGTCGGTGGGCATGATGAAGGGCCGCTCGCTGCCGTCACGCAGGGATTCGACCGGCCCGAGGATCTCGGGGATCACGTCCCCTGCCTTGCGCAGGATGATGGTGTCGCCGATCAGCACCCCCTTGCGCTCGACGTCGAACTGGTTGTGCAGCGTCGCCTTCTCGACGGTCGAGCCGGCCACGGTGACCGGCTCCATGATGCCGAACGGGGTGACCCGGCCGGTACGGCCCACCTGCACCTGGATGTCCAGCAGCGTGGTGGTGACCTCCTCGGGCGGGTACTTGAAGGCGGTCGCCCAGCGAGGAGCGCGGGAGGTGGAGCCGAGCGCCCGCTGCTGGGCGAAGGTGTCGATCTTGACGACGATCCCGTCGATCTCGTGCTCGACGTCGTGACGATGCTCGCCGTGGTGCTCGACATAGGCGACCACCTCGTCGATCGAGTCGGTGACCGACAGATAGCGGCTGGTGGGCAGACCCCAGGAGGCGAGCAGCTCGTACATCTCGCTCTGCGAGCCCACCGGCGGATCCGGCCAGGCCCCGAGTCCGTGCACCGTGAGCCGCAGTGCGGCGAGTCGGGCTTCCCCGGCGTCCCGCTCGAGGCCGTCCTTCTTCTCCAGCTGCTGGCGAAGTCCGCCGGCGGCGGTGTTCCGCGGGTTCGCGAAGGTGGGGAAGCGCCGGGTCGCGGCGAGCATCTCACGCTGCTCATCGAAGGGACGACGACCGCTCGGCTGCCGTGATTCCCACCGGGTGCGGGAGTCGAGGACGGCGCGATCGCGCAGCTCGAGCTGGAACTCGTTCAGGCGCGTGAAGTCCTCCGTCGGCATGAACACCTCGCCGCGCACCTCGACCAGCGCCGGATGGTCGGTGCCCTCGAGCCGCTGCGGGATCTGGTCGATCCGCAGCGCATTGGCGGTGACATCCTCGCCGGTCCGCCCATCCCCACGAGTCGCGGCCGTGATCAGCTCTCCATGCTCGTAGCGGAGGTTGAGGGCGAGACCGTCGATCTTGAGCTCGGTGAGGAAGCGCGCCTGACCACCGATCTCCGCGACGGCATGCGCACACCACTCGCGCAGCTCCTGGATCGAGAACACATTGTCCAGGCTCTGCATCCGCTCGGCATGGACGATCGTGGGCAGGCCCGCGGCTGCGGCCCCGCCGACAGTCCGGGTGGGAGAATCCTCTGCCGCGAGCTGCGGGTTCGCCTCCTCGAGCGCGCGGAGCTCCTGCTCGAGCCGGTCGTACTCGGCATCGGCCATGGTGGGCGCATCGTGCTCGTAGTAGTCCACGCGCGCCTGCTCGATCTGCGCGGTGAGGGAGGCGATGCGCTGCTGCGCGGTCTCGTCGGCGGTGCGGGGTCCCTGCTCGTTCGTGGTCACCAGAACATTGTGACGCACAGGGGTGGCTGTGGCGCGCGGGCGCGAGGGAGAGGCTCCGGCGGGAAGGCTCGCGCGGAGGAGCTCAGTCGGCCAGGCGCTCCGCCCAGGACGGCGCGATGCGCAGCAGCGCCTCGAGCGCCTGCTCGTCGAGCAGGGTCGATGCCTCCGGCTGGGCGGAAGGATCGACCAGGCCGCGGTGCAGCCCATGGGAGGCCCCGTGATGGGCGATCACGGCGACCCCTGCGGCGTCGGCGTCGCTGTGTCCCAGGCGCCGCCAGGTCTCGAACATCATCTCCAGCTCGGGGCCGAGCAGCCCACCGGGTCGGGGATCGACGACCAGCTCGAAGGCGCAGCCGTCATCGCAGGCTTCGGCGATGCCCTCCCAGAGCGCGCGGCCCTCAGGGGTGGTCAGCGCGGGCAGCCGGCGCGGGGCGATCGCCATCCGGCGCGCACCGGCATCGCGGGCGGCACGCAGGAGCGAGATGTCGGCTCCGATCCCGAGGGTGACGGAGTTCGCATCCAGCCCGTAGTCCTCGAGCGCCACGAACAGGCAGCTCCAGAGCACCCCGATCTCCGGCGCGGGGAGCGGTGCGTAGCGGCGCCGACCGGAGGGGGTGGGGATGTGGCCCTGATGGACCGCGGCCACGGCGTCCTCGCGCAGCAGCACGTGCAGCTGCGCGCCCGGGACCCGGTCCTGCAGGGAGGTCAGGTGGTCGACCAGCCCCTCGGCCAGCAGCATCGGCAGGTCGCGCACCGCCCCGGGATCGCCCAGGGTCCGTTCCCCCGACTGCAGGAAGGTGGCGCCGGAGAGCGTGGCGGGGCCCAATGCGGTGGTCATCAGCGCACCCTCATAGCCCAGCAGCGCGATCCGCGCGGCATCCAGCATCCGCTCCCGCAGCTCGCGGGCGTGCTGCCAGGCCCGGCCGGTGCCGGAGCCCAGTCGCCAGCCATAGCTGACGAGGTCTCCGGTGGTCTCCGCGAGCAGGGCCAGACTGGCCGGCAGCAGATGGTCGGTCTCATCGCGGCCGAGCGCGGAGGGCAGGTAGAGCCGGGTGGCGATCTGCTCCTCGAGGTCATCACCGAGCAGGGTGCGCAGTCGCATCAGCGCCGCGAGCGGTGGGTCCTCCGGGAGCTCGAGCCGGAGCGCCTGCTCGGGGGTGGGAGCACGGAAGGTGCCATCTCCGGTGAGGGTGACCAGGGGCTTCATCGACGACGCTCGAGGGTGGCGGCGGAGAGGACCCGGTCCCCGTCGTAGAGGACGAGGGTCTGACCGGGGGCGACGCCGCGGATCGGGGTGCTGAGCCGCACCCGCAGGCCGCCACCGGTCTCAGGGGTCTCGAGGATCTCGGCGGGGGTCGCCTCGCCGTGGGCACGGATCTGGGCATCGACCCGGCGTCCCACCTCGAGCGGCTCGAAGGAGACGACGTCGGTCGCGAGCAGCTCGCGCGTGGAGAGCAGCTCGCCGGCCCCGATCACCACCTGGCGGGTGCCGGGATCGATGTCCACGACGTAGCGGGGGGCGCCGTCAGGGGCGGGCTGCTGGATCCCCAGGCCCTTGCGCTGGCCGATCGTGAAGCCGTGGGTCCCGCGGTGGGTGCCGAGCACCTTCCCCTGATCGTCGAGCATCTCGCCGGGCGCCTCTCCGAGGTGACGTTCGAGGAAGCCGCGGGTGTCCCCGTCGGCGACGAAGCAGATGTCGTAGCTGTCGGGCTTGGTGGAGACGCCGAGCCCACGGGAGCGGGCCTCTGCCCGCACCTCGGCCTTGGTCTCGTACTCGCCGAGGGGGAACAGCGAACGGCCCACGGCCTCCGGCCCCATCACAGCCAGCACGTAGGACTGGTCCTTCGCCATATTCCGTGATCGGTGCAGCGACGCCGCACCGCCCGGGCCGTCGGTGCGGATCGAGGCGTAATGGCCGGTGCACACGGCATCGAAGCCCAGCAGGGTGGCGCGCTCCATGAGTGAGGCGAACTTGATCCGCTCGTTGCAGCGCACACAGGGGTTCGGCGTGCGGCCTGCCGCGTACTCGGACAGGAAGTCCTCGACGACCAGGTCGTGGAAATCGTCGGAGAGGTCCCAGACGTAGTACGGGATGCCGATGCGGTCGGCGGCGCGACGGGCGTCCGAGGCGTCCTCCACCGTGCAGCAGCCGCGAGAGCCGGTGCGGGTCTGGTCGCGGTTCTTCGACAGCGCCATGTGCACGCCGACCACCTCATGACCGGCCTCGGCGGCGCGCGCCGCGGCGACCGCGGAATCCACCCCGCCGCTCATCGCTGCCAGCACCTTCACCCGGTCCACCTTCCCTCGTCCGGCTGTCCAGTGTACGGAGCGGGGCCTCACATCCCAGGGGTGGAGAACGTGATGTTCGACCCGGATCCGCGTCGCGCTCAGCCCATCAGCGCGCCGACCGCACGAGCCCTGGTGAGGGATTCCGGCAGGGCGGCCAGCAGGATCTCGAGGTCATGCTCGGTGCTGTTCCAGCCCAGGGAGAGGCGCAGCGCTCCGCGCGCCTGCTGATCGGTGATGCCCATCGCGGCGAGCACGGGGCTGGCCTGGGTCACGCCTGCGGAGCAGGCGGAGCCCGCCGCGGAGTCCACGCCGCGCTCATCGAGCAGGAACAGCAGGGAGTCCGAGTCCGCACCCGGGAAGACCACGTGCACGATGTGTCCGGACTGCGGGGTGTCCTCCGCGAGGGTGAAGCGCGCCTGCGGATCGATCTCGCGGATCCCTGCCCGGAGCTTCCCCGCCAGCTCCCGCAGTCGTGCGGACTGCTCCTCGCGCTCGGCGAGGGCCTCCCCCAGGGCGGCGGCGAAGGCGGCGGTGTGGGCCGCATCCAGCGTCCCCGAGCGCACACCCCGCTGCTGCCCGCCCCCGGTGCTGAACGCCGCGAAGGGCACCCCGGGTCTGGCCACCAGCACACCCACCCCGACCGGGGCACCGAGCTTGTGCCCGGACAGGGACATCAGATCCACGTCGTCCCAGCTCGGCAGGGGCACATGCCCCGCTGCCTGCACGGCATCGGTGTGCACGAGGGTGCCGTGCTCCCGAGCGACCGCGGCGACTGCGGCGAGGTCCTGCAGTGCGCCGGTCTCGTTGTTGACCAGGGCCGCGCTGACCACGCCGACGGCGCCATCGGCCAGTGCCTCGGCGACCGCTGGTGCCCGCAGCGCGCCCTGGTGATCCACGGGAAGCTCACGCACCGTGATCCCGGGATCGCCGACGACGAGGGACCGGGCCGTGGCGAGCACCGCAGGATGATCGGTGGCGGCGACGGCGACCGCCGTGCGCACCGGATCCTTCTGCCGGGCGCCGAGGGCGACGGCGCGGATCGCGAGGTTGTCCGCCTCGGTGCCCCCGGAGGTCATGATCAGCCAGCTGCGCGGCACCTCGAGCAGCGAGGCGATCCGTGCCAGCGACTCGTCGAGCACTCCGCGCGCCCGTCGGCCCGAGGCGTGCACGGAGGAGGGATTCCCCCGCACCGCGGAGGCCTCGAGGAAGGCATCCCGGGCCGCGGGGCGCAGCACCGTGGTCGCGGCATGGTCGAGATAGGCGCGCTCTCCCTCGTCGAGGCTCACCACGGCTTCACCGGATCGTCCTGCGAACCACCGGGCTCCTCCTCGCCGTCGCCGCCCTGCGCATCGCGGTTGCGCTCCTCGAGCTCATCGTCCTTCTGGTCCTCCTCCGAGTTCCCGCTGGTGGGCGCCTCCTCCTCGGGGCCGTCCCCTTCGGGATCCTCCTGGGAGGGGTCGCCGGGATCCGTCTGGCCCGGGGTCCCGTCGCCCTCCTCGTCGCCGCCGCCCTGCTCCTCGCCGCGTGCGTCGGGGTCGTTGCCGGCCTCCTCGTCGGCTTCGCGACGCTTCTCCTCGACGCGTTCGCCGTTGCCCTCGGTGGTCTCGGAGTCCTCGTTCCCGGCTCCTCCGCCGCCCTCGCCCTCACCCTCGCCCCCGCCACCGCCACCGCCACAGGGGGCGAGCAGCTCCTCGGCCTCGAAGAGCCGATCGGCGCGCGCCTGCGGATCCTCGAGCAGATCAGCCTGGCGCTCGATCGAGATCGCGAGGTTGTTGAGGATCTTGCACTGGGCGTGCATCGGCGAGTTCAGGTCGCTGTGATCGTTCCACTCGCCCAGGGCGAGGCGCAGCTGCTCCTCGGCAGCGGCGTCCTCCCCCTGCTGCAGCAGGGCGGTGCCCTGGGACAGATGCGGCAGATACGGCTCGAACCAGTTGGCGAACTCCACCGGTCCCAGGCGTTCGATGGCTGCGGGATAGTCCCCGTCCTCGTAGGCGCTCAGATGGCCGGCCTGGGCGATCGGCATAGAGACGAACCTGATCGTCAGCAGGGCCAGCGCCAGGATCAGCGGGGAGAGGACAACGAACACGATGAGGCGGGTCAGGCGCAGACGCTTCACGTTCAGGCCGAAGTCCCTGGGACTGCCGCTCTGGTCCTGCGCGAGCGCGGATCCAGGGCCCGGAAGGGCGGGAGTGCCCGCAGCATCCGCGCTGCGGGGATGCTCTGCCAGGGGTGTGCTCATCGCTGCGCTCCCGAGATGTCGTAGCGGTCCAGTCTGCGCGGCAGCCGGTAGGTCATCTCCCCGAGCTCCCAGATCAGCAGGGCGGCCAGCGGGATCGCAGCCACCCAGTACCAGTCCTCGAAGCTCGCGACCCCGCGGGTGGACTCGATCGGGATCGGGCGGAGGGTGATCCCCTCCATCGTGCCCTCGATCGGCACCTCGGGGTCCGTCCGGTGCAGGTACGGGACTCCGATCTCCCCTGCGATGGTCTGGAGCTGCTGCTCGTCGATGCTCGAGATGCCCTGCTCGCCGTCCGGCCCGGTGATGTACTCGCCGTGGTCCGGACCGCCCTCGACCTTCATCGGCCCTCCCTCCGGGGTGCCGTAGCCGAGCACCGCACCACCGTCGACGAAGCCTGCGGCCTGGCCGAAGGATTCGGACTCCCGCTCGTCGGTGTTCTCCCCATCGGAGAGGAAATAGACCAGGACGCTCGAGTCGGGATCCTCGGAGCGGGCCTCGGAGATCTCCACCAGCAGCGGGGTCAGCGCACGGTCGACGTTCGAGCCCGTCGAATAGGAGGTGGGCTCGGTGGTCAGGGTGTCGATCCAGGCGCGGGCGGCGCCGGCATCGGTGGTCAGCGGCAGCTGCTGCGTCGCCGTGGAGTCGAAGGCGATGATCGAATATCGCGCGCCCTCGGTGAGCCCCATGATCTGCTCCATATCCGCCTTCACCCCCTCCAGCCGCGGCTGCTCGCCCGCATAGTCCTCGGCGTTCATCGAGCCGGTGCGATCCACCACGAAGAACACGTTGGCGTTCATCCGCTGGGTCTGCTCGCCCTCGATCGGGGTGACCGGGCGCAGCGCGACCACCAGCAGCAGCAGGACCATCAGCAGGCGGCGCAGCCAGGCTGTGCGCTGGCGCGGCCGGCGCACCAGCAGCACCGTGCACAGGACCAGCATCGCGCCGAACAGCGGGATCGTGGCCCACAGCGGCATCAGGTGCTCGAGATACATCAGCGGGCCCTCCATCCCAGGATCAGGATCCCGGCGAGCGAGAGGAAGGTGAGGACGAATCCGAGCGCGGGATGGTCCGTGCGGACCACGGTCGGGGTCGCCCCCAGCACCTCGGCCTGGGTCTTCTGGATCTGGTTGATGATCGAGGGGATCGCCTCGGGGTCCGAGGATTCGTACAGCTCGCCGTCCTGGTCCTCGGTGGCCGTCTCCAGCTCCTCGAAGCACTGCGGGCCGCATTCGTAGGCCCCGGGGTAGAAGGTGTACAGATCGATGTCGCGCGAGGCGACCCTCTCGGTCGCCTCGTCGAGGGTGAAGATCGGCTCGCCGTTGACCTCGTTGTCCGTCGCGAAGATGATCGAGCGGGATCGATCCTGCTCGGCCTGGTCGAAGACCTGCGCGCAGGAAGCGAGGCCGTCCGGGACGATCGAGGCCTCGTCGGCGATGCCGCGGGTGCCGTCGACGAAGTCCACGTACTGACGCACCTTGTCGTCGGAGTAGTCCTGGGTGCCCAGACGGTATCCGAACTCGTCGAAGTCGATCGCCTCGGCCCCGTTCTCGAGCTCACGCTTGATCAGGTCGTAGTCGTTGGTCAGCGGGAACACGGTGCGGCTGGTCGAGTTGAAGATCGACAGCGCCACCCGCTCCCCTTCGAAGCTGTCCACCATCTGCGCGAAGGTGGAGAGGATCTCGGTGTCGTACTCGTACATCGACCCGGAGACGTCCAGGCACAGCACGATGTCCCGCGACGAGAACTCCGGGGTCTCGATCCGCTCGCTCGCGATCCGCCCGGACAGCAGCGACGCCGCGATCACGACGAACACCGCGACGCCCACCTGGAGCACGCGCACCACGCGGGCCGTGCGCTGAGCTCGCACGAAGCTCGGGATCCGATCCATGTACTGCGAATTCGCCACCAGCACCGGGGAACGGCGCATGGCGCGTCGGTTCCAGAAGGTGATCGCCCAGACGGCGATCGCTGCCAGCAGCAGCAGTGCGGTGACCCACCAGAAGATCATGACCACGCGCGGATCACCTCCCGCGCGCGACGCACGGAGTCCCGCAGGTCGCGATCCGAGGACTTCGCGAAGTCCGGCTCATACAGATCGGCGATGAGCTCGCCGACCGCGCGGGTGCGCTGATCGGCCAGCAGGGTCGCCAGATCCTGGCTGGTCACGTCATGCCCGGTCGTGCGCCGTACGAAGCGGCGCATCACACCGGTGAGCTCGTGATGGCCGTCCCGCGCCTCGAGCTCGCCCTCGTCATGGCGATCGGCGATGTCGTTCACGGCGCGCAGGAACTCCGCCTTCAGGGTCTCGACGTCGCTGGGACGGTGTCGATAGGCGATGCGCTTCTCGATCGCCCGCGTGATCTTCAGGGTGCCCACGATCAGAACGATGATCACAAGAATGCACAGCACCGCGAGGATCACCCAGGCGATCGAGTACTGGGGAGGGGTGATGATCTCGGGAGGTGCGGGCTCGGCCCGCAGCACGCCGGCGAGCAGCTCAGGAACGGCCATGGCGATACTCCCTCGACCGCAGCATCGCGACCATGTCGTCCACCACGGTGCTCTCCCCCGGGGTCAGCATGTGGCTGATGTGCAGGCGGTCCAGCATCTCCTCGATGCCCTCGTTGCGCGCCTGCCGGTACGCCGCGACGTCATGGGCGACCCGTTTCGAGGTGCGTGCCATGGCGCCGATCTCACGGGGCGAGTCCACGTCGATCACGTCGTGATCCAACGCGGACCTCTGCAGCGGGTCGGCATCCGCGATGCGGATCACGATCAGATCGTGCCGTGTCTTCAGACGCCGCAGCAGTGTGAAGTCCTCGACGGAGGGATGGGCCTCGTCGGTGATGATCGTCATCAGGGTCGAGTGCGTGGTGACCCGGAAGGCGCGTTCGAGCAGCCAGGAGGTGTTCGCGGCACCGGCCGCCGTGGTGGTCGCCTGCTGCGCGGTGCGCAGCAGCAGCTCGAGATGCCCATCGCTCGAGCGGGAGGGCAGCTGGATCGGGCGGCTCTCCTGACCCGCGACCATTCCCACCAGATCGCCGTTCTTCTGGGCCAGGAAGCAGACCATCCCGGCGGCCATGATCATCGCGTCCCGCTTGGAGCTGCCGTCGGCGGCGGTCGCGGCCATCGCCGCGGAGGTGTCGACGACGATCGAGAGATGGCGCACCCGCTCCTCGTTGAACTGCCGGATCAGCGGCTCTCCCGAGCGGGCGGTGGCCTTCCAGTCGATATCGGAGATCTTGTCGCCGGGCTGGTAGTACTTCAGGTCGTCGAAGTCCTCGCCGCTGCCCTTGAACAGCGACCGCCCCCGGCCCTGGATGAGTCCACGTGCCCGGTTCGAGGTGTGCAGATCCACCCGTGCCTTGACACGGGTCAGCAGCGACGTGGCCATCGAGTCGTCCGGTCCCCCTCAGTCGTTCTCGGTCGTTCTCAGTCGTCTGGGCCGCTCAGGGCATCGGCACGGCGTGGAACACCGCGTCGATGATCTGTTCCGGCTTGATGCCGCTGGCGAGTGCGTCGAAGGTGAGCACCAGGCGGTGGCGCAGCACCCCGTGCCGCATCGCCCGCACGTCATCAGGGGTGACGTAGTCGCGTCCGTTGAGCAGCGCGTGCGCCTGGCCCACCTTCATCAGCGCGAGCGAGCCGCGAGGGCTGGCCCCGACCCGCACGGACTGGGTGAGGTTCGGGACCGGGCGCGGGCCGGATCCTCGGGTGGTGAAGATCAGATCGATGATGTACCGCTTGACCGCGGGATCGACGTACACCTGATCCACCATCTCCTGGAGGAAGCGGACGTCCTGGAGGGTCACGGTGCCCACCGCCTCGCGCGGGCCGGTGAGGCTCCCGGCGGTCGAGCGGTCGAGGATCTCATGCTCCTCGGCCGGTCGCGGGTAGGTCAGGATCTCCTTCATCAGGAAGCGGTCCATCTGCGCCTCGGGGAGGACATAGGTGCCCTCCTCCTCGATCGGGTTCTGGGTCGCGAGCACCATGAACGGCTCCGGCAGGCGGTACACCTCGCCGCCGATGGAGGTCTGCCGCTCCTGCATCGCCTCCAGCATCGCGGACTGCGTCTTGGCGCTCGAGCGGTTGATCTCGTCCAGCAGCACCACGTTCGCGTGCACGGGGCCCAGCTGAGTGGTGAAGGTCCCCGTGCCCGAGGAGTAGATCTGGGTGCCGATGATGTCATTGGGCATCAGGTCGGGGGTGCACTGGATGCGCGCGAAGGAGCCGGTGATCGAGGAGGCCAGGGCGCTCGCGGCGGTGGTCTTGGCCAGACCCGGCACGGACTCCAGCAGCACGTGCCCTCCCGCCGCCAGGGCGGCGATCAGCGTCGTGCGCAGGTTCTCCTGGCCCACCACGCGGGAGTGGAAGACCCCGGAGATGGTGGAGATGATCGCTCCGGCGCGCTCGAGGTCGCCGGGCGCGATGGCAGCGCTCGAGGGCGCGAACCCGCCGGGCCGCTGCGAGGCCCCCGGCGCAGGCCGGCCCGGTCCCGAGGCAGAGGACTCCGACAGTCCGGGCGGCGGACCCGGCACCATGGGACGCGCCTGATTCCCGGCGTGCTGGCTGGGTGGATTGCTCATGCGCTGCGGCTCCCCCGTCATGCGTTCGACTCGTGCGACTGGTACTGCTCATGCTCGGCGACCACGACCCGAGGCCCTGCTCCTCCCCCGAGGAGGCCGGAGGCCGGACCGGTCGCGGCCATGCTGAGGACCCGCCGGCCGCCGGCAGCGGATCACGGATCACCTCGCCGATCCTAGCGGCACCGGTCACCCTGGATGCGAGTCGGTCTCGGCACGGGCGGAAGTGGTGGGACAATGCCATGGTGCTAGCAGACCACTTCGATCGCGCGACGCCCCCCGTCGCCCCCACCTCACCGGGGCTGTTGGTGGACGCGCAGGGTCGGGGCACCTTCGCCGTCGCGGCACCGAGGGCGGAATCGATCGACCTCTGCATCCGCCAGGGCTCCACCGAGCACCGTCAGCGGCTGCGGCACTTCGACGGCGGCCTGCGCTGGGACCGGGTCAGCGGGATGACGCCCGGGACCCGCTACGGGCTGCGTGTCGATGGTCCCTGGGACCCGAACGCCGGACTGCTGTGCAACCCCCGCAAGCTGCTCCTGGACCCCTGGTCGCGGGGAGTCTCGCACTCCTCGTCGCTGCTGAGCTCGTTCTTCCCCTTCGAGGTCGATGCGATGCTCGACCGGGTGGGTGAGACGCCGATCCGCAGCGAGGTCGACAACGGTGACGACGCGATCTGGTCCGTGGTCGTCGCCGACGACTTCGACTGGCAGGGGGATCTGCGCCCGCTCGTGGACTGGGACTCCACAGTGCTCTACGAGCTGCACGTCAAGGGGTTCACCCAGCTGCATCCCGAGCTCCCGCCCGAGCAGCGCGGCACCTATGCCGGGTTGGGCCATCCCGCGGTGACCAGCTACCTGCGCAGCCTCGGGGTGACCACCGTGGAGCTGCTCCCCCTGCACGCGGCGATGGACGAGCCGCACCTGACCCGGCTGGGTCTGACCAACTACTGGGGCTACTCGACCCTGTCGTACTTCGCCCCGGACCCCTCTCTCGCCACCCCGGCAGCCCAGCACGCCGGCGCCCAGGCGGTGCTCGACGAGGTCAAGACCATGGTGCGGAACCTGCACGCGGCCGGTTTCGAGGTCGTCCTGGACGTGGTCTACAACCACACCGCCGAGGGCGGTGCCGATGGACCTGCGCTCTCGCTGCGCGGACTGGACAACCTCGAGTACTACTGGATCGACCACGGCACCTTCTTCGACGTCACCGGGACCGGCGGCACCCTGGACCCGCGCTCACGGCATGTGATGGACCTGATCCTCGCCTCGCTGCGCTACTGGGTGCAGGAGGTCCACGTGGACGGCTTCCGCTTCGATCTGGCGGCCACGCTGGGCCGGGACGACCACGGCTTCAACCCCGACCATCCGCTGCTGCGCGCGATCCTCACCGATCCCGTGCTGCGCGGCGTCAAGCTCATCGCCGAACCCTGGGACGTGGGCACCGGCGGCTGGCAGACCGGGAACTTCCCCGCCCCCTTCACGGAATGGAACGACGCCTTCCGCGATGACGTGCGTGCCTTCTGGCTCTCGGACCGGGCGATGCGCGCGCGCTCGGGCAATGACGCGATCGGCGGCATCCGCGACCTCGCCACCCGCCTGGCCGGTTCCTCCGACCTGCTCACCGGGCAGGATCCCCTCGAGCTCCCGGCCGGACGCAGCCTCCGCTCCCCCTGGGCATCGGTCAACTACGTCACCGCCCATGACGGCTTCACGCTGCGGGACCTCACCGTCTACGAGACCAAGCGCAATGAGGCCAACGGCGAGGCCAACCGCGACGGCACCTCCGACAACCGCTCCTTCCATCACGGATATGAGGGGGAGGTCGACTCGGGCATCGAGGGGGCGGCAGAGGTCGAGGAGGCACGGCGTCGCACCACCCGCAGCATCCTGGCCACACTGCTGCTGGCCTCGGGCACCCCGATGCTCACCGCCGGGGACGAGCGCTATCGCACCCAGCAGGGCAACAACAACGCCTACTGCCAGGACAACGAGATCTCCTGGATGGACTGGAGCCGCAGCCACCGCAGCGACCAGCTGCGCGAGACCGTCTCCCGACTGCTGCAGCTGCGCGGCGAGCATCCGCAGCTGCGCGCGCCGCACTTCCTGCGCCCCGCCGACCCGGCGGCGCTCGATGCCGGGCAGGTCGCCTGGTTCGGTGCCGAGGGTCTGCCGATCGCGCACGAGGAGTGGATGGATCCCTCCCAGCACCTGCTCGCCATGCTGCGGCCGGCGATCCCGGGTCGGGAGGGTTCCGAGCACCTGCTCGTGATCCTCTCCACCGAGGCCGAGGAGGTCGCGCTGCGCCTGCCCAGGGCTCCCTGGCCGCAGGGCACCGCACGGATCCTCCTGGACACCGCGCTGGAGAGCCCCGAGGGACTTCCCCGCCTCCCGCTGGTGGAGCGGAGCGTCACGATAGCACCCGGCAGCGTGGTGGTCATCGGGATCACGCCCGACGGCGCAGAGGGGACGTCCGAGCGGCTATCGTGAGGGTCGTCACCGCGACCGTCGCAGAGCACCTCGTCAAGGACGAGAGCTCAGCTAGGAGAGGCCATGTCCGAGACCACTGACCGCACGGGGCTGGACGCCGGCATCGGGCGCATCCCGATCATGGCGGTGCACCCTGTCGTCGACTGCGGGAGGTATCCAGCACGCTGCGTGGAGGGCGAGACCGTCACCGTCGGCGCCCACTCCTTCCGCGAGGGTCACGACGCGATGGGCGTGCAGCTCGTGCTGATCTCCCCCGAGGGGAAGGAGCAGCGACGCGCACTCGACCTCGTCGAACCCGGTCTGGACCGCTGGGAGACCTCCATCCGCCCCGAGCAGATCGGTCGCTGGAGCTTCCGGATCGAGGCGTACTCCGCGCCGTTCAGCACCTGGGCGCACGTCGCCGAGGTGAAGATCCCGGCGGGGATGGACGAGGATCTGGTCTGCGCCGAGGGCGCGCTGGTGCTGCAGCGGGTGCTCGCCGAGATCGAGGACGGGACTCGGCCCGCCGCCGACGGCCCCGTGCTCCGCGCCGCTCTGGAGAGCCTGCGCTCCCCCGGTCTGCCGGCCTCGGCACGCGTCGCCCCAGCGCTCGCCGCCGATCTGCGGGGCATCCTCACCGAGCGTCCGCTGCGCGAAGGAGTGACCGTCGCGGGGCCCTTCCCCCTCGAGGTCCAGCGCCGACGAGCGCTGTACGGCTCCTGGTACGAGTTCTTCCCCCGCTCGGAGGGAGCCCGCTTCGACCCCGAGCACGGCTGGACCTCCGGCACCTTCGCCACCGCGACCCGGTCCCTGGACCGGATCGCCGCCATGGGCTTCGACGTCGCCTACCTCACGCCGATCCACCCGATCGGCTCGACCTTCCGCAAGGGGCGCAACAACACCCTCGATCCGCAGCCCGGGGACCCCGGTTCCCCCTACGCGATCGGCGCGGCCGAGGGCGGCCACGACGCGATCCATCCAGAGCTGGGCACCATGGAGGACTTCGACGCCTTCGTGGCCCGGGCGAAGGAGCTCGATCTCGAGGTCGCGATGGATATCGCGCTGCAGTGCTCCCCGGATCATCCCTGGGTGAAGGAGCACCCCGAGTGGTTCACGGTCCAGGCGGACGGCACCATCGCCTACGCGGAGAACCCGCCGAAGAAGTACCAGGACATCTACCCCCTGAGCTTCGACACCGACTACGAGGGCCTGTACGCCGCGATCCGCGACATGCTCGAGCTGTGGGTGGAGCATGGGGTGACGCTGTTCCGGGTCGACAATCCCCATACCAAGCCGGTGCGCTTCTGGGAGGAGCTGCTGGCGGAGTTCGCCCAGACGCATCCCGAGGTCATCTTCCTGGCCGAGGCCTTCACCCGGCCCACCATGATGCACACCCTGGGCAAGGTCGGCTTCCACCAGAGCTACACCTACTACACCTGGCGCGAGAGCGCCGAGGAGCTGCGCGAATACCTCGAGGAGCTGGTCGAGACCGCTCCCTTCATGCGGCCCAGCTTCTGGCCCACCACCCACGACATCCTCACCCCGTACATGAGCACGGGCGGTCGGCGGGCCTTCGTGCTGCGCGCCATCCTGGCCGCGACTCTGGTCCCGACCTGGGGCATCTACAGCGGCTACGAGCTCGTCGAGGACGTCCCCCGGCCCGGCGCCCAGGAGCAGATCGACAACGAGAAGTACGAGTTCAAGCCCCGCGACTATGCCGGAGCGCTCGCCCGCGGGGAGAGCCTCGAACCGCTGCTGGGGACCCTGAACCGGATCCGTCGCGAGCACCCCGCGCTGCAGACCCTCACCACGATCCGCTTCCACGAAGCCGACGACGAGCAGGTGCTGGTCTTCTCCAAGCATCTCGACGCCGCGGCTACCGGCACCGGCGCCCCGGATACGGTGCTCGTGGTCTCGCTGACCGCGCATGACCGCGATGCCTGGACCACTCTGAGCCTGGATCTCGACGCGCTCGGGGTGGGCGAGAGCTTCGAGGTCGAGGATCTGCTGACCGGTGAACGGTTCCGCTGGGGACGCGATCCCTACGTGATCCTGAGCGCCCAAGACCGTCCCGCGCACGTCCTGCGGATCATCCACCCTGAGGAGAGCTGACATGACTGATACTCCCGCCACTCCGGCCACCCCCGACCGCGGCGCGACCGCTCCAGCCCGCGGCGCAGCCGCCCCCACCAACGCTGCGTCCGCTCCGGTCCGCGGCGCAGCCGCCCCCACCGGTGCCGCGACCGCTCCACCCCGCGGCGCCTCCTCCTCCGCTCCGGTGATGCCGCTGGGGGAGCATGAGCTGGGTTCCACCGCGACCGGGAGCTACCACGAGCCCCACTCGGTGCTCGGTGCTCACGACTACGAGGGGGCGACCACCGTGCGCACCCTCAAGCCGCTCGCGCACGAGGTCTCGGTGCTGCTGCCGGAGGGCACCGTCCACGCGATGGAGCACGAGTACGACGGCATCTGGGTGGCGTCCCTGCCCCTGAGCGAGCTGCCTTCCTACCGGATCCGCGTGACCTGGTCCGAGGGCGCCGCCCCGGTGGACCTCGAGGAGCCGTATCGCTTCCTGCCGACCGTCGGGGAGCTGGACCTGCACCTGATCCAGGAGGGGCGCCACGAGGAGCTCTGGCAGGCGCTGGGCTCGCATGTGCGCACCCTGGACAGCGGCGCGGACACGGTCACGGGGACCTCCTTCACCGTCTGGGCACCGAATGCGCGTGCCGTGCAGGTGGTGGGCTCGTTCAACGGCTGGAACGGGCGACTGCACGCGATGCGCTCGCTGGGCTCCTCCGGGGTCTGGGAGATCTTCATCCCCGGCGCCGGTGACGGGGAGACGTACAAGTACCGGATCCTGGGCGCCGACGGCACCTGGCGCGACAAGGCGGACCCGATGGCCCGCTACGCCGAAGTGCCACCGGCCACCGGATCCGTGATCACCACCAGCAGCTTCGAATGGACCGACGAGCACTGGCTGGCCGAGCGCGCCGCCCAGGACGCGGTCGCCTCACGGATGTCGATCTACGAGGTGCATCTGGCCAGCTGGAGGCCGGGCCTGAACTATCGGGAGCTGGCCGTCGAGCTGACCGACTACGTGAGCGACATGGGCTTCACCCACGTCGAGTTCATGCCGGTGGCCGAGCATCCCTTCGGCGGCTCCTGGGGTTACCAGGTGACCGGCTACTACGCCCCCACCTCACGGCTGGGCACCCCTGATGAGCTGCGCCATCTGATCGACACCCTCCACGGCGCCGGCATCGGCGTGATCCTGGACTGGGTCCCGGCGCACTTCCCGAAGGACGAGTGGGCGCTGGGTCGCTTCGACGGCACCCCGCTGTACGAGCATGCCGATCCGCGCCGCGGCGAGCATCCCGACTGGGGCACCTATGTCTTCGACACCGGCCGCAACGAGGTGCGCAACTTCCTGGTCGCCAATGCCTGCTACTGGCTCGAGGAGTTCCATGTCGACGGGCTGCGGGTCGATGCCGTCGCCTCGATGCTGTACCGGGACTACTCCCGCGAGGAAGGGCAGTGGCTGCCCAACCACCATGGCGGACGCGAGGATCTCGAGAACATCGCCTTCCTCCAGGAGGCCACGGCCACCGCCTACAAGCGCGCTCCGGGCATCATGATGATCGCCGAGGAGTCCACCTCCTTCCCGGGAGTCACCCGCCCCACCGACACCGGCGGGCTGGGCTTCGGGTTCAAGTGGAACATGGGGTGGATGCACGACACGCTCGAGTACCTCGGGCAGGATCCCGTGCATCGCCAGTACCACCACGGCGAGCTGACCTTCTCGATGGTCTACCAGTACTCCGAGAACTTCGTGCTCCCGCTGAGCCATGACGAGGTCGTGCACGGCAAGGGATCACTGCTGCGCAAGGCGCCCGGTGACGACTGGCAGCAGGCCGCGAATCTGCGCGCCTATCTCGCCTTCCAGTGGGCCCATCCCGGCAAGCAGCTGGTGTTCATGGGCATTGAGTTCGCCCAGGGCACTGAGTGGTCGGAGCAGGCCGGGCTGCCCTGGTGGCTGCTGGAGTACCCCTTGCATCGGGGTGTCCAGCAGCTGGTGAAGGATCTCAACGCCCTCCAGGCGGAGTTCCCCGCGCTCTATGAGCGTGATCAGGACCCGGGCGGTTTCGAATGGCTGATCGGTGACGATGCGAGTCACAATTCGCTGTCCTTCGTGCGCCGCGATCAGGCCGGCGATCCGGTGGTCGTCGTCGTGAACCTCTCGGCGCAGCCCTGGCACGAGTACCGGATCCCGCTTCCCGAGGGCGGCGCCTGGCTCGAGGTGCTCAACTCCGACGCCCCCGTCTACGGCGGCGGCGGAGTGGGGAACCTCGGCCGGGTGCATGCAGAGCAGCTGCCGCAGCATGGCCGTGACTTCTCGGTGCGGCTGTCGGTGCCGCCGCTGGGCGTGGTGGTGCTGGTCCCCGAACGGCTGCGGGAGGGCTGAGCGACTCCGGGCCTGCTCGGCCCGGGAGTGCGTGAGGCGCGGTGCTGTTCCCTCGGACGGAACAGCACCGCGCCTCACTCGTCGTCTCCGTGGGCCGGCGCCGGCTCAGTACAGCAGGTTCGCCATGCGCTTGCGGGCCGGCGTCACTCGCGGGTCCTCGGCGCCGGCCACCTCGAACAGCTCCAGCAGACGATTCCGCACGATGTCCTTGGTCTCCTGATCGGCGCCGCGCAGCAGGTCCAGCAGACGCGCAAAGGCATCCTCCACGTGACCGCCGAGCATGTCGAGGTCCGCGGTCAACAGCTGTGCGCCCAGATCGGTGGGACGCTGTGCGGAGGCCTCCCGCGCGGCGGCCAGCTCGATGCCCTGGGTGCGGCGCATCAGGTTCACCATCGCCAGTCCGGCCTTCGCCTCGGCATCCGCCGGTGCTTCCTGGAGCTGCTTCTGGTAGGCGGTCACGGCGGCGTCGAGATCGCCCTTCTCGATCGCCGCATAGGCCTCGGCGATCAGCGGCGGCAGCGGCTCCTCAGCGGGTGCTTCCTGCCCGGCCTCACCGGCGGGGATCTCCATGCCCTGCTGGCGGGCCACCTCGAGCACCTGGGTGAGGAGGGTGTCGATCTCCGACTCCGGGAGCACGGCCTGGACGATCGGCTGCACCTGGCCCATGATCAGCAGCAGCAGGGTGGGGAGCTGCTCGACGCGCAGCGCGGTCGCGACCCGCTGCTGCGTATCGGCATCGACGAGGGCGAGCCGGATCGCTCCGCCCCGCGCATCGACGGAGCGGCGCAGGGAGGTGAGGAACTGCTCTCCCTCGGGGACCCGGGAGCTGGTCACCAGCAGCAGGGTGGGCACCTGCTGGGAGTCCGTGATCAGCTGCTCGAGGCCCTGTTCGGTGACGGCGACCTCGTGTGCGGAGGGCGTGCCGGCGCCGGGCGTCATGCCTGCCTGGGGGCTGCCCCCGGCGGGCTGCTTGAGCGCTGCCAGGTCGATGATTCCGTACGGATCGGTCACAGGGGTACTCCTTCGATGACTGCGGGATGGGCCCAGTCTAGGGAGTCCCGCCCGGTGTGCGCTGGGTCCCGCGCGGTAGGCGCTGTGCCCGTCAGGTCGGCGCCGTGCCCGTCAGGTCAGCTGCCGCGCGCATTCAGCGCGGTCTGCGTGGCACCGATCGGCTGCACCTGTCCGCCGGCGTCCTGGGACGGGATGTAGAGCGCGACATGGGTGCCGTACTCGCGGATGTACTCGGTGGTGAACTCCTTCTTCCCGATCACCTTGGTGTACTTGTTGTCCTCGGCGTAGCGCATGGTGGCGCCGTCCTTGATGGAGACCTTCCGGGTGGACATCAGCGTCCCCATCACGATCGCGCCGCCGTCATCGGTGCGCAGCCCGAGCAGCTCGCCGTCCCTGACCGTGTAGATCTCACGGACTGTCGCCGCCTCATTCCACTCCACCCCGGCGTTGAGCTCGGAGCGCTCGGTCTGGATGCGCTCATGGGTGCCGGTCTGGAAGGGGTTCGCGGCGAGCAGGTCCTCCGGGTCGGCGGCATCGCCGTCGGTGAGCACCGTGGCGTAGAGCGCGAGCGCCTCGGCCGGGGTCATCACCAGACCTTCGCTGTCCGCAGTGACCTGCTCCGCCCCGATCTGCTCATTGGCGACCACCGGCATCTCGATGCCCACGGCCTGCTGCGCCCAGCCCCAGGAGCTGTAGGACGACTTCGCATCGGCCTGCTGCAGCGCCATGAAGTACGGGACCCCGTCCTCGGCGACCGAATCCTGGACCAGTGCGATCGCGACCCGGGGGAACTCCGCGGTCACGGAGGTCATGGGGACGATCAGCTCGGTGCCGGGGACCTTGAGGTCCTCGGCCCACTCCTCCGCTTTTGCGATCATGGCGTAGGCGGCGGTGCGGAACTCGACGGCGGAGCCGGAGACGCGCGGAGCGAGCTGCGCCGCGTCCCGCGCCTCATCGGCGGCGACCACCGCAGCATTGATCTCCGGCACGATGGTCGCGAACTGCTCCACGGTCTGGACCGGCGTGGGATCCCCGGCCGGCGCGCCCGTGGGCGGGGCTTCCGGCGGTGCGGGCTCGGTCGTGCAGGCGGCGAGCAGACCGCTCGCGACCAGGGATCCGGCACCGAGGAAGAGGCCGCGGCGACCGACGGGTCGGCTGTTCATGGTGGTCTCCTTCAACGCGATGTGGGGCAGGTCGTGGCGGGTCATCGACGCTCCTCGTCATCACCGAGGAGTCGGACCGGTCCCGCAGAATCCGGGTCCTCGTCCTCCGTGCTGGGCGCGTCGGCGGCCGGGGAGCCGCCGGACACGGTCGTCACAGCGGCGGCGCTCCCCCCGGCCACGGCACCGGGCAGGACCGGAGCGGCAGGGCCGGGCTCGCCGGGCTCGGTGAGCCCGCCGGGCTCCCCGCCCTCGATGCTCGAGTCCTCGTCCTCATCGCGGCGTCGGCCACCGATGGAGACCACCAGCAGCACCAGCCCGATGACGGCGATCGCGGCGCCACCGGCGTAGGCGAAGGGCACCCACTCGTTCTCGGCCTCGACCGGCCAGGTGATGGAGACCTTGTCCGCGCCGGGTGCGGTGCCGTCGGTGACGATCAGCAGCGAGCGGTAGGGCTGCGGGGTCTCCCCGTTCTCCGCGGCCCTGAACTCTTCGATCTCGATCGTGAAGGGGCTGGGCGCCGTCTCGACCGATCGCCAGAGGTCGGAGGAGGTGGGGTCGACCAGCTCCGCGGCACCCTCGGGGTTGACCTCCTGGGTGCTCAGCGTGGTCCAGTCGCTCGCACCGGTGATCCGGGTGTAGCGCACGTCCTCCAGATAGGCATCGATATCGCCGTTCGCGGCGGTGATCACCGAGACGTCCGAGGCGCCTTCGATGACGACCTGCCCCTCCTCGCCGCCCACGTAGAGCACGCCTGGATCGATCACCACGGCCGAGCCTGGGTCGTCGAGGGTGACGCTCGCGGTGGTCTCGGTCTCGGGCGCCCAGGTGGTCTCCCCCAGGCGTCCCAGCACGAGCCCGACGATTCCGATGAGGATCAGCAGGACTGCCAGGGGTCGTTGCACGGTAGGAAGCTCCTTAGGGGTGGTCCCGGTGCGGGACCGGTGCGGGGACCTGTTCACGATACGAGCGGCGCGGATCCCAGACCAGGGCCTAGTGAGCATCTGCACCTGGGTAAAGCGCTTCTCATGAACGTCTCATCGAACTCTCATACCCCAGGGCGGGAACGGAGTCGTCCCCGCCGGTGCCGTACCCTGGCCGGGTGCGTCTCGTCGTTGCCCGTTGCTCAGTCGACTACACCGGTCGGCTCACCGCCCATCTCCCGCTGGCCCCTCGGCTGCTGATCGTCAAAGCCGATGGCAGCGTCCTCATCCATTCCGATGGCGGCAGCTACAAGCCCCTGAACTGGATGAGCCCTCCCTGCACGCTGTCGACCACCCGTCGCAGCGATGAGGAGGTCGCCGCCGACCCCGACGGCGACTGGATCGAGCAGTGGGATGTGGTCCATGGGAAGACGGGCGACAAGCTGCGGGTCAGGCTCCACGAGGTCTTCGAGGACTCCTCCCATGAGCTCGGTGTGGACCCCGGCCTGCAGAAGGACGGCGTCGAGGCTCATCTGCAGGCTCTGCTGGCGGAGAACATCGAGACCCTCGGCACGGGCTGGTCCCTGGTGCGCCGCGAGTATTTCACCGCGATCGGCCCGGTGGACATCCTGGCTCGTGACGAGGCGGGCGGTTCCGTGGCGATCGAGATCAAGCGACGGGGCGAGATCGACGGCGTCGAGCAGCTCACCCGCTACCTCGAGCTGCTCAACCGTGACCCGCTGCTCGCCCCGGTGCGCGGCATCTTCGCCGCTCAGGCCATCAAGCCGCAGGCACGGGTGCTCGCCGGTGACCGCGGCATCGACTGCGTGACCCTCGACTATGACGCTCTGCGCGGAATCGACGACGCCGAGTCCCGCCTGTTCTGACCCTCGCACCGGTGACGATCACGGCCCCGGTTTCCCGCCTGACCTGGAGAGACCATGAGCACCTCCGAGCCTCAGCGCTCCGCCGCACTCACCGCCGAGCTGGTCCTGCGCGGGACCGCCGTGCTCGAGCAGGGGCTGGTGCCGGACGCGCTGCTGCTGGTCGACGGCGGCGACATCCTCTGGGCGGGGCCCGCCGCAGCGGCTCCGGAGCACGAGGCCTCGGAGGTCCTCTTCCACGACGGCCTCCTCCTCCCGGGGCTCGTGGACCTGCACTGCCACGGTGGCGGCGGGGCCTCGTTCCCCGACGCCGGTGATCCCCGCGAGCTGCTCACCGCGGTGCACGAGCATCGTCGTCATGGCACCACCAGCCTGGTCGCCTCTCTGGTCACCGCGGATCCGCAGACGCTGCGTTCGCGGGTCGCGGATCTCGGGCAGCTCGCCGCCGACGGCGAGATCGCAGCGATCCATCTCGAAGGACCGTTCATCTCCGTCGAGCGGCGCGGCGCCCAGAACCCCGAGCACATCACCAGCGGTGATGCTGATCTGGTGCGCGAGCTCGCCCAGATCGCCGACGGAGCACTCGCCACCATGACAGTGGCGCCGGAGGCGGAGGGTGCCGATGCGGTGATCGAGGCACTGGCCCAGGTCGGTGCGCTCCCCTCGCTCGGCCACACCGACGGCACCAGCGCCCAGATGACCCGGGCGGTCGAGCTCGCCCGCACCGAGCTGCGGCGGGAGCACGGCCGCTCCGCCCTGCCCACCGCGACCCATCTCTTCAACGGGATGCGCCCGATCCATCATCGGGACCCCGGACCCGCGCTCGCCGCGCTGGATGCCGCCGCGCGGGGGGAGCTGGTGGTGGAGGTGATCGCCGATGGCGTCCATCTGGATGCCCGCACCGTCGCCCACGTCTTCTCGATCGCCGCCGAGAACACTGTGGTGCTGGTGACCGATGCGATGGCGGCGGCCGGGATGCCGGACGGCCAGTACCGGCTCGGGGCGCTCGACGTCACGGTCGACGCGGGGGTCGCGACCCTCACCGGCGGCACCTCGATCGCCGGCGGCACCGCACATCTGCTCGACGTGGTGCGCTTCGCCGTCACCGAAGCCGGGGTGGACCTGGTCCGCGCCGTGCGCGCAGCCTCCACGGTGCCGGCGACGGTGCTCGGCATGCAGGACCGGATCGGTGTGCTCGCCGCGGGCCGACGGGCAGATGTGGTGCTGGTGGATGCGCAGCTGAAACCCGTGACCGTGCTGCGCAGCGGCGTGCGCGTGGATCGCTGAGGCGCCGGGCCTCGGGGGCCCCGCTCTCGGCGGGGGACCTCAGTCCGCGTCGCCGAGGACCATCCCGGTCGGTGCGGCCTCGAGCCAGGAGTTCAGCGCCGCTCCGGAGACGAGATCCACGATCGCGCTGATCTCACGGCCGCCCCGGAGTTCGAACTCGAGGAGATAGCTGTCCTCCCCGCCCTCGACCTGGGACTGCAGCCGACGCCGCGAGACGTCCAGGATGTCGATCCGTCGGATCACGACCTCCGGCCGCACCCGCAGCGAGAACGCCCGGAACCACCGCAGCCGGTCACTGCCGAAGCGCATCAGGCCGTGCTGCCAGCTGGTGCCGCCCACCAGCCCCCGGCGCCGCAGCGAGCATTCGAAGGCGCCCCGACGGCGGGAGACCAGCACATGGCGCAGCACCACGAGCAGCGCCGCCACGACGATGAGCATCCCGACCCCCAGCAGGAGGATCGGGATGCTCATCTCGGTCATGGTCTGCGAACTCGGTTCAGAACCGGGAGTCCTGCGCTTCGATGCTCGTCGCATCGTCCACGCCGATGGTCACGACATCGGAGTCGACCGAGACGAAGCCGCCGTCCACCGCGAGCTGGTCGACATGTCCGTCCTGATCGATGATCCGCACCGTGCCGGTGCCGAGGATCGCCAGGGTCGGCTGCATCTGGGGCAGGATGCCCATCGAGCCGTCCACAGCAGGCACGACGACCTGCGCGGCCTGTCCGCTCCAGACGGTGCGGTCCGCGGTGACGAAGGTGACGTCGAGCGCACTCACGCGCCGAGCTCCTTGTCGATGCGGTGCTGGTTCTCGAGCACCATGTCGATGCCGCCGACGTTGAAGAAGGCCGACTCGGTGATGTGGTCGAACTCGCCGTCGCAGATGCCGCGGAAGCCCTCGATGGTGTCGCGCATCGAGACGTCCGAGCCGTCGACGCCGGTGAACTGCTTGGCGAGGTGGGTGTTCTGCGAGAGGAACTGCTGGATGCGCCGCGCACGCGAGACGATGACCTTGTCCTCCTCGGACAGCTCATCGACGCCGAGCATCGCGATGATGTCCTGCAGCTCCTTGTTGCGCTGGAGGATCTGCTTCACGCGCACCGCGGTGTCGTAGTGGTCCTGACCCACGTAGCGGGGATCCAGGATCCGCGAGGTCGAGGTCAGCGGGTCGATCGCCGGGTAGAGGCCGCGCGAGGCGATCTCTCGCGAGAGCTCGGTGGTGGCGTCGAGGTGGGCGAAGGTGGTCGCCGGAGCCGGGTCGGTGTAGTCATCGGCCGGGACGTAGATCGCCTGCATCGAGGTGATCGAGTGGCCGCGGGTCGAGGTGATGCGCTCCTGGAGCACACCCATCTCGTCCGCGAGGTTGGGCTGGTAGCCCACCGCGGAGGGCATGCGGCCCAGCAGGGTGGAGACCTCGGAGCCCGCCTGGGTGAAGCGGAAGATGTTGTCGATGAACAGCAGCACGTCCTGGCTCTGCTCATCGCGGAAGTACTCCGCCATGGTCAGCGCGGACAGCGCGACGCGCAGGCGGGTGCCCGGCGGCTCGTCCATCTGGCCGAAGACCAGGGCGGTCTTCTCGATGACGCCGGACTCGGTCATCTCCTCGATGAGGTCCCAGCCCTCACGGGTGCGCTCGCCCACGCCGGCGAAGACGGAGACGCCGTCGTGGTTGTTGGCCACGCGGTAGATCATCTCCTGGATGAGGACCGTCTTGCCGACGCCCGCACCGCCGAAGAGGCCGATCTTTCCACCCTGCACGTACGGGGTGAGCAGGTCGATCGACTTGATGCCGGTCTCGAACATCGTGGTGGCCGACTCGAGCTGGTCGAAGTTGGGCG
Source organism: uncultured Brachybacterium sp. (assembly GCF_947500705.1). Classification (GTDB taxonomy): domain Bacteria; phylum Actinomycetota; class Actinomycetes; order Actinomycetales; family Dermabacteraceae; genus Brachybacterium. Next base: position 103,369 of record NZ_CANMSY010000009.1, on the reverse strand, counting down.
CCTTGCGGTGGATCGGCCAGCGCTCGGTGATCTGGAGCTCGGAGGCCGGCTTGTTCAGCGGGTTCCCGACCACGTCGAAGACGGTGCCGAGGGTCGCATCGCCCACGGGCACCGAGATCGGGGCACCGGTGTCGGTCACGGCCTGGCCGCGCACGAGACCATCGGTGGGCTTCAGCGCGATCGCACGGACCATGCCGTCGCCCAGGTGCTGGGCGGTCTCGAGCGTCAGGGTCGACGCTTCCAGGCCCGACCCCTCGGCGGAGATCTCGATGGTCAGCGCGTTGTAGAGGTTCGGGATGTTCCCCGGGGGGAACTCGATGTCGACGACGGCGCCGGTGACGCGGGCGACGCGCCCGGTGGCGGTCGCGGTCGGAGCGGGGGCGGTGGTGGTCATGTGCGTTCTCTCCATCTCGTGCCGACGCGCGGGGCGCAGTCGGCCAGGGTCTCAGCGTTCGGTGCGGCCAGATCCCGAGAGGGCGTCGGCTCCGCCGACGATCTCCGTGATCTCCTGGGTGATCTCCGCCTGACGGGCGGAGTTCGCCAGTCGGGTGAACTTTCGGATCTGGGTCTCCGCGTTGTCGGTGGCCGACTTCATCGCACGCTGGGTGGACGCGTGCTCCGAGGCCATCGCCTGCAGCAGGATGTTGATGATCCTCGACTGGACGTACCGCGGCATCAGCTCCGCGACGACGGTGTCGGCGTCGGGAGCGAACTCGTACAGCGGGAACGCCGGTCGGGATTCGATGGTCCCCGGCGCGGCGATTCCCATCGGCACCATCCGGATGGACTTGGTGTCCTGGACGAAACGGGTCTTGAACTGGGTGCCGACCACGTACAGCTCATCGAGGTGCACGGACTGGTCATCGCTGAGGAGGTCCCCGGTGAGGACTCCCGCGATCTCCCGACCGAGGTCGGGCAGCTCGTTCTCCTTGTAGGGGGTCCAGGCACGGTGCGGCGGGCGGTTGCGGAACCGGTAGTACGACTCGCCCTTGCGGCCGACGACGTACATCACCGGCTCCTTGCCCTCGTCGCGCAAGGTGTTCGCGAGCTGCTCGGCAGCCCGGATCACGTTGTGCGAGTACGGACCGGTCATACCGCGGTCCGCCGTGATCATCAGGATCCCCGCACGGCCCGTCCGGCTGCGCTCGCTGTCCAGGAACGGGTGGTTGATCTCCTCGGAATGGGTGGCCACCGAGCCGATGGCGCGCGTGAGCGCCTCGGCGTACGGCGTCGTCGCCAACACCCGGGCGTGGGCCTTGGCGATGCGCGATGCCGCGACCATCTCCTTGGCCTTGAAGATCTTCTTCATCCCTTGGGCTGAGCGGATCTTCTGCTTAAAAACCCTCTGCTGGGCTCCCATGTCTCTCCTCGTGCGGGGTGGATGCGTCGGGCGGGTGTCGCCGCCTCCTCAGAGGCGGCGACAGCTCGCATCAGCCGCGGACGATCTGCTCCTGCTCGATCTGCTCGGACGCCAGGCGGCCGCTCTCGTCATTGCGCGCCGTGCCCTCGCCCTTTCCGGCGAGGTAGTCCTGCTTGACCTGATCGAGGATGCCCGAGAGCTCCTCCTCGGTCGAGGACTCGAACTTGCCGGTGCTGCGGATCGCCTCGAGCACGCCGCCGTTGTGGCGGAGGTGCTCGAGCAGCTGGCCCTCGAACTCGCGCACGTCCTCGACCTCGAGGTCGTCGAACTTGCCCTTGGTGCCGGCCCAGATCGAGACGACCTGCTCCTCCATCGGGAACGGCGAGTACTGGGACTGCTTGAGCAGCTCCATCAGGCGGGCGCCACGGCTCAGCTGCTGCTTGGAGGCGGCGTCGAGATCCGAGGCGAACATGGCGAAGGCCTCGAGGTCGCGGTACTGGGCGAGGTCGATCTTCAGCGTGCCCGAGACCGACTTCATGGCCTTGGTCTGGGCGGAGCCGCCGACGCGCGACACCGAGATGCCGACGTCAACCGCGGGGCGCTGGTTCGAGTTGAACAGGTCCGACTGCAGGAAGCACTGGCCGTCGGTGATCGAGATGACGTTGGTCGGGATGTACGCCGAGACGTCGTTCGCCTTGGTCTCGATGATCGGCAGGCCGGTCATCGAGCCGCCGCCCATCTCGTCCGAGAGCTTCGCACAGCGCTCGAGCAGGCGCGAGTGCAGGTAGAAGACGTCACCCGGGTAGGCCTCGCGGCCCGGCGGACGGCGCAGCAGCAGCGACACGGCGCGGTAGGCCTCAGCCTGCTTCGAGAGATCATCGAAGATGATCAGGACGTGCTTGCCCTCGTACATCCAGTGCTGGCCGATGGCCGAACCGGTGTAGGGGGCGATGTACTTGAAGCCGGCGGGGTCGGAGGCCGGGGCGGCGACGATGGTGGTGTACTCCATCGCGCCGTTCTCCTCGAGCGTCGCGCGCACCGAGGCGATGGTCGAGCCCTTCTGGCCGATCGCGACATAGATGCAGCGCACCTGCTTGTCCGGGTCGCCCGACTCCCAGTTCGCCTTCTGGTTCAGGATCGTGTCGATCCCGATGGCGGTCTTGCCGGTCTGGCGGTCGCCGATGATCAGCTGGCGCTGGCCGCGGCCGATCGGCGTCATCGCGTCGATCGCCTTGAGGCCCGTCTGCATGGGCTCCTTGACGGCCTTGCGCTGCATGACGCCGGGAGCCTGGAGCTCGAGGGCACGACGGCCCACGGTCTCGATCTCGCCGAGGCCGTCGATCGGGGTGCCGACCGGGTCGACGACGCGGCCGAGGTAGCCGTCGCCGACGGGCACGGAGAGGACCTGGCCGGTCCGACGCACCTGCTGGCCCTCCTCGATGCCGGTGAACTCTCCGAGCACCACGACGCCGATCTCGCGCAGCTCGAGGTTCAGGGCGAGGCCGAGGGTGCCGTCCTCGAAGCGCACCAGCTCATTGGCCATGACGTTCGGCAGGCCCTCGACACGCGCGATGCCGTCGGCGGCTTCGCTGACGCGGCCGATCTCCTCGCGCTCGGTGGCGCCTGCCTGGTAAGTGGACACCGCAGTGTCCAGTGCGTTCCGGATCTCCTCCGGGCTGATCGTGAGCTCCGCCATCTGGTGCTTCGCTTCCTCTCGGTCTCCCCGCTCGGGGGATGGTCTTCACAAAATGCTGGGGACGCCGGGGCGTCGGGTCTGAGTCAGGCCACCAGCTGTGACCGGGCTCGGGAGAGCCGGGCCAGCACGGTGGCGTCGTAGAGGTCGTCGCCGACCTGGATCCGGAGACCGCCCACGACATCAGGGTCGACCTGGAGGTTCATCTGAACCTCTCGGCCGTAGATCCCGGCGAGGACCGCGCCGAGTCGGGACTGCTGCGCCTCGTTCAGGGGCACCGCGCTCGAGACTGCAGCGAAGACGCGCCGACGACGATCGGAGGCGAAACGTGCGAACTCCTCGACCCGTCGGGCCGGCTTGGTCGCCGTGCGACGCCCGACAGCCCTGGCCGCGAGGGCGAGAGCGAGCCGGTGGGTGCGACCCTCCAGCAGCGAGCGCAGCATGGTGGCACGCTGCGAAGGGTTCTCCCGAGCGCCGTCGAGCGCCACGGTGAGGTCGCCGCTGTCGTCGATCAGCCGGGAGATCTCGAAGAGCTCTCCTTCGACCTGCTCGAGCACGCCCTCGGACTGGGCCTGCGCCAACAGCGCAGAGGCACCCAGCAGCTCGAGGGCATCAAGGATGTCCTCCTGCTCGGACCAGCGCCGCTGCACGATCTCGAGCGTCAGCTCGAGGGTCTGCGGGCTGACCCGGCTGCCCAGCAGGGCGCGCACGGTGGCCTCCTTGACCGCGGCCGGACGGCCGGGATCGGAGAGCGTGCGGACCAGCTGGTTGCTGGAGTCGATGGCGTCAGCCACCGAGAACAGCTCCTGGGCCTCGGACTCCAGCGCGCCGTTGCTGCCGGTGAAGGCGGCCTCGGCCTGCCGGAGCACCTCGGCGAAGGAGGTGGAGGAGGTTCCTCGCATCACGGTTCCTTATCGGGTGGTGGTCTGGCTCGACTCGAGGTCGTCCAGGAACCGGTCGATCACTCGGCGGGAGCGCTCATCGTCGGTGAGGGACTCGCCGACGATCTTGGAGGCCAGATCGCTCGCGAGCGTCCCGACCTCTCCCCGCAGCTCAGTCGAGGCGGCGATCCGCTCGGCGCTGAGCTGCTGACGTCCGGTGGCGAGCACGCGCTCGTTCTCGGAGTCGGCACGGGTACGGGCCTCGTCGACGATCTTCTGACCGTCGGCGCGGGCCTTCTCGCGGATGGAGGCGGCTTCCTGCCGTGCGGCAGCGAGCTCCTGCTCCTGGTCGCTCTTGAGCTGGTCGACCTGCTCCTGGACCTTCTCCGCGTTGCGGATGCCGCCCTCGATCTTCTCCGAGCGCTCGTCCAGCACGGCGTTCATGCGCGGGAGCACGAACTTCATGAAGACGAGGACGAAGATCAGCAGGAAGATCGCCGACCAGACGATCTCCTCGGGGAGCGGGATCAGCAGCCGCCAGCCGGGGACTTCTCCCCCTGCTTCTGCCAGAATCATCTGTTCCGCCTCAGAAGATCAGGCCGGTGACGATCGCCAGCAGCGCGAGGATCTCGGTGAAGGCGACGCCGATGAGCATGGTGGTCTGCAGCTGCGAGCGCATCTCGGGCTGGCGAGCCTGAGCCTCAGCGGTCTTGCCGACCAGGATGCCGAGGCCGATGCCCGGGCCGATGGCGGCGAGGCCGTAGCCGATGGTCGCGATGTTGCCGGACACCTCAGCGAGGATCGTGGGCTCCATGGGGGTTTCCTTTCGTTGTGCCGCGTGGGGGCGACGATCAGGTCTTCAGGGGTGGAATCCGCTCGGGGGTGGCCCTCAGGCCGCCCCGCCGAGGCGGGGGTCAGTGCTCGTCGGAGGTGGCGAGCTGGATGTACACGGCGGTCAGCATCGTGAAGATGAACGCCTGCAGCGCACCGACGAAGATCTCGAAGCCGTAGATGCCGATCGCCATCGCGCCGGCGAAGGGGCTGATCGCGATCAGCCAGTCGCCCGAGAACAGCAGCGCGTGGGTCATGCCGATGAAGACCACGATCATCATGTGGCCGGCGACCATGTTCGCGAGCAGTCGGATGGTGAGCGAGGCCCAGCGGATCACGACGACCTGCAGCAGCTCGATCGGGATCAGCAGGATGTAGATCGGCCACGGGATGCCGGGGGGCATGGTCTCGGCCTTGAGGTAGCCGAGGAAGCCGTGCTTCTTGATGCCGGCGCCGACGTAGGTGACGAATGTCCACAGGGCCAGCAGCAGCGGCAGGCCGATCACGGAGGTGCCGGCGAGGTTCAGGCCGGGGATCACCCCGGCCAGGTTCATCGAGAGGATGAAGAAGAACATCGTGATGAGCATCGGGGCGAAGCGCTTGCCGTCCTTGAGGCCCAGCGTGTTCGCGATGATGTTGTTGTTCACGAAGTCGATGACCAGCTCGATGACGCTCTGCACGCGGCCGGGGACCAGCTTGGCGCGTGAGGCGATGATGCACATGGCGATGAGCACCACGGCGAGGACGATGAGTCGCACCAGCTGGACGCGGTTGAACTCGAACCACGTGCCGTCGAAGAGGATCGCTTCCGGGAAAAACCCCCCCAATGTGGGGATGTGGAAGAAGGAGTCGCCCTCTGCATAAAGTGCCGGACTGAAGTCTGCGGTGTTCAGCTCGATCTCCCAGGTTCGTTCGACCGTCGGGGACGGCCTGGATGGTCATGCCAGATCGAGTCCACTCGCGGTGCGGCCACCGTGCGTACGGCGATGGACGACGCCATGGCGGTCCCGGGTGGTCGATCAGCTCTCGCCGCGCTCACGATTCTGTGCCGTGATCTGCGGTCAAGCGCCTTCGGAAGCATAACAGAGACTCATACACCGCCGGTGGTCCCCTGGTCCTCCTCGAGGCCCTGAGGGGCCTCCACATCCAGGGGCTGGCGGGTGCGGGCCAGCAGCACGGCCTCGACGAGAATGGCCGAGACCGCGCCGACCAGCAGTGCGAGCCCGATCCACGGCGTGGAGATGCTGGCGAGATCCTTCACGGCGATCAGGACGAGGATCACAATGAACATCTTGACGGCCCAGCTGCCGAGCACGGTCGCGGCCATCGAGATCGGCGTGAGCCGCTTTCCGAGGAAGGTGACGGCCACCGTCGGCAGCACGATCACGAGGGTCAGCCCAGAGCCGACGAGGGCGCCCCTGAGCGCTCCGGGGTCGGGGCGCGTCGCGGCGATGATCACCACGACGGCAGCCAGGAGGACGCCCACGGCGAGCGCGATCAGGGTGGTGCGCTGCATGGCCCGGTCGCCGGCGGCGACGCGGGCCGTCCTCTGCGGCGTCGAGGCGGAGGGGGTCTCAGGGTGAGGGGACATCGGATTCCTTCCGGTGACGGCCGGAGCGCCATCTGAGGGGGTCGAAGGTGAGCAGGACGGCGAACAGCAGACCGATGACCCAGAAGATGACGACAGTGCGCATCGGGAGCACCAGCGGGAGCAGCAGCCCCACGGAGATGACCACGGTCCAGGTGTACATGATCAGCACGGCGGTGCGCTTGCTGTGCCCGAGGCTGAGCAGGCGGTGGTGCAGATGCGCCTTGTCCGCATGGAACGGCGATTTCCCGGAGCCGATCCTCCGCACCACCGCGAGCGCGAAGTCCAGGAACGGGACCACCATCACCCCGATCGGGAGCAGGATCGGCAGGAACTGGCCGAAGAAGTCCGCGCCGGAGAGCCGTCCGGGGTCCACCTGGCCGGTCACTGCGATGGTGCTCGCGGCCAGCAGCAGGCCCAGCAGCATCGAGCCGGAGTCGCCCATGAAGATGCGGGCGCGGGTGAGGTTGTGGGGCAGGAAGCCCAGACACGCGCCGATCATCACCGCGGTCAGCAGCGCGGCCAGCGAGGAGTAGTCCGTGGCCGAGGCGCTGCGGGTGAGCGTGTACGCGTAGACGAAGAAGGCGGAACCGCCGATGGCCATCACCCCGGCGGCCAGTCCGTCCAGGCCGTCCACGAAGTTCACCGCGTTCATGCTCACCACGACCACCAGCACGGTGAGGATCAGCGCGGTGCGTCCCGAGAGGACGGTGACACCGTTGATCGGCAGGGTCACCAGGCTGACGCCCTGCCAGGCCAGCAGCAGCGCGGCCAGCACCTGGCCGGCGAGCTTGGTCACCCAGTCCAGGTCCCATTTGTCATCGGCCGCGCCGAGCAGGCAGACGAGCGCTCCTGCGGTGAGGATCGCCCAGGGCTGCCGGGAGTCGCGGAAAAGCCCTTCGAGGAAGGGCACGTTGCTCGCCACCAGCATCGCGCAGACCACGGCGACGAGCATCGCGAGGCCACCCAGCCGCGGGGTCACGGCATCATGCACGTCGCGGTCCCGCACCGCTGTCATCGCCCCCGCGCGCCGAGCCAGCAGCCTCACAGCAGGAGTCACCAGGTAGGCGACTGCCGCGGCGAGCAGCAGGAGGAAGAGGTAGATCCTCACCCGGGCGTGTTCTCCGCGGGTCCGTCCTGCCTGCCGGTGTCCCCGGGCGCGGCGGGAGCCTCACCGATCCCTTCCAGCGGGGTCTCGGCGAGCGGCAGCTCGGTGCCGGCCGCGGACTGCTCCGGCTCGGAGGGGAGGTTCAGGACGGAGGTGTTCGAGGAGCTCGACGGGTCGCCCCCCTCCCCGGCCGCGGCGTCCGCTGCGGACTCGGTGGTGATGCCTGCCGACCCTTCGTCGGTCGCCTCCGCCTCGCCCGCCGCCGCGGCCTCATCGATGACCGGCTCGGGCTCACCGTCGGGAACCGCCTCGGGCTCCGGCTCGGGAGCGGTGAAGATGTCTCCGACCACCGCGATGATGTGTTCCTTGGTGATCGCGCCTTCGCGGACGATCTCCGCGGGGGTGACGGTGGTGTCCAGGATGGTGGAGCTGGCGCCGATGCGGGCCGGCCCCCCGTCGAGGTAGATCGCGACCGAGTCGCCGAGCTGGGTGGCGGCGTCCAGGACGCTCTTCGCGGCGGGCTTGCCATGGCGGTTGGCGCTCGAGACGGCGAGCGGACCGGTACGGCGCAGCAGCTCCAGCGCCACCTCGTCCTCGGGCATCCGCAGCGCCACGGTGCCGCGGGTCTCCCCCAGGTCCCAGGTCAGCGAGGGCTGGGCGGTGAGGATCAGGGTCAGGGCGCCGGGCCACAGCTCCTCGGCGAGGTCTTCGACGTAGTCAGGGAGGTCCGTCGCCAGTGCCAGCAGCACGGCGTGGTCGCCGATCAGCACCGGCGGCGGGGTGTCCCGGCCTCGGCCCTTGGCCTCGAGCAGCGCCTCGACCGCGTCGGGCGTGAAGGCGTCAGCGCCGATGCCGTAGACGGTGTCCGTCGGCAGGACGATCAGCTCACCTCCGCGGACGGCATCGACGGCGGCGGCGAGGGCTTCCTCGCGGGACTCTGGATTCTGGGTGTCGTGCACGCTCACCGGGACAGTCTCTCACTTCCGAGGTTCGGTGCCCCCTGGGAGCGGCGCGCGATGAGGAAACGGTCGCGGCCGGTCAGATCGGGGGCGGTGGTCAGCAGGTCGAAGCAGCCGAGCTCGGCGGCGAGGTCGCGGGTCGCCGCGCCCTGGACGTCCGCGTGCTCCATGATCAGCACTCCCCCGGGCCTCAGCAGGCGCCCGGCCCAGGCGATGACCGCGCGGGGCACCTCCAGGCCGTCGTCCCCGCCGCCGAAGAGCGCGCGGTGCGGGTCATGCGCGATGACCTCCGCCTCGCGGGGCACGGCGTCGGGCGGGATATAGGGAGGGTTGGCGAGGATCGCGTCGAGAGGGGCTGCGGCAGTCAGCTCCGGGATCTCCTCCCGGAGGTCCGCCTGCAGCACCCGGCCCCGGCCGGGTCCGGCCAGTGCGAGGTTCTCGGCGCTGAGCGCCGCGGCGGCGGCATCGACCTCGATCGCCAGCACGCGAGCGCCGGGGAACTCGTCGAGCACGGCGGCGCCCAGCGCACCGGAGCCCGCGCAGAGGTCCGCCACCTGGGTGGGAGCCTCCGGGAGCTGCTCGCGCAGGAGGTCGAGAGCCAGCTCGGTCTCCGGCCGTGGGATGAAGACGCCGGGACGCACCGTGAGCATCAGCCGGCGGAAGGGAGCACGCCCGAGGATCAGCTGCAGGGGCTCTCGGTGCTCGCGGCGGGTGGTGAGCCGCTCGAGCTCGCCGGAGAAGTCCGGCGGAAGCTCATCGAGCATCACCAGCGGCTGCTCGGTCTGCGCCGCATGGGCGATCAGGGCGCGGGCGTCGACGCTCGGGGAGGGCACCCCGGCCGCACCGAGCCGCCGGGTGGTCTCGGCCAGTGCCGCGCGCAGCCGGGTGCGCAGCTCCAGGGCGTCCATCAGAGCTGGTCCTCGGGGGTGCCGGCCTGGGCATCGGCCAGGCGGGCGTCCCGTTCGGCGACCCGGGAGGAGGTGATCAGATCCTCCAGGTCCCCGGCGAGGACCTGGGAGAGGTTGCCTGCCTTGTACCCGGTGCGGTGATCCGCCACCCGGGATTCGGGGAAGTTGTAGGTGCGGATGCGCTCGCTGCGGTCCACGCTGCGCACCTGGGAGCGGCGGGCCGCCGAGGACTGCGCCTCCTGCTCGGCGCGGCGGGCATCCAGCAGGCGGGTGCGCAGGATCCGCATCGCCTGATCACGGTTCTGCAGCTGGCTCTTCTGGTCCTGACAGGAGACCACCACACCGGTGGGCAGGTGGGTGATCCGGACCGCGGAGTCGGTGGTGTTCACGCTCTGCCCGCCCGGTCCGCTCGAGCGGAAGACGTCGATGCGGAGGTTCGCGGGGGCCATCGCCTCGGCCAGCAGCTCCGACTCATCGGCCTCATCCGCTTCCGGCAGCACCAGCACGCCGACGGCAGAGGTGTGGATCCGCCCCTGCGATTCGGTGACCGGGACCCGCTGGACGCGGTGCACACCCGCCTCGTGCTTGAGGTGCGCATAGACGCCATCCCCCGGCCCGCTCGCGGTGCGCGCGGTGATCGCGACAGTGACGTCCTTGAGCCCTCCGAGGTCGGACTCGGCGGAGGTGAGCACCTCCAGGCGCCATCCCTTGGACTCGGCATAGGCGCGGTACATGCGCAGCATCTCGGTGGCGAACAGCGCTGATTCCTCGCCGCCGGCTCCCGCTTTGATCTCGAGGATCACGTCGCGGGCGTCATCGGGATCGCGGGGGGCGAGCAGGTCGTCGAGGTGCTCCTGCTCTCGCTCGAGGCGGGCGGCGAGCTGCTCGGCCTCCGCGCTCAGCTCCTCGTCCCCGTCCTCGAGGACGAGCAGCTCGCGGGCGGTCTCGAGATCCGCGGCAGTGCTCTCCAGCCGCGCCGAGGCCGCGAGGACGCTCTCCAGCTCCGCATAGCGTCGACCGACCCGGCGGGCACGGGCAGGGTCATCGTGCAGGGCGGGATCGGCCATCGACTCCTGGAGACGGGCATGCTCGAGGCGCAGCGGTGCGAGCCGATCTGCTGCGTCATGCTCGCTCATCGATGCCTCTTCCTCTGCGGCCCTGGAGCCCGAGCATCGGGCCCTCACATGCGACGACGCCGGTGCGCGCCCGCAGGCACGCACCGGCGTCGGAGGCGTGGATCAGTTCTTCTTGCCGTAGCGGGCCTGGAAGCGTGCGACGCGGCCGCCGGTGTCCAGGATCTTCTGCTTGCCGGTGTAGAAGGGGTGGCACTCGGAGCAGACCTCGGTGCTGATGGCACCGTTGGTCTTGGTGCTGCGGGTGGTGAACGAGTTGCCGCAGGTGCAGGTCACCTGGGTCTCGCCGTATGCGGGGTGAATATCAGCCTTCATGTCTCTCCTTGCTCGGGGTCGCTGGGTCGGCGCCCGGCGGGCACCGTGAACCAGAACCGACGTCACAGTCTGCCATGCCCCGCCCCACTCGAGCGAGGGCTGAGAGTGCGGCGTGCGCAACATCGCGATGCTGCAGCGCCCTGTGTCTGCACCATCGCGTCGCTCAGGTGGAGGCGCGAACTTCCAGGTGGTAGGACACCACCCGGTGGGCGCCCTCCCCCACGAGCGGAATGGTCCCGTCGAGCATGCCGGCGACGAGCGAGACGGTCTCCCTGGCCACCGCCTCGATGTCGATGCTCAGGGTGGTCAGCTCGGGAGTGACCAGCGAGCCGATCTCGAGCCCGTCGACGCCCACCAGGCGGACCTGGTCCGGCACAGAGACCCCGAGCTCGCGCAGGGCTCGCAGCAGGCGGACGGCGAGCTCGTCGTTGAAGGCGACGATCGTGTCGACCCCGTCGGCGAGGACCTCCTCGAGGAACTCCTCGTGCCCCTCTTTCGCATCCACCTCGCGCACCGGCACCTCACCCTTCCCGACCAGCGGGGAGAGCGCGGCGGCGAGGGCGCTACTGCGGGCGCGACCGAGGCCTCCGACCAGGTCGAGCACCACCGGGCGCCGGGCCCCGGCCCGTCCCAGGTGCTCGGCCAGCTCGGCCATGGCCTCCTCCCGGACGAGCTCCACCACTCCTCCCGCCTCCAGGCGGGAGGAGCGGGCATCGAGCTGGACCACCGGCATCCCGCCCTGGCCGCGGATGTCGTCGGTGAGCACCCCGTAGCCGACGAGCGCATCGACCCGGCGCGCCAGGTCCCCCGCCACTCGCTGCGGGTCCGGTGCGTTCATCGCTTCGGCGAGCACGACGTTCCAGCCGTGGGGTGCGCAGGCGCGCACCACGGCGGCACCGAGCTCTGCGAAGTAGGAGTTCGAGAGGTCCTCCACCACCAGCCCGAGGGTGATCGGGCCCTGCTCGACGAGGCCGCGGCCGAAGCGCGAGGGCCGGTAGTTCAGCTCCTTGGCCGCCTCGAGCACCTTCTCCCGGGTCCCGGCACTGATCCCGGGCAGGTCGTTCATCGCTCGCGAGACGGTCTGCCGGGAGAACCCGGCCCGCTCCGCGACATCGATGATCGTGGCTCGACGCGACATGCCGCTCATCGTACCGGCGACTTCAGGTCCAGCCAGGCCATCTCCTCCGTCGTCAGCTCGATGCCCAGGCCCAGGGTGGATGAGCGCATCTCGGCGATGCTGCGCGGTCCGAACAGGGCGAAGGTCGGGAACCTCTGGTGCAGCACGAAGGCCAGGGCGATCGCCGTCGCCGGGACCCCGCGCTCCGCACCGAGCAGTTCGGCGCGGGCGAGGCGCTCGAAGTTCTCGTCGCTGTAGTAGCAGCGCACCAGCTCCGCATCCGAGCGGTCCTCGGGGTGGGCACGGCCGGTGAAGAAGCCGCGCGCCTGCGAGGACCAGGGCAGCAGGGCGATGCCGCGCTCTTCGAGCCAGGCTTTGGAGTCGGGGTCGGTGGCGTGGACGCAGCCGGCCCATGGCACGTCCAGCGCCTCGGCGAGGCCGAAGTGGTTGGAGACCCCGGTGAAGCCGGTGCGTCCGTTGGCGCGGGCGTACTCATTGGCCTCGTCCACTCGGGCCGGGGTCCAGTTCGATCCGCCATAGGCGCGGATACGACCGGCGCGCAGGTGCTCGTCCATCACGTCGACGAACTCTCCGACGGGGATCTCGGGGTTGTCGCGGTGCATCATGTACAGGTCCGCATAGTCCGTGCCCTGGCGCTCGAGGGATTCCTCGAGCTGACGCGTGATCGATTCCGGGTCGCAGTGGGGGGTGTGCGCCCCCTTGGTGATCACGACGACATCCTCGCGCACCCCGCGGTTGCGCACCCATTGACCGAAGAGCTTCTCGACGTAGCCGCCGCCGTAGATGTAGGCGGTGTCGAAGGTGGTGCCGCCGATCTCGTAGAAGGCATCGAACATCGCCGAGGCGTGGGCCAGGTTCATCTGGTTGTCGCAGCCCATCACCAGACGGGATATCTGCTTGTCGATCCCGGGGATCGTGCCGTAGGCCATCGCCGGGCCCGACTGCACGGAGCCGTGCGCCAGGGCGCGACCGGTGAGGGTGGGGATCTCGGCGGTGTCCGCCTCGAAGGGGTAGCGCAGCCCGATCTGCTCTCGCCAGGAGTCCAGCGCCCGGGCCTGGCCGAGCGAGTTGTCCCCGGTGAGCTCAGGCACCACGCCGTCGCCACGCGCCGCGCGGGCGAGGGCGTCGGCCTCCAGGGCGTAGGGCGAGGCCGGAGGGATCTCGAGCCGCTGCGGCTGCGCGCCGACGATGTCGAGCTCGATCATCGTGGGTTCCGCGCCGAGCGCCCAGGGATCGCTCAGCCGGATCACGCCGCGCGAGCCGATGATGGTCGCGGACTGCGGATCCGCGAGCCGCACCCCGGTGCGCAGGCTTGCGGTGATCCCGCCGGGAAGGGTGACCTCGGCGGTGGCCCATTCGTCCACCCCGGTCTCCCCGAGGGTGCCGCTGCCGGTGACGGTGAGCGGATCGGCGAAGGCCTTGCCCTGCGCCGCACCGGCGACGAAACGCGCCAGGGACATCGGATAGCAGCCCACATCGAGGATCCCGCCCCCGGCGAGGGTCGGGTCGAACAGACGTCCGCTGCGGCCGCCGGTGTCGAAGGCGAAGGATGCATCGATGTGGGAGAGCTCGCCGATCGTGCCCTCAGCCACCAGGTCCAGCACGCGCTGGGTCTGCGGGTGGAAGCGGTACATGTACGCCTCGAGCAGCACCCGTTCACTGCGGGCGGCGAGGTCGATGAGCGCCATCGACGTGCCGGCGTTCGGGGTCAAAGGCTTCTCGCACAGCACGTGCTTGCCAGCCTCGAGAGCCTGCGCCGCCAGCGCGGCGTGGCCGGTGTGGACGGTCGAGATGTAGACAGCATCGACCTGATCGGAGGCGAGCACCTGATCATAGTCACCGATCAGCGCGGGCTCCTGGAGGGGGAACTCATCAGCGAAGGCCTGGGCACGCTCCAGGGAGCTGCTGCCGACGGCGACGAGGACGCCGTCCTGGGACGCGGGCAGCTGGGAGGCGAAGCGGCGGGCGATCGAGCCGGGGCCGAGAACGGCCCAGCGGAACGGGGAGGACTCGCGGTGCATGGAGGGGTTCATCCTTCTGGGGGAGGTCCGACTCTGGACGTGAACGTTCACGGATGATCACGCTATCCCGTCTTCCGTCTCCTCACAAGCGCATCGGGGCAGCAGACCGCGAGAGCCTTCGACCACAGACGCCGCAGGGCCTGCCCACCGAGATCGGTGGTCAGGCCCTGCGGCGTCGTCCGCCCGCGCGGCGGCGGGAGGCGAGGAGTCAGTCCGAGCTGCGCCCGTTCACGCTGGGGGTGTTCTTCTGCACCGTCATCAGGAACTCGGTGTTCGACTGGGTCTTCTTGACCCGCTCCATGAGGATCTCCAGCGCCTGCTGCTGCTCGAGGGAGCCGAGGACACGGCGGAGCTTCCACATGATGGCCAGCTCCTCCTTGCCCATGAGTGCTTCTTCGCGGCGGGTGCCGGAGGCGTTCACATCCACGGCCGGGAAGATGCGCTTGTCCGCGAGGTGGCGCGACAGGCGCAGCTCCATGTTGCCGGTGCCCTTGAACTCCTCGAAGATGACCTCGTCCATCTTGGAGCCGGTCTCCACCAGGGCGGAGGCCAGGATCGTCAGCGAGCCGCCATGCTCGATGTTCCGCGCCGCACCGAAGAAGCGCTTCGGCGGGTACAGCGCGGAGGCATCCACACCACCGGAGAGGATGCGACCGGAGGCCGGAGCGGCGAGGTTGTAGGCACGGGACAGGCGGGTGAGCGAGTCCAGCAGCACGACCACGTCGCGGCCCATCTCGACCAGGCGCTTCGCCCGCTCGATCGCGAGCTCCGCGACGATCGTGTGATCCGAGGCGGGGCGGTCGAAGGTGGAGGCGATGACCTCACCCTTGACCGTGCGCTGCATGTCGGTGACCTCTTCGGGGCGCTCGTCGACGAGCACGACCATGAGGTGGACCTCGGGATTGTTGGTGGTGATCGCGTTGGCGATCTGCTGCATGATGATCGTCTTGCCGGCCTTCGGGGGCGCGACGATGAGTCCTCGCTGGCCCTTGCCGACGGGAGAGACCAGATCGATCAGCCGGGGAGCGACGGCCTTGGGGTCGGTCTCCAGGCGCAGCCGCTCGTCCGGGTACAGCGGGGTGAGCTTGCTGAAGTCCACCCGCTGACGCGCACGCTCCGGGGGCATGCCGTTGATCGTGTCGACCTGCACCAGCGCCGCGTACTTGCTCTGGTTCCCGCCACCGCCGCCGCTCTTGCCACGGCGGTTCCGGCCACCGCTGTGATGCTGCTGCGGCTGCTCGACGTGGTGGTCCTCGCCGTCGCGCGGCGCCTTGACCTGACCGGTGATCGCATCGCCCTTGCGCAGGCCTGCCCGCTTGACCTGGTTCATCGTCACATACACGTCGCTCGCGCCCGGCAGGTAGCCGGTGGTGCGCACGTAGGCGTTGTTGTCGCGGATATCCAGGATGCCCGCGATGGTCATCAGCTCATCGCCGTCACGGACGTCGCCGCGATCCTGCTGGCCACCCTGATTCGACGACCCGCCCTGATTCCGCTGGCCGCCCTGGTGATCCTGGCCGCCCTGATTCCGCTGGCCGCCCTGGTGATCCTGACCGTCCTGCTCGTTCGGCGCACCGCGGCCGCGACGCTTGCGGTCCCGGGAGCGGTTGCGGCTGCGGGACCGGCCACGACGGTCGTCGTCGTAGTCGTCTCTCCCCTGACGGTCATCGTCCTGCTCGCCGGTACGATCCGGCAGCTCGATGTCCTCGAGCCGGCGGCGCTGGTTGCCGCCCTGCTGATTCCCGCCCTGCTGATTCCCGTCCTGCTGGCCGCCGCCCTGCTGATTCCCGTCCTGCTGGCCGCCGCCCTGCTGATTCCCGTCCTGCTGGCCGCCGCCCTGCTGGTTGCCGCTGCGCGAGCTGCGCTGCTGGTCGCGTCCGCCGCGCTGCTGGCCGCCGCCCTCGCGGCCGTCGTCCTGCTGGCTGCGATCCTGCTGGCTGCGATCCTGCTGACGCTCTGCGGAGCCCCCTCCTCGCTCATCCAGCTGCTCGCGGGGGGCAGCACCGTTCGGCAGCTCGATACCCAGATCGGGGGCCGCCTCGTCCTGTCGTGCGGCGGCCTGGCTGCCACGGCGGGAGCGCGACCGGCTGCGGGTGCCTGGTTCGGACCGGTCCTCACCGGCTTCGCTCTGCTGAACCTGCTGAGCCTGCTGGGCAGGAGCCTCTGTCTGCGCGGGAGCAGTCTGCGCGGGAGCGGTCTGCGCGGGAGCAGTCTGCGCGGGAGCGGTCTGCGCGGGCGTCTCGGCAGCCGTCACCGGGGCGGCGGTGGGCGCTGCGGCGGAAGAAGGTGCTGCAGAGGACGATCCACCCCCGCGGATCGCGTCGATCAGCTCGCTCTTGCGCAGCCGACGGGCGCCCTTGATGCCGCGCTCAGCGGCCATGGCCTGCAGTTCGGGAAGCTTCTTCGCCGCAAGATCTGCGCCGGAAGTGGTGTCGTTCACCCGGGTTCCTTCCTGTCGAGCCGTTCTCGCCGGCTCTGTTCTGGTCTGGATGCCGCGAAGCGCCGGAAGCTCTCGGGCTTCGGGTGCTGCAGCGACTGGTCCGAGCAGGGTTCTTCCCCACGATGCAAGGCATCTGTGGTCGGCCTGCCGGTGTGGTTCTGGGTGCGTCAGCGGAGGTGCACGGGCCTGCGGGGCACGTCGTGAAAGGTGCGCGAGGACCGTGCGAAGCACTGATCAGGGGGTACATCGAGGCGCGGAGTTCTGCGCACAGCGTCCACCGGGGATCTGCTGCAGGGTTCTGCGTCGTGCGATGTCGCCTGGACGCAGGCTCAACCTACCACAGGGGCGGAAGGGATCTCTCGCAGCCGCACCTCGGCGATCCGCCAGCCTGCGGGGTTCGTGACGAAGCGGCGCACCAGGGGGGCGAGGTCGCCGCGATGCCCGGACAGCACCAGCACCGAGGGGCCCGCACCGGAGACCACCGCGGGGTGGCCCTCACGGCGCAGCACCTTCATCAGTTCGATGCTCTCGGGCATCCCCGCGGAGCGCTGCTCCTGGTGGAGGCGGTCCTCCGTCGCGTCCAGCAGCAGCTCGGGCGCGCCGGTCAGTGCGTGCACGAGCAGTGCTGCGCGGGAGGCGTTGAAGACGGCGTCGCGGTGAGGGACCTGCTCGGGGAGCAGACCGCGGGCCTGATGGGTGGAGAGCGTCGTGCTCGGCAGCAGCACCACGGGCTGCAGCACTCCTTCCGCGCAGGCCAGGGGCACCGCATGGGCCGTGTCGCCCTGCATCCAGGAGAGCACCACCCCGCCCAGGAGCGCCGGGGCGGCGTTGTCCGGGTGCCCTTCGAATTCGGTGGCCAGCTGCAGGACGGCCTGGTCATCCAGAGCACGTGGATCGGAGATCATCCCGCGCGCGAGCAGCAGTCCGGCGACGGTCGCCGCGGCGCTCGAGCCGAGGCCCCGGCCATGAGGAATCCGGTTCAGCGCGCGCAGTCGCAGTCCGGTCTGGGGTGCACCGGCGTGGTCCAGTCCGCGGCGGAGCGCACGCACGACCAGGTGGTCCTCCCCGGTGGGGACCGCACCGGCGCCCTCGCCCTCGACCTCGACCTCGACCGAGCCGGTGGTCGCCTCGACCGTCAGCTCGTCGCAGAGGTCCAGCGCGAGTCCCAGGGTGTCGAAGCCGGGGCCGAGGTTCGCGGAGGTCGCGGGGACCTGCACGGACACTCGCGTGTTCTGGATCCTCACAGGCCGATGGCCTCCGCTGCGGCGGCGATGTCCACCGGCACGAGGATCGGCGTCAGATCGTGCTGGGTCAGGGCGGTATCGGTGTCCTTGAGCCCGTTGCCGGTCACGGTGATCGCGATCGTCGCACCTGCCGGGACCAGCCCGCGTCGGGACTGCTGCAGCAGCCCCGCGACGCCGGCGGCCGAGGCCGGCTCGACGAAGATGCCGACCTCTCCGGCGAGGAGCTTCTGCGCATCGAGGATCTGCTGATCGGTGACGGCTTCGATGAGACCACCGGAATCATCTCGCGCGCTCACGGCGAGATCCCAGGAGGCCGGCGCACCGATCCGGATCGCGGTCGCGATCGTCTCGGGATTGCTGATCGGGTGGCCCGCCACGAAGGGAGCGGAACCTGCGGCCTGGAATCCCCACATCTGCGGGAGCGAGTCCGTGATGCCGGCCTCGCGGTACTCGCGATAGCCCATCCAGTAGGCGGAGATGTTCCCGGCGTTGCCGACCGGGAGGATGTGGATGTCGGGAGCCCTGCCCAGCGCATCGCTCACCTCGAAGGCGGCGGTCTTCTGTCCCTGGAGCCGGTAGGGGTTGACCGAGTTCACGAGTTCGATGGGGTGCTCCGCATCGAGCTTGCGGGCGATCTCGAGGCAGTCGTCGAAGTTGCCGTCGACCTGGATCAGCTTCGCGCCGTGGACCACGGCCTGGGCCAGCTTGCCCGCGGCGATCTTGCCCTGGGGCAGGAGCACCGCACAGGTCAGACCCGCAGCCGTGGCATAGGCGGCGGCGGAGGCGCTCGTGTTGCCGGTCGAGGCGCAGACCACGGCGGTCGCGCCGTCGTTCAGCGCCTTCGACATCGCGGAGACCATGCCGCGATCCTTGAAGGAGCCGGTCGGGTTCATGCCCTCGACCTTGATGTGCACCTCGGCGCCCACCGCCTTGGACAGGGTGGGGGCGTGCACCAGCGGGGTGCCTCCCTCCCCGAGGGTCAGCAGGGTGTCGTCCGCGGTGAACGGGAGGTGCTCGAGGTATTCGGCGAGGACGCCGCGCCACTGATGTGCCATGGGGTCATTCTCCTTCGATGCGCAGGATGGAATCGATGCTGAGCACCGTGGCGGTGGAGGAGAACACATCGAGCGAGGCGGTCATCGCGGACTCCAGCGCACGGTGGGTGCTGATGCCGATGTGGGCACGGGCCTGCTCCCCCGCCTCACCGCGCTCGTCCAGCAGCTCCTGATGGATGGTCGAGATCGAGATCCCGTAGCCCGAGAGAGTGCCGGCGATCTCGGCGAGCACGCCGGGGCGATCCTGCACGGTCAGGGAGATGTAGAAGGCGCTGCGCAGCTCGTCGAGCGGGATCGACTCGAGCTCGGCGTAGCGGGATTCTCGCGGCCCCACTCCCCCGTGGACCCGGGCGCGGGCGGCGGAGACCACATCGCCGAGGATCGCGGAGGCGGTCGGCGCACCGCCGGCGCCCTGTCCGTAGAACATCAGCGAGCCAGCGGCCTCGGCCTCGATGAACACCGCGTTGTACGCCTCGGAGACCGAGGCCAGGGGGTGGTGGTCGGGGATCAGCGCCGGATAGACACGAGCCGAGATCCGCTCACCGCCCTCCTCCTCGATCCGCTCGACGATCGAGAGCAGCTTGATGATGCGCCCCATGCGCGCGGCCGCGGTGATGTCCTGCGCGGAGACAGCGGTGATGCCCTCGCAGTGCACGTCCGCGAGCCGCACCCGGCTGTGGAACGCGAGCGAGGCGAGGATGGACGCCTTCGCAGCCGCGTCGTGCCCCTCGACGTCCGCCGTGGGGTCAGCCTCGGCGTAGCCGAGCTGCTGGGCGTCGGCCAGGGCGTCCTCGAAGCTCGCGCCGGTGCGGGTCATCGCGTCGAGGATGAAGTTGGTGGTGCCGTTGACGATGCCGAGCACGCGCTGGATGCGGTCCCCGGCGAGGGATTCGCGCACCGGGCGCACCAGCGGGATCGCGCCGGCGACCGCTGCTTCGAAGTAGAGGTCCACGCCGTGGGCATCGGCCGCTTCGTAGAGCGAGGCCCCGTCCTGGGCCAGCAGCGCCTTGTTGGCGGTCACCACGCTCGCGCCGTGAGCCATGGCGTCCAGCAGCAGCGTGCGGGCCGGCTCGATGCCGCCCATGACCTCGACCACCAGATCCGCCTCCTGCACCAGGCGGGTTGCGTCCTCGGTGAGGAGGGCGGCGGGCACATGCTCTCCGCGGTCGCGCGCCAGGTCGCGCACGGCGACGCCGATCACCTCGAGCCGGCCACCGATCCGGTGGGCGAGCTCGCCACCCTGCTGGGAGAGCAGGCGCAGCACCTCGGAGCCGACGGTCCCGGCACCGAGGACGGCGACTCGGAGCGTCGGCAGATCAGGGGACACCGGGCTGCCGGAGGGGTGCAATGACATCTGCGAGGTGGTCCTTCCACGGGGTCCGACGGATCGGCGGAGTCGGGCCCTCGCACTGTATCCGAGGGTGGGGGCGCTCCGTGACCCTGCATGAACGATTGCGACCGCCGTCGTCAGGGACGGCAGGAGGCCGGGCGCGAGGGGGCGGGTGGTGGCCGGAGGGTCAGCCGACGTCGAGTCCCAGCAGGTCCTCCTCCGTCTCGCGACGGATCAGCGTGCGGATCTCCCCCTCACGCACCGCGACCACCGGCGGCCGCGGGACATGGTTGTAGTTCGAGGCCAGCGAATAGCAGTAGGCGCCGGTGACCGGCACCGAAACCAGATCGCCGCGGCGCACGTCTCCGGGCAGGTACTCGTCCTTGACCACGATGTCGCCGCTCTCGCAATGCTTGCCGACCACGCGGACCACCTCGGGGGCGGCATCGGAGACCCGACCGGTGAGCAGGCACGAGTAGTCGGCATCGTAGAGGGCGGTGCGCACGTTGTCGCTCATGCCGCCGTCGACCGAGACATAGACGCGGTGATGGGGACCGCCCAGGCGGACATCCTTGACGGTGCCCACCGAGTAGAGGGTCTGCGTGGAGGGACCGGCGATCACTCGACCGGGCTCGAAGGAGAGGTGCGGCACCTCGAGCTCCAGCTCGTGGCACTGCTTCTCGACGATCCCGGCGATCCCGGCGGCCAGCGCCTCGGGTGTGGACGGCGTGTGCTGGGTGTTGTACATGACGCCGAAGCCGCCGCCGAGGTCGAGCTGGTCGATCGTGTGGCCCAGCTCGTCGCGGATTCGGGCGACCAGGTCGAGCACACGTCGCGCGGCGACCTCGAAGCCGCCGGTGTCGAAGATCTGGGAGCCGATGTGGGAGTGCAGGCCCAGCAGGTCCAGATGCTGCACCTCGAGCACCCGCCGCACGGCGTCGAAGGCGGCGCCGCCGGTGATCGAGAGACCGAACTTCTGGTCCTCATGGGCGGTGGCGATGAACTCGTGGGTGTGCGCCTCCACGCCGGTGGTCACGCGCAGCATGACGGAGGCGCGCGTGCCGAGCTCCTCTGCGACAGTGCTGACGAGCTCGATCTCGTCGAGCGAGTCGATGACGATGCGGCCCACCCCGGCCTCGAGGGCGCGGCGGATCTCGTGCACGGACTTGTTGTTGCCGTGCAGAGCGATACGTGCCCCGGGGAAGCCTGCGCGCAGCGCCACGGCGAGCTCGCCGCCGGTGCAGACGTCCAGGCCCAGCCCGTCCTCGTCGATCCAGCGGACCACGGCGCCGCAGAGGAAGGCCTTGCCGGCGTAGTAGACGTCGGCGCCGCGATGCGGGCGGAAGGCCTCGGCGAAGGCATCGCGGAAGGAGCGCGCGCGGTGGCGGAAGTCGTCCTCGTCGAGCACGAAGGCGGGGGTGCCCACCTCCTCGGCGATGCGGTGCACATCCACGCCGCCGACCTCGACCACGCCCTGCGAGTTCCGGGAGGTGTTCCGCGACCAGAGCCCGTCGATCAGGGTGTTGACATCGGTCGGATAGGGCAACCAGGTGGGGGCGGCATCGTTGCCATGAAGGGCTCCGGCTTCGTGGGCGCGCATATCTGCTCCTGGTCTCGCACTCTCCCGTCCCGGCGAAGGTGCCGGAAGGTCGCGCCATCGGCGCCCTGCCGAGGGTAGGCGCGCCAGCAGGGACGGCGCAGGCGCGTCCGGCCCGCGAACACCCTCGCCGCGCTGCCCATCCGCCCGGTCGGGAGTCGTCCTCGCAGGTCAGAACTCCAGCTCAGCGGCGGAGCCAGGGACGTCCCGCGCACCGGGGTGAGGGAATGCACTTGATAGTGTCGAGGCATCGGCGCGGGGGCCGCTGTCCCTCGCCCTCAGGCGCTGGCGCGGACTCCCCTCGCCTCCTCACCCGATACGACGCGAAGGAGACCCGATGCCCTCTGCATCCTCGAGCCCTGGCGGGCACCAGCTGGTGGTCGTCGCCAACCGGCTGCCGGTGGACTCACGCACCCTGCCGGACGGCGCGACCGAATGGGTGACCAGCCCCGGCGGGCTGGTCACGGCCATGGAATCGGTGATGCGCACCGTCGACTCGGGCGCCTGGGTGGGGTGGGGCGGCTCGCCCGGAGACGCTCCTGACCCCTTCGAGGCCGATGGCATGAGCCTGTACCCCGTGCAGCTGGACCAGCAGGACATCGAGCGGTACTACGAAGGCTTCTCCAACGGCACCCTCTGGCCGCTCTATCACGACGTCATCGTCGGCCCGGAGTTCCACCGTGGCTGGTGGGACACCTACCAGTCCGCGAACCGACGCTTCGCGAAGACCGCAGCCCAGGTGGCCGCCGTGGGCGGGACGATCTGGGTGCACGACTACCAGCTCCAGCTGGTGCCGCAGATGATCCGGGAGACGCGCAGCGACGTGCGGATCGGGTTCTTCAACCACATCCCCTTCCCTGCGGTGGAGCTGTTCTCGCAGCTGCCCAAGCGGAACTCGGTCCTGCGCGGGCTGCTGGGCGCCGATCTGATCGGATTCCAGCGGGAGAGCGATTCGCTGAACTTCGTGGCAGCGGTGCGCAGGCTGCTGGGCTACCAGGTGGAGGGCAAGACGATCTTCGTGCCCGGCCTCGGCGCGGCTCCTGTGCGCGAGGTCCAGGTGCAGACCTTCCCCATCTCGATCGATTCCACTGCCGTCTCCGCCCTCACCGAGGACCCGGAGATCCGAGAGCGTGCCGCGCAGCTGCGCAGAGACCTCGGCGACCCCGAGAAGGTCGTGCTGGGCGTGGACCGCCTGGACTACACCAAGGGCATCCGCCATCGGCTCAAGGCCTTCGGCGAGCTGCTCGACGACGGCCTGATCGACCCGCACGGAACGGTGATGATCCAGGTCGCCACCCCGTCCAGGGAACGGGTGGAGGCCTACCGGCAGCTGCGCGATGAGGTCGAGCTGATCGTGGGCAGGATCAACGGCGAGCATGCCCCCATCGGGCGTCCGGCTGTCTCCTATCAGCACCATTCCTTCGATCGACGCGACATGACTGCGCTGTTCATGGCGGCGGACGTGGTCCTGGTGACGGCGCTGCGCGATGGCATGAACCTGGTGGCCAAGGAGTACGTCGCCTCCCGTCCCGATCTTCACGGGGTGCTGGTGCTCAGCGAGTTCGCCGGCGCGGCCGACGAGCTGCGCGCCGCGGTGCTGGTGAACCCGCACGACATCGATGAGCTCAAGGCCGCGATCCTGCGGTCGCTGGCGATGCCGCCCGAGGAGCAGGAGGAGGCGATGCGCTCCCTGCGCCATCAGGTGATGGAGCACGACGTGCAGCACTGGGCCCACCAGTTCCTCGAGAGCCTCACCGCCTCGGGGGCCCCGGAGGACGAGGCGACGCGCGTCGTGCGCCTGTCCGGGGACGCTCCCAGCGACCCGGCGCAGCTCGAGGAGACGCTGCGCGAGTTCACGGCGGTGCCGCGACTGCTGATCGCCTCGGACTTCGATGGCGTCCTGGCCCCGATCGTCTCGGACCGCGATGCCGTGCAGCCCGACCAGCAGGCGCTCGCCGCCCTGCGCGAGCTCTCCGAGCTCCCGGGCGTCGCCGTCGCCCTGATCTCCGGGCGCGCACTGGCCGATCTGGATTCCCTCACGGCGATGCCGAGCTCGGTGGTGCTGGTGGGCTCCCATGGCGCCGAGGTCGGGGCGCTCCCGCCGTGGATGCAGGCCGAGGTGCTGGACAAGTCCGTGCTGAGCATGACACCTCAGAAGGAGCAGCTGCTCGCCGGGATCACCAGCACGCTGCGCCGGATCGCCCGCGCCCATCCCGGCACGGAGGTGGAGACGAAGCCGACGGCCGCGGTGCTGCACACCCGCAACGCCAAGGGCCGCGGCGCGATCAACGCCACCGAGTCGGCACTCGAGTACGCCACCACCCTGCCGGACGTCACGGTGACGCCCGGCAAGGAGGTGGTGGAGTTCGCGGTGGTGCACACCTCGAAGGGGGTGGCGATCGACGCCCTGTCCCGGGCGAGCGCCGCCGATGCCTGGCTGTACCTGGGCGATGACGTCACCGACGAGTCCGTCTTCGCGCGCCTCGGCGGCGACGACGTGGGGGTGAAGGTGGGCGGCGGAGACACCGCGGCCCATCTGCGGATCCCGGATACCGAGGCCGCACGAGACCTGCTGCGGAGGCTGCTGGAGCTGCGGGGCGAGCAGAGCTGATCCTCGGCGGGACAGAGAAGAGCCGGGACGCCGTCTGCTGACGACGTCCCGGCTCTTCGCACTGGTGCCCGCGACAGGATTCGAACCTACGACCTTCTGCTCCGGAGGCAGACGCTCTATCCACTGAGCTACGCGGGCGGACTCGGGAAGTCTAGCAACAACTGCGGGTCACGGAGCTCGTCGCCGCCGTGGCGGAGCACGGGTGTGAGAGGGACCTCACCGCAGCAGCGGCAGCTGCGCTCCGTGCAGCACCGCCGAGGGATCCGCGGCGATGCGCAGTCCGCTCGGAGCAGCGCCGGAGCGCACCAGCAGGTCGCCGACCGCGGCGATCATCGCCCCGTTGTCGGTGCACAGCTTCGGCGGGGGGATCCGCAGATCGATGCCCGCCGCGTCGCACTTCTCCTGCGCGACCGAGCGCAGGCGGGCATTCGCCGCGACGCCGCCGACGATGACCAGGGTGTCCAGGTTCCGTTCCCTCACGGCCCGGAGCGCCTTCTTCACCAGGACATCCACCACGGCCTGCTCGAAGGAGGCGGCGATGTCCGCGACCGGCACCGGCTCCCCCGCGCGCTCGAGGGTCTCGACGGTCCGCGCCACGGCGGTCTTCAGCCCGGAGAAGGAGAAGGTGAACGGTGCGTCCTTCGGCCGCAGCATCGCGCGGGGGAAGGAGAACGCGGTGGGGTCTCCCTCCACGGCGGCACGGGAGATCGCTGGGCCACCGGGGTAGCCCAGGCCCAGCAGGCGGGAGACCTTGTCGAAGGCCTCGCCCGCGGCATCGTCGAGGGTGTCGCCGAGATGCTCGATGGGATCGCGCACCAGATCGCCGACAGCGAGGATCGAGGTGTGGCCGCCGGAGACGATCAGCACGATGCTGCGTTCCGGCAGCGGGCCGTGCTCGAGGGTGTCGGCGGCGGCATGGCCGGCCAGGTGGTGGACGCCGTACAGCGGCTTGCCGAGCGACCATGCGATCGACTTCGCGGCGGCGAGGCCCACGTGGACCGCGGTGGCGAGGCCCGGGCCCGAGGTCACCGCGACGTGGGTGATGTCCGAGAGCTGGATGCCGGCATCGTCGACGGCGATCCGCAGGGTGGGAACCACTGCGTCGAGGTGGGCGCGGGCAGCGATCTCGGGGACCACTCCCCCGAAATCGGCGTGCTGGGCGGCGCTCGAGGCGAGCCCCTGTCCGAGGAGGACTCCGTCGGAGACGAGGCCGAAGCCGGTCTCGTCGCAGGAGGACTCGACCCCGAGGACGAGCGGGGCCCTGGTGGTCCTCACCGCAGGATCGACATCGGGTCGGAGTAGTTGCCCGCCTCGTCCATCTTCGCGAAGTGCAGGTGGCAGCCGGTGGAGCGGCCGGTCGTGCCAGCGTAGCCGATGGTGTCGCCGGCGCCGACTGTCGCGCCGACCGAGGTGTTGAAGCCCTGGAGGTGGTAGTAGCCGGTGACGACCCCGTTGCCGTGGTCGATCTTGACCCGGTTGCCGGAGGTGCGGTTGTACTCGGCGGCGACGACGGTGCCGGACTTGGCTGCGCCCACGGGAGTGCCGCACGTGGCACCGAAGTCGACTCCGCCATGGCCCTTGTAATAGCCGAGGACGGGGTGAATGCGGCCACCGTAGCCGGAGGTGATCGGCGCGTCGACGGGGCGCACGGAGCCGGAGTCGCCGGCGGGAGCCGCCGCTCCGGTGCTCTCCCCGGTCTCGGCAGCCTCGACCTCGACAGGCTCGGGCTCCGGAAGAGAGACCTCGATGCCGGTGCCCTGCTCTGCAGGCTCCTCGCCGGCGGCGTCCGCAGCGGCGGGAGCGGTGCGCTCCTCGGAGCGGCTGGCGCCGTCCTCCTCGGTGCGGGTCTCGTGCACGGCGTCGGTGGTCGCAGCAGCCTCGGCGGCGGGCAGCGCCACAGGGGCGATCGCTGCGGCGGGCTGCGCGACGGCGGCGGGCTGGGCCTGCGCCACGGACTCACCCTGCGAGGCGGCCTCGTCGATCCCCGCCGCGGCGGCGGCCAACGGGGCGGCGATCGTGGCGGTCGCGAGGACTCCCAGGACACCCGCCTTCAAGACACCTGAAGGGAGCGCGGAATCGCGGTGGGTCCCTCCGACTGCGCGGTGCTTGCGCACTGCGGCGCGTCCGTCGGCGCGGTGATTCGCCACGTGTTGACCTCTTCCATTGCGACTGCGTAGTTCTCGATGTACTGCTCGTCCACATCTCTGTCCGATCGCGACGCCGGACAGGGGAAGTACGCGTCGCCGAACAACCTCGATCAAAGTACGCGCTGGTCGGGGCGCCCGACGAGCAGGTCAACCGGGTCATTGCCAAGTTTTTGCCGAGATGCCATAAAGGTTGCCCGATCTTGACGAGCGGGGGCTCGCACAGAGGTTCAGGTCACGCCTGCGGGCTCGAGTCCGCCTCGTGCGTCACAGTGCGAGGCCCGTCCCCGCGTTCGGCGCCGCACCCCGGGGTGCTCGCACCGCCTTCACCTCCCGAAGGAATTCAGGCGCTGCCGTCTAGAGTGGCCTCATGCCGACCCCGGAGAAGACAGCAGCCACCGGAGACTCCCCCGTCCGTGTGGTGGTGATCGAGGATGAGCCGACGATCACCCGAGCGATCGCCGACCGCCTCACCGCCGAGGGATGGGAGGTCTCCACCGCACTGGACGGCCCCTCCGGAGTGCGGATGGTGGCCGAAGTGCGGCCCGATGTGGTGGTGCTGGACGTCATGCTCCCGGGATTCGACGGGCTCGAGGTCTGCCGCCGGATCCAGGCCGACGAGCCGGTTCCGGTGCTCATGCTCACCGCGCGCGACGACGAGACCGACATGCTGGTGGGTCTCGGCGTGGGCGCGGATGACTACATGACCAAGCCCTTCTCCATGCGCGAGCTCGTCGCACGCCTCAAGGCGCTGCTGCGACGGGTGCGACGTGCCGGTGCCCCGGCTCCCACCGAGGCCGAGAAGCAGGAGGCGCTCGAGTTCGGGGACCTGGTCATCGACCGCGCCGGCCGCAGGGTGATGCGCGCCGGGGAGCCTGCCCATCTGACTCCCACCGAGTTCGACCTGCTGCTGTGCCTGGCCAGCGCGCCCGGCACGGTGCTCACGCGCGAGCAGCTCTTGGCGGATGTCTGGGACTGGGTGGATGCGACGGGAACCCGCACCGTGGACTCCCATGTCAAGGCGCTGCGCCGCAAGCTCGGCGCCGACCTGGTGCGCACGGTCCACGGCGTCGGCTACGCCCTGGAGATCCCTGAGGACCCCGAGGCGGGAGCAGCGGCCTCCGGTCCGAGCTCAGGGACCGCACCGGATCTCTCCTCGATGGCCACGCCGAACCTCTCCACCGGCGACTCGTGAGCTCGCCCAGGGCCACGGAGACCGGCTCCCGTCGCCGCGTGCCCGAGCGGCTGGACGTGCGCCCCCTGGACCGGTTCCGCTCCTTCAAGGTCAAGCTCGGAATATTGGTCGCGGCGAGCGTGAGCGTCGCCGCGCTGCTCACCCAGGTGAGCATCCGGGCCGGCATCGAGCCGCTGCTCGCTCTGCCGCTGGTGGTGATCGCGGCGCTGGTGTTCACCCAGCTGCTGGCCCGCGGCATGACCTCGCCGCTGCGCGAGATGACCCGCGCCGCCCAGGCGATGGCCCGCGGCGACTACAGCCGAGAGGTGCGCACCAGCAGCCGCGACGAGGTGGGGCAGCTGGCCGCGGCCTTCTCCACCATGGCCTCCGAGCTCGAGCAGACCGACCGGATGCGTCGGGACCTGGTCGCGAACGTCTCCCATGAGCTGCGAACCCCGGTCGCCGGGCTGCGCGCACAGCTGGAGAATCTCGTGGACGGGGTCACCGAGCCCGACCCGGCCGCTCTCGAAGTGGCGCTGAACGAGACGGAGCGCCTCTCACAGCTGGTGGGGCATCTGCTGGACCTCTCCCGCCTCGATGCCGGGGTGGTCGACCTGGACATCGAAGCGGTCGAGCTCACCCCGTTCCTCCATGAGGTGGTGGATGCCGCGTCTCTGGCCTCGGGCGGCCGCGACGTGCGCTGGATCGTCGACGTCGACCCTCCCGACCTGTCGGTCGCGGCGGACGCGGCCCGGCTGCACCAGGTCATCCACAACCTGCTCGAGAACGCCGCCCGGCACTCCCCCGTCGGCGGTCGCATACATATCTCCGCAGCACTCCTGGGGCCGGACGGCGGAGTGCGGATCGATGTGCACGACGAGGGCCCGGGCATCGCGCGTGAGGACCGCTCCCGCGTGTTCGAACGATTCCAGCGCGGCGGCTATGCCGACTCCTCAGGCGGCACCGGCCTGGGCCTGGCCATCGCCCGCTGGGCGGTGGGACTGCATGGCGGCACCATCGAGGTGCTCGACGACCCCCGCAGCCAGGACACCCGCGACGGGCGCTCCTCGCTGATCCGGGTGGTGCTCCCGGGTGACGCACCCCTGACCTGACAGGGTGATGTCGGGCACCTCTGCCCGTCTCCCGCCGTCGAAGGGGGCGGCGTCCGCGCACGACGGGCACCGTCTGCCGTTAGGCTGAGGCCATCCGTATCTCTCGACCGTGAGAAGGCTGGCGATCTCAGAGTGTCACAGCAGACACAGGACTCCGATTCTGCGGAGTTCGGCCCGAATCAGTGGCTCGTGGACGCGCTCCGCGAGCAGTGGCGTGAGGATCCCTCGAGCGTCGACCCGAGCTGGGCGGAATACTTCTCCACCCACGTGGTGAACGCCGAGCCCTCGGCCCCGACCGAGACCCCTTCGAGCTCCTCCGAGACGTCGACGACGACGCCTCCGGGGAGCCCTGGGAGCTCGCCTGACGCACAGGAGCAGGACGCTCCCGACAGCACCTCCGCCGCCACGGCTGATCCCCCGCAGGAGCAGCCCGCCGAGAACTCCGCTCCGGCGACCTCCTCCACCTCGTCCTCCCCCTCGGCCGCAGCACCGGCGGCCGCTTCCCAGCCTGCGAAGGAATCCCCTGCCGTGAATGACCATCCCGCGAAGTCCGCCTCCAAGGCACCGGCGGTCTCCACCACCTCGGACCGTCCCGCGAAGGTCCCCACCACCACGTCGCAGATCCCTGCCGTCGAGCTCCGCGAGCCCGAGGTCGTCAAGCTGCGCGGTCCCGCCGCCGCGATCGTGCGCAACATGGCCGAGTCCCTCGAGGTGCCCACGGCCACCTCGGTGCGTGACGTGCCGGTGAAGCTGCTGTTCGACAACCGCATCGTCATCAACAATCATCTCCAGCGCCACCGCGCCGGCAAGGTCTCCTTCACCCACCTCATCGGCTGGGCGATGATCGAGGCGATCACCGAGATCAACGACATGAACAACGGGTTCGACGTCGATGAGAAGGGCAAGCCGCTCCTGCTGAAGCGCGAGGACATCAACTTCGGCCTCGCCATCGACATGCCGCGTCCCGACGGCTCGCGCGGTCTGGTGGTGCCGAGCATCAAGGCCGCCCAGCGCTTCGACTTCCGCGGCTTCTGGAAGGCGTATGAGGAGGTCGTCAAGAAGGCCCGTGCCGGCAAGCTGACCATGGACGACTTCGCGCACACCACGGTGTCGCTGACCAACCCGGGCGGCATCGGCACCGTCCATTCGATCCCGCGCCTCATGCAGGGCCAGGGCGTGATCGTGGGCGTCGGCGCGATGGACTACCCCGCGCAGTTCCAGGGCGCGAACCCTGCCACCCTTGCAGAGCTTGCGATCTCGAAGGTCATGACGCTGACCTCGACCTACGACCACCGCATCATCCAGGGCGCCGCCTCGGGCGAGTTCCTCAAGCGGATGGGCGACAAGCTGCTGGGCAAGGACGGCTTCTACGATCGCGTCTTCGTCTCGCTGCGGCTCCCCTACCAGCCGGTGCGCTGGGTGCCGGACAACCCCTTCAAGCACACCACCTCGGAGCGCCTGGCCCGGGTGATGGACCTGATCCATGCCTACCGCGTGCGCGGGCACCTGATGGCGGACACCGATCCCCTGCAGTACAAGGTGCGCACCCACCCGGATCTGGATGTCGAGACCTACGGCCTGACCCTGTGGGATCTCGACCGCACCTTCCCCACCCGCGGGCTGGGCGGCAAGGACGAGATGTCCCTGCGGGACATCCTGGGAGTGCTGCGCAATTCATACTGCCGCACCATCGGTGTGGAGTACATGCACATCTCCGACCCGGAGGAGCGCGACTGGATCCAGCAGAAGATGGAGACCCCCCGCACTCCCTTCGACAAGACCGAGCTGACCCACATCATGGATCGTCTCAATGCGGCCGAGGCGTTCGAGACCTTCCTGCAGACCAAGTTCGTGGGCCAGAAGCGCTTCTCGCTCGAGGGCGGCGAGGCCGTCATCCCGATGCTCGACGCCGTGCTGCACGGCGCGGCCCACGGCGGCCTGGACGAGGTCGCCATCGGCATGTCGCATCGCGGCCGGCTGAACGTGCTCTCGAACCTCGCCGGGAAGAGCTACGGCCAGATCTTCCAGGAGTTCGAGGGCAACTACGGCAGGAAGCTCGGCTCCGGCGACGTCAAGTACCACCTGGGCACCGAGGGCACCTACACCTCGCACGACGGCGAGTCCACCAAGGTGTACCTCGCCGCGAACCCCTCCCACCTGGAGGCCGTGAACCCGGTGCTCGAAGGCATCGTCCGCGCCAAGCAGGACCGGCTCGAGCGGCCCGAGGAGTTCCCGGTGCTCCCCGTGCTCGTGCACGGAGATGCCTCCTTCGCGGGGCAGGGCGTGGTCACCGAGACCCTGAACCTCTCGGAGCTGCGCGGATACCGCACCGGCGGCACGATCCACGTGATCATCAACAACCAGATCGGCTTCACCACGCTGCCGGACTCCTCGCGCTCGTCGTTCTACTCGACGGACGTCGCCAAGTCCACGCAGCTGCCGATCTTCCACGTCAACGGCGACGATCCGGAGGCCTGCGTACGGGTCGCCGAGATCGCCTTCGAGTTCCGGCAGAAGTTCCACCGCGATGTCGTCATCGACATGGTCTGCTACCGCCGTCGCGGGCACAACGAGGGCGACGATCCCTCGATGACCCAGCCCGAGATGTACAAGCTGATCGGGGACAAGCCCTCCACGCGAAAGCTCTACATGGAGGCGCTCATCGAGCGCGGTGACCTCACGGAGGACGAGACCGAAGGGCTGGTGCGCAACTTCCAGGAGCACCTGGACGAGGCCTTCGCCTCCACGCGCGCCAGCGCCGCGAGCTCCTCCGACTCCGAGGAGACGGTGCAGGGCCTGGAGCTGCCCGATGCGCAGCAGGGCTCTGCAGGGTCCGACGAGGTGCGCACCTCCCTCGATCCCGCCGTGCTCGAGAAGATCGGGACGGCGCACACCGACATCCCCGCCTCCTTCACCGTCCATCCCAAGCTGATGACCGTGCTCCAGCGCCGCCACCAGATGTCCACCTCCGGCAAGATCGACTGGGCCTTCGGCGAGCTGATCGCCTTCGGCTCGCTGCTGCTCCAGGGCCATCGGGTGCGACTGGCCGGCCAGGACTCCCGCCGCGGCACCTTCGTGCAGCGCCATAGCGTGCTCATCGACCATGAGAACGGCGACACCTGGACCCCCCTGTCGTACCTCTCGGACGACCAGGCACGCTTCAACGTCTACGACTCCTCCCTCTCGGAGTTCGCCGCGCTGGGCTTCGAGTACGGCTACTCGGTCGAGAGCCCGAACTCGCTGGTGCTGTGGGAGGCGCAGTTCGGCGACTTCGTCAACGGTGCGCAGACCATCATCGACGAGTTCATCTCCGCCTCCGAGCAGAAGTGGGGCCAGAACTCGAGCGTGGTCATGCTGCTCCCGCACGGTTACGAGGGCCAGGGACCGGACCATTCCTCCGCCCGCATCGAGCGCTTCCTGCAGATGTGCGCCGAGGAGAACATGCGGGTGGCGGCCCCGTCGACCCCGGCGAGCTACTTCCACCTGCTGCGCAAGCAGGCGCTTGCGGAGACGAAGAAGCCGCTGGTCGTCTTCACCCCGAAGTCGATGCTGCGCAACAAGGCCGCGGTGAGCGGGGTGGAGGACTTCACCACGGGAACCTTCGAGCCGGTGCTGCCGGACACCACCGTGGATCCGGCCGGGGTGCGTCGCGTGCTGATCGCCTCGGGCAAGGTCTACTGGGACCTGGCCGCACGCCGCGAGAAGCTCGGCACGACCGACACCGCGATCGTCCGCGTCGAGCAGCTCTACCCGCTGCCCGCCGAGCAGCTGAAGAAGGCGCTCGGCGGCTACCCCGACGCTCAGCTGGTGTGGGTCCAGGAAGAGCCGCAGAACCAGGGCGCCTGGAGCTTCATGGCGATGAACTTCGCCGTCGAGGTCGGCCGCACTCTGCGGGTCGTGGCCCGAGCGGCGTCCGCCTCCCCCGCCACCGGTTCGAACGCGACCCACAAGATCGAGCAGGAGGATCTGCTCGACCGCGCCTTCGACGCCTGATCGCGTCGCGGGCCACGGGTTCGCCCGCGGCCCGCGACGCGGTTAGTGTTGACGCCGTTAGTCTTGAGGTTCCCGTCCCCGTCCAGGAGAGGTCCCGGTGCCCACCGTGCCCATGACGCCCGCCCCGCATCCGGAATCCCGGATCCGCATCATCGCGCTCGGAGACGAGCTCCTCGCCGGGGTCGGTGATGCCCGCGCACTGGGCTGGCTCGGACGAGCGGTGGCCAGCGAACAGGGTGCGGACAGCCGCATCGACGTCTTCACCGCTGCACTGCCCGCGCAGAGCTCGGCGGACCTGGCCGAGCGCTGGGACGAGGACGTGCAGCGTCGCTTCTCGACGCGGGGGCAGGCCGACGGGTCGATCGATCACCGGGTGGTGGTGGCCATGGGCCGCGGCGATCTCGAGGCGGGGATCTCCCTGGCTCGCTCGCGTCTGAACCTGGCCAAGATCCTCGACGGACTGGAACGGCTGCGCATCCCCGCGTTCGTGGTGGGCCCGCCGCCCAGCCGGGACCCGGGGTCCACGAGCTCCGTCCGGGAGCTCTCCGCGGCCTTCGAGGACGTCTGCTCCCGTCGTCGGGTCCCGTTCGTCGACACCGTCGGCGGCTTGACGGGTCACGACCAGTGGGAGAGCGACCTCGCCCGCTCCCCCGGCGACCATCCGGGGCAGACGGGCTACGGGCTGATGGCCTGGCTGGTGCTGCACGCCGGCTTCGGCTCCTGGCTCGGCACCTCGTCCTGAACCACCCACCCCTGAGCAGGGACGAGGCCGAGTGACCTCGGACTCAGCACGGCTCATGCACCGCCTGCGGGAGACTCCGAGGGCGGCGTGATGTGGCACAATCGTCGGGTTCCCCCGGGCGAAGAAAGGAGATCGTGATGAGCAAGCGAGGACGCAAGCGCAAGGCTCGCCGCAAGAGCGGCGCGAATCACGGCAAGCGCCCCAACAGCTGACCGTGATGTCGCCATGAGCGATATGACGAAGGGCCCCTCACCATCTCGGGAGGGGCCCTTCGTCATGTCTTCGGCGCCCGGAGGCGGCCTCCTCGGGGAGGCGGCGCTCAGTCGGAGGCGGGGTACGCGCGACGGGTGGTGGTCGAGCTGGTGGTGATGTGCACCGTGCCGCCGTCGACCTCGGTGCGGGTCACCGAGACGGTCCGGCACTGCACGGCGATGCGCTCGTGGAGCTCGGACGGCGCACGATCCGCGCAGCTGCGACGCACCAGCTCCTTCATCCGGCGCACCTGCTCCCACTCATCGGCGCATTCCGGGCAGTCCACCGTGTGGCGCTGCATCTTCTCCACCATCTCCCGGGGAAGCTCGCCGTCCAGCGCCTCTTCGAGTCCGTAGCGCAGATCCCGGCGCGGCCGCTGCGCAGCATCCTCACGCCCTGCGAAGTCGCTGTCGCTCATCGTTCCTCCTCCCGATCGTTCGACGGGTTCATCGTCTGGTCCGGTTCATCCGCTTCGGCATCCGACCCTGTGCCCGGTCCGGTGGCTGCCGGGTCCGCTCGCAGGAAGCCGCTGCGGTAGGCGTAGTCGGAGAGCCTCTCGCGCAGCTGCCGGCGCCCGCGGTGCAGGCGCGACATGACGGTGCCGATCGGGGTGTCCATGATCTCGGCGATCTCCTTGTACGCGAAGCCCTCCACGTCGGCGAGATAGACCGCGATGCGGTAGTCCTCACGCAGCTCCCCCAGCGCATCCTTGACCGCCGAATCGGGGAGGGTGTCCAGCACCTCGGTCTCCGCCGAGCGCAGGCCGCTGCTGGTGTGCCCCGCGACCTCCGCCAGCTGCCAGTCCTCGACCGTGTCCGTCCAGGCCTCCTTCGGCCGACGCTGCTTCGTGCGGTAGATCGAGATATAGCTGTTGGTCATGATCCGGTACAGCCAGGCGCGCATATTGGTGCCTGGGGTGAACCGATCACGAGCACGGAAGGCCTTGACGAAGGTGTCCTGGACCAGATCCTCCGCATCATGCGGGTTGCGGGTCATCCGCAGCGCACCGCCGTAGAGGGAGTCCAGGTGCGACAGCGCCTCGGACTCGAAGTCGAAGTCCTGCGCGTCATCCTGTGGGTCGTCAAGGGCCGAGAGGACCGGTGCCCGGTCGGTCTCGGGCGGGCCGGCCTCGGGGCTCGGAGTGGCATCAGTCTGGATCATCGTCCTCCAACCTACGCCACGGGGCCGGGTCGGAGCGTGCTCGAGCACCGTCAAGGACATGCATCGTCTCCTCTCCCGGCGTGCGCCGGAGTCTCGCGGTGGTGTCGGGGACGGCCGGTGCCATCCCCTCTCTGCACCGGGTGCAACGCAGTAGGCCCGATGAATGTTCCCTCCGCTGTAGTCTGGACGCCGGTGAGCTGCCCGACACGGCCGGCTCACCGGACCTGCTGACACCCGTCAAGAACGTGAGGACACCATGGCCCTGGTCCGTCGGATCGCACGACCGCTGCTCGCCGCTCCCTTCATCTTCGAAGGCGTGCGCACCGCACTCCACCCCGAGCGGGAGATCGATGTCTACCCGCAGGCCTTCGACGCCGTCGATTCTGCGATCGCCAAGAGTTCCGCGCCCGGCTTCGTCGACGCGCGCACCGTGGTCCGGGCCGCCGGCGCGGTCGCGGCAGGTGCAGGCGTCCTGTACGCCACCAACCGCTATCCCCGGGCCGCCGCAGCGGCGCTGCTGCTGACCACGTCCATCGGCTGGGCGGGGCGCAAGAAGGTCTGGGAGTTGCGCGGCGAGGAGCTGACCCAGGAGGTCCAGGCGATCCTCACCGATGCCGGCCTGCTCGGCGGCGTGCTGCTGGCCGTGGTGGACAACGACGGTCGCCCATCGCTGGGCTACCGCGCGCACAAGTTCGTCGAGCGCAGCCAGAAGAAGGCCGCTGCGACGCAGCGTGAGCTCGAGAAGAAGGCTGGCAAGCTGGAGAAGAAGGCGAAGGGCGCGGTGCAGACTGCACAGAAGCAGCTCTCCGTCCAGCAGGGCTGACCAGATGGTCTCGGAGGTGCTGTGGAATGCACCTGTTGCTGACGAACCCGTCGACGCGCTGGTGCGCGTCCCCGGTTCGAAGTCCCTGACTGCGCGCTGGATGCTGCTGGCCGCCGCCGCTGCTGAGCCCTCGACGCTGCGTGGTGCCCTGGTCTCTCGCGATACCCGACTGATGCGGGATGCGCTCGAGCGCCTCGGCGCAGTGCTCACGGTCCAGGACGGCTCCCTGCAGGTGTCACCGCTCCCGCCGCCCGCGGAGCATCCCGCCGACCCGATCGAGATCCACACCGGTCTGGCGGGGACGGTGATGCGCTTCGTGCCGATGCTCGCCGCACTCCATCACGGAGATGTCCGCTTCACCGGGGACGACGCTGCGCTGCAGCGCCCGATGGATGCGGTCATCGACGCACTGCGGCAGCAGGGTGTCGAGGTCACCGAGCACGGGCAGCCCGGGTTCCTGCCGCTGACCGTGCACGGCACCGGGCGCCTGCGCGGCGGTCGGATCGAGGTCGACGCCTCCGCCTCCAGCCAGTTCATCTCCAACGTGCTGCTGGTCGCGGCGCGTGCCGAGACGGACGTGGAGCTGGTGCATGTGGGCCAGGTGCTGCCTTCACTGCCGCACATCGAGATGACGCTGGAGGC
This sequence comes from uncultured Brachybacterium sp., assembly GCF_947500705.1. Classification (GTDB taxonomy): domain Bacteria; phylum Actinomycetota; class Actinomycetes; order Actinomycetales; family Dermabacteraceae; genus Brachybacterium. The sequence goes on along the minus strand of NZ_CANMSY010000009.1, from coordinate 67,114 downwards.
GATGCACCAGGCGGGGATCCGGGCCTCCCATCGCCTCGACGAACAGGGCCGGCACAGCTGGAGCGTGCGCTCCGGACCGATCCGCCCCGTTCAGGTCATCATCGAGCCGGACCTGTCGAACTCCGGGCCCTTCCTGGCTGCGGCGATGGTCACCGGCGGCACGATCGCGGTCGACGACTGGCCGGAGAGCACGACCCAGCCCGGGGACGCCTACCGCGAGCTGCTGGGCCGGATGGGCGGCGAGATCTGGCGTGAGGACGATTCCCTCTGCGTGCGGGGCACGGGCACGATCCGTGGCATCGACGCGGATATGTCAGCCGTCGGTGAGCTGGTTCCCACCATGGCGGCGCTCTGCGCCCTCGCGGACTCTCCATCCCGGCTCACCGGGGTCGCCCATCTGCGCGGCCATGAGACCGATCGGTTGAAGGCCCTGGCCACCGAGCTGTCGAAGATCGGGGCACGCACCGTCGAGCTCGAGGACGGGCTGGAGATCCACCCCGGTCCGCTGCACGGCGAGGTGTTCGAGAGCTACGAGGACCATCGCATGGCCACCGCCGGCGCGATCATCGGCCTGCGGGTCCCGGACCTGCGGGTGGTCAACATCGGCACCACGCAGAAGACTCTCCCCGACTTCGTGGGGATGTGGCTGGCGATGCTCCACCCCGAACCGGTGGTGGACGACGCGTGAGCCGCTCGGCCCGCGAGTACGACGAGAGCGACATCCGCGTCCGCCCCAGCAGGCGCGGCTCACGACCTCGGACGAAGGACCGGCCCAAGCATGAGGGCGCCGTCACCGCCCGCGTGGTCTCCGTGGACCGCGGGCGGTGGCGGACCATCGTGGAGGAGGGCACCGGGTCGGAGCGCGCGGTCACCGCGATGCGTGCCCGGGAGCTGGGCCGCTCCCCCATCGTTCCCGGCGACCTGGTCGGCCTGGTCGGTGACATCTCGGGGCGGGACGGTTCGCTGGCCCGCATCGTCCGCATCCAGGAGCGCAGCTCCTTCCTGCGGCGCAGCGCCGACGATGACGATCCGACCGAGCGCCCGCTGGTCGCGAATGTCGACCTGATGGTGATGGTGACCGCTGTCGCCGATCCGGAGCCGCGCGGCGGCATGATCGATCGCTGCCTGGTCGCCGCCTATGTGGCGGGGATCGACGCCCTGCTGGTGCTCACCAAGACCGACCTGCGCTCCCCCGACTCGTTCCTCACCGCGTATGCGCCGCTGGGGCTCGAGCACCTCCGGACCCGGCGGGAGACCCCCGAGGAGGCTGCCCGGTCCGGGCATCCCGGAAGTCCCGGGATCATCGGCCTGGAGGACCTGCGGGAGCGGCTCTCCGGGCGGGTCAGCGTGCTGATCGGACATTCGGGGGTGGGCAAGTCGACGCTGCTGAACGCTCTGGTCCCCGGGACCGACCGGGCGATCGGTGTGGTCAACGACGTCACGGGTCGCGGCCGCCACACCTCCTCCTCGGCACTGGCGATGCCGCTGCCGGAGGACGACGGCTGGGTGATCGACACTCCGGGTGTGCGCTCCTTCGGCCTGGGCCATGTGGATCCAGAGGAGCTGCTGGAGGCCTTCACGGATCTGGCGGAGCTCGCCGAGAGCTGCCCCCGTGGCTGCACCCACCTCGAGGACGCCCCTGATTGCGCACTGGACTCGCAGGTCGAGGGCGGCGGAGCGGGCACCGCCGGTCCCGCCCGGCTGCGCTCCTACCGGCGCCTGGCCACCACGCTGCGGAAGAACGATCCCTGGGAGCTGTGAAGGTCGCTGCGGTGGCTCCGCTGATCGGCTCGTCGGTGCAGGAGGTCCCGCACCGTGTCGCCCAGGCGCTCCGCCGAGGGTCCGCGTCGCTGCAGGGAGTGGGCGGGCGCGGGTCGTAGTGTGGGCTCATGTCGAGTCGATTCGCCGATGACCTGCGCCTGGCACATGTGCTCGCCGATGCCGTGGACCAGCTGACGATGTCCCGCTTCAAGGCGCAGGACCTCGAGGTCTCCACCAAGCCCGACCTCACCGAGGTCACCGATGCCGACCGCGCCGCCGAGCAGCTGGTGCGCTCTCAGCTCTCCCGCTCCCGTTCCCGGGACCAGGTGATCGGTGAGGAGTTCGGCTCCACCGGAGCGTCGCCGCGCCAGTGGGTCATCGACCCCATCGACGGGACCAGCAACTTCGTGCGTGGCGTGCCCGTCTGGGGCACGCTGATCGGTCTCATCGAAAATGGCCGTCCCGTGGTGGGTCTGGTCTCGGCACCGGCGCTGAACCGACGCTGGTGGGGTGGCGAGGGCGCAGGGGCCTGGACCGGTTCCCGGATCAGCAGCGCCTCCCGCCTCCAGGTCTCCTCCGTCGACTCGATCGAGGAGGCGTCGCTGTCGTACTCCTCGCTGCACGGCTGGGCGGATCAGGACCGGCTCCCGCAGATGCTGAACCTCATGCAGCGCTTCTGGCGCACCCGTGCCTATGGTGACTTCTGGTCCTACATGCTGGTGGCGGAAGGCGCGGTGGACGCCGCGTGTGAACCGGAGCTCGCCCTGCACGACATGGCCGCGCTGGTCCCGATCATCACCGAGGCCGGCGGCAGGTTCACCTCGCTGGACGGGGAGGACGGCCCCTTCGGCGGCAGCGCGGTGGCCACCAACGGCCGTCTGCACGAGGAGATCCTCGAGGCGCTCGCCGCCCGCGACGCCTGAGGTCTGCGGCGCCTGCGAGTCCACGCCGGGCCCTTCGGCGTCGGCCCTCAGGCCATCTCGGTAGACTCGGGGCACCGTGACCCAGAACTGCGAAGGGAACTCTTCTTCATGACCGTCAAGCGCGTCGCCCTCCTGACCGCAGGTGGCTATGCCCCCTGCCTGTCCTCCGCCGTCGGCGGTCTCATCGAGCGGTACACCGAGCTGGTGCCCGACGTCGAGATCATCGCGTACAAGCACGGCTACTGGGGCCTGCTCTCCGGCGAGAAGATCGTGGTCGATGACGAGGTGCGTGCCAAGGCCGGGCTGCTGCACAACTACGGCGGCTCCCCCATCGGCAACTCCCGCGTGAAGCTCACCAACACCGCGGACCTGGTGGGGCGCGGCCTGATCCAGGAGGGCGAGAACGCTCTCGAGGTCGCCGCGAACAAGCTCAAGGCCGACGGCGTGGACGTGCTCCACACCATCGGCGGTGATGACACCAACACCACTGCCGCGGATCTCGCGAAGTTCCTGCACGACAACGGCCACGAGATGCAGGTCGTGGGCCTGCCCAAGACCATCGACAACGACATCGTGCCGATCAAGCAGTCGCTCGGTGCGAAGTCCGCCGCCGAGCAGTCCAGCATCTTCGCGCAGAACATCATCGCCGAGCACGGCTCGAACCCGAAGATGCTGATCATCCACGAGGTCATGGGCCGTGCCTGCGGATATCTCACCGCGCAGGCCGCCGAGTACTACCAGACCTGGCACTCCCAGCAGGAGTGGCTGCCCGGGATCGGGCACCGCTCCGAGCGCTGGGATCTCCACGCCGTGTTCCTGCCCGAGCTGAAGCTCGACATCGAGGCCGAGGCCGAGCGCCTCAAGGCGGTCATGGACGATGCCGGCTGCGTGAACATCTTCCTCTCCGAGGGTGCCGGGATCCCGGAGATCGTCGCCGAGATGCAGGCCCGCGGCGAGGAGCCGGAGAAGGACCCCTTCGGCCACGTCAAGATCGACACCATCAACCCCGGCCAGTGGTTCGCGAAGCAGTTCGCCGAGAAGCTCGGCGCCGAGAAGGTCATGGTCCAGAAGTCCGGCTACTTCTCCCGCTCCGCGAAGGCGAACCCCGAGGACATCCGGCTGATCAAGTCGATGACCGACTACGCGGTGCAGGTCGCCCTCGAGGGTGGCTCGGGTCTGATCGGGCATGACGAGGAGCGGGGCGACGTGCTGCGCGCCGTCGAGTTCGAGCGGGTCGCCGGGCACAAGGCCTTCGACATCTCCCAGCCCTGGTTCCATGAGGTCATGGAGCGCACCGGCCAGAACATCGTCGCGGCGGAGAAGCACTGAGCTTCTTCATGACGACCGGGCGGGGATCCTCATGAGCAGCTCCCGCCCGCGCGTGCGCACCTGGCGCCGCACCCTTCGCGCGCTCGCCCTCACCGGGCGGGCGCGCGATGCGCGTCTCGGAGCCCTGGACCCCAGGGCGGCAGCGACCGGGACGGACTCCCCCACCCGTGTGCATCAGCTCGCTCCCGGACCGGGTGCCACGGCGCTCAAGGAGGACCGCGGCCCGCTCACGCCGCCGCGAATGCTGCGGCCCCGCCAGGGCCGGCTCGGCGACTGCTGGGTGATGGCCTCGATGCTCGCGATCCACGAGACCGCACCGGAGCGGCTGCGGGACCTCCTCTGCACCCAGGAGGACGGCGTCGTCACCGTGCGGCTGCCGGCGGTGCCGGTCCCGATCCGGGTGGATCGTTGGCTGCCTGTCGATGAGCAGGGGCTCTTCCAGTACGGCCGACGCGATGGCGCGAACCCGGGCTGGGTGGGGGTGCTCGAGAAGGCGATCGCCGCCCATGTGGCCGGGGACTACCGCTTCCTCCAGCGCGGCTTCGCCCGCTTCGGCCTCGAGCTGCTGCTGGGCGAGCGGGTCCACTCGCAGCTGCGGATGCCGAGCGCCGCGCAGATCATCGCCTGGCGCGATGAGGGGCGGGCGATCGCCGCCTCCACCCATCCGCTCAGCTCCCGTGTTCCCACCGCTGCCGGCCCGCTGCCGCGCAACCACGTGTTCGCGGTGGTCGGCGCGGACCCGCACAGCGGACACGTGCACCTGCGCAATCCCTGGCGCCCCGAGCAGCTGCTGGTGCTCGACGCCCGCAGCTTCCGCCGTGGTTTCCTCTCGGTGGACATCACCGCGCCGCTGCGGTGAGAACGGCGCGCCGCGGTCAGCGCGCGGAGGCCCGGTCGGCTCAGCGGCCTGCGGTCTCGAGCCAGGCATCGGCGATCAGGCGGTGCCCGGGCGGGGTCGGATGCACACCGTCCTCGGTGACGCTGCGCGGGGTGTGACCTGCCGCGAGTGCGGTGGCGAGCACCTGCTCGAGATCCACGATCCGGTGGCCTCGCTCCTGCGCGAGCCGGCGGATGATCTCGACCTTGCCGTCGAGGTCGCTGTGGATCCGTGCGCGCTCCTCGTCGATGTCCGCGACGAACGGGATGATCATCAGCACCGGCGCCTCCGGCACGGAGGCGGCGAGCTGATCGAGCAGGTGCCGGTAGCCCTGCTCGAAGGACTCCTCGGTGACATGCTCGCCCCGGGTGAAGCGGTGCCAGGAGTCGTTGACCCCCACGTAGATCGTCACCAGGTCAGGGGCGAGGTCCAGGCAGTCGGGACCGAAACGCGCTTCCAGATCGGCGACCTTGTCCCCGCCGATCCCTCGGTTGATCACCGTGGCGGTGGGCTCATGAGCTGCGAAGTGCTCGGCGAGCAGCCGCACGTAACCGCGGCCGAGCTCCTCGGGGTCCTCGCGGCGGCCGGCATCGGTGATCGAGTCGCCGATGAACACCAGCGTCCGCGGCGTGGGGAGAGAAAGCGTTGTCATGGAGACATCGTGCCAGACATGACAGAAGGCCCGGACGGTGTTTCCACCGTCCGGGCCTTCTCTTCGTAGCGGGGGCAGGATTTGAACCTACGACCTCCGGGTTATGAGCCCGGCGAGCTACCGAACTGCTCCACCCCGCGTCGACATGTGTAACTCTACGACCCCCTCGCCTCCACGTCCAACCGGGAGCCGTCGAACGTGTGCCATGACACGTTCATAGGCCGTTCACCTGCCTGGACGCCGGAACGCCCGACCGGATCCGGCGGGGGCCGGTGCCGGTCGGGCGTCCTGGGGTGGGGTCGTCAGCGGCGGATCAGCCGCCTCCGCCGTCGGAGGGCTGCGCAGGCACTCCGGTTCCGCCGAGCTCCTGGTTCGCCGCGATCGCGCGGTTCAGTGCATCGCTGAGGCGGGTCTGGGCGTCGCCGTAGGCGGCCCAGTCACCGGCGGCCATCGCGGTCTCGGCATCCGTCACCGCGGTGTCCATGTCCGTGAGCGCCTGGTCGAGACGCTCCTCGGGGGACCCGGCGGCGGGCGGCGGGGCCTGCTGCCCCTCCTCACCGTCAGCCGGCGCCTCCTCTCCTTCGTCCGCCGCGCCAGGATCTGTCACGGCGTCGGCCGTGCCGGAGGGCGCATCGGGGTCGACGACCTCGGCATCGCCGGCGTCGGCGCCTGAGTCGCCGCCGAAGACCAGGTCCAGGGCTTCGTCGAGCGTCGGAGCGAAACCGATCTTCTCGCCGAAGGAGACCAGCACCATCTGCAGCAGCGGGTACTGGGTACCGCCACCGGTCTGCGAGGACTGCAGGTAGACGGGCTGGACGTAGAGCAGCCCGCCGCCCACCGGCAAGGTGAGCAGGTTGCCGTTGAGCACCTCGGAGTTTCCGGACTTCAGCAGGTTCAGCGCCTGGGAGACGTTGGGCTCCGCGTTGAAGGTGGCCTGCACCTGGCCGGGGCCGTTCACGGGGTTCGACGACGGGAGCACCAGCAGCGTCATGTCACCGAAGGAGTCCGCCGGGTTTCCCTCGGTGTTCCCGGTCTCCGAATCGACCGCCAGATAACCGGTGAGGACGTTCTGCCCCTCGGAGGGGATGAAGCTCGAGGAGAGCATGAAGCGCGGGGATTCCGCGTCGGGCATCTGCATCGTCAGGTACATCGGCGGCTGCGGGGCCTGCTGGCCCGTGGTGCCGTCGGGGTTGGTCGGTGCCGGGACCGTCGGATCCGGGGGCACCTGCCAGAAGTCCTGCTGGGTGAAGAAGTCATCCGCATCGGTGACGTGGTACGTCGCCAGGATGTCGCGCTGGGCCTTGAAGTAGTCAGCGGGATAGCGCAGGTGCGACATCATCTCGCCGCTGATCTCCGAGGCCGGCTGCAGAGCCTCGGGGAACACCTCGGCCCACGCCTTGAGGATCGGGTCCTCCGTGTCCCAGGTGTACAGGGTCACCGAGCCGTCGAAGGCGCTGACGGTGGCCTTGACGGAGTTGCGCATGTAGTTCGCCGAGCGCTCCCGGTTGGTCGCGGAGTCGTTCGGATTCGTCTGGGAGTCGTTGACCGTCTGGTCCAGGTCCACGGACTGGGCGTACGGGTACTCCGTGGTGGTGGTGTACCCATCGATCACCCACACCAGCTGGTCATCGACCACTGCCGGATACATCTGGGAATCCAGGGACAGGAACGGCGCGACCTCACGGACCCTCTGCTGGGGGTCACGGTCGTAGAGGATCTGCGACTCCTCGTTGAGGTAGTTGGAGATCAGGATGTTCGGGTCGCGGAACTTGATCGCGTACAGCAGCTGGTTGAAGAAGCTGCCGACGGACGGTCCGCCATCACCCTGGAAGGTGTTGTAGACCTGGTCGCCGCCTTCCTCATCGTCGGTGCTGCCGCGCTGGTAGTCGAACTCCTCGGGCTCGCTGCCCTCCGGGGCGCCGACGACCGAGTAGTCCGGGGAGTGGCGACCGAAGTAGACCCGCTCCTCGTGCTCGGAGAATGCGCCGGCGCCGGGGACGCCGGACTGGAGGAAGCTGGGCTCGCCGTCGGCGTTGCGGCGGTTGCCGTGTGCGGCGGCGGTGCCGTAGCCGTGGGTGTAGATGATGTGCTGGTCCACCCAGGAGCGATCAGCCAGGCCGAACTTGTCCGGGCGCAGCTCGCGCACACCGATCACGGTGTCCTGCAGCTCGCCGTCGATCTCATAACGATCGACGCTGAGCACGTCATCGAAGCCCCAGTAGCGACGGTTCGCCTCTCGCTGCTCGAAGGTGGGCGAGATGATGTTGGGATCCATCAGGCGGATCTGCGCGGTGGTCGAGGCGTCCTCACGCAGGGCGCCCGGCTCGGCGTCGGTGGTGGCCGTGTACGGCACCTCGTTGACGTCATCGAGGTCGAACGCGGTGCGGGTGGCGTCGATGTTGTTCTGGATGTACGGCTGCTCGAGCGCACGCTCGTTGGGCTGGACCTGGAACTGCTGGATGGCCCACGGGTAGAGGTTCCCGACCACCAGGGTGGAGAGGATCATCAGGCCCGCACCGATCGCGGGGATCCGCCAGTCGGAGCGGAAGATCCACACCACGAACATCGCCGCGACCACGATCGAGGCGATCGCGAGGATCGTCTGAGCGGGCAGGATCGCGTTGTGGTCAGCGTAGGACGCGCCTTCGAAGCGCGTGTGGACCGCAGTGAGCAGGTCATAGCGCTGGAACCAGTGACCGGCACCGAGCAGCAGCACATAGATCGTGGCCAGTATTCCGAGGTGGCGGCGGGCGGAACGGGTGACCTGGAGCCCGCTGTCCTGGCCCCAGCTGACACCGCCGTAGATGAAGTGACCGATCACGGCGCCGACGATCGAGACCAGCAGCACGAACTGCCCGAAGGAGATCAGCAGGTCGATCAGCGGCAGGGTGAAGACGTAGAACGAGATGTCGTTCTCGAAGATCGGATCGACCTGGCCGAAGTCCTGCGGATGCAGGAACAGCTGCACGTCCTTCCAAGCCCGCGACAGGGCCAGTCCACCGAAGGCACCGATCACGACCGGCGCGCCGTAGGTGAGTCCGCGGCGCAGCGGATCCACAGCGGCTCGGAACTGCTCGAGCGCCTCCTGCTCACGCGTGACCGGCGGGTACACGGGGCGCTGGGTGTAGGCCAGACGAAGGCTGAGGAACAGCGGCACGGCGAACACGACGAAGCCGGCCAGGAACAGGAGCGCCTGGGTGAACCAGCGCGTCATGAGCACGTCGGTGAACTCGAGCTGGTCCATCCAGAGGTACTTGGTCCAGATCTCGGACGCGACGACCAGCAGGATGATCAGCAGCACAAGGATGCCGATGGTGATCGCCAGTGGCGAGATCCGCCGGGATCCCCCAGCACTCGCGTCGGGGGCCGGTCGTGGGCGCGGCCGCGGCATGTCGCCGAACGGGGCGGAGAAACTCACAGATAACCTCGGGTGCCTCGGTGCCGGAGCCCGTGATCACGTCGCCTGTCGCACAGGGAACGAGACTCCGGTATCCGGGTACAGTGTGGTGCCGCCGCGAGACGCGACGGTGCACCCATTCTGTCAGGCCGAACCTGTGAGGGACCTCTCGATCCGATGACGACTCCGGCCCCGGACCCACTTGACGCCTCCACGGCTGCCCTCGCCGCCGCAGTTCTCGAGGTCGCCCGCCACGTCGAGGGCAGCGTTCTGCCCGCCCCGCGCTTGTTCGCCCTGGCTCGCAGCGCGGAGCTGATGGCGGCTTCGCCCTCGCTCGCCGCCCTGCTCGGTGCAGCGGGCGATGATGGCGGCGCGCCTGACGATCTCCAGCTCACACCGATCGATCTCGACGACGGCTCCACCCCTGCCGCAGCTGATCCGCTCACCCTGCTCGAGTCGGCGCAGTGGCCGGATCTCGCAGCGGGCGGGGCGATCGTCTGCGACCTCGCACCGTCCGCGTGGAGTGCGCGCGATGGCGAGGACGACCAGAAGCTGCCCAGCGGCAGCTCCCTGCGGGTGGTGGTGGCTGCGCTGGCCGACGGCACCACATGGTCGGCGGTGCAGCGCAGCGACAAGGACGACTACGTCCTCGGCGCCGCGCTGCTGCCGGAGATCTCCCAGGCTCTCGTCCAGACCCTGCAGGCCACCGACTGACGCTGGCGGACGGGCTGGTTCAGAAGGCCGGCTCGTAGGAGCCCTCGGTCGACTCCTCCTCCACGCTCTCATCGTCCACCGACGACTCCTCGGCGCCTGCCGCCGTTCCGGAGGGCATGATCTCCCCGGTATCGGGATCGACGTTCGGCACGTCCACCGACCTCAGCGGGCGGAGGAAGCTGGTGGTGCCGTAGGAGAGATCGTGACCGATGGACTCGGCCTGGATGTTCAGCGAATGACGGGCGGTGTTGTCCTCGCCGGTCCACTCGGAGGTGTTCAGTCGACCGGTGACGATGAGCGGCTGGCCCTTGTGCACCGAGGCGAGCAGGTTGCGTGCCAGGCCCTTCCGCGCGAACACGGTGACGAACTCCGTCTTGCGGTCGCTGAAGTCCTGCGCGGACGAGTTGTAGTAACGACCGGTGACCGCGACCCGCACCTTGGCGGTGACGGACCCGTCGTCCTGCGGATGTGCGGTGGGGTCGGCGGTGGCGTTGCCCATGATGGTGGTCTGGATATCCCGCATGGCGGTGTCCTTCCTCAGGTGCCGGGGCTTTCCCGGCCTCGGCTCCCTGCCGATGACCTCAGCGTCACGGTCGTGCGCCGTCGATTCCAGAGCGGAGCGATTCCTGTGGATGACGGGGGTCTGTGGAGGAACGGTCGCGCTGCGTGGTCGCGCGGCGTGATGGCGCGGCGGAATCGCGCGGCGTGCGGCGTCGTCGCGTGACGCTGCAGGTGCGGCCTCTTGGCGCGTGGGCGCGCGGGGTGTGGGCGCGCGGGGTGTGGGCGCGCGGGGTGCGGCCTCTCCGCGTGTGGGCGCGGGTGGTGAGAGTGCGGACAGCGCAGCGGCCGGCCCCTCCGCGGAGGGACCGGCCGCTGTCATCGCGGAGCACGGGCCGGTGAGGGTCCGTGCTGCGGGGTGGTTCAGGCCGTGGGGATGACCAGGCCGGAGGCGTTGCTCGTCGCGTTCACGAACCGTGCCTGGACATCCGCCCAGTTCACGATGTTCCAGATCGCCTTGACGTAGTCAGCCTTCACGTTCTGGTAGTCCAGGTAGAAGGCGTGCTCCCACATATCCAGCTGGAACAGCGGGATCGTCGCGACCGGCACACCGTTCTGCTGATCGTAGAACTGCTCGATCACGAGCTTCCCACCGAGGGGCTCATACGCGAGCACAGCCCAGCCCGAGCCCTGGATGCCCAGCGCCGCCGCCGTGAAATGTGCACGGAAACCATCGAACGAACCGAAGAACTCATCGATCGCCGCCGCGAGCTCACCGGTGGGCTTGTCGCCACCTTCCGGCGAGAGGTTCTTCCAGAAGATCGAGTGGTTCGTGTGACCACCGAGGTTGAACGCGAGGTCCTTGGAGAACTGGTTCACCGTCCCGAAATCATTCGCCTCACGAGCCGCAGCGAGCTTCTCCAGCGCCGTGTTCGCGCCCTTGACATAGGTCGCGTGGTGCTTGGAGTGGTGCAGCTCCATGATCCTGCCGGAGATCGAGGGGTCCAGCGCGCCATAGTCGTAATCGAGATCAGGAAGCGTGTAGTCAGCCATGTGGATCATCCCTTCGTCGTGTGGTGCGCGGGGCCAGCTGATGCGGGGCCCGCCGTGCCATCCATCCTGCCATGATGGACTGCGAGTTGGCAGGGCGAGGGTCATCTGCGGTCACGCGGACCCGGAGGACGGCCGGCGGGCGGCCCGTCGAGCGCCCTTCCGGATCGAGCTGTCCGCCCCGCAGTCCACAATGGGGTGATGGCCCTGTCCCGCCAGATGCTCCCGGCGTCCTTCTCCCCTGCCACGGCGACGTGGTTCGCAGAATCCTTCGATGCCCCCACCCCTGCGCAGTCGGCGGCGTGGGAGGCGATCGAGCGCGGTGATGACACGCTGGTGGTGGCACCGACCGGCTCGGGGAAGACCCTGGCCGCCTTCCTCACCGCGATCGATCACCTGGCGACCTCCCATCCCGTCGAGGAGCCGACCGCTCGGGCGGGCACGGGGGCGAAGCGGCCCGGGCGCAGGACCACCCGGGTCCTGTATCTCTCCCCGTTGAAGGCCCTCGGGGTCGATGTGGAGCGGAACCTGACCTCGCCCCTGGTGGGCACGGCGCGGACCGCGGAGCGCCTCGGGACGCCGCGGATCCCGCTCACCGTGGGCGTGCGCACCGGTGACACCCCGGCAGCTGAGCGGCGGCGCCTGATCTCGCATCCCCCGGACATCCTCATCACCACCCCCGAGTCGCTGTTCCTGATGCTCACCTCCCAGGCGCGCGAGACGCTCCGCAGCGTGGACACCGTGATCCTGGACGAGGTGCACGCCGTCGCAGGGACGAAGCGCGGGGTGCATCTGGCGCTGTCGCTGGCCCGGCTCGATGCGCTGCTCGAGGCACCGGCACAGCGGATCGGGCTCTCGGCGACAGTCGAACCGGTCCAGGAGGTCGCCGACTTCCTCACCGGTTCCGGCCGTTCCCGCACGGTGACGGTGGTGAAACCGGAGTCGACCAAGAGCTGGGACATCACCGTGACGCTCCCGGTGCCGGATCTGCAGGCGATCGAACCGCCCACCGATGCGGTCGATGACGAAGACGTCTCCGGCACCATCTGGCCGCATGTCGAACGGGCCGTGCTGGAGAAGGTCCTCGCGCACCGCTCGACGATCGTCTTCACGAACTCCCGCAGCCAGGCCGAACGGCTCACCGGCAAGCTCAATCGACTGCACGCACGGCGACTGGCTGCCCTCGCCCCGTCCGACGTCGAGACGACGGAGGCTGACGCTGAGCCCGAGGACATCGCGCGCGCCCATCACGGCTCGATGTCCAAGGAGGTCCGTGCCGGGATCGAGGAGCAGCTGAAGTCCGGGACGCTGCGGTGCGTCGTGGCGACCTCTTCGCTCGAGCTGGGGATCGACATGGGCGCCGTGGACCTGGTGCTGCAGGTCGCCGCACCGATGTCGGTCTCGAGCCTGCTGCAGCGGGTGGGGCGCGCCGGCCATGACGTCGGCGCCATCTCGCACGGCTCCCTGCATCCGCTGCACGCCGCAGATGTGCTGCGCAGCGCGGTCGCGGTGCAGGAGGCGGTGGCGGGCCGGATCGAACCGCTGACCGTGCCGCGCAATGCGCTGGACGTGCTCGCCCAGCACACCGTCTCGGCGGCCGCGATGGACGATCTGCAGGTCGATGACTGGTTCGATCTCGTCCGCTCCGCGCATCCCTACCGGGCTCTGCCCCGCTCCGCGTTCGACCAGACGATCGATCTGCTCGCCGGGCGATATCCGTCCACCGCCTTCTCCGAGCTGCGGCCGCGACTGGTGCACGATCACGAGACCGGCCTGCTCACGGGTCGACCGGGGGCTCAGCGCCTCGCTGTCACCAGCGGCGGCACCATCCCGGACCGTGGCCTGTACCCGGTGCATCTGGTCGCGAGCGAGGACGACTCCCAACCGCGGCGAGTGGGCGAGCTGGACGAGGAGATGGTCTACGAGTCCCGCCGCGGAGACGTGATCACGCTGGGCACCAGCAGCTGGCGGATCGAGGAGATCACCGCCTCCCGTGTCACCGTCTCCCCCGCCTTCGGGATGAGCGGGCGGATCCCGTTCTGGCACGGTGACGGGGACGGGCGCCCGGCAAGCCTGGGGCGGGCGATCGCCACCGTTCAGGCGGAGCTCGCCACCGCCGACCGTGCCGACGCCACCGCTCGCCTCGCCGGACTCGGGCTCGACGAGAACGCGCGCACCGTGCTGCTGGACCATCTGGCCGAGCAGCAGCAGGTCACCGGCGCGGTGCCCGGCCCGCAGCAGATGGTGGTCGAGCGCTTCCTCGACGAGCTCGGTGACTGGCGGGTGGTGCTGCACTGCGCCTACGGGCAGCGGATCACCGGCCCGTGGGCGCTCGCCGTCGGGGCCCGGGTGGAGGAGCGGTACGGCCTGGACGGCCAGGTGATGGCGGCCGACGACGGCATCGTGCTGCGCATCCCCCACGGCGAGGAGCCTCCCGGGGCGGATCTGTTCGTCTTCACGCCCGAGGAGATCGAGGAGGAGGTGCGGCGGCTCGTCGGCTCCTCCGCGCTGTTCGCGGCCCGGTTCCGCGAGTGCGCCGCGCGCGCGCTGCTGCTGCCCAGGCGCGATCCGCACCAGCGGGCGCCGCTGTGGCAGCAGCGCCAGCGCTCCGCGCACCTGCTCGAGGTGGCCCGCCCCTATCCCGACTTCCCGATCATGCTCGAGGCCGCTCGCGAATGCCTGCAGGATGTCTACGACCTGCCCGCGCTGGTGGAGCTGATGGCCCAGATCGGGCGCCGACGCGTCGAGGTGCGGGAGGTCGAGACTCCGGCGCCGTCTCCTTTCGCGCGCTCCCTGCTGTTCGGGTATCTCGCCCAGTTCATCTATGACGTCGATGCCCCGCTCGCGGAGCGGCGCACCGCCGCGCTGGCGCTGGATCAGTCGCTGCTCGCCGAGCTGCTGGGCTCGGTGAGCCTGCGCGAGCTGCTGGATGCCGAGGTGATCGCCGAGGTGCAGCAGAGCCTGCAGGGGCTCACGGAGCAGCGGGCGCTGCGCGGGGCCGAGCAGATCGCTGACGCCCTGCGCCGGCTCGGCCCGCTCACCCGGGAGGAGCTTGCTGCCCGCAGTGCCGAGGGCGTCGACCTGCCCCAGGAGCTGGAGAGCCTGCTGGCGTCACGTCGGGTGATCGCGGTGCGCCTGGCCGGGCACGAGCATCTCGCCGCGATCGAGGACGCCGGCCTGCTGCGCGACGCGCTGGGCACCGCCCTGCCTCCAGGCATCCCGGACGCGCATCTCGCCCCCGTGGACCGTGCCGTCGCGCAGCTGCTCTCCCGCTGGGCCCGGAGCCGAGGACCGTTCCCCGCGACAGCTCCGGTGGACGCCTTCGGCCTCGCGCCGGGCGTGGCACGCGGCGCGCTCGAGCAGCTCACCGCCGAGCGGACGCTGCAGCAGGGCGAGTTCACGCCGGGGCGTGAGGGCGAGGAGTGGGTGGATGCGGAGGTGCTGCGGCGCATCCGCCGGGCGAGCCTCGCCGCCTCACGGCGGGATATCGCCCCGGTGCCGGGCCCGGTCTACGCGCGGTTCCTCGGCCAGTGGCAGCACCTGGCAGGACGCCGCGCAGAGGGCCGACGAGACAGCGCCGCCTGGCGCGGGCGTGACGGGCTGCTGTCGGTGATCGACCAGCTCACGGGGGTGTCACTGCCGCTGTCGGCCTGGGAATCCCAGGTGCTGCCGGCGAGGATGCCGGAGGTGGATCCAGCGCTGCTGGATGCCGCGTTCGCCGCCGGGGAGCTGGTGTGGACCGGTCACGGCCGACTCGGCGCCGACGACGGCTGGATCCGGCTCCACCTCGCCGAGGCCCTGCCGCTGGGGCTCGACGCCGCCGAGCTGGAGGAGAGCGCTGCGGGACTGCAGGACGGGTCTGCTGCCAGCCGGGTGCTGGACCTGCTGCGCGGTACTCCCGGTGCCCTGAGGCATGGGGAGATCCTCACTGCGCTCGCGGAGGACGGCGAGGCCGTGGCTCCACCGGAGGTGCAGGAGGCCCTCTGGGACCTCGCCTTCCAGGCATTGATCACCAACGACTCCTTCGAGGCGCTGCGCAGCTACGGCCACGGGCCGGCCTCGGCGCGCTCGGGCAGAGGCACGGGACGAGCTGCTGCGGCGCGCTCCCGGCCGCTGACCCGGCGGGGAGCGGGGCGGCTCTCGGCCGCGATGATGCGCCAGGGCGTCTCCTCCCTCTCGGAGCTCGCGACCGGACCGGTCGGTGCCGGGCGCTGGTCCGCGGTGCGGGTGGAGCAGGTGGATCCTGCGGCTCGAGCGGCGGCGCTGGCGACCCTGCTGCTGGACCGGCACGGGGTCGTGACCCGCGGAGCGATGGACGTCGAGGACGTCCCCGGCAGCTTCGCCGCGGTCTATCGCGTCCTCTCGGTGCTCGAGGAGAACGGCACCTGCCGGCGCGGCTACTTCGTCGACGGTCTGGGTGCTTCCCAGTTCGCGCCGGTCGAGGCGGTGGACCGGCTGCGGGACGGAGAGCGCGAGGCGGACGCCGCCCAGGCCGCCGCGATCCAGTACACCGGGGAGGCCACGAGCGGTCCGTCGGTCGACGCCTCCACCGTGGCGCTCGCCGCGACCGACCCGGCGAACCCCTACGGCGCGGCGCTCCCCTGGCCCGAGCTGACGATCCCGCCGCCCGAGGGGAAGACGGTCCGGCCCGCACGCCGCGCCGGAGCGCTGGTCCTGCTCACCGGCGGACACGTCGCCGCCGTGGTCGACAAGGGCGCCAAGCACCTGCTGTGGTGGGCGGGCGAGCCCGCGACTGCGGAGATCGCCGCGCAGCTGGTGCGCGCGATCGCCGAGGATGCCCGCCTCCCCCAGCTGCGGATCGAACGGATCAACGGGCACCCGATCGATGCAGCGCCGGTGAGGGCCATCGGCGCGGCGCTGGTGGACGCCGGCTGCTACCGCTCGCCGAGATCGATCCGCCTGCGTGCCGGAGACCGCTGATGCCCGAGGGAGATACCGTCGCCCGGCAGTGCCGGATCCTGCAGGACGCCCTCGCCGGGGCGGTCCTGACGGCCTGTGATCTGCGGGTGCCCCGCGCCGCCACCGCCGACCTCGTCGGTTGGCGCGTGGCCGAGGTGCGCCCGCGCGGCAAGCATCTGCTGATGCGACTGCTGCCTCCGGGCCCGGGACCGGCGCCGCTGACCCTGCACACCCACCTCATGATGGACGGCATCTGGCACGTGAACGGGAAGGCGCTGCGCTCGAGCGACACCAGCGCCGGCCCGCGCCCCGCCGAGACGATCCGCGTGCTCCTCACCGCCCGGCACGAGGACGGGCGCGAGGCCCGAGCGATCGCCTACGACGTCAAGCAGGTGCGCCTGGTGCGCACGGCCGACGAGGATTCGCTCGTGGGCCATCTCGGCCCGGACCTGTTGGATCCGAGATGGGACGAGGACGCAGGACTGCGCGACCGCGCCATCGAGAACCTGGCTGCGGACCCTGATCGTCCGATCGGGCTCGGGCTGCTCGATCAGCGCAACCTCGCCGGGATCGGCAATGTCTACCGCAGCGAGCTGTGCTTCCTGCGCCGCATCCACCCCGCCGCGCCGAGCCGTGCCGCCGGCGACCTCGGGGAACTCGTCGATCTCGCGCGTCGGCTGCTGGTGCTGAACCAGGACCGTTCGGTGCGGGTCACCACCGGCGGGATGCTGGGCCGGGACGGGGACCTGTGGGTCTATGGGCGAGGTGGGAAGCAGTGCCGGCGCTGCCGCACCCGGATCCAGCGCGGCGAGCTCGCCGAGCCGCAGCTGGAGGGGACGGAGCCGCGGGTGCTGTGGTTCTGCCCGCGGTGCCAGGCGGGGTCGGGTGCCCCGGCGACGATGCCCGGGCGAGGGCCGGGCCGAGGAGCGGTGCACCCCCGCCGCCGGGATCGGTAGACTTCTCCGGGTGCTCGACGCCGATTCGCGCGAGCTCCCAAGCCTCCATAGCTCAATGGATAGAGCAACGGCCTTCTAATCCGTAGGTTGCAGGTTCGAGTCCTGCTGGGGGCACTGTCATCCGTCACCGTCCGAGGAGCGTCCGATGATCCTGAAGGTTCTCACGTTCGGGACGATCGCGCTGCTGGTCCTGCTGCGTCTGGCGCGCACCCGGTTCGGGTCACGTCTGCTCGGCGTCCCGCAGCGGGTGCTGGAGATCGTGTTCCTGGTCGCGCTGCTGCTCGCCGGAGTGCTCGCGGTGGTGTTCGAGCAGTGGATCCTGGTGATCGTGGTCGTGATCCTGCTCGTGATCACGGGGGTCGAGGAGCTGAAGCGACGTTCGGCGAAGAGTGCGGGCCCCTCGGGTCAGCGGACCGGGCGAGCCCGACCCTGACGTCGGTCTACCGACAGGAGAATTCCCGCTGGTTCTCCTCAGAGCTCGCGGCCGTGCCGCGAGGACCCCTCGTTCCAGTCCGCGATCCACTCGGGCAGCTGCAGGCTCTCCGGCAGCGGCTGCACCAGCGCGAGCACCTCGTCCATCGGCACCGAGCCGCCGGTCTTCCTCAGGAAGCGGGCGCGCACGATCGCATCGGCCACCACCTTCCCGTCGCGGCGGAACACCTGCTCCATGTAGATCCAGCGGTCATCGTGCCCTATCACGCCGGAGGCGAGGTCGAACTGCTCCCATAGCTGCAGGGACCTGCGATAGGTGATGGACTGCCCGGCCACCACCGGGTACCAGCCCTGATCGGTGATGCGCTGCCAGAACCTCGAGCGGACCATGAGATCCATGCGCCCCAGATCCATGAGCGTGAGATAACGGCCGTTGTTCATATGCCGCTGCACGTCGAGGTCGGAGGGATTCACGCGGAATCTCACGTGGGAGGTGTCCCAGATGCTCAGGCGGCTGCGGAAGCGCACGCGGGCCGTGAACAGCAGGAGACGGAAGTACAGATTCACAGCGGGGTCCTCCGGAGGCTCGCATCGACTCGCCGATGAGTACAGGTGACCACAGAGTAACTGTCTGCTGCTCGGCCCGCCGTCGGCCCATCGTGCTCGGCGGGCGTGCCCGCGCTACTGTGGCCCGGTGACCTCAAGCTCCACTCGTGCCATCAATGACCGCATCATCTGGGTCGACTGCGAGATGACCGGCCTCGACAAGCAGCGCGATGCGCTGGTCGAGATCGCCGTCCTCGTGACCGACGCCGATCTGAACATCCTCGGGGACGGTGTCGACGTCGTCATCAGGCCCCCGGCCGAGTCGCTGCAGGGCATGGATCCCTTCGTGGTGAACATGCACACCGTCTCCGGCCTGCTCGAAGAGCTCGATGGCGGGATGACCCTGGAAGAGGCGCAGGCGCAGTGCCTGGAGTATGTGCGCCAATACTGCCCCGAGCCCGGCAAGGCACCGCTGGCCGGCAACAGCGTCGGCACCGACCGCGTGTTCCTCGACCGTGACGTGCCCGAGTTCGCCGAGTGGCTCTCCTACCGCACGATCGACGTCTCCAGCCTCAAGGAGCTCGCCAAGCGCTGGTTCCCCCGCGTCTACTACAACATCCCCGCCAAGCACGGCGGCCACCGCGCGCTCGCCGACATCCGCGAGTCGATCCAGGAGCTGAAGTACTACCGAGAGGTGCTGCTGATCGATGAGCCCGGGCCCACCACCGCCCAGGCCCAGGAGGCGGCGCGCACCTTCGAGCTGCGGGAGGAGAGCGACGCCGCCCCTGCCCTTGCCGCACCTGCCCCGCGCGTTCCCTGGCTGGACCGCGCCTCCCACCGCAGCTGGCTCGAGGGCGAGAGCGATGAGCTGCTCGTGTTCGGCTCGGAGTCGGTGCGGGAGGACGGCGGCTTCGCCTGGCTCGACGAGCATGGAGCCCCGGATCTCTCGCGTCCCTCGGAGCTGTGGCTCACCTGCCGGATGACGCACAGCTTCGCGCTCGGTCACCTGCTGGGACGCCCGGACTTCGGCCGTTTCGCCGATCATGGTCTGGCCTCCCTGCGCGGGGTGTTCCACGACGACGAGCACGGCGGCTGGTTCAGCTCCGTCGCCGGCGGCACGCCGGTGGACGACACGAAGCAGGCCTATGCCCACGCCTTCGTGGTGCTCGCCGCCTCCTCGGCCCTCGCCGCCGGACGCCCCGGAGCGAAGGAGCTGCTGGACGAGGCGCTCACGGTGCTCGATGAGAAGTTCTTCGACGACGCCGCGGGCATGAGCGTTGACACCTTCGACCGCGCCTTCGCCGACTGCGAGGACTACCGCGGGATCAACGCGAACATGCACACCGTCGAGGCGCTGCTGGCCGCGGCCGACGTCACCGGGCAGCGCCGCTGGCTGGACCGCGCCGTCGGCATCGCCACCCGCGCGATCGACGAGTTCGCACGACTGAACGACTGGGCGCTGCCCGAGCACTTCGATATCGACTGGAACCCGCTGCTGGACTACAACCAGGACCAGCCCGCACATCCCTTCCGCCCCTACGGCGCGACGATCGGCCACTGGATCGAATGGTCACGCCTGGTGCTCCACGCCCGCGCCGCACTGATCGCGGCCGACGGCGAGGCGCCGGAGTGGATGCTCGAGGCCGCCACCGCGCTGATGGAGAAGTCCGCTGCAGCCTTCGGCGCCGACGGAGCGCCGGGCTGGGTGTACACCGTGGACTGGGACGGCTCCCCCGTCTCCGGCGAACGCATGCACTGGGTCGCCGCCGAGGCCATCGGCGCCGCCGCGGTGATGTACCAGGTCACAGGGGACCGCGTATGGGCCGAACGCTACGAGCAGTGGTGGGAGTACATCTCCACCTACCTGCTCGACGCCGAGAACGGCTCCTGGTTCCACGAGCTGGATGCCGACAACGAGCCGCAGGGGAAGACCTGGCCGGGCAAGCCGGACATCTACCACGCCCTCCAGGCCACGCTCATCCCGCGCCTGCCGGTGACACCCACGCTCGCCGCCGCGCTGCGCGACGGGAAGCTCGACCAGGACCTCTGAGCACGCAGGCTCGGCGGCCCGGCGGTTCAGCAGTTCGGCGGCTCGGCGGGCTCAGCGGCTCGGCGGCTCGGCGGGCTCAGCGGGCTCAGCGGCTATCGAGCCGGTCCACCGCGGATTCCATCCGCTGAACCTTGCCGTCGAGCTCCCCGGTGCGGCCAGGCCGGATGTCCGCCTTCAGCACGAGGGAGACGCGGGATCCGTAGCGTCCGGCTTCGGCCGTCGCACGGCCGACCACCTCCATCACCTCGTCCCACTCCCCCTCGACCTCGGTGAACATCGACGAGGTGCGAGTGGGCAGGCCGGACTCGCGCACGACGCGCACCGCGGCGGCGACCGCGTCGTGCACGCTCGCACTATCCGACCCCTCCGCGAGGTCTCGTGAGAGGGAGGGATCCGAGGGTTCACCGGTGGGCTGGACAGAGAAGGCGACGATCATGGCGCCAGTCTCTCGCCGCGTCTCAGATCCTGCAATGCACAGGTGGCGCGGCCTACGACGCGATCCGCAGGGCAGCTCCGCCGGGCCAGCCGATGCGCACGGCCGGATGAGGGCCTTCAGTAGGATCGACCCCGGACGACCCGACACCGGGCCACCCCATCATCGAACAGAGCGAGGACCATGACTGCGATCCGGATCGGCATCGTCGGCTACGGCAACCTGGGACGTGGCGTGGAGATCGCCATCTCCCTCCAGGAGGACATGGAGCTGGTGGGCGTGTTCACGCGCCGCGAGCCCACCACCGTGAGCACCGTGCACGAGCAGACCCCCGTGCATCCGATGGACGCGCTCGAGGCGATGCAGGACGAGATCGATGTGCTCGTGCTGTGCGGAGGCTCGAAGACCGACCTCCCCGAACAGACCCCGCTGCTCGCCGAGCGGTTCACCGTCGTGGACAGCTTCGACACGCATGCGCGGATCCCCGAGCACTTCGCGAACGTCGACGCGATCGCCCGTCGGGCCGGCACCACGGCGATCATCTCCACCGGATGGGACCCGGGCCTGTTCTCGATCAACCGCGTGTACGGCGAGGCCATCCTCCCCGCCGGCTCCACCTACACCTTCTGGGGCCGCGGACTGTCCCAGGGCCACTCCGATGCACTGCGCCGCATCGACGGTGTCGCCGGCGCCGTCCAGTACACGATCCCCTCCCAGGACGCGATCGAAAGCGTCCGCGCCGGGGAGCGGCCCGAGCTGAGCAGCCGCGAGAAGCACACCCGTGAATGCTTCGTGGTGCTCGAGGAGGGGGCCGACGCCGAGGCGGTGCGCCACGAGATCGTGACGATGCCGCACTACTTCGAGCCCTTCGAGACGACGGTGACCTTCCTGAGCGCCGACGAGCTGGCCCGAGATCACAGCAGCATGCCCCATGGCGGTTTCGTGATCCGTTCCGCGGAGTCCTCCCCCGGCACCACGCAGACGATCGAGTACCACCTGCAGGAGGACTCGAACCCTGAGTTCACCGCGAGCGTGGTGGTCGCCTACGCCCGGGCCGCAGCACGGCTCGCCGCCGCCGGTGAGCCCGGCGCGAAGACCCCCTTCGACATCGCTCCCAGACTCCTCTCCCCGAAGTCCGCCGAGCAGCTGCGCGCAGAGCTGCTCTGAGCACTCGCGCCCGCGAGCTCGCCGACCGCTGGCGAGCCGCGGGCGCACGATGCAATGTGTCTCACACCGCCTGAGGCCCATTCTGGCTGGGATGGACCCCAGCGAACCGGTATATTGATCTCTCGTTGCGGGTTCCACCCGCACATGGTGGTCGTAGCTCAGTTGGTAGAGCTCCTGGTTGTGGTCCAGGCGGTCGCGGGTTCAAATCCCGTCGATCACCCCGTTGTCCTGAGTCGCGTCATCGTTCACGAACGGTGACGCGACTCAGGCTTTTTTGCGTGGTTCTGTTTTCGGTGGGGTGTGGGTGGGCTGCTGGGCTTCGCGGGCGTTCGGTGGAGCCGGCGCTGGCAGTCCGTGCCGTGGGCATCGAGTCTGTCGGTGCGGACCCTGCCGGCCCGCCTCAGCCGCGCCCGCCGAAGAGCCGCTTCAGGCTTCCCAGCAGACCGACCGGGGGCTCGACCACCGTCGGCTCGGGAGCCGACGGGTCATCGTCCAGGACCAGCAGTGCGGTGCGGGGGATGTTCAGCAGCTCGAGCAGCCGGGCGATCGGATCGCGATCCACGGTCTGCGCGCTGCACAGCTCGCGCAGCCGGCGCCGCCCCGCCACCGGGCCGAAGGCCGCACCCAGCGCATCGCAGGCCGCGGCACGCTCTGCGGAGTCGTCGATCTGCTCCACCCAGCCGGTGTTCCACTGGATGAGCTCCATGAGGTCCTCACGGTCGTGGAGTACGACGCCGGAGCCGCTGCCGCGCCACAGCGAGAGCACCGGGCGGTCCTTCCCCGACGTGCTGTCGAGATCGAAGGGGTCGGGGCCGAGCTCCGGGCTGTCGGGGGAATGCACCGAGAACCAGTCCGCGCCGAGCTCCGTCAGCACCCAGCCTCCGCCATCGTGAGCGAAATCCTCGGCGAGGCTTCGGCGCCGCGAGGCATCACCGCGATCCAGCAGGATCTCCCGGTAGGTGTCGTTCTCCAGCTGGGGCAGCCCGCCCACCGCCCCGCTGAGCGCCTCGGCGACCTGGGCGAGGACGAGATGCTCCTCCGTCGTCGTCTCCCCGAGCAGGTGCTCCTCCAGGGCGCTGCGGAACGAGTCCACAGCTCCAGGCATCCTGAGCGTCTCCGCGATCATGGCGGGCACGTGTGCAGGAATGCTCCGGTCCTGGGCGTCCCAGGCGAACCTCTGCTCCGATCCCCCGGAGCGCACGCGCACCACGCGCGGATCCCCGTCCTCTCCGAGGAGCACCAGATCCCAGGACTCGGGGAGCGCCGCCTCCGCCTCGACCCAGGCTGCGGTCCATCCGCTGGGCGCGGTGGGTCCCACGCTCCACATCCGGGCAGGATCATCGGGAACCGGAAGAGGGGCGAAGGCGGCGAGGATCTCGTCCTGCGGGGCCTGGGCGATGAGCAGCATGAGCTGATCCTATGGTCCCGCTTCCTCCTGGTCGCTGTGGCCCGAGTGAGGTCTCCTCGAACTGCGCCTCCTGGACCTGAGCGGCCCCACCTCTGGGCACAGCCGCACTTCAGGGCTACCGTAAGGGGGCCACAGGCAGATCGGGAGGTCGCCATGGCACAGCTGCCGGAACGTGCAGACATCGTCGTCATCGGAGCCGGGGTGGTGGGCAACGCCGCGGTCGCCCATCTCGGGGACCTCGGCTGGCGCCGCATCGTCCAGATCGACAAGGGCCCCCTGCCCGATCCGGGCGGATCGACAGGTCACGCCTCGAACTTCGTGTTCCCCGTCGACCACTCCAAGGAGATCACCGATCTCACCGTGGACTCACTGCGCCAGTACGGCGAGCTCGGGGTGCTCACCCGCTGCGGCGGCATCGAGGCGGCGCGCAGCGCCGAGCGCATGCAGGAGCTCACCCGGCGCATGACCTCGGCCCGGTCCTGGGGCGTCGAGGCCCACCTGCTCTCCCCCGCCGAGATCCAGGGTCTCGTGCCGCACTGCGACTCGAGCCTGCTGATCGGCGGCTTCTACACCCCCACCGGCGCGATCGTCGATCCGCTGCGCGCCGGGGAGCTCTTCCGCGAGCGTGCCGAGGCCACCGGAGCTCTCACCACCATCGCCGAGACCGAGGTGACCGGGATCGACGTCGCCTTCGGGCGGGTGCGCCGCGTGCTCACCGACCGCGGTGAGATCGAGACCGAGCTCGTGCTCATCGCCTGCGGGGTGTGGAGCCCGCAGGTCGCGGCGCTCGCCGGGGCCGCGATCCCGCTCACCCCGGCGGTGCACCAGATGCTCGACGTGGGCCCGATCCCTGCGCTGGCCGAGACCGAGGAGTGGGTGAGCTTCCCGCTGCTGCGCGACATGGACAACCTGATGTACGAGCGCCAGCGTGGCGCGGACCTCGAGATCGGCTCCTACGCGCACCGCCCGCTGCTGCACGATCCGAGCGAGATCCCACCGGTCGGGAACCATCCCGGGCAGGCGAGCCCCACCAGCTTCCCCTTCACCGAGGAGGACTTCACCGCCCAGCTGGCCCATGCCCGCGAGCTCTTCCCGAGCCTGCTCACCGATCCGGAGCCGCCGCGGAAGGCGGCGATCAACGGGCTGCTCTCCCTCACCCCCGACGGCGGCGCCCTGGTGGGCGAGACGCCCGAGGTGGCCGGGCTGTGGTCCGCCGCCGCGGTGTGGATCAAGGAGGCCGCGGGGGTGGGGCGCATGGTCGCCGAGCTGCTTACCGAGGGCAGCAGCGAGATCGACGCGCACGGCTCCGACATCGCGCGATTCCATCCCTCCCAGCGCACCCGGGAGCACGTGCGGGCGCGCGCGGCCGAGGGATTCCCCAAGGTGTACGGGATCAGCCATCCGCGCGAGCAGTGGCTCTCGAACCGGCCGTTGCGGACCAGTCCCCTGCACGCCCGCACCGACGCGCTGGGGGCGGAGTTCCACGAGGCCGCCGGCTGGGAGCGGCCCCAGTGGTACACGGCGAACCGGCCGCTGCTCGAGGAGTTCGCGGGCGACGTGGACCGCCGCATCCACGAGTGGGACACCCGTTGGTGGTCGCCGATCATCGAGGCCGAGCACCTCGCGATGCGCAAGCGCGTGGCGCTGGTGGACCTCGCCGCCTTCGCGATCCTCGATGTCTCCGGCCCCGGTGCACTGGAGTTCCTCGAGCAGCTCGCGATGGCACGGATCCACGTGCCCGTCGGCCGGGTCGTGTACACCCCGCTGCTCACCCCGGCCGGCACCTTCCGCAGCGACCTCACGATCGTGCGCCGCGGCGAGGCGGACTTCCGCGTGATCACCGGCGGCGCGGAGGGTGGGCGAGACCTCGCATGGCTGCGAGGCCACCTGCCGGCCGACGGGTCGGTGCAGCTGACTGACTCATCCTCGGCGGTGACCACGATCGGGGTGTGGGGCCCGCGGGCCCGCGACCTCGTCCAGCCTCTCACCACGGAGGATCTCTCCGATGCCGCCTTCGCCTTCGGCACCGGTCGCGAGGCGGTGATCGGCGGGGTGCCGGTGCTGATGCTGCGGATCAGCTACGTGGGAGAGCTGGGCTGGGAGCTGCACGTCGCCGCCGAGCTGGCGACGCGCCTCTGGGACCGGCTGTGGGAGGCCGGTCGCGCGCTGGGCGCGATCGCGGCAGGCATCGGCGTGTACGGCACGACGGGCCGGATCGAGAAGGGCTATCGGTTGATGGGCGCCGAGCTCACCGGGGAGTACAACCCTGTCGAGGCGGATCTCGCTCTGCCCAAGGTCAAGCATGCCGACTTCGTGGGCAAGCCCGCCTATCTCGCCGCTCGCGAGCAGGCCCCGGCGGCGATGCTGTGCACGCTCGCGCTCACCGGTCCCCCGTCGGCCCCGGAGGTCGCGCGATGTCCGACAGGCGGCGAGCCGGTGCTCTCCGCGGACGGCGAGGTCCTCATCGATGCTCGCGGCCGGCGTTCCTTCGTGACCTCCGCCGGGCCCGGCCCGTCGCTCGGTCGCTACCTGCTGCTGGCCTACCTCCCTCTCTCGCAGGCGGTGGAGGGCGCCGCACTGCAGGTCGAGCATCTCGGAGCGCGGCTGCCGGTCGAGGTCCTCACCGTCGGCCGCTCCCCGGCGTTCGACCCGGAGGACGCCAGGATGAAGGGCTGAGACGGAGCTGCGGGCCGCGCGATCCGGCTCAGCCGGTCATCTCGGGTCGATGCCCCAGGCGTCTGGAGATCTCCTTGGCCGCCTGGCGCACCTGCTCTGCGACCTCGGGGAGCCTGCCTCGACCGAGACGGTAGGCCGGCCCTGCCGCGGACAGGGCTGCGATGACGTTCCCCTCCGGCCCGCAGATCGCCGCGGCCACCGCGTTCAGGCCCTCCTCGTACTCCTCCTCGGCGACCGCCCAGCCGCGCACAGCGGCCTCCTGCAGCTGTGCGCGCAGAGCATCTGCCTCGACGATCGTCTGCGCGGTGAAGCGCTCGAGATCGCCGGTGATGACCGCCTCGCTCTGCGCCGGCGGGAGATGCGCCAACAGCACCTTCCCGCTCGAGGTCGCGTGCAGGACGGTCGCGTCCCCCACCCAGTTGTGCAGGGCGACCGTGCGCGTGCCCTGGGCCTGGTACAGGTTCACCGCCGCACCGGAGCGGTAGACGGCGAGGTTCACCGTCTCCCCGAGCTGCTCGGCGAGCGCATCGCAGACCGGACCGCCCACAGCGGTGAGATCCTGCCGGGAACGGGTGGCGGCAGCGAGCCGGAGGATGCCGACTCCGAGCTGCACCGCCCCTCCCTCGACCTGCCGCTCGACGAGGTCATGAGCCTCGAGAGCGGCGACCAAGCGGGAGACCGTGGACTGGTGGACACCCAGCTCCTTGGCGATCCGGCCCACCCCGGAGCGCCCGTCCCGGGCGAGGATCTCCATCACCTGCACCGCCCGGTCCACGGACTGCACGCCGCCGGCCCGGGTCACCGCCCGCGGTGGCCGCTCAGCTCCGTTGCCCGAGCTGCGGCCGGTCGGCATCGTCATCGCGCCCCTCCCTTTCATGCGCTCTCCGCATGCTATTGCGGAGAGCGCATCATCATGTCACAGTGGGCTACGGACCCGATTCCTGGAGGCCACGATGACCGTGAACCCGAATCCCCAGATGCTGCTGTACCCCCGCATCCGCAAGTCCCCGTTCTTCTACGCCTCTCGGCGTCATGGGGTCGCGATGTACAGCGTCTACAACCACACCTACCATCCCCGCCACTACGGCGACCCGGTCGCGGAGTACTGGGCCCTCCTGGAAGGTGTGACCCTCTGGGACGTCGGCGTCGAGCGCCAGATCGAGATCTCCGGCCCCGACGCCTTCGACTTCACGAACCTGCTCATCACCCGCGACCTCTCGAAGTGCGCGGTCGGGCAGTGCAAGTACGTCTTCCTCACCGACCAGCACGGCGGGATCCTCAACGACCCGATCCTGCTGCGCCTGGAGGAGAACCGCTTCTGGCTCTCCCTCGCGGACAGCGACATCCTGCTGTGGGCACGCGGAGTCGCCACCCACGCCGGGATGGATGTCCGGATCGAGGAGATCGACGTCGGCCCGGTGCAGGTGCAGGGCCCGAAGTCCTTCGCCCTGATGCGCGACCTGCTGGGCGACGCCGTCGCAGACCTCCGCTACTACTACCTGCACGACTTCGCGATCGACGGAATCGAGGTGACCGTCTCCCGCACCGGCTACACCGGCGAGATCGGCTACGAGATCTACGTCCACCACGCCTCCCGCGACGCCGAGCGGCTCTGGGAGCTGGTGCTCGAGGCCGGGAAGCCGCACGGCCTGCAGGTCATCGGGCCCTGTCACATCCGTCGCATCGAGGGCGGCATGCTCGCCCACGGCGCCGACATCACCGTGGACACCAACCCCTTCGAGGTCGGCATGGGCTACGACTGGATGGTCGACCTCGACCAGGAGGCGGACTTCATCGGCAAGGAGGCGCTGCGCCGGATCAAGTCCGAGGGCCCGGCCCGGAAGCTCGTGGGCCTCGAGCTCGGCGGGCGGCCGCTCGGCACCTACAACGACGGTTCGATGATCGATGCCTTCCCCGTCCTCCACGATGGGAAGGTGGTGGGGAAGGTGACCTCCGCCTGCTTCTCGCCCCGGCTGGAGAAGAACATCGCCCTCGCGCTCGTGCCCGCTGCACTCTCGGAGATCGGCACCCGATTCTCCGTGGATGCGGCCGAACGGCCCGGCACGCAGCTGCCCTCGGGAGAGGAACCCGTGCAGGCGGTGGTGGTGCCCAAACCGTTCATCGACCCGACGAAGGAGCAGCCGAAGAGTGATGTCACCGCCCTCGATGCGACACCGCGCTGAGGAGCATCACTCGGAACCGGCGGATCACGCTCCGCAGTTCGAAGTGATCCCGGTGCGCGGGATCGTCGACGAGGTCGCCGCGCACCTGCCGTCCGGAGCGCGGGTCACGATCACCGCCTCGCCCGCCCAGGGCCTGCCAGCGACGATCGAGGTGGCGGGCGCGCTCTCGCAGCGCGGGTTCCATGCGATCCCGCACCTGGCCGCTCGCATGATCCGGGGCCCGGGCGAGGCGGAGGAGCTCCTGGGCGGGCTCGCCGCAGCGGGGGTCGCCGAGGTGTTCGTCATCGCGGGCGATGCACCGCGGCCGGCCGGCGACCTCCCCGGTGCCCTCGCGCTGCTCGAGGCCGTCACCGCGGTGGGATCCGGGATGAGGGTGGGCATCGGGGCGCACCCCGAGGGTCACCCCTTCGCGGACGAGGCCGAGGCGATGCGGCTGCTGCGGGCGAAGGCGGAGCATGCCTCCTATGCCGTCACCCAGATGTGCTTCGAGTCCGCGCCGCTGCTGACGTGGACGCGCGAGCTTCGGGCCGCCGGCATCGCCCTGCCCGTGCGGCCCGGGATCGCCGTGCCGGTGAGCACCGCCCGCCTGCTGCGGATCGGCACCCGGATCGGAGTCGGCCGCTCCCTGCGCCTGCTCACCGACGCGGATTCAGGGGTGCGGCACCTGCTCGGTCCCACCCGCTGGCAGCCTGCTCCCCTGCTCGCCGAGCTGGAGGCGGCCGTTGCGGCCGAGCCGGAGCTCGCCCTGCTGGGCCCGCATCTGTACACCTTCAATGCGCTGGCCGCCGCCCAGGACTGCGCGGCCAGCCGCTGACCGGCTCGGCAGTGGTCTTTCCCGTTCGCGCATGCTCTCCCACGTCGTCTCCATCGCAGGTCCACCAGCTCCTCAGCGTGATCTGGCATCCTCAGGCTTCCGATCCGCTTCGGAAGGAACACCGCGATATGGATGACACCGCATCGAGCGGCCTCGACGCCTCCGTCGACGCCGGCATCGCCGACGCCGCCCCCACCTCCACCCTTCCCAGCACTCCCGATGAGGTCGGCGCGCTCGTCACCGCCCGTCACCAGCAGCTCCTGCGCGAGGAGGTCGACCCGGAGGAACTGGCCGCGCGGATGCGCCAGGTTCATGAGGAGCTCACCACGCTGCGGATGCATTACCAGTTCGGTATCGACGAGGTGCAGACGAAGGTGAACATCCTGCGCCAGGAATTCGAGCTGATCCACGAGTACAGCCCCATCGAGCACGTCCGCACCCGGCTGAAGTCGACCGAGAGCCTGGTCGACAAGGCTCTGCGCACAGGCGGGGACATGACCATCGCGGCCATCCGGGAGCGCGTGATGGACATCGCCGGTATCCGGATCACCTGCAGCTTCATCTCCGACGTCTACTGGATCGCGGACATGCTCAGCCAGCAGCCCGATCTCGAGGTGCTCACGATCAAGGACTACATCGCCTCCCCGAAGCCCAACGGCTACCGGTCGCTGCACCTCATCGTGCAGGTTCCCGTCTACCTCTCCGAGCACACCGAGCTGGTGCCGGTCGAGCTGCAGCTGCGGACCATCGCGATGGACTTCTGGGCCAGCACCGAGCACAAGCTCTCCTACAAGTACCGCAAGAACCTCCCCGCCCGCCTCCAGGCGGAGCTGGACGATGCCGCCCGGGTCGCCGCCGACCTCGATGAGCGCATGGAAGGCCTGCGCACCGAGATCCGACCCCGCCCCGCGTCCGCCTCCTGAATCGAGCCCCGGCCCCCTCGAGCAGTGACCGGTGGCACATACTGGGGGCATGACGAATTCACAGCGCACCGCACGGGTGCTTATCACCGGAGCCACCGGGGGCGTCGGCTCCCACCTGGCCACCACCCTGGCGGATCACTACGACCTCGTCCTCCACGGTCGCAGCCAGGACAAGGCCCCGGCAGGAGTCACCCTGAAGCTCGCCGACCTCGACGCGTACGACGAGGTGCTGGGGCTGATGGATGGCATCGACACGGTCGTGCACATGGCCGGTGCCGCCTCCCCCGAATCCAGCTGGGAGGCCGTGCTCGAGGCGAACCTCATCGGGGTGCGCAATGTGCTGGAGGCCGCGCGTGAGGCAGGCGTGCGCCGCGTGGTGCTCGCCTCCTCCAACCATGCGATGGGCATGTACGACCGCCACGAGGAATGGCCCGTCTACCCGCACCAGCTGCCCCGGGGGGATTCCCTCTACGGCGTCTCGAAGATCTTCGGCGAGACGCTCGGCCGGTTCTACCACGACGAGCACGGGCTGGACGTCATCAACCTGCGCATCGGCTGGTTCAGCGAAGACCCCCTCGCCGCGGAGGAGGACATCCTGCGCGCCATGTGGCTCAGCCCCGCAGATTGCACCCAGGTGGTCCGCCGCGCGATCGAGGCCGAGGTGACCTTCGGCCTCTACTACGCGATCTCCGACAACCCCAACCGGCGCTGGTCGCTGACCAATACTCAGCTCGAGCTCGGCTACCGCCCCCAGGACTCCTGGACGAGCCTTCCCGGCGCCGTGGAGCATGTCGTCGAGGGCGGCGCCGAGGTGCGGGACAACTGGCCCCGGGGTTCGTGACCACAGCCGCCCCGGTGGCGCGCCTGCTGATCGCACTGCTGATCCTCGCCGCTCTGCTGGTCAACGCTGTCGGTGCGGCCCTGGACGGTCTCCTCGCGCAGAACCTCTCGTACTTCACCAATCAGTCGAACCTGTTCTTCGTGATGCTGATCCTGTGGCGGGTGGCACGGGGCGGACGCCATCTTCTGTGCTTCGACGATGTGCGCGGGGCGGTCGCGTTCTCTCTGGTGATGACCGGGATCATCTATGCCCTGCTGGTCGCGCCGCTGGACGAGCTGCTGCGCTGGGATATCGGCTGGACAGGGATCGTGCTGCACCGCCTGGCCCCGGTCGCGGCGCTCCTGGACTGGCTGCTGACGGCACGCCGCCGCGCACCGTCCGCTCGCCGCATCCTGTGGTGGCAGCTGTTCCCGGTGGTGTTCCTGACGGGCACCTGGGTGCGCGGCGGGTTGACCGGCTGGTACCCCTACGAGTTCCTGGATCCGTCGACGACCTCCTGGTCGCAGGTGCTGAGCACCACGGCCGTGGTGCTGGTGGCGTTCTTCGCGGTCGCCACCGCGGTGCATCTGCTCGAGGGACGACTGCGAACTGCCAGAGTCCCAGCCCGGGAGGCCGAACTCGCAGTACGGTGATCAGATGAGCGCTCACACCTTCGATCCGACGGGACTCGAACCCCTCACCGCCACCGACGAGCAGCGCTCCGAGGCGCCGCTCGCACGCACCCCCGACGGCACCTGGGTGGTGCTCGGGCATCCGGAGGCCGTCGCTGTCGCCACCGATCACGAGACCTTCTCCTCCGCTGTCTCCCGCTTCCTGCAGGTGCCCAACGGAATCGACGGCGAGGAGCATGCCGCATTCCGGGAGGCGACCGATCCGTTCTTCGCTCCCGAGCGGATGGAGGCCCTGGAGCCGACGGTCCGCACCGTCGCGGCAGAGCTGGTCGAGGAGCTGATGGCGGATGTCGACGTGACCGGTACCGAGATCGATGCCGTCGCGGCGCTCGGCGCGGTGTTCGCGGTGCGCGCCCAGACCACCTGGCTCGGCTGGCCCACCGCGCTGGAGCCCGAGCTGCTGCAATGGATGAGCGACAACCATGAAGCCTCCCGCTCCCGAGAACTCTCCCGCACCACAGAGGTCGCCGAACGCTTCGACACCCTGATCCGCTCCGTCGTGGCACCGCGGAGGGCGCTCGGCGCGGACGCCCCGGAAGACCTGACCACGGAGCTGATGCGGGTGCAGGTGAGGCTGCCGGATCCTGAGATCCCAGGGTCGACGCAGCGCGCGCTGCGCGAGGAGGAGATCGTCTCGATCCTGCGCAACTGGACCGGAGGCGACCTCGGCTCGATCGCCCTGTGCACGGGGGTGCTGCTGACCGCGCTTGCGGACGCTCCCGCGCTCACCGAGCGCCTGCGCCACGGGACCTTCACCGAGGCGGCGGCGATCGTCGACGAACTGCTGCGGATCGATGACCCCTTCGTCTCCAATCGCCGCGTGACCACCTGCCCGGTCTCGCTCGCCGGGCACCAGATCGGGGCGGGTGAGCGGGTGCTGATCCACTGGACCTCCGCGAACCGCGACGAGCGGGTCTTCGCGGAGCCGGACCGCTTCGATGAGCAGGCGCATGGCGCGCAGAACCTGGTCTATGGCATCGGTACGCACATCTGCCCCGGGCGCCCGCTGGCCACGCTCGAGCTCGTCGTCTTGGTGCAGGAGCTGCTCGCAGTGGCCGATGTGCACGCCGCAGAGACGGTGGGAGAGCGCGAGGTCGCTCCGGTGGGCGGCTGGGCGCATGCCCCGGTGGTCCTCACCCCACGCAGCTGACCCCGGCCCGAGGGGACCGCTGCGGTCCGGCACCGCAGCGGTGAAGTGCCGCTGCCGTGGAGGTTCAGTCGTGAGGGCTCGGCCGTGAGGGGTCAGTCGTGGGGGCTCGGTCGTGGAGGCTGTGCCGTGAGGGCTCAATTCGTGAGGGTTCAGTCGTGCCCCTCGGCGATCAGCGCCTCGAGCTGCCTGATGGCCTCGGGGTCCCCGTGGATCTCGACGGCGTCCGGGCCGTCCGCGAGGTGGTCGAGCGCCTGGGCACGCCCCCAGGCCCAGAGGTTCATGCTGATCGCGCTGCCGGAGACGGTGGCCCGCGGAAGGCCCTCGGCGTCAGCGGGCTCCTCGAGCAGCCGTCCGACGGGCGCGTCGAACTCCTGCCCATCCCGTGGTCTCGTGCCGGACCACCGGCTGATGCCCAGCAGCTGGGGTGCGCCACCGTCGGGACGGATCTCGATCGCGGCGACCGGCGTCGTGCTCGCCCAGTCGGGGATCCATTCATGGCCGGCCGGCCACATCACGCGCAGGACATGGTCCAGTCCTGCCGCAGCCACCTCGGGACTGATCGAGGTGACCGGGCGACCGGCGGTGAGCTCGGCATCCACCCGGTGGATGGTCGCCTCGTGGGTCTGCATCCGGCGGGTGACGCCGACGGTCTGCTCCTGGGAGAACCAGAACCAGGCGGCCTCCTCGTCGCTGCGCGCAGTGAGCTGGGCGAGGAGGGACGCCGTCGCGGCCTCGCGGCGGGCACTCAGCACGTCCTGCTCAGCGGGGCGCGGGGCCTTCGCCTCCTCGATCGCCATCACCTCCTCCTCGGCGGTGGCTCGGGAGGCGAGGATCGCCGCCCAGAACTCATGGACCTCGGTGAGATGCCACAGGAGGTCCGCTGCGGTCCAGTCGGGGCAGGTGGGGACCCGCTGTGCGGGATCGGTGGCCGCGAGGACGGTGGCCAGTCGGTCCGCTTCCTGCTGGATGGTGGTCAGGGAGTCGATGCTCATGACCCCATCGAAGCACCGCGGAGTGACGGGCGACACCCCCGCAAGGAGCGATCACCCTTGCCCCCCATACCCCTTGGGGGTATAAATAGAGGGAGCCGATACCCCGCCGGGGTATCCCGAGAGCAAGGAGAACCCTCATGAGCGCAACCACTACCCAGTTCCAGGTGACCGGCATGACCTGCGGCCACTGCGAGATGTCCGTGCGCGAAGAGGTCAGCGAGCTGGCCGGGGTCCAGGGCGTCGAGGTCAGCCACGAAACCGGTCTGCTGAGCGTCTCCTCCGAGCAGCCGGTGGATGAGGCCGCGGTGCTCGCAGCTGTCACCGAGGCCGGCTATTCAGCGGTGCGCGCCTGATGAAGGCCGGCACCACCGTCGCACTGTACGGCCTGCTGCTGGTGGCGCTGTTCTTCGCGTCGTACCTGCTGGCCGGGGTGCTGGTCCCCTCGGAGTGGGTGGACAGCTGGGCGAATTCCGGTGGCTCCGGCCACTGACCAGCTGCTCCCCTCCGTCGAGCTCTGCCACCCCAGTCCCGTCCGTGCGCGATTCCTCTGAGTTGCGAGAGAGAAAAGGCCCATCATGACCACTCCCCCGTCCCCGCTGCAGGTGATCACCACCGATATCGAGCTCGAGATCGGAGGGATGACCTGCGCCTCGTGCGCGAATCGGATCGAGCGGAAGCTGAACAAGCTCGACGGGGTCACCGCTGCGGTCAACTACGCGACGGAGAAGGCGCGGGTCACCGTGCCCGAGGACTATGACCCGCGGGATCTGGTCACGGTGGTCGAGCAGACCGGCTACACCGCCGCTCTCCCCACCCCGCCCGAGGCGGAGCAGGAGACGTCAGGAGCGCACGAGCGTGAGGACCCGGAGCTGACCTCGCTCCGCCACCGCCTGATCGGCTCGGTGCTGCTGTCGGTTCCGGTGATCCTGATCTCGATGATCCCGGCGCTGCAGTTCACCTACTGGCAGTGGGCGGTGCTCACGCTCACCGCTCCCGTGATCGTCTGGGCCGCCTGGCCCTTCCATCGTGCGGCAGCGGTCAACCTGCGCCATGGCGCGGCCACGATGGACACGCTGATCTCGGTGGGCACCATCGCGGCCTTCCTGTGGTCGCTGTACGCCCTGTTCCTCGGCACGGCCGGCATGCCCGGGATGACCCACGAGTTCTCGCTGACCATAGGTCCCTCCGACGGGGCGGCGAACATCTATCTCGAGGTCGCGGCGGGCGTGACCATGTTCATCCTGCTGGGCCGCTACTTCGAGAAGCGCTCGAAGCGACAGGCCGGGGCCGCGCTGCGCGCCCTGCTGGACATGGGCGCGAAGGACGTCGCCGTGATGCGCGACGGCGTCGAGACCCGTCTTCCCGT
This sequence comes from uncultured Brachybacterium sp., assembly GCF_947500705.1. GTDB lineage: Bacteria > Actinomycetota > Actinomycetes > Actinomycetales > Dermabacteraceae > Brachybacterium. Next base: position 32,385 of record NZ_CANMSY010000009.1, on the reverse strand, counting down.
GGCCGACCTCGCCGTCGGCGACCACTTCGTGGTCCGGCCCGGCGAGAAGATCGCGACCGACGGCGTGGTCACCTCCGGCACCTCGGCAGTGGATGCCTCGATGCTGACCGGCGAGTCGGTCCCGGTCGAGGTCGGGGTGGGTGACGCGGTCACCGGCGCGACCGTCAACGCGGGCGGCCGTCTGCTGGTGCGCGCCACCCGCGTGGGCGGCGACACCCAGCTCGCCCAGATGGCGAAGCTGGTCGAGGAGGCGCAGTCGGGCAAGGCCGAGATCCAGCGCCTCGCGGATCGGATCTCGGGGATCTTCGTGCCGATCGTGATCGCCTTCGCCGTCGTCGTGCTCGGGGCCTGGATCGGTGCCGGCTTCCCGCTCGAGGCGGCGTTCACCGCCGCGGTCGCCGTGCTGATCATCGCCTGCCCCTGCGCGCTCGGCCTCGCCACTCCCACTGCGCTGCTCGTGGGCACCGGCCGCGGCGCTCAGCTGGGCATCCTCATCAAGGGCCCCGAGGTGCTCGAGTCCACCCGGAAGATCGACACCGTGGTGCTCGACAAGACCGGCACCGTCACCACGGGGAAGATGACCCTGGCCGACGTGGTCACGGCCGAGGGCGTGGAACGCAGCGAGCTGCTGCGCCTCGCAGGTGCGGTCGAGGACGCCTCCGAGCATCCGATCGCCCAGGCGATCGCGAAGGGCGTCACCGAGGAGATCGGCGCCCTGCCCACCGTCGAGGAGTTCGAGAACCTCGAAGGTCGAGGTGTGCGCGGCATGGTCGAAGGGCGCTCTGTGCTCGTCGGCCGCACCACGCTGGTCGCCGGGCAGGAGCTTCCCCCGCTGCTCTCCGAGGCGAAGGCCGCAGCAGAATCCCGCGGGCAGACGGCGGTCGTCGTCTTCTGGGAGGACCGAGCGCGTGGCGTGCTGATCGTCTCCGACACCGTCAAGCCCACCAGCGCAGAGGCGATCACGCAGCTCACAGGGCTCGGGCTCACCCCGATCCTGCTCACCGGTGACAACCGGGCCGCCGCCGAGCAGATCGCCACGGAGGTCGGCATCGAGGAGGTGATCGCGGAGGTCCTCCCCCGGGACAAGATCGATGTCGTCAGCCGCCTGCAGGCCGAGGGCAAGGTGGTGGCGATGGTCGGAGACGGCGTGAACGACGCCGCCGCGCTCGCCCAGGCCGATCTGGGCCTGGCCATGGGCACCGGCACCGATGTCGCCATCGAGGCCTCGGACATCACCCTGGTGCGCGGCGACCTGCGCAGCGTGGCCGACGCGATCCGGCTCTCACGCCGTACCCTCGGCACCATCAAGGGAAACCTGTTCTGGGCCTTCGCCTACAACATCGCGGCGATCCCGCTGGCCGCGCTGGGTCTGCTGAACCCGATGCTGGCCGGTGCCGCGATGGCCTTCTCGAGCGTGTTCGTGGTGGGCAACAGCCTGCGGCTGCGTTCGTTCCGCAGCCGGGCGCATGCCGTTGCGCCAGGCGCCTCGGCTTCCGCCTCCTCTGCCCCGGCGGCACGGACTTCCGCCGCGGCGGTCTGAAAACCCACCGTCCGCGATCCATCGCACGCCCGTGCACCCGCCCCGTCCCGCTCACGCCGTTGGAGGAACCCATGACCACCACCGATGCCACGCCCAGCCCCGCACCCGTCCCGGAGGAGCATGAGCACCACCACGGCTACATCTCCGACAAGTCCCGGTACCTCGCCCGGCTCAAGCGTGTCGAGGGCCAGGCTCGCGGCCTGCACCGCATGGTCGATGAGGAGAAGTACTGCATCGACATCCTCACCCAGATCAGCGCCTTGAAGAGCGCGCTGGACGGGGTCGCGATGGGGCTGCTGGACGACCACCTCCAGCACTGCGTGCTCGACGCCGCCCGCACCGGCGGCGACGATGCCGAGGAGAAGCTCAAGGAAGCCTCGGCCGCGATCGCCCGCCTCGTGCGCTCCTGACTCCTGCGCTCCTGCGCTCCTCGACTCTCTCCTCGCCTCACTGGGGCAGTGCTGCCGCGCATGCTCGACCGGAGGACGCGGCGTCCGGACGATGACCGGAAACTCCTGCATGTACTAGAATTCGTAGCGGGTAATGAGCCCGGCCATACGTTCCGCCCCGCCGCACGAACGCCGCGACGGGAGTCGAGTCCGCGCAGGCGGGACGCGGGAATGATCGAGGAGACTGATGACCGAGAAGTCCGCCCCTGACAGTCCGGATGTCACGATCGAGGTCGTGTTGGATTCGGCGCTGATGGAGAGCGTGCCGACCACCGATCCTGCGCCCGCTGCTCCGGGCCTCACGCCGACGCCGGCCGGCCCCGGCACCCCAGGTGCCACGCACGATCATTCTCGGGAAGAGGCCTCGGCGCGCAGCGGACGGCGCGAGGAGATCATCGACGGCGCCGCCGAGATGTTCGCCGAGCACGGGTACCACGGCTCCAGCCTGCGAGACATCTCGAGCCACATCGGCATCTCCCATTCCGGCATGCTGCATCACTTCGGCTCGAAGGATGCTCTGCTCGATGGCGTGATCGACCGGATGGAAGAGCATGCCCAGTCCGCACTGGACCGTATCCATGAGATGGAGGGCGACCGCAGCGCCATGCTGCGCGGTCTCGCCCAGGTATGGCATCCGGCCTCCCTGCCGATCCGGCTGCTGGCCACCCTCGACGCCGAGAGCGTCAGCGAGGAGCACCCCGGCCGCTATCGCCTGGCACGGCTGCGCCGGGTCCACGAGCATATGCTCGAGACCTGCTTCCTCTCGCTCGCCGAGAAGGGACTGCTGCGCGAGGACACCGATCCTGCCTTCGCGGGTCGTGCACTGCTGGCCGTGGTGCTGAATCTCGCGGTGCGTGAGAAGACGGTCCGACCGCTCCAGCACCAGCGCCACGACGACGCCCCGCTCGGGGATCTCGCCAAGCAGGTCGAGGCCTTCCTCCGCACCGAGGAGCCGGAGCCCACCTCCCCTCGCAGCTGAGCTGTCCCGAACCCCGGCGCTGTCCCGAACCCCGGCGCGCGCCGGGATCGTCGGGCGGGGAGGGACCGGACGGGTCCTCACCCGGTCCACCGTCCGATGGTCTCCTTCACCGTCGCAAGCTCCGCCTGACGGTCGCCGGTGAGCTGATCGAGCACCTTCTCCATATGGTCCGCCCTCTCATCGGCCACCGCCTCGGTGACGATCACCGCCCGGACATTGTTCGCATAGGCGTCACGGGCGGTCTGGGCGATGCAGGCGTGGGCGGAGACCCCGGCTATCACCACCTGTTCCACCTGCAGATTGCGCAGGCGCAACAACAGGTCGGTGCCGAACCACGCACTGTCGCGAGTCTTCTCGACCCGCGTCATGCCCTCGGTGTCGAGCTCTCGGACGACCGCAGTGCCGGGATCCCCGTGGAACAGGTAGCCCTGATCGTCGTCGAGCATGCTCAGCGTCCACGTCGAGCGGTCCCGGCTGTGCTCGGTCGTGATCACGAAGATCGGCACCTCGGAGCGGCGCGCGCCCTCGGCGAGCGCTCGCACCGAGCCGATCACCTCGCTGCGGACCGCCGCCAGCGCCGGTTCCTCGAAGAACGCCTCCTGCAGATCGATGAGGAGCAGTGCGCTGTGCCGTCCGCTCACGGGGTGGGGCTCCCTCCGGTGACCGCGAGGGTCTCGCCCAGCACGTAGCTCGACTCGGGCGAGGTCAGGAAGACGTACGCCGGGGCGAGCTCGGTGGGCTGCCCGGCACGGCCGAGCGGAGTGGCCTTCCCGAACTCGGGCAGGGCCTCCTTCGGCTGCCCGTCCGAGACCTGCAGGGGTGTCCAGATCGGGCCCGGGGCCACCGCGTTGACCCGGATGCCGCGGGAGGCGACCTGCTGCGCGAGTCCCTTGGTGAAGTTGTTGATCGCCGCCTTGGTCGAGGCATAGTCCACGAGCGTCGGCGAGGGCTGATACGCCTGGATCGAGGTGGTGTTCACGATCGTGGAGCCGGCGGGCAGGTGCGGGAGCGCAGCCTGGGTGATGCGGAACATCGCGTGGATGTTCACCGCGAAGGTGTCCACCCACTGCTGATCCTCGATCTCCTCGAGGCTCTCCACCGCGATCTGGCGGCCTGCATTGTTCACCAGCGCGTCGAGCCCGTCGAGCTCGTGCACCGCGTCCGCGACCAGGCTGCGGCAGAAGTCCGCGTCGATCAGGTCCCCGGGCAGGAGCACGGCTTTGCGACCCTCCTTGCGGATCACCTCGGCGATGTGCTGGGCGTCCTCCTCCTCCTGCGGGAGGTAGTTCAGTGCGACATCGGCGCCTTCGCGGGCGAAGGCGATCGCGACGGCGGCACCGATGCCGGAATCAGCGCCGGTGATGAGCGCCTTCCGCCCTTTCAGGCGGCCGGTGCCGCGGTAGGACTCCTCGCCCCGGTCGGTGCCGGGGATCAGCTCCGCGTCGAGGCCGGGCTCGGGCTGGTCCTGCTTCGGCGGGGTGATGTCGGGGAAGCGGGTGACGGGATCGGTGAAGGTGAGCTGGTCGGCCATGGTGTTCCTCCTGCGGGGGCGTTATCGGGCTGGGTCAGTGGTGGGCGGACGGACTGCATGCCGTTCAGGGGACCTCCGGCGGCGCAGCCGCGATGGTCGGGTCCAGGACCACCTTGATGCAGCCGTCGTGCTTCTTCTGGAACAGGTCGTAGCCCACTGCAGCCTCCTCGAGCGGCAGCCGGTGGGTGACGAGGTCCCCGACTCCGAGCGGGTCGGCGGGATCCTCGACCAGCGGCAGCAGGTCGTCGGTCCAGGCGCGCACGTTGCACTGACCCATACGCAGCTGGAGCTGCTTGTCGAACATCGTCAGCAGCGGCATTGGGCTCGCCGCTCCGCCGTAGACGCCGGAGAGCGAGACGGTGCCGCCGCGGCGAACAAGATCGATGGCCGTGTGGAGGGCCGCGAGCCGGTCCACGCCGGCGTGCTCCATGAAGGGGCGGGCCACGACGTCGGGGAGCTTGCCCGCGATGGTCTGGGCGAGGCCCGCGACGGGACTGCCCTCGGCTTCCATTCCCACGGCGTCGATGACGGCGTCCGGGCCGCGCCCCTGGGTGCGCTCACGGATCTCACCGACGGTGTCCTCCGCGAGGTCCAGCACCTCGACGCCGTGGCGCTCGGCCATGGCACGACGCTCGGGCACCGGATCGATGCCGAAGACCCTCGCCCCCAGGTGGCGGCCGATCCTGGCGCACAGCTGGCCGACCGGTCCGAGCCCGATCACGGTGAGGGTGCGATGGGCGGGGACCCCGGCGTACTGCACCGCCTGCCAGGCGGTGGGGAGGATGTCGCTGAGGAAGAGGTAGTTCTCGTCGGGGAGCTCGGTGCCGACCTTCATCAGCCCGTAGTCGGCGTGCGGCACTCTGAGGAGCTCGGCCTGGCCGCCGGGCACCTGGCCGTACAGCTTCGAGTAGCCGAGGAGTGCGGCGCCGGAGTTGTGCTCGGTGACCTGGGTGGTCTCGCACTGCGATGGCAGTCCCTGGGAGCACATGGCGCACTGGCCGCAGGAGATGGTGAAGGGGACGACGACGCGGTCGCCGGGCCGCACGTGGGTGACGCCCGCGCCGACCTCCTCGACGATTCCCATCGGTTCGTGGCCGATGATGTCACCGGCGGTCATGAAGGGTCCGAGCACCTCGTAGAGATGCAGGTCCGAGCCGCAGATCGCGGTCGAGGTGACGCGGATGATCGCGTCGGTGGGGTCTTGGAGTATCGGGTCGGGCACGGTCTCCACGCTCACGCGCTCGGTGCCCTGCCAGGTCACTGCTCTCATGATCCCGCCTTCCAGTGTGATCTCGGGGGCTCTCCACGCTAGGGGCGATCGCCGCTCATGTCCGCAGTGTCGACCGAAAGGTCTGCCTCGGCGGCAGTTCGGGAACCGGGGCCACGACCACGTCGTGGACCTTCCAGTCGAGCTCATGGATCCGGTCACGCAGATCGGCGACCTGGCGAACCGACGGCTCGACACCCGGGCGAGGGACGACGAACACCTCGGCATGGAAGACATGCCCCTGGTCGCGGACACGGGCAGCAGCCTCGCCCACCCACGGCTCCTGCCCCGCCCGCACTTCGATCTGGAGGGTCAGCGGGTGGGGCTCGGACTCGTCGTAGGTGCGTGCCTCGGCATCGGTGAGGCCGCCGATGGAACCGCGCAGGTTCTTCACCCCGTCACGGAGGATCGAGACCGACACCAGCAGCGCCGCGGTGGCATCCGCCCACCACAGACCCAGCCCCACCCCGAGCACGCCGGCGATGGTGGCGACCGCCGTGGTCCAGTCCGCCTTGCTCATGTCGGCGTCCGCGTACAGGACCTTGTCGTGCAGCTGTTCGGAGAGCTTCATCTTCTTCAGCCCCAGGATCACCGGGCCGATGCTCGTCACCAGCATCACGGCGACCATCAGCCAACCGGACCAGATCGCATGACCGAAAAGCACGGTGAGCCCGATCGGGGGACGATCGACCGTGACCAGGCCCATCACCGAGTCGAACACCAGATAACCGCCCATGGTGAGCAGCGCGATCGCAGCGACCAGGTGCGCGACGCCGATGGAGCGATGGAAGCCGTAGGGGTGGAGGCGGTCCGGCTGCTTGCGGATCCGCCGGGTCGCGACGAGGAAGGCGATCGGCGGGAGCAGGGAGAGCATGTCCTCGGCCCAGGCCGCCTGCATCGCCTGGGACTGACCGGCGACCAGCGCGACCAGCACGACGGTGCCGGTCATCCAGGCCAGCGTGATCCATTCCAAGCGGATGGCTCGCTGGAGCGCATCGCGCTGTGCGGCTCCGAAGGCGTCGTGCCCCGATCCGGTGTCCTCCTCGCCGGCCTCCGGCTCTCTGCTGCTCACAGCTCACCAGCTCGTTCGGCGAGGTATCTCTCGAGGTCCACCAGCAGGGCGTTCTCCCCCGGTCGCACGCCCATCACGATGTACACCGGCTTCCCGTCCGGACCCTGAGCAGTGGCGTAGGGCCGGGTCAGCGCGATCTCCGAGGTCCAGGGGACGTCCGAGGCGAGCCCGCCGATCACCAGATCGAGGTTTCCTTCCTTCATCTCGGCAGCCAGCACGTTCTCTCCTCCGGGGATCCAGCGGATCTCGGCATCGATCGTCTCGGCGTAGTCGTTCAGCAGCTCGACCTCTGTGCCGCTGACAGAGCCGTCAGGGGCGACCTCCGTCCAAGGCGCGTTCTCAGCGATGCCGACGCGGAGCTCACCCTCGGTCGCCCGGTCCAAGGTGCCCTGCGTGTCGGCGGGGAAGTTTCCCTGGCAACCCGCGACCACCAGCAGAAGGACCCCGAGCAGGATCAGATGCCGCACCTGTCGCATGACTGTCCAGCTCATCGTCTTCACCATGCTCTCGATGGGTGCAAAACGCCGTGTCCTCTCATGGGTGATCACTCTAGGCAGTCACCGCTGCGGAGTTCCGTCCGATCGGTCGAGGGCCGCGACCTGCACAGGTGGCATTCACCTGTTGACCCTTCCCCGTGCTACGCGTGTGATGACACCGTGGTCCACACCACGAAGGGAACGGCAGCATCCCCGGAGAAGACACGACGAAGAGGAGCGGTCATGATGAACATCGCAGAAGGTGGAGAGGTCACCGGCACCAAGGATAAGAACTACGACCTGATCTGGTTCACCGAGCAGTGCCTGTCCAATGCTCTGCGCATGGAGACCTACCGGTCCGATGCAGAGAGTGCAGGCGACCAGGAGCTCGCCGAGCTGTTCAGCAAGGCGCAGCACGAGAGCGCCAAGGGCGCTGAGCTGGCGAAGAGCCTGCTGGCACGCCGGCTGAACCAGAGCTGAACCAGAGCTGAGCCGCGCAGGTGCGGAGGTGTTCGCGGAGCGCTCGTGGCCCCTCGAGACACCCCGGCGGTCTCGTCCGGCAACGCCCCGGTGGCGCCCTGCACAGGCGAAGCCGGGGCGTCGTCCGTTCGGCTGGCGCGCCAGCGCCGCCCGGAGGTCGACCTCCGGGCGGCGCTCGAGTCCCGGACGGTGATCGACCTGGCGGTAGGCGTGATCATGGGACAGAACCGGTGCAGCCAGGAAGAGGCGGTGACGATCCTCAAGACCGGCTCCCACCACCGCAATGTCAAGCTGCGGGAGCTGGCGACGCAGCTGGTGGCCTCGGTGGGCTCGGCGCCTGCCCGCACCGTCTTCGAGAACTGATCGCACCTCGGATGGCACGTCGGATTGCACCTCGGTGAGGACGTGGATAACCTTCTGATCGGTCTAGCAGAAGGCCGAGTCCTTGTGCTGCACGAAATGGCCTCCACCCATGCCCCACACCCTCTCCGTGACCGTCCACGTCGATCTGGATCTGCGCGAGATCCAGCTCTCCGTCGCGGGTTGCCTCACCGCCGAGACCTATACCGCCCTGCTGCCGATCGTCCGCCAGGCGCGGGGGCTCGAACCGACCCCCTGCCTCACGCTCGATCTGACCGGAGCGGAGCACATCGACCTGGACGGGTTGATGCCGCTGCGGCACGCGATCGATCGCGAGCCCGAGGACGGCGCGGCGACAGTGGAATACCGCCTCCCCGACCCCTTGCCCGTGTGCCGACGGACCGTCGTCGCTCCGCGCCTGTCGGGCACCGCTGATGACCTGATCCTGGAGCGTGCGCACCGGGATGCTCCCCTGGCGCCCCTCGCACTCGTGCGCAGCGACCACAGCCCCTCCACCGCGCCGCCGGTACAGGCACCTGACCAGGCCCGCGGATCCCGAGTCCGCACTCGGCGGGAGGAGATCCTTGAAGGGGCAGCGGAGATGTTCGCCGAGCGCGGGTACTACGGGGCGAGCCTGCGGGACATCAGCCGTCACATCGGGATCTCCCACCCGGGTCTGATGCACCACTTCCCGTCCAAGGAGATCCTGCTGGACAGCGTCATCGATCTGCTCGAGGCCCATGCGCAGCGGATCCTCGACCAGGCCGAGACGATGCATGCGAGCCCCGAGGCGATGGTGGCGGAGCTCGCCGTGCACTGGAACCCCTCCGCACTGCCGACTCAGCTGCTGGCCACTCTCGGCGCGGAGTCCGTCAGCGGAGATCACCCCGGACGGTTCCGTATGGCGCGGCTGCGCCGCGTCCACGAGCACATCTTCGAGGGGTGCTTCACGGAATTCGCACAGCTGAGCATGCTCCGCGAAGGCCTCGATCCGGGTTTCGCGAGCCGCGCCATGTTCGGCCTCGTGCTGAGTCTCGCCATCCGGGAGCGGACGGTGCGCACGATGCAGACCGGGGCGCATGAGGACGCCCCTGCGGAGGAGCTGGCACGGCTGGCGCGCTCGTTCCTGCAGGTCGACGTCGCAGGCTGACCTCCTGATCTCGCCGCGCCGGCCATCGGAGGGGGTCCCCAGGTCCCCTGGCTAGAGTGCCACTGTCCTGCCACCGCGAGGAAAGACCCTGATGCCAGCTTCGACGACGCTCACCGCCACCTCCCTGCATGCCGGATATCCCGGCGAGCAGGTGCTTCAGGGCATCGACCTCACGTTCAGCGCCGGGGATCCGCCGCTGGGCCTGCTGGGACCCTCGGGGGCCGGGAAGACCACCCTGCTCGCCTCGCTCAGCGGAGAGCACATCCCCGATGCCGGGGAGGTCACCTGGAACGGGCGGCGAGTCTCGAAGCTGCGCGGGAAGGACCGCAAGACCTTCCGGGCCGCGGTCCGCTTCGTCTCGCAGTACGCGATGACCATCTCGGATCCCCGCGAGACCGTGCGTTCCCGACTCGAGCTGGCCGCGAAGGTGGCACGCAAGGGCGGCCGCACCCATTCCGTCTCCGCTGCGGAGATGCTCGAGTCCGTCGGCCTCGCGGAGCACTTCCTGCCCCGCACGATGCGCACGCTCTCCGGTGGGGAGATCCAACGGGTCGCGCTCGCGACCGCGCTCGCCACCCGCCCCGAGCTCCTGGTGCTCGACGAGCCGCTGACCGCGGTGGATCCGAACGCCAGGGGCCGGATCGCGGCCACCCTGGCCGCCACCATCCAGCGCCTCGGCATCGGCACCCTGATCGCCTCCCATGACGTCGAGCTGCTGCAGCGGTTGTGCCCGCAGATCGTCTTCCTCGGCGACGGGAGGCTGCTGGCCCGCGGCACGCTCTCCGAGGTGCTCGCCCAGACCGAGCACGAGCCGATCCGGGAGCTGGCCGAGGCGAACCCGGCCGCGGTGCGGCGCTTCCGCTGAGGGGAAGCCCGGCTCCTCGAGCTCTTCCTCGCATGTCCGCCGACAGGCCAGGGCTGCTCGCACCACCTCCTGCGAGTCGGGCAAATCGGAGGAGCCTCGGCCTATCCACGGCCCCCACAGCGGACTAGTGTGGCGAAAAGCCGCCGCAACGATGCCGCGGCGTGGTATAGGAGGTATTGCCATGCTTCTTCATCGGACCACGCGGCTGCTGGCGGCGGTCGGCGCCCTCGCCCTCGGGGCGGCTCTCCTCGGAGCATCCCCGGCCGTCGCGCAGGACGCCGCCGAGGTCGACATCGAGATCGTCGCCACCGGACTGAACAGCCCTCGCCACCTGACCTTCAGCCCGGGAGGAACGCTCTACGTCGCCGAGGCGGGCACCGGAGGCCCCTCGGCAGAGGACGGCGGGAACTGCCATCCGCTCACCGCAGCCGCCAGCGCCTGCCTGGGCGCCACCGGCTCGATCGCCCGGATCACGGATCACGGCGTCGAACGCGTGGTCACCGGGCTGCCGTCGGTCGCGAACGACACCGAGGCCATCGGCCCCTTCGACATCGCCTTCACCGGGAACCACCGCTTCGCGATCACCATCGGCCTGGGCGGCTCCCCGGCACATCGCGACGCCTTCGGCGCAGAGGGGAAGCGCCTGGGAACCATCGTCACCGGCAGCCTCAAGCCCCAGCACGACGGAGGCGATCGCACCCTGGCTTTCGATGCCGTCGCGCACGAGGACGCGCACAGCGTCGATGACGACGTGGACAGCAACCCCACCGGGCTCGCCCGCTCCGGGAACGGGTACGTCTATACAGACGCGGGAGGGAATTCCCTGGTCTCCACCCGGAAGGGTGGGGACACGATCACCGGGTTCGACCCGGTGATCACCACTCAGCCCGGACCGGTGCCCGTCGGCACGCCCGTCGATGCGGTCCCCAGCGATGTGGTGCAGGGACCTGACGGCGCCTGGTACGTCTCACAGCTTGTCGGCTTCCCCTTCGAGCAAGGATCCTCGACGATCTGGCGGGTCGAGCCCGGGCACGCCCCCGAGGCCTACGCCACCGGGCTCACCAACGTCACCTCCCTCGCCTTCGCCGACGACGGGACGCTCTATGCCGTCGAGCTCGCGACCGGCGGACTGCTGAACGGGCCCATCGGCGCGCTGCGCGAGGTCACCCCCGGCAGCGACGAGCACGAAGTGGTCGCGGGCGGCCTGGATCAGCCCTACGGGCTCGCGATCCGCAGAGGAGATGCCTACCTCACGCTCGGCGCAGCCGCACCTGTCCCGGGAGATGGCAGCGTGGTGAGGATCGGGCTCTGAGCCCATATCCGTCTGAGATACGACGAGGAGAGGCCCCGCCGACGCGGCGGGGCCTTTCTGATGCGTCATCAGCGACTCCTACCTCGGACCCTATGAACATCCTGGACTGATGCGCGAGTAGGCGTGCCGTGATCTGGGGCGCCGAGGTGTGTTGCAGGGAAGGACGAAGGAGAACGAGGTCCTGCGCCGTGCTGCTGCCTGGCTGTCGCAGGCGAATCTGACGGGAAGAGCTCTGCCCGCTCGTGTGCACACGCGATCATCACCTGGATCGAACGGACTTGCCACCGCCGTGGCAGGCAAGCCCGCCTCGGCCGATTGGTCCCCATGGAATACGAGAGAATCGTGATACCTGACCATCAGCTTTGCGGCCTCACCCCAGCTGACACCTACTCGTGCATCGGTCCCTGCCGCTACGGGAGCCGGGTTAAGTCCTTCCGGTCATTGGAACCAAACTTGGAGCCTCGAACCTGATCCGCGCCCGGGGACCGGTGTTCGGGCGGGCGGGCGGGACCACGCGCCATGAACCGCCACAGAGCAGCAACACAGCACCGCCATCTAACTGCGAAGCAACACCGCTACACGGAAACCGTAGTCGGGCACTGCAAAGCGTGGCCTGATTCAAGCCGGTAATCAATCACCCTCATAGCGACTGCGTGGTTCCGCTGAACGATATTGAGAACTCCCAGGAATACGAACCCAAGTAACGCTACGGCTACGGCCGCAATAAATGCCATCGTGGCGAAGTCATCCCCGCCAGCGGCGAGGATCGCGGCAACAGCGGCCGTCCCTACAGGCAGCAGGCCCGCGGCGAGGATGCCGTCCTGCTCCTTGAAAACCGCGCTAGCGATGCGCGCCTCGTCGCCGTCCCGCACCTCGTCGCACTTAAGGGAACGTAGGCGCTCATTTACACATCGAGCGTGCCATCGGCAAAGGATCTTTTCGAACTTCGGCCCGGTTTGCACGGCGGGTGGACAGACCATGTTTCTCCTCTTTGTGGTGTTCGACAGGCGGCACGTCTAGATTCGCCTCGCCCCTGCACATTCTGCCCTCTCCCGGCATGACCTCTGGACGGCCTAGCAATGACCGCCGATGGGGCGGGCTATGCGCAGCTCGCTCTCGTCGGGCCGCTGGTGGAACCATGGAGCGAGGCCACCAATGCAGAGACCATCCGTGCCCGCGACACCAAGGTGATTGCCGCGGCCTGGCGTCTGATCGCCCGTGAGGGAGTGCTCGCCCTGACCGTGAAGGCCCTCGCTGACGAGTCTAGGGTGGCGGTGAGCTCGATGCGGTACACGATGCCCAGCCAGGCCGTGATGCGCGAGCGCGCGCTGGAAGCGATCGCGCCGAGCATCCGCGACCGGGTCGGTGCGCTACCGGCGAATCTCGAAGGAGGCCCCGAGCGCGCACGGCTACTGCTCCCCCTCGACGCGGAGCGCCGGCTCGAGGCGGCGGTGCTGTTGACCCTCAGTGCGAGCGCCCTGACGGAGCCGGGCTTGCAGCCGATTTGGCGTGAGGTCGACGGGACCATCCGCGACGTGGGCGCGGAGGCCCTCCGCGCTCTCGGGGTGAGGGGCGATGTGCTCCCCCTGGGCCACCTTCACGCGTTCATGAACGGGCTGATCGCTCAATTGATGAACCGCGGCGAAGGTCGGTCTGGGCAGTGGACGAAGGTTGGTGATGTCATAGCGTCGTAGCAACACTCCCGGTCGGTGGGGGCTCGAGGCGAGGAGGCCTGGGATGGTGCGGCGGCGGCTCACGTTCACGGAGCGGATGGAGATCTCGACGGGATCGAAGGCCGGGTGGGGAGTCCGTCGCATCGCTGCTCACCTGGGCAGATGCCCGTCAGTGGTCTCCAGGGAGATGCGACGGAACTCGACGAAGAGCCGTGGCTATCAAGCCGTGACCGCTGACGTGAAAGCGCAGCGTCAGCGTTCGCGCCCGCAGGTCCGGAAAGTCGCGAAGGATCCGGTGCTCGAGGCCCGGGTGAACGCCGACCTCGCGGCGTCGTGGACGCCGAACGAGATCGCGGGTCGCTTGTGTCTGGAGGCCGCAGACCCGACCGTTGGACGCATGGCGAACTCTCCCGATGCTCAGGGCCGCACCGTCAGCGGAGAAGCGATCTACCAGTACATCTACGCGATTCCCCGCGGTGAAATCGCGGGGCGCGGGATCTTCCTGCAGTCCAAGCGGACCAAGCGCCGGCCCCGCACCACCGGCCGGACCAGGGGCGGGCCGATCGTGGGGATGGTCCCGCTCGCGGAACGGGGCGAGGACGCCGCGCAGCGGCGGGTGCCGGGGCACTGGGAGGGCGACCTGATCATCGGGAAGAACGGGGCCTCGTGCGCTGCGACCCTGGTGGAGCGGATGAGCGGGTTCACCGGCCTGCTCGCCCTGCCCTCCAAACATGCCGAGGGCACAGCGGACGCGGTCATCGAGTACTTCACCGAGCTGCCCAGGATGATGCAGGCCTCGCTGGCCTGGGACCAGGGCTCCGAGATGGCGCAGCACGCGAAAGTTTCCCTGGCCACGGACATGCCGGTCTACTTCGCTGAGCCCCACTCGCCCTGGCAGCGGCCCGGCAACGAGAACACGAACCGGCTCTACCGGGAGTACCTCCCCAAGGGCACCGTGATCCCCGACCACCAGCCCTACCTCACCACCATCGCCGAGGAGATCAACAACCGACCCCGACGCCGACTCGGCTTCCTGACACCGACAGAATCCTTCGCCCGACTACTGGCCGGCGAGCCCCATGTTGCTTCCACGCTTTGACACCACCGCCTGGATGTGTCGTAAACGGTCGTTGTCGAACGCAGGGCGAGCGGAGTCGAGGCGTGCGAGCATTTTCGCCCATTAGTCCCTGAGTCACGGAGGTTCGTGCATGATTTCCACCGACCGGCCCAGAGTGGTCTGCCTATGCGGTTCGCTGCGCTTCCAGAGCCTGTTCGAGTCGGAGCGGCGTCGTCTCACTGCGCTCGGGATAATCGTGCTCGCCCCCGAAGCGATCAGTAAAGAACTGACCCCAGCCCGACGTGAAGCTCTGGGCGAGCTGCATCTACGCCGTATCGACCTGTCGGACGAGGTGCGAGTGGTCAGCGAAGGCGGATACTTCGGATCGGCAACGCAGCGTGAAATCGCGTACGCGCGGGAGTGGGCCAAGGGCATCAGCTCAGTGGACCCAACCCTCAGCCTCTGATGCCGTCAGGCCGGTCCCGTTTCATCCTCGCCCAAGCTATGCCATAAAAGGTCCTTCGCGGGACGTGCGACAGCCGGCGGAACCGGCAGCCGTGTGACCTTCGCCGGTAAATGGCGGTGTTCTGTCGGTGCTCCGTGGCGGCCCCCATGGGCGATGGCTGGGGTGGCTCGCGTTCCGTAAGCCGATGGGCTCCCGCGATATCCCCGGCAACAGCCTTATGCTAGGACGATGAGTGATCTCCTGCCCAATCTCAACTCGCTGCTTGCACAGTTGGCCGGGGAAAATGCCGGGCGACGTGATGCGCGTGCCCTAGCCGAGGCGGCCAATCGCGTCAACACCGAGCAAGACCTTGACGCAGCAATTAGCGACGTCATCGCAACGTGGCGGCGATCCTGACCCCCGTCCACGGACCGCGCCTGGTCTCGCTCGAGATCCGCGGCTTCCGAGCCTTCGGCACTGAGCCACGGATCTTGCAGGTGGACGCACCCTTGGTCGTCGTGCACGCCGGCAACAGCCAGGGCAAGACGAGCTTGGCCGAGGCGATCGAATTTCTCGTCAGCGGCCGGAGTAGCCGACGGGAGTTATTAGGCGGCGCCAAGGCGGAGTACAACGACAGCCTCCGTAACGCGCACATGCCGGTCGGCGACGACGCCGTCTACGTCGAGGCGGTGCTACGCGGCGCGGACGGGGTCAGCCATCGGGTTCGGCGGGAGCTTATCTGTGACTTCGGGCAGGGTTCGGAATGCGAAAGTCGCCTGCTGCTCGACGGGACGGAGGTCGACGATCTCGATCGGGTCGGTGTAATGCTTGCTGACCCGCCCATGCGTGCTCCCGTCCTGCTGCAGCACACGTTGCGCCACGTGTTGTCGACCGAACCCAAGCAGCGTGTTGGCTACTTCAAGGCCCTCCTGTCGCTCACTGACCTGGATCTACTTCGCGATCGAGTCAAGGCAGCGCGAACCTATCTTGAGGCGGAGCAACCTGGCGCGGCATTGCATCTGGTCGCCGCGCTGACCGCCACGGCGGCCGCGTCGGCGGGTACGACGATCACCGCCTTGACCAAGAAGCCCATCGACGCGGCTACTGTCAGGGACGCCGTCGAAAGTGCGCTGCTCGATGCGGCTGCCGCAGTGCTCGGTGAGCGCGCCGAGGGAGGAGGCGACGTCGTCACGCTGGAGGACGTTGATAAGGCGGTGCGCGAAACGCTGGACAGCCAACGCGAGCACGCTTTTCCGCTGAGGGCGTTCACTACGGGGCCGGCGGTGACGCAGACGATGACCGCGCCCAACCTCGACGACTACAGCACCGCCTTGGACGCATCGGACCGGCAGGCCGCCCGGATCGCGCCGGTGATCGAAGCAGTGCTAGCCGTCGGCGACTACACGACGCTCGACGAGGCAGTTGAATGCCCCGTTTGCGGTACTCAGCACGCACTGACGGCCGACCGCATGGCATTACTACGCCAGCACTTGCAGCACACCCAAGCTGTCGACGACGCCGCTCGAACCGCGGCGCGTGTTCTCAGCAACGCGCGCCGCGACCTCGATCAAGTAGCCGACGGTGCGAAGGAGGCAGTACCGCGCGCCGCCGGCTGGAACTCGGCTCAAGTCGAACAGGCGCGGGACACACTGCGCGATCTCGGTGCCGACCCTGCCCTTGTCACTCAAGCGCATGCCGCCGCCTCCGTCGTCGCGGAGTCGGCCGAAGCGGTCGACACCGCCGTCGGGGCCGCCCGCGCCGAAGTTGACGAGACGTCCCAGGCCGTGGCCAGCCGCGAACGGCTGACCGGCGAGCTCACAGCCCGCTACAGCAACATCGGGGCGGCAGTGAAGGCACTCACTGTTGCCATCGAGGACTACGGGCGGGAAACCACGGCACTGCGCGGCGCAGTCGAAATGGTAACGCGTGACCGGATCACCATCAGCGGACTGACCGAACTCGCCGGCGTGCTAGCCCATCGGGGCGACCTCATCACCGACATCGTCGCCGAGGCCAACCGCCAGCGCACCGTCAAGCGGATCACCGCTGCAGAGAAAGCACTGCGCGAGGCTACTGGCGGCGTCCTCGACACACGCTTCGCCCACATGAGCGACACGATCACCTCATGGTGGAGCACCATCCGACCCGAGGAGCTCGTAGGGTTCGGCGGAATCAAACGCCGCGCCGGCGGCGCGCTGTTCGTCAACCTAGTCGCCGCCTTGCGCGCCGACCCCAGCAGCGACCCGGTCAAGCGAGAAGCCCTTGGCGTTTACAGCGACTCGCAGCTCAACGCGCTCGGCCTGTCGATCTTTCTCGCGCGCGCCGAACTGCTCGGCTCACCCATCGTCGTCCTCGATGACCCGATTCCCGGCAGCGATGCCGACCACCGGCTCACCTTCGTTCAGAACACTCTCGGCCAACTGCTCGACAGCGGTGTACAAGTCATTCTTACAACCTTCGACAGCAAGCTCGCCGAATGGTGCCAGGCGAACCACGACTGGCGCGGTCTCGCCGCCTACGAGCTCAACCTGCTCGACGTCGTCGCCGGCACTGACCCGACTCAGACGGCAGACACCTTCAGCCGGCTTCTACTCGAAGCCGAAGAGAACCTGAATGCACCCACCGCGCGCGGACGACGGGCAGCATGCGGAAGCTATCGCTCAGCGGCCGAACGACTCGCCAAGCAGATCGTGGCAACGGGACGCAGCCACGAGGGCCCACTAACCACCGTCGAAGACATCGATGCCGAAGCATCCGTGCTCGGTAAACTTGTGCCGCTTGTTAGCGGGTATGCGCGTGACAACGCCGAGAAAGGACAGTGGCGCACCTTCGCCACCGTTCTCAACCCAGGCAATCACGACGACAACGTGCCTTCGACGACCGAACTAAAGCAAGTCCGCGGAAGCCTGCGGAAGATCGCCAAGAGTCACCGCGCGTACTGGCCGAACGGACTGTTGCTGTAACCGGCCACGTTGACCGTTGGTATTGCCAGCAGGCCGACTCATTACGAGAACCGTCGGACACCTGCAAAATCGTCGGCGTCGCCGTGGCTCGCGTCCCGCAGAGCGATCCTCCACCGTACGTCGAGCGAGCGTCCTCCTCGACGACTCTTTACGAGAGATCGCCATGTACGCGATACCCGTACGGTGACAGGGACGGTGAGGGGAGGGTAATTGCAACAATGGGGACATGCATGTCGGCTACGCGCGCGTCTCGACTCTCGAGCAAGATCTCTCCGCCCACCGAGAGGCGCTCGAGCGCCTCGGAGTCGAGGGCAAAAACATCTACTTCGACCACGGCCTGACCGGAACGACCCGCGCCCGGCCCGGGCTCCGCGAGGCACTGGCCGCGACCCGGGACGGCGACACCCTGGTGGTCACCAAGCTCGACCGGCTGGCCCGCTCACTCCTCGATGCGAGGGACATCGCCGACGAACTCACCATCAAGGGAGTGGCGCTCAGTCTCGGCGACAGCGTCTACGGCCCCAACGACGCCGTGGGCCGGCTACTCTTCAACGTGCTCGGCATGGTGGCCGAGTTCGAGGCGGATCTCATCCGCCTGCGCACCCGCGAGGGTATGGCCATCGCCAGATCCAAGGGCAAGCTCAAAGGCAAGAAGCCCAAGCTCTCGCCCTCTCAGCGCAAGCACCTACTGACCTTGCACACGGCTGGCGAGCACACCCAGGCCGAGCTCGCCGAGCTGTTCAACGTCTCCCGCACCACCATCTACCGCGAGCTGCGCCGCACCACGACCACCTCCTGACCGCCCATGCCCCGCCACTGAGCGAGCACAGAACCGCGCCACTGAGCCATCACATCCGCAACTGGACTCCATGGAACAGGCGCGATGCACTGGCGAAGGGTGTCGTTTTTGGGTATACCCCTACGAAACGTTCCGACAGTCGCGTTCCTGCGCCGCCGTCGGGCGTTAGACGCCCTCACATGTAGGAGTGTCCTAGACCCAGAGCGCCCGCACCCTAAGATTCACCCATGGCAACAGACGACGCGGTCGGCGAAGAAGACGACGAGCCCAGGCGCCCTCTCAACCCGTGGGCCGCCTCCCAGATGGGCTTTGGCAGGCTGATTCCCCCCAACCTCGACCTCATTAAGAACCCAGCGCTGCAGCAGCTACTGGGAAACGCATCGATGCAGGCGTACTTCCCAGACGTACTGGCAGGGGTCCGTCGGGAATCCCTTTTCCCCAATGTGTCCGAGATTCTCGCCGCGAACCGCCAGACTCTGCTGGAACAGATGCAGCCCAACACCGGCGCACTCTTGCAGTCCGTGTTGACCGACAGCGCGATCCGCTCCTGGCAGGAGCAGCCCCGCACGGCCGCGCGCAAGCAGTGGACGGCTCGGAAGTTCCTCACCGCCAACTCCCTCGAGGTCTCCTCCGTCCAGCAGTTCACCAGAGCCCTGGCAAAGATGTCACCGCGGCACTCCGAGCACGAACTGGTCTGGCGCGGTCAAGGCAACGCCGACTGGCCCGTTCGATCGACCCTCTCTCGGGCGGTCGCTCTGCGCAACGACACCGACGTTGCCACCGAGGACGAGCTCGTCGAAGCAGAGGCCGACATCCTCGCCTCCGCTCAGAAGTGGGGTTTGAACCCCGCCGAGCTCGCATCCGCACCACTGCACGCCCTTGCCGAACTGCAACACGTCGGTGCCCCCACCCGACTCCTCGATGTCACCCTCGACCCCGAGATCGCCGCCTGGTTCGCTGTCGAAAACGACGAGCTCGACCACGACGGCCTCCTCATCGCTTGGGGTCAGCACCCGCGAGTCCGTAACGGTGTCCTCAAGCTCCAGTCCACCAACGAAGTCCTCGCACTCGCAGGCGGCCATCTACCCTGGCTCGACTGGGACGACGAAGACCGCCGGGACGCAAGCTGGGGCACCGGGGAGCGAACCCATGTCTGGTTCCCGACCACACCCAACAAGAGGATGCTCGTCCAACGCGGCGGCTTCATGATCGAGTCCGGCCCAATGCTCCTGGAACCAATCCGCCAGACCATCAACAGCGAGCTGACTAACAGTACCGAGGAACACCACGACTGGCGCCGCAGCGAACTCGAGCGGGCGACATCCGTCATCGGCCTGCCCTCTCCAATCGGCCGCAAGACCAAGCCCACCGATCCGGCACTGGTACCGATCTTCACGATCCTCATCAAGGCTGGAGCCAAAGCCGACATCCGCGAGCACCTGCGCACCCATGGACTGGAGGCCCGCGCGATGTACCCGGACCTATCCGGACTAGTCACCGACGTGCAGCGGAACTACCCGACCAGCTGAGAGCGGCATACCGCTGCCTTCGCACCGGCATCGAAAGCGTCATGACCAACTACAACTAGGGCTACCAACAGACCCAGATCGCCGACGAGGTGGGACTGCCGCATCGATAGGTGACATCTGATCTGGCTTGCCCACTGGGCGGCCTGGAAGGATGTGCACCATGCCCGCTCCCTACCCCCAGGAGTTCCGCGAGGACGTCGTGCGAGTCGCCCGGTCCCGCGAGGACGGCGTCACCATCGCGCAGATCGCGAAGGACTTCGGCGTCCACGAGATGACGCTCCACAAATGGATCCGCCAAGCAGACGTCGACGACGGCAATCGCCCCGGGAAGACCCGCGAGGACTCAACGGAACTACGCGAGCTACGCCGCCGGAACCGGCTGCTGGAGCAGGAGAACGAGGTCCTGCGTCGTGCTGCCGCCTACCTGTCCCAGGCGAACCTGCCGGGAAAAGGTGGTACCCGCTCGTGAGCGAGCTCGCCGCTGACAACATTCCCGTCGCGGTGTCCCTGCGGGTCTTGAAGCTCTCCCGTCAGCCCTACTATCGCTGGCGGCACCAGCAGGTCACCACAGCCGAGCTGACCGAGGCCTACCGAGCAAACGCACTGTTGGACGCCCACCTCGACGACCCCGAGTTCGGCTACCGGTTCCTCGTCAGTGAAGCCGCAGAGTCCGGCGAGGTGATGTGTGAGCGGACGGCGTGGAGGATCTGCCGGGACAACAAGTGGTGGTCCGTGTTCGGAAAGAAGCGAGGCAAGAACGGGAAGCGCCCTGGACCGCCGGTCCATGACGACCTTGTGAAGCGGGACTTCTCCGCCGATGACGTCAACGAGCTGTGGCTGGCCGACATTCCCCCGCAAGCGGGAGGTGCCCCCTCCGAGCACTGGACCGACGAGGGCAAGTTCTATCTCTGCGCGATCAAGGATGTGTTCTCCGGCCGGATCGTGGGCTACTCGATGAGCGGCCGGATGAAGGCTTGTCTCGCGGTGAAGGCCCTGGACAACGCGGTATCTCGACGCCGTGACGCCGCCGGTTGCATCGTGCATTCGGATAGAGGCTCTCAGTTCCGGTCACGGAAGTTCGTGCACGCCCTGAACCGTCACCACCTCATCGGATCCATGGGCCAGGTCGGTGCTGCCGGTGATAACGCCGCCATGGTGTCCTTCTTCGCGCTGCTACAGAAGAACGTCCTGGACCGTAAGCGTTGGCGGACCCGAGAAGAGCTCCGAATCGCAATCATCACCTGGATCGAAAGGACGTATCACCGACACCGCCGACAGGCCCGTCTGGGCCGATTGACCCCCATCGAATACGAGACCATCATGAACCCGGCCGTGAGCCTCGCGGCCTGACACCCCCAACTGTCACCTAAATGTGCGGCAGTCCCTTAGCGACCCGGCATTCTGGACACGCGTGTGCGAGACTGTGCCTAAGTAGCCACAGTGAGATTACCTGAAGGCAAGGAGCGGCAGGTGTGCACAGGAGTTCGGCACGATTGGCCCGCATTTGGCATCGTTGATGGGCAGGCCCCGTCATGCCACTAAATGGCGAAGATCAGAGCAAAACAAATTCCGCGCAGATCGCCGATGAAACTTCCGGGCGTCTGCCCTCTCGGGCCGGTCGGTGGAATCGACGAACCGTCGGATCAGGCCGCCAAAACCGTACTTTTGTCGGCCGCCCTTCGCGTTCAGGGCATTCCCGTAGGGGCCGTAGCGAAGAATCAATAAAGGCACCCAGCGCCAATACCCCTCACCAGGTGAACGCGGCACAATGGAAGCTACAAATGACAATTGTGTCCGTCGGGGCTGTCGCATCGCTCGTGGCCGCCGGACTTAGCGGCTACGCAACCCTGAGAGTTGCCGACATAGAGTCGGAGATGACCCAAAGATCAGAAAGGATCGAGGCGTACTCAGAATTGGTGGCGGCTTCAGAATCGTATTTGTCATTCTATAGTCAGCTCCCCTTTTGCGTGCGCAGCCAGGCAAACAATCTTAGGGCGCCCTCACCGGAGGCTTTTGAGGCGCGAAACGAGGTTACGGTAGCCGCTACCCGAGCATACCTGGTGGGATCTACTGCGGGCGCGCAGTCTGCCGGCGAAGTGGACCGGCAGGTGGGAATACTCCACGATTCTCTCCACAGGTATGTTGGTGCGGAATACGAAGGATTGCTTTGCATCTACGAACCAAGAGCGGGGTTTCCCTATTCTCTTAATCATGGTCCCGACACAAAGCAAGCCGAGATTGCCGTCAGTGCTTTCCTGGCCGCAGCCCGTGTAGATATTGACCATGTCTAGTGATTCGACGACGTCAGATCGCGGTCCTTCTAATAGCGAGCGTGAGCAGTTTCATCATCGAGACACCCCTTCGCCCTCCCCCCGCACCGACGCGCCAATCTCGTACTCAGCATTTACACCCTGATTGTCGAATAGCCTTAAAGGGCCGGGGCGACCACTCCGGCCCTTCTCTGCACTCTCAACGAACTACCGCCCGTCGGTTCCCTCAGCGCTCCTTGCTGAAATCGACAAACACCACATTCAAAGGACCGCCCGTGCGGCCCTTGTTGAGGTGATTCTGGACCGCCATTTCCACGCGGGAATCAGCAGCCGCCGCGTATTCGCTGGACTCGCCTTCCTCCGCGATCGACCGAGCCCAATCCTGGAGCCTGTCGGCACGATGCTCGGTCGGCGCGCACCGCAGCGCCCCGGTGATCGAGGCCAGCTCTGCGCGCCCCCACGCCCAGTACCGCTGCCAGTCGATCGAGCCGGTGCCCGGCTGCATCTCGTGGTAGAGCGTGTCGTACCCATCGCGCAGCGCCCCGAGCAGCTGCACCTGCCCGGGGTGCTGCTCCCAGCAGGGCAGGACCACGGAAGCCGGCAGAGCCCACTCCGTGACGATCTGCGCGACCCACAGGCGCAGCCGGCCGATCTCCTCGCCCCACTCGTGGATCGACGGCCCCATCCAATCCACGGGCGTCGGCAGCTCGGCCACCTCCGGCTCGTCGGTCTGCTCGATCTCCAGTTCCAGGTCCGCGAAGTCGTCTTCGTGGTCACTCATCCCAACACCCACCTTTCGTACGTCTGCCACGACGGAGCCTCACCCAGCGGAGCCCCCACCGTGACCAATTCCGGTCTCTTCCTCACTGCTTGGACAAGCCGCTCCACCACGACGGCATGCGCTGGGAACCGCGCCCCGAGCGCATCGACCTCCGGCACCGGGGAGGTGTCGGCCGCGATCGTCAGATACGCCCGCACCACCGCTTCGTCATCCAGCGAGCCCGCAACGGCGCGGGCCGCTCGGTGGGCGCCGGCCTGCTCCAGCAGCCGCGGCAGTTCCTCGCTGACCTCGGGAGCCTCAATCTGCTCGACGTGAGCGCGCAGCAGCCGGCGCAGCAACGCCGACAGCGCGGCCTGGTTCACCGCGCCCCCGTCCTCGAGGACCCCCATCACGCTCTCCAGCCGCCACGCGTCCACGTCGCGCACCATCAGGGACCGCCACCGCTCTTCGACAGCCACCACGCGCTGTACGAAGGGGTACACCTTCTCCAGGTGGTTGAAGTTGGCGCGAGCGGTCAGCTCACGGTGCCGCTGGCCCCAGCGGGTGCCGGGAACCTCCAGCCATGACTCCGCATCCGGCAGGTCGCGGGCGGTGTGCAGGGCGTGGAACGGCACGGCAGGACGGCCCTGGTCCTCGACCAGACCCGCCCCCTCGCGCATCCACCATCGCGTCATGCTCGCCGCCGTTCGTGCTCCTCGCGCGCCAGACGCAGCAGTCGCCGCATCACCGCCTCGTAGCCTAAGTGCCCCCAACGACCAGCGTCATAGGCCCGGTGCAGTTGTTCATGGTGGGGACGGCACAGCGCCACCATGTCGCCGTGCCGCTCCTGCTCCATCCGGCCATAGGTCAGGTGGTGCAGGTCGTCCCAGTCCTCGCTGCCGCAAACGGCGCAGCACACCGGCCTCCCGGTGCGCTGCTCCTCATCCTCGACCCAGCGGCGCCGGCGGATATGCCACGCCGCCGAAGCCATGTACTCGGCGTACTGGCGTCGGCGGCGTGCACGCTGCTGGCCCAGGACGGCGTGAGCCCGGACCCTCCTCATCGGCTCAGACGCGGCCCGGTCGAGCGCAGCGACGCCGCCGGGTCCTCATCCCGGATCCCCGCCGGCACCTGTCGCGCCATCCGCTCTGCGTTGCGCTCACGCACCGTCGCGGCCGGCGCTTGGGCCGGCGCGCGATCGGCGGGTGTGCGCCCAGCCGCTGCTTCGGACTGCTCCAGCCCATCGAGGACCGCGGCGCGTGCGCCTCGCAGCGTGGGGCCGTTGACCGCCAGCAGGTCCGCGGTCTGCCGCAGTGAGAGCCGCTGCCCCGCGGAGTCATGCTGGAGGATCGACGGCCCATCGTCGCGGCCCAGCGACACCACCACCTCGTCGGCGGTGTCCGGTAGTCCCTCCCGGCCCAGGACCACCCGCGGCGGCTCGTCGATCAGCATCGCCCGGCGCACCTCCAGGCCGGTGCTGAATCCGGTCTCGCGCTCCCACTGCTGTGTCCATGCCTGCCAGCGTGCGTCGAAAGCGCGCCGCTGGGCGCGCTCGAGCTCCTCGGGGTCTCGGTCGGTTGGTGTGCTCATCGCTGCCTGCCTTCCTCATCGTCGGGCGCGCAGCGTCGGCCGCGGCCCGTCCTCCACCGGCGACTCCTCGCGGATCTTCGCCGGGGCCTGCGCCTCCATGCGCAGAGCGTTCCGTACGCGCCGCTGCTCAGGGCTCGGCGCGTTCGTTCCTTCGGGCTTGGGCGGTGCCCCGGTCCCGAGGTCCCCGCCCACCGGCATCCGGTCGATGGTGCCGTTGACCGCCTTCATCACCCGATCGGCAGCGCTGACGGTCATCTCGGCGGTGCGGCTGGGATCGGCGTGGTTCTGCCCGAACGTCCAGCCGGCGGCGTAGGCGTCCGACGAGGCCGAGGTGTCCATGCCGTGCAGCCCGGCGATGACGTGAGCGAACGTCTCCGCCTCGAATTCCATCTGCCCCCGGTGGGCCGAGCTGTTGAGCATGTCGGAGCCGGCCGCTGGGGAGTGCAGTTTGATGTGCCCCAGTTCGTGCAGCAGCGTGGCGACCTGTTCGTTCTCGGCGCGGCTCGCCTCGAAGGTCACCACCTTGGAGCGGAAGTCGGTGGAGCCTTCCGCGCCGGTCTGCCCGTTGGCGGTGCCCGAGAGGGTGTAGCCCTCGGCCGCGATCTCGGCTTCCACGGCCTCGCGCAGCCCCTCCGGGACGAGGCCGGGGGCCAGCGGCTCCCACGCCGGCAGCGCCGGCATCTCCGGCCCGTCCGTCTGAGAGATGTCGAAGACGGTCGCGGGCTTGACCCCGACCATCTTGGACTCGACTCGCTCCCCCGGGTTGGGCTTCTCGCGCGGTGCGAGCCGCCGCCACGAGTTCGCGTCCTGGGGCGTGGCCGAGGCGAACTTCGCGGTGACCGGCGAGGATCTGATAGCTCTTCTCACCCTTGCGGACCTGCCGGCCCATCTCCTGAAACTGCTTGTATCCAGCGATCATGCTGGGCCGTTCCGGGCGCTGCGCCGGGTCGTCCTGGGCCTGGCAGCGCGCCTCCCACTGCTGATAGGTCAGCATCGCGTTCCGCGGGGAGCGGGACCGGAACTGTGCCACGAACACCACGAGCTCGCGGGCCTCAGTACCGGTGGCGATCGCGGCCACGCGATCGGCCATGGACTCGGTCGGCTGCGCGACCTTCTGGGCTCGCTCAGCGAGGTACTCCTCGCGCGATTGCTTCGGCATCACTGCTCACCCTTCGGGGTCTCGGTGTTCGTCTCGGTCGATCCCGGCACTACCCCCGCAGCCACCGAACGAGAGTCCCCCTGCTCCCGATCCTTCTTCTTCGCGTAGCGGCGGAAGGCCGGCTCCAGCTCCACCACGACGAGGTGCTTGGTCGCTTCCACGACGCAGGCCAGACCGCGACGCATCGTCTCGATCTGGCTCTTCTCCAACACGTTCTCCTCGCGCTCGGAGTAGGACCGACCCGGCTGGTCACCCCGTCGATTGGTGCTCACCGACTCCTGCACGATGGTCCGCGTCCCAGCGATCCGGGACAGGGCACTGAGCACCGAGACATCGACCACGCCACCGAGCACGAACCGCTGCGTGGACGCCTCCCACAGCGCACGAGCGCCGGCCGCGCCGTAGCGCAGCTCGGCCTGGGCGAGGGATTGGAAGCCTTGAAAAACACGGAGCTAGCTCCCGAGCTAGGCATCCACCGGGCTTCCGTGTTCGCGAAGCTCAAGGGCGAGACGTCATGGAAGGCGAGCGAGGTGGCGACGTTGGCCCGGTACTTCGACGTACCGGTCGGCAACCTGTTCGACGGCCTCGGTGTGTTCGGAGATGCGAAGAGGCCCCACCTGGAAGGTGGGGCCTCTCTCACCGGTGCGTCATCAGGGATTCGAACCCCGGACCCGCTGATTAAGAGTCAGCTGCTCTAACCAACTGAGCTAATGACGCGAACAGAAAAGAACTTTACCTCCATGTCGCCGCACGTCCAACTCGAGAGGCCATGGTGTGAGCGAGCGAACAACGTCGCCCCGAGAGAACGCAGAGGCAGCCAGCGGATCCCTCGTTCCACCAGGACCCCGACGGCACGGGGACCAGCCACAATCCCCTAGACTCGATCTTCACAGGAAGCTCGGCGCGCGAGGGCCCCAGCAGGTCGCTCGCCAGAGGAGGTCAGAGTGCGGATCGCGATCACCGGTGCCACAGGTGTGCTCGGCCAGGAGGCCGTGGAGGCGCTGGTCGCCGCCGGTCATGAGGTCACCGGCATCACCCGCCGCGATTCCGGAATCCCGATCATCGAGGGCCGTGGCGGCAGCGCCATCGTCGCCGATGTGTTCGACGTCGGAGATCTGACCCGCGCCTTCCGTGGCCATGACGTCGTGATCAACACGCTCGCGCACGTCCCGGTCGGCATGTCGGGGCTGCGACCCCTCGCCTGGCGTGAGGACGACCGCCTCCACCTCGAGGCCTCCGTCGCGATCGCGAAAGCTGCCGCCCAGGCCGGAGCACGGCGCCTGATCCAGGAGTCCACGATCTTCCTGTACCCGGACCACGGTGCGGAGTGGATCAGCGAAGACCTCGCGCTCAGCGTCCGCAACCAGGCGTTCCGGCCCCGCGTGAAGGAGATGCGCGCAGCGGTGGACTTCGCGACCTCGGGTCGCAGCGCCGTGATCCTGCGCCTGGGGCAGCTCTTCGGCCGGGACCAGCACACCACCCACGCGCTGAAGGCGACCCGCGCCGGCGATCCGATCCTGCTGGGCAAGCCGGATCACTACGTCACCCTCCTGCACCATTCCGATGCCGGGCGCGCCTTCGTCGCCGCTCTGCGCGCCAACAGCGGCTTCTACAACGTCGGCGGCGAGCCGATCACCAAGAAGCGCTGGGCGAAGGACCTCTCGACCGAGGCCGGGACCGAGAACCCCGCGAAGTTCTACCCGGAGATCACGCAGGCGATCGTGGGCACCCGGCTCGACGTGCAGCGCCGCTCCCTGCGGGTCTCCTCGGTGCGATTCATGTCCGAGACCGGGTGGCGGCCCACCGTCGGGCCCTCCACCCCGGGCTGGTCCCGGCGCTGAGCCCGGTCGGTGTGCCGAGCCCTGTCGGTGCGCTGAGTCCTACCGGTGCGCCGAGCCCAGCCGCGGCGCGGAGCCTCCGCGCCACCGTTCAGAGCTCGCGGATCACCCGCGCCGGATTCCCGACCGCGAGGCTGCGCGGGGGCACATCTTTCGTGACCACGCTGCCTGCGCCGATCACCGCTCCGTCGCCGATGCTCACGCCGGGCAGCACGGTCACTCCCCCACCGATCCAGACGTCATCGCCGATGGTGATCGGCTCTGCGGCCTCCCAGCCCTGACGGCGCGGCTCGAGCTCGAGCGGATGGATCGGGGTGAGCAGCTGGATGTTCGGGCCCAGCTGACAGTTCTTCCCGATCCTGATCTCGACCACATCGAGGGCGGTGAGCTGGAAGTTCACGAACGTTCCCGCACCGATGTGCAGCTGGGTGCCGTAGTCCACCCGCAGCGGGGCCCGCACATGTGCTCCCTCCCCGATGCTGCCCAGCAGCCCGCGCAGGATCTCCTGGGCGGTCTCGGGATCTGCGACGTATTCATCGGCGAAGCGCTCGGTCTCGACCAGTGCGTGGCGGAAGGCCCGCTGGATCTCCGGGTCGTCGGCGATGTACCAGTCTCCCGCGACCATCTTCTCCCAGGACCTGCGGGGATCGTTCTCATCGATGTGGAAGCTCTTCATGGTGACGAGCCTAGGTGGCGTGCCCGGTGGTTCGCACCCCGGGCTCTGGAGTGGACCGCAAGGCAGGACCGCCACGTCACCGCGGCAGCCGCATCCCCAGGCTCGGCGCCGAGTCGACGAAGCCCAGGGAGCGATACAGACTCTGCCCGGGCGGATCGGCGAGGAGGGTGATGTAGGGGTGCGGCGGAGCGGCCTGATCGATCCGCGCGATCAGCTGCTCCATCACGACACGTCCCAGCCCGCGGCGCTGATGGGCGGGGGCGGTGGCGATGTCCGCGAGGTGGAAGTACCAGGTGCCGTCCCCGACCACGCGCCCCATCGCGGCGAGGGCGCCGTCCGCGGTGCGGACCGAGACCCAGGCCCAGCTGGCGCTGAGGGCACCGGCGGCCTGCGCCGGGGTGCGGAGGCTCAGGCCGGAGGCGCGGCGCAGCTGCACGTACTCCGCGTTCGTGGGCGGCTCCTCGAGCAGCCGGTAGCCGGCGGGCAGCGACGTCGGGGCGAGACGCTCCTCGGCGCCGGGGGACGAAGGGTTCTCAGGCATGGACCGATCCTGTCATCCCTGCTCGGCGAAGAGCGGGATACTCGAGGGATGAGCACGCCCTCCACTCCCCCGCCCGACAGCTCCCGATGCCCCTGCGGGAGCGGCGACACCTTCGGTGACTGCTGCGGACCGGTGCTGAGGCAGGACCGTCGTGCCGGCACCGCGGCCGCGCTGATGCGCTCGCGCTACACCGCCTTCGCGCTGCGCGATCTCGAGCATCTGCTGCGCTCCTGGCATGCGCGCACCCGACCCTCGCGGGAGGAGCTCGCGCAGTCTCTCGACCAGGAGCTGCGCTGGCTGCGGCTGGACGTGCTCGCCACGCACGAGGGCGGGCCGTTCGACGACGTCGGCACCGTGGAGTTCGTGGCGATCTCGAAAGGGCCGCAGGGGCGTCAGGAGCAGCACGAGGTCTCACGCTTCGTGCGGGAGGGTGGCAGCTGGTACTACCTCGACGGCGAGGTCTGAGCCGGCGGTCGCCCGCCAACTCCGCCGCTCTCGCTGCGGCGTGCGCACCGCCGAGCGGTCGCCGGGCGGCGCGGAGCTCCGTCCCACCGACGCGGCAGACGACGCAGTCGGCGCCGGTCGCCTTCGCGACCGGCGCCGATCAGTGCACGGGGCTGAGCGCCCGCGCGAGGGTCAGTCCTTCGCGGCGCGGGCCTTCTCCTTGGCCTTCTGCTTCGCGGCCTTCGCCTTCTCGATCTCGTGATCCTTCCGGGCCTTCTCGCCCGCCTTCTGCGCGGCCTTCGCTGACCTGTCGTCGCCACCGGAGAGCACGATCGCCGCAGCGATGCCTGCACCGATGAGGACCACGCCGATGACGCCGCCTGCGATCGCTACCGGGAGCGTTGCAGGGGACTTCCCGTCACCGGCCGCGGAAAAACCCTTCACCGCACCGGTGATCTCGTTCTTCCAGCGCGTGGCCGCGTTCTTCGGGTTCACGCGATTGATCAGCTCGTCGATGTCGGATGCGAGATTGTCCTGCCGGCGATATGCCTCATCGCGCATCTCGTCCAGGTTCTTCTTCTTGGCCACCACTGCCTCCGGGGTCGTCAGGGTCTGCTGTGCAGATCGTATCGTGGTCGAGACGTCGCAGGCGCCGTCAGCCCCTGGTGCGGGCCAGGAAGTCGTCGGCGCCGCCGACCAGCTCGATGTGCCCGGTCTCGACGTCCGCGCTCGCCATCTTCGCGATCTCCGCGGCGAACTCCTCGACGGAATAGAGCTTCCCGGCCGCCTCGCGGCGCGCCTCGAGAGCTCCGGGACGCGCTCGGTCCAGCAAGGTCGCGGTGACGGTGCCCTCGATCATGTCGGCGGAGACGACCACGAAGGAGACGCCCTTCTCGCGCATCTCCGGCAACCGCTCGGTCAGTGCGGTCTCACCCGCCCGCTTGGACTTCGCGACCTGCTCGTATTCGGGCATGGTCTCGACCTCGTCGATGAAGTGCGCCTGGTGGCTGGTCACGAAGACCACCCGGCCTCCCTCGGGGAGGTGCTCGAGCCCGGCGGTGAGCGCGGCGGACTGGGCGTCACGGTTCAGCCGCATCGCGTAGTCCTCGCCGAGGTCCTTCTCCATCCCGCCGGAGGCGTTCAGGACCAGCAGGTCCAAGCCGCCGAAGGTGTCCACAGCGGTCTGCATCAGGGTGCGCAGGCCCTCGGCCTCGGTGAGATCCGCGCCGACGGCGACCGCCTTCCCGCCGGCGGCTTCGATCTCGGCCACCACCTTGTGGGCGCGCGGTGCCTTCTGGCGGTAGTTGATGACGACGTTCGCACCGTCGGCGGCGAGCAGCTTCGCGGTGGCAGCGCCGACTCCTCGTGACGAACCGGTGACGACGGCGGTCTTGCCTGCGAGGGCGCTCATGGATGCTCCTGGGATGTCGAGGTCTGGAAGACCATCCGAGCCTACCGGAGCATCCCCGAGGGACCGTTAGGCTGGGTCCGCGCGCGAGTGGCGGAATTGGCAGACGCGCTGGATTTAGGTTCCAGTGCCCCAGGGCGTGAGGGTTCGAGTCCCTTCTCGCGCACGCAAACTTTTTCCCGTGACCAGCAACGACGCTGACCTCGGGGCGGGCATGAGTAGGACTTGAGCACGAAATGGGCACCGTGACCCCTCGAGTAGGCCTGTCACACCCCTCCCCCAGACTCAGCGCCCATGAGTATCGAACTGATCCGCACCCGCCACGGCTGGGCCCACCCCGAACCCGGGCCCTGCAGGTGTGGCGAGACCGGGGCGTGGGTGTCGTTCCAGTTCTGCCGCTGCGCCGGCGCTTCTGGTGGCGGGCATATCTCGTGGCGATGCCGGGCTTGCGATGAGGTGCGAACCCTGGGGTGCGCCGGGCGGATCGAGGTGCCGAACGAGTACGGGGGTCGGGCGAGGCACAACGCCAATGGTCAGAAGTGACACCAGTGCGGATGCGAGTTGGTGACGTGAGATTGCATCCTGTGGCATGGATGAGACCTATCCTGGACGAGCGACGCGAACGGCGCGTCTCGACTTCTCGGCCTGCCTTTCGGGCGAGCAGCTTGTGTGTCACTTTCACACTTCATGGATCGCCGGGAAGGGAGTGCAGCAGTGCCCGAAGGCGTAGTTGTCGCTGTCATCGGTCTCGTCGGAGTGTTCCTCGGCGCAATGGTCAGCGCGGCCACAGCGGCGCTCAACCTGCGGATGAGCTCCAAGACGAAGGCTGCCGAGCTTCGACAGAAGAGTTTTGAGATCTGGGCGGTCAAGCGATTCGATGTGCACTCGCAACTGATCGGCGAGTTGGAGTCCGCGCTGCAGGACACCCAGAGCAGAAGCCCGAGCTGGATGACAATAGACGAGCACTTGCGATGGAGCCGCCGAGCTCGTCTGATCATCGCTGATCTGCGACTACTCTCTTCGGATGATGTGTCTCACGCCGCTGACCTGGCAGTCTCCGAAATGGAGTTGGCGATGCATCTTGGTCTCAGCGCTAGGGAGCAGGTCGACGAGGAGTTTGGGCACGTACTGAGCGTTGCTCGGTCTCGCCGTGATGACTACGTAGGTGCTGCTCGCGCCGAAGCCAAGTCGGGACCTGACACCACGTCGTGAGATAGCGAAACCGCCCCCACCCTCCTTCGGGAGGGTAGGGGCGGTTGCTCTGCAGAACTACTTGTCGAGTTCGTACCAGTGGACGGTGCGGATGACCACGTCCAGGTCATCGCCCGAGTTTCCGGTGCACTTCTTGGAGCCTGCGACCGCGGAAACGTGGTACCGCGGGGAGCTTGACGCACCACTGTCGAGGACTCGGACTGCAACTTCCTGATGTCCGTGAGTCGAGCTCGCTCGGTACATCGTGAACTGCTCAACGCGCCACGCTTCGCCTGACTTCGAAGCATCTTTGAGCGCCGCGATGACGGCTCTGGTGTCGTTAATATCCATGCGCCGAATGTAGTGCAAGAAACATGCCTCTTCGGCATTTCCGCTACCGTCGGCGGGCTTTAAAGTCGGCAGCAGCGCACTCTTGCGCGCACCATCTGGCCGACGTGGGATCGCTGTACTGCGCGGTGCAGTGGGTGGTGTCAAAGCGTGGAAGCAACATGGGGCTCGCCGGCAAGTAGTCGGGCGAAGGATTCTGTCGGTGTCAGGAAG
>NZ_CANMSY010000008.1 GCF_947500705.1 uncultured Brachybacterium sp. | reverse complement strand
ACTGCACTCGGGAGGGTGTGGGAGAGTAGGTCGCCGCCGGACATCTTTGTGGGAGTGGGAGTGAGCTGGAGACCCTTTCGGGTTTCGCTCCTCCCACTCCCTTTTTTCATGCCCGAAAACAGGCCGGCGAGATCACGGCAGGGACGGCCGCGCCACGCGAAGGGGCACCCTCGGCGTATTCCAGCGGGCACAGCTGCG
The DNA here is from genome assembly GCF_947500705.1 of uncultured Brachybacterium sp. GTDB lineage: Bacteria > Actinomycetota > Actinomycetes > Actinomycetales > Dermabacteraceae > Brachybacterium. The sequence continues at coordinate 160,539 of NZ_CANMSY010000008.1, read as the reverse complement.
CTGAGTGGTGTGCTGCGCGCTGCGGTGGCGAGGCGCTGATCCGGCACGACGTTCCGCCGCTCACCTCGGGACGCTGGGGACGCTGAGGAGCCTCTGTCCCCGGTAGACTCGGCTGTCGGGTCTGTGCAGCTCACCGTTGCTGGTCCTGACCCTCGAAGCGACACCGCATCGAACAGTCCGCAGTTCACGTCCAGGGAGCGCCGCCGGTGCCCCGCTGAGTTCCAGGAGAGCCATGCCGTCCACGTTGCCGGGCGTTCCCGACATCGATGAGCAGCTCGCGAACAGCATCGTCGAGCGTCTCGGAGTCATCGAGGAGCGATTGCGCGAGTCCGTGGCCACGTCCGATGACATGGTTCGCTGGACCAGCCGGCACCTGATGGACGCCGGCGGGAAGCGTGTGCGCCCGATGCTGGTGCTGCTCGCAGCATCGCTCGGTGACGTGGACGCCGACGGTGTGCTGGATGCCGCCGTCCTGGTCGAACTCACGCACCTCGCAAGTCTCTACCACGACGACGTGATGGACTCTGCCCCCACCCGTCGTGGCACGGACAGCGCCCATGCCCTCTGGGGCAACAACGTCGCGATCCTCACCGGTGACTTCCTCTTCGCCCGTGCGAGCGCGCTCAGCGCACGTATCGGAACGGAAGCTGTCCGCCTCCACTCCGAGACCTTTGAGCGGCTGTGCCTGGGGCAGCTTCACGAAACCGTGGGCCCGAAGGAGGACGAGGACCCTTTCGCGCATTACATCTCTGTGCTTGCCGACAAGACAGCCTCGCTGCTGTCCCTCGCGGGAAGCCTCGGTGCGTCCCTGGCCGGTGGGCCCGCCGGCTCGGCCGACGTCATGCGTCGATATGGAGAGAAGGTCGGTGTCGCCTTCCAGCTCGCGGACGATGTGCTCGATCTCGAGAGCGATGCCGCGACCAGTGGAAAGACTCCCGGCATCGATCTGCGTGAAGGGGTGCCGACCATGACGACCCTGCTCGTCCGGCGCCGTGCTGCGGCACAGCAGGATCGCGACTCACTGGATCTCGTGTCCCGCCTCGACAGCGACCTCAGCTCCGATGCCGCACTGGCTGAGCTCGTGGAGCTGCTCCGCGCTGATCCGGCGCTCGAGGAGACCCGTGTCCTGGCGATGCGCACTGCCGATGAGGCGGTGGAGATCCTCGAGGAGCTGCCGGAGGGCGACGTCCGTTCCGCACTGACAGCCTTCACCCGGACCTTGGTGGAGCGCGCTCGCTGACGATGTGACGGTTTGAGGCCCCTGAAGCGCCTCGGCCAGCGTCCTCACCCTTCCGTGACCACTCGCTCGTGGTGCACATGCCGCTCTCCGGGTACCCTGGGCTGGGCGCGCGCGCGGAAGTATCGGCTCCGGGGATCCCTCCCTGAGGGGGTGCTGGATACAGGTGACGTGCGCGTTGAGAACTGGAACATGCGCTGGGGGTACGTCCATGTCTGACACCGTGGGATCGAAGCGACGCCGGGGGAGGCGCGTGACGGTCGTGTCCTCGGCCGTCGTCACAGTGATCGCACTGGTGCTGACCGGCTTCGCGCTGCGCTATGAGGGCCTCTCGTCCTCCGATGTCAAGGTCTCCAACGGCGGAGTCTGGGTCTCGAACCAGGATGCCGGCCTGATCGGCCGGGTCAACGTGGACGCCAGCGAGCTCGACGGGCGGCTGATGGCCACCGGCCAGGATCTGGACATCATCCAGTCTGGCTATGACGTCTTCGAGACCGGTCCGCGGGGGATCACGCCGATCAATACCGCCTCGGTAACGCGCAACGGCCTCGTGGAGCTGCCCCCGGAGTCCACCGTGAAGATCGGCGGGGACCGTGTGGTCATCGCTGCCGGGGACGGAAGGGTCTGGATCCTCACGCCCCAGGAAGCGGCGGCATTCAGCCCTGCGGCGGTGGATCCGGTGCTCGAGACCGGCAACGAGGCGCCACCGGTGGCGGTCTCTGACAGTGGAGACGTCTTCGTGCTCAACGGCTCCGAGCTGCTGAGGTTCGAGAAGACCTCGCCGTCCCAGGACACGACGGCGGACAAACCGATCGCCCTGGGGGAGGTCTCCAGCAAGACAGAGCTGCTCCAGCTCACCGTCGTCGGCGATGAGCCGGTGGTCCTGGACAAGGAGAGTCGCCTGCTCCATGTGGGGACCGAGGCCGAGGATTACGACCTCACTGACTACGGAGTCTCCACCCTGGAGCTCGCCGAGCTCCAGCAGGCTGGACCTGCCTCGGAGAACTTCGTGCTCTCCACCCGCGATGCCCTCTTCGTCATCCCCTTCGACGGGGGCAAGGCCACGAAGTACGCCGCCCGCGGCACGGGGAGCGTCGTGGTCCCACCCGCTCAGGTCCAGGGGTGCGCCTACGGTGCCTGGGGCGGCTCCAATCGCTATATGCGTCTGTGCGAGGGGCAGGAGCCGGTTGCCGAGAGCATCCCCGGCGCGGACGGCGCGGCCGATCTCACGCTGCGCGTCAACCGGGACCTGGTGGTCCTCAACGACCAGAAGTTCGGGCTCTCCTGGGAGATCATGGACAACATGGAGCTGGTCGCGAGCTGGGTCGTGACCCAGGAGATCCAGACCAACGAGTCCAAGGAGAAGGAGAAGGAGACTCTCACCACCACGATCACCAACATCGCTGCAGAGCGCGATGAGGAGAACCGTCCCCCGACGGCCAACGACGATCGGTACGGCGTGAGGCCCGGCAAGAGCGTGGTCCTGCCGGTCACCCGCAACGACACCGATCCGGACGGCGACATCCTGTCCGTGCGCGTCGAAGGTGCGCAGCCCGGCATCGGCAGGGTCACCCCGATCCGCGGCGGAACCCAGCTGCAGATCGAGGTGAACGAGGACGCCTCCGGCAGCGCGAGCTTCACCTACCAGGCCGATGATGGCCGCGGTGGCACCGATACCGCGACCGTCGCGCTGGATGTGCGTGCCGACGGCGACAACGAGGGGCCCAGGCCCGCCCAGGAGACCATCACCAAGGTCCAGGTCCGCTCCGGTGAAGAGATCAGCTTCAACATCAGCCCGTACTGGGAGGACCCGGACGGCGACGCCTTCTATCTCGCCAATGCGACCGTCCCACCCGAGGACCTCGTGACCTTCCGCCCCGACGGTCTGGTCACCTTCAACGATGCCGGCCTCGCGCTCGGGACCAAGCAGGTCCAGCTCAGCTTCCGGGACGAGCATGGCAAGCAGGGCCAGGCCACGATCGAGATCGAGTCGGTGACGGAGAGCGATCTGGCCCCCATCACCACCGCCGACCATGCCACGGTCGTGGCGGGCCGCACCACGACCATCAAGCCGCTGCTGAATGATCTGAACCCCAACGGCGGCAACCTCGAATTGCTCACCGTGAGCGACGTCGACGGGCTCGAGATCGACCCGGTGCTCGAGGCAGGGACCATCAATGTCCAGGCCAGTGCGCCGGGCACTCATTACCTCGAGTACACGGTGGCCGCCAGCGGGGCGAGCACCATCTCGTTGGGATTGGTGCGAATAGATGTCATCGAGCCCGAGGCCGAGGATCTCGCACCGGTCGCCGTCGATGACCTGGGCACGGTCACCACCGGGACCGACACCCTGCTGGACCCGCTGGAGAATGACGTGGACCCCACCGGCGGGGTGCTGGTCGTCAACTCCATCGAGGTGCCCGAGGCCAGCGGCCTGAAAGCCACCATCGTGAATCACCACCTGATCCGGGTCGAGGCCGCGCCGGGGGCGACGGTCTCGCAGGATCCGGTCCCCGTGACCTATGAGGTGGCGAACTCGGCCGGCACCACCACCGGCACCGCCCGGGTGATGGTCGCCAGCACAGATACTCAGTTCGCGAACCCGGTGGCTGTCCCGGACCGGGCCGTGGTCCGCGCCGGCGACATGGTCAACATCGACGTGACTGCCAATGACATCTCGCCGACCGGTGCTGATCTCCATCTCGCCCAGGAGATGAACACCGATCGCGCCGATGGCCTGGGGCACACCGAGCCTCATCAGGACCAGGTCCGCTTCCGTGCGAACGATGACGCCTCCGGAGAGGCCGTGGTCCAGTACGAGGTGATCGACGAGACCGGACGGACCGGCTCGGCACTCGCCTACATCACGATCGTGCCCCGAGATGCGGAGAACTCCGCACCCAAGCCGGACAATCTCACCGCCCGCACCGTCGCAGGCACGTGGGTACGGATCCCCGTCCAGACCACCGGCATCGATCCCGAGGGCGACTCCGTGATGCTCACGGGTGTCACCAGCCCCATGCCCACGCTGGGCGAGATCGTCAGTGCGAATGGCGAGTGGATCGAATATCGCCCCTATGACGAGTCCGTCGGCACCGATCGCTTCCGCTACCAGGTGATGGACCGCCAAGGCGCGATCGGCACCGCCGAGGTGCTGGTCGGGGTGGCCGCACCGAACGATCAGAACCAGGCACCCTACGCGGTCGATGACACGGTGGAGGTCCGGCCCGACCGTGAGGTCCAGATCCCGGTGCTCGACAACGACACCGATCCCGAGGGCGACCCGCTGGCCGTGGTGCGCGATGACGTCGAGGTGATGACCGAGATCCAGGAGCACGCTCCGACCGAGGACGCCGACGACAACTTCCTCACCGTCACCACGCCGTCGGAGCCCGGCACCCACACCGTGCTCTACTCCGCGACGGATACGCAGCTGAAGAGCTCGGCGACCGCGACCATCAAGGTGGCGGGCAATGCACCGCTGCGCGCGCCAGTGGCACGGGATGACTTCGTCGCGGTCGAGGACGTCATGGACCCCGAGATGGATTTCGTGGACGTCGAGGTGCTCGCCAACGACTCCGATCCCGATGGCAGCACCAAGGACCTCCTCGTCGCACTCGACGAACCGGTCGAAGGCGTCGAGATGCTCGATGACGAGGGCACCGTCCGGATCCTCCCTCAGGAGGAGCAGCAGCGCATCCGGTACACCATCACCGATGTCGACAAGCTCATCTCTGCCGGGTACATCTGGGTGCCCGGCACCGCGAAGCAGGCTCCGGTCTGGGTGGGGCAGCCGCTCCAGGTGCAGGCCGGCTCCGAGGTGAGCGTCGATCTTGCGGATCCGAGCAACGTCCGGGTGCGCCCCGGCGCCCAGCCCGCCCGCATCACCGATCTGAGCCTGGTCTCTTCGCAGCACAGCGACGGAGGTGAACTCGTCACGGGCGAGTCCACCCTCGTGTACCGGCCGGCAGCGGACTTCTCGGGCAACGACACCATCACGGTCGAGGTGACTGATGGTGCGGTGGGTGATCCCACGGCCGCCGTCGCGACTCTTGCGGTCCCGGTCCAGGTCGCGGCCGAGGAGAGCAACCTCCCGCCGACCCTGCAGGGTGCGGCGCTCGAGGTCGAGCAGGGCGGTGCGCAGTCGTCCATCGACCTGGCCGTCGGCGCCGAGGATCCCGAAGGCGATGCGCTGACCTACGCTCTGGGCGATGTCGCCCAGAACCCGGAGATCACGGTCGGGCTCGAGGGCTCCACGCTGACCGCCTCCGCCACCACGAAGTCACCGAAGGGCGAGATCCTGGAGGTGCCGATCACCGTGACGGACGGGACCAATCCGCCGGTCCCCGCGACCGTGCAGATCACCGTCGGCGGCTCGCAGCGGCCGCTGATCTCGGCCGCCCTGGACGAGGCGACCATCGATGCCGGACGCACCGAATCGATCCCCGTGCTCGAGAACGACTCGAACCCCTTCCCCGGCGGCGACCGGGAGATCGTCACCGCAGCTCTGGTCTCCGGTGATGGCGAGGTCACCCTCGACGGCGACAACGTCGTGATCACGCCGGATCCGGACTTCCACGGCTTCCTCAACGCCAGCTACACGGTCATGGACGACACCGGCGACCCCGATCGACAGGTCAGCGGCGAGGTCCGGGTCACCGTGCTGGGCAAGCCCGATGCTCCCTCCGCTCCACGCATCGGTGAGGTCGGGGACGGCTTCGTCGAGCTGAACTTCGCCGCGGGCAATGACAACGGCTCGCCGATCACCGGATACAAGGTCTCCAGCGCCGGCGGCGGCTCGGTGAGCCAGGATTGCGCCTCCACCTCGTGCACCATCACCGGCCTGACCAACGACACCGAGTACACCTTCCAGGTCACCGCGGTGAACGCTGTCGGGGAGTCCGATCCTTCGGCGGCCTCCGCCGTCGCGCGACCCGATGTGCGCCCCGAACGCCCTGCCGCACCGTCGGCCGAACGGGGCGACGGGCAGCTGACCGTTGCCTGGACCCCGCCGGTCAACCGCGGCTCGGCGATCCAGGGGTACACGGTGCAGATCCACAACACGTCGACCAACACGATCGAGCCGCGAGAGATCGAGGCGGGGAGCACGCAGTCCGTCTTCACCGGTCTGGACAACGGGGTCGACTACCGCTTCCGCATCCAGGCCTCCAACCTGGCCGACGAGCCCTCGGACTGGTCCGGCTGGTCGACCCCCGAACACCCGGCCGGTAAGCCCGCGGTGCCCGGCGGCACTCCGACGGCGCAGCGGATCGATGATCCGGTGGGCGGTGGCATCACGGTGACCTGGCCGAAGATGACCGAGCAGGAGTCCAACGGCGAACCGATCACGCAGTACATCGTCACCGCGTCTTCCGGTGAGAGCCAGACCCTCGACCACACCAAGACATCCACGACCTTCCGTCGAATGGATGCGAACACGGCGCACTCCTTCACCTACACCGGCGTGAACTCTGTGGGCACCGGGGTGGGCGCGTCGAAGCCCTCGAACTCCGTCACGCCGTGGGCGAAGCCCTCCGCCCCGACCGGGGTCAGAGCGACGATGCCGAGCGAGGGCACCGGTGCCGGGCCCAATGGCCGGGCGAAGGTTCATTGGGAGGAGGCCGACGACAACGGCACCACCGTCACCAAGTACGTGGTGCGCTGGAACGGTGGCTCCCGGACCGTCAACGCACCGGCCACCAGCGCAGATATCTCCGGACTCGGCACCAGCGGCACCACGTACAGGTTCACCGTCGAGGCCCGCAATGGCTTCGAGGCCAACGGCGGCGTCAGCGACCGGTCGGCGGAGACGAACGCGGTGCGGCCGTACACGACGCCGGCGAACCCGACCGCCGCCACCCTCTCGACAGGCAAGTGCACCGACGCGAACAACTGCCCGGTGACGTACAAGGCCTCCGCAGGCGGCGGCGACGGCGGGGCCGGGAACAAGGCGCTCCAGGTTCGTATCGACGGTGGCGGCTGGCAGGACTCCGGCACGTCCTACTCCAAGACGATCAAGGCCAAGTCGGGCTCCTCGCACTCGATCGAGGCGCGCGTGGTGACGAAGCCGAAGAACGCCGACGGGTCCACGGCCACCATGACCTCGGGCACCGTGAAGGACTCGAAGAAGGCGCAGACCTACACCCCGCCGAAGCCGAAGGTGGCCGGCGGAGGCCCGAACTGGTCGGCGAAAGGGTCCGCGAATGATGAGCCGGGCTGCACCTCGGACGACAAGTGGGGCGGGCACTGCACCTTCTTCACGATCACATTCGAGAATCTCGAGCCCGGGAAGAAGTACGCCGTGCGGTACGCCAACAGCGGAGACAGCAGCTGGGCATCATGGACCCTGACTGCGGACAGCAACGGCCGTGCCACAACGGAGCAACGTTATTACGGCTACCAGCAGGGTTCCGGAGACCCCGTCCAGGTCTTTGTCGATGACAAGAAGATCGGCGAGTACTACACGCCCTCCTGAACCGCTGTTCTACCCGACGTTGCCGCCATCATTCCCTGACGGAAAGAAGACCCCTCCTCATGAGCATGACCCCCGAACAGGCCCGCTGGTTCGCCGAGACGTTCGACAAGCTCGTCCAGAGCATCGGCCAGGCCGTCCTCGGCAAGAACGAGGTGGTCCGCCTGGTGCTGACCGCGATGATGGCGCCCGGGCATGTGCTGCTCGAGGACGCTCCAGGCACCGGCAAGACCTCTCTGGCCCGGTCGATCGCCGCGACCGTGCAGGGCACGAGCACCCGTGTCCAGTTCACCCCGGACCTGCTGCCCTCCGACGTCACCGGCGTGACGATCTACGACCAGAACACCAAGTCCTTCGAGTTCCACAAGGGACCGGTGTTCGCGAACATCGTCCTCGCCGACGAGATCAACCGCGCCTCGCCGAAGACCCAGTCGGCGATGCTCGAGGTGATGGAGGAGGGTCGGGTCACGGTCGACGGTGTCACCCATGAGGTCGGCAACCCCTTCATGGTGATCGCCACCCAGAACCCCATCGAGCAGGCCGGCACCTACCGCCTCCCCGAGGCGCAGCTGGACCGATTCCTGATGAAGACCTCGATCGGCTATCCGGACCATGCCTCCAGCGTGCAGATCCTGCAGGGCTCCGCGCTGCGTGACCGCAGCAGCCAGCTCACCCCGCGCATCTCCCTCCAGGCCGTCAACGACATGACTCAGCTGGCCTCCACCGTGCACGTGGACCCGGCGGTGCTCGAGTACGTCTCGCGGCTGATGGAGGAGACCCGCCTCGCCCCGGAGGTGCGCGTCGGCGTCTCCATCCGCGGCGCGCTGGCGCTGATGCGCGCGGTGAAGGTGTGGGCTGCGGTCAACGGCCGCCATTATGTGATCCCGGATGATGTCAAGCACCTGGTCGAGCACGTCTGGCTCCACCGCTTCGTGCTCGACCCCGAAGCCGAGTTCTCCGGCACCACCGCCAAGAGCGTCATGACGAAGATCCTCAGCGAGGTGGCGCCGCCGCAGGCGCGGCAGCAGTCGGCATGAGCTCACAGAACTCCCTTCCCAGCGACACCGCAGATGCGAAGGTCGCCAAGGCCCAGGCGAAGAAGCGGCGCAGCGCCGTCAGAGCCGAGGCCAGGGCGCAGTCCCGCTCCACCCGGAAGCAGACGCGCGCCGCGAAGCGAGCGGGGGCTGCTCCCGGGGCAGATCGTGGAACGGATGCCGCGCAGCCGGGCCAACCCGCCGGACAGACAGGTGCAGATGCCGCCCGCAGCACCGGGCTGGCCGGACTCCGTGATCGCGCGGTGGAACTCTGGATTCGATGGATCCATCCCGTGCTCGATGTCATCTCCCCGATCGGGTGGGCCGTGTCCGGTGCCGCCGCGGCCTGCTGGTTCATCGGCCTGACCCTCCACATCACCGAGCTGAACGTGATCGCCTTCGCGCTCACCGTGCCGCTGGTGATCGCGGCGCTGTTCGTGCTGGGCCGTGCCTCGTACAAGGTCACCCTCGACCTGCAGACCCACCGCGTGGTGGTCGGTACCCGCGCCGTCGGCAGGGTCGAGGTCGCCAACCCCACCCAGCGGGTGATCCTGCCCTCGCGCATCGAGCTGGCGGTCGGCTCCGCCACCGCGCAGTTCATGGTCCCCAAACTCGACGCAGGCGCCGAGCACGAGGAGCTGTTCGCCGTGCCCACCAAGCGCCGCGCCGTCCTGGTCGTCGGCCCGGTGCGCTCCGTGCGCGATGACCCGCTCTCGCTGATGCGCCGCCAGGTCACCTGGGCGAAGGAGCAGGAGCTGTTCGTCCACCCGCGCACCGTGCGCCTCGATGAGGCGGCCAGCGGGTTCCTGCGCGACCTCGAGGGCACACCCTCCTCGGACCTCTCCAGCTCCGACATCGCCTTCCATGCGCTGCGCGACTACGCTCCGGGCGATGACCGGCGGCATGTCCACTGGCGCACCACGGCGCGCACCGGGAAGCTCATGGTGCGGCAGTTCGAGGAGACCAGGCGCTCCCATGTGGTGGTGGCGTTGGACAATCTCGCCGAGCATTACGCGAGCGATGACGAGTTCGAACTGGCAGTCTCCGTAGCGGCCTCGATCTCGGGCCAGACCTTCCGGGAGGAGAAGGAGCTGACGCCCTTCACCTTCGACGAGCGTCAGAACACTGTGAGCATGCGCCAGATGATGGACGACTACACCGTCATCGAGCAGCTCAAGGAGCGGGCCTCTTTCCATGAGCTCGGGCAGAAGGCTGCCGATCTCGCGCCCAACGCCTCTGCGGTGATGATGGTCGTCGGCTCCCACACCACGGCGCGCGAGCTGAACTCCGCCGCCAACCAGCTTCCGATCGGGGTGATGGCAGTGGCGATCCGCTGCGTGGATGATGCCGACGTGAGACGCTCGGCGATCGGCAGCCTGGACGTGGTCACGCTGGGTTCGCTCGACACCCTGGCCCGGGCACTGCGGGCGGTGGGCCGATGAGCGCGGCCGCCACCGCACCCAGGCGGGCGCCGAACTACTTCTCGAGCATCAGCAACCATCGCCGGGTGCTTGATCTCATGGCCCTGGGCTCGCTGTTCATCCTGGCGATCCTCGGCTTCCACCACGTCTACGGCGGTATCCAGTACCTCCTGACCGGGGTCATGGCGCTGGTGTTCGGCACCCTGATCGCACTGATCGGGGCACGGTGGCGCTGGGGGCCGCTGCGGATCACCCCGCTCGTGCTGGTCACGTACTTCCTGTTCGGGCCCATGTTCGCGGCCCCGACCCGTGCGCTCTGGGGCATTCTGCCGAGCCCCGGGGCGCTGTGGGAGCTGATCAAGGCTCCGGTGACCAGCTGGAAATCGGTGCTCACGGTGGCGCCCCCGGTCGGTGTCGCCCAAGGTGTGCTGGCCGTGGTCTGGATCAGTGTGCTGCTGCTGTCGCTGCTGGCGATGAGCGTGGTGATGCGGTCCCGGCTGTACGTGCTGGCCTGGCTGTTCCCACTGCTCCTGCTCGGGGTGACGATCTTCTTCGGCACCGACCAGGCGTTCGCGGCGGTGCTTCGCGGTGTGCTCTACGCGATCATCTCGATCGCCTGGCTGACCTGGCGGTTCGAAGCCGGTCGGCTCTCCAATGCCCAGTCCACGATCATCTCGGACACGGTGAGGCCGGGCTCGTGGAAGAACCCGGTGCTGCGACGTCGGGTGATCGGCGGCGCGGTGATCATGGCTCTTGCCGGCGGTGGCGCGGTCGCCGCGCACTCCCTCCTGGATCCGCCTCCGGGCACCATCCGCTATGCGGCGCGTGACAACATCACCCCACCCTTCGACCCGCAGCAGTACGTCTCCCCGCTCACGGAGTTCCGCGGCTACCTCAAGCATCAGCGGGAGGAGGAGCTCTTCACGATCTCCGGGGTCAGCAGCGGTGAGCAGATCCGGCTGGCCACGATGGACTACTACGACCTGCAGGTCTTTAACGTCGCCAGCAGCGAGAACAAGGACGGCGCCTCCGGGGCGTTCCTGCGCACCGCACCGGGGGTCGACCTCCACAGCGGCAGCGGAGTGGAGCGGGTGTCGTCGGTGACCATCGGCGGCTACTCCGGCGTGTGGATGCCCACCATCGGCGCACAGACCAATCGCATCGATCTCGAAGAGATGAACTCCGAGCGTTCGAGCGTGACCTCCGAGAACCTCTTCCTCAACAAGCAGTCCCAGACTGCCGTGAACTCGCGCGGGGTGCGGCCCGGTGACACCTATGAGCTCTCCTACGAGCCCTATGCGGAGCCCACGGCCGAGCAGCAGCGCACCGCCCAGTTCGCACAGATCGAGCTGCCCGAGAACCTTCCGATGGATCTGCTGCGGCCGGTGGCAGAGGAATGGGCAGGTTCGTCGGACTCCGACTACGAGCGGTTCCATAACCTGACCAGACAGATCAAGGACGGCGCCTTCTACTCCCATGGACTCGAAGAGGACGCGGCGTCCCTGTCCGGCCACGGAGCCAGCCGCCTGCTGGTGATGCTCAACGAGGTCGGCTTCGACGAGGAGACCCCGGATGCACAGCCGGAGGGCCGGATCGGCGACGAGGAGCAGTATGCCGCGCTGACCGCGGTGATGGCCCGCTCGATCGACATCCCCGCCCGCGTGGTGATGGGCTTCGAGGTCCCGCCCGGGCAGGAGGGGACCGTCTCGATCACCGGCGACGATGTCACCGCCTGGGTCGAGGTCGCCTTCGAGGACGTCGGCTGGGTGCGCTTCGACCCCGCTCCGGACGAGGAGGACGACCCCACCGAGCCCCAGCCCAAGGAGGTGGAGAAGCCCTTGCCCCAGGTGGCACAGCCTCCGCCGCCTCCGGCTGAGCCGCCCAGCCCGCCGCCGGGCGCAATGAGCGACGACAGCGAGAAGGAGGATGAGCCGCCGGAGCCGACCACCTCATGGGTGGTCTATCTCGGGCTGGGCCTGATCCCCGTGGCGCTGCTGCTGATCGCGGTGCTCTCCGTGATCATCGCCAAGACGGTGCGGCGCGGACGCCGGCGTACCCGGGGCCCTTTGCCGACTCGGATCGAGGGGGGTTGGCAGGAGATCCTCGACCTGCTGACCGACCTCGGCCAGAAACCGGATCCGCTGCTGACCCGTGCCGAGACCGCGGCTCGACTGCAGGCGGACATCCCTGCGATGGGCGCGCTGACGCTCGCCAGCCGCGCGGACCGTGCAGTCTTCGGCCCCGACGATCTTCCCGACGCTGCGGCTGAGGAGTACTGGAGTGAGGTCATGGCGGCGCGGCGTAGCATGTCCGCGGCGGTGCCGTGGCACAAGAGGCTGCGAGCAGCCCTCTCGCTGCGCTCCTTCCGTCGTCGGTCCGCGGACCGCCGCATCGAGAAGAAGCGCCTCCGAGTGAATGCCCGGGCCCGGGACAAGGCCCTGCGCCGCACCGACGTGATGCGCCGTCGCCGGTCCTCGCTCCGCGGAGGCGCCAAGAGGACGAGATCGTCGAGGAAGGGCCGAGCGTGATGAACCAGACGCGATACTGCAGCACCTGCGGGACTCTGCTGTCCGAAGGAGCGGCGATCTGCGGAGAGTGCGGTGCGCGATACCAGGCCTCACCGTATGAGCGTCGGGCGACCGACACCCCGGGTGCCTGGGGGCAGGCACCGCGGGTCCGCACCCGCGACCTGGGGCAGGACGTCGAGCAGGTGCCGGGGGAGGAGGGGATCGAGCTGGTCTCCAGGGAGTCCCTGCTGCCGAAGAACCCGGGCGCGACGGCGCTCCGCTCTCAGGAACAGTACGATCAGATGATGGTGACCCAGCCTGCGATGAATCAGACCGGACCGGGGCCCGCGCCCGGCATGCCCAGCGGACCGGGGTCTGCAGCTCCGGCGCCGAGCGCGCCCGGAGGACAGCCGATGGAGCCACCGCTCGACGGTTGCGTGCCGGGATCGCTGCTGCGACGGTTCCTGGCCGCGCTGGTGGACTCGGTGATCGGCACCATCGTGATGGTTCCGCTCATCCTCGGCGTGGTCCTCATCTTCACCTCCGACACCATCGGCCTGCTTCCGCAGATCCTGATCGGGGTGGGCGTGGCGCTCCCCGTCGCCTACACGGTGCTGATGATCTGGCTGGCCGGATCGAAGGGATTCACCCTCGGCAAGCTCGTCCTCGGACTCCGGATCACCAAGGACGGCGCCGGCGGACCGATCGGCTTCGTCCGGGCGCTGGGCCGCTGGGCCCTGTACGGGATCATTCCGCTGATCATGGCGCTGTCGATCTTCATCGACCCGAAGAAGCAGCTGCGCGGCTTCCACGACCGGGTCATCGGCTCCGTCATCGTGGACGTCAAAGCGGGACGCAACCCGCTGCAGCCTCGCCCGGACGACTTCGAGCGCGAGAGCGCCGACCACTACCTCGGCGCACCGTCGGTCGCGGTCTCCACGCATCAGAACCTGCTCTCCGAGCCGGGGTCCGCCTGGAGCGGCTCGGGAGACTCCGCACCGGCTCAGCCCGCCACGGGAGCCTGGGACGGGAACCAGCAGATGGCACCGAGCCCGTATGCGCCGCCGGCGTCGAGCGGCTCCGCACCCGAGGCACCGATGTCTGCCGGCTGGGCAGCTCCGTCGTCCGCGCCGGACCCCGCCGCGCAGCCATCGGCCGACGAAGGCGGATGGGCGCCGCCGCCCGTCGGCCCGGCTCCCCAGCAGAACTGGGACCAGAGCGCCTCCGCACCGCAGCAGCAGAGCTGGGACCAGAGCGCCTCAGCACCGCAGCAGCAGAGCTGGGACCAGAGCGCAGCCGCACCGCAGCAGGCCCAGTGGGGCCAGCCCGCTCCGCAGCAGGGCTGGGGTCAGCAGGAGGGGTACTCACAGCCTCAGCCGTGGGACCAGCCTGTCTCTCCGCCGCCGGCGCCAGCGCCGCACCAGGCTCCGACCGATGCCTCAGCCCAGGGGTGGGCTCCGCCGGCCTCTCAGGACCAGGCTCCCGCTCCTGAGGCGTATCCCGCTCCGGAACCGGGCGCACCGTCGCCTTACGGCGCTCCGTCCCCGTACGGCGCACGGTCCCCGTACGACGCCCCGTCGCCGTACGCGGCGCCGCAGCCCGAACCCCTCTCGACGCAGGATTCCTCCGCGGGCTGGGGCCCTGCCGGGACTGCACAGGAACCGGTGGGCGCACCCAGCGACCTCACCGGCGACGCCTGGGACGCGGGGGTCGATGAGCAGACCCGTCTCTCCGCACCGGACGACTCGCTCGGTGACCTCGAGCAGACCCGGATCTCCGCGGTGACGCTGCCGGCGGCGAAGACGCTGCGGCTGACCGCTGACGACGGCTCCGAGCGTCTGGTCGAGAAGGCTGTGGTGATCGGACGCAACCCCTCCGCTCCGGGGGAGGAGGTGCTGTTCGTGCTGAAGGACGACACCCGCTCCGTCTCGAAGACGCATCTGCGGATCGACGGCACCGGCGAGGAGATCACGGTCACCGATCTGGGCTCGACCAACGGCTCCACGATCCTGCGTGAGGACGGTTCCCGGGAGAACCTGGTGCCGAACGCGCCCACGGTCCTGCCCACCGGTGCACAGCTGACCCTCGGGGACCGGACCCTGTCCGTGGAGAAGGAGCAGTGATCGACCGCTCCCTGTCCGACCCGGATCTCACCGGGACGATCCGGGTCATCTCCGCTGCCGCCACCCATGTAGGTCATGTGCGGGCCACCAATGAGGACAGCATCCTCAATGTGTCTCCGGTCTATATGGTCGCGGACGGCATGGGCGGGCACAACGCCGGTGAGGTCGCCAGCGCGATCGCGGTCGAGGAGTTCGAGAAGCTCACGATCCAGGAGAATGTCACCGTCGAGCAGCTGGGGGAGGCACTGCGCTCCGCAGCCACCCGGATCGGGGAACTCGGCGGCGAGTCCACCCTGGGGGCGGGGACCACGGTCGCGGTGGTCGCGACGATGGTGCTGGACGGCGTCGGCTATTGGGTGGTGCTCAACCTCGGGGACTCCCGCGTGTACCGCCTCTCGGGAGACATCTTCGAGCAGGTCAGCGTGGACCATTCAGTGGTGCAGGAGCTGATGGATCGTGGCGAGCTCACCCCGGCGCAGGCGAAGGTCCATCCCTACCGGCATATGGTCACCCGAGCTCTCGGCGCCGGACCCGAGTCCGATCCGGACTACTGGCTGATCCCCGCCGAGGTGGGGGATCGGATGCTGATCTGCTCCGACGGACTGACCGGCGAAGTCGATGACACCGGCATCGAGCAGCTTCTGCGCCGGCCCACCGACGTGCGCACCCTCAGCCATGAGCTGGTGGGTCGTGCGCTGGATGCGGGAGGTCACGACAACATCAGCGTGGTCCTGGTCGAGGCGGTCGAGGTGGTGGGGCAGCCCCTGGTCACCGAGAACACTGCCGGGAGCTCCAGCTCCGCGCACCGGGAGGACCAATTCGAGATCGATGAGGACACGCTCCCTCGAGCGCTCCGCGAGGGTGGCGGCGAGGGCTGATGAGCGAGGAGAAGGGCGTAGGGGCCGAGGACCTGCTCGGGACAGGGACCTGGGTGCGGCAGGGCCCGGCCACTCTGGTGATCCGGGACAATGCCTGGGTGGTGCTGGTCCCCGGACTGCGCAAACAGGTCACGGAAGCGGCGTGGGATCTGCTCGGCAGCTCACCCGATCCTGCCCATTTCCTCGATGCTCTGGTGAAGGCCGGAGGGATCGGGAGCCCGGAGAAGCTCTCGGCGCTGCTGTTCGGATTCCACGACGGGACCACCGGTGTCTTCGGCGTGAAGGGCACGACGCCGATCGCCGTCTACACCCCTGAAGGTTCCCAGCAGATCGCGGGGACCGACGAGGAACCTTTCGTCCTGAAGACCGTCGAGGGCGTGCTCCGCACGGCGTTCGGAGATCTCCCGGTCGAGGAATCGCTCGGGGGGCACCGGCTGAGCTCGGGGGTCATCCCGGTGCGAGGATTCGTGCACGTCACGCAGGACCCTGCAGAACTGGGAGATGCCGAGCGCGCTGAGCTCGCCGCACAGGTGGAGAAGGACGGCCGGTCGATCGAGGACCCGGAGGCGAAGAAGCGCCGCGCCTCACGTCCGACGACTGTCCCGAAGCCCGCCGGGAGCAGCGCTGCGGCGCCGCTCGTGAGGCCCGCGACGGCCGCCCGCAAACCCGGGGAGATGCCGCCCTCCGTCTCCCGAGGGGGAGCACCCAGGAGTTCGACCCGGCCCGCCGCAGAGACCGCGTCGAGCGGTCCGAACATGTTCGCGGGTCTCTTCGGGGAAGGCTCGTCGACCGCGCAGTCTGCGGCGCAGGCTGAAGCTGCGGCGCAGGCTGAAGCACCTGCACCTGCACCTGCACCTGCACCTGCACCTGAACCAACGCCCGCCGCGCAGCCGGCAGCATCCGCGCCTGCGGCGGAGAAGACACCGGCTGCTTCTCCCGTCGAGGCCCGACCGTCGGCCCCGGGTCCGGTCCCGCCCGCTGGTGCTCCGGAGGCTCCCGCCCCGGAGGAGCCCAAGGCAGCACCCCCGGTGAAGCGCCGATTGGTCAGCACCTCGCTGTTCGACCGTGGCCGTCGAACGGCCGCCGCGGCACCCGCGGCATCCGGGCCTGAGGCGGAGCAGACGCCAGCCGAGGCGACGCCAGCCGAGGCGACGCCAGCAGCAGCCGCGCCGGTGCTCGCACGACCCGCCCCCTCGGCGTCCGTCCCCACCCCCGATCCTCCGGAGGAGGACGAACACGAGTTCACATCGCCGCCGACCCAGATCGCGCCGATCGATGACGAGGACCAGGACGTCACGAGCGCGCCGGCGTCGGCATCTGCTCCGACGCCTGCGCCCAGGCGGGCGCCGCGCCGGCCTGCAGCGTCGGCAGCCGTCGCGAGCGAACTCGAGAACACCGGGGCCTACGATGATCTCTTCGGCACGACCGTCTTCCGCCGTATCGAAGATGCCGCGGTCCGGCACACCGAGGACGAGGACGACGCAGAGGACCCGGAGGAGAAGCCGGCCACGGAGGGGACGGCTGCGTCGTCATCGCGCCCTGCCTCACCGCCCTCTGAGACCACCTTCATCGCGCCGACGTCCCCGGCCTCGGCCTCCGAGCCGCAGCCGCCCGAATCCACCACCGGCGGAGAGTTCATCGACTGGGTCCCCGGTGTGGGCCGCACCGCCCCGGAGATCGCCCAGACCGCCGCCCGGCGTGCCTCGGAGACTCCGCCGCAGCACCTCGCCTATCCGCAGGTCCACATGCCTGCAAGGCCACCCGCTCCGAATACTGGTCCCGGCCCGGCGCCCACCGCACCGCCGTCGGCGCCGGGCATGCCCTATGGACGCCCGATGAGCACCGGTGATGCTGGCCAGCAGGTCGGATACCCGATGCCTCATGGTCAGCCGCAGCCGTATGCCAATGGTCCCGCGAACCCGGGAGCCGTCGGGCATCAGGTCGGATTCCCCGGACCTCCGATGGGTGGATCACCGAGCGCCGGCTATGCCGCGCCGTCGGGACAGCATCACCGCAGCCCCCACCCCGCGCCGCAGCGGCCCGTGCAGCCCCCGTCTGCCCACCCCGGCACGTCTGCTCCGGGCGGTGCGATGCCTGGGAGGCATGCCAGCGCGCCTCATCCGGTCGCGCCCGTCGGCACCCCGGCGACGCCCGCGCCGCGTCAGGGGTCGGCTCCGCAGTCCGGACCTCGTCCAGCTGCCTCCGCGGGGGGACAGGTCGTCGGAGGTGGTGTGACCCTGACCGGGATGGTGTGTCCGAACGGCCATGCGAACTCGCCGGAGCGCGCTGCCTGCCGGGCCTGCGGTGCACCGCTGCAGGGGCATCCGCGCACCGTCGTGCGCCCGCCGCTGGGAGCTGTCGCGGTCTCCAGCGGTGCTCGTTTCGTGCTGGACCGGACGGCGATCATCGGCAGGCGCCCCCGTGCGTCCCGCGTCAGCGGTCATGAGGTGCCGCAGCTGATCACGGTGCCCAGCCCGCAGCAGGACATCTCCCGTTCACATCTCGAGCTGCGGCTCGAGGGCTGGCATGTGGTGGCACTCGATCTGGGCACCACCAACGGCACCACGCTGTATCGGGAGGGGTACGAGCCGGTCCGACTGCGTTCACGGGAGGGCGTGGTCCTCCACGACGGAGACCATCTGGATCTGGGGGATGACGTGCATCTGACGTTCGGGGAACGGCTATGAGCTCCAGGCCCCCCTCACCGCCGCCCCGGCTGCCCGGCTACGAGTACGAGCAGATGCTGGGCTCCGGTGGCTTCGCCGACGTCTTCCTCTACCGCCAGTTCCGTCCCCAGCGGCGAGTGGCGATCAAGGTGCTCCTCTCGAACGTGCTCGACGAATCGGTACGGCGGCAGTTCGACGGCGAGGCCAATGTGATGGCGCAGATGTCGACGCATCCGTCGATCGTCACGATCCACCAGGCCGAGGTCTCCGCAGATCACCGTCCGTACATCGTCATGGAGTACTGCCCCCGGCCCAACTACGGCGTGCGCTTCCGCAGGGAGCGGATCACCGTCGCCGAGGCATTGCGAGTGGGCGTCCAGATCGCGGGTGCCGTGGAGACGGCACATCGCGCCGGGATCCTCCACCGAGACATCAAGCCAGCGAACATCCTGGTCACCGACTACAACCGTCCGGCGCTCACGGACTTCGGGATCTCGATCGCGGCCGGTCAGGGCGACGACGTCGAGGAATCCCAGGGGATGTCGATCCCGTGGTCCCCACCGGAGTTCTTCGCCGATCCGCCTCGCGCGGACGTGCGCTCCGACGTGTTCTCCCTGGCCGCGACCGTGTACTCGCTGCTGGCCGGGCAGACTCCGTTCGAGCGTCGCGGGCAGCGCAACACCGCCTCGGATCTCATCCATCGCATCTCGAGCGAGCCGCTGCACCCCCTGAACCGGCCCGATGTGCCCGCAGAGCTGAACCGGGTGCTCTCGATCGCGATGGCCAAGGAGCAGGCGGGCCGGTATGACACGGCGCTGGCTTTCGGGCGTGGGCTGCAGCAGGTGGAGCTCTCGCTCTCGCTGCCGGTCACCCAGATGGACGTGCTCGATGATCGGAGCACGGCGGCCGCCCACCATGCCGAGGATGACGACCTCGACATGCACACCCGGATCCGCAAGGTCGCCACCGTCGACCCGGAGTCGGGAAGCACCACCGGCCCCGGTACCCGGAGGAGGCTCGACCCCTACGCCGGAGTGGCCCCCGCGCTCGGTGCCCCGGCGGCCACCGGGTTCGGGGCACCGTCCGCTGCCGCCGCGGAGGAGTCCGTCGAGTTGACGCTGATGCGCCCGATCGGTGCACGGCCTGCGGGGGTCTCTGCGCACTCGCCGCTTCCCGCACCGGGCACTGCGGAGACCGCGGAGACTGGGGATGAGCCTCCGAAGGCACCCGCTTGGCCCTTCGTGACGCTGGCAGCGGTGCTGATCGTGGTGCTCGGCGTGGGCGCCACCTTGGGAGTGCGGTACTTCCTGATCCCTGAGCCGGAGCCGATCGCCAGCACGGACATCAATGTCGCGGCCCCGCCGGTGGATCCGTTGGAACCGCCGACGGATGTCCAGTACGCGTTCATCTCGCCGGAAGGCGTCGCCGATGTGCCAGGAAGGGTCCGGATCAGCTGGGAGCCGCCCGCCGGCATCACGCAGGATGAGCACTTCCTGGTCGAGTGGAAGGACATGCCGGACGGTTACGAGCGCTATCAGCAGCAGCACGAGGTCCACGGACTGAACTCGTTCGTCCTGGAGATCCCGCCGCAGCTGCCCGAGCGCTGCGTCGAGGTGCGGACGGTCAATCCCAACGGCAACGCGAGCCCCCCTGCAGAGATATGTCTTGAGACGAAGTGACGGGTACGGTTCATCCATGACGAACAGTCGTGACGACAGAGGGGACGGCTGACGATGGCGTCGACGATTTCGGTCGAGTTCTGCGGGGAGTGGTACCGCGTCGAGGATGGTGAGGAGCTGACGATCGGCCGCGAGGCCGATCTCGCGATCGATGAGGACAATCCCTTCCTGCATCGACGTTTCCTCACGATCGTCCAGGTGGAGTCGATGTGGTGGCTGGTCAACATCGGCTCGCGACTGTCCGCGACGGTCACCGATGGCATCGGTTCGATGCAGGCCTGGCTCGCTCCTGGCGCGCGCATCCCGCTGGTCTTCGACGTCACCAAGGTGGTGTTCACGGCCGGTCCCACCACCTACGACCTGTCGGTGCATGCCGAGTCCCCGGAGTTCGCCCGGATCGCCGGCCCCGAGGACCCGGCAGGGGAGACCACGGTCGGTTCGGTGCAGCTCACCCCGAGCCAGAAGCTCCTCATCCTCGGGCTCGCCGAGCCGATGCTGACCCGGGAAGGATCCGGGATGAGCTCGGTGCCGACCTCGGCCCAGGCCGCCGCACGACTGGGATGGCCGCTCACGAAGTTCAACCGCAAGCTCGACAACGTCTGCGACAAGCTCGACCGACTCGGCGTCCGCGGACTGCGCGGCGGACCGGGCAAGCTCGCCAGCAATCGGCGGGCCCGGCTGGTGGAGCACGCCGTCTTCTCCCGATTGGTCAGCAGCGAAGACCTGCACCTGCTGGAGCAGTCGCAGGACGCCGACGAGGACTGATCCACCGCCGACACCGCCGCGATCGGTCGAGGCACGCACACGCATTCATGGAACGGGGTGTCCCCAGGGGCGCTGCGGCAGGCGGACGAGGGGTCCGCTGAGGGGGAGGAACACCAATGCGTATCAAGCTCACGCTGCGCAGGCCCGAGGACCGGCTGACCGATCTCGAGGTCACCGCCGATGCGACCGCGACGGTCGCCGATGTGGCGGGGGCTCTGTATCTCGCGGATCCGCTGCGCAACGACGTGGTGGCGCCCGAGGGCCTGACCCTGCAGGTCCAGGACCCTGGTGCGGGCTCCGGGGCGAAGGGGGTGCGCTCCCTGGACCGCGAGATCGACCTCATCCAGGCTGGCCTGCGCTCCGGCAGCGTGGTCTCGATCGCCCGTTCCTCCACCGAGTACGCCACCCGCTCCGAGTCGCGCGGCGCGGCGGTCGCATTGATGCGGGTGCTGTCGGGACCCGAGACGGGCCGCGAGTTCCCCCTGCCCACGGGGTCCAGCGTGATCGGTCGCGAGGGCGATCTGGACATCCGCATCGCGGATCCGATGCTCTCCAAGCGGCATGCCCGCATCAACGTCGGGGACTCGATCGAGGTCGTCGACCTGCATTCCTCCAACGGGGTGGTGATCGGCGGCGAACAGGTCCAGCGTGCGGTGGTCGGCCCCGCGGACACGGTCCTGATCGGCCAGACCACCTTCTCGGTGATCGCCCTGCATCGCCTCGGCGGCACCGCCCCGAGCTCTCCGGTGGTCGAGTTCAACCGCTCGCCCCGGGTGGTGCCGCGGTTCCCCTACCGCCCGCTCAAGGCGCCGGCCCCGCCGAAGGAGCCCAACCCGCAGTTCTTCCCGATCTTCATGATGTTCGCCCCGATCCTCATGGGCGGCTTCATGTTCTCGATGACCCGCAGCCCGTTCTCGCTCATGTTCGTGTTCATGATGCCGATGATGGCCACCGCGGGATACCTGAACCGCAAGTTCCAGCAGAAGAAGATGCTCGAGCGCCAGATCAAGAACTTCGAGGAGGGGCTGGCCTCCCTCAAACGCCGGGTCACCGCCGCACAGGACCTCGAGCGTGCAGTGCGGCTGGTGGAGGCGCCGTCGGCCGCCGACACCGTGGATGCCGCCTTCCGCCTGGGGCGCCTGCTGTGGACCCACCGTCCCGAGCACAACGCCTTCGGCACCGTGAGGCTGGGACTGGGCGTCGCCGAGTCCCGCGTGGGCATCGAGATGCCGGGGGAGAACGACGCGATCCCGAAGTACTACGACATGCTCGATGACATGAACGAGGAGTACAAGCTGATCGCCGGGGTGCCCGTGGTCGCGGAGCTCCGCAGCGCCGGGAACCTCGGTGTCGCCGGCGGTGGGGAGGAGGCCGACGGGGTCGCCCGCGGCATCGTCACCCAGCTCTTCTCCCTCCATTCACCGGCAGAGGTCGCGATCGCCGCGATCACCTCCCGCTCGAGCCGCGAGATGTGGCAGTGGCTGAAGTGGCTCCCGCACACCTCGAGCCCGCACTCGCCGCTGCCCGGAGACCACCTCGCCGACACCCCCGGGCGGGGCAACTCGCTGGTCGCACGGATCGAGGAGCTCATCGAGCAGCGGGTCGGAGACGCCCCGCCCCAGCTGCGCACCCCGATGACCGCGGACATCACGCAGGAGACCCCGATCCCGCCCGAGCCGGTCACCCCGAGCCTGGTGGTCATCATCGAGGACGATGCACCCGTGGACCGGGCCCGCCTGGTGCGCATCGCGGAGCGCGGACCGGACGTCGGCGTGCATGTCATCTGGTGCGCCTCCAACATCGCCGCATTGCCGGCGGCCTGCCGCACCTACGTCTCCGTCGAGGAGTCGGTCGACGGCGCGAGCGCCGGCCACGTGCGACTGGGGGAGCGGTTCTACCCGGTCACCGTCGAGACCGTCTCGGTCGAGGTGGCCTCCGGTGTGGCCCGCCATCTCTCTCCGGTGGTCGATGCGGGAGTCCCGATCGACGACGACTCCGACCTCCCTCGCGCGATCTCCTATCTCAAGCTCGCCGGCATGCAGACGGCCGAGGACCCCAACTACATCATCGAGCGGTGGAAGGAGAACAACTCCCTCACCCCGCGCGACGGCTCCGAGCCGCAGCGCCGCAAGCATGATGCGAACCTCCGCGGACTGATCGGCCACAACGGCCAGGACGCCTACCATCTGGACCTGCGCACCAACGGCCCGCACGCCCTGGTCGGAGGCACCACCGGCGCCGGCAAGTCGGAGTTCCTCCAGGCCTGGGTGCTGGGCATGGCCACCGCCCACAGCCCCGACCGGGTGACCTTCCTGTTCGTGGACTACAAGGGTGGAGCGGCGTTCGCCGACGCGGTCGCGCTGCCCCATACCGTGGGTTTGGTCACCGACCTCTCCCAGCACCTCGTGCGGCGCGCCCTGACCTCGCTGCGCGCCGAGCTGCACTACCGCGAGCACCTGCTCAACCGCAAGAAGGCGAAGGATCTGGTCTCCCTCGAGCGGACCGGCGACCCCGAGGCGCCGCCCAGCCTGATCATCATCGTCGACGAGTTCGCGGCGCTGGCCAAGGAGATCCCCGAGTTCGTGGACGGCGTCGTGGACGTCGCCGCCCGCGGCCGTTCCCTGGGCCTGCACCTGATCCTCGCCACCCAGCGCCCGGCCGGTGTCATCAAGGACAACCTGCGGGCCAACACGAACCTCCGCATCGCCCTGCGCATGGCGGATGAAGCGGATTCCAAGGACATCCTGGGAGACAAGATGTCCGCGCACTTCGACCCCAGCATCCCGGGGCGCGGCGCAGCCAAGACCGGGCCCGGCCGCATCGCCACCTTCCAGACCGGTTACGCCGGCGGCTGGACCACTGACGAGCCCGAACGGGCGCGGATCGACATCGTCGAGAAGGATTTCGGCACCGGTGAGCAGTGGGACATCCCCTCTCCGCCCACCAAGGAGGTCAAGGACCCCGGCCCCAATGACATCTCCCGGGTGGTCGCCACGGTCAAGGCCGCTGCGGAGAGCGCCGGGGTGCCGGCGCCCCGCAAGCCATGGCTCTCCGAGCTGGCCGACGCCTACGACCTCTCCCGGCTGCCCAGCAGGCGCACCGACGAGGAGCTCCTGCTCGGCGTCATGGATGTTCCCGAGGATCAGGCGCAGCCGACCACGTCCTACTACCCCGACCGCGACGGCAACATGGCGATCTACGGGACCGGCGGCTCCGGAAAATCCACCACCCTGCGCACCTTCGCGATCTCGGCCGCCTCGACCGTGCGCGGCGGTCCTGTGCATGTCTACGGGCTCGACTTCGGCGCGTCCGGTCTGACGATGCTGGAGGAGCTCCCGCACGTGGGCTCGATCATCCCTGGCGATGACGAGGAGCGGGTGATCCGCCTCCTGCGGACCCTGCGAGAGATGATCGATGAGCGGGCGAAGGAGTTCGCGAGGATCCGCGCAGGTTCCGTCGCGGAGTACCGCGACCTGGCGGGCAAGCCCGACACCCCGCGCATCCTGCTCCTGGTCGATGGCATGGCAGCATTCCGCGAGGCGTATGACTACTCGAACCTCTCGAAGTGGTTCACGGCCTTCGTCCAGATCGCCACCGACGGCCGTCAGGTGGGGGTGCATGTCATCGTCACCGGTGACCGCCCCAACGCCATCCCCACCTCGCTGGGCTCCTCGATCCAGCGACGGCTCATCCACCGCATGGCCAGCGTCGACGACTACGCCGGGTTCGGGGAGCCCAAGGACGTGCTGGATGCGAACTCCCCGCCCGGGCGGGCGATCCAGGACGGTCACGAGGTGCAGGTCGCGGTGCACGGCGGCGACTCCAACGTCGCGCTGCAGTCCCGTGAGGTCGCCAAGCTCGCCCAGGCGATGCGGAGGGCCGGGGTTCCCGAGGCACCGGCGATCGAACGCCTGCCGGAGCGGGTGGAGTTCTCCTCGCTGCGACCGACCCGTGGCGGGCTCCCGGTGCTGGGCTTGGCCGACGAGACGCTCGCAGAGCTCACCTACGAGCCGCGGGGAGCCTTCATGGTCACCGGCCCGATGGGATCGGGACGCACCACCGCGATGCTGACGATCGCGACCGGGCTGAAGGCCATGGACGAGCCGATGCGCCTCGTGCGCTTCTCGGCGCGCCGTACCCCGCTGACCGGCCTGTCGATCTGGGACGTCGAGGCGTCGGATCCCGACACCGTCCGGGAGCTCGCCGCCCAGCTGCGCGAGACCATCGAATCCGGCACCGTCGGAGAGGGCAAGCTGGCGCTGTTCATCGACGGGGTCGCAGACTTCACCGGCAGCGGGGTCGAGAACGATCTGGACAAGCTGATCCGTGCCAGCACCCGCGAAGGGCAGTTCGTGGTCGGCGAGAACGAATCCGCCTCGTGGTCGCAGGCTTATGTGCTCGCCCAGCCCTTCAAGGCCGGCCGCCGGGGACTGCTGCTGCAGCCCAGCGATATGGACGGTGACTCCCTGCTCGGCACCGGATTGGGGAGGATCCGTCGAGCGGACTTCCCCGCCGGACGCGGCTTCCTCGTCTACAGCGGTCGCGCGCTGAAGCTGCAGGTCGCGCAGATCACCACCGGCTGAGCAGTCCTCGCGCGCAGGATGGTGCGGGTGGTTCCGGACCCTCCCGCCGTCGCAGGACGACGCGGTCCTCCGGCGGTTGTCCCCATGGGGACTCCTCCCCATGGTCCGTGTCCCCGGATCGCTCTAGAGTGATTCCCGTACGACAGCAGGCCGGTGCACCGGATCAGGGCGCAGGCGCGAGACACCAGGAAGGGGAACCCGAACCGTGAACGCGACGAAGGGTATGAACGTCGAAGAGGTCCGGCGGATGTCGGCCCAGCTCCGGGATGCGGCCGAGGAGATCACGAGGATCGAGCAGGAGCTCACCACCGGTCTTGAAGAGGTGGATTGGACCGGTCCCGATGCAGATCGCTTCCGTGGCCAATGGTCCGGAGAGATGGTTCCAGCGCTGCAGCAGATCATGAATGCTGTCAACGATCTCGGGGACTCGGCAGACCGCAATGCGGCCGAGCAGGACGCCACCTCCTCGAACTGACCGAGCATCACCCGGTTCTCGCGACCGGCCCCGAGGCCCGCACGGAATGCGCGTTCGGGCCTCGTTCGTGCCTGATATGTTTGGCGCCGTCAGAGGTGGGACGAACGGAGCTAATCCATGGCCAAGAAGATCGAGTATCCGAGCGCAGATTTTCCCGGTCCGCCGCGGATCGCCGTCCACGTGCCGGACGACTGGGAGACGCTGACCGTTCCCGGAGTCCAGGTCGCTGTGGCGCAGCCCCGGGTGGAGGGGCAGTTTCGGGCGAAC
This sequence comes from uncultured Brachybacterium sp., assembly GCF_947500705.1. Classification (GTDB taxonomy): domain Bacteria; phylum Actinomycetota; class Actinomycetes; order Actinomycetales; family Dermabacteraceae; genus Brachybacterium. The sequence continues at coordinate 134,432 of NZ_CANMSY010000008.1, read as the reverse complement.
GTCGTGGTCACTGTGCAGCGGTTCGGGCCAGACTTCACCCTCGAGGCGGCCAAGGCCGGCCTCGAGCAGCGCAAAGCGGCCCTGCCTGAGCTCGAGGAGCTGGGCACGGGGGAGATCCAGGTCGAGGGGATGACCTGGATCGCCAGCGAGTACGGGTACACGCAGCCCGGGCGCCCCACGGTTGTTCAGGCTGCCCGCTATGCGGTCGGCGATCGTGGCGGGGTGGCGAAGGACGTCCTGGAGATCGTGGGCAGCTGCGGTGCAGAGAGCGCGGATGAGGAGATCGAGACCGTCCGCGCGATCCAGGACTCCGTGAGCTTGGACCTCAGCTGACAGGCGGCTTCGTCAGCTGGTGACGGCCTCGGACCTTCGGGTCCGAGGCTTTTCGCATGCGGCGGCGGCACCGCGGTTCTGCCTGCCCGGGGAGGACGGCAATGGGTGCCAGGTGGGGCCTCTGCCTGGGGAGTTGTCCCCATCGCCACGTGGGGGTGGGGGTTCTAGAGTGGAGTCATCACCTGGGGGACAGGGTCGAGGATGCGGTCGGTGGCCGTGGAGGTCTTCTCCGGTGGGTGGGACCGAGTTTTTTCTACGACATGGAGGACACCATGAAGAAGGGCATGACCCCGGAGTCTGTCGAGCAGATGGCTCAGCAGATTCAGCAGGCCGGCGATGATGTTCAGCAGGCGTTCCAGCAGATTGCTTCGCGGGTGTCGGAGTTCGATTGGACCGGTGAGGATCGGGATCGTTTCGTCTCTGAGTTCACCGATGGTCTTGGTCAGCTTGCGCAGCAGGTGAGTCAGCAGTGTGGCGAGTTCTCTGAGCGTGGGACGAGGAACGCTGCGGCGCAGCGTGAGGCGTCTTCCTGATCTTCGGATCTTCGGTTTCTTTTCTTTGTGTGTTCTGAAGCTCCGGGATGGGGCGAAAGGGGTAGGTCATGGCTTTCAAGGGTATGAATCCGGAAGAGGGTCGCGAGGTTGCGCAGGGCGTGAATGAGGCTGGTCAGCAGATTCTTGAGCTGATCAACGGCGCCACCAACCTGGTGAACTCGGTGGAGTGGGTCGGTCCGGACTACGACACGTATCTGCAGGAGTGGAACAGCTTCGTGAGCGGTCCGGTGGCTGATCTGGTCAACGCGATGGCGGATAAGGGTTCTGAGCTCAACAACCATGCTGAGCAGCAGGATTCGACCTCGAACCAGGCCTGAGCGTCCGGTTCTCGTGGGGACGGCCCCGCACCCTTGGTGGGTGCGGGGCCGTCCTGCATGCCATGGCCGGCGCAGAGGTGGCGCCGTCCGCCGACTCGACGGCCGTGCGGGCTCAGCGGAGCGTCGGCCCTGCGGGGACTGCCGTTGACCCTGCGGGGACTGCTGGAGACCGTCCGAGCCGAGAGGCGGGCACTTCGCTGTGCACCGCTGTCGCAGAGCAGCGAGCGACCCTGCGCAGCGGAACGACTCTCGATGCCGCAAGGGGAGCCGGAGTGGGGAGCCAGCTCTGTCCACAACGCCAGAACGCTGCCGATAGATGCCTGACCTGCATCAATGCCACAGAATCGGATTGTGGAGGGCCATGGGGAGTTGTCCCCATCGCCACGTGGGGGTGGGGGTTCTAGAGTGGAGTCATCACCTGGGGGACAGGGTCGAGGATGCGGTCGGTGGCCGTGGAGGTCTTCTCCGGTGGGTGGGACCGAGTTTTTTCTACGACATGGAGGACACCATGAAGAAGGGCATGACCCCGGAGTCTGTCGAGCAGATGGCTCAGCAGATTCAGCAGGCCGGCGATGATGTTCAGCAGGCGTTCCAGCAGATTGCTTCGCGGGTGTCGGAGTTCGATTGGACCGGTGAGGATCGGGATCGTTTCGTCTCTGAGTTCACCGATGGTCTTGGTCAGCTTGCGCAGCAGGTGAGTCAGCAGTGTGGCGAGTTCTCTGAGCGTGGGACGAGGAACGCTGCGGCGCAGCGTGAGGCGTCTTCCTGATCTTCGGATCTTCGGTTTCTTTTCTTTGTGTGTTCTGAAGCTCCGGGATGGGGCGAAAGGGGTAGGTCATGGCTTTCAAGGGTATGAATCCGGAAGAGGGTCGCGAGGTTGCGCAGGGCGTGAATGAGGCTGGTCAGCAGATTCTTGAGCTGATCAACGGCGCCACCAACCTGGTGAACTCGGTGGAGTGGGTCGGTCCGGACTACGACACGTATCTGCAGGAGTGGAACAGCTTCGTGAGCGGTCCGGTGGCTGATCTGGTCAACGCGATGGCGGATAAGGGTTCTGAGCTCAACAACCATGCTGAGCAGCAGGATTCGACCTCGAACCAGGCCTGAGCGTCCGGTTCTCGTGGGGACGGCCCCGCACCCTTGGTGGGTGCGGGGCCGTCCTTGGTGTGCAGAGGTGGTGTGCAGAGGTCGAACGCCGGCGCGGCAGGGTCAGCGGTAGTTGACGAACTGCAGCGCGACGTCCAGATCCTTGCCCTTCAGCAGCGAGATGACGGCCTGCAGATCGTCACGGCTCTTGGAGGAGACTCGCAGCTCGTCACCCTCGATCCGCGCCTTGACCGCCTTGGGCCCCTCTTCGCGGATCAGCTTCGAGATCTTCTTGGCGTCCTCGGTGCTGATGCCCTCCTTGAGTGCAGCGGCCAGACGCGTCTCCTTGCCGGACTGCTTGGGCTCGTCCACCTCGAGCGCCTTGAGGGAGATCCCGCGACGGATCAGCTTGGACTGGAGCACATCCAGCACGGCGAGCACGCGCTCCTCCGCGTTCGCGGTCATGACGATCTCGTCGCCGCTGAGCGTGATCGACGCCCCGGTGCCCCGGAAGTCGTACCGCTGCCCGACCTCCTTCACTGCCTGGTTGACAGCGTTGTCGATCTCCTGGCGATCGAGCTTGCTGACGATGTCGAACGATGAATCTGCCACGGTGGGTCCTTCCTTCGGGCGGCCGCAGGGACGGGCCGCACCCCTATTGTCCACGAGCCGCATCGAGAGCTGTGATGCTCTTCATGCGGCCCGAGGCCCTTCCGGGTTCGCATCGGCGGCGGGACGCCGCTATGCTGATTCAGGTCCGCTTCCGGCGGCCACGCGATCCAGGTCGGGTGGGCAACGGGAGCAGTCGCGGCAGATTACCCGAGCGGCCAAAGGGAGCTGACTGTAAATCAGCTGGCATTGCCTACGGGGGTTCGAATCCCTCATCTGCCACCGCGGAGGGTCCATGTGATCCGAAGCACCGGGGTCCGCCCCCGAATTGCCTCCGGGCAACGAGGCGGGTAAGGTTTACCGGGTTGCCCTGATAGCTCAGTCGGCAGAGCGTCTCCATGGTAAGGAGAAGGTCAAGGGTTCGATTCCCTTTCAGGGCTCTGATGGATGCGGCGGCTCGTTCTCATTCGAGACGGGCCGCTTCATCGGTCATGCCGGGGTAGCTCAGACGGTTAGAGCGCACGACTCATAATCGTGAGGTCGCGGGTTCGATCCCCGCCCTCGGTACCACACCGGTCATCACCGGCGTGCAGAATCCACATCCCCCGAGCACGGGGACCCACGAGGCGCGCTGCGGAGCGCGTCACCCGGACGAAAGAGGCGAACCGTGGCGAGCAAGAGCTCTGACGTGCGTCCCAAGATCACTATGGCTTGTGTTGACTGCAAGGCGCGCAACTACATCACCAAGAAGAACCGTCGCAACACGCCGGACCGGCTCGAACTCTCGAAGTTCTGCCCGACCTGTGGCAAGCAGACGGCACACCGCGAGACCCGCTGAGCGAGTCACACGCACTTCCACGAAGGCCACCCGGACTGCCCGGGTGGCCTTCGTCGTCCCCGGAGTCCCCAGTGCTGGGCCGGGCCACGGTTCAGGACGCCGCTCCAGCATGCCGGGGCGCTGCGAGGGCCGCCCGACGGTGAGATGATCGAGGAGTCCACACTCGTCGGCCCCGCCGACCCGACCTCGCCCCACCGACCCGACCTCGGGAGACATCGTGACCACCACCCCTGATCCCGCCTTCGCAGGGCGCAGCTACCCGGCCGGACCCGCGCACACGGTCTCCGCCGCGAAGATCATGGAGTTCGCCCACGCCACCGGCGCCACCTCCCCTCTGCACAGCGACCCCGAGGCCGCGCGCAGAGCCGGCCACGCCGACGTCGTCGCACCTCCGACCTTCCTGGTCTCCCTTGCCCAGGCCACCGAGGCGCAGTACATCGAGGATCCCGCCGCAGGCATCGACTTCCGCCGCGTCGTGCACGGGGAGGAGACCTTCACCCTCCATCGACCCGTCGTGGCCGGTGACGTCCTGGTGCCGACCCTCACCGTCGAGGCGGTGCGAGCCGCCGGCGGCCACTCGATGATCACCACCCGCGTGGACCTGGCCGATGAGGCCGGCACCGATGTCGCCAGCGTGCGTAGCATGCTCGTCGTCCGCGGCGCCTGACCCTGGTCCACGCCCGCCGCGCCGAACCTCGCCACGCCCGCCTCCCCGGAATCCAGGAGCAGACATGACCGCCACCACGCCCACCCCAGTAGATCTCGCCGACCTGGTCGTCGGCCAGGAGCTCGCCCGCACCCGGCACGAGATCACCCGCGACACGCTCGTGAGGTATGCCGGTGCCTCGGGGGACTTCAACCCGATCCACTACAACGACACCGTCGCGACCGAGGCCGGGCTCCCGGGCGTCATCGCCCACGGCATGCTCACCATGGGCACCGCAGTGACCGGGCTGCTCGACGCGATCGCGGATCCCACCGCGGTGCGGGCCTACACGACTCGCTTCACGAATCCGATCCCCGTGCCCGCGACCGGCGCGGCCGTCCTCGAGGTGAGCGCCGTCGTCGCAGCGATCGACGAGGCCGCACGCACGGCAAGGGTGGACCTCACCGCCGAGTTCGACGGCACCAAGGTGCTCGGGCGCGCCCGGGCCACTCTTGCGCTCCCGGGCCCCGACTCTGCAGAGGCGCGCACCGGGAACGATGCCGCATGAAGCTCTCCGACCTGACGACCCTCCGGATCGGAGGTCAGATCCGGAAGCTGGTCGAGGCGCGCACCGCCGATGAGGTGATCGAGGCGGTCGCTGCCGCCGACGCCGCGGGCGAGCCGCTCCTGGTGCTCGGAGGCGGCTCGAACCTGGTGGCCTCCGATGCCCCGTTCGACGGCACGGTCGTGCTGCTGCGGGACCCGGAGGAGCCGCCCCTGCTGGACGCCACCTGCGAGGTCGGCGCCTCTGGAGAGCCCGACGGCATCCCCGTGGACCCGGCCGAGCTGACACCGCTGGATCCCACCTGCGGCGGCGCCATCGTCGAGTACTTCGCCGGGGTGAACTGGGATCGTGCAGTGCGCTACGCGATCGCCCGCGAGATGGTCGGGATCGAGGCGCTCTCGGGCATCCCCGGCACCATCGGCGCCACCCCGATCCAGAACGTCGGCGCCTACGGGCAGGAGGTCGCCTCGACCATCTCCCGGGTGCGCACCTGGGACCGGGAGAAGCAGGTGGTGCGCACCTTCTTCGCCGCCGACTGCGGGTTCGCCTACCGCGACAGCCTCTTCAAGCGCACCCGGTATGCGGGCCCGGTGCCCTCGGCCACTGGCCGCTATGTCGTGCTCTCGGTGACCTTCCAGCACACCATCGGCTCCCGCTCCGCGCCGATCCGCTACGGCCAGCTCGCCGAGGTGCTCGGCGTCGAGGTCGGGGACCGGGCCCCGATGAGCGCGGTGCGGGAAGCGGTGCTGCGGATCCGCGGCGACAAGGGCATGGTGCTGAACCCGCTGGACCACGACACCTGGAGCGCCGGATCCTTCTTCACCAACCCGATCCTCTCGCCGGACGAGGCGGCGCACCTGCCTGAGGACGCACCGCGCTACGCGGTCGATGGCGGGCGGATCAAGACCAGCGCCGCCTGGCTGATCAGCCACGCCGGCATCGAGCGGGGGCATGCGCTGGGGGAGCGGGCGGCGGTCTCGACCAAGCACTCCCTCGCCCTGACCAACCGCGGCGGCGCGAGCAGCGATGACCTGGTGTCGCTGGCTCAGGATGTCCAGCAGCGGGTGAAGACGGCCTTCGGCGTGCAGCTGGTCCCTGAACCGGTGCGTCTCGGCCTCGAACTCTGAGCCGCCCCGCCGGGATCCGTTCCCGCGACCTAAGATGGCCGGACGGCGTCCATCGCCCATCCGCCCCGAACACTGCAGGAGGCCCTGTGAACGTCCTCGACCAGTCCATCTCCGAGCTCGACCCGGACATCGCCCAGGTGCTCGACCGTGAGCTGGCGCGCCAGCAGCGCACGCTCGAGATGATCGCGAGCGAGAACTTCGTTCCCCGCGCCGTGCTGCAGGCGCAGGGATCCGTGCTCACGAACAAGTACGCCGAGGGCTACCCGGGTCGCCGCTACTACGGCGGCTGCGAAGAGGTCGACGTCGCCGAGCAGATCGCGATCGACCGTGCGAAGGAGCTCTTCGGCGCCGAGCACGCCAACGTGCAGCCCCACTCGGGCGCCTCGGCGAACGCCGCGGTGATGCATGCCCTGGCCCGCCCCGGTGACAAGCTCATGGGCCTGTCGCTGGCACACGGCGGCCACCTCACCCACGGCATGAAGATCAACTTCTCCGGCCGTCTCTACGACATCGTCGCCTACGAGACCGAGCCCGAGAACGGGCAGATCGACATGGCCAAGGTGCGTGAGCTGGCCATCGCCGAGCAGCCCAAGGTGATCGTCGCCGGCTGGTCCGCCTACACCCGCCAGCTCGACTTCGCTGCATTCCGCGAGATCGCCGACGAGGTCGGTGCGGTGCTCTGGGTCGATATGGCGCACTTCGCGGGTCTGGTCGCCGCGGGCCTGCACCCCAGCCCCGTCCCCTACGCGGACGTCGTCTCCACCACCATCCACAAGACCATCGGCGGGCCCCGCTCCGGCATGATCCTGTGCAAGGAGAAGTGGGCCAAGAAGATCGACTCGGCCGTCTTCCCCGGCCAGCAGGGCGGGCCGCTGATGCACGTCATCGCCGCGAAGGCCATCGCGCTCAAGATCGCCGGCACCGAAGACTTCAAGGACCGTCAGGCCCGCACCCTCGAAGGCGCGAAGATCCTCGCCGATCGACTCCAGGCGGAGGACGCCAAGGCGGCCGGCGTGAAGCTGATCTCCGGGGGCACCGATGTGCACCTGGTGCTGGTGGATCTCACCGGTAGCGAGCTCGACGGCCAGCAGGCCGAGGACCGCCTGCACGAGGCCGGGATCACGGTGAACCGCAATGCGGTCCCCAACGACCCGCGCCCGCCGCGCGTCACCTCCGGCCTGCGCATCGGCACCCCGGCGCTGGCCACCCGCGGTTTCGGCGCCGCAGAATTCACCGAGGTCGCCGATGTCATCGCCCTGGCCCTGACCGGTGGCGCGGATATCGAGTCGTTGCGTGCCCGCACCGCTGCACTGGCCGAGGCGAAGCCCCTGTACGCCGATCTCCAGCAGTACTGAGCAGCCCCGTGGGGCCCGGCACACAGCGCCGGGCCCCACTGGTGTCCCTGCACCCGGTCCCTGCGCCGCGTCCTGGGACAGGGGCCCTCCGCCACAGCTGCTGCACCATCCATCACCCCCAGAGAACCCAAGGAGCACCATGACGGCTCAGATCCTCGACGGCAAGGCCACCGCGAAAGCGATCAAGGAGGAGCTCGCCGAGCGCGTCGCCCGACTCGTCGAGGGTGGGCAGCAGCGCCCCGGCCTCGCGACCGTCCTGGTGGGTGATGATCCGGGCAGCGCCGCCTATGTGCGCGGCAAGCATCGCGACAGCGAGCAGATCGGGCTGAACTCGATCCAGAAGCACCTCCCGGCGGACGCCACCCAGGAGGACGTCGAGGCGCTCGTCGATGAGCTCAACGCCGACCCCGCCTGCACCGGGTACATCGTGCAGCTCCCGCTGCCGAAGCAGATCGACACCGCTGCGATCCTCGAGCGGATCGACCCGGCCAAGGATGCCGACGGGCTGCACCCGACGAACCTCGGGCGCCTGATCCTCAACGCCTACACCGCGATCGACACCCCGCTGCCCTGCACCCCGCGCGCCGTGATCGAGCTGGTGGAGCGCCATGGCCAGGACTTCCGGGGCAAGGACGTGGTGGTCGTCGGCCGCGGCGTCACCGTCGGCCGCTCGATCGGTGCGCTGCTGACTCGTCGGGAGCACAACGCGACCGTCACGCTGTGCCACACCGGGACCACGGACCTGCCCTCCCACCTGCGCCGTGCCGATGTGATCATCGCCGCCGCCGGTGCCGCGCATCTGGTCCGTGCCGAGGATGTCAAGCCCGGCGCGATCGTGCTCGATGTCGGGGTCTCCCGCCGGGAGGACCCCGAGGGGGGCAAGGCGAAGCTCGTGGGTGATGTGGATCCTGCGGTGGGCGAGGTCGCCGGCTGGATCAGCCCGAACCCCGGAGGCGTCGGGCCGATGACGCGTGCGCTGCTGCTGAAGAATGTCGTCGAGGCGGCCGAGCGCGCCGCCGGGATCGAGATGCCCGCATGAGCCTGATCCTCGCCACCGTCAACGTCAACGGCCTGCGCGACGCCGCACGGAAGGGGATGGACGACTGGCTCTCCTCCACCCCGGCGGACGTCATCACCCTGCAGGAGGTGCGCGCCCCGGAGGAGCTGCTCGCCGGTCTCATGGGAGAGGGCTGGTCCATCGTGGGGGAGGCCTCGCAGCTGAAGGGCCGCGCCGGAGTGGCGATCGCTGCCCGCACCTCCCTGGAACGCATCGACCTGGCCGGGGTGCGCCGCGGCCTGCCCGGCCTCGACGAGGACGCCCACACCGGCCGCTGGCTCGAGGCCGACCTCGAGGACCCGCTGGGAGACGGGACCACGATGACGGTGATCTCCTGCTACGTGCATTCGGGCAACACCGAGAAGCCGCAGACGATGATCGACAAGTACGCGTTCCTCGACGTGATGATGGAGCGTCTGGAGACTCTGAGGGGCGAAGGACGGCACGTGGTGCTCACCGGCGACATCAATATCGCCCACACCGAATGGGACATCAAGAACTGGAAGGGCAATCTGAAGTCTGCAGGGTTCCTGCCCGAGGAGCGTGCCTACCTCGATCGCCTCACCACCGCCGCGGGCTACGTGGACGTGCACCGCACCCTCCATGGTGACGGCCCCGGTCCGTACACCTGGTGGTCGCAGCGGGGGAAGGCCTTCGACAACGACGCAGGCTGGCGGATCGACTACCAGCTCGCCACCGAGGGCCTCGCCGCGAAGGCATCGTCCGCGCAGGTGGATCGTGCGCCGAGCTATGACACCCGCTGGTCCGATCACGCCCCGCTGGTGGTCAGCTACTCGTGAGCTGACTCCGAGCGACGCAGGGCGTGAGCTGCCGAGCACACCGGCTCGCGCCCTGTCGTGCTCCGGTGCGAGGGGACCGGTGCTGCTGTCCCCCTGTCAGGCGCGCTCATCGCGGAGCGTCAGCCGGTGCTCTCACCAGGGGCACGAACCCCCGGGCGATCTCGGAGCGAGACATATACGGAGCGCACACGCCTTCGCATATCTCTCGGAGGACCCCTATGGCCATCGTCTCCACCCACGTCGCCCGCACACTCGCCCGCCACGTCCATGAGGTCTTCGGCCTCATGGGCAACGCCAACGCCTGCTTCATCGACGCACTCCGGCAGGAGACCGACGCCGTCTGCACCGCGGTGCGACACGAGGCCGGCGCCGTGGTCGCCGCCGATGCGCACTTCCGCACCACGAGGTCGGCTCGCCGCCGACGAGAAATGCGAGCTGAGGACCGATGTTCAGAAGAGCATCGGTCCTCAGCTCGCATTACTTGCCGGATTTCCCGCGTGGGAGCCGGATCGCCCGCGTGGGCGGCGCGGGGTGTGTCGGCCCGCGCGGGGCGGGGCGGTCAGACGCGGCCGCGGATCACAGCCTGCTTGACCTCGGCGATCGCCTTGGTGACCTGGATGCCGCGGGGGCATGCCTCGGTGCAGTTGAAGGTGGTGCGGCAGCGCCACACGCCTTCCTTGGAATTCAGGATCTCCAGCCGCTGATCACCGGCATCGTCGCGCGAGTCGAAGATGAAGCGGTGCGCGTTGACGATCGCGGCGGGGCCGAAGTACTGCCCGTCGGTCCAGAACACTGGGCACGAGGAGGTGCAGGCGGCGCAGAGGATGCACTTGGTGGTGTCGTCGAAGCGCTCGCGCTGCTCGGCGGTCTGCAGCCGTTCGCGGCTGGGCTCCTGGCCCTTGGCGACCAGGAACGGCATGACCTCCTTGTAGGAGTCGAAGAACGGCTCCATGTCGACGATCAGGTCCTTCTCCACCGGGAGCCCCTTGATGGGCTCGACGGTGATGGGCTTGTTGATGTCGAGATCCTTGAGCAGGGTCTTGCAGGCCAGACGGTTGCGGCCGTTGATCCGCATCGCGTCCGAGCCGCAGATCCCGTGCGCGCAGGAGCGGCGGAAGGTGAGCGACCCATCGAGGTGCCACTTGATCTCATGCATCGCATCCAGCACCCGGTCGGTGCCGTGCATGGTGACGGTGAAGTCCTCCCAGTGGGTGCCCTTGTCATCCTCGGGGTTGAAGCGAGCGATGCGGAGGGTGACCTGGAACGAGGGGACCTCGCCCGCGGACGCGTCGACCTCGGGCTTCTCAGCGACGGCAGTCATCAGAACGTACGCTCCTTCGGCTCGTAACGGGTGATCACGACGGGCTTGGTGCCCAGGCGGATCGAGGTGCCCTCGAGGCCCTCCTCGTCGGGGAGGGTTCGATAGGCCATGGTGTGCTGGAGGAAGTTGACGTCGTCGCGCTTCTCGAAGTCCTCACGGAAGTGGCCGCCGCGGGACTCCTTGCGCTCGAGCGCGCCGAGCGCCACGATCTCTGCGAGGTCCAGCAGGAAGCCCAGCTCCACGGCTTCCATCAGGTCGAGGTTGTAGCGCCGCCCCTTGTCCTGGATGGCGACGGTCTCGTAGCGCTTCTTGAGTCCCTTGATGTCGGCGAGGGCCTGGCGGCAGGTCTCGTCGGTGCGGAACACCTGGACGTTCGCGTCCATCGTCTCCTGCAGTGCGCTGCGGATGTCGGCGATGCGATCCTCGGTCGCGGGACGGTCGCGCAGCCGCTCGAGCAGCTCGACGGTGGGCAGCTCGAGGCCCTCCGGCAGCTCGGGCAGGTCCACGGTCGCGGCGTGCTCCGCTGCGGCGATGCCGGCGCGGCGACCGAAGACGTTGATGTCCAGGAGGGAGTTGGTGCCCAGGCGGTTGCCGCCGTGCACGGAGACGCACGCGGTCTCCCCGGCGGCGTACAGCCCGGGGATCACGTCGGTCGCATTGCGGAGCACCTCACCCCGGACGTTGGTGGGGATGCCACCCATGCCGTAGTGCGCAGTGGGGAACACCGGGATCGGATCCGTGTACGGCTCGACCCCGAGGTAGGTGCGCGCGAACTCGGTGATGTCCGGGAGCTTCGCATCGATGTGCGAGGGCTCGAGGTGGGTGAGGTCCAGGAAGACGTAGTCCTTCTTCGGGCCGGCGCCGCGGCCCTCTCGCACCTCGTTCGCCATCGCTCGCGCCACGACGTCACGGGGAGCGAGGTCCTTGAGCGTGGGGGCGTAGCGCTCCATGAAGCGCTCCATCTCGCTGTTGCGCAGGATGCCGCCCTCGCCGCGGGCCGCCTCGGAGAGCAGGATGCCCAGCCCGGCGAGGCCCGTCGGATGGAACTGGAAGAACTCCATGTCCTCCAGCGGGATGCCGCGGCGGAATGCCATCGCGGGCCCGTCACCGGTGAGGGTGTGGGCGTTCGAGGTGGTCTTGAAGATCTTGCCGAAGCCGCCGGAGGCGAAGATGACGGACTTCGCGCGGAAGATGTGCAGCTCGCCGGTGGCCAGCTCGTAGGTGACCACGCCGGAGGCGCGCACGCCCTCGTCGCTGCGCGGGTCGCCGGTCATGAGCACATCGAGCACGTAGTACTCGTTGAAGAACTCGACCTGCTGCTTGACGCAGTTCTGGTAGAGCGTCTGCAGGATCATGTGGCCGGTGCGGTCCGCGGCATAGCAGGAGCGGCGCACCGGGGCCTCGCCGTGGTCGCGGGTGTGCCCGCCGAAGCGGCGCTGGTCGATCTTGCCCTCGGGGGTGCGGTTGAAGGGCAGCCCCATCTTCTCCAGGTCGAGCACCGCGTCGATGGCCTCTTTGGCCATGATCTCGGCGGCGTCCTGGTCGACCAGGTAGTCACCGCCCTTGACGGTGTCGTAGGTGTGCCATTCCCAGTTGTCGTCCTCGACGTTGGCGAGGGCGGCGCACATGCCGCCCTGGGCCGCGCCGGTGTGGGAGCGAGTGGGATAGAGCTTGGTGACGACTGCGGTGCGGGAGTTCTTCGAGGACTCCAGGGCCGCGCGCATGCCGGCACCGCCGGCGCCGACGATCACCACGTCGTAGTTATGGGTCTGCATGTCTGGTGACTGCTCCGTTTCGGGTCGACCGGGAAGAAGGAAAGGGGCGGTCGATGGGATCGACCGCCCCAGGGGCGTCAGCCCTCGCAGAAGGAGGGCAGCAGGCTCGGCTCGGCGCCGACGGGGCAGGGGTCGAAGGTGAAGATCACCAGGGTGCCCAGGATGATCGTGACGACCACGGCGAAGTAGAGCAGGCCCTTGAGGACCATCCGCAGACGATCACCGCGGGCGTAGTCGTTGATGATCGTGCGTACGCCGTTGCCGCCGTGGATCAGGCCCAGCCACAGCATCAGCAGGTCCCAGACCTGCCAGAAGGGGGAGGCCCACTTGCCGCCCACGAAGGCGAAGTCGATGCCCTTGACACCCTGGCCGAGCCAGAGGTTCACGAAGAGGTGGCCGAAGACGAGGATCACCAGCAGCACGCCGGAGGCTCGCATGAACATCCACGAGAGCATCTCGGCGTTGATCCCGCGCTGTCCGGTGCGGCGGTAGCGGGTGGTGGGATCCGGGATAGAGGTTCCGGTCTGTGCACTCATGGTCACGCTCCGAACATGTGCATGAGTTGGCGGGGGAGGAAGCCGGCCATGAGGATGGCCCACACGATCACCACACCCCAGAACAGGCTGCGCTGGCGCTTGGTCCCCTGGGACCAGAAGTCCACCAGGATGATGCGCAGGCCGTTGAGGGCGTGGAAGAGGATCGCGCCGACGAGGCCGACCTCGCCGAGGCCGAACACCACCGTCTTGTAGTGCCCGATCACCTCGTTGTACGCCTCGGGGGAGACACGGACGAGAGCGGTGTCCAGGACGTGCACCAGCAGGAACAGGAAGATGAGCATTCCTGAGATGCGGTGGGCGACCCAGGACCACATGCCCTCGCGTCCGCGATAGAGCGTCCCGGATTGGGCTGAAGCCACGGAGATCCTCCAGAAGCGTCGGGATGAAGCCGGGAACGGTGACGAGATGCCATGGAGCACGGCGCCCGGCGCGGCCGGGCGGAACTCGGGCGGCCATCGCGTCCTGGACGCCTCGCGGACGAACATTTCACGACACGGCGACATCATCATCGCCCCCGACAGGGGCATTGCCAGCGTAGCACCAGGCAGGGCCGCTGATGCGCGGCACGGCGCGGTCCGTGGCGTCGGCGACGGAGGACTCATGGACCTCGACCGTCGGACCGATACGCTGGGACGATGCCCCAGGCTCCTTTTGTGCCCGTGATCCCCGCCGGTGGCGCCGGGACCCGATTGTGGCCGCTCTCACGCCGCTCCCGGCCCAAGTTCCTGCTCGATCTCACGGGGGAGGGCCGCTCCCTCCTGCAGGGCACGATGGAGCGACTGGCGCCGCTGACGGACCAGGCCCCGATCGTGGTCACCGGGGTGAGCCATGAGGCGGCGGTGCGTGAGCAGCTGGGTGAGCTCGGCATGGCGGCCGTGGTGCTGGCCGAGCCCTCCCCTCGCAACTCGATGCCCGCCATCGCGCTGGCCGCCGCCCTCGTGGAACGGGAGCACTCGGAGGCGGTCATCGGCTCCTTCGCCGCGGATCATCTGGTCGACGACCAGGAGTCCTTCGCCCGCGCCGTGGCCAGCGCCCGGCAGGCGGCAGAACTCGGCTACCTGGTGACCCTGGGAATCCAGCCGACCTTCCCGGCCACCGGATTCGGCTACATCGAGCAGTCGGCATCGGCGCCCGCCGAGCATGGAGATCCCGTGCAGGGCGACGAGGCGCTCGCAGCGAGCGGGGCGCTTCCCGTCGCCCGCTTCGTGGAGAAGCCGGACCGCGAACGTGCTGAGGTGTTCCTGAGCACCGGACGATTCCTCTGGAATGCCGGCATGTTCGTGGTGCGCGCCTCCGTGCTGCTCGATGAGCTCGCCGCCCAGATCCCGCCGCTCGCGCACGGGGTGCGTGAGCTCGCCGCCGCGCACGGCACCGAGCAGTACGACGAGGTGCTCGCACGGGTATGGCCCCGGCTCACCGCGATCGCCATCGATCATGCCTTGGCCGAGCCGCTCGCCGCAGCAGGGAAGGTCGCAGTGGTGCCCGCCGGCTTCGGCTGGGACGACGTCGGAGACTTCGCGGCGCTCGCCCAGCAGCTGCGCGCCGGAAGCGGAGCGGACTTCCGGGGCATCGGTGCCCCGGACCGTCGGGCGGCCGACGGGGACGAGCCTCCTGGCGCCGGCGATGGCGGTGATGTCCGGGTGCTGGGAAGCGCCGACGTCGATGCTGTCTCCTCACGGGCCACGGTGTACGGTGCCACGGATCGCCATATCGCCCTGGTCGGGCTGGACGGCATCAGCATCGTCGACACCGAGGACGCGCTGCTGGTGCTCGCCGACGCGCACGCGCAGGACCTCACGACGCTCGTCGCCCGCCTTGACGAGCGGGGACTGGGCCACCTGCGCTGACGTCGACCGCCTGCAACGGCCACCGCGAACGGCACCGGCCCCCGGCGAGCCCCGCCGACGGCCATCCCGAACGGACGCAGGGAGTACACAGGTGGAGCAGTCGCAGCAGGTCCTGCTGGGGACCGTGCAGCAGCGGTCGATGCTGGGACCGGAGGGCCTGATCGCCCGGACGGTCGCCGAGAAGTCCGCGGACCTCCGCGAGGTCAGGCGCCATCTCCATCGGCACCCCGAGCTCTCCCATCAGGAGCACGCGACCACCGACTACATCGCCGAGCAGCTCGCCGCACTGGGTCTCGCCCCGCAGCGCATGGCGCAGACCGGCCTCATCTGCGACATCCCCGGCAACGACCCTTCGCTCGGCCTGATGGCCCTGCGCGCCGATATGGACGCGCTCGGCATCCCCGAGCTGAGCACCGTCGCCTTCCGCTCCTCCGTCGACGGGGTGTCCCACGCCTGCGGGCACGACGTCCACATGAGCGCGGTGCTGGGAGCGGCGACGGCCCTGGTGCGGGTGGCGGAGGTCGGCGGCCTGCACCGAGGGGTCAGGCTGGTCTTCCAGCCCGCTGAGGAGATGCATCCCTGCGGCGCCCTCGAACTGATCGGCCAGAACGTGCTGGACGGCGTGGACTCGATCCTCGCCCTGCACTGCGATCCGGGCGTGGACGTCGGGCACGTCGGGTTGAAGTCCGGCCCGATCACCTCCGCCACGGATCCGGTGAAGATCCAGGTGCGCGGAGCCGGCGGGCACACCTCCCGACCCCATCTCACCCAGGACCTGGTCTATGCGCTCAGCTCCATCGCCACCCAGCTGCCGGCCGCGCTGACCCGCCGGATGGACCCGCGCTCGGGCGTGAACCTCACCTGGGGCAGCATCCATGCCGGTTCCGCCTTCAACGCGATCCCCAGCAGCGGCACCCTCGAGGGAACCCTGCGCTGCCTGGATCATGACGCCTGGGACCGGGCCGAGGAGCTGCTGGAGTCGGTGCTCGCGGATCTCGTGCGCCCCTGGGGCGTCGACGCCTGGGTCACGCACGACCGCGGCGTGCCGCCGGTGTCCAACAGCCCCGCCAGCGTCGAGGTGCTGGCTGCCGCGGTGAGCGGCGTGCTCGGCCGGGAGAACCTCGATCCGACCGCGCAGTCCCTCGGCGGCGAGGACTTCGCCTGGTACCTCGAGAAGGTGCCCGGGGCGCTGGCCCGGCTCGGCACCCGCACCCCGGGCGGACGCACCTTCGACCTCCACATGGGGGACCTGATGATCGATGAGCGCGCGATCGGGATCGGCGCCTCGGTGCTCGCGGCGGCCTGTGTCCAGCGGGATCTGCTCCCCGCCTGAGCGACCTGGCAGGGACTCTCAGGGTCACGTCGCGTTCGCGTATACGTCACATCCGCGTCGATTTCATAACGGTTCACGGACTGGAACCGAAGCGGCCCCCCGCAGGCGCCTCGCGCGGATATGGTCCAGATCGCACTGCGACAGCGCTGTCGCCACGGACCCCACGGGGCGATCCGGCCCCACATCTGACCCGAAGGAACCTTCATGAAGAGCATCACGCGTGCCCTCGCCCTGGTCGGCGCCGGCGCCCTGACCCTCGCCGCCTGCGGCACCGCCCCGGAGGAGACCGCAGGGAGCAACGGCGGCAGCGATGCCGGCGGCGCCTCGAGCGACTACAAGGCCTGCATGGTCTCCGACGCCGGCGGCTGGGATGACAAGTCCTTCAACGAGTCCAGCTTCAAGGGCCTCGAGAATGCGAAGGCGGATCTCGGCGTCGAGACGCAGACCGCGGAGTCCACGACCGTCTCCGACTTCGCCCCGAACATCAACAACATGGTGACCCAGGGCTGCGATCTCATCATTACCGTCGGCTTCCTGCTGGCGCCGGCCACCGGTGCGGCCGCGCAGGAGAACCCCGACACCGACTTCGCGATCGTCGACTCCACCGCTCAGGACGCCGACGGCGCTCCGCTCGAGCTGGAGAACGTCAAGCCCCTCGAGTTCAACACCGCCGAGGCCGCGTTCCTGGCCGGCTACCTGGCCGCGGGCATGACCGAGACCGGCAAGGTCGCCACCTACGGCGGCGTGGACATCCCCACCGTCACCATCTTCATGGACGGCTATGTCGACGGCGTCGCCCACTACAACGAGACCCACGGTGAGGACGTCGAGGTGCTCGGCTGGAACAAGGAGACCCAGTCCGGCTCCATCGTCGGCACCTTCGAGGACCAGTCCAAGGGCAAGGCAGTCTCCGACGAGTTCTACAACGCCGGAGCAGACATCGTGATGCCGGTGGCCGGTCCCGTCGGTGCCGGTACGCTCGCCTCTGCCAAGGAAGGCGAGAACCGCAAGGTGATCTGGGTGGACGCGGATGGTTACGAGACCAACTCCGCCGATCCCGAGGCGCAGTCGGTCATCCTCACCTCCGTCATGAAGGAGATGACCGTGGGCGTCGAGGATGTCATCGCCGGTGCTGCCGGTGGCGAGTTCGACGCCACCCCGTACGTCGGCACCCTCGAGAACGGCGGAGTGGGCCTGGCCCCCTTCCACGATTTCGAGGAGGACGTCCCGGCAGAGCTCACCGAAGAGCTGGATGCCCTCGAGCAGGAGATCATCGACGGCACCGTCAAGGTCGAGTCCGAGGCTGCTCCCGCGGGAGTCTGAGCATCGGCTGATCCGAGCGCGGTCCCCGTCTGAAACGGCGGGGGCCGCGTCCCATGTCTGAACACCACTGCCTGAACACCGCCGGGGCGCCCGGCCTGCACCGACGGAAGCGAGCGCTGTGAAACTCGAACTGCGCGGGATCACGAAGACCTTCGGGGGATTCGTGGCCAATGACGCCATCGACCTGGTCGTCGAACCGGGGGAGATCCATTCCCTGCTGGGTGAGAACGGGGCCGGCAAGTCGACCCTGATGAACGTGCTGTACGGGCTCTACCGGCCCGATGGCGGGCAGATCGTCATCGACGGCACCCCGGTCACCTTCTCCGACCCCGGCGACGCGATGGACGCCGGCATCGGGATGGTCCATCAGCACTTCATGCTGGTCCCCGTCTTCACCGTCGCCGAGAACATGGTGCTGGGCAACGAGCCGACCAAGGGTGGTCTGCTCGACCTCGCCGCCGCCAGGAAGCTGGTGCGGGATATCTCCGCCCGCTTCGGCTTCGATCTCGATCCCGACGCCCTGGTCGAGGACCTGCCCGTCGGTGCCCAGCAGCGCGTCGAGATCATCAAGGCGCTCAGCCGTCGTGCCGAGGTGCTGGTGCTGGACGAGCCCACCGCCGTGCTCACCCCGCACGAGACCGACGAGCTGATGGAGATCATGCGTCAGCTGCGGGACGAGGGCACCTCGATCGTGTTCATCACCCATAAGCTCCGCGAGGTCAAGGCGGTCTCCGATCGCATCACCGTGATCCGTCGCGGCAAGGTCGTCGGCGAGGCCGACCCGTCCGCGGACCAGGCGGAGCTCGCGTCGCTGATGGTGGGTCGCCAGGTCTCCCTCGCGCAGGACAAGGTTGCGGCCACCCCCGGCGAGATCGCGCTCCAGGTCACCGACCTGCGGGTCAGCGATGCGGCCGGGACCAGGACCCTCGACGGCGTCTCCTTCGAGGTGCGCCACGGCGAGGTGCTCGCGATCGCAGGCGTCCAGGGCAACGGCCAGACCGAGCTCACCGAAGCCCTGCTGGGGCTGCAGGAGACCGTGCACGGTTCGGCGAAGCTCGAAGGACAGGAACTGGTGGGACGCACCACCAAACAGGTGCTCGACGCCGGCGTCGGCTTCGTCCCCGAGGACCGCACCCACGACGCGCTGGTCGCCGACTTCTCCGTCGCCGAGAACCTGGTTCTGGACCAGCACGACCGCGCGCCCTTCGGCAGCGCGTTGGCGATGAAGCTCAGGACCATCCGCGAGAACGCGGAGCGCCTGATCCCGGAGTTCGACATCCGCACAGAATCGGCGGTGTCCGCCGTCTCCACCTTGTCCGGCGGCAATCAGCAGAAGGTCGTCATGGCCCGCGCGCTCCACCGCAAGCTCGCTCTCCTGATCGCCTCCCAGCCCACCCGCGGCGTGGACGTGGGCTCGATCGAGTTCCTCCACCGCCGCATCCTCGACGAGCGGGACAAGGGCACCCCGGTGGTGATCGTCTCCACCGAGCTCGACGAAGTCACGCAGCTCGCGGATCGCATCGCCGTGATGTACCGCGGGAAGATCCTGGGGATCGTCCCGGGGGACGAGGATCGCGATGTGCTCGGCCTGATGATGGCCGGTTACAGCGTCGAGGCCGCCCGTGAGGCTGTCGCCGCCGGCGCCCGTACCACTGACTCCCAGCTCGCCGACGAAGGAGAGATCGTATGAGCACCATTGTTCGGCGACGAACTGCGAGGAACGAGCGGCAGGAGATGAACGCAGTGAGCAGTGTTCGGCGACGAACTGCGAGGAACGAGCGGCAGGAGATGAACGCAGTGAGCAGTGTTCGGCGACGAACTGCGAGGAACGAGCGGCAGGAGATGAACGTATGAGCACGCTCGAGGCCGCCGAGTCCGGCTCCGCCCCCGGTGTCGGGGCGGGAAGCTCCGACACCCCGCCGCCACCCTCCGAGTCCGCGGAGACGGCTCTGGCCAGGACCCTGCAGAAGATCGCCCGTGGCGACCTGCTGGTCGTGGTGATGAGCTTCGTGTTCGCCTTCCTGATCGGCTCCGTGCTGATCGTGATCGCCAACCAGGAGGTCCGTGGGACCCTCAGCTACTTCTTCGCCCGCCCCACCGACGCGCTGTCCGCGATCTGGCAGTCGGTCACCCAGGCCTATGGCGCGATGTTCCGCGGAGCGATCTTCGACATCCCCGGCTACACGCGGGCTGCCGAGAGCGTCCGGGAGGCCGGAGGGTCTGGCACCTATGTGTTGCTCCCTGCTCTCTCCGCGGGGTTTCGGCCCCTCACCGAGACCCTCACCGTCGCCACCCCGCTGATCATCGCGTCCGCGGGCATGGCCGTCTCCTTCCGCGCCGGGCTGTTCAACATCGGCGGCACCGGCCAGCTGATCGCCGGCGCGATGGCTGCCGGCTACGTGGGCTTCACCTTCGAGCTTCCGATCGTCGTGCATCTGCTGGCCTGCCTGATCGCCGGTGTCCTCGCCGGTGGGGTGTGGGGCGGCATCGCCGGTTTCCTCAAGGCCCGTTTCGGAGCCAATGAGGTCATCAGCACCATCATGCTGAACTGGATCGCCACGTACCTGCTGTTCTTCGCGCTCAAGACCTCAGCGTTCACCGGCGTCAACCAGTCCCAGCCCACCTCGCCCTCCGTGGGCGACAACGCGGTGCTGCCGCTGCTGCTGGGCTCCGGGTTCCGCCTCCACGCAGGTCTGTTCCTCGCCGCCGGGGCAGCCGTGCTGCTGTGGTGGCTGATGAGTCGCTCCACCATCGGCTTCCACTTCCGCGCGGTGGGCTCCAATCCTCGTGCCGCGCAGGTCGCCGGGATCTCCCCGGCCCGCACCTCCTTCCTGGTGCTCGCCGTCGCCGGGGCCCTGGTGGGTCTCGCCGGTGCTGTGCACGTGCTCGGCACCGAGCAGAGGCTGACCGAGGGTGTGGCCGGGAGCCTCGGCTTCGATGCCATCACCGTGGCGCTGCTGGGCCGCTCGGGCCCGGTCGGCATCGTGCTCGCGGGCCTGCTCTTCGCGGGGCTGTCCACGGGTGGGCGCTTCATGGAATCCAACCAGGGCGTCCCGCTGGACCTGGTGCAGGTGATCCAGGTGCTCGTGGTGCTGTTCATCGCCGCCCCGCCGCTGGTGCGGACGCTGATCGGCCTGCGCCGCATCGACCATCCCGGCGCCGCCGCTCGCGTGCGGGGTGCCCGCCGTCCCAGGACCGGTGCCGAGAAGGTCGCTGTCACCTCCGGCGCCCCCGGAGCTGCGGGCACCGCGACCAGCGGCGGACCACCAGATCCCCACGCGACCGACGACACCGATCCTTCCTCCCTGGAAGGACCGACCCCCGCAGCGGACTCGTCCGAGGACCGCACCGATGCGCAGGAGGAGGAGCGATGAGCACTGCACCTCACGTCGTCGCCGACGACTCGCCGGTGGAGAAGGCATTCACCGACGTCCGCCCCACGAGCTGGTGGCACCTTCCAGCCACCACCACCGTGATGGGCCTGCTCGCTCTGGTCGTCTTCGGCCTGCGCGGGATCCCGGGTGTGGATTCCGCGTACGTCGTGGTCCATGAGAGCGATCTGAACCCCTTCGGCCTCATCCCCGAGCGCATCGTCGTCTCGTCGATGGGCGGCGCTATCGCGCTGTCGGTGATCGCGCTGCTCGCCTCGGCCGCGCTCTGGGTGCTCCATGCCCGCAGCGCCCGGCCGTCGGCCCGCGCGCGCCTCACGCTGATCGCCGTGTTCGCGGTGGCCTGGATCCTGGCGTTCATGACCTGGGTGATCTCCCAGCGCACGCTGGATGTGACCACCCTGCTGCAAGGCACCATCGTGCTGGCCGTCCCGCTGGCCTTCGGCGCCCTGTCCGGGGTGCTCTCAGAGCGCTCGGGCGTCATCAACATCGCGATCGAGGGGCAGCTGCTGTTCGGCGCCTTCGGTGCCACCCTGGTCGGCTCGATCACCGGCAGCGTCTGGATCGGCCTGGTGGCCGCACCGATCGTCGCCATGTTCATGGGCGCGCTGCTGGCCATGTTCGCGGTCGGCTATCACGTCCAGCAGATCATCGTCGGTGTGGTGCTGAACGTGCTCGCGATCGGGCTCACCTCGTTCTTCTTCGGGTCCGTGATGAGCGACAACCCCGGGCTGTTCAACGCTCCGATGCGACTGCCCACGCTGCGGATCCCGGTGCTGGCAGACATCCCGCTGGTCGGCGCCGCGCTGTTCGAGCAGAACATCCTCGTCTACCTGATGTGGATCATCGTCGCGGGACTGACCGTCGCGCTGTTCCGCACCCGCTGGGGGCTGCGCGTGCGCGCCGTCGGCGAGCATCCGAAAGCCGCCGACACCGTCGGCATCGCCGTGAACCTCACCCGCTGGAAGAACGTGCTGCTGGGCTCCGCGGTCGCGGGCCTCGGCGGGGCGACCCTCACCATCGGCACCGGAGTCGCCTTCGGCGAGGAGATGTCCGCCGGCAAGGGCTACATCGCGCTCGCCGCGATGATCCTGGGCCGCTACCATCCGGTCGGCGCGCTCCTCGCGGCGCTCACCTTTGCCTTCGCGGACTCGCTCCAGCTGCGTCTGGGCACGATGTCCGCCGCCGAAGGCGGAGTCTCCATCCCCGGCGACTTCCTGCTGATGCTCCCGTACATCGTCGCGCTGTTCGCCGTGGCAGGTGTCGTGGGCAGAGTGCGGGTGCCAGCGGCCGACGGCCAGCCGTACATCAAGCAGTGAGAGCATCGGCAGCATGAGCAGCAGCGAGCCCGCCGAGCGCGGGATCCCCGGTGACGACAACGCCACTCCCCACGACACCGAGTTCGACGACCTGCTCGCCGTGGCTCGGGAGATCGCCGAGCGCGCCTACACCCCGTACTCCCACTTCCGAGTGGGGGCGGCCGGCCTCACCGAGGACGGCCGCCTGGTGCGTGGCTGCAACGTCGAGAACGCCGGCTACGGCGTCACCCTGTGCGCGGAGTGCGGGATGATCAGCGAGCTGATCGCCGGAGGCGGGGGACGGCTGCGCCGTTTCGTCTGCGTCGGCGGCGACGAGCAGCTCCGCCGCGAGGAGCGCGGCGTGGTCATGCCCTGCGGCCGGTGCCGGCAGCTGCTCTCGGAGCACGCGGCACCCGACCTCGTGATCCTCACGCCTGAGGGAACGCGCGGGATGGACGCCGTGCTGCCTCAGGCTTTCGGGCCCGCTGATCTCCAGCCCTGATCCGACCCAGGACGCCCGGCCCCGACCACAGCGCGGCGGGACAGAGGGCGCACCGACCCAACCCGAGGAGCACCGCATGAACGACGCCCCAGCATCTCTCGCCGTCGAACCCTTCGACGTCGTCGACGTGATCCACACCAAGCGCGACGGCGGTCGCCTCGAGGACGGCCAGATCGACTGGGTGGTCGACGCGTACACCCGCGGAGTGGTCGCCGAGGAGCAGATGGCGGCGCTCGCGATGGCGATCTTCCTGCGCGGCATGGAGCGTGCCGAGATCGCCCGCTGGACGCACGCGATGATCGCCAGCGGCGAGCGGATGGATTTTGCTGCGCTGTCGAAGCCCACCACCGATAAGCACTCCACCGGCGGGGTGGGGGACAAGATCACCCTGCCGCTGGCACCCCTGGTCGCCTCCTACGGGGTCGCGGTGCCGCAGCTGTCCGGGCGCGGGCTCGGCCACACCGGCGGCACCCTCGACAAGCTCGAGGCGATCCCGGGCTGGCGCGCGGACCTCAGCAACGAGCAGATGATGCGCCAGCTCGAGGAGGTGGGCGCCGTGATCTGCGCGGCCGGCTCCGGCCTCGCCCCGGCGGACAAGAAGCTCTACGCCCTGCGTGATGTCACCGGTACCGTCGAGGCGATCCCGCTGATCGCCTCCTCGATCATGTCCAAGAAGATCGCCGAGGGCACGGCGGCGCTCACCCTCGACGTGAAGACCGGCGCCGGTGCCTTCATGAAGGACGAGGCCGACGCCCGCGAGCTCGCCCGCACCATGGTCGAGCTCGGCACCGACGCGGGCGTGCGCACGGTCGCCCTGCTGACGGACATGTCCGCGCCGCTGGGTCGCACCGCCGGCAACGGTCTCGAGGTGCGCGAGTCCCTCGAGGTGCTCGCCGGCGGAGGACCCGCCGATGTGGTCGAGCTGACCTGCGCCCTCGCCCGCGAGATGCTCGAGGCCGCCGGGGTGCGCGATCCCGACGTCGAGGCCGCGCTCGCCGATGGCCGCGCCATGGACTCCTGGCGCGCGATGATCTCCGCCCAGGGCGGCGACGTCGATGCGCCGCTGCCTGTCGCGAAGCACGTCGAGGAGTTTCGCGCCACCGAGGACGGCGTGGTCACCGGGCTCGATGCGATGGGCGTGGGCGTCGCCGCGTGGCGGCTCGGCGCGGGTCGTTCCCGTCCGGGCGAGGCGGTGCAGGCCGCGGCCGGGGTCGAGATCGAGGCGCATATCGGTGATGCGGTGAGGGCAGGGGATGTCCTGGCCCGTCTGCACACCGATACCGCCGAGCGGATGCCGCGCGCGATCGAGTCGATCACCGGATCCTGGACCCTCGCCGCCCCCGGGACGGCTGTCCCGGCGCGGAAGATCGTGAAGGACCGCATCGCCTGAGCGATCGCCGCGATGTCTGACCGGCGCCGGTGCTTCCAGGGAGCATCGGCGCCGACACTCTTCCGGGGCCGGGGCCGGGGCCGGGGCCGCTGTGGCCAGCGTGATCAGCGTGATCAGCGTGATCAGCGTGATCAGCGTGGACGGCCGTGGCTGCTCCCGCTGCCGCTGTCGCGGGCTCAGCCGCGGCGCGCACCATAGAGCATGCGCAGAGCTGGCAGGATGTGCTGGACCATCAGCGGGGCCAGGCGTGCCCCGGTCCCCGGCTTCTCGATGTCCACCCAGCGGTGATCGGCGAGCTCGGCGCGCACCGCGAGCGGCTCCGGGAGGGGCGCACGGGTGGTCCAGACGGTGGAGTGCACCATCGTGTTCGGCTCGTTGGCTGCGGCTGCTTCGAAGTCGCCCAGGAGCGTCAGATCGGTCATTGCGAGCTGCACGCCCAGCTCTTCATCGACCTCCCGCACCGCAGCCTGGAGTGCGGACTCGCCTCCCTCGAGCTTGCCGCCGACCTGCATGTACGAGCCGGTGCCTCGTTTGCGCACCGCGAGCACCTCCAGGCCCTCCGTGCCCTCGCGCAGGAAGCAGACCGAGGTGATCCGCAGGATCTCGGTGCGCGGGTCGCTGGCGTGCAGATGCTGCTCCGCCTCGGCGCTGGCGGTGAGGCGGCGGAGCCAGCGGGTGCCGCGGTGGAGCCCTTCGGGGCGCATTCCCGCAGCTTTCCAGCGCGCGATATCGGTGCGCTGCTCACGGGCCAGCGACCAGCCGCGCCGCAGCAGCGTGTGCGGAGGCTTGCGCCGCTCCCGCAGGTCTCGTGCCAGGCGCAGCATGAACACCACCGGGGTGGGCCGCTGCAGCACCAGCGCATCGGCCAGCAGCCCTGCCGCCGACAGCGGCTCGATGAGCTGTGCGGCGAAGATGCCCTCCGCGATGAGCAGCGGTGCATCCCCGGCATCGAGCCGGCGGGTGTCCAGGCGGCGCGAGGCGGCGATCGAGTAGACGGGCACCTCGGTGCTGCCTTCGTGGGCGAGGGCAGTGAGCGCCTCGAGCGCAGCCCCGCCGTTCCACGACGCCGGATCGTCCCAGTCCACGATGCCGTAGCGGCGCGGCAGACCAGGCTCATCGAGGTCGTGGTAGAACTCGTCCAGCGCGAGCACCGGCAGCCCGGAGCGACGCGAGAGCTCACCCTTCCCGCTGCCCGAGGGGCCGGCGAGCAGGACGATGCGCCGGGGCGGGCGGGGACGAGATCCAGGAGCAGTCACAGCGCGCCAGTCTAGAGGCCGCGTGGAATGCACAGCTCATGGGACGTGCCTCATCGTGACCAGGTTCCACCGCGTCGGATCCCTGTTCGACCTCGCGAAGGATCTCCCCGAGCAAGGATCTCCTCGAGCAGGGCCCATCGTGACCGGATCGTCGCTGTCGCGGATGCGGTGGGCAGGGGTGTTCTGCCAAGATCAGCGCATGACCAACATCGACAGCTCGACCCTCGCCGGTCTCATCGACCACACCCTGCTCAAGCCCGAGGCCACTGCCGCTGACGTCGCCGCGCTGCTGCGCGAGGCGGAGGAGCTGGGCACCTACTCCCTCTGCGTCTCTCCCTCGATGCTCCCGCTCGAGACCACGGTCAAGGTCGCCACCGTGTGCGGATTCCCCTCGGGGCAGCACGCCCCCTCCATCAAGGCCGCCGAGGCCGCCGACTCCGCGGCGAAGGGCGCCGACGAGGTCGACATGGTGATCAACGTCGGACTCGCCCGGGCGGGCGACTTCGCTGCCGTCGAGCAGGAGATCCGCGCCGTGCGCGAGGCTGCTCCGGCACCGGTGGTGCTCAAGGTGATCATCGAGTCCGCCGCCCTCACCGACGAGCAGATCGTCGCGGTCTGCGAGGCCGCCGAGCGCGCCGGCGCCGACTTCGTGAAGACCTCCACCGGCTTCCATCCCGCCGGGGGTGCCACCGAGCACGCCGTGCAGCTCATGCGCAGCACCGTCGGCGATCGGCTGGGCGTCAAGGCCTCTGGCGGGATCCGCACCCGCGAGGCCGCCGAGGCGATGGTCGCCGCCGGCGCCAGCCGGCTGGGGCTGTCCTCCTCGAGGACGATCCTCGAGGGCGGCATCGGCTCGGGGTACTGAGAGATGGGCTCGGCGCTCGCGACCGACCGGACCTTCCGTCGCTGGTTCTGCGGTCTGCTCGCGGGCGCCCTGCTCATGGCGCAGCTGGTCCTCGGGGCTGCGTCGCCGGCCGCGGCGTGCGCCTGCGGCGGCTTTGTCGATCCGGCGGACCGGCCCGACGGCGCCAACGTCATGAAGGAGACCGCGGTGCTCTCCCTGCGCGATGGCGTGGAGACGATCGTGATGGGCCTCGCGCTCGATGCCGAACGCGTCGGCTCGACCTTGCTGATGCCCACCCCGGCGGTGCCGGAGGTCAGCGCCGCCCAGTCCGGGACCCTGCGGGAGATGACGGCTGCGACCGCACCCCGTGAGGTGATCGAGTACGACTTCTGGGGCGAGAGCCCGTTCGGCGCGGGGGCAGGCGGTGGTGCACCTGGCACCGGCGTGACCGAAGGTGCACAGCCCACCGTCCATTCCCAGGAGCGGATCGGCGACTACGAGGTGGCGGTGCTCGGCGGAGAGCCCGACGGGGTGCGCAACTGGCTCACGGACAACGGCTACGCCCTGTCCGAGGACCTCTCGGCCCTGATCGATCCCTACTCTGCGGACGGATGGACCTTCACCGCGGTCCGCTATGCGGCCGACGCCGTGCTCAGCGGGGACGTCGAGCCGCTGAGGTTCGACTTCGAGACCGACGAGCTGATCTACCCGATGCGCTTCTCCCAGGCGGCCGAGACCGCCCAGACGGTGCACCTCTTCGTGCTCGGCGAGACGGCCGTGCACCGCACCGACCCGTCCGCGGCGCAGCAGGAGGTGAACCGGCCCTGGATCGGCTCACCCACGAGCAATGACTGGACCTGGTCCGATGCGACTCTGCGGGAACTGGCGGGGGAGGACCTCGGCGACGCGGCGCAGAGCCAAGAGCGCCCGGCGGCATACCGCATGGTGACCGAGTTCGAGGTGCGCGGGGCACCGGACTCCTTCACCACCGACTTCACCTTCGTCCCCGATCCCGAGGCGGAGGACGTGATCCCCACCTACACCACCACGAAGGTCGTCGCCGTGATGGGCATCCCCGTCGGCTGGCTGCTGGTGCTCGCGGGGGTGATCACCGCCGGCTCGCTGCTGATCGCGGTGCTCGCCACCGTCGTCGCCGGCTCGCGTCGCAGAGCCCGGGCCTGAATGCGGAGCCCGCGCCTGAGTGCGGAGTCCCGGCGCGAGTTCCGAGCCCGCGCCGGCGCCGACTCAGGCGGCCCCGAGCACCAGGCGCAGCTCGTCCTTCAACAGCTCCAGCCGCTCCTCGGCCCGGCGTCGGATCCGTCCGATCTCCGCGCCGGAGGCGCCGGCGGGCAACGTCGTGACCAGCTCGAGATAGCACTTGAGCTTCGGTTCGGTCCCGGAGGGCCGCACCACCACTCGGGTGTCATCCTCGCTGAGCAGCAGCACGCCCTCCGTCGGCGGGAGCCCGGTGGTCTCCGAGGACCCTTCGGAGAGGTCCTGAGTCGTCAGCACCGGTGAATCCAGCAGCGCCGTGGGCGGAGCCGCCCGCAGGCGCTCCATCATCACGCCGATCAGCGACAGGTCCTCGACCCGGATCGACAGCTGCGCGGTCGAGTACAGGCCGTGCCCCGCGGCGAGCTGGTCGAGCCGCCCGACCAGCGTGGTGCCCTCCGCCTTCGCGAGCGCCGCGATCTCCGCGACCATCAGCGCCGCCGAGAGCCCGTCCTTGTCCCGCACCACCTCCGGCAGCACGCAGTACCCGATCGCCTCCTCATAGCCGAAGGCGATCCCCGGCGCGCGGGTGATCCACTTGAACCCGGTCAGCGTGGTCGCGGCCTCCAGGCCCGCGTCCTCAGCGACCCGGTTCAGCCACCGGCTGGAGACGATCGAGCGGGCCAGCACTCCGCGGTAGCCGTGCCGACGCACCAGGTGGTCTCCCAGCAGCACACCCAGCTCATCGCCGGTGAGCATCCGCCAGTTGGCCAGGTGGGGATCGAGCACCGCGGCGGCGCAGCGGTCGGCGTCGGGGTCATTGGCGATCACCACATCGGCCTCGAGAGTGCGGGCCAGCTCGAGCGCGAGATCGATCGCGCCGGGCTCCTCGGGGTTCGGGAAGGCGACGGTGGGGAAGTCGGGGTCGGGATCGGCCTGCTTCGCGACCGGATGCACGTCCGTGAACCCGGTGCGATGCAGGGCCGCCAGTGCGATCTCAGTGCCCACCCCATGCATCGCCGTGTGCACGATCCGCACCTCGCGGGGCCCGTCTTCCGCGGGCAGCGCGCAGATCGCTGCGAGATAGTCCTCGCGCAGCTGCTCGCCCAGCAGCTCCCAGCCGGAGTCGGCGACCGGGATCCCCTGCACAGGGCCGACCGCGGCGATGCGGGCGGCGATCTGCGCATCCGAGGGCGGCACGATCTGCACACCACGACCGTCGGGGTCGGCGGCGCGCCCACCGAGATAGACCTTGTAGCCGTTGTCCGCCGGGGGATTGTGGGAGGCGGTGACCACGATGCCGGCGTCGGCCTCCAGCTGCCGCACCCCGAAGGCGACCAGCGGGGTGGGGCCGAAGCGCTCCAGCAGCTGCACCCGGCAGCCGGCGGCGACCATGATCGCGGCGGAGCGCCGGGCGAAGGCCTCGGAGTTGTGGCGGGCATCGAAGCCGATGACCACCAGCGGCTCCGTCAGCTCGAGATCCTCGAGCAGGTGGTCGGCGAGCCCGCGCGCAGCCCGGGAGACCACGGCGAGATTCATCCGGTTCGGACCCGGTGCCATCCGTCCCCGCAGCCCGGCGGTGCCGAACTGCAGATCGGCGGAGAAGGCGTCGGCGAGCTCGACCTGCGCAACCTCGCTTCCGGCCTCCGCCTGCTCCAGCAGGCTCGCGAGCGCCGCACGCGTCGCGGGATCGGGATCATCCTGGAGCCACTCCTGGATGCGCAGGCCCGAGCCGCCCTCGAAGCTCATGCCACGCCGCCGGACCCGCTCGCGCCGGACCCGCTCGCGGCCCCGGAATCGCCCGCCACGCCGGTGATCCGGCGCACGGTCTCGGCCAGCAGCCGCGAGATGCGCGGGCCCGCGTCGCGGCCCGCCTCGAGCACCTCCTGGTGGCTCAGGGCTTCACCGCTGATCCCGGCGGCGAGATTGGTGACCAGAGAGATCCCCAGCAGATCCATCCCCGCCTCACGCACGGCGATCGCCTCGAGCGCGGTCGACATCCCGACCAGGTTCGCGCCCACGGCCTTGGCCATCTGCACCTCCGCCGGGGTCTCGTAGCTGGGGCCGGAGAACTGCATGTACACGCCCTCGGCGAGGCTCTCATCGACCTCGCGGGCGATTTTCCGCAGGGCAGGGGTGTACAGATCGGTGAGGTCCACGAAGTTGGCGCCCACCAGGGGAGTGGCCCCGGTGAAGTTGATCTGGTCACGGATCAGCACCGGGGTGCCAGGGATCCAGGACGGATCGATGCCGCCGCAGCCGTTGGTCAGCACCATGGTGCGGGCCCCGGTCGCGGCCGCGGTGCGGACCCCATGGACCACGGCATCCACCCCCGCGCCCTCGTAGAAATGTGTGCGCGCTCCGAGCACCAGCGCGCGGGCGCCGGTGCCCTCCACGCGGACCGAGCGCAGGGTGCCGATGTGGCCGGCGACCGCGGGCGGCCGGAATCCGGGGATGGTGGTGGCGTCGCCCTGCCAGACGGTCTCGCCGAGCAGATCGGCGGCCTCGGCCCAGCCGGAACCGAGCACCAGGGCGAGATCGTGGGCGGGGACCCCGCTGGCCTCGGCGATGGCGGCGGCGGCGTCGCGGGCGAGCTGATACGGATCGGATGCGGAAGCAGTCATGGACCGAAGGTAGCGCAGAGAAGCCCCTTGCGGGGCACCGCAGCCGGTCCCGGGGGCGAGACGCGGTTGCGCTCTGCCGTGATCCGGTGGTGAGATGCTCAGTTGCCCCCGAACCAGCCCCTGACCGGCCGGGGCTTTGCCACAATGGCGGGGTGAGTGATCCCAGCACAGCCCTGCCTTCCGACCCCCGACGTCTCCCGCACACCGGTGGGCGGCCCCGGGTGGTGATCATCGGCGGCGGCCCCGGCGGCTATGAGGCCGCCCTCACCGCCGCCCGGCACGGCGCCGAGACACTCCTGGTCGAGGAGCGCGGCATCGGTGGTGCCGCTGTCCTCACCGACGTGGTGCCGTCCAAGACGCTCATCGCCACCGCCGAGGTCCTGGACCAGGTCGCCGGCTCCCAGCAGCTGGGCATCCGCGATGCCGACACCGGCGCCGCCCCGACCGCCCACACCTTGAACGTCGACCTCGCGGCTGTCAACCAGCGAGTGCGCGAGCTCGCCGCGGCGCAGTCCGTCGACATCCGCACGAGCCTGCAGGAAGCCGGGGTGCAGATCCTCGAGGGGCGCGGCCGCTTGGACGGACCGGACCGGATCGAGGTGCTGGACCCCACCGGGATGCGGATCGCTCAGCACGAGGCCGAGGTGATCCTGCTGGCCGTCGGTGCCCGCCCGCGAGAGCTGGACAGTGCCCCGTGCGATGGGCAGCGGATTCTGAACTGGACCCAGCTGTATGCGCTGGACTGCCTGCCCGAGCACCTGATCGTGGTCGGCTCGGGGGTCACCGGCGCTGAGTTCGCCAGCGCCTACCGGGCGCTCGGCAGCGAGGTCACCCTGGTCTCCTCCCGCGAGAAGGTGCTGCCCGGCAGCGATGCGGACGCCGCGGACGTGCTCGAGGATGCCTTCGCACGGCGCGGCGTCACCGTGCGCCCCCGCTCGCGCGCCGCCACCGCCCGGCGCAGCGAGGAGGGCGTGGTGGTGACCCTCACGTCCTGCGAGGAGATCGCCGGCAGCCATGTGCTGATGGCCCTCGGCGGGATCCCGTGGACCGAGGACCTCGGGCTGTGGACCGCCGGCGTGCGGGTGAAGGACTCAGGCCACATCGAGACCGACCGCGTCTCACGCACCTCGGTGCGCGGGATCTACGCCGCCGGGGACTGCACCGGGGTGTACCCGCTCGCCTCCGTCGCCGCCATGCAGGGCCGGATCGCGATGCACCACGCCCTGGGCGACGCGGTCTCCCCCCTGATCTCCACGCAGGTCTCCTCCGCGATCTTCACCAGCCCCGAGATCGCGGTGGTCGGCGTCAGCGAGCAGGACGTCCTCGACGGCGTGGTCGGCGGCGACGTGATGGTGCTGGGCCTGGACACCAACCCCCGCGCGAAGATGCAGGGCATCACCGAGGGGTTCGTGAAGCTGATCGTGCGTCCCGGCTCCCACACCGTGATCGGTGCGGTCGTCGTCGCGCCCCGCGCGAGCGAGCTCATCCTGCCGTACACCCTCGCCGTCGCCCACCGGCTCACCGCCGAACAGGTGGCCGGCACCTTCACCGTCTATCCCTCGCTCACCGGCTCGCTGGCCGAGGTGGCCAGGCAACGGGTGCTCGACTCGGAGAGCTGAGCGGCACGGCCGGAGATGCTGTGCACCTCGACGTCGGGCCAGAGGGGTCGAGCCAGAGAGGTGCGAGATAGACGTTCAGACTGGTATGGGTTCCGCAGAATGGTCTGAACGTCGAAGTCGGCGCTGTCAGATGACGTCAGCGCTGCCAGATGACGTCAGCGCTGCCAGATGACGTCGGCCTGAGCAGCCGCGCCGAGGCGGCGTCGAGAGTCGGGGTTCAGTCCTCGATCTGGCAGAGCACGGCACCGGCCGAGACGGTCGCGCCGATCTCCGCGCTCAGGCCCTTGACGACACCGGAGCGGTGCGCGGTGATGGGCTGCTCCATCTTCATCGCCTCGAGCACCACGAGCAGGTCGCCGTCGGAGACGGACTGCCCTTCCTCGGCGACGACCTTCACGATCGTGCCCTGCATCGGAGCGGAGACGCTGTTCCCGCCGGCGGCGGTGCCGTCGCCGGAAGCACGGTGCTGACGCTTGCGACGCTGGCGCACCGCCGCCTGCGGCGCGCGCAACGAGGCGGGCAGGCTGATCTCGACCCGGCGGCCGTCGACCTCGACCACCACGGCCTCGCGATCCTCCGCCTCCTCGGGCTGAGTGGGCAGCGGTGCGGCCGGCAGGTCGTTGTCGAAAGCGGACTCGATCCAGGTGGTGTGCACGGAGAAGGCCTGCTCGGGATCCTCCGGTGCGAACGCCGGGTCCTCGACCACCTTGCGGTGGAAGGGGAGCACCGTCGGGATCCCCTCGATCGTGAACTCCGCGAGCGCCCTGCGGGAGCGCTCGAGCGCCTCCTGGCGGGTGGCGCCGGTGACGATGAGCTTGGCCAGCATCGAGTCGAAGGCCCCGGAGACCTCGTCCCCGGTGCGGACCCCGGTCTCGACCCGGACACCCGGGCCGGAGGGGGCATCGAAGCGCTGGATCCGGCCAGGGGCGGGCATGAAGCCGCGGCCCGGGTCCTCGCCGTTGATCCGGAACTCGAAAGAATGTCCCCGCACGACCGGGTCCTGGTCGCTGATGCGCTCGCCCGCGGCGATGCGCAGCTGCTCGCGCACCAGATCCACCCCTGCGACCTCCTCGGTCACCGGGTGCTCGACCTGGAGCCGGGTGTTGACCTCGAGGAAGGAGATGGTGCCGTCCTTGCCGACCAGGAACTCACAGGTGCCGGCGCCGACATAGCCCGCCTCCCGCATGATCGCCTTCGACGAGGAGATCAGCTGCGCGTTCTGCTGCGGGGTGAGGAACGGTGCAGGGGCTTCCTCGACCAGCTTCTGGTGGCGGCGCTGCAGCGAGCAGTCACGGGTGGAGACCACCTGGACGTTGCCGTGGATGTCCGCCAGGCACTGGGTCTCGACGTGGCGGGGGGAGTCGAGGAAGCGCTCGACGAAGCACTCGCCGCGGCCGAAGGCGGCGACGGCCTCACGCACCGCGGAGTCGAACAGCTCCCGCACCTCGGACTCCTCGCGAGCCACCTTCAGGCCGCGACCGCCGCCGCCGAAGGCGGCCTTGATCGCGATCGGCAGGCCGTGCTCGCGGGCGAAGTCGACGACCTCGTCGGAGTTCTGCACCGGGTCCTTGGTGCCGGCGACCAGGGGAGCGCCGGCCTTCTGCGCGATGTGCCGGGCGGAGACCTTGTCGCCGAGCTTCTCGATGGCGGAGGGGGGCGGGCCGATCCAGGTCAGTCCGGCGTCGATGACCGCCTGGGCGAAATCGGCGCGCTCGGAGAGGAAGCCGTAGCCGGGATGCACTGCGTCGGCGCCGGAGCGCTTGGCGATGTCCAGGATCTTGTCGACGACCAGGTAGGAGCTGGCGGCGGTGCTGCCGCCCAGCGCATAGGCCTCGTCGGCGATCTGTGTGTGCAGGGCGTCGCGGTCGGGGTCGGCGTAGACGGCGACGGAGCGGAGCCCGGCGTCCCGGCAGGCCCGTGCGACCCGCACCGCGATCTCTCCACGGTTGGCGATGAGCACCGTGGACAGGGGGCGGGGCTTGGAGGAGCGTGCGGGCATTGGCGGGGTTCCTTCCGGGAGTCAGCAGTGGCCGAGTCTAGTACCGCGGGCGTTCAGGCGGTGTCGGGGCCCGCAGGGCTGCTGGTGGGTATCTCGCCCCACAGCTGGTGGATGCCCAGACCGATCTCGGCGAGCATCGTGCGCAGCAGCGGCAGGGAGAGGCCGACGACGGCATGCGGGTCGCCGTCGACGCTCTCGATGAAGGGACCTCCCATGCTGTCGATGGTGAAACCGCCCGCCACACCGAGCGGTTCGCCGGTGGCGACATAGGCGTCGATCTCCTCGTCGCTGAGTGCGGCGAAGCTGATCTGGCAGCTCGCCGTCGCGCCGAAGGTCGCCCCGGTGCCGCCGTCCTCCTCGTCGCGGTCGTCCACCAACCAGTGCCCGGAGTGGAGCACCGCGGTGCGCCCGCGCATGGCCTGCCAGCGCTCCCGGGCGCGCTCGGCGGTCAGCGGCTTGCCGATCACCTCGCCGTCCAGCTCGAGCATCGAGTCGCAGCCGAGCACCACATAGCCGCCCTCGCTGCGGGCGGTCGCCGTGAGGGCCTTCTCCCGAGCCAGCAGCAGCACCTCCTCCTCTGCGGTGAGCAGGTCCTCGGGATCCCCGGATTCGGAGGCTCGTTCGCGGGCGGCGGCGAGGATCGCGTCCTCGTCGAGATCGACCGGCATCGCGGAATGCTCGATGCGGGCCGCACGGAGGGTGGCGCGACGTCCCGGCGAGGCGGAGGCGAGAAGCAGCAGCGGGTCATGGTCGGGATCAGTCACGAGATCGATCAAGGGATCGATCACGGCATCGGCATCGGCATCGGCAACGGCATCGGTCGTGTCGCGGGGGTGGGTCATCGCAGGGCCTCCTCGAGGACGGACAGGGGCAGGCTGCCCAGCTGCAGGGCGCGTCGGTGGAAGTCTCGGGCCGGCTCGGTGGACGCCGCTCGCAGCTGCTCCCAGACCCGCTGGCCCACCTTGTAGGAGGGCGCCTGGCCGGGCCATCCCAGGTAGCGGTTCAGCTCGAAGCGCTGCTCCGCCTCGGTCACGCCCCAATGGGCGCTCATGAAGTCCCAGGCGCTCTCGTAGCTCCAGGCACCACCCGCAGAGCCGGCGAGGCCTTCCGGCATCGGCAGGCCGCAGTGCAGGCCGATGTCCAGCACCACCCGGCCCGCGCGCAGGCGCTGCGCATCGAGCATCCCGAGCCGGTCGCCGTCGTCGGAGAGATGACCGAGCTGATCCATCAGCCGTTCGGCGTAGAGGGCCCAGCCCTCCCCGTGGCCGGAGACCCAGCACATCAGGGCGCGCCAGCGGTTCAGCGTGCTCGCCTGCAGGGTCTGGATGCCCACCTGGAGGTGATGGCCGGGCACTCCCTCGTGGTAGACGGTGGTGGTCTCCAGCCAGGTGTGGAACTCGGTGGTCCCGGTCGGGACGTCCCACCACATCCTGCCGGGACGGGTGAGGTCCTCGCTGGGGCCGGTGTAGTAGATGCCGCCGGAGCCGGTGCGGGCGATCCTGCACTCGAGCCTGCGCAGCGGTTCGGGGATGTCGAAGTGGGTTCCGGCGAGGTCCTCGATCGCACGGTCGCTGAGGTCCTGCATCCAGCGACGCAGCTCCTCGGTGCCGTGCAGGATCCGGGCCGGATCGGCGTTCAGCGCGTCCTTGGCCGCGGCCACTGAGCCGCCACCGCCGTTGCCGGCGCGGGCGTTGATGCGCTCGGCGACCTCCTCCTGCTCGGCGACCACGGAGCGCAGCTCCTCGATGCCCCAGGCGTAGGTCTCGTCGATGTCGATGTCGGTCCCCAGGAAGGTGCGGGAGGCCAGGGCGTAGGCGTCGCGCCCGACGGCGTCGTGCTCCGGGGCGCGGGGGGCGAGCGCCTCCAGCTGCTCGGCGAGGTCGAGATAGCCGCGCGCGGCGGCGCCCGCCGCCTCCGTGACCTGTGCGCGCTGGGTGTCGTCCCCCACGGCGTCCCGGGCGAAGCCGGCGAAGAAACCGTCCTCAGCGGCATAGCCGCGAGCCTGCTCCGCGCCGAGCAGGAGCTGGCGGCGGGAGGAGAGCACACCGTGCTCGGCGGCCTCCTGCAGCGACTGGACCCAGGAGCTGAGCGTGCGGGGCATCGCCTGCATGCGCTGGGCGATCACGTGCCAGTCGGCGGCGGTCTCGGTGGGCATCTGATCGAGCACATCGCGGGACTGCAGCGGGGACGCGAGATTGTTGACGGCCGCGATGTCCAACCGCTGCTCGGCGCGCTCGATCTCGAGGCCGAGACGCTCGGTGAGTGCGGCGCGGGTGACAGAGTCCACCGCGTCCTGGTCGGGGAGCTCGGCGACGTGGGACAGCAGGGTCCGGGCGGCGTCGGTGCGTTCGTCGACGGCGGCGGGGGAGTAGTCGGTGACCTCGGTGTCGTACCCGGGGATGCCGAGCGAGGTGGCGAGGAACGGATCCAGGCGGGCGCTCAGCTCGACGTACTCGTCGGCCAGGCGGTCAAGGGCGGAGGCGGTGCGCACAGGGGTGGTGGGAGCAGGCTCGGACATGCGCCGCAGTCTAGTGCGATGCGCTGCCGGTTCAGCGATCCGAGAACTGCCAGGCGGCGGGGGAGGGGAGCCCTCTCAGACCATGGGCACGGGGATGGCAGTGCACGGGATCGGCCCAGGCACCGGCGCCCGCGCTCTGGCCCTCGGCGAGGGTGCGTTCCTCGGCCTCCAGCCGGCTGGTGACGCTCATCGCGGAGATCACCACCGCGATCGCGGCGAGCTCGTCATCGCGAAGGTATCCCTGCACGAGTCGGACGTCGGAGAGGCGCACCGGCGGGCTGTCGGAGGGTTCTGTCGTGGTGTGCGGAGCGGTCACAGCGGGATGTTCCCGTGCTTCTTGGTGGGCAGTGTGTCCCGCTTGGTGCGCAGCGCACGCAGCGCCCGGGCCACCTCCAGCCGGGTGTCGGCCGGAGGGATCACGCCGTCGATCCAACCCCGCTCGGCAGCGGTGTAGGGATTGGCGAACTGCTCGTCGTACTCCGCTTCGAAGCGCTGGCGCTCGGACTCGACATCCCCGCCCTGCTCGGCGACCTGGCGCAGATCGCCCCGGTGGAGGATGTTCACCGCTCCCTGCGAACCCATGACGGCGATCTGGGCGGTGGGCCAGGCGAGGTTGATGTCCGCGCCGAGCTCCTTCGAGCCCATCACGATATAGGCGCCCCCGTAGGCCTTGCGGGTGATCACGGTGATCAGCGGGACGGTCGCCTCGGCGTAGGCGTAGAGCAGCTTCGCGCCGCGGCGGATGATCCCGCCGTACTCCTGATCGGTGCCGGGGAGGAAGCCGGGCACGTCCACGAAGGTGAGCACCGGGATGTTGTTCGCATCGCACAGCCGCACGAAGCGCGCCGCCTTCTCGGAGGCGTCGATGTCCAGGGTGCCCGCGAGGTGCGAGGGCTGGTTGGCGATGATGCCCACGCTGTGACCCTCGACGCGGCCGAAGCCCACCAGGATGTTGCGGGCGAACAGCGGCTGGACCTCGAGGAACTCCTCGTCGTCGAGCACCGCCCGCAGCACCGTGAGCATGTCGTAGGGCTGGTTCGGCGAATCCGGCACCAGAGCATCCAGGGCGGTGTCCGCCGGGGTGCGGTCCTGCTCGAAGCGCACGGGGAAGGAAGGGGCGGGGCTCAGCGTGTTGGCGGGGAGGTAGCTGAGCAGGTCCTTGACGTACTCGATCGCCTCCGCCTCGTCGGGCGCCATGTAATGGGCGACCCCGGAGCGGGAGGAGTGGGTGCGTGCGCCGCCGAGCTCCTCGAAGCCGACGTCCTCACCGGTGACCGTGCGGATCACATCGGGGCCGGTGATGAACATGTGGGAGGTCTTCTCGACCATCACGATGATGTCCGTCAGCGCCGGGGAGTACACCGCGCCGCCGGCGGCCGGGCCCATGATCAGGGAGATCTGCGGGATCACACCCGAGGCGCGGGTGTTGCGCTTGAAGATCCCGGCGAACATCGCGAGCGAGGCGACACCCTCCTGGATGCGGGCACCGCCGCCGTCGAGGATGCCGATGATCGGCACTCCGGTGCTCAGCGCGAGGTCCTGGATCTTCTGGATCTTGCGACCGTGCGCCTCGCCGAGGGAGCCTCCGAAGACGGTGAAGTCCTGTGAGTACACGCACACCTGGCGGCCGTCGATGGTGCCGAAGCCGGTGACGATGCCGTCTCCGTCGGGCCGCTTGGCATCGATGCCGAAGCTGCGGGCCTGATGCCGTACGAAGCGATCGGTCTCGACGAAGGAGCCATCGTCCAGCAGATCGGAGATCCGTTCCCGGGCGGTCTTCTTGCCGCGGGCATGCTGCTTCTGGACCGCGAGCTCATCGGCGGCGGAGACCGCAGCGGCGTTGCGCTCGCGCAGGTCCTCGAGTCGCTGGGCGGTGGTGAGCGGCCGCGGAGCGTCGGTCACGGAGCCTCCTGCTGCGGCCTGCGGGGCCGCGTAGTGATCCGGCGGATGGACATCGGGATACTACGCTACGGAGGTCCGACGGCGGTCGCCCACGCCCCGACGCCACCAGCGCCGCCGCGGCTCGGCGATCGGCGAGGTCCACCCCGGACAGCAGGGCGAGCGGCAGGACGAGGAGCGGCATGACGAGCACGACTGGCGCAGCAGAGTCCGACAGCTCAGGATCGCGCGATGGCGCAGCGGTGCAGCGCCCTGCCGGGGTGGAGCCGGTCATCCTGCGGCGCGGCACGGTCACCTCGACCCAGGACGAGGCGGCGCGCCGGCTGGCAGAGGGTCTGGCACCGCCCTTCGCACTCACCGCCCGCCGGCAGACGGCCGGCCGGGGGCGGCTCGGCCGGGCCTTCGCGAGCCCCGAGGGATCCAGCCTCTCCCTCACGTACGTCCACCGCAGCGGACTGGCGCCGGCCCACCGCGGCTGGTTCCCGCTGGCGGCCGGGCTGGCCGCGGTCACCGCCCTCGGCGAGGTGCTCGGCCTGCGGGCGACGCAGGAGATCGGCCTCAAGTGGCCCAACGACCTGCACACGGCGGACGGGCAGAAGCTCGGAGGGATCCTGGTGGAGGGGCGGGGTGCGCAGGCGGTGCTGGTGGGCATCGGACTGAATCTGCGTGGGCCGGTGCGTCAGCAGGACGGCGCCGTCGTGCCCGGCGCCGCCTGGCTGCGGGGAGAGGGCGGCCAGCGCCCGACGAGCGACGCAGGACAGCCGGATGTCCTGCCGGATGAGGAGCTGCAGGAGCGGCTCGAGAGATCGCTGGTGACGGCACTCGCCCAGGAGCTCGCCCGCCTCGAGTCCACTGGGGGAGACGGCGTCCGCTCCGGAATCCACGACCGCTACACTATGACGTGCCTCACACTGGGGCGTCACGTGCGAGTCGATCCTCTGGGGGATCCCGACACGGGGGGAGAGCGATCGAGCTCCTGGTACGGCCTCGCCCGGACCGTGGACGTCCACGGCAGGCTGGTCGTCGACCGTGAAGGAGTCGGGCAGGTGGCCGTGGATGTCGGAGATGTGAGACATCTGCGGACCAGGCAGTCCTCGTGACCGCATGAAGCACTTGAAGGACATCGAGCAGGAGGAGCACGTCACGTGACCGGAGGCATGGAAGACCTGGAGCGCGCCGCAGGCCAGGAGGGGAGCACCTCTCCTGGCGAGCCGTCCGCGGTGCCGCAGGAGCCCGTCCCGGTGGAGTCCGTCCCCGTGGAGACCGTGAAGCTGCCTGACCTCTCGGAGACGGGTGCCGGGCAGGCCTCGCTGGATGACCGGGAGATCCTCGACCTCAACAAGCGGTTCGCCGCTGTGCGCCGCAGCGTCGGAGCCCTGGAGAAGGTGCTGCTGCAGGGCCCGCGCAAGTACTCGCGCCGAGATCTCGCCGATCAGCAGGACATCCCCGAACGCCTCACCTCCGTGTACTGGCGCTCGCAGGGCTTCACCCCGGTCGACGAGGACACGGTCGTGTTCACCGAGGAGGATGCCTATGCGATCGGTGACCTCT
This sequence comes from uncultured Brachybacterium sp., assembly GCF_947500705.1. GTDB lineage: Bacteria > Actinomycetota > Actinomycetes > Actinomycetales > Dermabacteraceae > Brachybacterium. Next base: position 94,888 of record NZ_CANMSY010000008.1, on the reverse strand, counting down.
CAGCCATCGTCGAGGAGGGGGTGATCACCGAGCGCGCCTTCGCGAGCATCTCCCGCGGGCTGGGCTTCCATATGGGGCGGCTGGCGATGTGGATCACCGAGGCGCTCGTGGACGAGGCGAAGTACGCCGATGGCCTCGACGACGCCCAGGCCCGTCAGCAGATGCTCGATTCGATCCCGGAGCTGCTGGAGATCTTCGAGTCGCAGGTGATGTTCACCTTCCGTCGGCAGCTCGCCGCCTACGCGGCCCGCGCCGGCAGCGAAGTCCTGCACCGTGACACCGATGAGCTGTTCCCGCTCCACCGAGCCATCGGCTTCGCGGACCTGGTCCAGTTCACCCGCCTCGCCCAGGACCTGCCCGGCGCCGAGCTGGCCGACATGGTCGGCCGCTTCGAATCGGTGAGCCGGGACCTGATCTCCGTGGGCGGCGGCAGGGTGGTCAAGACGGTGGGCGACGAGATCATGTTCCTCGCAGACACGCCCGAGGACGGTGCCCAGATCGCGGTCAGCCTCGCCGAGACGATCACCGCCTCGCCCGACCTCCCGCCGGTGCGGGTGGGGCTGGCCTGGGGATCGATGTTCTCCCGCTACGGGGACGTGTTCGGCCCCACGGTCAACCTCGCGGCCCGGATGGAATCCGTGGCGCGACCGGGATCCGTGCTGGTCGATGCGGAGACCGCCGAGGCGGTGTCCCAGGCGCTGCCCGGCGGATTCTCACTCACCGACGGCGAGGAGGTCGAGCTCCACGGGATCGGCAGCGTGCACGTCCAGGAGATGCGGCGCGACCGCTCGGCGCCGTTGGACATGGGCCTGTGAGCAGCCGTCGGGGAGCGCTGCGAGTGCCCGGGTTCGCCGTGATCGCGGCGGAGCTGTGATGATGGGCAGATGCCTGGCCCCACCCCGGACCGGGCAGTCCCTGCCGGCCTCGTCGTAGGATGGAACCCGTGACACGACTGCTACTCGTCGAGGACGACTCGGCCATCGCCGAACCACTCTCCCGCGCACTGGACCGGGAGGGCTACACCGTGACGCGTGCGTCCCGGGGAATGGACGCGCTCGCGATCGCGGCGGGACCCGAGGCGATCGACCTGGTGATCCTGGATCTCGGTCTGCCCGATCTCGATGGCCTCGAGGTCGCTCGGCGGCTGCGCAAGGGCGGGCTCGAGTCCCCGATCCTGATCCTCACCGCCCGCGCCGATGAGGTCGACGCCGTGGTGGGACTCGACGCCGGCGCCGACGATTATGTCACCAAGCCGTTCCGCCTCGGGGAGCTCCAGGCCCGTATCCGGGCTCTGATGCGTCGCTCCCAGGCGATGGACGAATCCGGGGACAGCTACGACGTCAACGGCGTGATGCTCGACGTCTCCGCCCGCCGCGCCTACGCGGACGGCGAGGAGCTGAGCCTCTCCGCCAAGGAGTACGACCTGCTCACCGTGCTGGTGAGGGAGTCCGGCAGCGTCGTCACCCGCGACGACCTGATGCGCGAGGTGTGGGGCGCCGAATGGTGGGGCTCCACCAAGACCCTGGACATGCACGTCTCCTGGCTCCGTCGCAAGCTCGGCGACGATGCCGCCGATCCCCGCCGGATCACCACGGTGAGGGGAGTGGGCTTCCGCTTCGAGACCGGCTCGGAGAGCTGACCGGTGCGGCAGCGCGTGCTGCAGGCCACCATCATCACCGTGCTGCTGGCCGTGCTCATGCTCGGGATCCCGCTGGGCGTCTCCTGGCTGACACTGGCCAGGCAGAGCCTCACCAATCAGGCGAACAAGATCGTCGACACCGTGCGCATCGACACGGAGGCGCGGCTCCAGGAGGGCGGCGAGATCGATGAGGCGCTGCTCCAGCGCCATGTCGATGCGCAGACCGACCTGAACATCGCGATCTCGGTGATCCACGACGGCGTCACCTACTCCGCGGGCGACCCTCCGGGGCAGGACCCTGAGAGGGTCACCACCAACGGCGCCTCCGGGCAGTCGATCGCCGTCTACATCCCGCAGTCGGACGTGCGCGCCCACACCGCCAGTGCCTGGGTGCTGATCACCGTCGCCGGACTGGCGGCGCTGTCCATCGGCGTCTCCGTCGCGCTCTGGCAGGCGCAACGCATCTCGATGCCGCTGGCCCGGCTCAGCCGACGGGCCGAGGAGATGGGCTCCGGACGCTCCCGGGGCCCCTGGCATGCCTCCGGCATCGCCGAGATCGACGACGTCGCCGAGGAGCTCGCCCGCTCCGGCGCGATGCTCAACGAACGCCTCGAAGCGGAGAGCCGGCTGGCCTCCGACGCCTCCCATCAGCTGCGCACCCCGCTGACCGCGCTGTCGATGCGTCTGGACGAGATCCTCGCGACCAGCTCCGAGGAGTGGGTGCGCGAGGAGGCCCGCATCTCGCTCGAGCAGATCGATCGGCTCACCGAAGTGGTCCACGACCTCATCAACGCCCCGCGCGCCTCCCAGCGCCGCACCCCCGGCGTGGTCGAACTGCGCAACGTGCTGACCCAGCAGAGCGAGGAGTGGTCGCCGGCGTACCGGCGTGCCCACCGCGAGCTGCGCGTGCAGGTTCCTCGCAGCGCTGCGGTCTGGGGCTCGACGGGACCGCTCACCCAGGTGATCGCCACGCTGGTGGAGAACGCGCTCGCCCATGGCGGCGGGCGCACCACGGTCAAGGTGCGCCGCAACGACCACTCGACCGTGGTCGAGGTCTCCGACGAGGGCGGAGGCATCGACCCGGAGCTCGGCGCGCGGATCTTCGAGCGATCCGTCTCCGGGCGGAGCTCGAGCGGCACCGGTGTGGGCCTGGCGCTCGCCCGCACCCTGGTCGAGGACGACGGCGGGCGGCTCGAGCTGCTCACCGAGAATCCCACCACCTTCGGAGTGTTCCTGATCTCCGCGCCCGGTGACGACGGCGGTGAGGACGACTACGAGGAGAAGCGCAGCGGTCGCAGCGCACGAGTAGCTCGGGATGGCCGCGGCGGACGATTCGCGAAGTCCGCCCGCGGGGTCCGCGCCGATATGGCGCCGAGTGCCGCGCAGCGGTCGCGCCCCGGCGCGGATGACCTCGATTCCCTGCCTCAGGGGTCCGTGGTCCGGCGCCGCCCGCGCTCACGCAGCTGACCTCGTACACTGGCCGCCGTGTCGATGACCCCGCCCCGCCCTGAGCAGACCACCCTTCCTACGCCGGCAGTCGCCCCTGCTGCCGCTCCCGAGAGCCCGGTGGGTGCCCGCAGCGTCGGCCTCATCGGCGCCGGGCAGCTGGCCCGGATGATGATCGGCCCCGCGATCGAGCTGGACCTCACCACGCCGGTGCTGGCCACCGACCCCGCGGAGAGCGCCGCCGCAGTCGCCGCCGAGGTGCGGATCGGTCGACACGACGACGAGCAGGCGGTGAGCGCCCTGGCCGCCGAGGTCGACGTGATCACCTTCGACCACGAGCACGTTCCCGCATGGATCCTCGAAGACATCGAGCGCGCCGGGATCGCCGCGGTGCGACCCGGCCCCGCGGCTCTCGTCCACGCCCAGGACAAGCTGGTGATGCGCGAGCGCCTCACGGCCCTCGGCCACCCCTGCCCGCGCTGGTGGCGGATCGGATCCGTGACGGACCTGGAGGACGCACTCACCGAGAGCGGCGGCCGCATCGTGATCAAGACCCCTCGCGGCGGCTACGACGCCCACGGGGTGCGGATCATCGAGCGCGCCGAGCAGGCCCAGGACTGGCTCGCCGAGCACGGCGAGCTGCTCGCCGAGGAGCTGGTGCCCTTCACCCGCGAGCTCTCCGCCCAGGTCGCGCGCCGGCCCGGGGGAGAGGCCGTGGCCTACCCGGTGGTGCAGTCGGTGCAGAAGGACGGGGTCTGCTACGAGGTGGTCGCACCCGCGCCCGGCCTCGATGCGGAGGGCCAGCAGCAGATCCAGGCCCTCGCCCTTGCCATCGCGGAGGACCTCGGCGTCACCGGGATGCTCGCCGTGGAGCTGTTCGAGACGGCGGGCGGCGAGGTGCTGGTCAACGAGCTCGCCATGCGTCCCCACAACACCGGCCACTGGTCCATGGACGGTGCCGTCACCGGCCAGTTCGAGCAGCACCTGCGAGCGGTCGCCGATCTGCCCCTCGGCGCGACCACCGCCCTCGCCTCGGTCTCCGTGATGGTCAACCTGCTCGGCGGCACCGCCGAGGACCTCGCCCCCGGCACCCATGCCGCGCTCGCCGCCGATCCGGAGCTGAAGATCCACCTCTACGGCAAGTCCGTGCGCCCCGGTCGCAAGATCGGCCACGTCACCCTCGTCGGCGCGGACGCCGACGCGCTGCTCGAGCGCGCCCACCGTGCCGAGCTGCTGATCATCGACGGGCCCGCGCCCGTCGCTGCCGCGCCTGTCGCCGACGCGCCTGTCACCGACGCACCCGTCGCTGCAACGATCACCGCAGCGGAGACCTCAGGAGAGACCCGATGACCGAGAACACCCCGCGCCCGCTGGTGGGCATCGTGATGGGCTCCGACTCCGACTACCCGGTGATGAAGGCCGCGGAGGAGGCGCTCGCCGAGTTCGAGATCGGCGCGTCTGTCGAGGTGATCTCCGCCCACCGGATGCCCGAGGACATGGTCACCTGGGGCCGCAGCGCCGCCGAACGCGGGCTGCGGGTGGTGATCGCCGGGGCCGGCGGTGCCGCCCACCTGCCCGGCATGCTCGCCGCCCTCACGCCCCTGCCCGTGATCGGGGTGCCGGTGCCGCTGAAGCACCTCGACGGCATGGATTCCCTGCTGTCGATCGTGCAGATGCCCGCCGGGGTGCCGGTCGCCACCGTCTCCATCGGCGGAGCCCGGAACGCCGGCCTGCTCGCCGCCCGGATCCTCGCCGCCGGCTCCGGCGCGGAGGCGGAGCGCCTCCGCGAGCGGATGGTCGCCTTTCAGGCGGAGCTGCGCGAGATCGCACTCGCCAAGGGGGAGAAGCTGCGGGCCTCGCGGTGACGCAGGCGCTCAGGTGAGAATGCGGTGAGGATCGTGTGCACGTTCTCCCATCGGCATGGGTCTCGGGGCGTTCCTCCCGATCATCGGCCGGTGCTCGCGGTATCGTCGGCCCCATGAGCGAAACCCCTGCCTACCGGGTCGCCCCGGGGGCCGACATCTCGGACGACGCGACCATCGGGGACGGCAGCTCCGTCTGGCATCTCGCGCAGGTGCGCGAAGGTGCCCGGCTCGGCACCGACTGCGTGATCGGCCGCGGCGCCTACATCGGCTCCGGCGTGCAGATGGGCAAGGGCTGCAAGGTCCAGAACTACGCGCTGGTGTACGAACCCGCGAAGCTCGCCGACGGCGTCTTCGTCGGCCCCGCCGCAGTGTTCACCAACGACCACTTCCCGCGAGCGGTCAACCCTGATCTCACCCCGAAGTCCGCCTCCGACTGGGAGCCCGTCGGCGTGACCTGCGAGACCGGCGCCTCGATCGGAGCCCGCGCCGTCTGCGTGGCTCCGGTGACCATCGGTGCCTGGGCGATGGTCGCCGCGGGCGCCACCGTGGTCAAGGACGTCCCCCCGCACGCGCTGGTGGCGGGCGTCCCGGCCCGGCGCCTCGGCTGGGTGGGCCGCTCCGGCGAGAAGCTGATCCCCTCCTCTGACGGGACCGATGCCTGGATATGCCCCACCACGGGCGAGTGGTACATCCACGACGACTCCACCGGCGGGCTGCTGCTCGCCTCCTCACCCTTGGCCGACGCGCCGCGCCCGGCCACCCTCACCGACCCCGATGGACAGGATGGACTCCCCGCATGAACAGCGAACTCACGATGATCCCGCCGGCGAAGCCGATCATCGGCCAGGAGGAGCGGGACGCGGTGGATCGCGTGCTGGCCTCGGGCATGGTGGCGCAGGGACCGGAGGTCGCGGCGTTCGAGCAGGAGTTCTCCGCCGCGCTGGCGGGTGGCCGTGAGGTGGTGGCGGTGAACTCGGGGACCTCGGGGCAGCATCTGGGAATGCTGGCGCTGGGTCTGAAGCCCGGTGATGAGGTGATCGTGCCGTCGTTCACCTTCGCGGCGACAGCGAACACGGTGGCTGTGTCGGGCGGTGTCCCGGTGTTCGTGGATGTGGATCCGGAGACGTTCACGGTGGATCCTGCGGCGATCGAGGCTGCGGTCACGGAGCGGACGGTCGGGATCCAGCCGGTGCACCTGTATGGGCATCCCGCGCCGATGGACCAGATCCTCGCGATCGCGAAGAAGCACGGTCTGTGGGTGTTCGAGGACGCGGCGCAGGCCCATGGCGCGACCTGGCAAGGCTCCCAGGTGGGGACCTTCGGCCAGGGTGGGATGTTCTCGCTGTATCCGACGAAGAACATGACCTCGGGTGAGGGTGGGATGGTCTCCTGCGCGACGCCGGAGATCGCGCGTCAGGTGCGGTTGCTGCGGAACCAGGGGATGGAGAAGCAGTACGCGAACGAGGTCGCCGGGTTCAACAACCGGATGACGGATATCCATGCGGCGATCGGTCGGGTGCAGCTGGGCAAGCTCCCGGCGTGGACGGCGACGCGGCAGGAGAACGCGGCGTTCTTCGACGCGAACCTGCAGGGCGTGGTGACGCCGGTGGTGCGTGAGGGTGCGACGCATGTGTATCACCAGTACACGATCCGGATCGAGGGCGCGACGGCGGCGGAGCGGGATGCCTTCGCGACTGCGCTGCGGGAGGAGCACCTGGTGGGCTGCGGGGTGTATTACCCGACCCCGGTGCATCGGCTGGCGACGTTCCTCACGGAGGTGGATCTTCCGGTGACGGAGATGCTGGCGCGTGAGGTGCTGTCGCTGCCGGTGCATCCGAGCATCTCGGAGCAGGATCGCGAGCGGATCGTGACGGCTGTGAACACAGTGGCGAAGGCGGGGGCATGAGCATGACGAACAAGAAGGTGTTGCGGGCCGGGCTGATCGGTCTGGGCATGATGGGTCGTCATCATGCCCGGAACCTGCAGGCGCTGGAGGGGGTGGAGCTGGTCGCGGCGGCGGATGCCCATGGTGATCCGCATGGTGCGGTGCCGGGGCTGGAGGTGCTCCCGGATGTGGAGGCGCTGATCGCGGCCGGGATCGACTATGCGGTGGTCGCGGTGCCGACCCAGTTCCACCGCGATGTGGCGATCAAGCTGGCGGAGGCGGGGGTGCATACCCTGGTGGAGAAGCCGCTGGCCTTCGACATCGGGGAAGCGGAGGAGATCACCGCCGCGTTCGAGAGGGCCGGCCTGGTCGGGGCGGTGGGGTATATCGAGCGGTACAACCCGGCCCTGCAGGAGATGCGTAAGCGCATCGCCGACGGTCAGCTGGGGGAGATCTACCAGATCGTCACCCGCCGCCAGGGCGGGTTCCCGGCCCGGATCGCGGATGTGGGGGTCGTGAAGGACCTCGCGACCCATGACCTGGATCTGACGGCGTGGGTCGCGCAGTCGCCGTACGCCTCGGTCGCAGCGACCTCGACCCGCCGCTCCGGCCGGGAGGACGAGGACATGGTCTCCGTCGCCGGCCGCCTCGAAGACGGCACGATCACCAACCATCTGGTGAACTGGCTGACGCCGTTCAAGGAGCGGGTGACCGTGGTGACGGGGGAGAAGGGCGCTCTGGTGGGTGACACCCTGAACGCGGATCTGACCTTCCACGCGAATGCTGATGCGGCGACCAACGTGTGGGAGTCGATGGCCTCGTTCAGAGGCGTCAGCGAGGGTGACTCGATCACTTACGCGCTGCAGCGTCACGAGCCGCTCGCCACCGAGCACCAGGCCTTCCGCGACGCGATCAACGGGGACGCCTCGAACATCGTGTCCATGCGTGAGGGGCTGCACACGGTCCGCACCGTTGAAGCCGTGCTCGAATCGGCTCGCGACGGCCACGTGGTCGCGCTCGACGCGTCGTGATGCGAGACGTCCTCGTCCGGGCTCTGGGACTCTTCCCCAGCGACGCCGGCCGACGGGCGGCCTACGTCGACACCCGGGCACGTCTCGAGGCCGGTCGGGACGCACCGCGGACGGACCGTTTGGTCCGGGCCCTGCTCCGACAGGCCGAGTCCGACCTGGCGCGCAGAAAGGATTCCGGAGCCGCTGAAGCGCTCACCAAGGCGCTGACGTTGATCTTCCATCCCGCGCGCGCCGCCGGGGCGGAGCTGCCCGCTCTGCTGGAGGACCCGGCAGGTGTTCTCCGGGTCCTCGACGAGGGCGCGATCGGAGAAGTGCTCGGGCGACGACGTGGCACGTCGGATCCCCGGCCCGCTTCCGTTCCGGATCCGGCCGCCGGGCCCACGCCCGTGCACGACACGGACGCCGCACACCATCCCGGTGAGCGGGTGCCGGACCACACGCCCCGGGTCCTTGTCGTCACGGGAGGCGGACTCAGCTTTCTGCAGCCGGTGCTCGATGTGTGGCAGGCCGCGGGCTACGAGGTGCGGACGCTGGCGATGAGCGATCTGCCGTCGGCCCAGAGACCCACGCTGCGTACCGTCGTCGGCGCCGCGGTCACCACCTGGCGCACCGGGAAGCGCGCCCAGGTTCCCCCGGAGCTCGCTGCGCGACTGTCCGGGTTCGACCACCTCCACGTGGAGTGGGGGGATGAGACCGCGGCCTGGTTCAGCCACCTCGAGCTGCCCGGTCATTCTCTGTCGGTGCGCATCCACAAGTACGAGATCCTCACGCCGTACCCCCAGTTGCTAGCGGCGTCCCAGGTGGACACCCTCTGCTTCGTGGCTCCGCACGTGCGGGACGCCGCGCTCCGGATCGCCCCCCGGCTCACTCGAGCGCACCGGATCGACGTCACCCAGAATGCCCTGGATCTGAATCGCTTCACCGGCGCAGTTGCAGCAGTGGATCTGCCCGCAGACCTGCCCGCCCCCGAGCACGTGCTCGGCGTGGTCGGCTGGGCGGGCCCTGCCAAGGACGCAGAGTGGGCAATCGACGTGCTCGACGAGCTCACCCGTGCTGATGACGGACCCTGGACCTTGGTGCTGGTGGGCCCCGAGCCCCCGGTTCGCGGATCCGACGCGCAGCGGGCGACCCGCCTGCTGGAGCGCGTCGCCGCGGCCGGTTCGCGAGTTCGCGTGCTCGGACGGAGGGAGGACGTCCCGGCGGTGCTGCCACATCTGGGATGGGTGATCTCCGCCTCAGTCATCGAGGGCACGCACGAGGCGATCGCCGAAGGTGCAGCGGCAGGGTGCGTACCCATTGTGCGCGACTGGCCGCAGGTACGCGGATACGGTGGTGCGAGCACGGTCTATCCGGCCTCGTGGCTGGTCCAGGAACCCGAGCAGGCTGCCCGACGGATCCTCGCGGCGCGATCCGAACGGCAGGACCTCGCCCGTGAGGCCACAGCGTGGATCCGCAGGGATCGCGACCCCGGAACGCTGGCCAAGTCGCAGCGTGCCTGGATACCGGGCCCGTATGATCACGAACTTCGTGGGGCCGTCCCGCGTCCTGAAGGAGGAACCGCGTGAAGAGACTTCTTCGCACTGTCAGCGAGCTGATGCCCCTGCTGCCACAGGGCGCTCGGAGGTTCCTCGGCATCTATGCAGTGGCGCTGAGCTCGCTCGCGCTCCTCGATGTCATGGCGCTCGGCTTGCTGGCCTCCGTGCTGTCACCGCTGGTCGGGGGCCAGACGACGGTCTCCCTTCCGGTGATCGGCACGTTATCGGGCGGTGCGACAGTCGCCGTTCTCGGCGTGGCCACCGGGCTTATGGTCCTCAAGAGCATCATTGCGGTCGCGTGGAACTGGGTCGCTACCCGTCGCATGGGGAACTACGAGCTCGCGATCGGCGGCCGCCTCTTCGGGGCGTACATCCGTGCGTCCTGGACCGCTCGCCTCTCCCGCTCCACCGCGGAGCTGGTGCGACTGGCAGACGTCGGCATCGCCAACACCATGACCGGCGTGCTGCTACCTGCCGCCTCGATCCCCGGCGAGATCTTCACGACCCTCGCCGTGATCCTGGTACTTTTCATCGCCCAGCCCACCACGGCCGCGATCACGGTCCTCTATCTCGGTGTGGTCGCCCTCTTCCTCTACCTCGTGATCACCCGGCGTTCTTTGCAGGCCGGTCGCGTCTCCCGGGACTACTCCTTCCGCGTCGCGCGCCTGATGACCGAGATGGTCGGAACTCTCAAGGAGATCGTCCTGCGGGACAAGCTCGACGACGTCGGCGACGTGATCCAGCACAACCGATCCTTCTCCACACGGGCACGTGCGAACCTCCAGTTCCTCGCCGCAGTGCCGAAGTTCATCGTGGAGTCCGCCCTCGTGATCGGCTTCGTGCTGGTCGGGGTCACCGCGTACCTCGGGGACGGGTTGTCGGGTGCCCTCAGCGCCGTCGCCCTCTTCGGCATCGCCGGGTTGCGCATCGTGCCGGCAATCGTCCGGTTCCAGACCCTCATGTCGACCACGGCAGCTGCGATCCCGCACGCCGAGGCCGTCATCCGTGACATCCACACGACGGAGGAGTTCAGGGAGAACCAGGAGGTTCTGGGTACCGATCCGCTCGAGGTGCGTCCGCGCGAGCTGATCTTCTCAGATGTCAGCTTCACCTACCCGGGCAGCGACAACGCCGCACTGCGCGACGTGAACCTCACCATCCCGCTGGGCACCTCGCTCGGTCTGGTGGGCCGGTCCGGCGCCGGCAAGTCGACCCTCGTCGACCTCCTGCTCGGCTTGCTGACCACGACCGACGGTTCCATCCAGGTTGACGGGAAGGATCTCCAGGACGTCCTGAAGGCATGGCGCTCCCGGGTCGGATACGTCCCCCAGGACGTCGCCCTCTTCGATGCGACCATCGCTCAGAACGTCGCCCTCACCTGGGGCGACGACGCTGATGAGGATCGCGTGATGCAGTGCCTCGAACAGGCGCAGCTGGCGGAGACCGTCGCCCAGCGTCCTGGTGGCATCAACGCTCGGATCGGGGAACGCGGACTTGCCCTCTCCGGTGGTCAGCGCCAGCGCCTGGGCATCGCCCGAGCGCTGTACAGCGACCCGCTCGTGCTCGTGATGGACGAGGCCACCAGCGCACTGGACACCACCACGGAGGAAGCGATCACCCAGGCGATCGGTGCACTCCATGGGGAGGTCACCGTGGTGGCGGTCGCGCATCGCCTCTCGACGATCCGCCATTTCGATCAGATCTGCTTCATGGAGAACGCCCGTGTGGAGAAGGTGGGGAGCTTCGACGAACTTGTCGCCGAGGTCCCGGCCTTCGCTCTGCAGGCACAGCTGGCCGGCCTCGTCGGCCCTGACGGAAGGCCGCTGCGATGACCGACGCCCAGGATCCCTCGCTGCTGATCATCTCCTTCTCCCCGGTCGCCCGGGATGCGCGCATCCTGAAGCAGATCGCACTGCTGCGGGAGGACTACCGGATCACGACCTGCGGCTACGGGCCGGCCCCCGAAGGCGTCCATGAGCACGTCGAGGTTCCCGAGAGGACGATCAATCGGGTCAACGGCAAGCTCGCCGCCCTGCGTCAGTTCCGCCGTGTGTACTGGTCGCAGCAGGGCCCCGCGTGGGCCAGGGATCATCTGCGCGGCACCTGGGACGTCGTGATCGCCAATGACGCCGACACCGTGCTGCTCGCCTTCGAGATCGCGCCCCCGGAGCGAGTCCACGTCGACCTCCACGAGTTCTTCCCCGCCCTGCATGCGCAGAACCCCACCTGGCGACGTTTCGTGTCGCCGTACTTCCGGTGGCTCGTCAGGCGCCACGTGAGCCGTGCGGCCTCGGTCAGCACCGTCTCCGCGGCGATCGCCCGGGAGTATCGTCGCCTGGTCGGGCACGACGTGCTGGTGGTCACCAACGCCGCCCCCCATCGGGCGGATCTCGAGCCGATGCCCGTGAGCAGCCCGATCCGTCTTGTGCACTCCGGGGCGGCGCTGCGCAACCGTGACCTCGCCCTGATCGTGGAGGCGACCGCCCTGGCACGCACCGACGTCACTCTGGACCTGTACCTCGCCCCCAACGATCCGGCCTATATCGATGAGCTGCGAGAGCAGGGCCGGAAGAGCGGTCGCGTGGTCGTGCACGACCCGGTGCCGTACCGCGACCTCGCGGACACCCTGAACGCGTACGACGTCGGCGTCCATGTGCTCCCGCCGGTGAACATGAACCATGAACTGGCGCTCCCCAACAAGATCTTCGACTACACCCAGGCGCGGCTCGGCCTCGTCGTGGGGCCCAGCGTCGAGATGGCCGATCACGTGCGCACCTACGGCCTTGGTCTGGTCGCCGGGGGATTCTCCGCGCAGGACGTGGCCGCCGCCTTCGACGAGCTCACCGTGGACGGCGTGCAGGAGTTCAAGGCCGCCTCGCACCGGATCGCTCGCGAGGTGGGCGCCGAAACAGTGGTCGAGCCTTGGAAGAGCGCGGTCGACGCGATCGCCCGGCGCGGCTGATCGTGCGCCGCGGTCATCGACCGCGGTCCGATCGACCGCCGATCATCTTCCGGGGCCGATCGACTCCCGTGCGGTGCAGGCGTGCTGAGAGCACTTCGTGCGCGGCAGGTCAGCAGGTGACGTCGAGCCGGTACAGCGCGTAGGGCCCATGCTGGGCGATCAGCTCGAGCTCGGAGGTGTCCAGGGCATTGAGGCCGGCGAACTCCTCGTTCTGCTCGGCGGTGGCGCCGCTCCGACCGGAATCCGCACTGGTGTCGCGGTAGAGATAATTCGCTCCGGTCGAGGCCAGCGCGGCGCACACCCGCGGGACGTCCTCGTACTGGTCCGCGTACCGGGCCACGCGTTTGCGGGGGATGTCGAGAGGGGGCTGGAGGTAGGCGAAGACGACCTCGTGCCCGCCGAGGGCAGAGAACATCGAGGTACCGTCGCGGGGATCGCCGAGGACCACAGCGTCCGCGGTCAGCTCCTGCGAGGTGGCCCGGATGAAGTCCTCCTCGGCCTCGGCCACGTAGACCTTGTAGGGGCTGCGTTCCGGGTGATACGTCGCCTCGGCGAGGATCGAGGTACGCCCGCTCGTCAACGTGCCGGTCGCGCCGAGGGCGACGAGCACCAGGGCGATCACGGGGGTGGCCCGTCTCCGCCCGGAGCCGGGCTCCGAGGACCGTCGCCTCAGCCGTTCGGCGACGATCACGACCTCCTGCAGGCCGACGCCGGCCAGGGCGATGACCCCGATCACCATCACCGGACCAAGGCGCTCCCGGTCCCCGTACCAGGGCCAGGTCAGCAGCGGGCCGAGCGGACCGGGGATGAGGGCAGAGGTCATCACCAGGACCACAGCGCCCAGACCGATCGTCATCCCGATCACGGGAACGGAACGGCGCCGGATCCCCACCAGCACCCCGATGCCCGCGAAGATCCAGGGCAGGATCACGTGCAGAGGAGCGAAGGGCAGAGCCTGATATGCGGGCCGGTCGGTCAGGACGATCCCGAGCGCCATCAGCGGACTGTTCGAGGACATGCGACCGAAGAACGTCGACATCGAATCGAACCTGCTCAAGGAGACGCCCAGCAGGGCGACAGCGGCGACGCCGTAGACCACCAGCAAGGTCACCCCGCGTCGCCGGGTCTCCGGGTCTCGGACCAGTACGATGGCGTCGATCACGAGCACCGGAACGATCAGCAGCAGAGCGAAGGCCAATGCGGGATGCGTCGCCGCGGTCCCACCGATCACTGCGAGCAGCACGATCACGGAGCGGCTCGTCCGATCGTCGGCCCGGCGACCGTGGCGCATGTGCAGGAGCGCTGCGATGAGCGCGGGCAGCAGGGCAGCAGCCAGGCTGTACGGCCACAGCCCGGCGCGCAGCGTCACCGACGGGAAGGTCAGGAACGCGGGCATGAACATCAGGGCGGTGAGCGAGACGCGGCGAGCCCGACCCGGGGGAAGCACCTGATCCATCATCGTCAGCATCGTCAGAGGCAGCAGCATCAGGGTGGCGACCACGAGGCTGTTCGCCGCGACCGTGGTGTCCCCGGGCAGGAGCGCTGCGACAGAATGCCAGCCGACCGGGTACATGACGGTCTCGGCGTGGTAGAGCGGCGCCAGCGCCGTCAGCGGGAAGGCATCGCCGCCCTCCCGCAGCTGCTGGATCGCCGAATGGTGGAAGAAGGCGTCGAAGGACTGGGCGAGCTCGTCGACGGAGCCGATCGCCCGTACCGACGGCACGGCCCAGCCGAGCCCGACGAGCAGCGCGAGCAGCGCGGGTGCCATGGAGGCGGCGATGCGGAGGTACCTCGGGCGGGATGCCGACTCCGCCGGTTCCGTAGGGGTCAGCTCGGGCGCTGAGGTCTCACGCCATACGGTCCGGCCGAGTATCGCGGCCAGGGCGAACATCAGCAGGAACCCTGCCATGACCACCGGTCGTCCGAACGGGATGCCGACCAGATGTGCGAGGGCGCCGATGACGGTGAGCATCGCGAGCGTCACCGGGGGTGCGACGCCGTACAGACGGCGCATGGGCACGCGAGCAAGGGCGAGGACGCCCCACCCGGGAAGAATCAGCAGTGCTAGGGTGCAGCCGATCGCAGACGCCCAGGGGAGAGCGGACGAGATCAGCTCGAGCACTGCAACCCCCTCGACGATCACCCTTTTCCATGGCGCGGCACAATCGAAGAAACTACCACGCAGGTAGTGCTCCACCCGGAGCAGTGACCTCACTGTGACAGCCGGTGTGGCCCTTATGACGATGGGACAGGGATGACGATCACCTCGCACGCGCATGCACGGGATGTCAGCGTCGCCATCCCGGTCCACACACCGGTCCGACCCATCGAACGCGCGGTCGGTTCCGTCGTGGCCGACGGTGCGCGAGCGATAGTGGTCTGCCACAACACCGAGCCCGGCCCGATCAGGGAGCGGCTCGCCGGACTGACCGGGGACATCGAGCTGGTCGAGCTGCGCGACGGGATCCCCTCGCCCGCCGGACCCCTCAACCGCGGCCTCGACGCCGTGGACACCGAGTTCGCCTGCGTGCTCGGCTCCGATGACTTCTTCGAAGCGGGCGCGCTCACCGCCTGGGCGGGCGCCCTCCGTGAGGAGCGCGGCGACGTGATGATGATGCGCACCCGCACCGTCGACCATGAACGGCCCGAGGAGTCCTCCGAGGCGACGATCCCGCATGTGCGCCCCGGGCGTCGGCGTCGCCTGGACCCGGTCGCGGATCGTCTCGGCTACCGCACCGGCCCGATGCTCCTGCTGCGCACGCAGCTGTTGCGCGACCACGGGATCCGGATGCGCGACGGCCTGCGGCACGGTGAGGACCTCGAGTTCACCGCGAAGGCTTTCCTGCGCGCCCGCAGGATAGATCTCGCCCCCGCATCGATGCCGCGTCATGTCGTGGTCGCAGGAGCCGAGGACCGGATCCAGGCCGTCCGCTTCCCTGCCGAGGAGATGCTGCTGCCTGCGCAAGGACTGCGAGGATGCGAGTGGTTCACGAAGGCCCCGAAGGAGTTCCGCCGTGCGTATGCGATCCGCACCGTGCGGCGTGACGTGCTGGGCACGCTGGTGCGCCATGCGCAGACCCTCACCCCGGACGGGGCGCTCGCGATCCAGGAGGAGCTGTCCGCCTGGCTCGCGGTGGCATCGATCCAGAACGCGCTCTCTCGCGGTGAGGAGCGCCTGATCCGCGAGCTCGTCGCCACCTCGGACGTCGAGGCGCAGAGCCGCATCGCCGGTGACTGGTCCCGCCTGGGCATCGTCGATCGACTCCTGCCCGCGCGACCCGGTGGAGCGCTGGACCGGGAGCAGCGGGCCCGTCACGCGGCCAGCGGCATCCTCAATCGCCAGTGGGATCGGATACGACCCTGACCGAAGGGGTGGACCAGGTGCTGGGAACGCGCCAGTCCATCCACCGGTTCCACCGCCCGGCGAGGAACGCCCGGGTGAAGACTCCCAGCGGGCTCGAGCCCTGGGCGATCCGGCGCGCGTAGTCGGCGCGGTTCGGGGCGAAGGCCTCGAAGGCCATCGGATGGCGCAGATTGGTCCGGCTGGAGGCCACATGCTCGGCGAGCCGGAGCAGCCCCACCCGACGCAGTGCGTCCTTCATCCGTTCGCGCTTGTGCACGGGAATCTCCGTCGGTGCCCAGAAGCTCAGCTCCTCGGCCTGCTCACCCACGACCG
Source organism: uncultured Brachybacterium sp. (assembly GCF_947500705.1). Taxonomy (GTDB): domain Bacteria; phylum Actinomycetota; class Actinomycetes; order Actinomycetales; family Dermabacteraceae; genus Brachybacterium. The sequence goes on along the minus strand of NZ_CANMSY010000008.1, from coordinate 78,849 downwards.
AGGCGAAGACGTCGTCGGTCATCGCCCGGTACCAGTCACGATCCCGGGTGAGCTCCCAGTGCAGTGAGCTCGTGACGCGGTGCAGCGGCGCATCGAGCATCGGCATGGCCCAGCGAAAGCCGAAGCTCTCGTACCCGCGCACCGAGTTGAGGATGTAGGTGCTCTGGCGTCCGTCGATGTTGACCGCCTGCAGCGCGCGAGCCCTGCTCAGCGGGGACCCGTCGTACTCGACCCGATCCAGTGAGGCGGAGATCTGTTCCCGGGTGCCCGAATCGTCGAGCAAGGGGCCGGGAGCACCCGCCTGGGAGAAGTGCCGCAGGATGATCGCGTCGATCAGCTCGTCGCGGCTGACGGACGCGGCCTCCAGGAGATCCGCGTCCTTCAGCGTCCGGACCGCGGTGTGCCCGGGCACGACCACCGCGTCACCGGGTACCTCGGGATCGGCGGCGAGCAGACGCATCGCGTACCAGTCCTGGATGTGCGGGAGTGCTGCGCCGGTGTAGGCGTCCGCGAGGAAACGCGCGGTGGATCGTTCCTGCCAGGCGGAGCGCACCTGGTCCGGAGGGGTCGCGAGGAAGGTCCACGGGAGTCCGAGCATCCCCGCCACCCGACGGGAGACCGCGACCTCGGCCTTTTGAGCCACTCCATAGGTGAAGCACCGCACGTCCCGGGCACCGGCGATCACGAACGCGCTCGCGAGCATGCGGGAATCGGCACCGCCGCTCAGCGGGAGCAAATAGGTGGCGCCGGGGTCCCGGGCGACCATGGTGCCCACCGACTCCAGCAGGGCGTCTCGGAAGGCGGCGCCGGCTTCCGCGCCCGTGCGCACCGGCCCCTCCTCAGGCAGGGCGATGTCACCGTGCCGGCTGAGCACCGGCCCCGCCGCTCCGGAGCACGCGCCGGCGGCAGGCAGCTGCACCGTGGCATCCGGTGGAGTGCGGTGCACGCCCAGATAGAGCGTGGCATCCCCCAGGACCAGGCCCCCGGCGGTGAACTGCCGTACGGACCGTTCGTCGTCCTCGTACGCGCCGCTCGCGTCACCGGCGAGGACGCGGACGTCGTCAGAGGCGACCCAGCCAGCGCCGCGTGCCTGCCAGAAGAGGGGGAACGAGCGGTTCACATCGGTCAGCAGCGAGATCGTGCCCTCGGCCCCGATCGCGATGACGGCGGCCTCGCCGAGCTCCGCAAGGGCGCGGAGGGCGTGCAGCGGGGACGGCGCCGCAGCGAGGATCCTGGACACGTCGGCCCGTGGCAGCCGGGGCGCGAGCGCGAGCAGCACGGCAGCACCCGAGTCCCGGCGCACCCAGCCCTCGCGCGTCAGCAGCAGAGCGTCGTCGAGCGCGAGCGGCGGATCAGTGGGCATCGTGCTCCTCTCAGAGGACGGGGTGGGGCGGTGAAGTACGATCCACGATACGACGGGGCAGGCCGTCCTCGAAGCCGACGCAGTAGGGAGCCGCAGGTGCATGCACTCCTGATCCCTTCGTGGTACCCCCGCGACGCTGACGATCCCAGCGGTACCTTTTTCCGCGAGCAGGCCGAGATCCTCGCTTCCGCGGGTCATCGGATCACAGTCCTCGCCGCCGAGATCACGGCCCCTGATCCTCGCAAGCCGGCGAGCATCCGCCCAGCACTGGCTCGGGCCCTGCGATTGGACGAAGCCCAGGAGCGCGGCGTGCGCGTGCTGCGCCTCCGCCTGCCCGTGCCGCTGCCGGGGATCCCCGGACCGGCTGCCCGAGCTCTGGCCGCGCTCGCCCTGCGAGTGGTTCGCTCCCGCGTCGAGGACGTCGACGTGGTCCACGCTCATTCGGTGCATCCAGGTGCCATCGTGGCCCGTGCCGTCGCGCGGGACCTCGGCGTGCCCTGGCTGCTCACCGAGCACCGGCCGTCCTCCGTCACGGCGACGCGCAGGCCGCGCTTCGAGGCGCAGATCCGGTCCGCCATCGCCGATGCCGACCTCCTCAGCGCGGTGAGCGACGGTCTCTCCCGGGTGATGGAGCAGCGCTACTCCTTGCCTGAGGGAAGCGTGCAGATTCTGTCGAACCCTGTGTCCGCGGATCTCGTCGCGGCGACCTCGGCCCAGAGCTCGGGCGTGCAGTCCCGGTCGAGCGGCGATGTCACGCGTTTCGTCCACCTCTCCCATCTCGCCGGGATCAAACGGGTCGACGATCTGATCCTCGCCTTCCGTGCCCGCGGCGGTGCACATCCCAGCGAGCTGGTCATCGCGGGTGGGCGCCCGGAGCAGGTTCGGGAGATCGCCGCCCGCCACGGCACCGCCGTGGCGTCCCGGATCCCGGATCGCGGCCGGGTGCTCGCACAGACCGGGTCGGATGTCGTTCTGGTCGGACGCACCCGGCGCGAGGACGTCCCGCTGCTCCTGGCCACTGCGGATCGGTTCGTGCTCGCGAGCGCCCAGGAGTCCTTCGGGATCGTCCTGGCGGAGTCGCTGTGCATGGGCGTACCGGTGATCGCCACCGATACCTGGGGAGCCCGTGATGTGATCGCCGATGACCCGGACCGCGGTGTCATCGTCCCGGTCGGCGACGTGCGCGCGCTGACTGCGGCGATGGACGCCGCAGTGCTCGCCCACGTCGAGGGCGAGCGGATCCCCGTCCCCGGTCTGCGGGAGGACACCTTGGCCCGCTACAGCCCGGCCTCCTACGCCGCGCGTGCCGAGGAACTGTGGCTCATGGCCCTCGCAGACGGTCGGTCCCAGAACCCCCGGGCAGTTCGACTCGATCACAGCACGCCCCCTCTCTCTCCCCACCCCGTGTCCCGGAAGGACAACTGAATGTCGACGATGGTCTTCCACGCCCCGTACCCGGTCGTCACCGGGGGAACGGGGTCGTCGGCGCGTCCGCCGCGCATGCTGCAGGCGTTCCGCGATCTTGGCTACGAGGTGCTCGATGTCGTCGGCACCGGAGCCGAGCGCTCGCAGCGTCTGCGTGCGCTGCGCCGGAGGATCGAGGACGGGGCCCGGATCGACTTCGCCTACGGTGAGAGCTCCACGATGCCCACGCTGCTCACCGAATCCCACCATCTGCCCACGCACCCGCTCGTGGATCTGGAGCTGCTGCGCCTCATGGACAGGCAGGGGATCCCCACGGGGTTCTTCTACCGCGATGTGTACTGGCGCTTCCCGGCCTATGACGCGAGCGTCCCGAAGCTGGTCGGCTACGGCACCAAGACCCTCTACCACGCGGAGCTCCTGCTCATGGCTCGCCTCGTGGACCGGTTCTACCTGCCGTCGGACGCGATGGCCGCGTACGTGCCGCACATCGACCCCCGGACGGCGCGGCCGCTCCCGCCCGGCGGCACGATCGTCGACATCCCGCGCGCTCCGCGGACGGACGGCACCGTCACGCTGCTGTACGTCGGAAACATCAGCGAGTACTACCGGATGCACGCGCTGATCGAGGCCGTCGGCCGGGTCGACGGCGTCGAGCTGATCCTGTGCACGCCGGAGGGCTCGTGGGAGTCAGTGCGCCGCGAATATGAGCCCCTGCTCAGCGAGTCAGTGGAGATCGTCCACCGTCGGGGCCCGGAGCTCGAGCCGCTGTTCGCACGGGCGGACGTCTGCACCCTCGTGGTGGAGCCGGCCGAGTACCGGGACTTCGCGGCACCGATCAAGCTCTATGAGTACCTGGGGCATGGCAAGCCGGTCCTGATCAGTGCAGGGACCCTCGCGGCGAGCACGGTCACGCAGGCCGGCTTCGGCTGGGAGACCCCGTACGGCACGGACGACGTCGCTGCTGCGCTCACGCGGCTGCGCGAGGACCCGGCCGGGCTCGAGTCCGCCCGGCGGGCGGTGGTCGAGGGCCGCGGCGATCACACGTGGACCGCTCGCGCCCGACAGGTCGCGGACGACCTCACCTCCCTGCGCTGACCTCCAGGCGGCGGTACACGGAGTCGTAACCGGCACCGACCGTCTCGGTGGAGAACGCGTCGCCGATCGTCCCGGCGATCGTCTCCGCCGACAGATGACGGGTGCGCTCATCCAGATCGATCAGCGCCTCCGCGTACAGCGTCGGGTCCTGGTCGGCCACGAGCACGCCGACCTCGTCCCGGACGTACTCGCCCTGGCCTCCCGTGGCCCCCAGGACCACGGGGCGACCGGCGACGATCGCCTCGGCGGCGGAGACGAAGAAGTTGTCAGCGCGGGTGGGACCGAAGAAGACGTCGGCCGCACCGAGGGCATCGATCACCCCCTGGCCGTCCACGGACCCGGGCAGGGATACGCGCTCCTGGACGCCCAGGGAACGGGCTTTCGCCAACGTGTCCTCCCGCAGTGGGCCCTCACCCAACCAGACCAGATGCGCATCGACGCCCCGGGAGACGAGCTCCGCCACGGTCTCCACGGCGACCAGGGGGTCCTTGCGGGGGATCAGGCCACCGGTGGAGACCAGGCGCAGGGCCCCGTCGGAGCGGTCCCGTCGGGCGGACACCGGATGCGGATTCACGATGCAGGGCACGATATCGACGGGGCGCTCGCCGCGGACCTGTCGGATGGGAGCTGCCAGGAACTCGCACACCGAGGTCACCCGGTCGGGCCCACGAAGCAGCCGGGTCAGCAGAGGCAGCGCGGGGCGGACGGTCGCTGTGAGGCTGCTCGGCGTCGAGAGGGCGGACCAGTGCTCCGTGTGCACCCAGGAGGCGCCGGCGGGAACAGCGGAGAGGCCCGGCACGCTGAAGGGGAGGAGTGTGGGAAAAGCCATCGTGTGGACTAGGTCCGTACCCTCGAGGGCGGCGCGCACGGCACGGGCGGCGCGCAGAACGGACAGGGGCTTGGACGGGGTCATCGGTATGCGCAGCACCTCGATGCCCTCCTTCACGAGCCGACGAGTGCCGTCGTCATCCTGTTCCGGGACGAGGTGCACGACGCGGACGTCGTGGTGACGGGCGATGGAGAGCACATCCCTCACCACGAACGAGCCCCTGCTCGGCGCGTCGGTGGTCGGGAACCAAGCACTGACGGCAGTGATTCTCACGGACGGTCCTTCCCTCGCTGCGATGCCCCGCGACCTGCGGCTCATCCGCGACCGAGCCTAGCGCGTCGAGACCGGTCTCACGGAGCGGGCGGTTACAGTGGAACGCGCATTGGCCGTCGTCGCGCCCGTGGCCGGAACTCCGGTCCCGACCTCGAATTTCCGTGGAGACCTCATGAAGATCCTGTCCGTCGTGGGCGCGCGCCCACAGTTCGTCAAGCTCGCCGCCATCGCGGATGCCGCCGCGAAGCGTGACGATGTCGAACACGTCATCGTCCACACCGGTCAGCATTACGACGCCGCCATGAGCGACGTCTTCTTCGCCGATCTGAGGATCCCCGCCCCGGACGTCAACCTCGCCGTCGGCTCCGGCTCCCATGGCCGTCAGACCGGTGCGATGCTCGCCGGCATGGACGAGGTGCTCGAGGAGCACCGGCCGGACTGGACGCTCGTCTACGGCGACACCAACTCCACCCTGGCCGGAACCCTCTCCGCGGTGAAGATGCACCTGAAGGTCGCGCACCTCGAGGCCGGACTGCGCTCCTTCAACCGGCGCATGCCCGAGGAGCACAATCGCGTGCTCACCGACCATGCCGCGGACCTGCTGCTGGCCCCCACCGAGGTTGCCCGACTGCACCTCGCATCGGAGGGCCTCGCCGAGCGCACCCTGGTCACCGGTGACGTGATGACCGATGTCTGCCTGCGCGTCGCCGCCTCCGTCGAGGGCACGCCGCTCGCGCTGCCGGAGGGTATCGACCCCTCCGGTGAGTTCGCCGTCGCCACCATCCACCGGGCCGATAACACTGACGACCCCGCGCGCCTGCGGGCGATCGTCGCCGCGCTCCAAGCCCTCGACATCCCGCTCGCGCTGTTCGCGCACCCGCGGCTCGTCGCCAAGGCGAAGGAGGCGGGCATCAACCTGGCAGCAGGTGCTGTCCACGTCGGTGCCCCCCTCGCCTACCCGGATCTCATCAACGCCGTGAACTCCGCGAGCGCGGTGGTCACCGACTCCGGCGGTCTGCAGAAGGAGGCGTACCTCCTGGGCACCCCCTGCTCCACCGTGCGCACGGAGACGGAATGGGTCGAGACCCTCGAGAACGACTGGAACCGACTGGTGTCCGATCCCTCCGAACTCCCCGCGGCCGTGACCCGCGTCCGACCCACGGCTGATCAGCCCCCCTACTACGGGGACGGGAAGGCTGCCGAGCGGAGCGTCGACGCACTGCTCGAGCGCGCCTGATGTCACCCCGGTCCCGCACCCCACGACGCCGTGGCGCAGATCGCCCTCTGCATGTCGTCGTCGCAACCCGTCTCTTCTCACCTGAGCCTGTCGCGGCAGCGTTCCGCCAGGAAGCACTGGTCCTCGCCCTCGAGCGAGCCGGGGCGGAGGTCACGGTGCTCACCAGCACTGCCCCGGGTACCGGGAAAGTCCGTTCACGGGAGCGGCACGTCTCACGCTGGCCGGTCAAACGGGACCAGCAGGGTCAGGTCCGCGGGTACCTCTCGTACCTCAGCTTTGACATCCCGCTCGCGCTGCGGCTGATGCTGCAGCGCCGGATGGACGCGCTCGTGCTTGAGCCGCCGCCCACCACCGGGGCCGTGGGATTGGTCGCCGCGGCGATCCGGCGGGTGCCGTACACCTACTATGCGGCGGACGTCTGGTCCGATGCGGTGGACAGCGTCGAGGGAGTGCCCTCGATCGTGAGCCGGCTGCTGCGCGTGTCGGAAACCACGGTGTGGAAGCGCGCCGCAAGGGTGCTGACCATCTCACCGGGCGTGCAGCACCGCGTCGAGGAGCTAATCGGGAGCAGGCCGAACCTGGTCATGGTCGGCAACGGAATCGACACCGGAATGTTCACCCCGGAAGGGCCCGACGGGGGAGAGCAGGGGCAGTACTTCGTGTACGCGGGCACTGTGTCGGAATGGCAGGGTGCGGGCGTGTTCGTCGATGCCTTCGCCCGGGTGCGCGCCACGCACCCCGATGCGCGGCTGCTGTTCTTCTCCGAAGGCAGCGGGCGCGACATGCTCGAGCAGAGGGTGCGGGAGGAGGGCATCGCCGGTATCGAGTTCCGCGACAAGATCCCTGCCGCCCAGGTGGCCGCTCATCTTCGCGGGGCGGTCGCCGGTCTGTCCTCCATCACTCCTGAGCAGGGTTACGAATTTGCGCTGCCCACCAAGATCTATGCCGCCACCGCCACCGGCACCCCCGTCATCCACGCGGGGGAGGGCGCCGCATTCGATCGGATCCGGGCCAACTCCCTCGGTTGGGCCTGTGACCATGACGCGGAGTCCGTCGCCGAGGCGATGGAGTCGGCACTGCGCGGCGAAGGGAACCTCTCCCCGGAGCATCTGCGGCAGTGGACCGTGGAGAACGCGTCCCTCGCGGGCTGTGCCGCGAAAGGCGCCCGCGCCGTGCTCGAGAGCGTGCGGCGCCCGTGACCCGTTCATGACCCGATCGATCCCATAGGGCTCCGGCACCGGACCCTCGGGGACGTCAGAAGATCAGTCGGAGCAGTGGGATGCGCTGACCCACGAGAGCGAGGAGAGTTGACACGGCGACCGTCAGCGCCCAGGCCCCGACCATCGCGCCGGGGGTGTACGGCGAGAGCGCAGGGAACAGCTCCCGCAGCACCACGAGCGCGGCGAAGTGGACGAGGAAGATCCCGAAGGTGGCGTTGCCGACGGTCCGCAGAAGGCGTTCCATCCGTTCCGAGACCCTCCAGCCGCGGCACAGGCTCGAGATCGAGGCCATCAGGACGATCGCGTAGACCACCACCGGCAGGGAGACGTAGCTCGGAGCGAGTACGGAGAACCACAGATCCGGGGTGCCATCTTCCGCGGCGCGCTTCGAGGCGACGTACAGCCAGGTCACCAGCGCGATGAATCCCGGCACCGTGGCCAGTCCCACGACGGCGGCCCAGCGCGGGATCGGCCGTACCAGGAAGGCGCGGCCGAGCACGAAGTACCCGGTGTACAGGAGGAAGAAGGTCGCCGTCCCCGCCTGGAGTGGTACAGAGTGGCCGACGCCCATCTGCCCGGCCTGTCCGATGGCCATCACACCAACGGTCCACAAGCAGGCGACGAGTCCGAGCACCCAGGCGCGGACCTCCTCGTTCCCGGCGAGGAACGCCTGCAGGACGGGCGCGACGAGGTAGAGCCCGGCGATGGCGAACAGGAAGTAGAGGTGGGTGTAGGTCTGCCCGCTCACCACCAGGTCGAGCACGTCGAGAACGGAGACCGGATGTCTGGAGACCATGGTGCGGATCACGACGATGTAGAAGGCCGACCAGACCACCATGGCCGGGACGATCCGGATCGCCCGCTTGCGGAGGAAGACGAGGGGTCCCTGGTGATGCGCGCGGGGATCGAGGCTGAGGGCACCGGCCATCATGAAGAACACCGGGACGGCGATCACGAGAGCCATGTCGAGGGTGATCACGGAGAGGCCGACCTGGCCGCTGCTCACTCCGCCTCCGACGACGTGGATCGCCACGACCCCCAGCACCGCGAGGACTCGGGTCACATCGAGGAAGGGGAGATACGTGCGCTGCGGGCGGGGATCAGACATCTGCATCACAGTCGACCGCGAGCAGCCGTGAATGGGAGGTCTCGAACACGACGTCTCCGATCTCCGATCCCACCTCGTTCAGTACGGCGAACTCGGGGGAATTGTTGTACGGGGTCAGTTCGGTGTAGATGTACCCGATGCCCGCGCCCTGAAGCAGCTGGCAGTGCTCGGGCGAGGTCGCAGCGAGCGTCGCGGCAGTCAGGAGCTGGGTGTCGAGATCTCGTCCCGACATCCCGGCGACGGTGAAGTGCACATCCTGCCCGTAGAGGGCGTAGAGGTGTGCGGCGCCCGAGAACGGACTGGCAAGCACCGTCGCGTCAGGGTCGAGCAGGGGGACGTGCTGCTCGAACATCGCGCGCTCATCGGCCTGGAGGAACCGGCCTCGACCCGGGTACTCCGCGGCGAGATTCTTCGCCGCGTTATCACTGCGCGCGGGGACCGAGGCCAGGGTCACGACGGCGGCCACGACGACGAGCGCACTGACCAGAGGACGGGCCAGGGCGGGGCGTGGAGCGCCGATGGTCCTGGTCCGCAGCTTCCGGGACCACCACTGCAGACCAGGAACGATCAGCACGGCCGAGAGCATCGCCAGGGGCATCGAGAGCCGGTCCTGTCCGCGGTAGTAGAGGATCGAGAGGTTCAATGGGGAGTCGAGAGCGGCGTCGAGGTAGATCGCGGCGATCACCACCCAGGCGACGCCCACCCAGCGACTCGAGCTGCGGAACGACGTGACCAGACCCGGCCACCACAGCACAGCGATCACCACTCCGAGCGCCATGGGCCACACGGTGAGAAGGCCCAGCAGGATCTCCCCGAGCGCCGTCCACCAGGGGATCTGGAGCCCTCCGGAGAAGCCGGTCACCTTGGCACCCATCGGCGTGTACGTCAGAAGCGCGACAGGCAGCAGCGCGGCCACGGGAAGGACGAGCAGACCCGGGTGGTTGCGCCAGCACCGGGCACCGGTCACCGCAGTGAGCACCGCGAGCAGGAGCAGCGCGGTCACGGCGACATTGGGGTGCAGCAGGCCCAGCCCGAGTCCGGCGAGACCCACCGCCGCTGTCGCCGCCATTGCCGCCTTCCACAGCGGCGGGGTGCGCGGGCCCTCGGGCTCGGTGAGCCGAGGCAGCAGGGCACCCCAGAGCGCAGCGGCGGCGGCCAGCGCCCCGGGAAGGGCGGCGAACCCGCTGAGGTTCGGAATGGGAGAGAGGTGGATCGCGAGGTCCACCGGGGTCGCGGGGATGAGCGCCGCGACCATCGCAGAGGCGAAGGGAGCCCAGGCCACCTGGGGGAACAGAGCACGGGACAAGAGCGCGGTCCCCAGCACCCAGGGCAGGACCGCCAGCGCCAGCACGGCGCCGTTGAGCATGTTCGGGATCTCGACGCCGGGCACCAGGGAGGCCAATGCATGGAACCCGGCGGGGTACGCCGTGGGGTCCCCGGTCGAGTTCGAGACCGAGCCGACCGCCAGGCTCGAAGCCGTGCCGGTCTCGCGGATTCGCTGGAGGGCCGAGAGATGGTAGAGCGTGTCCCAGCGTTCGAGCACCGCATCCGGCCGGCCGGCCTGGACAGCGATCGGCACGATCGCCACGGCCAGGGCGCCCGTGAGCCAGGCCGCGCCGCCGGGGATGATCCGGCGCGAGGACAGTGGCCCGTCGAGCACCGTGCCGGGAAGACGCACCCCGAGTCGCCTCAGCCCGTAGGCCAACGCGATCGCGATGGCGCTTCCGAGCAGGAACGGCAGCAGCGACCAGCGCAGACCGACCAAGGGGGCGATCACGGCGCTCATACCGGCGATCGCGGCTCCGAGGGCGGGGGCCAGGCCGAGCGCCAGCAGCCGTGACCCGCCAAGAGCTCTGGCCGCGGCGTACCCGGGCAGGTACGCCGCGGCCAGCACGATGATGATCGTGACGAGCAGCTGAATCAGTTCGGTCATTCCTTGTGGCGCGGGAGCATGCGCTCGCGATACTTCAGGGGCTGTTCGGCCTCATCGAGCGCCAGGCGCCGCGCCAGATAGGTCGTGCGCTTCTCCGCGGCCTTCGTCCGAGCCTCCTGCAGGGCGAGGAACCCCAGCAGCACCAGCACGGTCGCGTACAGCAGCAGGTCGGCGCCGCGGCCCACCCCCACCAGATGGGCGACGCTGGTGAGCACCCCGGGGAAGAGCACGGCGGCCACGGCGAAGACGGCGAAGGCGAGGATCAGCAGGCGGCGCACGGCGAGCTGCTTCGCGCCTCGCTTCATGAACAGCCAGCCGACGATCACCACGATCCCCACCACCAGCAGCAGCTGGATGATGAAGGTGCGATTGGAGACCAGGGTCGGGCCCAGGCTGAGGATCAGCTCCTGCTCACCCATCGGTTCAGGCCTGGTCGGTCTGCTGGTGGGTGGAGGCGGAGCCGTCGCCGAGGACGAGGCGGGGGGTGCCCTTCCAGTTCTCGGCGGTGGTGATGTTGCGGCCGTCCACGATGAGCTTGATCCCGGGCACGTCCGCGGCGGTGAGGTCCTTGTACTCGGGATGGTTGGTCTGGACGATCACGAGGTCCGCCGCCTCGCCGAGGTGGTACGGCGCCCAGCCGAAGTCCTCGATCTCGGTGTCGTCGTAGTAGGTGTCGTGGACCGCGACCTCGGCGCCGTGCGTGCGCAGCGCCTCGACCACGGGGAACACGCCGGAGAACGCGGTCTCCTTCACCCCGGTGCGATACGAGGCACCGAGCACCACGGCCTTCAGCCCCGTGAGCGAGCCGAGGAGGTTCGCGGCACGGTCCACGAGCTTGCCCGGGACCGACGCGTTCAGGGTGCGGGCGGTGCGGACTGTCTCCGCGTGCTGATCGGTGGAGAGGTACAGCCGCGGGTAGACGGGGATGCAGTGCCCGCCCACGGCGATGCCGGGCTGGTGGATGTGGGAGTAGGGCTGCGAGTTCGACGCCTCGATGACCTTGTAGACGTCGATGCCGTTGTCCTGGGCGAACAGCGCGAACTCGTTGGCGAGGCCGATGTTCACGTCGCGGTAGGTGGTCTCCGCGAGCTTCGCCAGCTCGGACGCCTCGGGAGAGCCGAGGTCCCACACGCCGTTGGGCTTGTTCAGGTCGGGACGCTCATCGAACTGGAGCGCGGACTCGTAGAACTCGCGGGCCCGGGTGGTGCCGGCCTCGCTGAGCGCACCGATCAGCTTGGGGTACTTGCGCAGGTCCTCGAACACGCGCCCGGTCAGGACCCGCTCGGGGGAGAACACCGCGAAGAAGTCGACAGATTCCTTCAAGCCGGAGATCTCCTCGATCATCGGCACGAAGCGGGTGCGCAGCGTCCCCACCGGCAGGGTCGTCTCGTAGGAGACGAGGGTCCCGGGGGTGAGATGCTCGGCCAGGGAGCGGGTCGCGGCGTCCATCCACGCGAAGTCCGGCTCCCAGGTGGCGTCGTTCACGAACAGCGGCACCACGATCACGATCGCGTCCGCGCTCGGGATCGCCTCGGCGTAGTCGGTGGTGGCCTTCAGCTTCCCTGCAGGGACCAGCTCGGAGAGCTTCTCCTGCAGGTGCGCCTCACCCGGGAACGGCTCGGTCGCGGCATTGATCAGTTCGACCTGGCGGGGGTTCACATCGACCCCGATCACCTCATGACCGGAATCCGCGAACTGCACCGCAAGCGGCAGGCCGATCTTCCCCAGGGCGACAACAGCAGTCTTCAACTCGGTTCCTCCTCGTGGGGCACCTCTCGGTGCCGCGTGCGCGTCGATGACCACCAGGGGCGGCCCACCGTGACAGGGTATCCTCATCGGCCGTTCTGGAACCTGCATCCCGCGCCATCGCGCCGTCGGTGTTCTCACGTCCGCCCGGCACCCCAGAAGGAGAGCCCTTGAGCACGTCCGATCCTGCGCACGAGGAGCCCGTCGCACCTGCCTCCCCGGGAGCTGACACGACCTGGTTCGTGGTCCCGCTGTTCAACGAGGGGCAGGTCGTGGGCGATGTCATCCGCGCCCTGCGCACCCGGTACCCGTTGGTCGTCTGCGTGGACGACGGCAGCCTGGACGACTCGGCGAGGATCGCCGAGCAGGCAGGCGCGGTGGTCGTCCGCCACCCCTACAACATGGGACAGGGCGCGGCGCTCAAGACGGGCATCGACTACGCGCTGCGGGATCCGCATATGCGGCAGGTTGTGACCTTCGACTCGGACGGGCAGCATCAGGTGGACGACGCCGCCGCGATGATCGCCCAGCGCGATGCCGAGGACGTGGACATCGTGCTCGGCTCCCGCTTCCTGGACTCCCGCACCAAGCCCGGGCTGCTCAAGCGCGTCGTGCTGCGCGGTGCCATCTGGTACACGAATCTGACCACCGGTGTGAAGCTCACCGATGCGCACAACGGGCTGCGGGTGCTGGGCCGCGAGGCCTGCGAGAAGCTCGCGATCGAGCAGAACCGGATGGCGCACGCCTCCGAGATCGTCGAGGAGATCGGGCGCCACAAGCTCACCGTGGCAGAGCATCCGGTGCACATCCTCTACACGGACTACTCCCGCTCGAAGGGTCAGTCGGTCCTGAACTCGGTGAACATCGTCATCGACATGCTCTTCCGCTGACGCCGCAGCCCTTGCAGCCTGCGGCGCTGCTCATGGCGCGGGGGCAGGTTCCGCGGAGCCGTCCGCCACGGAGGCGAAGAAGGCGGCGACGTCGTCCTCATCGGTGAGCAGTGCGACCCCTGAATGCTTCGTCTGGTACTCGGGGTTCTCGATCGGGATGCTGAGCGTCCCCCCGGAGTTCATGGCGCTGCGAGCGGTCAGAGCCATCCGGCCCACATCGACGATCCCGGTGCCCTCGCTCGTGGTCAACGCTCCCGAACCGGCCCCGGCCAGGCGCAGCTGGCTGATCGGGTTCAGCAGCACCGCCGGTGAGGTGACGCGATCCATCAGCGCCCCCACGAACTGCTGCTGGCGCTGCTGGCGCCCGATGTCGGCGGTGGGATCGAAGTAGCGGGCGCGCACGAAGGCCAGCGCCTGCTCCCCGCCCACGTCGTGGCAGCCCTCGGTCATGACCAGCCCGGAGCGCTCGTCGTCGACGTCCTGGTCGATGCACAGGTTCACGTGGCCCACCGCATCGACCACCTGTGCCACGCCGTCGAAGCCGACCTCGACATAGTGGTCCACCGTGAGCCCCGTGAACTCCTCCACGGTCTCGACCAGCAGCGGAGCCCCGCCGAAGGCGTAAGCCGCGTTGAGCTTGTACCCGCCCCTGCCGGGGATCTCGACCAGCGTGTCCCGCGGCAGCGAGATCAGGTAGCTGTTCCCGCCCGGAGCCTTGTGCAGGAGCATGATCGTGTCGGTCCGGGCCCCTTCGGTGCCGTCGGATTCGACGGTGTCGCCGCCGCGGGAGTCGGAACCCGCGATGAGATAGGTGGTCCCCGGGGTGTTGGCGGCCTCGGACAGCGCATCGACGTGCTCGATCCGGCTCTGCGTCCACAGCAGCAGCCCGGCGCCCCAGCCCAGCACCACGACGAGCACCAGGACCAGCAGCGTGGCCCCCAGGCGCAGGTGGCGCGGAGTGCGCAGACGGTTCCGAGAGGTGCGGGGGAGCGGAGCACCGCCGGGTGCCGGGCCCGCAGGTCCCGCAGCCTCCGTGTCGTGACGCCCGTGGCCGCTGGGACGCTGGGGTCCCTGGTCGTGCCATCCGTCTCCGGAGGCGTCGCTCCGCGAGTGCTGCGGGGGAACGCCGCCGCGTGCCTCGGAGGCGCTCTGTCGGGGACCCGGGTGCACCGCGCCGGCGCGAGGCAGCGGACGGGTGGGCGTCGGGCCTTCAGCAGCGGGGGTGGCCGGACGCCGTCCCTGTCTCGGGACCGGACGGGCACTGCCGCCGGCGCGCGCCCGGTGGCCGCCGGGACGTCGAGGCCCTCCCGGTCGTGGGGAGCGTGGCGGTGGCTGGTCGCTCACAGCGGTCTCCTTCCGGCCGGAGCCGTGCATTCGGGGCATCGGGGGCATGCGGGGACCGGTGGGCGGGCCCCTCGGCGCATGCGGCGTCCGCCAGGGTAGTCGCATCGGTGCTTCCCGCGCCGCTGCGGCTCGTCGGTGCGGCGAAGTTCCCGGGAACCTCCCGAGAACCTTCACACCGCGGTCATCATCGAGGTGGGGCCGCCGGCCCGGTGCTCCGTACACTGGGGAGGCGCTGCCGAGACGGCACGAAACAGCAGCAGGAGGCGCAGTGACCCAATCCTCACCCGCAGGCGACCGGACGCCGCAGCAGAGCACCGCACACCCCGACGCGCTCTCTGCGCGCGTGGTCGCCGTCGTGGTGACCTACAACCGCGAGACGCTGCTGCAGGAGTGCCTGGATGCACTCGCGGCCCAGGACCGCCGTCCCGATGCGGTGATCATCATCGACAACGCCTCGACCGATGCGAGCGGCACCGTCGCGGACGAACATCCGTTGGCTGCGGACGTCGTCCACCTGCGTCGGAACGTCGGCGGGGCGGGAGGCTTCGCAGCCGGCATCGCCCGTGCACTGGTGCGTCACGACGCGGACTGGGTGTGGGTGATGGATGACGACACCGTTCCGCGGCCGGGCGCACTGCGCGAGCTGCTGCGGTCCCTCGAGGCCTCCCCGGTGCGGCTGAGCGTGCTCAGCTCGCGGGCCGTATGGACCGACGGGCGCGACCACCCCATGAACACCCAGCGCAGCAGGCTGGGGGCCAGTGCGCAGGAGAAGCGTGATGCCGCCCGCGCCGGCGGGCACCCGATCCGCACTGCGAGCTACGTCTCCGCGCTGCTGAACGGCCAGGACGTGCGCCGGTTGGGACTTCCTTATGCGGACTACTTCATCTGGTCCGACGACTTCGAGCACACCGGGCGTCTGCTGCGGGACGGCCGGGGGATCAGGGTTCCAGGCTCCGTGGTCGAGCACCGTACCGCCCGGTTCAGCAATGCCCAGAACAGCCCCGGTTCTCGTTTCTACTATGACGTGCGCAACCGGCTCTGGGCCCTGCTGCGCACCAGCTCCTTCACCCCGTGGGAGAAGGTCGTCCACGGCGGCGCCACCTCGCTGGGGTGGCTCCGGCTCCTGCTGCGTCACCGCGGTGACCTGTTCGGCGTGGGACTGCGGGGCCTGCTCTCCGCGCTGCGTCGCGGCCCGCGACCGTCCACGACGGTGCTCCAGGCCGACGGTGACGCCGCGGCGGACATCCGCGCGATCGAGAGAGCGGCCGGTCGGTGAACGAGCCGGATCCTCCTGTCTCAGCGGGACAGTCCGACCCGGGGCGGCACAGCCCATTCGCGGTGCTGATGCCGCTGTGGGGACGTGACCTCCCGGATCGCGTCCAGCTCGCCCTCACCTCGGCGACC
The DNA here is from genome assembly GCF_947500705.1 of uncultured Brachybacterium sp. GTDB lineage: Bacteria > Actinomycetota > Actinomycetes > Actinomycetales > Dermabacteraceae > Brachybacterium. Next base: position 62,982 of record NZ_CANMSY010000008.1, on the reverse strand, counting down.
ACTGCCCAGCAGCGCCGCCCCGAGCTGCTGATCCTCACCGTGGACGGGCCGCTCCCGGCCGTGCTCGAGGCATTGGTGCGGCGGGTCGTCGCGGGGGAGTTCGGTCCCGCCCAGGTGCTGCGCCATGACACGCACCGCGGCGTCGCCGCAGCGCTCCAGGACGGCCTCGAGGCCAGCCCCTATGAACTGATCGCGCGCGCGGATGCGGATGACATCTGCCGGCCCGAGCGGTTCGCGCTCCAGATCCCGACCATGCAGGAGCGGAACCTCGACCTGCTGGGCAGTGCGATGCGGGAGTTCAGCGACCGGGTCGAACCCGGCCAGGGCCCGCTGCGCACGAGACCGCTCGAGCACGACGAGATCGTGGGCTATCTGCCGCACCACAGCCCCTTCCATCACCCCACGGTGGTGATGCGGCGCTCGGTGGCGCGTGCCGTCGGCGGCTACCGGGACCTCCCGCTGCTCGAGGACTACTGGCTATGGGAACGGATGATGCTCGGCGGAGCCCGGATGGCGAACCGCCCCGAGGTGCTCGTCGACTATCGCGTCGACGAGGAGCTGTTCGCCCGCCGGGGCGGCTGGAGGCTGTTCTCGAGCGACCTGCAGCTGCAGCGCCGGATGCTGATGGACCGGGTGATCGGCCCGGGACGGTTCGCCCGCAACCTCGTGCTGCGGGGTGCCTATCGCTTCGCTCCGGGCTGGGTCCGTCGCATCAGCTATCGCCGTCTCATCGAGCAGAACGTCGAGGCCCCGCACCCCTCGACAGCCGTCGCATCATGAGGCGAGCCACACCCCTCGGCGCGCCGAGGGCGGCGCTCCTCCCATCGGCCCGGCTCCGATACTGTGAGCGGGTCTCCGGCGGACTCCACCGCACGCATCGAGCGGACCACTCCGCACGCATCGAAAGGACCTCCTGTGTCGACTCCTGATCTCCTGATCGTCGGCTCCGGCCTGTTCGGCCTGACCGTCGCAGAGCGCGCGGTCGCCGAGCACGGCGCGAAGGTGACCATCATCGACCGGCGTCCCCACGTCGGCGGCAACGCCTATTCCGAGGCCGACGAGCAGACCGGCATCGAGGTGCACAAGTACGGCGCCCACCTCTTCCACACCTCGAACCAGCGGGTCTGGGAGTACGTGAACCGCTTCACCGAGTTCACCGGCTACCAGCACAAGGTGTACACGACCCACCAGGGCGTGGTGTACCCGATGCCGATCAACCTCGGCACCGTCAACCAGTTCTTCCAGTCGGCGTACACCCCGGACGAGGCGCGCGCGCTGATCGCGGAGCAGGCCGGGGAGTTCGCCGGCCAGGATCCCGAGAACCTCAACGACAAGGGCATCTCGCTGATCGGGCGACCGCTGTACGAGGCGTTCATCAAGAATTACACCGGCAAGCAGTGGCAGACCGATCCCAAGGACCTGCCCGCCTCGATCATCTCGCGCCTGCCGGTGCGCTACACGTACAACAACCGCTACTTCAACGACACCTACGAGGGCCTGCCCCGGCAGGGCTACACCGCGTGGCTCGAGCGGATGGCGGACCACCCGAACATCGAGGTGAAGCTCGACACCGACTTCTTCGACACCTCGCAGCCGCTGAACAAGGACGCCGTGCGCGGGAACATCCCGGTGGTCTACACCGGACCCATGGACCGCTACTTCGACTTCGAGCTCGGAGAGCTGGGCTGGCGCACCATCGACCTGGAGACCGAGCACCTCGACGTCGGTGACTTCCAGGGCACCTCGGTGATGAACTATGCCGACGCCGAGACCCCGTACACCCGCATCATCGAGCCGCGCCATTTCCACCCCGAGCGCGACCACTACCCCACGGATCGCACCGTGATCCAGCGCGAGTACTCCCGCTTCGCCGAGTCCGGGGACGAGCCGTACTACCCGATCAACTCCGGCAGCGACCGCGAGCGGGTGCTGGCCTACCGTGAGCTCGCCGACGCCGAGCCGCGCACCCTGTTCGGTGGCCGGCTGGGCACCTACCAGTACCTGGACATGCATATGGCCATCGGCTCGGCCCTGTCCATGGCCGACAACAAGCTGTCCGACCTGCTGCGGGCGTGACCCGAGCGCCCCGCCACCCACCACGGGGCATCCGCCGAACGCCGACGAGGAGCACCATGAACGCCACCACCGCCACAGCGGCACCCCATGAGACCGACCAGCCCGCGCAGGGCGCCCCGCAGCGTCTGCTGCAGCGCATGATCCTGCCCTTCGAAGCCTCCCCGGACATCGTGCCGCTGTACATCGAAGCGTCGGACGCCCGCTCCGGCGCGACCGGCGGAGCCTTCGGCCTCGGCGGCAGCTCGGGCGGGGCCGCGAAGGACGAAGCGGACGGCCCCAACACGCATCGCACCGCTCAGACGGCAGTGGACATCAGCGAGCTCAGCGAACGGCATTCCGCCCGCATCCCAGCGCACACCATGCGCTCCTTCGGGACCTACTTCAACGCCTTCCCGGCCAGCTACTGGCGGCGCTGGACGCCCGTGCGGGCGATCCGGCTGACCATCCGCACCGCCGGTTCCGGCCACCTCGTCGTGATGCGCTCCACCGCCCGCGGCACCCTGCAACGGCAGGAGTCCCGCACGGTCGACGGCGCCGGCGAGCAGATCTTCGACCTGCCGCTGACGGCCTTCGGTGACGGCGGCTGGTACTGGTTCGACGCCTACGCCGGCGCGGAGGATCTGACGGTCCTGGGGGCGGAGTGGACCGCCGACGCGGATCTCGCCCGCACCGAGGGCAGCTTCTCGATCTCGATGACCACGATGAACAAGGTCGAGTACTGCCTGGAGAACATCCGCACCCTCGCCGAGGACGACGACCTGCGCGGACTGCTGGACGTCATGTACGTCATCGACCAGGGCTCCGACCGGCTGAACGATCATGCCGAGGAGCTCGCACCCCTGCAGGAGTCGCTGGGCTCGAAGCTGCAGATCATCGAGCAGGGCAATATCGGCGGCTCGGGAGGGTTCTCCCGAGGGATGTACGAGGCGTCCACCGCCGGTGCCTCCACCTATGTCATCAACTGCGACGACGACATCGTGCTCGAGCCGGAGTCCCTGATCCGGATGGTGACCTTCGCGGACTTCGCCACCCGCCCCACCCTGGTCGGCGCCCACATGTTCGACCTGAACAACCGTTCTGTGCTGCACACCTTCGGCGAGGTCGTCGATCCCTGGCGCATCCAGCCGGCGCTCGCGAACGACGGCGGCGAGATGGGCCACGACTTCGCGCTGGATCCGCTGCGCTCGACCCCCTGGCTGCATCGCCGCGCGGATGTCGACTACAACGGCTGGTGGAGCTGCCTGATCCCCACCGAGACGGTGCGCGCCATCGGTCTCAGCCTGCCTGTGTTCATCAAGTGGGACGACGCCGAGTACGGGCTGCGGGCGAAGAAGGCCGGCTATCCCACGGTCTCCCTGCCCGGTGCCGGCGTGTGGCACATGAGCTGGGTGGACAAGGACGACCTGGTGGGCTGGCAGGCCTACTTCCATGAGCGCAACCGCATCATCACCGCGCTGCTGCACTCCCCGTACGCCCGCGGCGGGCGGGTGGTCAAGGAATCGCAGTTCATGGATGTCAAGCACCTGATCTCCATGCAGTACTACACGGAGGCGGGCCGGCTGATGGCCCAGCAGGACGTGCTCGAGGGGCCCGACGCCCTGCACTCCTCGATCGGGACCAAGCTTCCCCAGATCCGGGCGATGGCCGCGGACTTCGATGATGCGGTCGCCAAGAAGGACCAGGACCTGTACCCGCCGATCCACATCGACAAGCCGCCCCGGAAGGGACGTCCCTTCTCTCAGCCGCACCGGCTGATGCTCCCGGTCTGGACGGCGAAGACCCTCGCCAAGCAGCTGCTCAAGCCCACGCAGCCCCGCTCCGCGGAGAACCCGCAGACGGTGATCCCGCACCTCGACGCCAAGTGGTGGCGGCTGTCCGCCTATGACAGCGCGCTGGTCTCCAACGCCGAGGGCACCCAGGTCGCCTGGTACAAGCGGGATCCGCAGCAGGTGCGGGAGATGCTCACCGAGGCGATCACCGCCCATCTCGAGCTGCACCGTCGCTGGAACGACCTGCGTGACAGCTACCGCGAGGCCTCCTCGCGGATCACCTCCTTCGACGCCTGGGAACAGACCTTCGCGGACAACCCGGCGCCGGTGCGTGAGCGTGACCGGGCAGAGGGCTCTGTCCGCAGCGGTGACACCGGAGGCTCTGCGGCGTGACCGCGAACGGCACCGGCGGAGCCGCGCGGCTCCCGTCCCGCGCAGAGCAGGTCGAGGGCTGGCGGGCTCCGGGACAGGACGCGGGCTGGCTGAATCCGATCCGCGAACGCTTCCTGCTGCGCCTGCTGGTGCGCAAGGAGCTGCGGGTGCGCTACCGCGGAAGTGCCCTGGGCATGCTGTGGAGCTACGTCAAGCCCGCGGTGCAGTTCATCGTCTTCTACATCGCGCTCGGCGTGTTCCTGCAGCTCTCGCGGGACACCCCCGCCTACGCCGTCTACCTCTTCAGCGGGATCGTGGTGGTGAACCTCTTCGGTGAGGTGTTCGGCAATGCCACCCGGTCGATCACCGGGAACCAGGCGCTGGTCTCGAAGATTTACCTGCCCAGCGAGCTGTTCCCCTGGGCGAGCATGATCGTGGCGCTCGTGCATTTCCTGCCCCAGCTGGCGGTGCTGGTGGTGGGCGCCCTGCTGTTCGGGTGGCTGCCCTCGGTCACCGCGGCGATCGCGTTCCTGCTCGGGATCGTGATCCTGGTGGTGTTCACGATGGGGCTCGGCATGATCACCGCGGCGCTCAACGCCGCCTTCCGCGATGTCGAGAACTTCGTGGACCTGATCGTCATGGTCGCGACCTGGCTCTCCCCGGTCCTCTACCGGATCTCGATGGTCGAGGAGGCGATCGGGGGGACCGTGTGGTGGTGGCTGTATCAGCTCAACCCGCTGACCATCGTGGTCGAGCTGTTCCACGTCGCCTTCTGGCGCTACGGCCCGGACGTGGTCGACGCCGTCGCCGCGGATCCTTCGCTGGCCGGACCCGGCGAGCCGTTCGGGCTGTGGTGGGCCGGACTGCTGATCGCCGTGGTCACGTTCGTGGTCGGCACCGTCGTCTTCGAGCGCTCGAAGCGGCGCTTCGCCCAGGAACTGTGACAGGAGCACCCGGATGAGCCCGAACATCGACTCCGTACCCGACTCCGCCGCAGTCCCCACGGACCGCGAGATGGTGCGCATCGAGCACGTCACCAAGCAGTTCTCCCTGCGTCACGACCACTCGCTCAAGGAGCTCGTGTTCTCGGCGCTGAAGCGCAAGAAGCTGGCCGACACGTTCCTGGCCCTGAACGACGTGGACCTCACGGTGCACGCCGGGGAGACGGTCGGGCTGATCGGCTTCAACGGCTCCGGGAAGTCCACACTGCTCAAGACCATCTCCGGGGTGCTCTACCCGGACCACGGCCGCGTGCTCCTCCGGGGCCGGGTGGCGGGCCTGATCGAGGTGGGCGCCGGCTTCCACCCCGACCTCTCCGGGCGTGAGAACGTCTACCTCAACGGCGCCATCCTGGGGATGAGCCGTGAGCAGATCGACGAGAAGTTCGAGGAGATCGTCGCCTTCAGCGAGATCGAGGAGTTCATCGACACCGACGTGAAGTACTACAGCTCAGGGATGTTCCTGCGCCTGGCATTCTCCGTCGCCGTGCACACCGAGCCGGACATCTTCCTGGTCGACGAGATCCTCTCCGTCGGCGATGAGCCGTTCCAGCGCAAGTGCCTCGAACGGATCCGCGAGCTGCAGGAGGCCGGCCGCACCATGGTGGTCGTCTCCCATGAGCTCGAGATGCTCGAGAAGCTGTGCACCCGCATCGTCGTGCTCCGCAAGGGCCGGGCCATCTTCGACGGCGACCCCACCGAGGCCGTCGCGACGCTGCGCGCGGGCTGACCCGGCCCGCGGAGCCGCCAGCGCTGCGCGTGAGCCGTCGGCGTCGCCCTGAACCGCCGGCGCTGCCTCCGGGCCGGTGTCGCTGCGCCTGAGTCGGCGGCGCAGCGCCTGGTGATCAGCGGGGGCGGAGCTGCTCGGTCACGCCCTCCTCTCGCGCCTGATGCTCGCCCACCGCGCTCGCGGGACCCACGATCCCGCCACCGGTCAGGAGCGCCCCGAGCAGCTGCGCGGCAGCGGGCAGTCCGTCCTCGTCCGTCAGCAGCCGGGGGAGAGGCGTGCCGTGCGCCGAGTCCGATCGCTGCGGAGCGGCAGGCTCCAGCGGTGCGGGGCCGCTCCAGCGGGGCAGCTCCACACCGAGTCGGTCGGAGCTGCCGCGCACCTCGCTCAGCCAGTCGTGGACCAGCGCGGGCAGCTCCCCGTCGTAGCGCGGCGCGAGCGAGACGGCCTGGAGGGCGAGCACCTCCTCGGCGCTCTCGGCCAGGGTCGAGTCCGGTCGGTCCGTGGCGACCACCTGCGGTGACGGGACCGGAACCGCTGCCTCCCCGGGAGCGCCCCCACGGTCATGCCAGCTCACCTCGGCACCCAGGGACCAGGCCGCCAGGGCCAGCACGAGGCGCTTCCAGTGGGGTGGGAGATCCAGGACCATCCGGTCACCCGGGGCCAGTGCGATCTCGTCGTGGAGGTGCCCGATCGCCTTGATCACCCAGTTGGCCAGCACATGGCCGGACAGCTCGATCCGAGATTCCTCGCCGTACCAGGCGAGCACCGGGTTCGGACCGGTCTGCTCGAGGGCGCGCAGCAGCTGGGCGCCGGTGTCCATGCTCGTCCTGTGCTGCTCGCTCATGTCAGGTCCTCCAGAGAATCGGGGATGGAGAGCTCGAGGGAGATCTCCGGCAGTGCGGCGGCGAGGGATTCGGCTTCCAGCGCGGTACGGATCCGTTCGGCGAGCGTCGCGGCGTGGATCAGCGCGGAGTCGGAGTGGCCCGCCGCCTCCACCACGATATGCGGACGCCCCTCCGGACCCGTGCTCAGGCGGGCCGCCGCGGTGCCGGACGGCTGCCCGGCCCGGGGCAGGGACGCGACCGCGAGTGCCCGGGCGATCCGTTCTCCCTCGGGCTCGGGGGACATCCGTGCGATCGGCTCCTGCTCCGGCGTCAGGCCCAGGGCGACCCAGACCGACTCCAGACTGGGTCGGCGGAACCAGTCCTCGCTCCCGGTGCGGGAGAGCTCACGAGCCGGGACGTCGGCCGCGGTCGCGGAGGCGACTCCCCGGACCAGCGCGGCCGGCACCCCGCTGGCTTTGCCCTTGACCAGGTCGGCCGCGGCGGCGAGCTCATCGGCGAGGTTCCGCACCGTGATGTGCAGCGCCCGGCCGTCGGCGTCGGTCCCGCCGCGCAGGTCCTGCAGCGCGCTGACCCCCGCCGCCCCGAGGGCGATGTCCCCGACACCCACTCGCCAGACCCGGGATGAGGTGTCGGTCAGCAGGACGCCCACGTCGACGCCCAGTGCCTCGACCAGATGATCACGGAGCTCCCGCGCGCAGGCGTCGGGATCCTCAGGCAGCAGCAGCGGCCCCTCGGGTGCATTGGAGGAATCGACCCCGGCGGCCGCCATCACCGGACCGGACGGGATCTGCACCACGGAGGTGACCACCCGCGTGTGCAGGCGGCGGGCGACGGTGCGCACCGCAGCGGCACGGATCGCCTCGTCACGGTCCTCGGGAGCCACCCGCAGCCCCAGAGCCTTGGAGACGATCTTCGTGGAGACGCACAGCACGTCACCATCGGCCGGGGACAGAGGGGCCAGCGCCGCGGCCAGCAGACCGCCGAGGTCATCGCCCTCGCGGATCTCGCCGAGCCCGATGACAGGCAGGACGGTGACTGCAGCGAGCACAGCGGTAGGTGTGCTCGGTGGTGCCTGCGCAGGCGGTGACGTGATCGACATGGGGCCTCCCGGGAATGTGATTCGGATGCGATATGCAAGGCGACGCGCCGACGCCGCTTGACGGACCATAACTACACCGGTGTACTTTAGGGCTCCAACGGGCCTTCGGTGGTCGACACAGCAGTGGAAGGAGTGGTGGCTATGGATGCGGAACGAGTCGAGGACGACGCGCGTGCCGAGCTGTCCCTGCTCGATTTCGCCGGACAGGACTCCGACGACGTTGAGCTGACCTGGCAGGAGCGTGCCCTGTGCGCGCAGACCGATCCGGAGGCGTTCTTCCCCGAGAAGGGCGGCTCCACACGGGAGGCCAAGAAGGTCTGCGTCTCCTGCGAGGTGCGTGCCGAGTGCCTCGAGTATGCCCTCGAGAACGATGAGCGCTTCGGGATCTGGGGCGGGCTGTCCGAGCGTGAGCGCCGCAAGCTCAAGCGCCGGGTGGTCTGACATCCTTCCCTGGTGAGCGATCGTCACATCACCGCAGTCGTCCTGCTGAGCGGGACGACGACCTCGCGCACCCATGACGCGCTGCGTGTCGCAATGTCAGCGCAGACCCGTCAGCCCGAGCGGATCATGGTGGTCGCCCCGACGGGGCTCCCCGAGGATGTCAGCGATGCCATCGCGAGGGGCCTCGGCGACGGGACCATCGATGAGATCCTCCCGATCTCTGCCTCGCTCAGCCGCGCCGGAGCGATCCGAGAGCTTCTCGCCCGCAGCACAGGCGGCCGCGACGACACCGACGAGCTCCCGGACCGCGGCGCAGATTCTGGGCAGGACCCCGAGCCCGCAGGAGTCGCTGAGCGCGACGAGCCCACCGAGAGGGCAACGCGACCCAGCACATCGCGCCCCAGCAGGCGCCGTGCCCGCGTGGTCGACAGCGTCGCGGTCGAACGTGAACGCACCCAGCGGGCGGAGGACCTCGCCCAGGTTCCCCTGCGCCTGCGCGAGGAGCCCTCTCGATCGGGCCGTCGCGCCGCAGCTGCCGACGGTGCGGCGGGCGAGTCCTGGCTCTGGTTCGTGGTCGACGGTGCGACGCCCGGCCTCGATGCCCTCGAACGCCAGCTGGAGGTCGTCGAGCGCTCGCCGAACACCGCGGCGATCGGCGCGAAGCGGGTGCGCCAGGTGGAGGACGGGGACGACCTGCCGCTGACCGCTGAGAGCGCGGATGCCCTGGTGGACGTCGGCCTGACCCTCACCCATGGAGGCCGGATCATCACCGGGGTCGATCCCGGTGAGATCGACCAGGGGCAGGCCGACTGGCGCCAGGACGTCCTGGCCGTGCCGCTGCCGGGCCTGCTGGTCCGTGAGCTGACGCTGCGGGAGGTGGGCGGCCTCGACCCCGACCTTCCCGCACCCTGGGCCGAGATCGACCTGTGCCGACGCATCTGGCGCTCCGGCGAACGGGTCGCGGTCCAGGCCTCCTCCCGGGTGCTGCACCCCTCTCCCACCCGCCCCCTGCTCGAGCGGCTCCAGGAGCAGCGCACCGGGCAGGTGCTGACCCTGCTCAAGCAGCGACGGCTGCTCCACGCCCTGCTCACCCTGGTGCTGCTGCCCCTGGAGACCCTGCTGCGGATGCTCGGCGCGGTCGCCGCCTCCGCGCCCCGCCTGGCTCTGATGGAGCTGCGTGCGGCGCTGGCGGTCCTGCCCCGGGCACGCCGCGTCCTCGCCCGTGGCCGGGGCGACCGGCACCGGGCACGGGTGCCGCGCGGACGTCTGGCCCCGCTCTACCTGCCGCGCGGCGAGGGGATGCGGCGGTGGGTCGACGACACCTGGAGCCGACTGTTCGCCGATGACGACCGGCGCCGCCGGATCCGCTACACCACCTGGGGGATCGCCGGGACCCGGCACGGCCTCGAGGACGCCGACTACGGCCGTCACATCGTCTGGACGGGCGTGGTGGCCCTTGCGGCGACGATCCTGGGGCTGTTCGCGCTGCGAGGCCTGTTCGGCCGCGGGGAGCTGACCGGCCCGGGGCTGCGCCCGCTACCCGAGAGCTGGGATGCTCTCTGGGCCGCGGCCTGGTCGAGCTGGATCCCCGGCGGGCTCGGCGAGCGTGGGCCGGGCGACGCCCTCCTCAGGCTGCTGGGGCATCTGCCGCCCGGCGGAGGACTGCTGATCGAGATCCTGCTCTTCGCCGCGGTGCCGCTCAGCGCCCTGCTGGCGTGGTGGGCCTCCGGCGCGATCACCCGTGCCGTCGGCGCCCGCCTGGTGATCACCACGGTGTGGGCCCTGGCCCCCTCCCTCCTGACCGCACTCGCGGTCGGGGCCTGGCCGCTGCTGCTCGTGCACATCCTGCTCCCGCTGCTCGCCCTGGCGCTCGGCCGCGCCATCGGGCTGCCGCACAAGGTCTCGCAGGCCAGCGTGTCCGCTGCGGCGGCGGGCGGGCTGCTGCTGCTGGTGATCGGGGCGGTCCAGCCCGTGATGGTGCTGCTCGCCGCCGCAGCTCTGGTGCTGATCGCGATCGCCGCGCCCGGCCGCCGACGCCGGCTGCTCTGGGTGCTGCTGCCCTCGCTCGCCCTGCACGCCCCCTACCTCCCGAGCTATCTCGGCCATCCGGGAACGCTGTTGGCGGTGGCCGGGGTCCCGCCCACGGGAGCCACTGCCTCGTCCCTTGAGCTGGCCGGGCTCTGGCCGGTCGCTCCGCAGGTCCAGGAGCTGCTGGTCCCGCTGGTGGGGGAGACGGCGGCGCTGCTGCTGCCGCTGCTCCCGATCGCTCCGGTCGCGCTCGCCGCGCTCTGCTCCCCGCTGCTGACCGGCGCTGCCGGGCGGGCCGGACGGTTCAGCGCGCTGCTCGCCGCGCTCGGCCTGCTCACGGTGCTCCTGGCCCGCGGCACCTGGACCGGAACCGCAGCAGGGCACCTGTCCACGCCCCCGCTGCATGGACTGCTCAGCGTCATCCTGCTGGCCCTGGCGATCGGCGCGGCTGCGACCTTCGACGGCCTCGCCCGCCGGCAGGAGCATGATTCCCGGTCCCGCCGCGCGGCCACCGGGCTCGTCGGCGCGGTCGTGGCCCTCGCCTGCCTGGCCACCGTCGCCGGCTGGACACTGGTGCTGCCGGGCCAGCTGCGACTGGAGCGGACCGAGTGGGGGCAGGTTCCCGCCGCGGCCGCGGACCAGGGACGCACCGAGGCCCGCAGCCGGGTGCTGGTCCTCACCGGGGAGGACGATGGCACTGTCCGTGCCGAGCTGGTCGTCCACGGCGGGGACACAGTCATCCAGCATGCCGCGATCGCCGACGCCCGGGACGTCGCCACCGTCGTCGACGGCCGGGTCGTCGATGACGATCCCGCCTCCGCAGCGCTGCGCGACACCGTCGCCGGAATGCTCTCCGGCGGCGAGAGCCAGGCCGACACAGGTGCGCAAGGCGCCGAAGACGCCGCAGCCCGGACGGCCGCCCCTCTCGCGATCGCCTATGTCGTGGTGCCGGGCGACCCGTCCCAGGAGCAGGAGCTGATGCGCACCCTGGACAGCTCCACACAGCTCGAGAAGGTCACCGAGAGCCCCCGGGGCGGTCTGTGGCGAGTGGTCGATGCCGAGCCGCGGGCGCTGATCACCGGTGGCGCGGCACCCCTGCCCCTGGCCAGCGACGTGATCGAGGCCTCGGGGGCGATCCCTGCGGACGATGCCGAGCGCACGGTGATCCTCTCCGAGCGCTTCGATGGCGAATGGCGCGCGACCCTCGACGGCCACGAGCTCGTCCCCGTCGAGATCGATGGCTGGGCTCAGGGCTTCCTGGTGCCTGCGGGTGCCGAGGGCGTGCTCGATGTGCACCGGGAGCAGCCGCTGCTTCTGCTCTGGCAGCTCCTGCTCTACGGCGCTGTCGCGCTCACCGCCCTGCTGGCGATCCCGTGGCGGGTGCGCACCCGCACGGTGGAGGAGATGTATGGCTGAGAACTCGACCCCGGAGAACGACTCCCTGCTGGACGGTCGCGAGGAGCCCTCCGCTCCGGAGCGTCCGCGCAGGAGCGTGACCAGGATCCTGCTGTCCCTGGCCGCGGTGGTGCCTCTCGCCGTGGCCGCCGGTGCCGTGGCCACCACTGCTCCCAAGGAGCCGCCGGTCGTGCAGCGGGCGGCGGCTGAGTCGGTGCCCGGTGCGAGCACCCACTGGTGCCAAGGGCCTTTGCAGCTGCCTGAGCAGCTCCTGGACAGCGGGCCGGACGCCGAGCTCGCCGTGACCCCTCCCAGCACCGCGATCTCCCTGCGCACGGCCTCCGTCGAACCCGGTTCGTCGGTCCTGTTCGGCACCGTCAGCGGTTCGGCCACCCAGCAGGAGGACGACGGATCCGTCCGCGCTCCGTCGATCACCGCCCGCAGCTCCGACGGCTCGGATCTCGCGGACCAGCCCGTCTCCCAGGACATCGGGGTCTCCGTGCTGGATCTGCCGGCGACCGAGGGACCCCTCCATGTCGCCTCGGCGACCTCCGAGGGCGGGCGTCGGTGACCGACTCTCTCCAGTCCACGATCACCCCCAGCGGGGATTACCGCTCGCTCGCGGTCACCCGCTGTGCCGAGCCTGTGACCGAGGCGAGCTTCCTCGGCATGTCGACGGACACCGGGGATAGCTCCGTGCTGGTTCTCCACAACCCGACCGAACGCGCTGCGACCGCCTCGGTGCAGCTGTGGACCGAGGACGGACCCGCCGCGATGGAGGGACGCAGCCAGGTGGTGGTGGCTCCGGGGGCGGAGGAACGGGTGCTGCTCGAGTCCGTGGCCGCCGGCCAGGCCGCGGTCGGCGTGGACGTCTCCGTGCTCGGCTCACCGCTGGTGATGCACGTCCAGACCACCGAGCGCGAAGGGCTCACCCCCGGCGGCGCCGAGATCCTCTCGCCCCTGCCCTCCGCTGAGACCGAGCTGCAGATGCCGGGGGTGGATGTCGCCGGGACCTCGCCCACGCTGGTGCTCGCCAACCCTCAGGGTGCGGACACCACGGCCACGGTCGAAGTGCTCGGTGCGGAGGGCGCCATCGAGACCGCCGCTCTCGAGGAGATCGAGATTCCCGCCGGCACGGTGCTGCGCACCCCGCTGGACGGACTGCCCGACGGCACCTATTCCGTGAGCGTCCGCGCCGCGGACCCCATCACCGCTGTCACTCGCAGCGCCCGCACCGGGGCGGACCTGCCGGGCGACACCATCGGTGCCCCCGTCGACTTCACCCTGGTGGCCCCGGCCCCGGCACTCAGCTCGCATGGCATGAGCGCCCTCCCGATCCAGGCCGGCGCCGGCGAGCTCACCCTGGTCGCCACTGCAGACTCTGCGGTCACCGTGGTGCCGATCGCGGCCGACGGATCCGCCGGAGCACCGTCGGACGTCACCGTGAACACCGGCGCGACCACCACTCTCACCGCGGCGCAGCTGCAGGTCGACGGCGGCGCGGCCGCCGCGCTCAGCGTGGTCCCGGACGTGCCCGGAGCAGTGCATGCGAGTTGGATGCAGCGAGCTGATGATGGTGCCGGTGGCGTGCTGCTGTCCTCCCTCCCGGTGCTCTCCGACCAGGGTGGCGGCACGCCGGTCGTGGTGCGCCTGGGGGAGTGAGCGGAGCCGTTCAGCGTGCGGTGACGGACACCTGGGTCACCCGCTCCAGGCCTCGGGATCCACGTCCTCGGGCGGGATGTTCAGCAACGAGCCGATCTGCTCGGACAGCACCTGCCGCACCAGCATCTCCAGCTCCGCCTCGTCGGCGCAGCGGGTCTGCAGCGGCCGCCGGTAGAGGATGACCCGGGCGGGATGGGTGCGCGAGGGCGGGATCACCCGTCCGAGCAGCACCGACGCCTCCTCCCAGGGGGCAGGATCGGCCGGCGGCACCTCCTCGACCAGCACCTGCATATGTGCCAGCCGGCGCGGAAACCGTTCGGCGAGCATCGCCCCGGCGTCGGTGACGAGGTCGTCGAAGCGATCCCGGCGCGAGCGATGGCCGGGCAGATGGGGCGGGATCAGGTCCCAGCGCCTCCCGCGGCCGCGGCGATCGCGGCGGCGCGGACCCTGACGAGGGGCCGAGGGCCCGGGGAGCAGCGGCTCGACATCCATGGAGCGCACTCTAGCGGCCGACCGCGGCGGTTCCTGCCTGCATCCGCCGCGGGGAATCCCTTCACCGCTTCCGCAGGGCGCGCCCTCGGCAGGTCGTCGGCGTTCGTGCGTAGACTGCTGGACGTGCCTGCTCGTGAATGCTCTCGGACCGCCTGCTCCAGGCCAGCCGTCAGCTCGCTGACCTTCGTGTACGAGGACTCGACGGCGGTGCTCGGCCCCCTGTCCAGGATCAGCGAGCCCCATGCCTACGACCTCTGCCGTGAGCACGCGAGCCGGATGACCGCCCCGCGCGGCTGGGAGCTGCTGCGGGTGCCCGGTGCCGAGGGGGTCAGCGACGACCTGGTCGCGCTGGCCGATGCTGTGCGTCCCCGGCACGAGAGCATCGAGTCGGCCCCGGCGACGGTGCGCGCCACAGTCCGTGGATCCCACGACACCCCGGCCCGAGGCGCTGCTCCCGCCCGCCATCTCCATGTGGTCAGGAGCGCCAATGACTGAGCCGAGCAGCCGTCCAGCCACCACGGCCGACGTCCATGACCTCTCCGGCATCGTCAAGACCAATGACGTGCGGGGCGTGGCGGGCGAGGAGCTCACGGCAGAGATCGCCCGTGCACTCGGCGCCGCCTTCGCGGATTTCCTGGATGCGCCGGAGCTGATCGTCGCCCATGACATGCGCCTGAGCTCCCCGGAGCTGTCGAGCGCTGTGATCGAGGGCGCAGTGCTCCGGGGCGCGATCGTCGCCGATGCGGGCCTGTCCTCGACCGACCAGCTCTATTGCGCCTCGGGACTGCACCGCGCGGCCGGCGTGATGGTCACCGCCTCCCACAACCCGGCGGCGGACAACGGGATGAAGCTGTGCCTCCCCGGCGCCCGCCCGGTGGGGCGAGACACCGGTCTCGAGGAGATCCGCCGCGGCGCCGAGGCCTACCTGCGGGCAGGCGAGATCCCGCCGCATGGAGAAGGCCGTTCCGAGGGGATCGACACCCTTGCCGACTACGCCGCAACCCTCCACCGTCTGGTGCCCCTGCCCGGGACCCGCCCGCTGCGGGTGGTGGTCGATGCGGCCTCCGCGATGGCCGGACACACTGCTCCTGCAGTGCTCGGAGTGCTTCCCCAGATCGAGCTGATCGAGCTCCATTTCGCGCTCGACGGCAGTTTCCCCCACCACCCCGCCGATCCGCTGCGCCCGGAGAATCTGATCGATCTTCAGGAAGCGGTGCTCCGGGAGGGCGCGGACCTCGGCCTCGCCTTCGACGGCGATGCCGACCGCTGCGTGGTCCTGGACGAGAACGGGGTGCCGGTGCCGCCCTCGGCGATCACCGCCCTGATCGCCCGGCGCGAGATCGCCCGTGCCCGCGCCGCCGGGGAGGAGCGCCCGGCTGTGGTCGCGAACCTGGTCTCCTCCCGCCATGTGGCCGAGGCCGTCCGTGAGGCCGGGGGAGAGCCCGTGCGCACGTCCGTCGGCCACGCGCTGATCAAGACGATCATGGCCGAACGCGATGCGGTGTTCGGCGGCGAGCACTCCGCGCACTACTACTTCCGGGACTTCTTCTTCGCCGATTCGGGGATGCTCGCCGCGCTGCACGTGCTGGCCGCCCTCTCGGCCTCCGAGGGGGCCTTCTCCTCCCTGGTCGCGGCGCATGATCCCTACGCCACCAGCGGCGAGATCAACCTCCGGGTCGCCGACGCCGCTGCTGCCCGCGACCGGGTGCGTGAGCACATGAGCGTGCTGCCCGGCGCGCGCACCGACGAACTCGACGGGCTCACCGTCGAGCACTGGGACCAGGACCTGGCAGCCGAGGACCGCTGGTGGTTCTCCCTGCGCTCCTCCCAGACCGAGGCACTGCTGCGGCTGAACGTCGAGGCGGAGCAGGAGACGACCATGACCCGGATCCGGGATGAGATCCTCGCACTTGCGCACGAGGGCGACATCGAGGTTCCGGGCACCTGGGCCCTCCCCGCGGGGGCGAGCGGCGCGGATGTGCCCGCCTGGGTGCGCACGATCCTGCGCTGCCCGGACTGCGGTGGAGAGCTGCGTGATGTGGAACGGGCGATGCAGTGCAGCAGCTGTGCGCGAGTCCACCCGGTCGAGGGCGGGATCCCGGTGCTCATCGCCGGCCGCCATCAGTCGCCGACGGCGTAGCAGCCGCCGATCGGCGGGGAGGTTCTCCAGCGGCGCCGCTGGTGTTCCGCCGCACCGTCGGTGGCCCGCGGCTCTGCTGCTGGATCGGCTCTGCTGCTGGATCGGCTCGGCAGCAGGACCGCCCTCGGTCAGGCGCTGAACGGCACCGCTCGCACCTCGGCGGAGAGCTCTCGCTGCCGCTCCTGGTTGCGTCGCAGCCGATGCTCATCACGACGGGACCGTTCGGCGAGCACCGCGGTGAGGAACTCCTCCGGGTCGGTGCCCGGCGGCGGCGCCGGGGCGACGTGGGGCAGGGTCCGCCGCAGCAGATCCCGGGAGAGCTGACGGCGGGACTCCGGATTGATCGTGGTCGCCCTGGGCAGGAAAGAGCGGACGTCCTGCATCAGCGTGACCGGCAGGCGCCCGACGTCCGCGCCCTGCACCCAGTCCTGCAGCGAGGCGGGCACCTCGACGCGCAGGGGAGTGCGGTCGCGCATCCGCTCCTGGATCACCATCGTGCCGGCCAGCAGATCTCCCACCCGTCGTGCCCTGCGGTCGATGACCGAGCAGGTCAGTGCGATGGCTCCGGAGGTCGACCAGATCTCGAGCATCGCCATCACCGCGCGGATCAGGGACTGGCGCACATGGACGGGCCCGCCGTCATCACGCACCACACGGGTGCCCATGACCAGGCGGCCCACCGAGCGGCCGCGCAGCAGCAGTTCGCACAGCACCGGATAGCCGACGTACGCGAGCACCGACATCACCAGCACGCCCGCAATGACCAGGCCGTCATCGAGCTCGGCACGAGCGGTGAGCCAGACCATCGCGATGGTGCCCCCGACCAGGACCGCCAGCTGGAGAACCCCGTCGATCACCGCGGAGAGCATGCGGGTGGCGAAGGACGCCGTGCGCAGGTCCAGCAGCACCGCGTCCCCGGTGATCAGGGCATCGCGATCGACGGAGGAGACCGCCGCTGTGGTTCCCATGGTTGCCATGACCCCATCCTGACATCGCAGCGACGCGGAGGTCAGCGCCGACCGTCGGCTTCCGATGCCCCGGCCTCCGACTTTCGTCGGCGGTCCCGAGCCGTGCGGGACCATACCCTGAGAGCGTGGACACCGACGCCTTCATCGCCGTGCACCGGCCCCAGTGGGACCGGCTCCAGGAGCTGACCCGGAGCCGCCAACTCGACGCGGCCGGAATCGACGAGCTGCTCTCCCTCTACCAGGAGACCTCCACCCACCTGTCCACCGTCCGCTCCACCAATCCCGACCCGGCCTTGATCTCGCGGCTCTCCCTGCTGGTGCATCGAGCACGGCTCCGGATCACCGGGGCCCGCATCCCGCTGTGGAAGCACGCCCGCACCTTCTTCTGGGAGGATCTGCCCGCAGCGCTCTACCAGGCACGGTGGACGGTGGCTCTGGCGGCCGGCCTCTTCCTCGTCTCGGCCCTGGTGGCGGGCTTCTACTTCGGCTTCGATGCCACGGCGAGGGAGCTGGTGGTGCCCGAGGCGCAGCAGCGCTCCCTCGCCCAGCGCGATTTCGTCAGCTACTACTTCCAGGGCGAGGCTACGGGCTTCGCCGCCCAGGTGTGGACGAACAACGCCTGGATCACGGTGCAGGCGGTGGTCTTCGGCGTCACCGGGATCTGGCCGGTGATCATGCTCCTGCAGAACGGGTTGAACGTCGGCCTGTCCGCGGGGGTGATGGGGGCCTACGGCGGCCTGGGCACCTTCTTCGTCTACATCCTTCCGCACGGGCTGCTCGAGATCACCTCGGTGCTGGTCGGCGCCGGGGCCGGTCTGCGCACCTTCTGGGCCTGGGTGCGACCCGGCCCGGTGCCGCGGCTCTGGGCGCTCTCGCGCTCCGCCCGCGCCCTGGTGACCGTGGCGATCGGGCTGGTTCCCGTCCTGCTGATCTCCGGGTTCATCGAGGCTTTCGTGACGCCGAGCTCCCTGCCGCCCGCGGTGCGGATCGGCATCGGCGTCGCGGCCTGGCTGGCCTTCCTGGTGTTCATGCTGGGACGCGGTCGCCAGGTGCATCGCGCCGGCATCACCGGTGACCTCTCCGCGGAGCTGGTCGGCGACCACGTCGCGACCGCCGGCTGAGCTGCCACCTCTGCCACGACGAACACTCTCGCCGGGGTGCCGACGGCCGGACGTGAGGGATGTCGTTACGCTCGCTGCCATGCAGCACAACAGCATCGACCGTGACTTCTCCGGATACAACCAGGCCCAGGCCGGGCGCCCGGTGCGTCCCCTCGCCGGAAGGGCGCTCGCGCTCGCCCGCGGCGGTGCGGAGGCCGGGTACGCCGCCGAGCGTGAGACCCTCGGCGAGGACGCTCGACCAGTGGCGATCGAGCTTGGATGCGGTCGCGGCATCGAAGCACGATTCCTGGCCGAGAACGGGTTCACGGTCCACGCCTATGACGTGGACCCGAGCGTGAGCGGGGCCCTCGAGGAGCTGGCCGCCGCGCTGCCGGTGCATCCCGAGATCGTCGACCTCGCGCAGCTCCGTGAACTTCCCAGGGCCGATCTGATCCTGGCCTGCGCCTCCCTGCCCTTCGTCCCCCGTGATTCCATCGATGGGCTGTGGGAGGCCGTGAGGACCGCCCTGCGACCAGGCGGGATCCTGGCCGTGGACTTCTTCGGGGTGCGTGATGACTGGGCAGGGACGGACGGCACCTTCCTGTCGCGGCAGGAGGTCGAGGACCTGCTGGACGGGTTCGAGGTGCTCGAACTGGTCGAGGAGGAGCATGACGGCCGGTCCTTCAGCGGCCCGAAGCACTGGCACACCTTCCGCGGCCTCGCCCGTCGGCTCTGAGTCGCGTCGCCTCGTCTGTGGAGCCAGGAGGACGCGGCGCGCAGGGTCAGAGCTTCCCGGCGGCCTTCAGCGCGAGATAGGCATCGGCCAGGGCCTGAGGGGCCCGTTCCGGCGGGGCATCGACCACATGCGCGCCGACCCGCTCCAGAGCATGCGAGACTCCCGTCCGCTCGGCACGGGCCTGCTCCGCCGCTGCCGCGAGGTACACGGACTCCAGATCGCCGCGGCCGGCGGCGAGCTCCTCGAGGGCTGGGTCGGAGACCGACGCGACGACCAACGGATGGTCTCTGGCCAGGCGGGCTGCCACGGGCAGCAGTCCGGTATGCACCACGGAGGACTCGACCGGGGTCAGCAGCACCACCAGGGAGCCGCGACGGGCGCGCTGGGTGATGGTGCTCGCGGCGAGCTCCCAGTCGGTCTCCACGAGCGCCGGATCCACTGCTGCGGTCGCGGTGACCATGTCGTGGAGCACTGTGGTGCGGGTCGAGCCGAGCACCGAGAGGTGGGGGATGCGGTCCACGCAGATCAGATCCACCCGGTCCCCGGCCTGCCCCGCGAGCGCCGTCAGCAGCAGCGCGGCGTCGAACGCGGCATCCAGCCGAGTCGACTCGCCGAGCCGGCCGGCCGAAGTGCGCGAGGTGTCCACCACGATCAGCACGTGACGGTCCCGTTCAGGGCGCCAGGTGCGCACCACGACGCTGCGACGACGGGCAGTGGCACGCCAGTCGATCGAGCGCACATCATCCCCGTCCACGAAATCGCGCAGGGAGTCGAACTCGGTGCCCTGCCCGCGCTGATGGATCGCCGCCAGCCCCTCGATCTCTCGCAGCCGCTGGACCCGCGACGGCAGATGCCGACGTGACCCGAAGGGATGCAGCGCCAGCAGCCGGCCGGGCACGCCGACCTCGGTGGTGCGCCGGGCCAGCCCCCACGGGCCGCGCGAGGCGACCAGCAGCGTGCGCGAGCGGTGCTCTCCGCGACGGGTGGGGGTGAAGCTCTGCGCGATGGCCCGGCGTTCCTGGGCGGGGACGTCGACCGCGGAACGCTGGTCGTCGAGACCGGCCGTGGGGTTCCAGGCATCGCGCACCTCGAGCCGGGCGGTGCGCGAGGTGGGATTCGTCAGCAGCAGCCGGCCGCGGACGGAGTTGCCCAGCCTCACCTGCGTCGGTGCCTCACGCCGTACCCGGATCCGGCGCGGGTTCGGTGCTGAGAACGCATCGGCGAGGATCACCAGCGCCCAGATCGCCACCAGGATCAGCACCACCCACCACAGGGGCCAGAGCACGATCACGGGCAGCGCGATCAGCGCGACCAGGGCCGCGCGCGGGGTCAGCGAGATCCTCATCAGCCGTGCCTCAGCGGGGTACCGGCACGGAGGCGAGGGTCGCGGCGAGCACGGCCTCGACCTGGGTGCCTTCGAGCTCGGCCTCGGTGGTCAGCCGCACCCGGTGGGAGAGCGTGGACAGGGCCATCGTCTTGACGTCGTCCGGCGTGATGAAGTCGCGGCCGGAGAGGTAGGCCCAGGCACGGGAGGTGCGCAGCAGCGAGATCGCGCCGCGGGGCGAGACCCCGAGGGTGAGGCTGGGGGAGCGGCGGGTGGCCCGGCACACGTCCACGATGTACTGCACCACGGGATCCTCGGCCACCACGGCGGCGACATCGCGCTGGGCGCGATGCAGCGAGGGGATGTCCACCACCGCCCGCAGACCCATCGCAGCGAGGTCCGTGGTGTCGAAGCCGCCGGCGTGGCGACGCAGCACGTCCACCTCGACCTCTCGCTCCGGCAGCGGCATCACAGCTTTGAGCAGGAAGCGGTCCAGCTGGGCCTCGGGCAGGGTGTAGGTGCCATCGAACTCGATCGGGTTCTGGGTGGCGATCACCACGAAGGGATCGGGCAGCGGACGGCTCGCCCCATCGATGGTCACCTGCCGTTCCTCCATCGCCTCCAGCAGTGCGGACTGCGTCTTGGGAGGCGTGCGGTTGATCTCGTCGGCCAGCAGCAGGTTCGTGAAGACGGGGCCCTCGCGGAAGACGAGGTCGCTGGTGGCGTTGTCGTAGATGAGGGAGCCGGTGATGTCGCCGGGCATCATGTCAGGGGTGAACTGCACGCGCCGCATGCGGACATCGAGGGCCGCGGCCAGGGAACGCACCAGCAACGTCTTGGCGACGCCCGGCACCCCCTCGAGCAGCACGTGGCCACGACACAGCAGCGCCACGACCAGGCTGGTCACGGCCGCGTCCTGCCCCACCACGCCCTTGTGGATCTCGGTGGAGAGCTGCTGGAGCTGGGCACGGGTGTCCTGGTCGACGTCAGGGCCGCGGCTGGGCACCTCAGTGGCGACGGGTTCGGGATGCGGGGCAGCACCCGCAGTGGGGTCGGTCATCGGTCGATCTCCTTCTCGAGATGGTCGAGGTCATGTGCGAGGCGCACGAGGTCCTGGTCACTGGTGACGGGCCTGGGTCCGAGCAGCGCGCGCAGCTGCTCGGGGGAGCGGCCCACATGCGGCGCGAGCGCTGCCAGCAGACCGTCGAGGGCGGACTCGCGGCGCAGACCGAGACGGCTCGCGAGCCGGGATGCAGCCGCTGAGCGCAATGCTGTCGCGGCAGCCTGCCGGTCGCCGGAGCGCTGGAGCAGCCGGGCCCGTCCCAGGACCAGCTCCTGGGGGCGGACGGTGACCGGCAGCGGCTCGACCACGACCGGACCGAAGCGGCGGCCCAGGGCCACCAGAGCGACGGTCGCGATCAGCAGCAGCCAGAGCAGGAGCGGACCTGCCCAGTCAGGCAGATACCCGAGCAGTGTCTGCGAGGTCGAGCCCATCGGATCGTTCGCGGAGGGGACGTACCAGCTCAGCGCGCCCTCGCTGCTGAGGCTGTTCAGCACCAGGGCGGAGTTGTCCGCCCGGCCCACTGCGTCGTTGGTGAGCAGGTCCGCGCTGCCCAGGACCAGCGCCCCGTCATGCTCAGCCACGAGTGAGCCCTGGTCGGCGCTGAAGCAGGACTCACCCTCGCCCGAGACGCGGTACAGGGAGGCGGCGCCGCGGATCGCCTCCTCGGCCGCGGGGACCAGGAGCGCCTCGGCCTGATGCGCGAGGTCACCGCAGCCGGGTCCGGCCTCGATCAGGGTCTCGGTGCGCACCGCACCGGAAGGCGAGATCTGAGAGGAGAAGTAGGAGAGGGTCACCAGATCGGGGGCGACCAGCACCAGGCGCCCGGCCCCGTCCTCATGGGCCGCGGCGAGCGATTCCAGCTGCGGGGCGCTGAGGCTCCGCGGGTCGGTGACCAGCACGGTGCGGCCCATGCGCAGCGCCTCGGCGGCATCGACGGTGTGGCGGTCGACCTCCACCTTCACGCCGAGGTCCCCGAGCACCTGGACCACTGCTTTCGAGCCCTGACCGGTGGGGGCATCGGGCTCGAGCGGCCCGTCCCGGTAGTAGCCGCGGGCGATCGAGGCCACGATCGCGGCGAGCATCGCGAGCACGATGAGAATGGTCAGCCAGGGGCGCCGCCGCGAGGACCCCGCCTGCTGGCGTGGTGCACGGGCTGATCCATCGGCCGGCGGAGCAGGAGTCGCCGTGGACACTGGGGCAGGGCTGAGGCTCATGCGCCCGCTCGCATCACCGGTGCGGAGACCGGCTCGGCACCGGTCACGGCGGTCAGGTCCGGGACGGATTCGGCGATGTACTCGGCCAGTCTCAGCAGATCGTCCGCCTGTTTGACGGTGGTGCTGCGGTGGGAGTAGGCGGCGGTGTCGAAGGCGACGGCGCCGCGCTGCAGGCGTCCGCGCAGTTCGGGGAAGGGAGCGGCGGCGTGGGTGGCCGCTTCGTGTGCGGTCATCCCCGCGGACACCTCCAGCAGGGTGCGCTCCTCGAGATCGCGCACCAGCGCGCGCAGTGCGAGCACCGTACCGTCGTCGACGCGACCTGCGTCGATCGCCTCTCGTGCTGCGTCGCGCAGCTCGGCGCCGCGGAGCACCGGCTCCGCATCGAGGTCAGCCGTGACGGAGAGGATATGGCTGCGACGGATCAGCCCGGTGCGGCGCAGCACCAGCACCACCAGCACGGTCAGCGCCACCGCGATCAGCACGGCGATCCCTGCCTGGGCGGCCGAGGAGCCGTCGATGCCGTCGAGCACCTTCATCAGCCAGTTCTCGAGGGTGGTGAGCACCCAGGCCACGAAGCCGGGGGAGTCGTCGTACTCCGGCTTCGAGAGCTCCTCCAGGAGGCGGGCGCGCGCCTCGTCGGCATCCTGGGGCGGGGGAGCGGCGGGATTCACCGGATCCCTGCCCCGTTCCAGTGCTCGCGAGCTCGACGCGTCAGCTCGACGTCCCAGGCCTCATGGCGCATCCGGTTGTCCGCGTAGACGGCCACGTAGCCGGCGGAGAGGAACGGGGCCAGCAGGAACGTGGCGGCGTAGCTGCCCACCATCGAGAGGATCGTGAGCACGGCCATGCCCAGCAGCATCGCCTCGAACGAGCTGATCAGCAGGATGGCCAGGTAGGCGATCATGGCGATGGTGCTGAAGACGCCCACGATGATCTGGACCGCGATCATGTAGAGGAGGTACAGCAGGATCGTGGTGCCCAGCACCCGCCAGAGCCGACGACCGCGGGTCATCGCGAAGCTGCGCCGGAGCGCGCCGAACACCCCTGTCTCCTCGAGCACCAGCGCGGGGACCGCGAGCACCGTACGGGCCCAGATCCAGAGCGTGACCAGGACCGCAGCGACCAGACCGATCACCAGCGTCACGATGGTGAGGGCGGTCGCCTCCTGGAGCAGGATCAGCGGGAGCATCCCCAGCAGGAGCAGCACCGTGAAGCTGATCCCGCTGAGCAGGCCGATCAGCAGGGTCACCGCGACGGCGGACAGCCCGCGACGGCGCATGGCGGTCCACATCTCGGCAGTCGAGACGTGATCGCCGACGGCCTCTCCGAGCGCGACCCGGGTCAGGGCCACGGTCACCAGCGCCGAGGAGACCAGCGAGACGATCATGGTCACCGCGCTCGAGACGACCATCAGCACCACGTCGCGCACGGAGCCGAACGCGGTGGTGGTCGCGGTGGTGGCGCCGGGGTCCTCGAGCACGGCCTGCATGTCACCCATCATGGGGACCATGCTCGCGCCGGTGGCGAAGGTCATGATCACGAAGGCGACGCCGTACACGGCTGCGGCGACGCCGAGCACCGAACGGGCACGCAGCCGATAGATCCGCACCGCCGCACCGAGCACCTCGCCCAGACCCAGCGGCCGCAGCGGGAACAGCGGCGTCGCCTGGACCAGCTCGCGACGCGGCCCGCCGGGAGGTGGCGCAGAGTGCGGTCCGGGTGCGCCGTGCGTGGGCTGCGGACCGAAAGGTCCGCCGTCGGACGTCGACGGTGGGGAGGGCTCGCCGGAACCGTGTGCTCCCGGGGCGGTCCACTGCGTGCTCATCGGGCCTCCTGCTGCTGACGGGTGCGGTGCGGCCGGCTGTCAGGTCCGGACCGGGCGGGAGAGGATCTCCAGCCCTGACCTTACGGAGTGCGGGCACCGCTGCTGATCCGACGAACGTCGAAGACCTCGCGTCTTCCGGACACCCCTGATCCCCACGTCCCCGCTCCGGACCTCCGTCGGTGGCATGATGATCACCATGACGACGCCTTCTAGGATCCTGGTGGTCGATGACGATCAGGCGATCGCCGAGATGGTCGGCATCGTCCTGCGCGGAAAGGGCTACGAGGTCGCGACCTCCCCGGACGGAGCCTCCGCACTGGAGACCTTCCCGCGCCTGCGCCCCGATCTGGTCCTGCTCGACCTCATGCTGCCCGGCATGGACGGGATCGAGGTGTGCCGCCGGCTGCGCAGGGAGTCCGGGGTGCCGATCATCATGCTCACCGCCCGCACCGACACCGCAGATGTGGTCGAGGGCCTCGAGGCCGGGGCCGACGACTATCTCACCAAGCCCTTCGAACCCGAGGAGCTGGTCGCCCGCATCAAGGCGCGGGTGCGCCGGGTGGAGGCCCCCACCACCGAGCAGCTCACTGTCGGGGACCTCACCATCGATGTGGACGGTCACGAGGTGCGCCGCGGTGACGAGCTGATCTCGCTGACCCCCCTGGAATTCGATCTGCTCACCCAGCTCGCCCGCAAGCCGTGGCAGGTGTTCACCCGCGACGTGCTGCTGCGCGACGTCTGGGGATACCGCCACAGTGCCGATACCCGGCTGGTCAACGTCCACGTGCAGCGGCTGCGTTCGAAGATCGAGCATGATCCGGAGAACCCCGCGATCGTGGTGACCGTGCGCGGGGTCGGATACCGCGCCGGGGGCGGATCCTGAGAGCTCCGGTGCGATGGTGAGCACCCTCGAGGCAAGCCGTCCGGCCCTGGCGGAGCGCCCGGTGGGGCGCTCGGTGATCGATGTCGATCCGCGCAGCTGGCCGCTGGCACTGAGGGTCGTGCTGGTGACCACTCTGCTGTCCGTCGTGGCCCTGCTGGTGGTCGGCGCGTACCTCTCCTCCGTCATCGCCGACGGTCTCTACGAGCAGCGCCGGGATCGGGTGCTCGAAGAGACGCTCGAGGTCAGGGGGGATCTCATCGAGAACCTCACACAGGCCTCCGGGTCCACCAGCACCCAGCAGCAGGATGCCGTCAGCGCCTTCGTCCAGAGCACCGGCGGGCAGGGCGGCGGTGACCGCCGCGAGGTCGCTCTGGTGCCGGTGGAGACCACCGG
Organism: uncultured Brachybacterium sp.; assembly: GCF_947500705.1. GTDB lineage: Bacteria > Actinomycetota > Actinomycetes > Actinomycetales > Dermabacteraceae > Brachybacterium. The sequence goes on along the minus strand of NZ_CANMSY010000008.1, from coordinate 37,429 downwards.
CACGGTCTTCCCTGTCGAGTCCTCGGAACGGACCCTCTTCGACGAGGTCGATGGTGAGTTCGCCGCGGCGGTCGCCGATCAGCCGGAGACGATCTCCTGGCGCTCGATCGGCCGTGAGGACGGCATGGGGAACACCGATCCGGCTCTCCTGGTGGGGACCCGGGTGATCGTCCCCGGCTCCGGCTCCTACGATCTCTATCTCGTCTACTCCATGCAGGAGGAGCAGGACACGCTCGCCTTCGTGCAACGGGTGATCCTCGGTGGAGGCGGGGTGCTGATGGCTCTCATCGTCGGCATCGCGATCGTCGTGGCGCGGATGGTGACCACCCCTCTGAAACGTGCTGCGTACGCGGCGGAGCGGATGGCCGCCGGGGATCTGACCAGCAGAGTCGAGATATCGGGCGGTGACGAGCTGGCCCGGGTGGGGGAGTCCTTCAACGATATGGCTCGCAGCCTCGAGCAGAAGGTCGACGATCTGACCGAACTCTCGTACGTCCAGCAGCGGTTCGTCGCCGACGTCTCCCACGAGCTGCGCACCCCTCTGACGACGATTCGCATGGCCTCCTCGGTGCTCGATGCTCGACGTTCCGACCTGCCCGGTGAGCTGCAGCGGACCACCGAGCTGCTCTCCGCGCAGGTCCAGCGCTTCGAGGTGCTGCTCACGGACCTGCTGGAGATCTCCCGCTTCGATGCCGGTGCCGCGGAGCTCGAGGCGCACCGCGAGAATGTCGATGCGCTCGTCGAGCGGGCGCTCGAGGACGTCCGCCCGCTGGCTGGGGCCCGTGGCTGCCTGCTGGACGTGCGGCTGGCCGGGGGAGACGTGCACGCGGTGGTCGATGCACGCCGCATCGACCGGGTGCTGCGAAATCTGCTGACCAACGCGATCGAGCACGGTGCCGGGCATCCGGTGCTGATCCAGACCGCCGCGGACGACGACGCCGTGGCGGTGGTGGTCCAGGACCACGGCCACGGCATCTCCGCGGAGGACGCAGCGCACGTGTTCGACCGTTTCTGGCGAGCTGATCCCTCGCGGGCCCGGACCCTCGGGGGAACCGGTCTGGGACTGTCGATCTCCGTCGAAGACGCCCGACTGCATGATGGCTGGCTCCAGGCCTGGGGGCAGGAGGGCGAGGGCGCGGTGTTCCGGCTGACGCTCCCGCGGCGCCCGGGCACCCCGTTGACGCGCTCCCCGCTGCGGCTCGAGCGTTCGCTGGATCGGCGGGAGGCCGACGCCGCGGTCTCCTCGACACCGACCGGAGAGATCCGGATCGGACCCGGACTGCTCCCCGATCTGGACGACACCGGAAGCGATCCGTCTCCGGATCCCGACGAGAGCGGAGGTGCGCGATGAGACCGGCACGTCGTCATGTGCTTCGCGCTGCAGGTGCCGCAGCGGTGCTGGGCATCGGTACGGCCTGTGCCCGCATCCCCACCGATTCCCCGATCTCCAGCCGCGGGTTGACGGGGCGGTCCCAGCCGGGAGCTCCGTACGTGAGAGCACTTCCGCCCCCGCCCGACGCCGACGCCCCGGCGGTCGCCGCTGGATTCGTCCAGGCCGGCGTCGGCTCCGAGGACGACTTCGCGGTGGCTCGCGCGTATCTCACCGCACCGGCCAGCGAACTGTGGAACCCGGCCGCCGGGATCACCGTGTACTCCAGCAGCCAGGAGCTGCAGGTCGAGATGCTCGATGACGGCAGCCTCACTCTGATCCTCCAGGTGGTCGCGCTGGTGGACGGCAGCGGGGTGCGCACCGTGCTGGCAGGAGCGATGTCCCGCGAGGTCGAGGTCGCGATCGAGCAGGTCGATGACCAGTGGCGGCTCAGCGAGGTGCCCGATGGGATCTTCCTCTCGGAGGCGGCGTTCGAGTCCCTCTATGGTCCGGCCCGGCTCTACTTCCTCGACGTCCGGGAGCGTCACCTGGTCCCCGACCACCGCTGGTTCCCGCTGCGCCGGGGCGCCACCAGCGTGCTCGAAGCGCTCGTCGCCGGCCCGGCGAGCTTCCTCCAAGCGGCGGTCACCAGCCAGATCCCCCGGACCTCCGGGATCTCCGATGCCGTCATCACCACCGGTCCCGACGGCGGCACGCAGGTTGCTGTGCCCACCGCGATCGCCAGCCTCCCCACCGGTCCGAGGATGCTGGCGCTGTCCCAGCTCGAAGCCTCCCTGCGCTCGTTGCGCACCCTGTCCGGCGTCCGGATGGTGCAGGACGGCGAGGAGCTGGTGCTCGACGAGCAGGTCCGGACCGAGCGTGCGCTGCCCGGACATCGTCCGATCGCCGCCGGCGCGACCGGGATCATCTCGCTGGCCGATCCGGGTCGGGGAGCACCCGCCGCGCAGCTGGTGCCCGCGCTCGAGACCACGGAGCTCTCCTCCCCGGTGATCGGCCAGGACGGAGTGCTCGCAGCGGCCCGCAATCCGGAGGGGAGCATCGTGCTGCTCGCCTCGACGGACGATTCCGTGCCGGTGCGCGAGGCCGCGACCGGTGGCGCCTTCGTGCCACCATGCCTCGACGACGCGGGATTCGTCTGGACCTCCACCCTGTCGAGCGCAGGCGCGCTGCTCGCGCTGTCCGGCCGGGGCGCAGAGCTCGATGCGAAGGTCGATGCACCCTGGCTGACCGCACGCGAGATCCGTGCCTTGGAGATCGCGGCGGATGCCACCCGGATGCTCGTCCTGTCCGCTGACACCGCGGGCAGCCGGCTGGATCTGTGCGCGGTGGTGCGGGACAGCGAAGGGAACCCGTCCTCGCTGACCGAGCCCGTCCCCGTACGCACCTATCTCCAGGACATCACCGAGGCCAGCTGGTACGACGAGATCGCGGTGCTCGTGCTGGGAACCGATCCCGTCTCCGGTGAACGGAGGGCACAGATCGTCGACTTCGCCTCCGGCAGAGAGGCATTGCCCCCGCTCGCCGCCGGAACCGATCGGATCGCCGGCTCGGTGGTGGCCGAGACGGTGTGGGCCGGCACGTCGGAAGGCGTTCTGCTGCGCAGCAGCGGAGAGGGCTGGGTCACGGTCGACATCGAGGGCCGGGATCCGTCGTTCTACTGACCTCATCGTCCTGCTGGCCCCCGTCGTTCCGCTGACATCATCGTCCTGCTGGCCACGGGTCCTCCACAGCAGGGGATCATCCACCGGTGGGGCCCGGTGACGCGCCGCGTCGCCGAGCCGCGGTGAGATGGAGGCATGACGGATACCGGTGCTCCGACCCTGTGGAGGACGCTGCGCGAGGCGGCGGCCCAGACCTGCGCACTGGTGGCGCCCCGGCGCTGCCCCTGCGGGCGGGAGGACACCTGGCTGTGCGAGCGATGCGCGAAGCTCGTGGAGGCGGTGCCGTGCCGGGTGGAGTCGTGCTGCGACGCCCTGCAGGAGCTGAGCGCTGCACGGGTGCGAGAGGAGCAGAACGGCGACCTCGTGCTGCCCGCCGGGGTCGATCACACCCCGCTCCTGCCTGTCCTCGCGCTCGGTGAGTACGGCGGAGACCTGCAGCGATTGATCCTGGCGTGGAAGAACGGCGGGATGCTCCACCTCGGTGCGCGCATCGCCCCGGGGCTGTCCCCTGCGGTGGCCCGGCTCGTCGAGGGCGCTGAGGGTGCTGCACCCTTCCTGGTCCCCGTGCCCTCGCAGCGCAGTGCCCGGCTGCGCCGGGGTGAGGACCATACGGCGGAGCTGGTGCGAGCCATGGAGCGCTGCGGTGCAGGGCGCGCTCTGCTGCTGCGTGCCCAGCCCACCACCGCGCAGGAAGGACAGGGAGCGCGACAGCGTCGCACCCGACGGATACTCCTCCACGGGCGTGCCGCCCGTGAGGCGGGACGGCGTGCTGCCCCCGTGGTGATCGTCGACGACGTGGTCACCACCGGTTCCACGCTGCGCGGGATGCATCAGGCGCTCACGGGCGCCGGTATGGAGGTGCTGGGCGCAGTGGTGGTCGCCTCCGCCCGGGTACCTGCGCTGAGAGCGGCTGGCAAGCGAACGGGATGAATTTTCGGGACGAACATTCAGGAAACCCTGCGAAAAACATGGCATGCTGGTGATACCCGCCACACGACGGCGGGACCCCCTTCCCCAGGAGGTGCGACACCCAGCCGAAGAGCCATCGCGGCCGGGCTCAGAGCGGCCGCACCCGGATAGGAGGAGTACCCACTCATGGAGATCAATGTCGTCGGACGCCATATGGACGTCCCGGACCGATTCCGTCGCCATCTCGCCGACAAGCTCGACAAGGTCACCCAGCTCGCCCCCGCGGCCCTCCGCGTGGACGTCGAGATCTCACAGGAGAAGAACCCCAGGCAGACGGAGCTCAGCGATCGCGTCGAGCTCACCGTCCATGACAATGGTGCGGTGATCCGCTCGGAGGCCCGAGCGGACGACCTCTACGGAGCGCTCGACGTCGCCTACGGCAAGCTCCTCGAACGACTCCGTCGGTCCCGCGATCGTCGTAAGGACCACCGTCGTGGACGCGACCGCTCCCACCAGGGCGGCGGAGCGAGCCTCCGCACCATGCCTGCAGATCAGGAGATGCCAGCGCCGCTCCTGGACGACGTTGCGACGAGCGAGGACGAGACGGAGTCGATCACCGTCACGGAGGAGCACGACTTCGCCGAGGCCGGCTCGCCGGTGGTCATCCGCGAGAAGAAGCACTCGGCCTCTCCCATGCACATCGATGATGCGCTCTATCGGATGGAGCTCGTGGGCCATGACTTCTTTCTCTTCGTCGATGCCGATACCGGCAACCCGAAGGTGGTCTACCGCCGCAAGGGCTGGAATTACGGTGTCATCGAGCTCGACGCGGAGCTGACGGCCTGACCCCTCTTCGCCGTTGGGGGCGGGAGGGGCCTCACGGCGTCCTCCCGCCCTCTGCTGTGCCGACCCTGCAGGAGCACCCGGCTGATGAGCTCGACCCTCACCTGGACGCGCGCACGCCGGATCGCCCTGCGGGCACAGGGCATGGGGCGAGCCCGCCGCAGCGAAGCGCCGACCACGGCGACCAGCCGACGTGCGCTCGCCCGCACCCTCGAGCGGACCCACCTGCTCCAGATCGATTCGGTGAGCGTGTTCGCGCGTGCCCATCACCTCCCAGTCTTCACCCGCAGCGGACTCTGGGACCCCACCGTGCTCGAAGACTCCGTGCGCTCCGGACCGCGGCGCACTCTGCGGGAGAGCCTCGCCCATGAAGCCACCTATACCTCTCCCGAGATCCACCAACTGCTGGCCTTCCGCCGCCGATCCACCTCCGAGAAGGACTGGGGCGTGCTGCGGGACATCGCCGTATCCTCACCGCATCTGTTCCCACAGATCCGAGAGGTGCTGGCGGATATCGGGCCCGCCAGTGCGGCCACCGTGTCCAAGCATCTCGGCGACACGGTGCGAGGAGAAGGCTGGGGATGGCGCCGCACCGCGACCCAATGGGCGGTGGAGTATCTGTTCCGCACCGGGGACCTCGACTGCGTGGGCCGCTCCTCGCAGTTCGAGCGGCTGTACTCCCTTGCCGCGGAGGAGCAGCCCTCACCGGAGGAGGACGCACGAGACGAGACGGCATCGATCCAGGAGCTCGTCACGAGAGCGGCCAGTTCCCTGGGCATCGCGGAGGTCGGCTCGCTGGCGGACTACTTCCGCCTCCGGCTGCGAGAGGTCACCCCCGCTGTCGAACGACTGCTCCTCCAGGGCGAGCTGCAGGAGGTCGAGGTCACTCATCCCGCCGGCACCCGGACGATGCTGCTGCACCGGGACGCCCCGGCCCCTGCCCCGCTGCGCGGTGCCGCGCTGGTCAGCCCGTTCGACCCGATCGTCTTCCATCGCCCGCGGCTCGCACACCTCTTCGATGTGGACTACCGCATCGGCATCTACACCCCCGCCGCACAGCGGACCACCGGCTACTACTCGCTGCTCTTCCTGCTCGGTGACCTGTTCCCGGCGCGCGTGGATCTGAAGGCAGATCGCGCCCGGAGCGTTCTCGAAGTACGGGGTGCCTACCGCGAACCCCTGCCGCACCTCCCTGCCCGGCAGCGGCCGGAGGAGAACGTGGTCGTCGCGGCGCTCGCCGAGGAGCTCCAGCGCGCCGCCAGGTGGCAGGACCTGGAGAGGATCGACGTTCTCACCGGACCGGGGACGGGGGAGCTCTCCCTCGCTCTGGCGGCGGCCGCTCACGAGCACGCCGACTTCGGGTGACGATGCGCGCAGGTGGTCACCTTCCTGGGCGGTGACGCATACGATGGGTCAGGCACCAGCCGCCCCTCGGGGTGTACACGAGATCTACGGGAGCACGAGTGGTCAACCTCTTCGACAAGATCCTGCGCGCCGGCGAAGGCCGGGAATTGCGCAGGCTCGAAGCCATCGCCCAGCGAGTGGGGGAGGCGGGGGACGTCTTCAGCGAGCTCACCGATGACGAGCTCCGTGCCGAGACCGACCACTTCAAGGAACGGCTCGAGGATGGCGAGACCCTCGACGATGTGATGGTCGAGGCCTTCGCCGCCGTGCGCGAAGCAGCTCACCGCACGCTGGGCCAGCGACCGTACGACGTGCAGATCATGGGCGGCGCGGCACTGCACCGCGGCCGCATCGCCGAGATGAAGACCGGTGAGGGCAAGACCCTGGTCGCCACCCTCCCCGCCTACCTCAACGCGCTCTCCGGCGAGGGCGTGCACGTCATCACCGTGAACGACTACCTCGCCGGCTACCAGAGCGACCTGATGGGTCGCGTCTTCCGCGCCCTGGGACTGACCACCGGCGTCATCAAGTCCGGCATGACCCCGGCCGAGCGTCGCGAGCAGTACAGCGCCGACATCACCTACGGCACGAACAACGAGTTCGGCTTCGACTACCTGCGCGACAACATGTCCCTCAAGCCTGAGGACAGAGTCCAGCGAGGTCACAGCTTCGCGATCGTCGATGAGGTCGACTCGATCCTGATCGACGAGGCGCGCACCCCGCTGATCATCTCCGGACCCGGCGCCGGGGACGCGAACAAGTGGTTCAGCGAGTTCGCGAAGGTCGTCAAGCTCCTGCGCCAGGACCGCGACTACGAAGTCGACGAGAAGAAGCGCACCGTCGGGGTGCTCGAGGCCGGGATCGACAAGGTCGAGGACCACCTCGGCATCGACAACCTCTACGAATCGCTGAACACCCCGCTGATCGGCTTCCTCAACAACGCCATCAAAGCCAAGGAGCTGTTCAAGAAGGACAAGGACTATGTGGTCCTCAACGGCGAGGTGATGATCGTCGATGAGCACACCGGCCGCATCCTTGCAGGTCGCCGATATAACGAGGGTATGCACCAGGCGATCGAGGCCAAGGAGGGCGTGAAGATCAAGGCGGAGAACCAGACCCTCGCCACGATCACCCTCCAGAACTATTTCAAGCTCTACGAGAAGCTCGCAGGCATGACCGGCACGGCCGAGACCGAGGCCGCCGAGTTCATGAACACCTACAACCTGGGTGTGGTGCCGATCCCCACCCACCGCGAGATGCAGCGCGTCGACGAGGCCGACCGCATCTATCGCACCGAGAAGGCGAAGTTCGACGCTGTCGTCGAGGACATCGTCGAGCGCCACGAGAACGGTCAGCCCGTGCTGGTGGGCACCACCAGCGTCGAGAAGTCCGAGTATCTCTCCAAGCTGCTCACCGCCCAGGGCGTCGAGCACGAGGTGCTCAACGCGAAGAACCACGCGGGAGAGGCCGCGATCGTCGCCATGGCCGGGGCCAAGGGCTCTGTCACCGTGGCCACCAACATGGCCGGCCGCGGCACTGACATCATGCTCGGCGGCAACGTCGAGTTCATGGCCCATGCGGAGCTCGAGAAGCGCGGCATGGATCCCGAGGAGGACCGCGAAGCATACGAGAAGGCGTGGGACGAGGAGCTCGAACGCGCCAAGGAGGCCGTCGCCGAGCAGCACGACGAGGTCGTGGAGATCGGTGGTCTCTACGTGCTGGGCACGGAACGCCACGAGTCCCGCCGCATCGACAATCAGCTGCGCGGCCGCTCCGGTCGCCAGGGCGACCCGGGGGAGTCCCGCTTCTACCTCTCCCTCCAGGATGACCTGATGCGCCTGTTCAACTCCGGGGCGGCAGAGTCCCTGCTCGCCCGCGGGGGGGTGGACGAGTCGATCCCGCTGACCGGTCGGATGGTCTCCGGTGCGATCCAGCGCGCGCAGAACTCCATCGAGTCGCGCAACGCCGAGATCCGCAAGAACGTCCTGAAGTACGACGACGTGCTGACCAAGCAGCGCAAGAAGTTCTACGAGGAGCGGTCCCGGATCCTCGAGGGCGAGGACCTCGATGAGCACGTCGAGCGTTTCATCCGCGAGGTCATCGGCGGCACCGTCGACGCACACACCAAGGGCAAGCCTGCAGAGGATGTCGACCTCGCGGAGCTGTGGGGCGCTCTGCGGCCCGCCTATCCGGTCTCCCTCACCGCCGAGGAGCTCATCGAGGAGGTGGGCGGGAAGGAGAACCTCGAGGCGAAGGTGCTGAAGGAGGAGATCCTGGCAGACGCCCGCGTCGCCTACGAGAAGCGCCAGGAGGAGCTGGGCGAGGAAGGGCTGCGCCAGCTGCAGCGCCGTGTGCTGCTGTCCGTGATGGACCGCCGCTGGCGTGAGCATCTCTACGAGATGGACTATCTCAAGGAGGGCATCGGTCTTCGGGCGATGGCCCAGCGTGACCCGCTCATCGAGTACGAGCGCGAGGGTCACCTCATGTTCAACGACATGATGGCCGGCGTGAAGGAGGACGTGGTCGGCTACGTCTACAACCTCGAGGTCCAGGTCGAGAAGGCCGATCCCGTGGTTCCGAAGGCCGTCAGCGACCTGCTGCGCAGCGCCTCGAAGGTTGCCGCCGCAGCTGCTGCGACCAGTGGGAAGAGCACCGGGGCCGACGGTCAGCGTGCCGGGACCGAAGAGCCAGAGGTGGCTGCTGCAGGATCGACGGAACCGGACACGGGGGCCGGCTCGGAGGAGGGCTCGGACCCGGAGACGGGTTCGGCAGCGGCCGACGGGACCGACGACGACGGCGATACGTCCGCTGAGCAGCTGGCGCAGGAAGCTCGTGTCGTGCTCCACGCCAAGGGCCTGGATGATGGGCCGGGAGAGCGCCAGCTTCGGTACACCTCGGCGGAAGGCAGCGGGGTGCAGGACTCCTCGACTCTTTCCCGGGCGCAGCGCCGTCATAATGCTCGTCACCACCACGGCGAGAACGGCGAGTCGGGAGGGCACGACAAGGAGCAGGACAAGCCCGAGGGCGCTCCGCAGGGTGAGCGCCAGAATCGGGCTCAGCGGAGGATGGGGCGTCGCCGGCGCTGACTCAGCCGATCTCCAGCACCGTCACGCGCCAGCCGGTGTGCCGAAGTTCCCAGCGCATGGCCAGGAACCGTGCACGGTCGGGCTCCCTGAGCACGCAGCTGGCCTCGACGGTGTGATCGTTGACGACGCAGATCCGCACCCCGGTCACCATCAGCGCTCGTGCAGGTGCGAATCCGGTGGTGGCACGAAGTCGGCGGGTCAGCGCAGCACGACGTGCGAGCTGCTGGCTGATCTCCGGCGTGACCAGTCGCGTCAGTGAGTTCTCCGGACGCATGTCGCGCACGATCTCGACAGCGCGCCGGGCCACCGGCACGATCAGGTGCTCTATCGCCCGTGGATCCTCGGGAGCGTAGTTCTCGGTGTTCTCGGCGCTGGAGCCTTGGGGCGCAGGGCGCTGATCAGTGGCACTCATGGCATGTCCTTCGTGGTCAGTGAGTGGGGGACGGTGAGCTCCATCCCGGGGAGCAGGTGATCGGGATCGGCCCCGATCACCTCATGGTTGGCGGCGTGCAGCAGCGGCCACGAGGTGGAGATCTCCGCGGCCTCTGTCGCGCCCGGGCCGAGCAGATCGTCCGTGATGCTCCACAGGCTGTCTCCACGTCGCACGATCACGGTGCGCGAGGTCGAGGTGGTCCTCTTGTCGGCTGTCGGGGTCGGCGACGTCGTGGCGGAGGGGGCGGGGGAAGTCGAGACCGGTGAGGCCGACCCCTCGGTGGCAGTCTGAGCGACAGGACTCTCCTCGCCCCAGCCCAGTGGAGGCAGCAGCGCTGTGCCTTCTGGGGCGTCCTCCCCGTCAGCAGTGCCGGACGCTGCGGCGTCCGGTGCGGCGGTCGAGACGGGCGAGTCTGCGGGAAGCAGCTGGGAGGCCTGGGCGGGAGCCTGCTCGCTCAGCGCTGAGGAGGCAGGATCTTCTTGGCTCGCCATCGCCGGGGTGAGCACGAGCGCGGTGGCTGTGGTGGCGACGGCGGCGCCGGTGGCCATGCGCTGTGCGAGTCGGGGCGCCAGCAGTCGCAATGCCACCAGCGACGCAGTCCCGATACGGGTAGCAGGCCCAGCCAGGAGGACGGCTGTCGCGAGCCCCCAGATGGCGGTGAGGTAGAGGCAGAGCAGGGTGCCCACCGCCGCGAGTGCGACCAGCACCCATCCGATCAGGGCTTGGTCGGCGTACGAGGTCTCTGCTGTGCTCCGCAGCGAATCGGTGGCGGTCGCCATGGCGACCGCCCCGCCCGCCGAGAGCACCGTGCACAGGAGGGTCACCCCTGCGTGCGTCGGCGTGGTTGCCGTGCTGTCGTCCCCCATGGAAGCCCCTGGCTGTGATGGGCCGTCGCTGCAGGAGCGAAGCCGTCTCGATGATGTCATTTGATGCAGTTTGGTGATGATCATTCCGTTTAGGAGGAAGTTATCGCGTTGTGACGCAGGACGCAATGGCGTCGCGAGGGCATGTGGACGAAGTGCTGCTGGGGAGGGACGTTCCCGGCAGACCGCTCGGGCTTCCGGTCAGGCGCATAGAGTGACGCCATGAGATTCGAGCGGATCTTCGAGGACCTCGAAGGACGGTTCGCCCACCACGAGCAGCAGGAGATGCGTGCCGTCTCCGAGGACCTGGCCCGAGCAGAGCGTGCCCAGCTCACGCTGGCGGACCGGCTGAGAGGAGCTGGGACGCAGCTGCTGACGCTCCACGTCGGTTCGGGGCTGCGCCTCAGCGGCTCCGTCGACGAGATCGGCGCGGACTGGGTCACACTGCGAGATGGCCCTGGCGGTCAGCGGACCGTGATCCCGCTCGGTGCGATCGTGCTCGTGCATGGGCTGCCCACGAGGGCGCGTCTGCCCGAGGAGTCGCTGCTCTCGCCGCTCGGGCTGGGATCCGTCCTGCGCGAGATCGCGAGGGACCGCACCATCGTGCGGCTGGAGACCACCGTCGGCGGAGTGATCGGCCGGATCGCGGTGGTAGGTGCCGACGCCCTGGATCTCCAGGTGCTGCCGACGGGGGAGTCGGTGCTGGTCCCAGGGTCAGAACGGCTCACCGTGGCGATCGCCGCGCTGCAGGCCGTGCTGCCTCGCTGAACTGCATGGAGCGGATCACCGGCGCGAGAAGGAGCTGTGCGGTCAGGGAGGTCCTACGACCCTTCAGCTCTCCCCGCCGGCCTTCAGCTGCTCCCGCTGGCGCTCCTCCTCGAGGATGCTGGCGGTCGCCTCGTAGCTGCGCTGGATGTATGACTCGAGCTCCGTGACCTCGACCCGCCACTGACCGCGCCCGCCGACCTTGATCGCCCGCAGCTCGCCGGAGCGCACCAGGGCATACGCCTGCGAGGCAGAGATGGAGAGCGTCTCCGCAACATCGGACAGCGGGACGAAACGTGGCGGCATCGACGATCCTTCCGAGCGGAACACCTGGAGGTGAGGCCAGGCCATTCTCTCATCCTCGTCGTCCTCCGCCCTCACCGCTGTGGACAGACGTCCTCCCGGCGCCTCGAGCAGACGGATATCCACAAAGCTCCCGCACCGGCCCCATCGGAGCTCCCGCTGTCGTAGCCTCCCGGAAGGTCCCCGCGCCGCGGGATCTGAGCGAGGGGTCAGGAGAGGGCAGTGGGGGCTACCACACCGATGATGAGGCTGCGCCGACCACGATGGAAGGATCCGCGCCTGATCGTGGGGATCGTTCTGGTCGTCGCGAGCGTGCTGATGGGGGCATTGCTGGTCTCCCGACTCTCCGAGACGACGCCGGTCCTGGTCGCCCGCTCTCCGATCGTGCCCGGGGACCCGATCGACAGCGCAGATCTGGTGGTGGTGGAGATGAGGCTCGGGGACCAGACAGGTCTCTATGCCGGCACCATGGACTCCGTCCCCGCCGGCGCGGTCGTCACCCGCACCGTGCAGGAGGGGGAGCTGCTCCCGATGTCCGCGATCGGTCAGGCCGCTGAGGTGACGCTGCGACCCGTGGTGATCCCGGTCGATGCCACCGTGGCGGAGTCCGTGGTCCCCGGCGCCACCGTGGAGCTCTGGCACACCGCTCCCACGAGCGCGGACTCCGAAGAGGTGCAGGCAGTGCTGCTGGTCCCCGACGCCGTGGTCAGGCGCATCGATGAAGGGAGCTCACTGGGCATGCGGTCGATGGCCGTCGAGGTGCTGGTGCCCAGCGGCAGCGTGGGCGAGGTGCTCGAGGTGCTCTCGAAAGATGAGCGGCTGGACGTGATCGGCGTCCCCGGAGCCCATGGACTCGCGCCGTGATAGATATCGTGCTCTGCGCGTCGGGCAGCGACGAGGTCCGGATAGTCCACGATCTCGCGGTGGATCGCGACCGCACGGCCCGGGTGGTGCGCCGATGCGCAGACCTCGCTGAGACCCTCGCCGTGACAGCGGCAGGAATCGGTGACGTGGTGCTCATCGACGTGTCGGTCCGAGGCCTGGGACGCGACGCGATCGCGGCGATGATGCGCGACGCCGTGGTGGTGGGGCTGTCGTCGGCTGACGCCGCGGAGAAGACGGGGCTGGGACTGCGCCACGTGCTGCCTGCCGACTCCTCGATCGACGAGATCCTGGCCGCCGTCACCGCGGCAGTCGCGGGGGAGACCGAGGAGGCGGACTCCTGGATGCAGGAGGCGTCGGCGCCCCAGGACGCGCCGACGGGGCGCATGGTGGCGGTCTGGGGGCCGACAGGTTCTCCGGGCCGGTCTCTGATCGCGGCGAACCTGGCCGCCGAGGCCGCAGCGGGAGGGGAGGAGACGGTCCTGGTCGATGCAGACACCTACGGGCCCTCCCAGAGCCAGCTGCTCGGAGTGCTGGATGAGGCACCCGGCCTGGTGGCGGCGGCACGCGCCCATGACCGTGACACCTTGGACGAGGTGACCCTGGAGTCCTTGCTGCCGCTGGTCCAGCCCCACCTGCGCCTGCTCAGCGGGATCGGGGTTCCGGGGCGTTGGGCAGAGCTGCGTCGGACCTCGATGGAAGGTGTCTGGGGAGCACTGGCGAATCGAGGCGGGCTCGTGCTCGCAGATATCGGACCGCTGCTCGAGGAGGACGAGGAGCTCAGCTATGACACCGCCGCACCGCAGCGCAATGCTGCGGCGATCAGCGCGATCGAGGCGGCCGATGCGGTGATCGCCGTGGTCACCGCCGACCCCATCAGCATCACTCGACTGCTGCGGGAGCACAGCAGGCTCGAGGAGCTGGGTGTTCAAGAGCTCCATGTCGTGGTGAACAGGGTGGGCGCGCCGGTCCCGGGCGATCGGGTGCGGGACCTGATCGCCTCCCGGATCCCCGTCGCCTCCCTGAACCTGCTGCCCGATGATCCGGTCGTCTGCCGGACCGCAGCCTGGGACGGTGCTCTGCTCGCCGAGACCGCCCCGCGATCGGCGCTGCGCAAGGGGCTGCGGGATCTCGCGGCCTCTCCCGCTCTGCTCGGCCAGGGTGTTCCGGCATCGGATCGAGTGAGCCGGTGAGAAGATGACTCCCATGAGGATCTATCTTCCGCTGACTGACCTGGACCGCCGGACGCTCGAGATCGCAGGTACCCGTGTCGATCTCGACGCGGGCCGTGCCGCCTGGGCGGTCACCGCCGAAGCCCGTGCCGACCGGCCTGGCGAGGACGAGGAGGACCTCGAGTACGAGGCCCTCCAGGACGCGGTCCATATCGCCTTCGGCGCGGGCCCGAGCAGTGCGAGGGCGCTCGTGATCGCCGCGGATGTGCCGGAGGGCGCTCCATCGTCCGCCGCCGAGGATGCGGGAGTCTTCGGCGTCGTCCTGCGGGAGGCGACCTCTGCCAGGATCGCGAGCCTTCATGTCACCGAGCAGAATGCAGCAGCTGCCGACGCCGACGATACCGATCCCGCCCTGCTGTGGTTCGACACCAGCGAGGCGACCGACGCCCTGGCCTACCTGGATGCCGCAGCCAGGGACGCCGCTCCCGGGAGCTGACCGCCCTGGGAGGGGTGCTCAGCCGGCTGAGGACTCGCGGTAGGTCTTCGCCGAACGCTCTTCAGCGCGGAGCACCGTGGAGACGTAGGGGATCGCCGCCTTCTCCAGTCGCGGTCCCAGCAGCGGGACCTTCGCGACCAGGTCTCCGTCGATCTCGACCGTGCTGGCCGATTCGCCCGACGGCGAGAGGCGCAGGGTGGCGGTGAGCCCGGCGGGAGTGCCGACGACGTCCAGGTGCATGCTTCCTCGGCGGCTGCCGTCCTGCTCGGGTGCGGACCAGGACTGCTCCTCATGAATCGTGACCGAGGACCCGACGAAGGGCCGCACCATGTCCGGCACGCGGTCGGTCGGCATCGACAGCTCGGTGCGCACGGTGAAGGCGCCGGCGGGGCTCCCCTCGAGGGTTGAACCCGCCTGCGCGGCGCCGAGCGTACGCCGTCGGATCTCGGTGTATGTCGGATCGGCATACATCTCGGCTGCGGCGTGCGCCGACAGCGGGAGGTGCAGAGTCTCGCGAAGCTTCATCCTGGTCCTTCCTCGGAACGGGTCGGGACCAGCCTAGAGCAGTGCGGAGGAGCTGACCGCCGATGGGACGGTCACCGGGGCGATGACGCAGACCCCTATCCTGTCCCCATGCCGAGCCTGTCCAAGTTCCTCGCCGATAATCGTGGTCTCTCCGAGAAGGAGGCCGACTGGTTGCAGCACCTCGTCGGCGATTGGAACCTGCTGTCCGATCTCCTGCGCGCCGATCTCGTGCTGTGGATCCAGGAGGACGACGGCCCGCTCGCCGTCGCGCACTGCCGCCCCGCCACCGGTCCCACCGTCTACTACGAGGACCCGGTGGGGACCACGAGCGATGGCAGCGAGCAGGGCACCGAGCTCGCCCGGCTGCTGGGCGGAGGGGAGCCCCTCCGGGTTCCCACCGAGATCGAACGTGAGGGCCGTTCGGCGATGGGAACCCTGGTCCCCGTGCGCAAGAACGGTCGTACCCTCGCCGTGCTGGCTGCGGAGGTCCCGGAGGCTGACCATCAGCCCTCCGACAACGAGATCCACCAGCGTGCGCTGGGTGATCGTCTGCTGCGAATGCTCGAGAGCGGGGCCTTCCCGATCGCGGGAGCACCGATCCCGCCCCGGCGCGGAGCACCGCGGGTCGGAGACGGCGTGGTCGAGCTGGATGAGGCGGGGATCGTCCAGTGGACCTCGCCGAACGCGCGCTCGGCCTTCCACCGCTTCGGCATCGCCGGGGACATGGAGGGCATCACCCTCGCCGAGCTCTCGACCGAGGTGCTGCAGTCCCGTTCCCCCGTCGATGAATCCCTGCCGCTGGTGCTGATGGGCCGCGCCGCCTGGCGGTCCGATATGCAGGCCCGCGGTGGGACCCTCTCCCTGCGCGCGGTGCCGCTGACCGAGCAGGGCCGCCGCACCGGCGCGGTGATCCTGGTGCGGGACGTGACCGAGCTGCGTCGTCGCGAGCGTGAGCTGATCACCAAGGATGCGACCATCCGCGAGGTGCATCACCGGGTGAAGAACAACCTGCAGACGGTGGCCGCGCTGCTGCGGATGCAGTCTCGACGCATGAAGACCGACGAGGCACGAGAAGCGCTGGCGGAAGCGATGCGCCGGGTCTCGACCATCGCCCTGGTCCATGAGTCGCTGCTTCAGGGATCTCAGGAGGCCGTCCACTTCGACGAGGTGATCGACCGCTGCCTGCGGCTCGCGGTGGATGCCGCCAGCGCGAGCGTCCATCGTGCGGGGACCCCGCAGCTGACCGACAGCCAGGTCGAGGTCCGCACCCAGAAGATCGGCCGGGTGGGGTCCATCCGGGCGGAGGAGGCGACGCCGTTGGCACTGGTGGTGACCGAGCTGGCGACCAATGCGGTCGAGCACGGGCTCTCGGAGACCGGCGGGACGCTCACGATCCGCAGCGATCGCACCGGATCCCATCTGGTCATCTCCATCGAGGATGACGGCATGGGGATGGGGGCTGCGAAGCCGACGGGGCTCGGGACCAACATCGCCCTGACGCTGGTGCAGGGGCAGCTCGGTGGGACGCTCACCTGGGAGGACCGGCCCGAGGGCGGGACCCGGGCGATGGTCGAGGTCTACCTGGATCCGCTCACGATCTGAGCGGAGGCCCGGAGGGCGTCGCACCGAGGCCGAGGCTGAGGGCGGACGCCGAGCCGGAGGCGTCGATATGGGGTGCAGCCGGGTCCTGCGGCACCGCGCTCAGAGGGGGCGCCGCAGGACCGAGGAATCAGCTGGCGCGGCGAGCGCGGGCGTTCCGGCGCTTCAGGGAACGGCGCTCATCCTCGGAGAGCCCGCCCCAGACACCGGAATCCTGACCGGTCTCGAGCGCGAACTTGAGGCAGGCCGTCATGACGTCACAGCCCTGACACACCGCCTTCGCTTCCTGGATCTGGGTGATCGCCGGTCCGGTGTTCCCGATCGGGAAGAACAGCTCGGGATCATGCTTGAGGCACTCGGCACGGTGGCGCCAGTCCATCGTCACTCTCTCTTTCCAGGACGCCCCACCCCACCCCGTGGGGCGTGATGCGGCGAGGGTCACCCTCTATGGGGCGTTCTCGGGACTCTGGCTCTTCGGGACCGGACGGGGAGCGGAAGCTCCCACGATGTCCATCGGCCCGACGAGCAGATCTCCATTCTCTGGGGCGGCCGTGCACTCGACAAGGGCCAGGATGAGCAAGCCTGGTGGCACTTCCCACAACGCGCGAGTCCGGGCCGCATCAGGCGTGATGCCGGGCACGAAGGCGTTGCATCCGGATGCGGAAAGTGCTTCGGGACCTGCCTGAGCAGGCGCCGGCCCGTCCGTGGAGCGGCACGGCGGGGGAGGTGACGTCCCGGCACAGGTGCGGAGATTACAGTGCACCCATGCCCACCGACTCCCCTACCGCCGCGCGCGGTGGCTCCCGAGACGACCGCTCTCGCGGTCCAGTGGACGGCCCGGACCCGAGCCCTCGCAGCCGCCCGATCGTCGCTCTGCTGCTGGGCGTCGAAGCGCTGCTGCTCGCATCGGCCGCCACCTACTGCTTCATCGCGGTCGCCGGCGGCGGGCTGCATGCCCGCCTCGGGATCGGCCTGGGGGTCTTCCTGCTCCTGTTCGCGCTGCTGCTCGCACTGGCCGCGCGCTCGATCCTCCTCAGGGGCCGCTTCGGGCTCGGGTGGGGCGTCACCTGGCAGCTGTTCCAGGCCCTGGTGGGGGCGAGCATGCTCAATGCCTCGATGTACTGGCAGGGCGTCCTCGCCCTGATCCTCGCGATCGCTCTGTTCGTGATGCTGACGCGGTTGGTGCACTCCACTCCGCTTCCGCAGGGCGTTCGGCGCGGTGACTGAGACCGGGCAGCTGCGCGGGACCGTCGACGGCTCCCGTGCAGCGGCTCACCGCCCAGTGGCTCACTCGTTGTCCGCAAGGGCCGCGGCGGGTGCCGTCCGGGCGGCGGTGCGCCCGGGCAGGACCGAGGCGAGACCGCCGGCGATGATGGCGAGCAGCAGCACCAGGCCGACCTGACCCCACGGGATCGTCATCGTGACGGGATAGATGGCCCCCAGCAGGGCGTTGATGCCCAGGATTCCGTAAGCGCTGCCGAACACGATGCCCAGCACCGCCCCGACCAGCGCGAGCAGCACGCCCTCCCAGCCGAGCATCGCGCGCATCTGCCCCCGGGTGGTGCCCAGCGCCCGCAGCAGGGCGTTCTCCCCGGTCCGCTCGATGACGCCGAGGCTCAGCGTGTTGGCGACCCCCACCAGCGCCACCAGCACGGCGACTGCGAGCAGACCGACGGTGATCCCCAACAGGATGGTGAGGATCTGGCCGTAGGCCTCTCGTTCCATCCCGCCGAAGTCGGCGGACGCCTCGGAGAAGCCCTCACCCATGATCACCTCGTCGACGGAGCCGACCAGGGCGAGGGCGTCGACGCCCTCCCGCTGGGGCGTGCCGGGGTCGGCGAAGTCGCCGACGATCACCGACGCCGACTCGTCGCCCACGAGCTCCTCCAACGTCGTCGTCGTCACGAAGGACATCTGCAGGTTGGCATCGACCTGCACCCGCAGTGCGTGCAGGGCGCCGTCGGTCCCTTCGACCTGCAGGATCTGACCGTCGGTGACGCCGAACCGCTCGGAGCGCTCCTGGCCCAGCAGCACCACACCGTCCACGAGCTCCTCGGCCATGCCAGGCCGGTGCGAGGTCTCCCGTACCGCCTCGGGGGTGAGGCCGTAGAGGGTCATCGGCTCGGGGGCGCCCACCTGGATGTCGCCGCGTCGGCCCTCGTGGGCGGTGTCCATGCCGTCGAGGGCGAGAACCTGCTCCAGAGCGTCGGCAGGCATCTCCCCGGCGGAGATGACCATGTCGATGGGGCGCCGCGAATCGAGCTCCGAGATGAGCGTCGCCTCGGCGGTGCGAGCACCGACGGCCATCATCGTCATCAGCGTGGTGCCGATCAGAAGCGCGGCGATCGTGGCGGCGCTGCGCCGCGGGTTGCGGGCGACGTTCGCACTGGCGATCCGCGCCGGGAGCCCGCCGAACCTGCTCATGATCCGGCCGACGAGGGCCGAGAGGGGCCGGGTCAGGACCACCAGGGACAGCAGGATCCCGCTGAAGCTGGCCACCCCGCCGAGCATCGCCAGCAGGATCCCGATCGTGGTGTTGCCGTTCAAGGCCAGTGCGGTGCCTCCTGCCATGACGGCAATGCCGAGGAGCACGGCTATCAGCCCGAGGAGGCCTCGCTGGCCGAGTCCGCGACGCGCTGCGGGAGGGACCGGCCGCAGCGCCTGCAAGGGCGCCACCTTCGTGGCGGACCGCATGGGGGCGAGGCTCGCCAGCAGCGTGATCGCCACCCCTGCGAGCAGCGGCAGCAGGAACGACCAGAGGCTGAAGGGCACCATCAGCACGCCCTCCAGCCAGCCGATGCCGGCGGCTCCTACGAGTGCGACCTGCACCAGGAGATGTCCGCCGACCATGCCGGCCGCAGCACCGATCAGTCCGACGCTCAGCGACTCCCGCAGCACGACGCCGCGCACCTGCGAACGTGTCGCCCCGAGGGTGCGCAGCAGCGCCAGGCTCCGGGTGCGCTGGGCGATGGTCACGGCGAAGGTGTTCGCGATGACCACGGCGCTGGTGAACAGCGCGATCACCACGAACACGGCGAGCATCATCGCCAGCGCCGCGAAGTCCCCCAGGAAATTCCCAGCGGCTTCGTCCTCCGCCTCCTCGACGGTGCGCACGGTCAGACCGGCCGAGCTCGCGGTGGACGCCACGTCGGCGGAGTCCGTGCCCGAGGGCACGGTGGCGAGCCAGGACGCGGTGAGGGTGCCGGCCTGCGGTCCGAGCAGTTCGGCGGCGCTGGCCTCGGAGATCAGCATTCGGGGGGTGCCGCCGAAGACGGCGCCCTGAGGGATCGAGGCGATCCCCACCACCGTCAGCGGGAGCTCCTGACCGCTCGGCCTCCACTCGGCCGGCACGGTCACGGTGTCGCCGAGGCCGACTCCGAGCTGGTCCGCAGCGGCGGTGTCGAGCACGATCTCCGAGCTCGAGGTGGGCAGGACGCCCTCCCGCAGGGACTCCTCCTCCTGGGCCCCCGGCGGCAGCAGGGCGAGCGAGAGGAAGGCACTGGTGTCGTCGGAGGCGGTGAGCTCGAGGTACTCGTTCAGGAGGGGCCAGACGGCATCGGCGCCGTCGACCTGCGGCGCCTCGAGCGGCTGCTCGGACATCCATTGGTCATCGGTCAGGGGGCGGACGATCTCGAGGTCGGCGCCCTCGTACTGCTGGGAGGCCTGCGAGCGCAGCGAGGCCTGCATGAGGTTCCCGGCCAGCACCATCACGGCGACGAAGGCGCAGGACAGGGCGATGGTGACGACGGCTGCGAGGTGCCGTCGCAGCGGGGTGAGCTTCACCGAAGTGCGGCGGGCCATCAGTGCTGTCCTCGCAGATCCTCGTCGCGGGCGATCCGGCCATCGGCCAGCGTGATGATGCGGTCCGCGCGTTCGGCGGCATCGCGCTCATGGGTGACCATCACGACCGTCTGGCCGAACTGGTCCACCGACAGCCGCAGGAACTGCAGCACCTCTTCGGTGGTGTGGGAGTCGAGATTGCCGGTGGGCTCGTCGGCGAAGACCACCGCGGGCGAGGTGACCAGGGCGCGCGCGATGGCGACGCGCTGCACCTGCCCGCCGGAGAGCTGTGAGGGGAGATGGGAGAGCCGGTCGGTGATGCCGAAGGCGGAGGTGATGGTGTCCAGCCAGGCACGGTCCACGCGCTTCCCGGCGAGCTCGAGGGGCAGCAGGATGTTCTGCTCGGCAGTGAGCATCGGCAGCAGGTTGAAGGACTGGAACACGAAGCCGATGCGTTCACGCCGGAGCATGGTGAGTGCGTCGTCCCCCAGAGAGGTGATCTCGGTGCCGTCGATGCTGATGGAGCCATGGTCGACGACGTCGAGCCCCGCGAGGCTGTGCAGCAGCGTCGATTTGCCGGAGCCGGAGGGGCCCATGATGGCGGTGAACTCGCCGCTGGCGATCTCGAGGTCCACGGCGTCCAGTGCGGTCACGATCCCGGCGCCGGTGCCATAGGTGCGGGTGACGGCGCGGGCGGTGATCG
Organism: uncultured Brachybacterium sp.; assembly: GCF_947500705.1. GTDB lineage: Bacteria > Actinomycetota > Actinomycetes > Actinomycetales > Dermabacteraceae > Brachybacterium. The sequence goes on along the minus strand of NZ_CANMSY010000008.1, from coordinate 16,615 downwards.
CGGGAGACGCGGTGGCCGCACCGGCGGGGCCGCCGGGGGAGGAGGTCGCTGCGAGGGGCTGGGAAGTCATCGGGATCCTTCACGGGGAGGTGGGCGGTCGTGACCGATCCTTCCGCGGCGGGCGATGCTCGCGCATCACCCTGTGGTCGCGCTGTCGGGGGCCGGTCGCGACTCGAGGCGCGATGGCCGTCATACCGTGGTCTGATGTCGCGGTCTGATGTCGTGGTCTGACGTCGAGGCGCAGCCGGGCGGCGCCAGGCGCAGCCGGTCGGCACCAGAGGAGTCAGCGGCCTCGTCAGCTGGCGCCGGGGGCGACCAGCCCGGTCTCGAAGGCGATGATCACGGCCTGCACCCGGTCCCGGGCCCCGAGCTTGGCGAGCACCCGGCCCACATGGGTCTTCACGGTCGCCTCGGCGACGAACAGCTCCGCCCCGATCTCGCGATTGGAGAAGCCCCGCCCCATCAGGGTGAGCACCTCGCGCTCCCGCTCGGTGAGCGGTTCCAGGACGGCGGTGTCCTTCTCCTCCGGCTCGGGGGCGCGCACCACCCGCTCCAGCAGGCGGCGGGTGGCCGACGGGGCGATCACGGCGTCCCCGCGGTGGACGGTGCGGATCGCCCCGAGCAGATCCTCGGGCTGGGCGTCCTTGAGCAGGAAGCCGCTGGCCCCGGCCCGGATCGCGGAGACGACGTACTCGTCGAGATCGAAGGTCGTCAGCACGATGACCTTCGGGGAACGGTCCGCGGGAGCCTGCTCGAGGATCCGCGCGGTCGCCTCGATGCCGTCCATCCGCGGCATCCGCACGTCCATGAGGACCACGTCGATGGTGCGGCCGCGCAGCACCTCGACGGCGTCGACGCCGTCGGAGGCCTGGGCGACGACCTCCATGTCGTCCTGCGAGTCGATCACCATCGTGAAGCCGGCCCGCACCAGCGGCTGGTCATCGACCAGGGCGATGCGCAGCGGGCGGTCGAGCGGATCATTCATCGGGGATCTCCTGGGAACTCGCAGAGGGGCGGGGTGAGGCGACGGCGTGGTGAGGGGCGACGAGGGGTGGGATGACGGGCGACCGGAAAGATCACCGGCTGGTGCGGTCGGACGGCGGCTCGAGCGATCCGGTCAGCGGCACGACGGCGCGAACCCGGTAGCCGCGAGAGGGGAGCGGACCGGCCTGCAGGGTGCCGCCGAACACCGACACCCTCTCCCGCATCCCGGTCAGGCCGTGCCCCTGACCGTCGGCGGCGGCGTCGGTGCCCTGGCCGTCATCCAGCACCTCGAGCACGAGCTGCTGGGGACTGCGTGTGATCCGTACAGCAGCGGTGGTGCCGGGACCGGCATGCTTGAGGACGTTGGTGAGCGACTCCTGGACCAGGCGGAATACCGACACCCCGAGCGCGTGGGGGAGACCCTCGAGCGAACCGTCGATCTGGAGGTCGACGGGCAGCCCGGCCTTGACGACTCGACCGGTGAGGTCGCCCAGCATCTCCGGGCCGGGCTGCGGGCCGAAGCTGGTCTCGTCCTCCTGACGCAGCACGCCGAGCAGGGAACGCATGTCGGCCAGCGCCGCTCGGCCGGTCTCTCCGATGGTGGCCAGCACCTCCGCGGCCTGCTCCGGTTTCTGGGCGGCGACGAAGCGGCCGCCATCGGCCTGCGCGATGATCACCGAGAGGGAGTGGGCGACCACGTCGTGCATCTCACGGGCGATCCTGGCGCGCTCTGCCGCGACGGCGAGTGCGGTGCGCTGCTCCCGCTCGCGGAGTGCCTGTTCGGCCCGGTCACGGGTGAGGGCGAGCTGTCGCACCCGTGCCCGCTGCAGGTTGGCCAGCGCCCAGACCGCGACGATGGTGATCGTGCCGACGAGTCCGAGACCGAAGAAGCTGATCAGCGCTTCGCCCAGTCCGCCGAACTCTCCGCGCAGGGCGTTGATCCCCCAGTAGGTGGCCTGCGCGAAGACGCCGAGCATGCCCGCGGCCACGCCGATGCCGTGCACCGGGGGCCTGCCGTAGGCGACGGCGCAGAACATCGCGTAGAAGGTCATCACGTCGCCCATGACCACCGGGACGTTGACCAGCAGATGGAGCACTGCGAGCGCGCCGATCAGCAGAACGCCGAACAGCGGCCGAACCCGGCACAGCGCTCCGGCGGCGATCATCGGCACGCTGAACAGGGTCCACCAGCCGATGGAGCCGGTCCACAGTGCGGAGATCAGGACCAGGAACGAGGCGCCGCCGAAGCCGATCAGGTCGACGGTGCCGGGGTTCTCGATGATCCAGCGGAACGGGTCGCGGAAACGGACGCGCGCGCTGGGAGCGTCCGTCCGATGCTCGGAGCCGTAGGTCATGGCCCCGAGGGTACGGGCGCTGCCGTGCCCGGCGCGTCAGACCGCGGGCGGATCTGTCCCTGCGGTCGTCGCACCTGAGGTGAACTTGCGGGAGGTGGGCGAAGCGGATCGCCGTGCCGTGCCGGGCGGAGCGGGACGGTGGCGCGTGGGCGGTGCTCAGAGCAGGGTCTGCGGCGGGTCCAGCAGGTCGGGACCCTCGTTGCCGACCTTGCCGACCCCGGGATCCACCTCGCGAAGGGCGAGAGTTGCATCGTCCAGCAGGTGGGTGTCGTCCAGGATCCATTCCTGGGCGGCGTGACGGTCGTCCATCGACGTGTCGAGCCAGGGATCGAGCTGATCGCGCGGCAGCATCACCGGGGTGCGGTCGTGGATCTCGGCGAGCTCCCCGGTCGCCTCCCGCGTGATGATGGTGGCGCTGAGCAGGAATCGGCCGTCCTCGCTCGCGGCGGGGCCCTCATGGGATCCCGGACCCTTCCACCAGGAGATCAGGGCCGCCATGTACAGCGGCGAGCCATCTGCGGGCGCGATGAAGTACGGCTGCTTCCGGGCACCCTTCTCTCCGCGCACCCATTCGTAGTAGCCGTCCATCGGGATGATCGCTCGGTATCGGCTCAGGCTCCCGCGGAAGCTCGGCTTCTCCGCCAGGGTCTCGCGCCGGGCGTTGAAGGTGCGCGAGGAGAACGATGCCTCCTTCGCGAACGGGGGCAGCAGGCCCCAGCGTGCCACTCGCAGTGCCCGCAGCACCTCGCCGGTCTCCTTGTCGATCGATTCGGTGACCACGTGGATCGGAGCGGTGGGAGGGATGTTCCAGCGGCTGCGCAGGTGCGGATCGGTGAGGTCCACGGCGCCCAGGTCGTCCACCAGCGGTTCGATCTCCTGGAAGAAGGCGAAGCGCCCGCACATCTCAGGCGTCCTTCGAGGGCGCACCAGAGCGGTCGGCGTCGGTGTCGGGATCGACGGTGGGCACGCCGTGGCGCGGAGTGAGGCGAGCGCCCTCGCCGGTGTACGCCTCCGAATCGTGGTGGAGGTTCTGCAGCCTGATGTCGCGCCCCTCATCGATGATCTTCTCCTGCTTGGCCTCTGCCTTCTCCGCGCCGGCGGTCTCGCGCATGGGCAGGGCGAGGGAGTCCTCGGCGGGCTTGCCGGCCGCGAGCTCGCGGGCGCGCTCGTACTCGGCGTCGACCTCCGCACCCATGATGATCACGATGTTGATGATCCACAGCGCGAACAGCACCGCCATGATGCCGCCGATGGCGCCGTAGCTGGAGTAGCCGGCGACAGTGCTCATGTAGATCGACAGCGCCACCGCGGCCACGGCGATGCCGAGGATCGCGAACACCCCGCCGGGGGAGATGAAGCGGAAGGGCTTCTTGATGTTGGGTGCGCCCCAGTACAGGAGTGAGATCAGCGCGAAGGCGATCACCAGGATCACCGGCCATTTGGCCCACGCCCAGATCGGCAGGAACGAGCCCAGGAGGAAGGTCAGCACGCCCTGCGCGCCGATGCTGGAGGCGATCGGGCCCAGCAGGCTCTGCACGATCGCCTCGTTCAGGAGCAAGGAGATCATCACCAGCAGGATCCCGAGGATCATCCCGATCGTGAGCAGCAGCATGGTGCCGGTCATACGGATCAGGCCACGGCCCTCGGGCACCTCGTAGATGTGGTTCGCGACCCGCCCGTAGGCCTTGATGTAGGCGGAGGCGGACCACAGGGCGGTGGCGATACCGATGATGAGGGCGACCGTGCCACCGGTCGAGGAGCCCAGCAGTGAGTCGAGCGTGGAGTCGACGGCTCCACCGACCTCCAACCCGCTGCCGCCTGCCCCGGAGGAGATCGCATCCTTGATGAGCTGGGCGATCTGATCCTTGATCCCGGACAGCAGCAGCGTGGCCAGCGAGAACAGGGCCAGCAGCGTGGGGGCGATCGAGAGCACCATGAAGTAGGTGAGCTTCGCGGCCTGGTCCGTGCCGCCATCGCGGGTGAACTCTGAGAGCACACGCTTGGCCATGTACTTCACGGTGGTGCCGGACATCGAAGGGGCGTCGTCGCCCTTGGATGCGGAGTCGGCCATGGGGAGCTCCTGGGATCGGTTGACTCGCGGACAGTTGTCATCCTGCCATGAGCGGGAGCAGGGAGAGTTGTCCACAATCACTGAGAGTGACGAGCGGTGGCGGCTGGTTCCCCCTACAGTGGCGGAGACGACGCGACGTGCGTCACCTCACAACTGTGGGGGCAACCGGTCGGTCGGAGCCGGGAGGGGAATGGATGGACGCCGCCACCATCATCGAGAGCGAATCGCGTGAGCTGATACGCCGTCGCGGGCTCGATGTGCACGCCGATCAGCTGGAACCCTTCATCCGTGAGGTGATCTCCGACTACGATCGGCGCGCCTCCTCAGGCGAGGTCCCGGTGCTGCGCGATGACGACGACGCGATGGTCGCGACGATCGCGGCCCGGATCGGCGGCTTCGGCCCACTGCAGGAGATGCTCGATGACCCGGGCATCGAGGAGATCTGGCTGAACTCGCCCTCGCGCACTGGATAACTTATCTTCAGATGAGCGCGTCGCGTAGCCGGTCGACTGCTCAGCAGACAACACCCAGCGCAGGGAGAAAAATCCCCCCGCGCCGGGTGTTGCAGCAGCAGAAGATCAAGCGAGCAATTGCTTGATCATCCCCGCGATGTCATCGCGCTTGACCTGCGGCTTGAACGTGACACTGAACCTCTCGGAGCTCATCGACTCGAAGAATCGCTCCGCTGCTTTCATTCGTAGTTGCTCGCTCTCGCGCATGTCTGAGCGCTTCTCGACGTCCTTGGTCTCGACGACGAAGTTGAGGGACAGCTTCCCGTCATCGCGCTTGAGCACGTACATAAAGTCGGGGCTGGTCGTGCCACCGAAGTAAAGCGGGATCCTGATGGACTTCCGCGGGATCTTCCCGTACACCACGATCTCGTCGAGTTTCGAGTCCCGGATCGTGTCGTGCTCCTTTGGGGAGTCGTACACGAAGGCGTCGTAGAGGAACTTGTCCGGGACAGTGGCCTTGTCATCGCGGTGGATCCCGATATTTCCCTGGACGATATTCTTGAGCGGAACGCCGTCGATGTCGGTGAGCGAGGTGCCGCCCGCCAAACCGTCGATGCGCGAGTAAGAGAATCGCTCAAGGAACGTCTGCTCCATCCACTGGGTGAATTGGGCGACGAATTCGCCGAGCGTTGTCTTGTTGAAGAAGTTGGTCGGGAGCTTCTTCTTCGCGTTCCATCGCACGAGTCCCGCATGTACGCGGTCGATCGGCAATGCGGTTTGTGCATGGACGAGCTTGAGCCACTCGCCGTATGCGATCGTCTCGGTCGCGTCGTAGGTGTTCTTTGTCTCTGTGTGGACTTCGAGAACGGATTCTTCGCTCTGAACAATGACGTCCTGCCTGAAACGCCCTATCATCGGCCGGTAGACATCGGCCTCGAGCACCGTGTCGATGCACGAGTCGATCTCCTCCTCAGAGAGGTCGTCGAGCCGGAGGTAGTATTTCGCGTTGATCGTCTCCCAGAGCTCCTTGAGCTCCGCGTACCGATCGGAACGGATCCCAACCTTGACCTTCTGATCACCCTTCACGATCTTGTCGGGCTTCAGGCCGGTCGCGTTAAAGGCTGGATACTCCGCGTACAGATCGTCCTCACGGCCCGGCATGACGTTCTTGTCCGTGTCGATCAAGCCAGCCTGCAACAGCTCGATAAAGAGATCGGCCTCGGTCTTGCCGAGCTGAGCGGCGACCTTAGGCAAGAGGTCCTTGACCAGAGCAGGTCCGGTGGCAGCATCGGAATTGATTTCGGAGACCAGAGAATCCGCGAAGGAACGTTCGGTGTAGTCGATCAAATATGTGAGGTAGAACTGTTCGCCGGACAGGCGGGAGCCCTTGGAGTCGACTGGCAGGCGGAGGCCGCGGCCGACCTCCTGGAGCTTTGAGATCTCAGAGCCGGAAGAGCGCAACTTAACGATCTGGAAGACGTTGGGGTTGTCCCAGCCCTCGCGGAGTGTCCATTTCGAGAAGAGGAAACGCCGTGTGTTTACGGTGCCGTCAGCGCCGTTGAAGGAAAGCATCGCTTCCTTATTTCGAAGAATGTCGTCGACCTCAGCAGTGATAGCTTCGTCGGTGGTCGAGTTGTCGGCCGCGAAGTAGCCGCCATTCGTCGCGGGGACGTCGGCGAGCGATGCCTTGAGGTAGGCGACGTACTCCTGTGCAACAGGCGAGTCGTCATCCTTGCGTTTCTCGATCTCGGCCACAAGCCTCATGGCGAGCAACTCTTCAAAGCGCAGTCGTAGGTGACCGCTGGTGTCGTCTCCGCCGCGGTAGGACTCGATCGAATCAATGAAGAACAGCGTCAGCGTCTTCACCTTGCTCGCCCGCCGGAAGTTCTCCCATTCGACCTCGAAGTGATTCTTCAGGGCCTGGTCCATCATCAAGCTCTGGTAGGTATCCGAGTAGACTTTTGCGGCTAGGGTGTCGCCGGTCGCTAGAACCTGATCGTTAGAGAGCGTCACGCCGGATTTGATGGCCGGGTGCTCGGTCTTGCCGATCGACTCGACTGTGATGCCAGCGAAGCCCCCATCAGCAATCGAGAGCGACTCACCGAGGTCGAGAGTCAGCGACTTGCCCGTGTCCAGGTTCTGGAAGGTCGCCTGCTTGGGCTTGCGCGCGGACAGGCTTGTCAGCTTCAGCCGAGTGGTCTCGCCAGTCGCGTCCACGGGGTACTGGATCTGGACGCCCTTGACGAGCTGCTCGTTGAAGGCCTCGACAGCTCCGAGGTTGAAGACGAGGTTGTTGTAGTCCGTCTTGCTGCTCTTTTCGAGCTTAGGGAACGTCGCGCCGAAGCGGAAGATCGCCAGCGGCTGGATCTCATCAACGATCGCCTCGTAGGCCTTGTTCTCACGGCGGAACCGGTGTGGCTCGTCCATGATCACGATGGGACGGGTGGCCCGCAAGGCCTCGTAGGGGACACTGGCGGTGCCAAGGACAGTTTGGTCGTAGTTAATGGCCATCGTCTTCTGCGACTGCAGCATCCCCTCAGTCATCAGGAGTGCAGAAATACGCCCACGCGAAAGACGCGACCCGTGCGCGAAGCTCGCAATGGCACTGGGGAACATCTTCCGTCGCTTGGGACGCTTCTGTGCGTCGAGCACGTCAAGCTGGAGGCTGAGCCGACCACCGTAAGCGTCGGCGAAGTACTTGTGGGCGTAGTCCGATTGCATGAAGGCCTTGGTGCCTTCTTTGATCGGCGTCGAGGGCACCAGGACAATGAACTTAGTGAAGCCGTAGAGCCGGTTGAGTTCGTACATCAGTTGCGTGTACACCAGCGTCTTGCCGGTACCGGTCTCCATCTTTGCGTCGACGCCGAGGATGCCGTCATCGATGCGGCCACGCCAGGGTCGAGGGATCGCGTCGATGCCGTCGATGACGCCGGACTGGATCTCGGCAATATTGTGCGCGATCTGCGGGTCGGAAGGGTCGAATCCGATATTGGCTTCGGGTCGGGTGCTGGGATCGAGCTCAACCTTGTCGAAGACTTGCGTCAGGGCCGTGAGAGCGCGCTGTTGGTGTTCGAGGGTCCGCAGGCGGATCTGCATGTCAGAACCGCTCAATCACGGAGACGGTGCGCCCCGACTTGAGCGACTTCAGGTTCTGCTTCAGCTCGTGCATGACGGAGAACGTCACCGAGTACCCGAAGATCACCAGACGATTCAGGTCCAACTCATTCTGCTCAAGCCCGGTCACGAGTATGCGCAAATCTTCGCTCGTTAAGCCAGGCTGAATGACGTAGCCCGAGTCACCACATGTGCGGAGCTCGTATTGGTCGAGCTGGACGGTCTGCACGTCTGGGGTTAGTCCGAATCCGTCCTGGACCAGCCACGTCGACAATGCGACCTCGCTGCCGGGCGTTCCGTTGAGGTCGAATTTCGAGACAAAGTCCCCGGAGATGAGTGCGTCGTTCGCGCTTGGATCAAAGGAGTGGAGCTCATCCAACGTTTTCTCACTGGGCTCCTCAAGGCGGAACAAGCGGAAGCCGTAATCGATCGCCGCCTTTGCCTGTACGCGGATTTTTTCAGCCGCGGACTTGATACGCAGTCGACCAAGCTGGTCGATGGTATTGAAGCCTGCCTCCGCCGCTTGAGAGTCGGCCGAAACCTTCTCGGGCCATTGGACTGAGATGTGGCGGCGCGTCCCGGCGTCCTCCGAATTCAACTGCATAACGGCATGCGCAGTGGTCGCCGACCCCGAGAAGAAGTCGAGGATCAGAGCGTCATTGGGCGCGAACGACGCCAAGTACTTGATTAGCGGCACGGGCTTCGGGTACGGGAAGGGACAGCCCATCTCAGCGAGGGCGTTGCCGGCCGTCTCGACCGTCCCAAGGTTCATAAGTACGGTCAGGATGTGCTGCTGGTTAGTACGCCGAACCTTGACGTTGTCGATGGCTCCGGTGTTTGTTAGCTCGAATGTCGTGTCTTGCCCTTTGGAGTCGACAACCGGGGCGTACCCGCCAGTAATGAAGCTCCGTAGCAGGCTTCCGTTAGCCCATCCGGTTCGCGCGGTCACCCGGTTCGTGAGCTTTCCGCCTGCGATCACCAAATCCTCGTCATAATTGGGGAACTTATCGCTTCTCGCGGGGATGACGCCTTTCTCGAAGCCCGCGGGGAATCCTGGCTCAAGAACGATCCCAGAGACCGGATTCTTGGGGCCATTCTTGACGACGGAGTTCCGGATCTCGCTATTGAATAGCTTGCTCTCGTTAGACAGGTTCGGATCCTTCACCCCCGCGATGTACATGTCCTGCGCGCTCTTTGCGTACATGTGCACGTACTCGTGGTTGATCTTGACGGTCGCCTGATTGTCGAGGTTGCCGTCGGTTCGCCACGCGAAGCTGGCGACAAAGTTTTGCTCACCAAAAATCTCATCACAGAGCGACCTCAGGTTCGCTTGCTCGTTGTCGTCGATGCTGATGAAGATCACGCCGTCATCCGCCAGGAGCTGCTTGGCTAGCTCTAGACGTGGGTACATGAACGTCAGCCAGGCAGAGTGTGAAGACTTACCCTGTAGATCGACTACCCTCTTCGCTTCATCCTCACCTAGACCGATCTTGTCGACCAGTTGCCGCGCGTTGAACCCAAAACTATCGCTGTAGACGAAGCCGTCGGACCCTGTGTTGTAGGGAGGGTCGATGTAGATGCACTTCACCTGATTTGAGTATGAGCCGAGAAGGTGTTTGAGTGCGTCGAGGTTGTCGCCGACGATGTATAGGTTCTCGGACTCAGCATTCTGGTCTTCGGTGTTGTGCTCGAGGTCCGGGACTACAACGGTATTAGTCTTCGTTGACGTCAGATACTTCGCAAATGACTTCCCGAGGAAGCGCATTTCGTAGCCCTCGTGCGAGAGGTCCACCTCTCCGACTCGCAGGGATTCCTGCAGTCGGTCGATCATAAAAGAGCCGTTTTTGTCGAAGTACTCTGGGAGCAGTGACCGAATTCGTGCGACTTCGGAATCTGTGGGGCCAACGGTCTCGTTGTGCTCCTGAGCGTCTCTAATCAACAGCGTTCTCCTCGGATGTGTCTGCTCGATGGGTATCGTCGGCAAGACGAGCCGGCGGATTCCTCGCGCCGGCTCGTACGTCGCTCAGCCTACCTCGGGCATCGAGAGCACGAAGGGCTGAGTTCCGCGCGTCGGGGCTATCTACTCGTCCCCGTCCTCGCTGAGGATCAGAGGCGTGAAGCCGCCCAACGCAACCGGCGACGCGCACATCATGCAGACCGGCAGGCCGAACTCCACACACTTCAGGAGCTCGTCGCGGTCGTGACCCGTGTTCCAGTCGCCAGTGACTTCGTCATGGCCCGGCAGCACTCCGCAGTAAGGGATCAGGTCGAGAGCCGGCCCCCGCTGATACAGGTGGTGGACTACGTCTCCGGTCACAGTGCTCATGCTGAGTATCTTGCCACCGGCCTCCGACAGGGCGCGTAGCCAGCCTCAGCGAGACTTTGCAGCAGCTGCCGCTGAGTACACCTGCACCAGGATCGGCTCCAGCGCGCTGATCGCTTCCAGCTCCTGGTCGGCTGAGGGCTTGTCGCCCAGCTCCTGCTTGACCTCATCGAGTAGATCGCTGTACTCGTGCAGCCGGGGCTGGTCTCCATGTGCCGTCTCCAGCGCCGCCTCGAAGCCGTGGAGGTAGGCCAGCGCCCGGTCGAACCTCACGGGGTTGCCGATGAAAATGCCGGGCCTCTTGACGAACGCCTGGGCCTGCTCTTCGGGGGTTGCCCTGCCTCCGACGATGTACGGCTCGCCTCCGACGTCGAGATGCGCGTCGTCGAACCGGGCCTCGAGCTCCTGGGCTTCCAGAACTGCGGCCCGAACGTGCTCGGCCCGGTCGTCGATGAAGTGCTGGCAGGAAGCACGGCAAGCCGCTGGGTCGTCGATCCTCAAGATCGCGTGGACCTTGGCCTTGCCGATGCGGATGTCGCGGGAGAACCCACGCCTGGTGCGCACCTCGATGTAAACCTCGTCATCGCCAGACGCCTCATGGGATGCCAGCTGGATCGTGGCCGGTGCGTCCTCGGGGATCGGTCGGCTGGCAGCAGCGATCGCAGCGTGGCCGATGTTGCTCGCGCTGATCGTGAACAGCTCGCCGATCATCGCTTGTCCTCGAAAGGGTCAATCACGCTGTGCACTCCGTGCTCGGGGCAGACGAAAGCGATTCGCACGCCGAGGCCGTCGATGGCTGTCGGTTCGGGGTAGCAGTCACCGCCGCACTGGGAGCACGTGCGGTAGCTGTCGTCTGTGGGGACCCGAACTTCCGCGCCACCCGGGCCGTTGAGCTTGTCGTAGTCCATGGATATGACTCTACGAGGTGCGGCCTTTGTGGTCCTGCACGCGTGCGAAAGCGGCCGCGCCGACGATGCCGACGCGGCCGCAAGCGGTGACAAGGTCAGTGCGACGACTCGACCCAGCCCATTCCGGAGTTGCCAGTCTCGTGCATCCACTCCTTGCCGCACTCCGCGCAGCGGTAGTCCTGTTCGTCGGCGACCATGCTCCCGCTGAAATGTCGGATGTCTCCGACCGGCTTGAGGCGTGCATGCGGCGCGATTTTGCGCCCTGCCGTGCCGGTATCAACTAGCTTCCAGCAGTCGTCGCACATCGCCTCCTTCACGAGCTTCACGATCTCTGGTGTCACTCGGAAGAGGTGCGCCTGGCGGTAGCCGGAGCCCTCGATGTAGTCGGCCTCCATCGGGAACTCGGCGTACTCGGGGAGGCTGCCGCGCTCGATGAGCTCGGAGGTGACCGTCCGCAGGGGCTTCGTCCAGTTCTTCAGCTGCCGTTTGGGGTCGTAGCCCCCAATCCGGAAGATCTCCTCGCGACTGACCTCGCCGCCGTTTCTGATTGCCTGGTTGAACGCCTCGAGCTGCACCACGTTGCCGCGGCGTCTGAGGTTCTCGCGGAGCACCAAGACGAGATCCAGCGTCCATCCGGTGGATGGTGCGTCTCGCCAGGACTCATCCTCCGGCCCGCGCTCTGCCGGCCCGGCCACTGTTCGCATCGAGCGGATCGTCTCCAGCAGCTGCGCCACTTGCGCGGGCGCGAGGTCTCTGATGTCGAGGGTGAGTGAATCTGTCATATCCTCTTCCTTGTATCGGCCTCCCCGACGAGTTGCAGCTTCAATGTCACGCGTCAGGGAGGCTGGTCTGTATCCGCAGGTTGCGAGTACAACAGAGAACATAGCACGACTATCGTCAATAGTTGCGTCTACTCCTGTTTAACACTTGTGGGCTGTGCCCTTGAAGCGGCGGCAGCGCGAGGGCACGTGCCTCGGTGTACGCATACTTGCGAGTGGCTTCAGCCCCTGGCGGGCGCTCAGAGCCCCAGGTCCTTCGCGGTCGTGTCCTTCAGCGCCTGCGACGGGCGTACGTACTTCGCCAGCGTCTCCAGTCGTACATGCCGTGTCGTGCGGGCGATGCGCGCAGCGTCAACGCCGTGCTCGGCGGCGGTTGTCGCATGCCCTGCGCGCAGCGAGTGCCCTGAGATCGGCAAGCCGCCCAGGCCTGCCAACTCCGCACGCGCCTTGACGATCTGGTCGATGGACTCACCTGTCAGCGCACTGACCTTGATCGGCACCGTGTTGTGTCGTGTGACCCTGCAGAAGATCGGGCCGCTGTCGATCCCAAGGAGGTCGAGCCAGGCGTAGAGCGCGGTGATCGGGCACGTCTCCTTGTTCGTTCCCCAGGTGACGCCGACCTGTTGGCCCTGCTTGGTCTGGTCGCCCTTCGACTCCCTGATGGTCAGAGCTACGCCATCGCGCATCCGGTTGATGTCGGAGACCTCAAGTGCCGCCAACTCCGAGCGTCGCATCGCCCCTGCGAAGCCGAGCAGCAGCACAGCTCTGTCGCGCGCCCCGCGTACTCCGTCTTTGTCGCAGGTGGCCACCATGCGCTGCAGCTCCAGCACAGTCAGGGCGTGCGCCTGCTTTGTTGACGCCACGCCCAGTCGGCGGGTCAGGCCGGCCCGTACGCGGCGCACTCCAGCCGAAGCTGTCGGATCATCGAGGCCTGCGTCCTCGTGGTACGCCCTGATCGCGGCTGCCATCCCGTTGATCGTGGACAGGGACTTCCCATCCTCGACCAGTTGAGTGAGGTACGCCGCGACGTGTGCGCCGTCGGCCGGCAGCGGTGGGCGGTTGGTCGCCTGGCACCACCGGCTCCAGGTGTGCCACTTGCTCGCGTAGGCGCGCCTTGTCGACGCGGCACGCGAATCAGCTAGGGCCGCGACAACCCGCGCGGTCTCCTCTTCGGTGAGGGGTGCGCCGACGAGGTCCGTGCTCGCCGTTTCCAATTCTTTAGTCATGGTTCAATTCTATGCTTCAACTTGTGATAATTGAAACCGCGAGAAGGAACATTTCAACGAGTTTAATGATAAAATTGAAGTACGCCGAAGCCCTCCTTGATGGCTTAATCAGACACCCGAGGTGTCCGGCGCTGTTTTGCGCCAGGGCACCTTCTCATCAGGAAGGCCCACCGTGACCCAAAACATCAAGAAGTCAGCGATCCAGGACACCGATCTCTACGTCGTTGGAAAGGTCGTATTGCAGAGCAGTGGTATCTGGGGCCAACTGGTCCTTGAGCTGGTCGATGGTGAGCTGACCGCTCTCCTGCACCGGAACAAGGGTGAACTACCCAAGGGCCTCAGGGGCAAGACCGTCGAAGTCGTCGGCTACAAAGGCAACCACGACACGTTGCGGGTACGCGAGGTGCGCCCGGTTGCTGCGAGTAGTCCTCGGACCTCGGGTGATTGGCGGCTCGCCTTCATCAATCAAGTGGCCGGTAGCGCGCACCTCGCGAAGTTCCCTGCCTACCTGTCGTAGATCAGCACAGAGCAAGGCCCCGGCTGCACCTGCAGTCGGGGTTTTTCTGTTGTGACTAATTCCAGGACATCTGAAAATGCTGCTCAGCGCATGCGGTCAGCCAGCTGGTCGAAGAAATCGGCGACCATCTTGTCTGCGCCAGGCTTCATCAGCTCGGCTCCGCCAAACCGGTAGACCTCGTAGCCGGCAAGCCTGAGTCGGCGGTCCTCAGCGACCATCTCGCTGTAGAGGGCAGGGCTCGCGATGTTGTCCTTCGAGTAGTGCTGCTTCCCATCGACCTCGAGGACGACGCGATGGCTGCTGGAGAACAGGAGGAGGAAGTCCATTCGCTGGCGCGCGAGTGGGCGGCTGCTCTGCCCGGCGGTCCGCCGAGCCAGTTGAGTCGCCGGATCAAAGTGCAGGTACACCTGCGGGATCAACGCGGGGATGTCGAATCCGCGGTCCTTGTAGCGAGCCGCATAAGCATCGAAGACGCGTAGCTCTACAGGGTTCTCATCCAGGGATGCACGCAGGCGCTCGTGCAGATGCAGTCCGACATCTCGCGCTGGGACCGCGTCAGCAAAGCCCTCGTGTGCTCGCCACCACTCAATCAACTTGGTGTAAGTCAGCCCATCAGCAGGTATCGGCTGGTCATACACAAGACAGAACTCGCCGTTGCGGGTGATCTCGATGTCGTTGTTGACGGCGTCGCGCAGGACCAGCTCTGGCTTGGGGCCGTTGGCGGCGAAGATCAAATTCTTGGCCGGTGTCCCGACGCCCCCGCCGCGGTCGTACTCGGCAAGCAATGCACCCAGCTCCGTGAGGGTAGCGTCGCTCAGATCCAGATCTTTCACGATCTGTCGAGCGAGAGCCACGAGCCGGGAGAGATCCCAGTCTTCGGTGTAGCCATCGATGAGGTCAGCCTTGTAATAGGCCTCACTCGGATGGCTGTCCGTTTTTGTCCACGGTAGCCGAAGTTCCTCGGCCAGCACTGTCTCGAGATTGCGTCGAGTGTAGGTCTTGAGGGCCTCTTTGATAGCGGTCCGGAAGGTCCGCGAAGACGCTTTGACAGGAACTCTGGTCGCATCGGAAAGAACTGTGCCGAAGAAGTTGGATCCGCTCACCACACCAGTGTCCCTGTCTCTGACGACAGCCGCTCGGCCCTAGCTCTACTTGATGACGCTGCTCGGCACGGCACGCAGAGAAACCAGGTAGTCGTCTCCCGCCTGGGTAAGCTTCCAGTACACCGCTTTGTCGCTTACCGTGCGCTTCTTCGTGCCGGTGGTGATCAGGCGCAGTGCCCGCAGCTGGACGATGATGGATCCCCAGGATTTGTCCGAAATTTCTGCCGATTCACGGGACGTGGCCCTTGTCCAATTGTCCGGATCGTTCTGAATTTCGCTGAGCAGGTGGTTGTTGAAAGTTTTGCGGAGCGCAGGCTCAGGGGCCTCATCGATCATAAACGGGCCGAGAACCTCCATGACTTCGTCCCATGTATGTGTGAGGTCTCCTAGTTCGTCTACGCTTCCGTGCCCCATGTCGTACCCCTTGTGCCTTAGGGCGAGCTCGATCTCTTCTTGACCATGGGCGAACGCGTCGTCGATCTGCGTAGAGGTCGCTACGGAACTCTCGACTTCCTTCTTCTCGAACAGGGCGATCTTCGCTTTGAGCTCGGCGATCTCGGCGCGGGTCTCGGGCGTCATCGCCTGGTCACCGCGCACCCAGCCCGGCTGGGGGTTGTTCTTGATCAGATGCATGAGGCCTCGGGTGACCTTCGAGCCGAGGTCCTCAGCGTTCGACCAGTCACGTGTCATTTTGAGCTGAACCTTCTTGCGGAACTCGGCGAGCTTCGTTGCTGCACCGTCGTTGCGGTCGGTCTTACCTACGGCGATCGCGTCAGGCTCGGCCGGCACGAACCCCATGACGGGGATGCCGAGTTCGATCGCGTAGTCGTATTCCTTCTCGGTGTAGCTGACGCCCTCCTCGGTGACCGATCCGTACCGGCCGCCGAGGATCACCAGGTAGTAGTCGCTTTGCTCGATGACACCCTTGATCAGGGTCCACTGGTCTGTGTTCCCCGCAGGGAACAGCTCCATCCCAGCGGGTAGGCAGTCCATCTCGAGCAGCGCTTGCATGACCTCGCGGCGCTCGTCGATGAGGTCGGTGAAGGTTGAGCTGATGAATACCTGGTAGCGACGATCCATGCCTCGAATGCTAGCCGGGCACGCGGACAACCCGGACTGGCCGACGTCCGCCGGTGACTACTTGGTGCACGACGAGACCCCAGCTGCATCTGCAACCGGGGTCTCGCTTCTCCTACTCGCTCTGTACGTCGTCATCGACCAAGGGGCTGAGCAATGACTCCATGACTTCCTGCACCACGGGTCGCACGGCTTCTTCCTTCTCTGCGTCGGTGCAGCTGGTCAGTCCCAGCAGTGCTACTCCCAGCAGAGCCAGCACTGCCATCCGCTTCTTCATGTCCTCAATCCGTCAATTGGGAGAAGACCCCGACATTGCTGCCGAGGTCTTCGTCCTTCGTCCTAGCCCAGCTCGATGGTGGTGCTGCCGGTGCTCGGTTTGGTGTCCTCCGACGTCACCGGTTCATCCAGCGCACCGTCGCTGAATGGATCCTCGGTAGTCGAGGGAGTAGGCGTCGCACTGACGTACGGATCGGCCGGCTCAGAGGGTTCGATCAGCTTGTTCCCCGAGGTCGGCTCAGCCGACGTGCAGTCCGCATCGAACTGCTCCTGCAGGGCCGTGCCCTGGGTGCCGTCCGCGCTGAAGAAGTTCTTGTCTCCCACCCGCACGATCTGTCCGTCGGAGAGCAGTTGGGACTGCCGCACGAACAGGTGACAGTTGGGGTGTCAGGCCGCGAGGCTCACGGCCGGGTTCATGATGGTCTCGTAT
>NZ_CANMSY010000007.1 GCF_947500705.1 uncultured Brachybacterium sp. | reverse complement strand
GTGCAGCGTCATCTCGTGGACGCCGAAGTCCTTCGCGATCTGCGCGATCGTGACGCCGTCCTCACGGGACCGGGCCATGATGGCGCTCGCTGAAATTCCCCAGTTGTGCTCACCGAAATTCCCCAGTCTGGGTCGCTCCGTCGCATGAGGCGGGCCTCCCTGGATGCTGGTGGTCTCTGACCACTCACCAGCCTTCCAGGGAGGCCCAACGCTCATGCTCTCAGAGAGGAGCAGCGTGGACATCCACGCTCTGCACCGGCAGGGAATCACGATCAGCGAGATCGCCCGACGCACCGGCCACGACCGCAAGACCATCCGTTCCTACCTCCGCGGCGACCGCGAACCGGGCGTCCGCAAACCCGCCGCCCCGGACGCATTCGGGCCCTTCACCGACTACGTCACCGCCAGGCTGATCGAGGATCCTCACCTCTGGGCCGTGACGCTGCTGGACGAGCTGCGGCCGCTCGGGTTCGAGGGGTCCTACCAGTCTCTGACCAGGCACATCCGTGACCGGTCGTTGCGGCCGGCCTGCCAGGCCTGCGCCCACGTCACCAGGCGACCGAACGCGGTGATCGAGCACCCGCCCGGAGAGGAGACTCAGTTCGACTGGCTCGAGCTGCCCGACGCGCCCGAGCAGTGGGGCTACCCCCGCAAGGGCGCGTATGTGCTGGTGGGGTCACTCGCGCATTCCGGCGTCTGGCGGGCCGTGATCGCGCCTTCGATGGATCTGCCCCATCTGCTGGCCGCGATGACGACCGTGCTTTCCCTCCTCGGAGGGCTGACCAGGGTGTGGCGGTTCGATCGGATGCGGACCGTGCTGGACCCCGCCACCGGGGACCTGACCGC
Organism: uncultured Brachybacterium sp.; assembly: GCF_947500705.1. Lineage (GTDB taxonomy): Bacteria > Actinomycetota > Actinomycetes > Actinomycetales > Dermabacteraceae > Brachybacterium. The sequence continues at coordinate 195,909 of NZ_CANMSY010000007.1, read as the reverse complement.
GATGTTCTCCGCGTTCGCGAAGCACCACGGGGTCCAGGCCGTCGTCTGTCGGCCCCGCTCGGGGAACCGTAAGGGCGTGGTCGAGAAGAACAACCACACCGCCGGACAGCGCTGGTGGCGGACCCTGCCTGACGAGATCACGGCCGAGCAGGCCCAGACCTCCCTCGAACAGTTCGCGGCCCGACAGGACGGCCGCCGCCGCGAGAGCCCGACCGGGACCACGACCGCCGCCCAGATGCGTGCTCAAGAGCGTCTCCGGCCACTACCGCCGATGGCGTTCCCGGTGGTGGTGACCGAACACCGGACTGTCTCGCGGCAAGCGCTGATCCACTGGCGCGGCAACCGATACTCCGTCCCACCCGAACTCGCGATGGCCACGGTCAATGTTCACCAGCACCTCGGCAAGGACCACATCGAGATCACCACCACCTCCGGCGCTGCGGTTGCTCGTCACCGCCTGGCCGAGCCCGGTCTGGGCATCACCCAGCGCACCGATCAGCACGTCACCGCGCTGGAGACCATCGCGCTGGCCTCGGCCCCGCCGGGACGGCCCCACCGCCGTAAGGAACGCATCCCACCCGGTGCTGCGGCGCTGGCCGCTGCCCAGGTCTTGACCGGGCCGCCGGCCCCGAACGCCACCGTGATCGACCTGGCCGCCTATGAGCAGGCCGCGAAGAACAGGAACACCCTGACATGACCACCACACCCACTACCGCGAGCGTCTATCAGCAGCTCAAGGGCCACCTGGACGAGCTGAAGCTCGCCGACGCCGCCGAAGCCCTCCCCGGCATCCTGGACCAAGCCCAGGCCGAAGACTGGACCCTCACCCACGCCCTGGAGCAGCTACTGGCGATCGAGGTGAGCGCCACCGAGAAACGTCGCCTCGCGGGCCGGTTCCGGTTCGCGAACCTGCCCACCGGAGCGACGCTGAGCAACTTCGACCACGACGCCGCCTCCGGCATCGACCCCAACCTCCTCGCAGAGCTCGGGACCTGCCGGTTCCCGGAGAACGCGACGAACGTGCTGCTCATCGGCCCGCCCGGAGTGGGTAAAACCCACATCGCCACCGGCCTCGGCCACGCCGCGGTCAATGCTGGCTATCGGGTCTACTTCACCTCCGCCGCTGACCTCGCCGCCCGCTGCCACCGCGCCGCGATCGAGGGCAAATGGTCCACGATGATGCGGTTCTTCGCCGGCCCCACCCTGCTGATCATCGACGAGCTCGGCTATCTACCACTGCCGGCCGAAGCGGCATCAGCACTGTTCCAAGTCATCAACCAGCGCTACCTGAAGACCTCGATCGTGATCACCACGAACAGGCCCGTGGGGGCCTGGGGAGAGATCCTCGGCGACACCACCGTCGCCGCCGCGATGCTCGATCGGCTTCTCCACCGCTCCGTCGTGGTGACCCTCGACGGCGCCTCCTACAGGCTCCGTCACCACGCCACCGCCGCCGAAGAAATCCGCCGCGCCACCACCGGCACCAACCTCCGCTAACCTAACCCCGCGACCCTGGGGAACTTCACCGAGCAACTCTGGGGAAAATTGATGAGCGCCATCAGCCACTCGCACGACATCTTCGCGGAACTCCTGGGGGTAGGGAGCGGGCATGGTGCACATCCTTCCAGGCCGCCCTGCGGGTAAGCCAGATCAGATGTCACCTATCCGCGCGGCAGTCCCGTATGCAGCGTTCGTCCTGACTTGATGCATTGGCTTAGTGTCCCGGCTCCCCGGTGGCTTAGTGTCCCGGCTCCCCGGTGATCTGATTGATGATCAAGGCGGCGTTCTCAGGAATGTGCGGAGGGATCAGCTGGGTGTGTGAGCCTGCGCGGAGCAGCGCGGACTGGATCGGACGCAGGGTCGTGATGATCTTCTTCAGGCTCAGCCCGGTCGCGTTCTGCATGGATCGCGCGACCGCGAGGGCAGTGAACACGACCGTCAGGTGAGCTTCGATGGCGTCGCGCTGCCGGTGGAACATCGGCCTGGCCTGGAGGTCTGTCTTGCTCATCCGGAATGACTGCTCGACGCGCCAGAGGTCGTGGTAGCTGGAGAGCACCTCCGCCGGCGGCATGATGTCGGCGGTAATGTTGGTGACATAGCCCTTCAAACCGACCAGGCCCCGCGCCCGCTCCAGTGACGCTTCATCGAGAGTGCGGCCGGCGGCTGTGGTCTTCACGAACCGGGTGGACTTCACCGCCGCGTCTCCGTCGATCACGGCCCGGGCGCGATTCTCCTGCGCGGTCAGCGTGTGCCCGTCCCTCGTGGCCCGTTTGCGCGAGTAGGCCCAGACCGCCCGCCAATGCCCCGGATGCTTCTCGGAATCCCAGACTGGCTCCTTCCGGCGCCGCTTCGCGTCCGTCTTTGTATTCCCGTGGCGGGGAGTGATGGTGTCGATCAGCAGCCCGTCGGTGAACGCATCACCGTGCCAGTGGAAGTGATTGGCCAAGTCAGCGGGCGCTTTCGTCACTCGGGAGCCGACGATGAAGCGAAGCCCGGCCTCGTCCAAGGCGGTCAAGTTTTTCGCGGAGAGCATCCCGGCGTCGGCGACGACGACCATGTCGGCGAGGTTGTGGCGGGCCTGGAACTGCTTGATGATCGGCACGATCGTACGGGTCTCGGCATGGTTGCCCTCGAAGCAGCCGATCTCCAACGGGAACCCTTCCCGATCCACGAGCAGCCCGACGACGATCTGCGGATCCACGCGGCGTTCCTTGGAGAAGCCGACCTTCCGCAGCTCGTCCTCGTTCTCGGCCTCGAAGTAGAGGGTGGTGACGTCGTAGAGGACCAGCGAGATGTCCCCGCTGGTGGAGGCGTGCGCGAAGCACTGCTCCGCGATCCGGTCGCGGTAGTCCTGGTCCTGGGCCTGACGGAGGTGGCGGTAGATCGTGGTGTGATGCGGCGGATCCACGCCCAGCCCCTTGAGCACGCGGATCGTGTCGAGCTTCGAGGTTGGCTCGACCAGACGAGCTAGAACGACCTGCTCGAACACCTCATCAGCGAGGATCCCGAATCCCAGGCGCGCATACGCGGCCCGCAGTGTCGACCACAGCACGTCACTGGACGTGCCCACCACTTGCACTCCCTGCCCTCTCGGCGCGGAAACCAGCGCCGGCGTTGAGGAGTCGGGAAGCAAAGTCGGCTGCTGCTCGGCAACACGGGCCAACGCGGTATCCACCACCGGGGCCATGCCGAGGTCGAGGGCTTCCTGCTCGCCCTGCAGGATCTCTCGAGCACGCTGGACGAGCAGTGCGACCTCGACTGGAGAGTGTCCCGAGCCGATGTGCTTGATGATCTCGAGCTTCCCGTGCCGCTTCTGGACGACCTGAACCGCGGTCGCTCCCGACCCAGTCCTCACCTTCCGCACGAACGCCACCCCGTTAGTATCCCGAAACGCCCGCACGGATCAGGAAACGGGCAGGTCACAGACTCGCTTACCGCGCGATGGGCAACTCGTGCATCAAGTCAGGCGGCAGTCCCGTATGCAGCGTTCGTCATCGACGTGTTCTCCTGCCGAGTGGTCGGCTGGCAGCTGTCGAAGTCGCTGCGGACCGACCTCGCGTTGGACGCGCTGGAGATGGGCATCTGGACCCGCCAGCACGCAGGCCACAACGTCACCGGGCTGACGCATCACAGCGACAAAGGCGTTCAATACGTCGCCGTGAGATACACGCAGCGCCTCACCGAAGCCGGCGCAGTCGCCTCGGTCGGATCCACCGGTGATTCCTACGACAATGCCCTGGCTGAGGCTTTCAACTCCCTGTTCAAGGCCGAACTGGTCCGCAACCGTGGACCGTGGAAGAGCATCGACGACCTCGAGATCGCGACGGCCGAATACATCGACTGGTTCAACCACCGTCGACTCCACGGCGAGATCGGCATGATCCCGCCCGTCGAGCTCGAGGCCACCTACCATCACAACCAGACCGCACCGGCACCCGCCGAAGCGGCACTTGCGAGCCTCTAACAAACCCGGGGCGATTCACCGCGTTCACGTTGCTGGTGATTGACGAATGGCTGCTCGACCTCCCTGACGAGGAGATGCAGCGCATGCTCCTGGAGCTACTCGAACGCCGCTACGGGAACACCTCGACAGTGTTCTGCACCCAGTACGCCATGAAGGACTGGCACCCACGCGTCGGTGGAGGAGTTCACGCCGACGCGATCATGGACCGGATCATCCACAACACCATCTGGATAGAGACCGGCAGCTACAACATGCGCGAGCACGCCGCCATCAGTGGCGCCTGACCGCCCGTGAGTGTCGGTGGCTCCCACCCCTCCGGCCACCTGCTCTCACCGGCAATATTCACTGGCTCCGAAACGGACAAATACTCAGCTCATCGGGGTTGTTCCTGATCTCGCCCTGCGGAGGTGGATTTGCTATGAACCACGGGTTTCAACTCACCCTGACACGCAGGGCCCCGCGATTACCCCTCAATTGCTAAGAGCCCCGAATTATCAGTGTCGAACGGGGTGAATCACTGAGGGTCACTGAAGCTGGGGGGCGTAGGATCCGCCGTCGTACGCGCGCGCCGCAAGAAATGCAAGACCAACCATGATTGCCAGCATACCCGCCATGATAAGACTAAGAATCGTGATCTTATCGTATAGAGGGCCCGAGGCAAATCCCAAGAATGCAAGAGGCGCGACACAATAGGCTGCCGCGTGCATCAAGAGCCAATGCTGTTTTGCAGTGACGATAAAGATCGTTGCGATAGGGCTCGCAATGAGAGTCAACAAAAGCCAAGGGCAAAGCGCTCGTGCAAAATAGCCAGCCTCGGTCCATTCTGCGCCCAATAGTATTGGCAAAAGTGTGGGGACAAAAATGTATGCGAGACCAAAAATCGGAATACCGAATGCGGCAAGGGTCGCCACTATCCGCGCAAGTCGACCCACCAGCTCTCCGGGCTCCGTGCGCGCGATGTCCCTGAATAGCACCTGGGAGACGGAGGAACTCACCAGGCCAAGTGGAGCGATGGTCAATCGCCATGCCATGTTGTATTGACCCAGCGCACTGACCGCCTCTGTGGCAATGATGAAGTTTATGCCATTCATTCGAACCCCGTCGAGCATCGCGTTAGCGCCATTCAGTATCGGCATCATGCGATACTTGTGGGCGAGGTCCCGAAGCCTTTCGGGAGAATGGCCAACGAGCCTAATCGACTTCCGCGTCACCAGGACAATACGAACCCAGGCGAGCAGATTCCCTCCGACGTGACCGAATATGAGCCCTCCGGGGACCGGGCGGACAGGTATCCCCATTCCGATCTGGCCCACTCCAATCCCGGAGGCCAGCCATATCCTATTTTGTGACATTAGTCTATAATCTCCGGCGCGATTCATCCACGTCTGCATAAGGGTGATCTCGGCGGAAAGGAAGACAGTTGGCCCAACGAGGAGCAACGATCTTGCGATAGTTTCGCTCCGAAACAGCTCTTCAAGAAATGGCTGAAAAGCCACTGACGCCAGTAGGCAAACAATGGACACACTGGTGATGATCCTGCGAGAGAGGCTGAAGACCGATCGCGCCTCAGACTCTGTCTTGGGTAGCATTACTACGAAATCGTAACGTAAGGCAGCCAGAGGGGCGATGAGCATCACGGCAGAGGTAAAAATGGCCAGAGTGCCGAAGGCGACGTCCGAATATAAGCGCGCCGTTAAAACAAGAGATGCGAGAGTGATAATTTGGGCAAGCGCGCTCCCTGAGAGGAGCATGAGCATACCCCTCAGCAGATGAGACTGTGGAATCCGCGCCCAGGGGCGATCACTTTTGGGTTCCGTCACGATCCATCACTCCTCACAGGGGCCGGCGGATAGATCCCTCGTGGTGCGATATGGGACCAAGATAATGCTGCGGTTTGCATTCGAATGCGACCTCATAAATTGCGATCAGGCTGCTCCGGCAGGCTTAGCACGAAATGTTTCGCCAGACAAGGTAGTGGCCAGCAGAGAGGTGTTGAGGTGAGTATGAGTACTAACTGGTGCGCCCGGAGCAATTAAATTCTCCCGTGCAACTGTGCAGGCGCGCCCCCTTGACTGCCCAAGAGTCGCGCAAGGTGGAGGGTCGACCTGCTTATTTTCTGGTTCCGGAATCACCCCTGGATGAGAGTCGACGGAGATTCCACGTTCTGAGGTTAACGACGTCTAACAACCAGTGGCCGGAAGTTCTTGAGCATGAACGTCAACTTGGATACGGGCCTGTAGATGCATACGACGGTCTTCATCCCCAGTCCGCGATGGACATTGTGTCCGATCTGTTGGTGGCGGACGCTAGATGCTCCGTGGAGATTGCCGTTCGCGGCGCTTGAACTCGAAATCGGGGACGTGCCCGGCGGTGGTCTTCGATGGAGGGTGAGCCTAATTGGCCGGGTGCCGATCCGGCGACCAGCGCGATACTCGTCCAGAAGGAGGATGAAAGTTCGAGCCCACCGAGGCTGAGTGAGAATACTAAGGTGGGAACAATAATCACTAGGTAGCGCTGGATTTGCGGAGTGGCAATGCCGTTGTAGAGCGTAAAGGCATATACCGCCAAGAGCAGTATTAGGCCTATGACGCCAGTCTCAATCCATACCCGGAGCACAGTATTGTGGACTGAATCGGAAAAGAGCGCCACCTTGGATTGTATGAAGTCGTTTCCTCCTGCAAGGCCGGTGCCGAACAGCCACCACTCGTCAATGAACTGCATGTATTGGTCAGTGATAGCCGAACGGCCGGAGTCACTGATGCTGGTATCGCCTTCAAAAAGAGGTCTGAGGCGGTCCGGAGTCGCCTCCCACCGGATCGCGAACTCTCGGAGCGCGATCAAGAATACGACGATGAGGCTCAACTCCGCCAGGCTTCGGCCCAGGCGGCGTCGGAAAACAATAAGTGGATATATTACAATCGTGACGAGGATCGCGGCGAGGCCCGTTCTCGAGCCAGTCTGCACCGTCGCCAGGAACAGGACTGCGATGGGAGCGATGCAAAGCAATAAAGTCGAGCGTCTATTAATTATCGCGATATACGCGGCGATCCCGAGGGAGAAGGTGTATGCGGTGATGTTTTCGTCGACAGTTCCGAAGGATAAACGACCATTGACGCCAGTCTCCCCTTGAGTAAAAAGTATCAACGCCGCGAGAGTTGCACCCAGTGCCAATCCGATTGTGATCCACCGCCGAAAGAAAGGCGTGACGAGCATTAATGCTCCGAATGTCGTGCATGCTTGCGCAAGACTGATGAACCGCTCGATCACCTCACTCTGGGGGGGAGCCCAGAGTGCGCTCACCGTTGACCAGACGAAGAATCCGAAACCCGCTGCGATGATCAGTCGTTGAGCTGGTTGAAATGCCGGACCGGGGCGTTTCCAAAGGATGACTAGAGAGATGAATATCAGGCTGTAGACGCTGCCGATGGTGCGTTGTCCCAGCAGCGGGTAGATGTCGAGAGCTGCAACCGCGCCGTACAGCAGCGATGCCGCTGCCATCAATTTTTGGCTCGATACAATTGGGATCGTGTCACGCTTCACGGCGGTCCTTCTTTAAGGAGCGCTCAAAGATTTCGAGCTCTTTCGCTGCCAGCGCGTCCCATGAATACTTCGAAGCATGCTCGATCAGGTCAGCCGGATTCGGGCCAGAAATGAGTGCTTCAATGCATCCTTCGGCGAATCTGCGGTCGAAGTCCTCACCGTCCGGCACAGTAGGGGTGAAGCCTGCTACCGCTTCTGACGATCCGCCGACGTCCGAAGCTACAACAGGTGCTCCGCAGGCATACGCTTCCAGGATGACAGTAGGCCACCCTTCGCTTCTGCTCGGGAGCACCACGAGGGAGCTCTCGGCCATCATTCTCGCGACCGTTCTCTGATCGACACTGCCAAGGAAGCTGATCTTGAGACCTGCCGTGTTGTGCTCGATCTCCCTCCGAAGTGTTCCATCGCCTACGACCACGAACTCGGTATTGCCAGTCCTCGCTGCAATATGTTTGAAGATCTGGGGAAGGCGGTCGGCACCTTTTATTGGGATCAGGTTCCCGACGTACAGCACTCTCGCGGGTGAGTCTAGGTCCCCGTGGTGCCCGTCCGTTCTGGATCCGAGCGAATCTGATTCGGCTGGTGTGAATATGGAGGGGTCGATGCCGTTCGGCAGGACGCGCAATTCCTCACGATTATTGGCCCCACACATGAGTGCGCGATTCCTGAGAGCCGCGCTGACAAAAATTGCGCTGGCGGCTCCATTGAGTACTTCTGCGAGCAGTTCTCCCTGGGCTGGACTGCGCATGTTCACATCTGACCCGTGCAATGAAACTACATACGGAATGGATAGATGCTGGGACAGTTCTCTGGCAATCGCGCCTGCTGGAGGACTGTACATTCCGTGAGCGTGAATCACGTCAAAATCGTCGGCGATCTCGCGTGTCAGTTTTCGTGAATAGTGTTGAATGAATCGGATGGAAGCTTTGCCATTGCGAAGCCTTCTCCACTCAGTGGGCGTTATCGAGGGATCGAACGGAGCCGAAGTTATGCTGCTTGGAAGGGCGCCCGTTCTCGAGCTGCCTCTACGGATCCCCATGACTCTGTACCCGAGATCGACGACCGTGCTCTGCGCGCCAGTTCTGGCTTGAGCCTTCAGGCGGTGGTCGATGAATATTCCGCCGCGTGGATGACGAATGGTCGGATAGAGATTGTTCAGCGTGAGAACCTTCATGAAGATTATTCCGCCTTCGGTAGGTTTTGGAGGTGGGTTCCATCGCCTTCTGGGATTGTACGCCTGGTCGCGTCACCGTCAATGGCCTTTACGCTCCGTCCTTCCACGATGAGTCGAATCGAGGAAGCTGAGGTCGAAGGTGCGCTGAAGAGTTCGGGGTTCCGGCCTCAGGGGAGAGTGTAGGCGGCTTCGGCTTCGGTCGGGTGCCGTTGCAGGAGGCTTGGTGGAGTGTCGCGCTCCATGGACAGGCGGAGTCCGCGGCCACTCCTCGGTCCGTACTTCCGCAGATGATGGGCAACGGCTCTGACAAAATGCGGTGATGACCTGCATAGACACGTGCTGAGAAGAACTCAGACCGTGTGACTACAGGCGCGAGCCCTCGGGAGGAGGCGTCAGGTGGAGGTGAAGTCGAGCGTTCGACACGGGGTCAATTTTCACCCGCCATTGACAGACGTGCGCATTCCACGGGGTCATCGGCCGGCAACTGCTCCCGGATACGAGGCCACCGGTCAGGGTATGGCGTTACATCTCTGGGTGTAGGCCCGGAGGATTGCTGGGTCGAGGGAGCGCAGCAAGGTGTTCGATGATCCGGGCGGAGATCTTGCGGCTGGCTGCTGTGATGAGGTCGAAACTCGTAGCGTAGGCCTCCGGTGTTCCGCCGTAGGGATCGGCGATGTCATTCGATGCGCCATGTGCGTTAGCGCGCCCCCGCAGGGGAGCCGTGGTACGCACCAGATCCGACAGCGACGCGTATGTCGTTCGGTCGTCCAGCTCGTCCAGGAGGCGCGAGTACTCCAACATCGTGTACGTGCGGCGTACCATGCGGGGTGCTAGTTGCGCGACCCACATCCGCTGTTGCTCGGTCATCGTGAGGATCAGGTCTGAAGCTTCGGCGGTGTCCTTCGTGAGTTGCACCCCTTCGCGCAGAGCGTGCTCGCCGAGTGCGGATTCAATGAAGTCGAGTGCTTGCGGCACCGGTGCGTGACCCACTTTCGCTCGGGTTCCCGCACTGGTGACTGTGATGTCCGCTCCGTTGAGTCCATCCGTGAGTAGCGCCTCTCCCACGGGTGACCGGCAGATATTGGCGGTGCATACCACCATGATCGATTCCGCGGTCACTGAGATCTTTGGTTCTGGTGCGCGTCCGGCGGCCCCGGCGTAGGGGCCGCAGTCAGGTCAGAGGGCAGGGCGGCGCGCCGCCCGCGACGAAGGTCCATGTTCTTGCCGACGCGGGTGCGTGGGGGCTCCTCCCGAGGGCGCTGAGCATCTCTCGATTCCTCTGATGGCAAACCCGGCGTGGTTTCGGTCTCCTCCTGCCTTGGAGTATTCGGCATCGGTCGAGAGCTTGGAAGAGCACTATCGGAAGTGTGCGAGTAGTCGTAGCTGTAGAAGCCTCGCGAACCTCTACGCACACGGTTGAGAACCACGCCGAGGAGACGGGCCTCGACGACATCGAGCTTCTCCAGGGCCTGCGACAGTTGGGGGCGTCGCACGCGTTCGCTTTCCGCGACTACGACCGTGCCACCCACATAGCGGGAGAGGGCCACGGTGTCGGTCACAGCGAGCATCGGCGCGGTGTCGATCACCACGAAGTCGTAGGTCGCTGTTGCTTCCGTGAGCAGGTTCTGCATGCTCTTGCTGCCCAAGAGCTCGCTCGGATTCGGCGGGATGGGTCCCGAAGCGAGCACTTCCAGCCCCTCGGTCTCCAGCGGTTGGGTGACGTCTTCGAGATCGGCTTTCCCGCTCAGCACGGAGGTCAGGCCGGCGCCACCCTCGAGCCCCAGGTACCGCGCAATTGTTGGCCGACGCAGATCGGCGTCGATCAACAGCACACGGTTGCCAGCCTGGGCCACGACGTGGGCGAGATTGATCGCCGAACTGGTCTTGCCCTCACCGGGAACTGAGGAGGTTAACAGCACGCTGCTGCTATCGCCCGTGAGTCCCATGAACTGCAGGTTGGTACGGAGTTCACGGTAAGCCTCGGCTTGTGCGCTCTGTGGAAGCTGCACCGAGATCAGGGGCAGGTTCGTCTCGTCCTTGCTGGCAGGGATCGTTGCGATGACCGCGCAGTCGAAGGCCTGCTCGATGTCCTCGGGGCGCCGCACGCGATTGTCGAAGAACTCTCGCACGATAATCACGGCCACCGCGGCCAGCGCCGCGAGGGCCAGGCCGATCACTCCGTTTCGGAGGATATTGGGGGATGCTGGGCTCGTCGGCTCGACGGCGGGGGAGATGACCGTCAGCTCGACCGTCGACTCCCCCTCGGTCGTCTCGAGGGCCGAGACTTGGAGGCGAAGACTCTCCGACGTGGCGTTTGCGATCGCCGCTGCTCGGGCCGGGTCGTCATCGGTCGCGGTGAGCTCCAAGATCAACGTCTCCGGTGGCACCGCGGTGCTGATCTGGCTGGCGAGCTCCTGCGCGGACGTATCGAGGTCGAGCTCCTCGATGACCGGATCCAGCACCAGGGGTGACCTTGCCACGTCGGCATAGCTGATGATCTGCTGGCTGGCGAAGCTCACACCGCTGTTGAGGTCGGCGACGCTGCTCCCGGTCTGCGTCTGCACGAAGACCCGATTCGTTGCCTGATACTGGGGGGTCTGCAGGAAAGTGAAACCTGCGACCGCAGCGAGCATCAGCATTGCGGTGATCAGGGCGAGGCCCCAGCGATCCTGCAAAATTTTCAGGTAGTGCTGTAACTCCATTGGGATCCGTTCAATCATTCTCTTGCGCTTCGAAGAACTCGGAGCTGGCAGGCCGGTTTGCACTGGACGTCAGGTCGCTTGCTCACGAGACCCCACCCCATGCTAAATCTAGCGCACTGGGCCGCTTCTCCTCCCTCGAAGGTGTGGGACGCGGCGTGGTGAAGGCGGGGATCTGGTCCAGTAGGTATGATTTGTCCACTTATGTCCGTGTTCGTCTAAGGAGCGGTGTGCTTGCGAACAACCGAGTTCGCCACTTCCTGCCAGCGTCGGGACAGGGCTTGCAGTCAAAAAACAGGGCCCCGTGACGATGCCACCAGGCTCACTGGTTGCCAGACGATGGCTCGGATCCGCAGAACTCACCCTGGCCGCGTCCGTCGGCGCGCTGCTGCTGTGGACCGCACTCGCTACGGGGAGAGGGGAATTGGACTCCACGGTGAGCGTCCGTTTGTGGGTCGCTCCGTTGCTCTTCCTCGTAGGAGTGGCCGCTGGTCGTCAGTGCGTGCGCCTTGGCATGGGACCACAGATTGCCGCTGCGACAGCAGCGCTTGTGCTGGCGACGGTGGTTGCTTCTCCCTTTTACAGCAATGCGGAAGCCGCGGTGGGGGTGCAGCTCGTGGCGCTTTCGGGCTTGTTGCTGTCCCAGCCCTCCAGAGCGCCCGATGGCGCTCGTATCGGCAGAAGCAGGGTGGTGATCGCCGGAGCGATCGGGACGCTCGGCGTTTTGCTCGCGGCGCGAGCTCAGGCCGCCTCGATCTTGGTGCTTCTGGTCGTGGTCGTCATCGCCCTCTCCCTGTCCGGCAACGGACCGACGTCGCGCCGTAGAGCTCTCGGCTTCGGACTGGGCATCACCGCCGCGGCGGCGCTGGCTGTCTTCGTCCTCGGTGGCCTTCCCTCGTGGCCGGCGTGGCTGCGGCGCTCTGAGAGCCTCAGCCATGCACGGCAAGAACTGTGGGATGACGCTCTCGCCCTGTGGCGCGAACACCCCGTTCTCGGCGGAGGGCCAGGCTCCTTCTACGAATACTCGGAGATTTCCCGCTCGGCGGACCACCTTTACGCCGCCCACTCCTCGATCCTCCAGGTCGCCGCCGAGCTCGGCGCCATCGGCGTCCTGCTGTTCCTCGCCGTTCTGGTCTCGGGCGCGCTCGTTGCCACCCAGGGCAACCCGATTCGGGGCATGATCGGTGTGACGGCCTGGTGCGCTCTGGCGGTGCACTCGATGATCGACCACCTCTACGAGTTCCCGCTCGTCTGCCTGCTGGCCGGCCTGGTGATCGGCTGGGCGGGGTCACGGGTGCACGGCGATGGGTCGGAGTGTTACGGCGAGAGCGTAGAGCGCCCCGCGACTTGACCCTGCGTCAAGCCCTGCGCACCACCACCCTCGATCACGCTGCGGTCACCAGGCGTCGGCCATGTCAGGCGCTTTCGACCTGGGGTGAATCGGCCCGGGTTTGATGCCGCTGCTGTTTGAGTCCGAGAGGATGGACAGTATGCCGAAGAAGATCGATCCCCAGCTGCGCGCGAGGTGCGTGCGGCTCGTGCGCGAGCACCAGCAGGAGTACCCCACCCTGACCGCCGCCGTCACTGCGGTCGCCCGTCAGGAAGGCGTCTCACGGGAGTCCGTGCGGCGCTGGTTGGCCCAGGCAGACGTCGACGACGGCACCCGGCCCGGCGTGACCAGCGGGGAATCAGCCGAGGTCAAACGCTTGAAGACGGAGAACAAGCGGCTGCGCGAGGACAACGAGATTCTTCGCCGGGCCTCGATTTTCTTCGCGTCAGTACCAGACTGAGGGTGTCCCGGCGGGGCTGGCTCGTTTTTTCGCTGCCTTCGTGGCTTGTCCTCGATGTGCCGTCCCGCCGGGGCCCACGGTGCTGGAGGCGGGCGTGGCCTGATAGGAGCCTGCTGGTTCGAATGCCCAACTGAGGCGTGCCCTCCCGCGTTCGGCACCGCAGCTCGAGCAGTATCCGGCCTGTGGAAGGAACTGCCATGACTGTCATCGGTATCGACGCTCACAAGGACTGGCACACGCTCGTCGCGGTGGACGAAGTGGGTCGCAGGATCAAGGAACTTACGGTCGAAGCACGTGCCGCCGGGCACCGGAAAATCATGACCTGGCTGGAAGGCTTCGAAGACGTCACCGTCGCAGTCGAGGATTGCCGACACCTGACTCGTCGACTCGAGGCGGATCTGCTCGAAGCCGGCCATCGAGTCGTGCGCGTGCACACCAGGTTGATGGCCGGCATGAGGCGCAGCAGCCGGGAACGCGGGAAATCGGACCCCATTGATGCTGAGGCCGTGGCCCGGGTCGCACTTCGCGAAGAGGGCTTGCCGACCGCTGAGCTGCCGGGCGCCTCCAGGGACATCAAGCTCCTATCAGACCATCGCAGGACCCTGGTCGCCCGGCGCACAGCGATGCAGTCCAAAGCTCGCTGGTTCCTCCACGAAATTGATCCTGAGCTGGAGATTCCCTCTCGAGCTCTGCGCCGATACCACCTCCTGGACGAGCTGATCGAGTACCTGGAGCCAGTCGAAGGGGCGGTGGCCGAAATCGCTCAGGACCTCCTGGTCGACATTCGAGAGCTCACCGTCAGGATCAACACGCTGGAGAGCCGCCTGAGTCGACTGGTGCGCGCCAGCCATCCCTCACTGGTCGCCGTCCCGGGGAGGGGAACCTTGGGCGCAGCGATGATCATCGGCGAGACAGCGGGGATCGCCAGGTTTCGCTCCCGCGATGCCTACGCGAGATTCAACGGCACCGCGCCGATCCCAGTCTGGTCAGGCAACAAAGTGCGCGTTCGACTCTCCCGCGGAGGGAACCGCACGATCAACACCGCCCTGCACATGGCCGCCCTCACCCAGATCCGGATGGGCGCAGAAGGTGCCGCCTACTACGACAAGCTCATCACCGCCGGCAAGACGCGCAAAGAGGCGCTACGGCTGTTACGACGTCGGCTCTCGGACCGCGTCTATGCGGCACAGCGAGCCGACGTGGTCCCCGCCGTCCAGACGTCTGCGAATGCTGGTCCATCGGAGCCGTCGACAATGCAGGACCCCGCGTCTTCGATGACGCTCATAGCCGCCTGAACGCTCATACTTGACATAGGAGCATCGGGGAGCTCGACCCCCGAAACCGCTGATCTGCGCGTTCATCGACGAGATGAGAGCCGAAGGGTATGCAGTCGAGTCGATCCTCCGCGTCCTGCGCCAGCAGGGCCTGGAGATCGCTGCACGAATCTATCGGGGCTGGAAGAGACCGCCCCGCATCGCGGCCTGCACCGGCACAGACGCTCTGGTCGAGGACAAGATCCGTACCCTGGCCTGGACGTTCAACGCCACCACCCAGCGGTGGCAGATGACCCCTGAAGGGCTCTACGGGCGGCGGAAGTGGGTCGCGCTGCTCCGCCGTCAGGAAGGCCTGGCCGGCACCTCCCGTGGGGCGGTGGACCGGGCGATGCGCACCCTCGGCCTCGAAGGTATTCGGCGGGCGAAGAAGCTGCGCACCACCACCCCGAACCCTAATGGGAAACGGGCGGGTGACCTGCTCAATCGCGACTTCACGGCCCCGGCTCCGAACCTGGTCTGGGTCACCGATTTCACTTACGTTCGCACCTGGGCCGGGTTCGTGTACGTCGCGTTCGTCGTCGACGTGTTCGCTCAGCGGATCGTGGGCTGGCACGCGTCCTCGAGCATGCGCACCGATCTCGTCATGACGCCACTGCGGATCGCGCTGTGGCAGCGGGAACGCGAAGGAAACCAGGTCTCACCAGGCTCTTTGGTGGCGCACAGCGATGCCGGATCGCAGTACACGTCGATCCGGTACACCGAGCACCTCGACCTCGAGGGCATCGCTCCCTCGATCGGGACCGTCGGCGATGCGTTCGATAACGCGCTCATGGAGACGGTCAATGGGCTGTTCAAGACCGAGTGCATCCGCACCACCGTCTTCCACCACGGCCCGTTCCGGACGCTCTCGGACGTCGAGTTCGCGACTGCCGGCTGGGTCGACTGGTACAAAAACCGACGCCTCCACGGCTCCCTGGGGATGCTGACCCCGGTAGAGTCCGAGACGCTCCACTACGAGGCCCTCGCCCGAGAGCCCGAACCCGCAAAGTAGCGGCAGAGAACCTGGGCCGATTCAGTACGGTGCCGTCGTCGCCTGCGAGGGTGACCTGGTGGAGGCGCTGGACCTGGCGACGTACCTGGTTCCAGGTCTGGTCGGTGGAGATCTCCAGCGGCCGGGTTGTCAGCAGCGTGAGCCAGCACGTAGCGATGTGGGAACGGATGCGGTCCTCACAGCGGTGGAACACTGGCCGCAGGTCGAGCGTGGATTTCATGTCTCGCCAGCCGCGTTCGACCTCGAGCAGCTGCTTGTAGCCCAGAGCGAGGTCCTCCGCGGACAGATGTAGGTCCGAGGAGAGCAGCAGGTACTTCCCATCGAGGCTCGTCTCTCGCTCGATGGCCTTCTTGTGGACCGGCAGCAGCCAGGTGCTGGTGGTGCGCAGGTACCAGTTCAGCCCCGGCATCGTCGAGATCCGGCACTTCATCTCCGCCCGCGTGGTGGGGCATAGCTTGTCGGTGCCGTCGATCAGCTTGTCCAGCTTGGTGAGCATCCCCGAATTCTGCGGAACGCCGGTGGTCTCGAACGCAAGTCAACCTCGGACCCGACTCCACCGATCACCATCGGTGGATCAGGGCTGAGCGCGGCCCTCCGTCGCGCAAGTTCACACGTGAACACGATCCTTCCCTCGCCCGGACAGCAGAACATATCTTTCCCGCCATGTCCGCCACCACGACGCTGCCCGAGCTCGAGCGCACCGCCCCGGTGCGCCACCGCCCCGCGCTCAGCTACGAGCTGTTCCCCGCGCGCTCGGACGTCTCCTTCGAGCGGCTGCGTGAGACCATCACCCAGCTCGAAGCCACTGCTCCCGATCACGTCTCGGTGACCAGCCGGGCCGGCCACGGGAATCTCGCCCGGGTCCTCGAGCTGACCGAGCACGTCCTGGCCGAGACGTCGCTGCGCCCGCTGGTGCACCTCACCTCGGTGGGCTCTTCCCGCGTGCAGCTGGAGACGATCATCCACGCGCTGCTGGACCGCGGCGTGCGCGGGCTGCTCGCCCTGCGCGGCGACCAGCCTGCGGGCCACCGGCTCGAGGAGGACGAGATCCCCTTCGCCCGGCCGCTGGTGGAGCTGATCCGCGCCATCGAGCGAGAGCGCACCGCGAGCCTCGCGGGCGGGCGGGTGAGCATCGGGGTGGCCGCCTATCCGCACCGCCATCCCGAATCACCCACCACCAGCCACGACACCGAGGTGCTGGTGGCCAAGGAGCGCGCAGGGGCAGATTTCGCGATCACCCAGGTGTTCTTCGATCCCGCGGCGTACTGCCATCTGCTCGAGCGCTCCCGCGCCGCGGGGGTCCGGATGCCGCTGGTGCCCGGACTGGTCCCCGCCACGAACGCGCGGCGCCTGCAGCGCCTGGCCGCGATGAGCGGCGTCGAACCCCCGCGCGAACTCCTCCACCAGTTGGAGATCGCTGCCGACGACACCGAACGCCGACGGATCGGGGTGCGCTTCACCGTGGACCTCGCCCGCCGCGTGCTCGATTCCGGAGCCCCGGGCCTGCACCTGTTCACCTTCAACTCGCATGCCGATGCGCTCGACGTGCTCGACCACCTCGACCTGGACCGCTGGTCCACCCCCTCGCAAGGAGAGAACCGATGACCGCCCAGACCACGCAGCCCGGCCAGAGCCCGCAGTCCGCAGTGTCGGCGCAGAACGCGCCGCTGCCCGCCGCCACCCCTGTCGGCTACCCCCGCATCGGCCCCGACCGGGAGCTGAAGAAGGCCGAGGAGGCCTACTGGGCCGGCCGCATCGACCACGCCGAGTTCACCCGCCGCACCCGCACGCTGCGCCGCGCCACCCGCACGCGCCTCGCCGCGCTGGGCCTCGATGCCGCGAGCGCCGCGCCCGAGTCGTTCTCCCTCTACGACCAGGTGCTCGACGCCGCGCTCGCCGTCGGGATCGTCCCGGATCGCTTCGCCTCCGTGCTCGGCGCCGACGGCACGATCGACGACGACGGACTCTTCGCCCTCGCCCGCGGCGTCGCGCGCGGAGAAGAAGAGCAGCCGCCGCTGGAGATGACCAAGTGGTTCGACACCAACTACCACTACCTGGTCCCCGAGATCGGCCCCGACACCGACCTCCACCTCGCCTCCACCCGCGTCGTGGACCTCTTCCGAGAGTCCTTCGAGGACGGCGCCGGCACCCGCCCCGTGCTGGTGGGACCGCTGACCCTGCTGCTGCTCGCGAAAGCGCAGGTGGGCGCCCCGGAGAGCTTCGATCCGCTGGACCGCCTGGACGACATCGTGGCTGTGTACGCGCAGCTGCTCTCCCGCCTCGCCGCGGCCGGCGCTCCCTGGGTGCAGCTCGACGAGCCCGCGCTCGCCGCCGACCAGCGCCTGGACCAGTCGGCCCTGACCGCCGTCCTGCAGCGCTCCGTCGGCCGCCTCGCCGCAGGCGCGGACCGCCCGCAGCTGCTGATCACGACCCCGTACGGCGGGATCGGTGATCTGCTGCCGACACTGCTGGCCACCGGCGCCGAGGCCGTGCACCTCGACCTCACCCGGGGTGAGCTGCCCACTGTCGCCCAGCTCGACGGCGTCGACACCGTGCAGCTGGTCGCCGGGCTCATCGAGGGCCGTTCCGTCTGGCGCACCGAGCTGCCCACCGCCGCTGCTCGCCTGGCCGAGCTGCGCCGACGCGTCACCGAGGCTGGGGGAGAGGCGGACGCGATCTCCGTCTCCACCTCCGTGTCACTCCAGCACGTCCCGCACACCCTTGCTCTCGAGGCCTCGCTGCCCGCCGAACTCGTGGCCACCCTGGCCTTCGCCGACGAGAAGATCACCGAGATCGTCGCCCTCGCCGCTGGCGGCGTCGAGCCCGGAGACGTCGACGGGCCGCGCTCCGTGCCGCGCACCTTCGAGGGCGTGCAGGTGCCCGCCGTGCGCGAGCGCGCTGCCTCCGCCACGACCGCGGACACCGAGCGCGCCGCCTACGAGGAGCGGGCCGAGGCTCAGCGCGCGGCCCTCGGTCTGCCGGATCTGCCCATCACCACCATCGGCTCCTTCCCGCAGGTGGGGGAGGTGCGCGCCGCCCGTGCCGCCCATCGCCGCGGAGAGCTGGACGACGCCGGCTACGAGCAGGCGATGAAGGACGAGATCGCCCGCGTGATCGCCCTTCAGGAGGAGCTGGGCCTGGACGTCCTGGTCCACGGCGAGCCCGAGCGCAACGACATGGTCCAGTATTTCGCGGAGAACCTCGGCGGCTTCGCGACCACCGAGCACGGCTGGGTGCAGTCCTACGGCTCCCGCTGCACCCGCCCCTCGATCCTGTTCGGCGACGTGCACCGCCCCGCCCCCATCACGGTGGGCTGGGCGACCTACGCCCAGTCGCTCACCCCGCGCCCCGTCAAGGGCATGCTCACCGGCCCCGTCACCATCCTGGCCTGGTCCTTCGTGCGCGATGATCAGCCTCTCGGGGACACCGCCGCCCAGGTGGGTCTCGCCCTGCGCGACGAGGTGACCGACCTCGAGGCCGCCGGGATCCGGATCGTCCAGGTCGACGAGCCCGCGCTGCGCGAGCTGCTCCCGCTGCGGGAGGCACAGCAGGCGGACTATCTGGACTGGTCCGTGCGCTCCTTCCGGCTGGCGACCTCCGGCGTGGAGACTGCCACCCAGATCCACACCCACCTCTGCTACAGCGAGTTCAACGTGGTCGTCGGTGCGATCGACGCCCTGAATGCGGACGTCACCTCGATCGAATCGGCGCGCTCCCGGGGCGAGATCCTCGAGGCGATCGACCCCGGTGCCTTCCCTCGCGGCATCGGCCCCGGTGTCTGGGACATCCACTCCCCGCGCGTCCCCGCGGCCGAGGAGATCGCCGAGCAGCTGCGCCGCGCCCGCGCCGTGGTGGGCCCGGAGCGGCTGTGGGTCAATCCCGACTGCGGCCTGAAGACCCGCGGCTACGCCGAGACCGAGGCCAGCCTGCGCCATCTCGTCCAGGCGGTCCGTCAGGTGCGGGCCGAGGCGACCGTGGTCGCCTGAGCCCGGGCTCCTCAGGACTGGGCGCCGGGGTGGCGCGGCGAGACCGATGTGCCACCCTGGCTCCATGACCATGCTCCCCGCCGACAGCCACGTCCACAGCGAGTTCTCCTGGGACACGGGTGGCCCCGATTCCGCCGCGCGCGGCACGATGGAGGCGACGTGCGTCCGGGCCGTGCGCATCGGGCTGCCTGCGCTGTTCTTCACCGAGCACCTCGACCTCGAGGACGCCTGGTTCAGCGATCCGGAAGATTTCGCGGACCATGAGCGCCACCTGCTCGACGCGGACGGGATCGTCCACGTGCCCCGCTTCGATCTCAACGGCTATCTCGAGAGCATCGACCGCTGTCGAGCTGCCTTCCCCGAGCTGCGAATCGGTACTGGCCTCGAGTTCGGTCAGCCCCATCTGCGCGCCGAGGCCGTGCGGCAGCAGCTGGACCTCAGTGACTTCGACCTGGTCATCGGCTCTCTGCACACCCTCGAGTTCGAGGGTCGACGGGTCGAACCCAACACCCTGTTCCGGCGCCTGCCGGCTGACGAGGTGATCCGCCGCTACCTCGCCGAGGTCCCAGCCCTGGTGGCGGGCGACGAGCCCTTCGAGATCGTCACCCACCTCGACTACGCGCTGCGGTACTGGCCCGAAGAAACCGAGGGTCCGGTGAACCCCCGGCGTTTCGAAGAGGAGTTCCGCACCGCGCTGCGGGCGATCGCGGACAGCGGTCGGGCACTGGAGATGAACACCCGACGGCTCTGGCCGTGGATGCCCCGGTGGTGGAGCGAGGAAGGTGGCCGGGCGATCAGCTTCGGCAGCGACGCGCACGCGCCCCATGCCCTGGCGCACGGGTTCCCGGAGGCCGTGGCCATGGTCGAGGCCTTCGGGTTCCGGGCCGGGGCCACTGCCCAGGAGCTCTGGCGGCGCTGACCGGGATGCGTATTCCTGCTGGTGAGGTTGGCGCCTCGGACAGATGTCGGTAATCTGTGAGGGTCGTGGGGGACACCTGGGTGGGGGCTGTGTAGAACAGAGCGCTCTGACGCGCTCTGTTGTGCTGTCGAATCCGGGACCACGTCGCATCGAATCGTTCGACGACTCGGAAGGAACGCACATGACTGTGCCTGGTGGGGGACAGTACCCGTCGCAGGATCCGCACTCGCAGGATCCCCAGCAGTACAACGCAGGACCGTCGCAGGAGCCTCAGCACGGCTCACCGGCGCCGCAGGGCGCTCCCGTCGGCCCGGGTTCTCCGGCACCCCAGGGATACGCGCCAGCTCCGGTCGCCGCCACCGGGATGACTCCTGAGCAGCTGAAGCAGAAGCTGGGCGCCGCCGGCCTGACCAACCCGCTGCCGTCGCTCGCGGTCGGTGGCGTCACCTATCTCGGCGGCATCCTCGTCTCCGTGCTGGCGATAGTGCTGCTCGCGATCGCGGCCGCGATCGCCGGCATGGGCAACCCGGTCGAGGCCACGCTCGAGGGCATGGACATCCAGCCTGACCAGGCACTCAGCGGCATCGCCTCGGCGCTTCGCTTCCCTTTCCAGCTGGTCGCGATGGGGATGCTGGGCTCCCTCGGCTTCAGCGAGACCTTCGACGGTGAGAGCGTCAGTGCATCGATCCGCCTGCTGCCCGGCGTGATCACCGTGGTGATGGCGCTGCTGAGCTTCTACGGTGGCCGCTTCGTGCAGCGTCGCCAAGCTGCCGGAAAGCTGGGCATCTGGGTCTCCGCCGTCCTCACCAGCTTCGTGGTCGCCCTGGTCACCGTGCTCGCCGCGCTGATCTTCGCGCAGCCGATCCCGGTCGACGAGGACCTCACGCTGCGTCTGCACGCGGCAGGCTTCGACACCTTCTTCGGTGCGTTCCTCCTCCTCACTCTCGCGCATGCGCTCGGCCGGATCAGCCTGCGCTCGCGCCCGTCCTGGTGGCCGCTGGTCACCGACCTCACCGCCGGCTTCAAGCTCGCCCTCGCCCACGCGCTGCTCATCACGGTGCTGGCCTTCGCAGGCATCACGGTGGTCACCACCATCCAGGCGCTGATCGACGGGGACACCCCGCCGATGCTGTACGTCATCCTGCTGCTGCCCTTGCTGGGCGGCTACGTCCTGTCCTACCTCACGGGCATGGACCTGCTGTCCTCCCTCAGCGCCTCGATTACCGGCTCCGGCCTGCTCGACGAGTTCGGCGTCACCGGCAGCGAGTTCTTCTCGGTGTTCTCGATGCCCTGGTACGTGTGGCTGGGCGCCCTGGTGCTGATCCCCGTCGGCCTGCTCCTGGCTGCGCTGCTGTGGCAGCACCAGCGCCAGGTGGTGCCGAACAATGTGGTCGCCCTCGCGGTCTCGTGGGCTGCGCTGCCGGTGGTCTACTTCGTCGGCGCGCTCGGGCTGCTGATCCTCGCTCGGTTCTCGGCCTCGGTGGGCTACTCCGGCACCTTCGGCGACGGCGAGGTGATCGGCGCGTCCCTGGGGCTCGCCGCGTGGACCCCGCTGCTGGCAGGCCTCGCTGGCGTGATCGTGGAGCTGCTCTCGCGCTTCGTGACTCCGCTGGCCGCGCCCTTCATCCCGGCGAAGGTGCTGTCCTGGTTCCGGCGTCCGCTGGCACCGGCCCTCGCAGGCACGGCCGCTGTAGCGACCGCCGAGCCGACCGCGGCCGGCCATGTTCACGAGACCGTGGCGCTGGGCGGCGTATCGGCCGCGGCCACCGCAGCAGCGCCCGTCCAGAAACAGGCTCCTGCCGCGCCGCTCTCTCCGAAGGCGCGCAAGCTCCTGATCCGCGGCGGCATCGCCGTCGGCGGCGCCTTCGTTCTGCTGGTGGGGATCGCGATCGCGTTCAACGTCATCTCCTCCACAGTGTTCTCCCCGGAGAAGCGGGTTGAGGCGTATCTCAGCGCCCTGCAGGAGGGGGACGCCGCCCAGGCTGTGGAGATTTCCGCCCCGAACGCACCCACGGCCCAGCAGGTGCTGCTGACCAACGCGATCGCTGGCTCCGCAGAGAACCGCATCAGCAGCTACGAGATCCTCGACTCGGAGAAGTCCGGGGACGATGATGTGGTGGTCACCGCGACGGTGTTCCAGGACGGCGTGAGCACCACCCGGACCTTCCTCGTGGAGCGCAACGGCCGCACCGCGCTGGTGTTCCCCGAATGGCGGATGGGCGAGACCGAGTACGCCTATCTCGTACTGGAGGTTCCCGAGGGGGCGAGCACCCTCCTGGTCAACGGCCAGGAGGTGGCGGTGGAGAGCCTCGCCGTCGAAGGAGGCTACGCCGCCTCGGCTGTGCTCCCGGGCCAGTACACCGTGAGCCTGCCGGAGGTCTCGGAGTTCATCGACTCCGAGGAGAGCGCAGTGTTCGTCCCCGCTGATCCGGAGGGTTGGTACGAGCTGTACGCGGCACCGACCTACGCGCTGAGCGAGGCCGGCACCGCTGAGGTCCAGTCCCAGGTCGAGGCGGCTCTCGACGAGTGCGCGACGTCCACCGAGGCTTCTCCCGAGGGCTGCCCGTTCTCCGCCTGGGCCAGCAGCATGGTCGAGGGCTCCGGCTCCTGGACCATCGATACCTACCCGACCGTCGAGCTCGAACCGACGTCGGAGGGATGG
The DNA here is from genome assembly GCF_947500705.1 of uncultured Brachybacterium sp. Lineage (GTDB taxonomy): Bacteria > Actinomycetota > Actinomycetes > Actinomycetales > Dermabacteraceae > Brachybacterium. Next base: position 172,850 of record NZ_CANMSY010000007.1, on the reverse strand, counting down.
AGCCTGTCCAGCTATGACAGCCCGGGGGAGGCGACCTTCTCGTACCAGCAGGAGAGCTGGAACGACGAAGACGCCCCCACCGACGAGACGGACACCTCGACGCTCCGCGTCTCAGGCACCGCGACCCTCGCCGAGGACGGCACCCTCACGGTGGATCTCTCGGAGGACGGCTGGTGAGCTGACCGCTTGCCGGCCCTGAGAGGCAGCGCGGTCCAGACCACGAGATCCCGGTCCCCGCTCCCGTCAGGGGCGCCGGGGCCGGGATCTCTGCTGCGTCGCCAAGGTGCCTTCCCCAGTGCCGGATCTCCGGTAGTTTGGCCACGCCCTGCAGGAGCACCGTCGCTACGCCCAGGGCAAGGAAACGGAGGAGCAATGCGCGCACTGCGCAAGGTCGCACCCGGTGCCGGGTTGGAATGGACGACGGTCGAGGAACCCGGCTGCGGGCCCTGGGACGTGAAGGTGCGGGTCCTGCGCGCCGGCATCTGCGGCACCGACCTGCACATCCTGGCCTGGGATGCCTCGGCCGAGGCGATGTGCGACTCGGTGCCCTTCACCCCCGGCCACGAGTTCTACGGCGAAGTCGTCGAGGTGGGGGAGGAGGTCACCGATGTGCGCGTCGGAGACCGCATCTCCGGTGAGGGCCATGTGGTGTGCGGGATGTGCCGCAACTGCCGGGCCGGCCGCCGTCAGATGTGCATCCGCACCCGCTCCGTGGGCGTCCAGCGCGACGGCGCCTTCGCCGAGTACGTCACCGTCCCGCACCAGAACGTCTGGGTCCATGAGCACGACGGCGGCGAGGAGCTGATCAGCCCCGAGCTCGGCGCCGTCTTCGACCCGCTGGGCAATGCCGTGCACACCGCGCTGAAGTTCCCGGTGGTGGGGGAGGACGTGCTGATCACCGGTGCCGGACCGATCGGACAGATGGCCGCCGCGGTCGCCCGCCACGCCGGCGCCCGCTACATCACCATCACCGACGTCTCCCCCGAGCGCCTGACGATGGCCGAGGGCTGCGGCGCCGATGTGGTCCTGGACGTGTCCAGCCAGAAGGTGCGCGACGCCCAACGCAGCCTGGGCATGCGGGAGGGCTTCGACGTGGGGCTCGAGATCTCCGGACAGGCTCGGGCCCTGCAGGAGATGATCGAGAACGTGAACCACGGCGGCAAGATCGCGCTGCTGGGCCTGCCCTCGCAGCAGTTCGAGATCGACTGGACCATGGTCGTCACCCGCATGCTCACCCTGCAGGGGATCTACGGCCGCGAGATGTTCGAGACCTGGAACGCGATGTCCGCGATGCTCAGCACCTCCGAGGTGCTGCGCTCCGCGATCACCCGCACCATCACCGACGTGCTCCCTGCCAGCGAGTGGGAGCACGGCTTCGAGATCGCCAAGGCCGGGACCGCCGGCAAGGTCGTGCTGGACTGGAGCAGGCTGGACGACTGACCCGTCCGGCCCGTCCGGCCCGTCCGGCCCGTCCGACCCGCCTGACCCGACTGACCCGCCTGACCCGCCTGACCGTCCCGCGCCCCAACTCGCCGAGCCTCACGCCCGCCACGGCCGGAAAGGTTCCCGCGAAGTGGAACCTTTCCGGTCGCGGTTGGCGATCACCCTCGGATCACCCTCGGATCAACCTGTCTGGAAGGACCCCACCACGATGTACACCGATCTCAAGGACCAGCTGACCGCCGAGCTCACCGAGATCGAGCAGGCCGGCACCTACAAGCACGAACGGGTCATCTCCACCCCGCAGGCCGGCCGGATCACCGCCGGTCCGGCGGGCCGCACGGGCGCCGAGGTGCTGAACTTCTGCGCCAACAACTACCTCGGCCTCGCCGATCATCCCGAGATTGTCGCGAGCGCGAAGCGGGCCCTGGACGAGCGGGGCTTCGGCATGGCCTCGGTGCGCTTCATCTGCGGCACCCAGGACCTCCATCTCGAGCTCGAGGCCGCCGTCTCGGACTTCCTCGGCACCGAGGAGACGATCCTGTTCTCCTCCTGCTTCGACGCCAACGGCGCCGTGTTCGAGCCGCTGTTCGGCAAGGACGACGCGATCATCTCCGACGCGCTGAACCACGCCTCGCTGATCGACGGGATCCGGCTGTCCAAGGCGGCCCGCTTCCGCTACCGCAATGCCGACCTCGATGATCTGCGCACCCAGCTCGAGGCGGTCGCGGCGCTGCGGGAGGGACAGGGCGCGCGCCGCACCATCATCGTGACCGACGGCGTCTTCTCCATGGACGGCTTCCTCGCCCCGCTGCCGGGGATCTGCGACCTGGCCGAGGAGTTCGGGGCGCTGGTGATGGTGGACGACTCCCATGCCGTCGGCTTCATGGGCGCGACCGGCGCGGGCACCCCCGAGCACTTCGGGGTCTCCGAGCGCATCGACATCTATACCGGCACCTTCGGCAAGGCGCTCGGCGGCGCGAGCGGCGGGTACGTCTCGGGCCGACGCGAGATCGTGGCGATGCTGCGCCAGAAGGGTCGCCCCTACCTGTTCTCGAACTCTCTGGCCCCCTCGATCGTCGCCGCGACCCTCACCGCGCTCGAGCTGGTCGAAGGCAGCGCCGAGCTGCGCAGCACCCTGTTCCGCAACGCCGAGCTGTTCCGCCGCCGGATGAGCGAGGAGGGCTTCGAGCTGCTGCCCGGCGAGCACGCGATCGTGCCGGTGATGTTCGGGGACGCGGCGCTGGCCGGCCGGATCGCCGACGCGATGCTCGAGCACGGCGTCTACGTCACCGCCTTCTCCTATCCCGTGGTCCCGCAGGGCAAGGCCCGGATCCGGGTGCAGCTCTCCGCCGCCCACACCGAGGAGGACGTCGAGGCGGCGGTCCGCGCCTTCGTCGACTCGCGCGCCGCGGTCGAACAGGGATGAGCCCGGGTGCGGTGTGGCCCTGCGGTCAAGACCTGGCGGGGCCTCAATCGCCCAGCCGCATCCAGGTGTCGGTACGGACCCGCAGGCCCAGGCTGATCGCCCGCAGCACCATGAACAGGAAGTTGCAGGCCAGCCACAGCATGGCGAGTCCCCACGGCCCCGCCGGAGCCCACCAGGCCACCAGGACGGCGCCGGGCAGGATCGCGACCGCGATCAGGATGCCCACCTTGGCGAGGTAGGGAGCGTCTCCGGCGCCCATCAGCACCCCGTCCAGCACGAACACGTACCCGGCGATCGGCTGGGTGGCCACGAGCACCCAGAGTGCGGCGCGCAGGTTCTCCTGCACGGCGACGTCCGGAGTGAAAAGCTCGGGCACCACATAGCTCGCCGCCAGCAGCAGCACGGAGACGACCGCTCCGCCGCCCACGCCCCAGGTCATCAGGCGCCGGGTCACGGCGTGCACGGTGTCCGGGTCGGAGGCACCGAGGTGACGGCCGGTGAGGGCCTGGCCCGCGATCGCCAGGGAGTCCAGCGTCAGGGACAGCGCGGTGAAGACCGTCATGGCGAGCTGGTGCGCGGCCAGCTGCACATCGCCCAGCCGGGTGGCGACCACGGTCCCGGCGATCACCACCACCCGCAGCCCGAGGGTGCGCACGAACATCGGCACCGCGTCCCGGCCCACAGAGACCAGGTTCGTCAGGTGCGGGGTGAGTGCGATGCCCTCCCGGCGTGCCCGATGGACGATCACCCCGAGCAGCACCGTGGCCATTCCCCACTGGGAGATGACGGTGCCGATCGCGGAGCCCGCGATCCCCAGATCCAGGCCGAAGATCAGCACCGCGTTCAGCGGGATGTTCACCAGCGCACCGCCGACGGCCACCACCAGCGGCAGCTTCGCGTCCTGCAGGCCGCGCACCAGGCCGGTCGCGGCCTGGACGGCGAGCATCGCCGGCAGACCGAGGGCGCTGAGGCGCAGGTAGATCATCGCCTCGGCGAGGACCTCCAGGGACGGGCCGAAAGCGGCCAGCAGGGTCCGCCCGGCCACCAGCAGCAGCACGGTCGACAGCGCACCCACGGCCAGCGCGAGCCAGCAGGCGTCGATCCCGCGGGAGATCGCCTCCCGGGTGCGGCCGGCGCCGAAGGAGCGAGCCACCGCGGCGGTCGTGGAGTAGGCCAGGAAGATCGCCAGACCCACGATCGTGGTGAGCACGGTCGAGGCCAGGCCCAGACCGGCCAGCGACGTGGTCGAGACCCGGGCTATGAAGGCCGAGTCCGTCAGCAGGAACAGCGGCTCGGCCACCAGCGCCCCGAGGCTCGGGATCGCCAGCAGCAGGATCTCCCGGTCGACGGTCCGACGGGCGCGCTCCTCGCGGGGGGAGGGATCGGGGGACGCGGGCACCCCCCTATTGTGCGACGAGATTCGCGACGTTCGTCGGATCCGAGTTCGCAGGCAGGCGTGAGACAGTGCGCGAGGAGCACTCGACGCCAGGACTCCAGACCTCAGCACCATGGGGTCGCGGCGACGGGCCGCACCACCCCGTCGCGCATCGCCCCTGAGGAGCAGGATGAACCGCCTGGCCACGCTGAGCCTGAACAACCGGTCCTTCATCGCACTGGTGTGCATCGCCGTATCGATCATCGGCGTGTTCGTCATGACCACGATGCGCCAGGAGCTCATCCCCTCGGTGTCGCTCCCGCAGATCCAGGTGGTGACCATCTCCGCGGGATCCTCCTCCGAGCAGGTTCGTGAGCGGATCAGCGCCCCGGTCGAGCAGTCCCTCTCCGGGCTCGAGAACGTCGAGGGGACCTCGTCGAGCTCGCAGGCGGGCCTGTCCATGGTCACCGTCGAGCTCACCTACGGCACCGACGTGGCCCGTGCCTCGAACCAGGTCGACGCCGCCCTCACCCGCATCGAGGGTCAACTGCCCGAGGAGGCGGATCCGCAGGTCGTCGCCGGCGGCAGCAGCGACCTCCCAGCGGTCGTGCTGTCCGTCTCCTCGGACCTGGAGCCCTCCGACCTCGCCTCCCGGCTCGAGACCTCGGTCACCCCGGATCTCGAGCGGGTGGACGGGGTCTCCTCGGTGGCCGTGATCGGCGCTCCCGAGCAGATCGTGCAGATCACGCCTGACGAGGACGCCCTGGCCGAGAAAGGCCTCACCGAGAGCGACATCACCACCGCTCTGGACGCTCACGGCCTGTCCCTGCCCGGCGGTTCCGTCGTCGACGGCGACCGCACCCTGGACGTGGTGCTCGGCCAGAGCCTCGACACCGTCGAGAGCCTCGAGCAGATCGTGCTGATGCCCGCCGAGGGCAGCCAGGAGGCGGAGGAGGGCCAGCCGGGGGAGGGCCAGCTGGGTGAGGAAGGCCAGCCGCAGCCCGATGCACAGCTCCAGGAGCCCGCCGCGCCGGTCACGCTCGCCGAGGTCGCCACGGTCGAGCGCACCGAGCAGGAGGCCACCTCGGTCTCGCGCACGAACGGGCGTGAGTCGTTGGTGCTGCTGGTCACCGCGACCGTCGGCGGGAACGTCGTGGATGTCTCCGAGGGCGTCGAGGGGGTCCTTGCAGACACCCTCCCGAGCGTCGGCGGTGACGCGGAGGCCGACGTCGTCTTCGACCAGGCTCCCTTCATCCAGGAGTCGATCCTCGCGCTCGCCGAGGAGGGCCTACTGGGTCTGCTCTTCGCCGTCGGCGTGATCCTGCTGTTCCTGCGCCGGGTGCGCCCGACGCTCGTCACCGCGATCTCGATCCCCACCTCGCTGCTGATCGCCTTCATCGGCATGTTCGTCACCGGGTACACGCTGAACCTGCTGACCCTGGCGGCGCTGACGATCTCGATCGGCCGCGTGGTCGACGATTCGATCGTGGTGATCGAGAACATCACCCGCCACCTCGCCTACGGCAAGACCAAGCGCCGGGCGATCCTCGACGGCGTCAGCGAGGTCGCCGGCGCCATCACCGCCTCCACCCTCGCGACCGTGGTGGTGTTCCTGCCGGTCGCGGTGGTCGCCGGCCTGGCCGGAGAGCTGTTCCGTCCCTTCGCCCTGACCGTCGGCATCGCGATGCTGTCCTCGCTGCTGGTGGCGCTGACCATCGTGCCGGTGCTGGCCTACTGGTTCCTCAAGGTCCCCAAGGGGCATGAGGACGTCGACCCCGACGATGCCGCTCAGGTCGCGGAGATCCGTGAACAGGCCGAGGCCGGGGAGGAGCGCACCTGGCTGCACCGGATGTACGCGCCGCTGCTGCACCTGGTGCTGGACTCGCTGCCCAAGCGCCTGCTCACGCTCGGCGCCGCGATCCTGGTGCTCGTGGGGACCGTCTTCCTGATCCCGCTGGTGAACATCAGCTTCCTCGGCGACACCGGGCAGAACATCGCCTCGCTCACGCAGACCCTCCCCGCCGGCAGCAGCCTCGAGCAGTCCTCGGACAAGGCGGCCGAGAGCGAGGAGGCGCTGCTGGCGGTCGACGGCGTCGAGACGGTGCAGACCACCATCGGCGGTGGCGGCTTCGGCTTCGGCGGAGCGGAGAACGAGGTCAGCTTCTCGATCACCACCGACCCTGACGTCGATCAGGAAACTCTCCTGGACGAGATGGTCACGACCCTCGAGGCCCTGCCGGAGCCGGGCACCATCGACGCCGCAGACATCGCCTCGCCCACCGGCTCCAGCTCGGTGGACATCCTCATCACCGGTCCCACCGCCGAGGACCGGCAGGCCGCGAATGACGCGATCCTCGCCGAGCTCGACCCGCTGCCCAGCGGCGTCGCCGAAGTGGGCAGCGACCTCCAGGCCGACCAGCCCACCGCCGTGGTCACCGTCGACCGGGAGGCCGCCGCCCAGCGCGGACTCACCGAGGAAGCCGTGATCGGCCTGGTCGCCCAGCAGATGTACCCCGGCGCGATCGGGACCATCACCCTCGAGGACGACGAGCTGGACATCTACGTCGCCGGCGGCGAGAACATCGACACCTTCGCCCAGCTGCAGGACCTGACCCTGCTGGGCACCATCCCGCTGCAGGACGTCGCGACCGTCGAGGAGCAGCTCTCGCGCCCCTCCATCGACACTCAGGACTCCCTGGAGACCGTGACCGTCTCGCTCGCCCCGGCAGGGGAGGACGTCGGGGTCGCGACCGATGCGGCGAACGACGCGATCGATGCCGCGGAGCTGCCCGAGGGCGTCGAGGCGACGATCGGCGGCACCGCCGCGGACATCGACGAGACCTTCGGCCAGCTCGGCATCGCCATGCTCGCCGCGATCCTGCTGGTGTACGTGCTGCTGGTGTGGATCTTCAAGTCGCTGATCCAGCCGCTGATCCTGCTGGTCTCCATCCCCTTCGCCGCCACCGGCGCGCTGGGCCTGCTGGTCATCACCGGAGTGCCGTTGGGGCTCCCCTCCATGATCGGCCTGCTGATGCTGGTGGGCATCGTGGTCACCAACGCCATCGTGCTGATCGACCTGGTCAACCAGTACCGACGGGACGGGATGACGCTCGACGAGGCCCTCCACCAGGGCTCGGCCAAGCGCCTGCGCCCGATCCTGATGACCGCCGCCGCGACCATCTTCGCGCTGATCCCGATGGCGCTGGGCATCACGGGCAACGGCGGCTTCATCGCCCAGCCGCTGGCCGTGGTGGTCATCGGAGGCCTGATCTCCTCGACCCTGCTGACCCTGGTCATCGTCCCGGTGCTCTACCGGATCGCCGAGGGCCCGGGCGAGCGGAAGCGGATCCGTGAGGAGGCCCGGCTCGGGCAGCTGCGCGAGAGCCGTACGAAGGCGGAGAACGAGAAGCGGGAGCGCCGCGAGGCCGAGCAGCGGGCGCAGGCGCGGGCGGCGCTGGGCACGGCTGGCGCGACGGGCACGACGGGCACGGCTGGTTCCGCCGAGGCCGGCGGCGCCAGCTCCGCCGCCCGCGCTGGTGGCACCGATCGCCCCAGCGGCACCGATCGCCCCGGCGGCACCGATCACCCCGGTGGCACCGATCACCCCGGTGGCACCGTGGCCACGAGCCCGGCCCCCGCAAGTGCCCATGGCCGCCGCAGGTCCCTCAAGGAGCGCGGCGGGTTGGTCGGGATCGTGAAGCGGCGACTCGGCAGGGGCTGACCCCACCTGATCAGCGCATCAGCGCAGGATCCGAACGCGTTGAGCACCGGATCAGAGGCTGTGCTGTCCCTTGTCGGGTCGACCGTCCGCCCTGCAGGCACGGGCGATCGTGGCGCGATAGGTCGCGTGATCGTGACGCCGCAGCGCTTCCTGTCGACTGATGGAGAGCGATCGGATGATGGAGGACCAGGAGCTGGCGACGGCCTCGAGAGCGTCTGCGATCGCCCTCGCGTCCCCCGGGGGGACGAAGAACGTCGTGCGGTAGCCTCCTGCGGCTTCCTTGAGTCCGCTGGAGTTGCTCGCGATCACCGGTCTCAGGGCGAGGATTGCCTCGATCGCCGAGTTCCCGAAGGGCTCGTCGAAGCGTGACGGGGCCAGCAGGACGTCGGCTCTGGCGAGGAAGGGCCAGACATCGCGGTGGAACCCGGCGAAGTGGACCTCCACGTCACCGTTGGCTGCTTGGTCCCGCAGCTGCTGTGCGAACCCTTCGTCTCCTTCCGCGGGGGAACCCAGAACTGTGAGCTCCACCTGGCGGCCCGATTGCTGGAGCAGGGTCGCTGCTTCGAGCCCGAGATCTGCTCCCGTGCGCGGCGAGAGATGGCCCATGTAGAGGATCCGCAGGGGAGACTCCAGCGGCTCGCGAGGGAGTGTCGGTTCGTGCGGGGAGACGATTCCATTGCTGACGATCTCGGCTCGTCGAGCAAGAGCGGGCAGCACGCGACGGATGGTCTCGAGCGAGAATCGACTGGTGACGAGCGTCCGCTGCGAGGCGAGGTGCGGCAGATACATGAGTCGACGCACCCAGCGGCTGCCGGATCTCTCTGCCTCGTGGATATGGCTGATCGAACGGATGCCACGGCTACGGGCTACCAGCGGCCATTGAGGGATCACCATGGTGGAGACGTAGACGACGTCCGGGCGGACTCGTCCCATCACGCGCCAGATGCGGGGCAGCCCGAGGAGCGATCGACGGGCCAGCGTCGGCCAGCTGCGAGGGCGGAGCAGCTGCTTGCTCAGGACCAGCATCCCGATCACCTCGACCTCTGCGCCGATGCGTTCCAGCTCGACGGACAGGGGCCCGGTCGCGGGCAGCGCGATGACCACCCGGCATCCTGCTTCTCGCAGGCCGATCACGCTCTCCAGCAGCATGCGGTCCGCACCGAAGAGTCCGGTGCCGGAGTGGGCTGCGAGGACTGTCCGTGCGGTGCCTCCCATCATGTTCGTCCGGGCTCTCGACACGACAGGCAGCGGTCATCGGTGTGGAGGGTGAGGGTGGCCGGACGGTGCACCGCCTGGCGGCGGGCGGTGTCCAGGGCACGATGTGTGCAAGGGCTGTCCCGCTCCTTCGCCGCGCGATGGGCGTCGATGCACGCCCGCCCGGAGGTCGGATGTCCGTTTTGTCCCATAATTCACTAATGTAGGTCGGAATGTGCCTGGGGTCCATAGCTGGGGCCAGCAGCACAGAGGCAGCGTCATCGAGCTGGTGGGTCGCCCCGGTGTCGTGTTCGCCCTCAGCTCCGACGCCGCCGCGCCGCGGACCCCGCCTCAGACCTGTCGCCTACCATTCCTTCCATGGCCAAGGAACGCCCCCGCGCCCGCCCCGTCGGCGCCTTCTCGCGAGGGCGCACGGTCCGCATCCGCGTGTTGACGGCGATGATGGCCTTCATGACCGTGGGCCTCGCCGTCACCGGGGTGCTCACCTACGCGGCGCAGTTCCGGGCGCTCGAGACGCGTGTCAATGCGGAGCTCTGGCAGGAGCACAGCGAGCTCGGCCTGATCGCCGAGAGCGTGAACGAGGACGGCAGCCGCGTCCACACCACGGTGGACAGCGTGCTGCTCCACGCGACCGATTCCGCGGCGCCGTCGAACTATGAATCCGTCATCACCTTCCTGGACGGGGAACCCCTCTACCAGCCCCGCGCGCAGGACTTCGCGCTGCTTCCGAGCGATTCCGCGGAGTCGCCGCAGTTGCGCGAGCAGCTGCTGGCCGCGCATCAGCCCGGTTCCGCGGTGATCGTCCCGATGGAGGCTCACGGCAGAGACCTGCAGGTCCTGATCGTCTCCGTGAATGTCGCAGGGGACGACGCCCAGGGCATCTTCGTGGTCGCCAACGACATCGGCGCTCAGCGTCGCGACCTGTGGCAGAGCGTCCTCACCTTCGCGGGGCTCTCGGTGGTCACCCTGCTGGTCGCGGGATGGGTGGGCTACGTGGTCACCGGGCGCCTGCTGCGGCCGCTGGAGGACCTCCGTGCGGCCACCGAGCAGATCACGGTCGACGATCTCGAGTATCGGGTGCCGGTCCCTGAGGACCGGGACGAGATCGGTGCGCTCGCGCAGAACTTCAACCGCATGCTGGGGCGCATCCAGGCAGGGTTCGCCGAGCAGAGTCGCTTCATGAGCGACGTCGGCCATGAGCTGCGCACGCCGCTCACTATCGTGCGCGGCACCCTGGAGACCACCGACATCGAGGATGTCGAGGATGTGCGCGAGTCCCGCGACATCGCGATCGAGGAGCTGGACCGGATGGGCCGCGTCGTCGGCGACCTCTCCGAGCTCGCGGCCTCCGCGCGCCCCGACTATGTGCGGCTACGACCCCTGGACCTGGCCGGCTTCACCCGCTCAGCCTTCGCACGCATCGAGCACATCGCCGAGCGGGAATGGATCCTCGAGCGCACCGTCGACGTGGTGGCCGATGCCGACGAGCAGCGCCTCGCCCAGGCCGTCGTGCAGCTGGCCGCGAACGCCGTGCGCTACAGCGACGAGGGCAGCCGGATCCGCTTCGGGGTGGACCGCGTGCTGGGGCCGGAGGGCCCCGAGATCCACGTGTCCGTGCAGGACGAGGGCATCGGCATCGGCACCGAGGACCAGCGACGCATCTTCGAACGGTTCGCCCGCGTCGACGGCAGCCGCGGCTCGGGGACGGGACTCGGCTTGCCGATCGTGCTCGCGATCGCCGAGGGCCACGGCGGAGTGGTGCGCCTGCTCTCGAAACCGGGGAAGGGGTCCACCTTCACCATCGTGTTCCCGCAGTTCGCGGAGCGGCCATCGGCGGACGAACGACCCCAGGACAGCCCCGCCGGGGATACTGGCAGGCGGGCGCGGGCTTCCGCCGCCGACACCGACACCACCCCCACAACCACCATCACGAGGAGGGACGAGGGATGAGGATCCTCATCGCCGAGGACGAGGCGCGGATCGCCCGGTTCATGGAACGCGGGCTGAAGGCCAACGGCTTCGCCTCGACCGTGGTGGAGGACGGCATCTCCGCCCTCGACCTCGCCTCCAGCGGCGACTTCGACCTGCTGGTCCTGGATGTGGGCCTGCCGCGGATGGATGGCTTCCAGGTGCTCAAGGCGCTGCGGGAGATGGACGTGCAGATCCCGATCCTGATGGTCACGGCGCGCACCGGCGTGGACGACACCGTGCAGGGCCTCGAGGGCGGGGCGAACGATTACATCGCCAAGCCCTTCCGCTTCGAGGAGCTGCTGGCCCGCGTCAAGCTCCGCGCGCGCGAGGCCACCTCCGGCGCAGGCACCGTCAGCGCGGACGTCCTCCAGCTGGGGGACCTGTCGCTGGACCTCCGTACCCGAATCGCGAGCAGCACCGCCGACGGACAGTCCCGCTCGGTCGAGCTGTCCTCCCGAGAGTTCACGATGGCGCGCGTGTTCCTCGAGAACCCGAACCAGGTCCTCACGCGCGACCTGCTCCTGTCCAAGGTATGGGGCTACGACTACGACGGCGCCTCGAACGTGGTCGACGTGTATGTGGGCTACCTGCGCGGCAAGCTCGGGGCGGCGCGTCTGGTGACGGTGCGCGGCGCCGGCTACAAGATCGTCGATCCTGGGGCCTGAGCGAAGAGGATGCGAACCGTCGCGAGGCAGGTCAGTGCACTGATGAGAGGTCTCTCATCTCGACTTCACAGGCGTCTCATCGGCGGCGGTGAGCATGCTTGACATGAAGATCCTGCGGACCCTCGGGCTCATCGTGGCGGTCGCGCTCGCGGTGATCGGACTCGCCGTGCTGCCCTCGATGGATGACGCCCCGCAGGCGCGGGCCGGGATCTCGGTCGGGGAGACCTCTGCCGCCGAGGGTGGGGCGGCTCCGGCCCCGGCGTCTGAGAGCGCGGCGCTGCCCGCGAGCGAATCGGTCCCTCTGCCCACGCCCACCGCCTCCGAACAGCCGGTGCGCGGCATCCATTCCGACACCGGGGTGGGCACGATGGAGCCCTTGGCATCGCCCGAGCCCGAGCCCGAGCCCGAGCCCGCTCCGCAGTCCGCCGCGCAGACGCCGCGCTCCTCGGGATCCGGCTCGTCGACCCGAGCCCCGACCGGCGGCTCCTCCGGCGGCTCGAGCGGGAGCGGCTCTTCGTCCTCCTCGGGCGGCGGCAGCAGCACCCCGCCGCGTCCGGCCGGTGTCTGCGAGTGGGACGACGGAGAGCTGGAGTGCGAGGACGATGATGACGACGATGATGATGACGACGATTGACCGCCCCCACGTCGGTCGTCCGCCCCTCGACTGACCACCCCTGGCGGCCCCACGTCGGCCGACAGCACCTCGGCCCGGCTGCCCCGCCTCAGGCGGGGACGCCGAGGCGGGCGAAGGCGTTGCGGAAGATGGTCAGTCCGTCCAGGCCCGGCAGCTTCTGGATCCGCTTGTCGAGCTTGTCCAGCTCCGAGGACTTGCCGCCGAAGAGATGGTTCATCACGTGCACCACCTCGGATTCGTCCATCATCCCGCTGCCCACGGGCTTCCAGACGCGGGACATGATCAGCCGCACGATCTTCTGGGCCGCCTCTGAAGCCTCGAGCCGCTCCCGGCCCTGGGTGGTGTAGAAGGCGACGTGGCGGGTCTCCTGCTGGGCGATGCGCTTCAGCAGCGGCGACAGCGCCGGATGCTCGGTCATCGCGGAGAGCCGACGATAGGCGGCCACGGCCGAGAGCTCGTTGGCTGCACCCCACACCATGTGCACGGCGACGAAGTCGGTCCCGGCGAGGTTGGTGAGCACGGATTGCTTGAGCGGCCCGAGCGCCCCCACCCAGCCCAGCTTCACGCGCTTGGCCTTGATCTCGTCATAGTCGACGACGATCCCGTGCCGGGCCAGCACCATCGAGAGCGCCTCCCCGTGCCAGAACTCCTCCCGGTTCCACATCGTCATGAACCCGCCGGCCTCCTCCTCACGGTGCGAGGGGGTGACCAGCAGATCCCGCAGGAAGCAGGACGTGTGGTATTCGACATCGCACATATAGCGCAGCGAGCGCAGCGTCTGCGCATCCAGCGGCTGGGAGTCGAAGGAGTCGAAGTCGAGATCCTCGTACTTGACGGGGGCCGAGGTCTGGGCGAACTGGTCGAGGTCGAAAGCCATGTCACACTCCGGTGCTGGGCAGAGAGCTGAGGGAGGGGTCCGGGAGGTCAGGGCCGGGCAGGAGCCGGGTGATCTCATACCGGGCGCGGTGCAGGGCCGCGCGGTCGCGAGGGTCCGCGCCGAGCACGGCGAGGGCAGGGCGGAGGTCAGGATCGATGAGCCCGCCGCCGTGGAGCGGGGAGTCGAGCGAGAGCAGCACCCGGGCGATCACCGCCTCGCGGCGCGAGCGGGTGAGTCGAGCGATCGCCTCGGTGACGAAGAAGTCCACGGCGGCCTGGTGCCGCTCGGCGATCACGTCGAGGACGCGTCGCGCTTCCCCGGAGGTCCTTCGCGAGATCGCCACCACGGCGGCCTGCAGGGACGCCTCCTGGATCGCCATCCGCGCCATGTGCCCGGCGGGCATCGCCTCACCGGCCGTTCCGTTCCATAGCGGGGTCAGCAGCGGCTGCACCCGGTCCACATGGACTCGGCGCAGGGCGGCCAGCGGATGTGGACGGCGCCGGGGCGACGGCCGGTCGGTGGGGTGGTCCCCGGTGAGCAGGTCTCGCAGGGCGCGGGACTGCCAGAAGCGGTCCACCAGCCAGGTCGCCAGGAAGGCGGTGATCCGGGCCTCGTTGCCGGTGACGGTCGCGAGCATCGCCCTCGACTCCGCGAGCGCCGAGGACTCCAGGCGCTGCAGCACCCCGAGGGTGAGGTGCAGGTCCTCATCGAGAGGTTCTTCGGTCGCCAGCAGCGCGGAGTCCACCTCGAGCCTGGCGGTGCCACGGCGCACATATTCCGCCACGTCGAAGTCGGTGTGCAGCACCGGGGTGACGGTCTCGTCGAAGTGGAGATGACCGGCGAAGCGTCCCGTGCGGGGGAGGGTGGTGTGAGGATCCTGCACCGTGGAGACGGGGGTCGATGCCGCAGCAGCCCCTGTCAGGTCGACAGCCACCTTCTACCTCTTCTCATCGGTCGTGGCCGCGAGGGCCTCGGTCATTCTACGGAGAAGATCTGGCTGTGGGCTGATACACGGGCGCTTGGTAGGTTTCGGTCTGTGATCATTTCTGGTGCCTCCTCACTCCCGGGCCCCGGTGGTGACGAGGTCCGGAGTGACCTGCCGGATCTGTCCCGGTTTCGGGTCGCGCTGCGCCCCGCTGAGCTGCCGCTGCCGCACCCGGGGGACGTCCATGAGGCGGCGCACCGGGCGAGTGACCTTCTTCACGCCGAGCACCCCCGCCAGGCGCGTCGCCTGGTAGAGGAGTTCCGACGAGCTCCCGCCGCGCCCGCCGATCGCTTTCATCTGCTGCGCACAGCGCTGCACGGGGCGCTGCTGAGCGGCGACTCCTCCCAGCTCAGGGATGACACTGCCGATCTGGTCTCCCTGCTGCGCCGCCAGGGCTGCTCCGAGCAGGCGGCGGCGACGCTGATCGTCCTGCTCGAGCATGAGCCCGCAGCGCAGGGCACCCGCCTGCGGGGGACCGCCGCGCGGAGCCGGTCGGTGCTCGAGACTGCACCCACCTCACGCGGACGTCGCCGCGGGCAGGCGCCGCAGGCGTCGGCCGAGATGCTGGTGGTGATGCGCGCGCTCACCCGCTCCTCGCTGCCCGGGCCGCGCGCAGCCCCCACGGATCCGCGACGGGATGCGGCCCGGCTGCGGGCGGCGCTGTCGGTGCTTCCCCAGGTGCGGGAGCGGATGCTGGTCGACCCGGAGCGGGAGCTGCGGCTGTACCTCGCCCAGTCGCTCGAAGGCGCCGGTGACCTGACCGGCGCGACCACCGCGGCGCTGGATCTGCTGGAGCTGATCGAGCTCGCGGGGGTCGACGCCGACGGCCCGCTCGGTGACCCGGCGCGCACGCTCATCGGTGCGCATGCGGTGCTCGCCCGCACCCTCGGCATCGAGCATCCGCTGCAGGCGGTGCACCACGCGCTGGAGGCGCTCGAGGCGCTGCACGAGATCGAGGACCCGCCGCTGCGGGTCGGTCTGATCACCGCGCTGCTGCGAGCGCTGATGGCTGCCGGGGTCACCACGCATGCCTCGTTCACCGCGGGCAGACTGCTCTCCCTCCAGCGCACCCTCGGCCGGGAGGCGCTGCGGGTCGAGCCCTTGCTCGCCGTCGCCACGCAGCGGATCCAGGCGGAGCGCTATGACGCTGCATGGGTGCCCCTGGAACAGGCTCGCGCCATCGCCCGCGAGCAGCGTGACCAGCACGGACTGCTCGAGGCCGCCCGACTGGCCGCCAGCATCCACGAGCGGAGGGGCGACCAGGTCGCCTCGCTGCGTGAGCTGCGCACGCTGGCGATCGCGGCCCGTCGGCTCGCCGATGACCTCGGCACCCCTGCTGCGGCCCGCAGCGAGCTGATCCGCACGGAGCTCGAGGCGAGCGCCCTGGTGCTGCGACGAGCGCTCGACCTCGAACGGCTCGAGCCCGTCATCGCATCGGCGCGCTCGATCGAACGCCGCACCCGCCCGACCGGCGGCCGCCCGGTGCTGCCCCCGGAGCTGCTCTGGGATCACCGGGTCGATGCCCGGGTGGGCCTGTTCATCGCCACCGGCGACGCCCTGGCCCGCGGCGTGACGGGTGTGGAGGAGCAGGACTGCGAGCTGCGGCGCCGCGAGGCGATGCAGGCGATCGATGAGATGCCCCCCGGCCACGATGCTCGCGCCCGCTACTGGGCGACCTACCTCGATGATCGCCATGCCCATCTGCTCGCTGCACGGGGAGAGCGGGTGCAGGCACGCCGGGCCGCCCGCCGCGCCCGCGAGGGCTGGGCCCAGCTCGGCCGGGGCGAGGACGTCACCCGGCTCGACGCCCTGCAGGAGCAGCTGGCGGAGGAGTGACGGGCTCGCTGGCTCCGCAGCCGTCGGCCCCGCCGCTCGCTCCGTAGCGTCCGGGGCCTCTGCAGCGGGCGCCTCAGCTGCCGTCGGCCGCCAGCATCGTGGTGCGCAGCACCTCGATCACTGCCGCCGGATCCGTCGCCGGATTCACGAACGCGAGCCGCAGCGCGACCTCCCCCTGGAACGCGGTGGGCACGCATAGGAGCGTGCCCTCTTTTGCGAGGCGCTGCGACCAGCGGCGATAGTCGGCCGGGGTCCAACCGGGCCGACGGAACACCACCACCGACAGCTCCGGCTCGAGCAGCAGCTCGAGATGCTCCGATTCCTGGATCGCGTGCGCCACGGTGCGGGAGGCCGCCAGGCAGCGCTCGACGGCGGCGGTGTACGCGTCGGTGCCATGGGTGGCCAGCGAGTACCACAGTGGCAGCCCGCGGGCGCGACGCGAGAGGTGCGCCGCGAGATCGGCGGGATTGGACTCCCCGCGGTCGATCGAGTCGAGATAAGCGGCGTGCTGGGAGTGCGCGGCCGCGGCCGGGCGCGGATCCCGGTACAGCAGGGCGCAGCAGTCATAGGGGGCGAAGAGCCACTTGTGGGGATCCACGATGAAGGAGTCGGCCTGCTCGATGCCGGCGAAGCGCTCCCGGGCGCTCGGCGCTGCGAGGGCCGCCCCGCCGTAGGCGCCGTCCACGTGCACCCAGGCGCCGTGGCGATGGGCGGCCTCGATCACGGAGGCGAGGTCATCCACGATCCCCGCGTTGGTGGTCCCCGCCGAGGCGACCACCGCGCAGATCCGCGGGTCGGCCTCGAGCGCCCGCGCGAGCGCGTCGCCGGTGAGGTGCCCGCGGTCATCGACCGGCACGGAGATCAGGTCCATGTCCAGCAGCCGCGCGGCCGACGAGATCGAGGAATGCGCGGTCGAGGCGCAGGCCAGGGCCCAGCCACCCTCCGGCCTGCGGCCCCGCACGCCCAGCGCGTGATCACGGGCGGTCGCGAGTGCCGAGAGGTTCCCGTGGGTGCCGCCGGCGACGAACACCCCAGCGGATTCGGCGGGCCAGCCCAGCAGATCGGCGAGCCATCGCAGCACCTGGTTCTCGGCGAAGATCGCCCCCGCGCCGTTCTCCCAGATCCCTCCGAAAACGTTCGCGGCGGAGACCACGGAGTCGAAGGCGACCGCGGCCCGGGTGGGTGCGGCCGGGATGTAGGCGAGGTTCATCGGATCCTCGGCGGAGCGGGTCGCGGGCAGCAGCACCTGATCGAACAGCTCCATCGCCCGCGCGGCGCCGATGCCGCCCTCCGTGATCGTCTGGCCCACATCCTCCTGCAATGCAGCGGCGCTGCGAGCTGTGGTCTTCGGATCGGTGGCGACCGTGGTGTGCGCGGCAGCCCACTGCAGCGCGATGCTCACGGCCTCACGCTCATCCCCCCAGACCTCCGAATGCGCGCGATGGCTCTGCAGGGCGTCGGCAGCCCGGGTGAAGGCTGCCTGCTCCGACAGCTCCGTGAGGTCTGCGGAGAGTTCCGCGGGGCGGGCGTCACTGTTCGCCGCCCCCGCACCACCCGCAGCGGCTGCGGCCCCCGCGGCCCCCGCAGCGGCTGCGGCCCCCGCGGCCCGCGCAGCGGTTGCGGCGGAGGATGCCGCCGCGGTGGCGGTGGGGGCGGACGGATGGTCGGCGGTTTCCTCGGTCACGTCCAGCATGGTTGCACGGCCGTGGGGACCGGCGGAGCAGAACGAGGCCCGCACCGTGCTCCCCTCGTCACTGCCTGGCAGCGCGGTCCCCTTGCCCGTACCGTGGAGGTAACGCCGGAAGGAGCTCGGATGAGCAGCAGCGACGTCGAAGATCATATCCACGGCCCGGACGAGACCATCGCGGTCCGCGACAACCCGGCGATCGGGCGCTATGAGGCGGTGCGCAGCGGCGAAGTCGTGGGCATCATGCTCTACGAGCGCACGCGTCACCGGATCGAGCTGATCCACACCGTCACTGACCCCGCGCACCGTGGGGAAGGGGTGGCCTCCGTGCTGGTGCGCACCACCCTCGCCGAGGCCAGGGCGATCTCGCTGCCTGTCCTGGTGATCTGCCCGTTCATCGAGAGCTGGCTGCAGCGCCACCCCGAACAGGCCGCCGGCGTCATCGTCGAGGACTGAGACCGGGTCAGCTCACCTCCGGCCTCGCACACCGTCTCTCCACCAGATACCGGCTCTGCCTGCTGTCTCCCCACCAGAGATCAGTTCCCCCTTCTCGCCACCAGAGATCTGTTCCGCCTTCTCGCCACCAGAGATCTGTTCCGCCTTCTCGCCACCAGAGATCTGTCTCTGGTGAGCTCTGAACAGCTGTGGACCGTTCAGAGCTCACCAGCGACAGGAAACTGGTGGCACAGATGGCGGCTGCTGGGCGGGACGACGGAGCGGCCGACGGCCAGGACGACAGGCAGCAGCAGGTGCAGGTGGCAGGCCGGGCACGGACCGCGGCGGAGTACCGTCAGGACATGGACTCTCTCGACCTCCTCCGTGACCTGACCTCCCGCCCCCGCGACGCCGCCGAGCGCCTGCGGCACCAGCTGAATCCGGTGACCCTCAATGCTCGACCCGGCGGACACCCGAACTCTGTGGCCTGGCTGCTCTGGCATACCGGGCGCGAGATCGATGTGCAGCTCGCCGATCTCGTCGGCGGCGAGCAGGTGTGGACCGCGGGCGGTTTCGACCAGCGCTTCGGCCTCGGGCCGGCCGGCGATGCCGTCGGCTACGGTCACACCGACGCCGAGGCGCGCCGCATCGTCATCGAGGACGGAGGCGGAGTGCTCGACTACGTCCACGCCACGCTCGCCGCGATGGACGACTACCTCGGCACGCTCTCAGCCGCCGCCCTTGACGACATCATCGACGAGCAGTGGGATCCGCCCGTCAGCCGGGGCGCGCGCCTGGTGAGCATCGTGGACGACGCCGTCCAGCACCTCGCCCAGGCGGCCTATGTGCTCGGGATGCCACTGGGGGAGTGATCCTGGGCCGCGCCAGCGCTCAGATCAGCTCGTTCTCGATCTGCTCGAGGTGGGCGAGGCCGACCGGGGCGAGTGCGAAGTCATGGCGTTTGGCACCGGTACGGGCCACATCGAGAACAGACTCGAGTGCGCGGGGCGGCGCTGCGAGGCTCGGGGTGACGCTCCCTCCCCATCTGCCCGCCGTCCCCAGGGGCGAAAGATCACGTCCCAGCAGTCAGCCGGACTTCCTACACTGACTCGGTGACATCTACTCAGGCCTTCGAAGCTGGACCCGACCGCGGCTTGGAGCGCACCCCGCCCCAGGACCTCCCCGCCGAGCGCGGTGTGCTCGGCGGCATGATGCTGTCCAAGGACGCGATCGCCGACGTGGTCGAGATCGTTCGCGGCAATGACTTCTACCGGCCAGCCCACGAGATGGTCTTCGAGGCGATCATCGACCTCTACGGGCGCGGGGAGCCTGCCGACCTGGTGACCGTCTCCGATGAGCTCTCCAAGCGCGGCGAGCTGGCCCGGGTGGGCGGCGGAGCCTACCTCGCCGATCTCATCGACATGGTTCCCACCGCGGCGAACGCCGGCTTCTACGCCGAGATCGTGGTCGAGCGCGCCACCCTGCGCCGCCTGGTCGAGGCCGGCACCCGGATCGTCCAGCTGGGCTATGCGTCCGACGGCGGCGAGGTCGAGGAGGCCATCAACGAAGCCCAGGCCCAGGTCTATGCGGTCACCGAGCGTGGACAGAGCGAGGACTTCCTGCCGCTGGGCGAGGTGATCGATGAGACCCTCAACGCAATCGAGGCCACCCAGAACCGCGGCGGCCAGGTCACCGGCACCCCCACGGGCTTCGCCGAGATGGATGAGCTCACCCAGGGCCTGCATCCGGGCCAGCTGATCATCTTCGCCGGCCGCCCCGCGATGGGCAAGACGACCCTCGGCATGGATGTGCTGCGCTCCGCGTCGATCCACAACGGCAAGACCTCGGTGATCTTCTCCCTGGAGATGGACAAGACCGAGATCACGATGCGTCTGCTCAGCGCCGAGGCACAGGTGCCGATGAACCGGATGCGCGACGGCTCGATGGACGACCGCGACTGGCAGTCGATGGCCCGCGCGATGAGCCGCATCGCCGACGCTCCGCTGTTCATGGACGACTCGGCGAACATGTCGCTGATGGAGATCCGTGCGAAGTGCCGTCGGCTCAAGCAGAAGCATGACCTCTCGCTCGTGGTCATCGACTACCTGCAGCTGATGAGCTCGGGCAAGAAGGTCGAGTCCCGCCAGCAGGAGGTCTCAGAGTTCTCCCGTGCCCTGAAGCTCCTGGCCAAGGAGATCCAGGTGCCGGTCATCGCGATCTCGCAGCTGAACCGTGGCAGCGAGCAGCGCACCGACAAGACCCCGATGATGAGCGACCTGCGCGAATCCGGCTCGATCGAGCAGGACGCCGACCTCATCCTGCTGATCCACCGCGAGGACTACTACGAGAAGGAATCCGCCCGTGCCGGCGAGGCGGACCTCATCATCGCCAAGCATCGTAACGGCGCTACCAAGACGATCCCGGTCGCCTTCGAGGGCCACTACTCCCGGTTCAAGGACATGGCCCACTCCGGCGGCGGTTTCAGCGGCTGAGCTGCGACAACGGATGAACACAGCGGCTGAGGCCGAGCAGTGGCTTAGCATGGGTTGTGGCTGAGCCAGGACGACGGCCGAGCCGGGACATCGATGGAACTGGAACGACGACTGCGCGGGACCGCGCGCGGACTGCGACAGCGGAAAGAGGCCTGAGATGGACGTCGATATCCTGCCGGGCACCGACGTGACTCGGAACCATTGGCATTGGCGGCCGGGGTGGGGACCCGGACGCAGGATGTACACGATGCACCTGACTCTGCAGGACGCGCCCAGCGCGGAAGCCACGATTCGCCGAGTGCAGGAGTCGCTGGCTGAGGTCGACGCCGTCCGGCCGGTCCCAGTCCAGGGTCTGCACCTCACGATGGCCGGCGTCGGGTTCACGGACGAGGTCGCCGCCGGGCAGCTTCACGAGGTCTCCCAGCAGGTCTTCGCGAGGGCGGAGGCCATCGAGAGCACTCCGCTGGTCCTCGACTCGATGCTCATCGCCTCGGAAGCGGTCATGTTCTGTGCCCGCGAGGAGTCCTGGCTCGAGGAGCTCCTCACCATCCAGCGTGAGGCGGTGGATCAGGTGGTGGGTCGCCGCGAATGGGGGCCGTTCCACCCGCATGTCTCGATCGCCTACGCAGACGCGATGACCGCAGTCGATGAGGTGCGCGACGCTCTCGCGGATCACGTCGCCGTGCTCGAGCCCGTGGAGATCGAAAGGCCTGTGCTCACCCTCATGCGGCTCGGCCGTGACCGGAACGTCTACGAATGGGATGTGGTGCGCGAGCTCTCGCTGAGTCGCTGAGTCGTTCGGGCGTTCAGCCGTCGGGCCGTCGGTGATAGGGCGTTCAGCCGTTCAGGTGAAGAGCCCGGGGAGAGCAGTCGCACAGCTCACGCGGCGAGTTCTACGATGCTGCTGCAGAGGACATCCACGCAGTCAGCAAGTCGAAAACCTTCCCCGCCAGTCGTTGCGGCGATGCGCTCAGGGTCAGCCGCCGGAGGCGGTGCAGAGCACGTCGTATCCCTCGCCCCGTCATCCTTCGTATCGATGGTGCTGCGGAACAGGAGATGCTCGAACATTGCGGGCCATCGTGCCTGTACGGGGCGCCCGTCGGCGTCGACGACCGCGAGACGTCGGCTCAGTGACGTTGCGGTGCGGAACCCGGATCCGGGCACGAGGCGTAGGCCTCCCTCGTGAACCATCACGTGGTGGCGACGGCATAGCAGGGCGAGCCCTTCGATGTCGGTGAGTCCGCCCTCCGACCAGGGAACGACGTGGTGGGCGTCGAGATGTTGGGACTGGTGGCAGCCCGGGAAGCTGCAGGTCGTATCCCGCATACGCAGCGCGCGACGCTGGGCTCGTGATGCCAGGCGCCGTGACCTGCCCAGATGAAGAATCTCGCCGCCGGCATCGGTGATCGTGATCGCGACCTTGCCGGTGCATGCGAGGCGCTCGGCGGTGCGAATCTCCAGCGGACCCATCCCGAGTACTCCACAACGCTCGGACGTTCCCGCGGGAACGTTGTGCGGCGGTGCGCCGGACGTGATCGTGGGCTCTCGACCGCGGAGAGATTCGGTGGCTTGCTGCTCGTCGGCGTGGGGGAGAGCCGTGAGCGGTGACGCGGAGGAAGGCGTTCCCGCGGGAACGTTCTGGGAGAGCGACTCGGCGCTGACCTGGATGATCACCAGATGGCGATCCTCGCCGGAGCGATCGTCGGGCTCTGCGTCGAGGAAGGTGCGTGCGAGGTCCAGGAAGGCGTCTGCCCGACGCTGCTCGAGAGTCGGCGCCGTCGTGACGTCAGCCGCGAGTTCAGCGGCCTGCGCGTCCGACAGCTGCTCCACCCGGGTGGCTGTCGGCGCGGAGTTGCTGCGCGTGGAGTTGGGGTGAGGAGCGGCGTCACGTGCAGGGCGGTCTACCACCGATTCGCTCTGCGGCGGTTCTGTCCCGTCGCGGCCCAGGGCGAGCTCGAGGGCCGTGATGAGCTCGGCCCCCATGTCGGCGGGGAGCACCGCGTGGATCTCGACCATTCCATCCTCCCGGACCTGCCAGCGGGCTTGGCGCACGGCATCCTGGCCGAGGCGGGTGCCGTCCACCGCGCGGAAGGTGGAGATGGCCTGGGCCAGCTGCGACGCCGTCATGGAGCGGGCGAGTTCCACGAGGGCAGCCTCATCGACTCGGTCGACGAGGCGCGTCATCTCGCGGACCTTCGAGTAGGACAGGCGACCGACCCGGAATTCGGCGACGGTCAGCGGCATCCTCGGCAGCGCGCGGGCCACGCGGACGTGCTCCCGGGCGGTGCCCGGCGACATGAAGCAGGACCAGCCCAGCCAGTGCGCGGTGGACTTCAGCCCGTCGAACCAGGCAAACCCTTCTCGGGCGTCGAACTCACCGACCATCAGGAGGAGCTCGCACGTGGCCTCGGCGATCAGTGCCGCCTGCTGCTGGATCCGGGTGCCGAGCTGCTCGGCATCGGAGCACGTGAGCCGGGCACGCGCCTCAGGCTGGGGAGCGTCCGAGGAGCTCTCTGGGCCCTCCGGGCTCTGGGCGCGCTCGGGGCTCTGGGGCGGCGGGGTGCTGGTCATCGCAGTCTCCAATGGACGTCGACTCAGATAGTCGACGTCAGTCCATCAGAGGGGTGTGACAGATGACGCCCGGCGTCGCTCACACCGGAACTGGCTGGGCGACCTTCCGCAGCTCGGCGCCGGTCGCGCTGCCGTCGGCCGCGGCGATCTGCGCCGGAGCGCCCTGGGCGATGATCCGGCCACCCTTCGCGCCTGCCCCGGGGCCCATGTCGATCACGTGGTCGCTCTGGGCGATCACGCGCTGGTCGTGCTCGACCACGACCACGCTCTGGCCCGCGTCCACCAGCCTGTTCAGCTCCCTCACCAGCAGGTCCACATCTGCAGGGTGCAGGCCCGAGGTGGGCTCGTCCAGCAGGTACACGCTGTGCCTGCGCACGGTCCGCTGCAGCTCGGTGGCCAGCTTGATCCGCTGCGCCTCGCCGCCGGAGAGCTCGGTGGCGGGCTGTCCGAGGGTGAGATACCCGAGCCCGATCGCGGCCAGCGCGTCCAGCGCCCGCGAGATCCTCGGATCGGCGGCGAACACCTCGCGGGCGCGGGTCACGGACAGCTCCAGCACCTCGGCGATGCTCAGTCCCTCCCACCGGACCTCGAGGGTCTCGGGGTTGTAGCGGCTGCCGCGGCAACGGGGGCAGGTCGCAGAGGAGCCGGGCAGGAACACGAGCTCCACCTCGATCTGTCCGGTGCCGCTGCACTCGGGGCAGCGGCCCTCGGCGACGTTGTAGGAGAAACGGCCCACGCCCCAGCCGCGCCCCCGTGCCTCGGCGGTGTCGGCGAAGAGTCGTCGCACCCGGTCGAACAGTCCCGTGTAGGTGGCCAGGCACGAGCGGGGCGTCCGGCCGATCGGCTTCTGAGTGATGTGCACGAGCCGGTCGATGCCGTCGGTGCCGCGCACCTCACCGTGCCCGATCCGGTCATCTGCGAGGACGGACATGGCGGCGGGCGCAGTGTCCTCGGGTCCGTCGGCCGACGGGTCGGGCTCGTCGGCCACCGTGGTGCGCACGCGCTCGCCGAGGATCGTGCCCAGGCAGTGCGTCACCAGTGTGGACTTGCCGGCCCCCGAGACGCCTGTGACCGCGGTGAAGGAGCGCAGCGGCAGGCGCAGGTCGACGTCGCGCAGGGTGCGCGTGCTCAGCCCGTCGATCTCCAGCCAGCCTCCGGGCGCGCGCACGTCGGCGAGCCCGCGCAACGCCAGCGGTTCCGGATCGAGGTAGCGAGCGGTCACCGAATCCTGCGCCTCGCTCAGCCCTTCGGTGACGCCGGAGTAGAGGACCTCACCGCCGTCGGACCCGGCGCCCGGCCCGACGTCGATGATCCAATCCGCGTCGGCGACCAGCGCCATGTCGTGTTCGACCAGCAGCACCGAGTTCCCCTCGGCGAGGAAGGAGTCCAGCAGGTGCTGGAGCACCGCCTTCTCGCTGGGATGAAGCCCGGCCGACGGCTCATCGAGCACGTAGGCCACGCCGAACAGCCCCGAGCGCAGCTGGGCCGCGAGTCGCAGCCGCTGCAGCTCACCGGTGGACAGGGTGCCCGCCGGACGATCCAGGGCCAGGTGCCCCAGGCCGAGGCCCACGATCGTGCGCAGCACCGGCAGCACGGAGGGCAGCAGGATCCTCTCGGCCTCCTGCTCCGGGGTGCCCTCCCCGCGGGGCAGCGCCTCGATGCGGGAGTTCAGCGCAGTGAGCAGATCATCCAATGGCAGCGCGGTGAGCTGCCAGATAGGCAGGCCCGCGTAGGTGACGCGCAGGGCGTCCGGTCCCAGCCGATGCCCCTCGCACAGCGGGCAGGGGGAGACCTCGAAATGGGTGAGCGCGCGGCGGCGGGAGGACTCCGCCTTCGAGGTCGCCACCGTGTCGCGCAGATACCGCTCGACGCTGCGCCACTGCCCCTGGTAGGTGCCGTGGGCCTGGCCGGGCTCGCGCACCGGTTCGACGGTCACCACCGGCTGCTCCTCGGTGTGGAGGATCCAGTCGCGGGTCTCCTCCGGCAGCTCCCTCCAGGGGAGATGGATGTCGATCCCGAGGGTCGCCAGGATGTCGCGGAAGTTCTTGCCGAGCCATGCCCCGGGCCATGCGGCGATCGCGCCGCCCGCGATCGAGAGGGAGGGGTCGGGGACCATCGAGGACTCCGTCGGCTCGCGCAGCACACCCGCGCCGTGGCAGCGAGGGCAGGCGCCGTCCGGGGTGTTCGGGGAGAAGAAGTCTGAGGTCAGGCGGCCGCTGGGGAGGCCGCTGTGCTGGGTGGCATGGAGGTTGGTGCCGCGCTCGAGGACGTCGGCCGGATGGTCCCCGGCCCGCGAGTACAGCAGCCGGATCGCGTTGGAGAGGTTCGTCGTGGTGCCGACGGTGGAGCGGGCACCACCGGCCGTGGTGCGCTGTTCGAGGGCCACCGTGGGAGGCATCCCGGTCACCGCCTCGACGCGCGGATCCACGGCGCTGCCGATCAGCCGGCGCGCGAACGGCGCGACCGACTCGAGATAGCGGCGCTGGGACTCGCCATGGATCGTGCCGAAGGCGAGGGAGGACTTCCCGGAGCCCGAGACGCCGGTGAACGCCACGAGCCGACCGCGCGGAAGGTCGACATCGACATCCCGCAGATTGTGCAGCCGGGCGCCGCGCACGTGCACATAGCCGTCATCAGCGCCGGTCAGGGAGAGGTCGGGAAGATCCATCCGACCAAAGTAGCAAGCGGCAGCAGGGCCCGAGACCCGGTCATCCCCGCAGCAGGTCCCGCAGCGCCGCCTCCGGGCTGCGCGATCCGTCCAGCAGCTCGTCGCGCTGATACCGGGTGAACACGCGCGGGTCGATGTACGAGCTGCGCGCCACGGCCGCCGTGTTCCCGAGCGCGCTCGCCGTGGCGCGGACAGCCTCCAGCTCGACCTTCGCACGGGCGCGGCCACCGCGCACCGGCCCGATCGGGGCGAGGGTCTGGGCGGCGATCACGGTGCCGTGCAGGGTGCGGAAGTCCTTCGCGGTGAACGCCCCGCCGGTGACGGCCGCGATGTGCTCGTTGACCA
Organism: uncultured Brachybacterium sp.; assembly: GCF_947500705.1. Taxonomy (GTDB): domain Bacteria; phylum Actinomycetota; class Actinomycetes; order Actinomycetales; family Dermabacteraceae; genus Brachybacterium. The sequence continues at coordinate 146,504 of NZ_CANMSY010000007.1, read as the reverse complement.
GGGCAGGGGTGAGCGAGCGCCGTCGTCGGCCCTCCCGCCAGCTCAGCAGGAGGGTGCGCGGGTCGCCGGCGATCAGCTGTTCGATCGAGGCGGCGAGGTCCTCGTCCTCCAGCTCCAGCTGATGCTGGATCCGGTTCTTGCCGCGGAAGGAGAGCCTCACCACCGGGCCCTCGACCTGGGCGTGCCGGCGCTGCAGCGTGGTCAGGCCCCGGCTGCGCCCGCTGCGCAGGGAGGCCGTCGACCCCATCCGCACGGCCGAGAGGTCCAGCAGGCGGAAGGCGGTGGCCAGCACCCGCTCCTGGTCGAGGTCCTCGCCCCGCAGCGCCTGCGTCACCTGGGCGCGGGCCCGGGGAAGCGTCTCGGCCAGGTCGAGTGCGCGTTCGTACTTGCTGCGGCCGCGCCGGGACTGCCACTGGGGGTGATAGAGGTACTGCCGGCGCCCCGCGGCATCGGTGCCCACGACCTGGATGTGTCCCAGCGGGTCCGCGCAGATCCACACGTCGGTCCACGCGGGCGGGATCACCAGCGATTCGACGCGGCGGCGGTCGCCGTTGCCCGCGGGGCGACCGTCGGGCCGGGTCAGGCGCAGGGCGCCCTGCGAGGTGACGGAGCGGGACAGGCCCTGGTCGCGCTCCGGGGACACCCGATGCAGACGCGCCATGGTTCTCCTCCCGGCCGGATGAGGGGATCGTAGAACCCGCCCCCCGAGCGCGGGCGAACGATCGGTCGGTGCGTGCGCGACCGGTTGCCGGGCTCCTCCGCGGCCAGTAGGTTCGAACCCCGACCCGATCCGGAGGCGCCCGATGGGCTATCCAGTGCACCTCGTCATCGACGGTCAGCAGCATGATCTGATCGTGGATCCCCGCACCACCCTGCTCGATGCCCTGCGCGACCACCTGGGGAACATGTCCCCGAAGAAGGGCTGCGACCACGGCCAGTGCGGCGCCTGCACCGTGCTGGTGAACGGCAGGCGGCTCAACTCGTGCCTGCTCCTGGCCGTCTCCGTCGACGGTGCGGAGGTCCTCACCTCGGACGGGCTCGCCCCGGACGGCGAGCTCTCCGAGCTCCATCAGGCCTTCCTCGACCAGGACGCCTTCCAGTGTGGCTACTGCACCCCCGGCCAGATCTGCTCCGCGGCCGGAGTGCTCCAGGAGGCGGCCGACGGGCGCCCCAGCGTGGTCACCGAGGACCCCGTCGGCGTCGACCCCGAGGGCGCGAGCGGGGAGGATGCAGGCCCCGCGGGCGACCGGCCGGAGAACGCAAGGCGTGAGGGTGCGAGGTCGCGAGATGCAGAGCCGGGCCGCCCGGTCGCGCTGACCGCGGAGGAGATCCGCGAGCGGATGAGCGGGAACCTGTGCCGCTGCGGTGCCTACGTCAACATCGTCGCCGCGGTGCAGCAGGTCGCCGCGGTGCAGCAGGCGGCGCAGCAGCCGGCAGCGCGGCAGCCGGCGACAGGAGAGGACGGACGATGAGGCCCTTCGACTACGAGCGGGCGAGCGACCCCGCCGCCGCCGTCGCCGCGGTCGCTGAGCGGCCCCGCGCGACCTATCTGGCTGGGGGCACGAACCTGGTGGACCATCTCAAGCTCGGGATCACCGCGCCCGAGCTGCTGGTCGACATCGGCCGCCTGGACCTCGCGGACATCGAGGAGCTCGAGGGCGGCGGTCTGCGCCTGGGCGCCATGGTCCGCAACAGCGACCTCGCCGCCGACCCCCGCGTGCGCCGCGACTACCCGATGCTCTCCCGCGCCCTGCTCTCAGGCGCCTCCGGTCAGCTGCGCAACGCTGCCACCACCGGGGGGAACCTCCTCCAGCGCACCCGCTGCGTCTACTTCCAGGACACCTCCACCCCCTGCAACAAGCGCGAACCAGGCTCCGGTTGCTCCGCGATCGGCGGCTACGCCCGCTACCACGCGATCCTCGGCGCCTCCGAGCACTGCCTCGCCACCCACCCCTCCGACATGGCGGTGGCGCTAGCCGCGCTGGAGGCCACCGTGGTGGTGCTCGGCGCCGAGGGGGAGCGGCGGATCCCCCTCACCACCCTGCATCGGCTCCCCGGCGCCGAGCCCGAGCGCGACACCGTGCTCGAGCATGGCGACCTGATCACCGCCGTCGAGCTGCCGCCGCCGCTGCGCTCGGCGCGCTCCACGTACCGCAAGATCCGCGACCGCGCCTCCTTCGCCTTCGCGCTGGTCTCGGTCGCCGCGGTGCTCGACCTCGAGCCGGGCGAGCCGCAGGAGGACCCGCAGCAGTACGACCCGCTGCAGGGCGGCCCGCAGCCGCGGATCCGCTCGGCACGCCTCGCCCTCGGCGGCGTCGCCCACGCCCCCTGGCGCGCTCACCGCGCCGAGGAGCTCCTGGCCGGGGCGCCCGCCACCCGCGAGACGTTCCGCAGGGCCGCGGCCGCCGAGCTCGAGCACGCCCGGCCCGTCGAGGGCAACGAGTTCAAGATCCCCATGGCCCAGGGCGTGATGGTGAGCGTGCTCGCCGAGCTCGCGGGCCTGGCCGAGGACGCCGGGGAGCCCGAGGAGGCCCGCGATGAGTGACCTGCTGCGCACCTCCGCGATCGGTACCGGCCGGGTGCGGATCGACGGGCCCGACAAGGTACGCGGCCGCGCCCCCTATGCCTACGAGCATCCTGTCGAGGACCCGCTGCACCTCTACCCCTTGTGCTCGCGGATCGCCCGCGGCCGCGTCACCGCGATCGATGCGGCCGCCGCGCTCGCCCTCGACGGGGTGGCACAGGTGCTCACCCACCTGGATGCGCCCCGCCTGGCCGAGACCGAGGACGGGGAGCTCGCGATCCTCCAGGACGACCGGATCGGGTTCCACGGCCAGTACCTCGGCGCCGTCCTGGCCGAGACCCCGGAGACGGCCCGCCACGCCGCCGACCTCGTCGCGATCACCACCGAGGCCGCGCCGCACGATGCCCGCTTCCGTCCCGATCACCCGGACGTGCGGGAGCCGGAGGACGGCGCCGACGACGTCGAGACCGGGGACGTCGAGACAGCGCTCGCCGCCGCCGAGATCGTCGTGGACCAGCGCTATTCGACACCGCTGGAGCACAACAACCCGATGGAGCCCCACACCACCATCGCGCGCTGGGACGGCGAGGACCTCACCCTGTGGACCTCTACGCAGGGCGTCCACCCGGCCCGGCAGACCCTCGCCCCGATGCTCGGCATCGACCCCGAGCAGCTGCGGATCATCAGCCCCCATGTCGGCGGCGGCTTCGGCTCCAAGGGCGTGCCCCACGCGGACATGATGCTCACGGCGCTCGCCGCCCGCACCGTGCCCGGCCGCGCGGTGAAGTACGCGGTCTCCCGCCAGCACATGTTCGCGATCACGGGATACCGCCCGGCCACCACACAGCACTTCCGGATCGGAGCCCGGGCCGACGGCACCATCAGCGCCTTCGCCCTCGATGTCGTCTCCAGCTCCTCCCGCACCAAGGAGTTCCCGGAGGAGGCGATCAAGCCCTCCCGCCAGATGTATGCCGGCGCGCACCGCCACCTCACCCAGCGGGTGCTCCCGCTGGACCTCGCCGTCCCCTCCTGGATGCGCGCCCCTGGGGAAGCGTCCGGCATGGTGGGCCTGGAGATCGCGATGGACGAGCTGGCCGAGGCCTGCGGCCTGGACCCCATCGAGCTGCGGGTGCGCAACGAGCCCGAGCTCGACCCGGACACCGGCCTGCCCTTCAATCAGCGGCGCCTGATCGACTGCCTGCGCGAGGGAGCAGAGCGCTTCGGCTGGGACGAGCGAGACCCGCGGCCCCGTGCCCGCCGGGAGGGCGGGTGGCTGATCGGCAGCGGTGTCGCCTCCGCGACCTATCCCGCCGCCCGCCAGCCCGGCTCGGTCGCCCGGATCCGTCACGCGGCGGGCACTTACGAGGTGGGCATCGGCGCCGCGGATCTCGGCACCGGCACCTGGACCGCGCTGACCCAGGTCGCGGCCGACGCCCTCGAGGTGGACCCTGAGCAGATCGCCCTGCAGATCGGGGACACCGCGCTGCCGAACGCGACCGTCGCAGGCGGGTCCACGGGCATGGCCAGTTGGAGCGCGGCGGTCATCGCTGCCGCGGAGACCTTCCGCCGGGAACACGGCCAGGCGCCGGCCGAGGGCGCCGAGGCGACCGGGGAGGCGGGGGAGAACCCGGCCGAGCAGAGGTTCGCGATGCACTCCTATGGTGCCCACTTCGCGCAGGTCGCCATCCAGGAGAGCACCGGAAAGATCCGCCTGGACCGCATGCTCGGGGTGTTCTCCGCCGGCCGGATCATCAACCCCCGCACCGCCCGCTCGCAGTTCCTCGGCGGGATGACCATGGGGGTGGGGATGGCGTTGCACGAGAAGGGCGAGCTCGATCCCCGCTTCGGCCACGTCGTCAACCATGACCTGGCCGAATACCACGTGCCGGTCAACGCCGACATCCGCTCCCTCGAGGTGCACTGGCTGGACGAGGAGGATATGCAGGCCGGACCGCTCGGCGCGCGAGGCATCGGCGAGATCGGCATCGTCGGCGCTGCGGCGGCGATCGCCAACGCCGCTCACCACGCCACCGGGGTGCGGGTGCGTGACCTGCCGGTGTTCGGCAGCGCCTTCCTGTCCCGGTGAGCGCGCCCGGCCCTGCCCCGGTGAGCGCTTCCGGCCCTGCCCCGGTGAGCGCTCCCGGGGCCGACGGCCCGCGGCCCCGGGGCGAGGCTGAGCCCCCCGTCGGGCTGATCCTCGCCGCCGGTGCCGGCACCCGCCTCGGTCGCGGCCCCAAGGCGCTGCTGGTCACGCGCGGCGTCACCCTGGTCGAGCACCTCGCCCGGGCGCTGCTCGACGGTGGTTGCACCGAGGTCGTGGTGGTCACCGGAGCGGAGGCGGCACGGGTGCGTGACGAGGTGGCGGCTGTCCCCGGCGCACGGGCACGGGAGAACCCGCACTGGCGCCAGGGGATGGGGACCTCGCTGCAGAGCGGCCTGGCCGCGATCGGCCCCGGCCGCGACGTGCTGGTCACCCCGGTGGACCGGCCCGGGGTGAGCGCTGAGGAGGTGGCCCGGGTGCTCGCCGCCCACCGCTGCGGGGAGATCACCGCCGCCGCGCACCGTGACGCCTCCGGGCGGCTCCGCCGGGGCCATCCGGTGCTCTTCGACGCCTGCTGGACCGCTGCGGCGGCGGACGCCGCGCATGACGACGTGGGGGCCCGAGAGCTGCTGCGAGCCCAGCGCGAGCGGGTGCAGCTGGTGGACTGCACCGATCTCGAGGACGGCGCGGACCTCGACCTCCCCGAGCAGCTCTGGCACCTGGGCGACCCGGGCTGAACTCTCTGGCGCCTGGGCGCCCGGGGCGGACCCCTCAGCCGCGGGGGCCGCGGCCCACGTGCAGCGGCCCGCTCCCATCGCGCAGCGGCTCCACCGTCCCGCGGGCCGCTCGCACGGCGAGAATCTCCGCGAGGATCGAGACGGCGACCTCCGCGGGGGTGTCCGCGCCGAGGTCGAGTCCGATCGGAGAGCGCAGCCTGGCCAGCGCCTCCTCCCCGACCCCGGCCTCCCGCAGGGCGGCCCGCCGATCACGATCGCTGCGCCGGGATCCCATCGCCCCCACATAGGCGACGTCGAGCTCCAGCGCGGCCGAGAGGGCCGGCACGTCGACCTTCGGATCATGGGTGAGCACGCAGATCATGCTGCGGGGATCGAGGTCGCCGCGCTGGGCGGCGTCGGCCAGGAACCGGTGGGGCCAGGCGCGCACCACCTCCGCGCCGGGGAACGACGCCGGATCGGTGAACGCCGGCCGGGGATCGCACAGGGTGATCCGCAGCCTCAGCGGGCGAGCGGCCTCGACCAGCGCCTGCCCGAAGGCGTTGGCCCCGAGCACCACCAGATGCGCCGGCCGGGTGCGGGATTCCACGAAGAGCTCGCTCGGCGGCGCATCTTCGCTCGGTCGCGCGCCCTCGCCGGCCGGTGTGTCCTCGCTCGGCGGCACGCCTTCGCTCCGTGGTGCGCTCCTGTTCTGCGGGGCAAGCCGGATCGTGCCGGTGCGGCCCTCGCGGATCATCCCTGCGACCTGGGAGACGGCGTCCGCCAGCTGCGCACCGGGAAGCAGCGGGGCGAGCGACCGCCGCACCTCGTCCGGCCCGGCGCCGGGCACGAGGGCGGCCAGCGGCGGGGCGGCGTCTCGTGGCACCTGCGCGACATACGCGGCGGGCGGGCGCCCGTCGGCGGTGGGCCCCAGGAGTTCCCGCGCCGGCTCGGGATCCTCGGCCGACGGGGGTGTGAAGGGCTGCACCAGCACGTCCAGGGAGCCGCCGCACATCAGCCCGACGGCGAAAGCATCCTCCTCGCTGAACCCGAAGCGATGCACCGCGGCGTCCCCGGTCTCCATCGCCTCCTGGCAGGCCTCGAGGACCGCGCCCTCGACGCATCCGCCGGAGAGCGAGCCGTGCAGCGAACCGTCGGCGCCGACCAGCATCGAGGTGCCGACGGGTCGGGGCACCGAGCCCTGCGTCGCGACGATGGTCGCGACGGCACAGGCCACGGGGGCGGACGCACAGGTCAGCCGCTGCTGGGCGATCGCCAGGACATCGAGCACAGCCCCACCCTATGCGTGACCTCGCGCCGGATCGATGATCCCGACCGGCTGACCGGCTGACCGGCTGACCGGCTGACCGGCTGACCGGGTGACCGAGAGCCCGGCGCCGGTGCGACATGCCGGGCCCAGCGTGTCCCGTCGGCCGGATCCCCGGCATCGAAACTTCCGCGCCCTCGTGCGGCACCATCAGCGACGGACTCTCGAAACATCGCTCTGACGTCGTGCGTGGGTGAGGCCGGCCCCGGCGCTTTCCGGACGAACGTTTGTTGTGGTCGCCATCACAACTGCTACTGTCACAACGCACGAGAGACACCCCGCTCCCCACTGGGTGTCCCCGCAGAACGAAGGAGTTGTGCACTGTGAGCACCCCGTCCCCCGCGGCCCCCGGGGCCGCGCCGGATCCCGGCGGCCCGTCGTCCCCCACCCCCGAGCAGTTCCTCGCCGTCCAGCAGTCCGAGGAGTTCGGCCAGCTGCGCCGCAACTTCCGCGGCTTCGCGATCCCGATGACCATCGCGTTCCTGGTCTGGTACCTGGCCTACGTGCTGCTGTCGACCTACGCCGAGGGCTTCATGTCGATCCACGTGCTGGGGAACCTGAACCTCGGGATCATCCTCGGCTTCAGCCAGTTCCTGATGACCTTCCTGATCACCTGGCTGTACATCCGCCACGCGAACAAGTCGCTGGACCCGATCTCCTCGAAGATCCGCATCGAGCTGGAGGGTGATCTCTGATGGAATTCGGCAATCCCGTCCTCAACATCGCGATCTTCCTGGCCTTCGTGGTCGTCACCCTGGTGGTCGTCATCAGGGTCTCGCGGACCACCACCAGCGCCAGCGACTTCTACCACGGCGGCCGTGCCTTCTCCGGGCGCCAGAACGGCATCGCGATCGCCGGCGACTATCTCTCGGCCGCCTCGTTCCTCGGCATCGTCGGGGCCGTGGCGCTGTACGGCTATGACGGCCTGCTGTACTCCGTCGGCTTCCTGGTGGCCTGGCTGGTGGCGCTGCTGCTGGTCGCCGAGCCGCTGCGCAACACCGGCAAGTACACGATGGCGGACGTCCTCAGCTTCCGCATGCGGCAGCGTCCCGTGCGCACCGCCGCTGCGACCTCGACCCTCGCCGTCACCTTCTTCTACCTGCTCGCCCAGATGGCCGGCGCCGGCGCGCTGGTCTCCCTGCTGATCGGCATCGAGGGCCGGGTCGGGCAGTCGATCGTGATCGCCGTCGTCGGTGTGGTCATGATCCTCTATGTCCTCATCGGCGGCATGAAGGGCACCACCTGGGTGCAGATCATCAAGGCGGTGCTGCTGATCACCGCCGTCGGCGTCACCACCGTGTGGATCCTCGCCCTGAACGGCTTCAACCTCTCCGCTGTGCTCGGCAACGCGGTCGACGCCCATCCCGACGGCACCGCGATCCTCGAGCCGATGCTCCAGTACGGCACCTCCGGCGCCTCGAAGCTGGGCTTCGTCTCCCTCGCGATCGCGCTGGTGTTCGGCGCGGCCGGGCTGCCTCACGTGCTGATGCGCTTCTACACGGTGCCCACCGCGAAGGAGGCCCGCCGCTCGGTGGTCTGGGCGATCGCCCTGATCGGCTTCTTCTACCTGTGCACCCTGGTGCTCGGCTTCGGCGCCGCCTACATGGTGGGTGTGGACGTGATCGGTGACCTCCCGGGCGGATCGAACTCCGCAGCCCCCGCGCTCGCCTATGCCGTGGGCGGCACGGTGCTGATGGCCATCATCTCCGCGGTGGCCTTCGCGACCATCCTCGCGGTGGTGGCGGGCCTGACGATCACCGCCTCAGCCTCCTTCGCGCATGACATCTACAACGGGGTGATCAAGCGCGGCCAGGCCGATCCGAAGAAGGAGATCGCGGTGGCCCGCCGCACCGCGCTGGTGATCGGCGCGGTCTCGATCGTCGGCGGCATCCTCGCCGCCGAGCAGAACGTCGCCTTCCTGGTCTCGCTCGCCTTCGCGATCGCGGCCAGCGCCAACCTGCCCTCGATCCTCTACTCCCTGTACTGGAAGCGGTTCAACACCCGCGGTTCGGTGTGGAGCATCTACGGCGGTCTGATCAGCGCGATCGTGCTGATCGCTTTCTCGCCCGTGGTCTCCGGCGCGGACAATGCGATGATCCCGGGCGTCGACTTCGCCTGGTTCCCGCTGACGAACCCCGCGATCATCTCGGTGCCGCTGGGCTTCTTCCTCGGCTGGCTCGGCTCGGTGACCTCCTCGGAGCGCAACGAGCTCAAGCAGGCCGAGATGGAGGTCCGCTCCATGACCGGGGCCGGCTCCGAGAAGGCGGCCATCGACCACTGAGGTCACGCGGCCAGACGTCGAGTGACCAAGTTCTGCGCTCGCGGGGACCGATCCGGAATCCGGCATCGGTCCTCACGGGCGCAGAACTCTGCATCCCCGGCCGACGGGCCGTTCACCGGTAACCCTGCCGTGGCCGGCGTCGCGGTCGAAGAGCCGGACGAGCTGCGCAGGAGGCTGTTCCCACGAGGCCACGAGGCAGGGACCTCGCCACCCGGTATCGGCCGGAGGAGCTCAGGCCAGGCGCAGCCCCGACTCCGGACGCACCGCCCGGTCGTGCAGGTCGATGATCTGCTGCTCGACGGGGTCAGGTGCGGGTCCGGTGCTCGACAGGAGCCGGCACACGGCCACCTCCGCAGAAGCGGTCCGGTAGCGCTCCACCCACGCACGGTGGATGTCATCGGTCGCGGTGCGGGTGCCGAGCTCCTCGAAGCGGTCCACCTCCACGCGCCAGGGCTTCGGGGTCAGGCGCGCCCGATAGGTGTCGTGGACCCGGCACAGGATCATGTACAGCTCATCGCTGCGCACCTGCCCCATCAGCTTCTTCGCACGCTCGCTCGACGGTGCCGCGCCGCTGCCGGTGATCAGCAGACGGAAGCCGTTGCGGGTGCGGTAGGTGCGCACCCCCAGCTCGGGATGGAGGGTGCGGAAGTCCTCGATCAGGGCCAGGGTGCGCTCGTGATGCTCACCCCGACGACCCGGTGAGCGCAGGCCGAAGGCGTCCGGATCCTGCTGCTGCTCGGTGAGCTCCTCGGCGCGGCGGCCCCCGAACAGTCGCGAGAGCATTCCTCTGCCGCCCGCCGTCACACGGTCCGTCGAGGACGGCTCGACCAGGTCGATGTCGCTGATCAGCACCGCATCGGTGTTCAGCACCGCCGAGCCGTAGCGGTTGCGGGTGATCGCCGCGATCAGGGTGTCGTCGGGCCCATGGAGCTCCTCGAGCAGCTCCTCGGGAAGGCGTCGCAGCGGGTAGTACTCCAGTCCGTCGTCGGTCCGTCGCTCGGTGCCTCCGGCCGCGGCCACGCGCTGCAGGCGCTCACGCGCATCGCGCTGTGCGTCCTCGGGCGAGGTGTCGGAGGCGCCATGGATCGTGAGCGCCCACTCGTCCCCGCCGGGGACGGTGACGGTCTCGCGGACGGTGGCCCAGTGGCGGGGGTTCGGCTGCATGCCCCGACCGTAGTCCGTCATCGCGACGGGGCGGCTGGGAGATGCGGGAGAATGGGCCCATGACCTTCTTCGAGGAGCTCTGGTCCCAGATCGGGGCGTCGCCCGCGGGAGCGCTGGGCGTGCTCATCGCGAGCATCGTGCTCTACCTGATCTTCACCCTGATCCTCCAGGTCGCCGGGCCGCGGCTCAGCGCGAACCCGTCGATGCTGAGCTTCGCGGTGATGGCGCTGCTGGGCTCCCTCGTCGCCCGCGCGATCCTCGGCAACACACCGACGCTGGTGGGCGGGCTGATCGCGGTGATCACCCTGCTGGTGCTCGAGTTCCTCCTGGGCAGGCTCCGGCTCGGTGTCGACCGCATCTTCACCCGGCGCGGCCCGCGGCCGACGGTGGTGATGGTCCATGGCCATGTGCTCCTCTGGCATCTTCGTCATCTGGGGCTGCGCGAGACGCAGCTGCTGACGCTGCTGCGGCGCGGCGGCGTGCGCCACGTGATCGACACCGACCTGGTGATCCTCGAGCCGCGCGGAGGGCTGACCATCGTGCGCCGCGGCGAGACGATCGACGAGCGGTTAGTGCGCAATGTGCGCGGTGCGGAGATCATCCCTCGCTCACTGATGCACTGAGCGGCCCAGCCCCCGTCCACGCCAGTCGCACCCGCGCCTGCCTCGCTGCGCGTCCGCATGCATCCGGCCCCGCACCGGCGACGGTGCGGGGCCGGAGCCGGGGCCCGACGTCGGAGCGTCGGGTGGTGGCGAGGCTCAGGCGAGCTTCGCCTCCAGGGTGATGTCCACGGCGGCGAGTGCCTTCGAGACCGGGCAGCTGCTCTTGGCCTCGTCGGCGATGCGCTGGAAGTCGGCGTCCTCGATCCCGTCGATCTGCGCGGTGACGGTCAGCGCGATGCCGGTGATTCCGCCCTCGGCGATGTTGAAGGTGACGTCGGCCTTTGTGTCCACAGCAGTGGGCGGGGTGCCGTTCTCGGCGAGCATGTTCGAGAACTGCATCGAGTAGCAGGCGGCGTGCGCGGCGCCCAGCAGCTCCTCGGGGGAGGTGGTGCCCTGCGCGGACTCCTCGGCGCGGGCCTTCCAGCTGAGGTCCATGGTGCCGAGCTGGGAGGTCTCCAGTGTGGTGGTGCCGGAGCCGGAGAGCAGATCGCCCTTCCAGGCGGTGGACGCGGTGGAGGTGACGGGACGGGGCATGGTGACTCCTTCGGTCGACGGTCGCCCCGCGTTGCCGCGAAGGGCGCTCGCCTCCCACCGTAGCCCCGGGCCGCGCCGAACGGGAAGGACCGTTCGTCCTGGAGGCCCCCGCACGCGCGGCCGCGCCGCCTACTCCAGGGACTCGAACTTGCGGATCCAGGCGGAGCCGATGGGGTTCGCGTCGGCGACCATGATCACGAAGCGGTCCCCGGCGATCTCGGCGACCTCGGTCAGCGCGACCCGGCGCTCGTGGGCGGGGGAGTGATCCAGGCGTCGCACTCCGTTCTCGATGATCTTCGCGAAGGAGTCGGTGCGGCCGAGGTACGCGACGAAGGGCATGTCGAACTTCTCGGCGTAGCGGGCCGAGAGGTCGCGCACTGCGAGGATGTCCTCCTCGGAGAGGTTGTCCAGGGCGAAGGAGCCCACGTCCTGGCTGATCGCGCCGGCCTGCTCCTCGTCGGCCGTGACCAGGGTGGCCATGTCCGGATAGGCGCGCACCAGCGCGTCCTGCTCGGAGCGCTCCGCGGTGAGCACCGCGTCCTCGATCGCCGCGCGCAGGGTGGGGGCGTCGGCGAAGGGCCGAGACTCCCAGGCGCGCTCGAGCGGCCAGGTGGCGCCGTTGAACAGGGAGCCGAAGGTCGCCACGAAGGTCGCGCGGTCCATGTCGTTCACGTCGTCGATGCCGATCCGCTCGCCGTCGGCGGTGGTGGTGACCATCGAGCCGCGCTGGCCGCCGATGTGGAAGAACAGCAGGTTCAGCACGATCGCGCTGATCGCGCCGACGGTCACGCCCGAGGAGACGAACACCTGCGCCCAGGAGGGGAACACGCCCGCGATGTCCGGCTTGAAGCTCACCAGCATCGCCAGGCCCAGCGAGGTGCCGACGATGACGGAGTTGCGATTGTCGGTGAGGTCCACCTTGGACAGGGTCTGGATGCCCACCAGCGCCACCGAGGCGAACAGGGCCAGCGAGGCGCCGCCGAGCACGGGGGAGGGGATCGCGGCGACCACGGCCCCTGCCTTGGGCAGCACACCGAGGATGATCATCAGCACGCCCGCCCCGGCGACCACCCAGCGGGACTTCACGCGGGTCAGGCGCACCAGCCCGATGTTCTGCGCGAAGCAGGTGTAGGGGAAGGAGTTCAGCACCCCGCCCAGCAGGGTCGAGAGGCCGTCGGCGCGGATCGCCTCGGAGATGTTCCTGGGGCGGATCCGCTTGCCCACGATTTCGCCCGCGGCGAAGACGTCACCGGTGGTCTCCACCATCGTGATCAGCATGACGATGATCATCGAGATGATCGCGGTCGCCGAGAAGGTGGGGATGCCGAAGTAGAAGGGGGTGGTCACACCGAAGGCGGAGGCCTCGGTGACGCCGCTGAAGGAGGTGTCGCCCAGCAGCACGGCGACCGCGGTGCCGACGACCAGGCCCAGCAGGATCGCGATGGTGCCCAGGAAGCCGCGGAAGAACCGCTGCACCAGCACGATGATCGCGAGCGTGCCCAGCGCGTAGAGGATGTCGCGGGTGGCGGGGGTGCCCTCGGCGTAGTTGGTGATGTCCCCGGCGGAGACGCCCAGCAGGGTGATGCCCATCGTGGTCAGCACGGTGCCGATCACCACCGGCGGGAAGAACCGCAGGATCTTCGCGAAGTAGGGGGCGACCAGGAAGGTGAACAGGCCCGCGACGATGATCGAGCCGTAGATCATCGGCAGCCCCTCGGCGCCGCCCTCGCCGCCGGTCGCGGCCAGGCCTATCGCGATGATCGGGCTCACCGCGGTGGTCGTCACGCCCTGGATGATCGGCAGGCGCACGCCCACCTTCCAGAAGCCGACGGACTGGATCAGCGTCGCGATGCCGCAGGTGAACAGGTCGGCGTTGATCAGGTGGATCGTCTGCTCGGCCGTGAGGTTCAGGCCCGAGGCGATCAGCAGCGGCACGATCACCGCACCGGCGTAGAAGGCCAGCACGTGCTGGATCGACAGCACGGTGAGCTTCCCGGCGGGGGGCACCTGGTCGACGGGATGGGTGCGGGCTGCGGGGGCGCTCGGCGCGGCGGCGGTGGTCATCAGGATCCTTGGGGTCCGTCGAGGATGGGACGCTCGACGCGGGGGAGGAGGCGGGGCCGACGGGACGGCCGCGCACCAGAGTAGGCCCCTGCGTCGCCGCGGGCGCAGTGCGACCGCGGGTGAGACGGGTGAGATGGGACAACGCGTGGGCAGGGTCGGCGGAAAGGGCTGACGACAGCGGCGGATGACCGCAGCGGAGCACAGCAGCGGATGACAGCGGTGTCAGACCGGGGGCGTGAGATGGAAGGCACCAGGTGGCTTCTCCTGCGCAGGCGGGGTAGAAGGGTGTGGTGACGACTTCCCTGCCCCGCGACAGCGCCCCGTGCCCGGCCGACGCTCCTGAGGCCGGCGCTCCTGAGGCCGACGCCGCTCAGGCCGACGCCCTTCGGTCTGGCCCCGCTCAGGCCGCCCCCGCATCGACGGGGCGGGTCCCGGCGCGCACCACGGCCGTCGGCACCGTGCTCGCCGTGCTGGCCATCGCGACCATCGCGCTGAACCTGCGCCCCGGCGCGACCGGCGTCGGCCCCCTGATGGAGACCATCGTGGGTGCCTACGGGCAGGGAGCCTTCGCCTCCGGCCTGCTGACCGCCCTGCCGTGCCTCGCCTTCGGCGTGCTGGGCCTGCTGGCAGTCCCGATCTCCCGCCGGGTGGGGCTGACCGGCGCGATCGTCGCCTCCTTCGTGCTGGTCGCGATCGGGCTGCTGCTGCGGCCCGTCTCCGACGTGTTCTCGGTGTTCGTGGCGCTGTCGGTGCTGGGTCTGCTGGGCCCGGCGCTCGGCAATGTGCTCATCCCGGCCTGGGTCAAGCTCCACGGCGGAGCGCGCACGGTGGCGCTGATGACCCTGTACAGCGTGATGCTCGCGATCGGCGGGTCGCTCGGCGCGGCCCTCGCGGTGCCGCTCGCGGGCGGCGCGGCCGACGGCTGGCATGACTCGCTGCGGTTCTGGGGAGTCATCGTGGTGGTGCCCGTGGTGGTCTGGGCGATCGTCCTGACCCGCACCGGTCATGACTTCCCGCCGGCCCCGCCCCAGGGCGAGCTCGGAGGCTCGCTGCTGCGCTCGCCCACCGCGATCGCGCTGATGGTGACCTTCGCGATGCAGTCGCTGAATGCGTACACCCAGTTCGGGATGCTCCCGCAGATCCTCTCCGACGCCGGGGTGACGCCCGCACGCGCCGGGGTGCTCGTCGCCGTGATCGCCGGCTGGGGTCTGGTGGGCGGGCTGGTGATGCCGAGCGTGATCGCGAAGGTGAACGGCCTGCGCTGGATCGTGGGCGGCTTCGGCCTGCTCACCACTGCGGGGTACATCGGTCTGCTGCTGGCGCCCGGCGTGAGCCCGATGCTGTGGGCCTGCGTGCTGGGCATCGGCGGATTCGTCTTCCCCACCGCGATCGCACTGATCCCCGCCCGCACCCGGAACCCGCTGGTCACTGCCCGGCTCTCCGGCATGGCCCAGCCCTATGGGTACATCCTGGCCGCGCTCGGACCGATCGTGGCCGGTGCGCTGCTGGGGGCCACCGGCTCTCCGGATGTGGTGCTGTGGTTCCTCGCCGCGACGGGCCTGATGATGGCGGTCTCGGGCTTCCGGGCGGCGCTGCCGCGGATGGTCGACGACGAGATCGCGGCCTGAGCGGGAGACCCCTGCCGGCGGACGGTTCCGTGGCAGGATGCTCCCATGAGCCTCGTCCGCACCCTGCGCATCCTGGCCTCCCAGCGGCCCTCCATGCCCTCGCGCGCCGTCGCCGCCCCCATGCGGGTGAGACGCCGTCGGCACGGGCAGGTGCCCGTCACCTGGCTCGACCAGGAGCTCGCGGGGGCAGCGACCATCGTCCACCTGCACGGCGGCGCCTATCTGCGTGGTGAGAGCCCGCAGACCTGGAGCTGGCTCGAGGAGATCGCCCGCCGCTCCGGCGCTGCGGGCGCGATGATCCACTACCGTCTCGCCCCGCGGTACCGCTTCCCGGCCGCGATCGAGGATGCCCTGCACGCGATCGACGACATGGCCGCCGCAGCGATCCTGCGTCCCGGCCGCTGGGTGCTCTCGGGGGACGGTGCCGGCGCCGGCCTCGCCCTCGCGGTCGCCCAGGTGCTCGCGGAGAACTCCCACGATGCGCCGGCCGCGCTCCTGCTCGAATCCCCCTGGGCCGACCTCAGCCGGGAGGAGCACGGGCTCGAGGAGCTGAGCACCGCGGCCCGCCTGTACGCGGGTGCCGTGCCGCGCACCGCGCCGCGCCTCAGCCCGCTGTACGGAGAGCTGTCCGGTGTGCCCCCGGTGCACCTGGTCGCGGGCGCGCGCGATGAGCTGATCGGCGACAGCCGGAACCTGGACCGCGCGCTCACCGAGGCCGGCGTCGAGCACGAGTATCTCGAGATCCCGGAGGCGTCCCACGCCGTCGCGATCCGCGGCGAGGGGCCCGCCTCGCAGCGTGCCCGCCGGTTCCAGATCGCCGCGGTGCGTGGCGCACTGGGGATGGATGCGGGTACCACGCGCTGAGCACTCGCGGGCACCACGCGCTGAGGATGCGGGTGCCGCGCAGGCAGCGCGCGGGCGCCGCGCGGGGAACCCGCGGGCACCGCGCAGGGAGTTCAGCGCCTGGGGCTACTCTGTCCCTCATGGCGCGAGGCGATCAGCGGGTCAGCAGCAGTGACAACAGCGATGACAGCGGCAGCACTTCCAGCGGCACTTCCCACAGCAGCACTTCCAGCGGCAGCCCTCACAGCGAGAGCGTGACCTGGAGCAGCAGCCCCTCCGCGGTGTCCGCGATCCGTGACGCCTTGATCGTGCACTCCTCGGCGGGAGCCCTGCGCCTGGTGCTGCAGCAGCTCACGCTGCGCGACGAGGGAGCAGCCGTCGGGAGCCACGAGGTGATCGATGGGATCGTCGATGTGGAGGGCAACCTGGTGGTGGTGCCGCTCGCCGAGGCGGTGCGCGCAGATCCCGCAGCGTCCAGCGCGCTCGATGCAGCGCTTGCTCGCCTGCGTGCTGAGATCTCCGCAGTGCTCGGGTCTGCGCCGGATTCCCTCGAGGTGGTGATCGACGCCGACCGCACGCGCCGCGTCTTCGTCGTGCTCACGATGGAGATCTCGCCCGCGGATGTCACCGGCCCGCCCCCGCACCCGGCACTGCACGACGGCCGCCACCACATCGTCCATCACGCCCCCGCCCTCGACGAGCTGCGGGACAGGATGGCTCCACCGCCTCCCGGGCTCCTGGCCCGGCTCCGTGGCGTGCTGGCCCGGGGAGCGCCTCGCGACCGCTGAGCGCAGGGTGCCGTCCGAGAGCAGGGTGTCGTCCGAGCGCAGGGTGCTCTCGGAGTGCAGGGCGCCGTCGTGCTGCGAGCCGGTCAACCCACCGCGAGGATGCCCCGCGAGGTGCCGTCCCGCAGAGGCGCCGGTCAGGCGGGCGCTGCAGCCGGGGCGCCCATCCCCGCCGCGGTGGCGCCGGGCAGGCTGAGTCCGAACGCCTGCGCGAGGGTCACGCCGAGGTCGGCCCAGGACCCCTCGACGGTGCGCTCCGGCAGTCCCGGCCCGCGGGCGAGCACCACGGCGAGGGCCGACGGGTCGCTGACCGTGCGCGGACCCGCGTAGTAGGGGTCGTCCCCCTCCACCAGCGAGCGATTCGTCGCGGAGAGCCCGAAGACGGTGCCGGGACCTCCTTCGAGCACCGCGATCACATCGGTCTCCTCACTCGCCTCCACCCCGTCATCCACCGGGCGCAGCGACAGCCGGTCATGCGTGCCGACCCCGTTGGCCGGGCCACCCTCGCTGAGGGTGCTGAGTGCGTGGAGGACTCCTTCGCGGACTGCGGCGTCGACCTCACGTCGTACATGCACCACGCCGCGGGGGCCGTCGGGCCAGACCAGGGCATCGAAGTCCCTCAGATGATTCTCCTCGGTGCGGAGCAGGCCGTGGGCCGCCAGGGCCGTGTTGGGGTGCACCAGCAGGGCGGTCGGGATCACCGGCCGCCCGGGCACCAGGAGCACGCGGTCCTCGGCGAGGGGGGAGAAGGCGGTGAGGATCTGCTCGAGGGCGTCGGCGGTGTCCAGCAGCGCACGCCGTGCCTGCGCGGTCCCGGGCCCGAGGGTGCGGCGGACGATCGCGAGTCCGGTCAGCCGTGCGGCGAGCAGATCGATGTGTCCGTGCCCGAGGGCCTCGGCGGCGATCTCGGCGACCAGGTCGTCGGGAGGGACCTGGGAGAGCTGGACCCCGGCCTCGCGTCGGCAGGCGAGATGCTCCGTGATCATCCGAGGTGAGCTCGTGGCCACCGCCATCTCCCAGCGATTGCGATAGCGGTGCAGGTCCTCGACCAGGGGAAGGCAGAGATCGATCTCGGCACCGGCGGTTGCAGGCCACTGCAGCGCGGCGGTCACCAGCCCTGCCTCTCGCGCCTGCGTGAACAGGGTGGGGGCCGCCATCGAGCTCGCGTACCAGGTGGAGCGGCTCTCGGGACGGTCCACGAGGAAGGGCTCCGCGGTGGCGACCCCGGTGCGGGCGACGGAAGCCCCCGTGACCAGGCTCGCGAGCACAGGCGCCGGCTCGGAGGGTCCGCCTGGGCGGATCCGCAGCTCGGTCATCCCGGTGAGCACGGTCCGTGCCAGTGCCGGGAACCGGGTGTCGCCGTCGGCTGGCCGGGCAGGCCCAGCAGCCCCGTTGGCCCCAGCACCCCCGGTGGCCCCAGCACCCCCGGTGTTCCCGGCGGCGTGGCGGAGCGTCTCGAGGTCGTGCTCATCGAGTCCGTCGACAGCGAGCAGCAGCGTGCGGGAGCGGCCCATGGGATACCTCCTCCAGGTCCTTGACAGCGGTCCAGTGACCATAGGAGGGCCCTCTGGCCGCGACACGAGAACCCGGTGAGCACCGGGCCACCGCAAGATGAACAGCGCGTGCGGCTCCTCAGTCGCAGGTGAGGTAGGTGAGATCGTCCTCGGCGAACAGCGAGGACTCCTCGTCCAGGAGGTCCTCGAGCGGGATGTGGGGCGAGGCGAGGACCTTCTCCTGAGTGGCCTTCTGCACCTCCCGGTGCTGATCGTCGTCGGCCAGAGCTGGGACCAGCAGTCCCTCGTGCTCCGCGATCCCGCAGCCATCCAGACCATGAATGGTCAGGCGGATCGCGGCATCGGCGGCGCTGCCGTCCCCGGCGATCTGGGTGACGATGCCGAGTCGGTAGGCGAACACCCCGACGGCTCGGGTCTCGTTGTGGAGGGCGGTCCAGGCGATGGTGGCTCCCAGGGCGAGGGCTGGGCCGTCCTCCTGCTCGGTGCGGTGCCAGTCGGCGGCGATCGCGGGGCGGCCGACGGTGCGGAACGGCTCGGCGAGCGCGATCGCGTAGAAGAGCCGGTTGCCGTCGTCCCAGGCCGTGCGCAGCCCCTGCTGCCAGAACTCGGGGGAGTTCTTCGCGATGTGGTCGTGGGTGGCCTCATCGTCCAGGCCGCGCAGGTCTTCAGGTGCGAGATAGGCGGCGCCGACGAAGGTGGTGAGGAGGTCGCGGGCCGGGTCGACGAAGCTGTCGTCGGCGCTGAGATCGGCCCAGCTGTCCAGCTCTACGCTCGCGCCCTGGACGCTCAGACCGCGCAGCTCCTCGGCGGAGCGTGCGTTCCAGACCGCGGGATCGAGCGAGGCGAGCGGGTCGCGGGCGATGTCGGCGGAGGTGGGGACCGGACTGGGGCCGCCGCAGCCCGTGGTCAGCAGGACGGCACCGGGGACGGCGAGCAGCGCGGCCAGAGAACGTCGGCGCAGGGCCGGGTTCCCTCGGGTCCGCGGGGCCTCCCCGGCCGTCATCTCAGCTCGGGGTCCGCGGGATCGGCGCGGCCGCTGTCCGCATCGAGCCGGCGCCGGACGGTCACCGCGCTCTCGCGATCGTGCCGGACCGCCTTGTCGACCAGCGGCTTGGAGCTGTTCTCGGGCTCATCCGGCTGCACCACCAGCCAGACGATGAAGCCGAGCGTGAGCAGCAGGCAGATGGCGACCAGGATGAGCAGCAGCGGCCAGGAGAAGGGGACCGGGTCCCAGAAAGGGTCGCCACCGAAGGCGACGACGCTCCCGCCGATGATGCTCACGAATGCCCCCTCAGAGGTGATGCCGGGCCGCGGGTGGGATTCCCGGCCGTGGAGATCCCGCCCAGCATAACGCCGCGCCGCTTTCTGACGTTATGCTGGAAAGACTATGGCTGACGTTATTGTCGGGCGCTTCGCGCTCATCGACCTGATCGCGAAGGGCGGATCCGGGTCCGTCTGGCGCGCCTGGGACTCGAAGGCCCAGGAGCTCTGCGCCGCCAAGGTCCTGCGCCAGCGCGACTCCGCAGACCTGATGCGGTTCGTGCGCGAGAAGGGCGTCAGCTTCGATCACCCGCATCTGCTCACCCCCTACGGCTGGGGTGCCGAGGACGAGCACGTGGTGATCGCGATGCCGCTGATCTCCGGGGGAACACTCGAGTCCGTCGTGAAGAAGAAGGGCAAGCTGGGCGAACCCGCCGTGGTGGTGATCCTCGACCAGCTGCTGGACGGCCTCGCCCATGTGCATGCCGAGGGGTGGATCCATCGCGACGTGAAACCCGCGAACATCATGTTCGAAGCGCGCGGACGCGCCCACCCCGCCTCCCGGCTCGCCGACTTCGGCATCGCGGTCCATGAGACCGACGTGCGCTTCACGCACGTGGGCATGGTCAACGGGACCCCCGGCTATATGGCCCCGGAGCTGTTCTCGATGGCGGAGCCGGCACCCTCCCATGACCTCTACGCCGCGGGGGTCGTCGCACTGGTCGCGCTGAACGGGCCGATCAAGCTGCACGACGGCGCCTTCCGCCCCGATGAGCTGACCCAGCATCTGCGCGGCGTCACCCCGAAGCTCTCGGCCGTGATCCGACGCCTGGTCGCCGCCCAACCCGAGGATCGCTACCAGGACGCCGCCGCGGTGCGCCGCGATCTGCCGCGCGTCCCGCAGGGCTACCCGCTGGCGCATGCCGACGGCACGCCGCTCGAGTTCACCGACACCCTGGATCCGATGCCGGAGAACGCCCCCGGTGCTGCACGTCCAGAGCGCCCGGCGGCTCAGGTCGCTCCGTCCTCGCTCGAGGCGATCCGTGCCGGGCAGGTGCAGCAGGGCTTCAGCTCAGGCTCTCCCTCCCCGCAGACCGGCCCGCAGTGGGCGCGGCAGACACCACCGGGCACCCGGCCGCAGCAGGCGGCCAGGTTCAACCCGCAGGGCTACACCGCCACCCAGACCTCCACCGGCTTCACCGGTCCGAGCGGCGGGCGCAATCGCGGCACCCTGATCGCGGTGGCACTCGGGGCCGGTGCCGCGCTGGTGCTCGGTCTGATCGTCGCAGCGGTGCTGCTCATGGTCTTCAACGAGAGTCCTGCCTCCGCGCTCAGGGGCGCGACGGGCCCCGTCAGCAGCCTCGACGCCTCCTTCGCCGAGGTCGAATCGGGGCAGGAGTGCGTCGCCGAGGACGAGGGCGTCATCGCGCTCACCGCCGACGGCCACTACCTCTCCTGCACCCTCGCCGCCGACGGCGAAGGCCACACCTTCGCCTGACCGGCGCTGCTCGCACGCGCCTACACGCACGCGCCGTCGCCTGGTCGCGCCCGCGAAGCCGGTGTCAGTGCGCTGTGACGGCGATGGTGTCCAGCGACTGCAGCAGCGCCTCGCGCCGGGGGTCCATCAGCAGGTCGATCCGCAGCGACCGTGCATCGTCGCCTGAGCCGGGCACCGTCCAGCGCAGCTGGGCACGGCTGAGCACCTGGGCATCCTGGATCCGAAGCTGCTCGAGCACCCGTGCCTCGAGCCCGGAGGCGGCGAGCGCGGCGGAGAGGCGGCGTCGGCGTTCGGTGCGCGGCACGTCGAGGTCCATGTTGTCCGCGAACCAGGCGTCGGCCACGGTGTCATCGTCGGTGCGCAGCCACTGCAATGCTGCGTCAGCCGCCTCGAGGGTGCGGGACGCGGCCTGCACCGGGCGTCGGGCCAGCAGGCTCGGGACCTGCTGCTGGAGAAGGCGCAGGGTCCTCATCGACAGCGGGGTCGCCGGGGCGTACTTCGAGTTCGCAAGCGCCACGACTCCCACTCCGGAGTCTCGGTGCCAGACCATGAACGAGCCGTAGCCGGGATAGCCGCCCGAGTGGGAGATGACCTGGCCGAGGTCTGGGAAGTGTTCGATGACCAGGCCGAAGCCGTATCCGCGCACCCGGTCGAAGCCGGGAGAGGCGCCGCCGGGGGCAGTGGGGCCGCCGGGGGCGGCGGGGCCGCCGGGGCCAGCGGGGTCGCCCGTGCCAGCGGGGCCTCCGGGGCCGGAGGGCTCGACGGGCAGTGCCGCGAGCGCTTGGTGGCGGTGCAGCTGCTGCATCTCGCGCCGGGAGGCGGTGGCCAGTGGGCCGGTCTCGCGCTGCACGGCGTCAGGGGCATCGGCCTCAGCGAGGAAGCGCACCCAGGCCGCGATGTCGTCGACGGTGGAGAACAGCCCAGCCATCGCGCCGTACACGCCGTGGTCGTCCAGGGGCACCGGTTCGAAGCGGGTGGCATCGGTGCGATCGGCGAGGCGGTGGCCGGTGGCGAGGCACGCGGTGTCGATCTCCCGGTCGGACCAGCCGCTGGCCGTCATCCCCAGCGGATCGAGGAAGCGGCGCCGGATCTCGCTCGCGTAGTCGCCGCCGCTGATCTCGTCGATCACGCGACCCAGCAGGGCGTAGCCGGTGTTGGAGTACTCGAATCCGGTGCCGACAGGGTGGACGTGGCCCAGGCCCTTACGCAACGTCGCTGCGAACGCCTCCCGGCTCATCGCCTGCTGCCGATCGCCCCAGGGATTGTCGGTCACCAGCCCGCCGCTCATCGACAGCAGCTGGCGCAGGGTGGGCTCGCGCTCGTCGGTGGCGAGGTCGAAGGTTCCGGCGGCCTCGGGGACGTAGGTGGAGACCGGGTCGTCCAGGTGCAGGCGGCCCTCGTCCCGCAGCGCGAGGATGGTCGCGGCGGTGAAGGACTTCGTCATCGAGGCGATACGGGAGACGGTCCCGCGATCCATCGGCCCGGAGCCTGCGGCCTGCACGCCGTCCGTGAGCTCCCGCGCGCCGGCGGCGCCGGCGGCGAGCACTGCCTGCTGGTGGTCGTGGCCGCCGATGATCGCCCAGGTGATCCCGGCCGTGCGGTGCTGGGCGACCGCATCGTCGAACAGTGCGGCGACGGCGGAGGTCACGGAATCGGGCAGAGCAGGAAGGCCAGGGCTGGTCTCAGGCATGGCTTTCACTCTAGAGGCCGGGACGGAGCGGGATCGATGCCGGTGTAGAAGCTGTGGATCACGGCCGCGACCTCCTCACCGAGCACTTCGGCCAGGTGCCTGGGGTCCGTGCGCGCAGGATCGAAGGGTGCCCGTGGGGCAGGCTCTGCCGCCTCGCCGATGGCGCCGGGTGTGTCCATCTCACCGGGGGGCCTACCCTTGTCGGAGGGGCCAGCCTTGTCGGAAGGACCAGCATCCCCGGAGGAGCCATCCTCGTCGGAGGCTCCCGTTTCGTCGGTGGGGTCCAGGGGGGCGGCAGCGCCCGTCGGCTCCCGGGTGCGGAGAGGTGCCGGTGCCACCAGGTCCTCGAGGTCGAGCCCGCGCAGGGTCAGCAGCAGCACCGGGCGCTCATCCACAGCCTCGACCAGCACGTACAGCAGTGCGGCCACGTGCCGGCAGGGCCCGGGCCAGTCCAGGCAGGAGCAGTCATGGGTGAGCTCGGCGGCGCTCCGCGGCAGCAGCGAGATCTCGGATCTGGCCAGCTCCGCCTCGACCTCCTGGGGGTAGCTCCCGCCGGCCATCCGGGCCGGGAGCTCGGGTCGAGCCCTGGCCACCTGCAAGAACACCTGCCGGTCGCCGTCCCGCAGGGCGGGCAGCTCGAGGCGCGCCTGGTACAGCTCCCCGTCGGCATCCAGGACGTCGCCGCGCGCGACCCCCCTCGCGACATCCAGCCACTGCACCCTGCCGGCGCGGGCATCGGCCTTGCCGCGGCCCACCCGCGCCGCACCCAGCAGGTTCTCTGCGCCGTCGCGCAGGGCGACGGCATGCCAGGCTCTGCCGATCGGGCCGCGACGCGAGACCAGCTCGATGCTCATAGCCCGTCCTCCTCGTCCTCGAGGGAGAGCAGGTCGAACAGGCGATCGTCATCGAGGGAAGCCAGCCAGTCCTCACCGGGGCCGACGGTCAGATCAGCGAGCATCTGCTTGTCCTGGAGCACGGTGTCGATCTTCTCCTCGACGGTTCCGGCGCTGACCAGCTTGCTCACCGTCACATCCCGGCGCTGGCCGATGCGGAAGGCACGGTCGGTGGCCTGGTTCTCCACGGCAGGGTTCCACCAGCGATCCAGGTGCACCACGTGGTTCGCGGCGGTGAGGGTCAGCCCGGTGCCGCCGGCACGCAGGCTCAACAGCATCAGCCCGGGGCGGTCTCGGTGCTCCTGGAACTCGGCGACCATCTGATCCCGGTCCCGTTTGGAGACACCGCCGTGGAGGAACGGCGCGGACGACACTCCCAGCTCCGCGAACTTCTCCTCCCAGTAGGGCACCAGCAGGTGCCCGAAGGTCGTGAACTGGGTGAACAGCAGCACCTTCTCACCCTTCTCGAAGGCGGCGCCCAGCAGGTCATCCACCAGTTCGAGCTTTCCCGAGCGATGTTCGCCATCGCGCACCAGCGGCGACCCGTCTCCGAGATAGTGCGTGGGGTGGTTGCAGACCTGCTTGAGACGGGTGATCGCGGAGACCACCAGGGTGCGGGGGTTCTTCTCCTCGGCGCCGTCGATCTGGACCATCAGGTCCTGCACGATCGCCTCGTAGAGCCCGGCCTGCTCCGGGGTCAGGTTCACCACCCGCGTCAGCTCGATCTTGTCCGGCAGGTCCTTGATGATCGAGCGGTCCGTCTTCAGTCGTCGTTGGATGAACGGGGAGGTGACGAGTTTGAGGCGGCTGATCGCGGCGCCATCTCCCTCCTCCTCGATCGGGGTCGCGACCCGGTCCTGGAAGCTCTTCGCGGTGCCCAGCAGCCCGGGGTTCACCACCTCCATGAGGGAGTGGAGGTCCGCCAGCCGGTTCTCGACCGGCGTGCCGGTCAGCGCCAGCCGGTGCGGAGCCTGCAGGGAACGCGCGGCCCGGGTGACCTGGGTGGCGGGGGTCTTGACGTGCTGGGCCTCGTCGAACACCAGGCGATGCCAGGGCACGGCGGAGAGCACCGGCAGATCGCGGGTGAGCAGCGAATAGGTGGTGACCACCAGGTCGAGGTCCGCGGACCCCTTCACGAACGCCTCATCCCGCAGCCGGTCGCCGCCGTGATGGACATGCACCTTCAGCTGCGGGGCGAAGGTGGCGGCCTCGCGCTGCCACGCCCCGACCACGGACATCGGGCACACCAGCAGGGTGGGGCCCACGGGCGGAGGAGCAGCTGCAGGGGCATCTGCAGCCTGCAGTGGAGCCCGGCCGGGCAGCCCCTCCCGCTCCCGGCACAGCAGGGCGAGCACCTGCATCGTCTTGCCGAGCCCCATGTCATCGGCGAGGATCCCGCCCAGGCCCTGCTGGTCCAGGGCCCACAGCCAGTTCAGCCCGTCGAGCTGATAGAGCCGCAGGGTGGCCCGCAGCGAGCGGGGCTGAGGATAGTGCGGCGCGCCGCCACCGCCCGGCATCAACCGTGCCAGACCCTGGTTGCCCCCGGAGACCAGCGCGGAGACCCCGAAGTCGACGTCCGCCGCCTCGGGGGAGAGGATCAGGGAGAACATCTCCAGCCACGGGGCGCGGCCCGCGACCTCTGCCGGCTCCGGGGCGGGCGGCAGCGCCACGGCGCCGTGGTCGCCGCGGACCGGTGGGGGGACCACCTGCTTCCGCGTCTCGCGGGTCCGGCCCGCGAAGGTGTCGAGGAACTTCTCCGCGGCGCGCAGGGTGGTCGCATCCAGGCGCACCCACTGGCCGCGCAGCTGCACCAGTTCGGACTGCGCCTCCCGGATCGTCTCCATCTCCTCCTCGGTCAGCTCGGTCTCTCCCACGGCGACCCGCCAACGGAAGGAGACCATCGCTCCCAGTCCCACCCCCGAGCCCTTGCGCTCGCCCGGCTCCTCCTCGACCTCCTGCGGGCGCAGCGTGGTCTTCTGCTTCGTCCAGTCGCGGGGCAGCAGCACCGTCACCCCGGCCTCCTCGAGGGAGGGGGTGTCCCGGGAGAGGAACTCCGAGGCCTCGGCGGTGGTCAGCAGCCAGTCCACACCGGTGTCATCCACGGCGGCACCACGCACGGTGGGCGCCAGGTGCATCACCGCCGCGGACGCCTCAGCGGCGCCGGCGGTGCTCAGATCGCCCACCGCGCGCAGATCGGCGACCGGATGCACGGTCCCGTCGGGCTCCCGCAGGCAGGTCTGCAGCGGCCAGGCGGTGCCCAGCGGCGGCTCGAACAGCCGCACCACCAGCTCGCTCTCGCCCGAGCTGAGCTTCACCCCGGGGCGGCCGGAGTCCACGAGGGTGTCGAAGGCGGCGGTGATCCGGCGCTGCGTGGGCAGGTCGGCACGCAGCTCGCCCTCGTCCGCCAGGGCCCACAGCACCCCGTGCCGGTCTGCGGCCGGGGGCGCGGAGCAGCGCAGGTGTGCGGCGAAGGCATGCCGGGCATGCCCATCCACCAGGGCGTGCAGCATCCGGGGCGCATCGTTCTCCGGGGCGCGCCACTGCATCAGCGGACGCCCGTACCGCTCCACGGCCCGTGCCCGCAGATGGCGCTGCTCCACCAGCGCCTGGGCGCGCAGATCCAGCACGATCGCGGCCACCAGATCGGGCATCGCGATCAGCCCGTCGCGGAGCTGGGCAGCGGCGCCGTCGCTGATCAGGGTTGTGAGGCGGTCGGTGAAGTCCTCCCCGAACCGCTCCTCGAGCAGGGTGGTCGCCCCGCCCACCAGTGCGATCAGCGCCGGGCCGTCGAGCGCCAGGGCGGGCACCCGGCGGTCGCCGTCACGGCCGGGGATCCGCACCCGATGGCGCAGCAGGTCGGGTGCTGCGGTCAGCGCCTGGGCGATCAGCGGCGGGGCGTCCCTGCGCAGGGAGGTGAGGTCCTCGAGCGCGCGCGATCGGCCCGGCCCGGTCTGCTCTCGCACCCACAGCGCAGGGCCCAGGTCGTCATCGACGACGAGGTGCAGGCGACGGACAGGCATGACCTCAGACTATGCGGCGGGACGGACAGCCGCCGGACCGGGCGCACGATTGTGGATGAACCCTCAGATCTCGTCGGACACTCAGAGCCCGCCGGATATTCAGAGCCCGTCGATGATCAGCGCCGTCGCGTCGAGCCAGGCTTCCTTCGTCTTGGCGGAGACCCGGGCCCAGTCCAGATGGGAGCCGTCCACGAACTGCTGCTCGTAAGGCACCTCGGTGACCACGCGGGTGTGGGCGCCGAAGTGGGCGAGCAGGCGGCTGCGCAGGGTCGGATCGAACTTCCCCTTGGAGGAGTGGGACAGGATCGTGACCGCATTGTCGACCTGCTCGGCGAGGCCCGTCGCGCGCAGCTCATCGATCATCCAGGCTGCGGCGTTGAAGGTGTCTTCGCGCACCGTCGAGACGATGACCAGCTGGTCTGCGCTCCGGACTGCTGCGAGCCAGTTCGAGGCACGCACGTTGTTGCCGGTGTCGATGACCTTGATCCGGTAGAACCGGGAGAGGGCGTCGTTCAGGTCTGCGAACGCCGTGCCGTCGATCGAGGCGGCCGAGCCCGGGTCCTCGTCAGAGGCGAGGATGTCGAAACGCATCTCACCTTGAGGGCGCACATAGGGGTCGAGGTCCGCGTTGCTCGCCGCGGGAGCGCGCAGGGTCTCGATGTCGTGGAGCAGATCCACGGCGGTGCGGTGATGATCTGTGGGGATGCCACGCCAGCCCAGGGTTCCGCGGGTCTCGTTGTTGTCCCAGGCCAGCACGTTGCCGCCACGGGTCACGCCCAGGGTCGCCGCGACCATCAGGGAGGCAGTGGTCTTGTGGGCACCGCCCTTGAGGTTCACCACCGCGATGTTCCGAGGGCCTTCGAGCGGCCGACGGATCCGCTCCAGGCGCTCTGTCTCCATCCGTTCACGCCGGTTCGGCTGGGGGGAGATCGCACCACCGGTGAGACGCGTGATGAAGCCGGGCATCCCGCGTGTGGCCTTGACCTTCTCACGCCTCGAGGTCGCGGACTGCAGGTCCTGGAGGGTGGGCCGGCGGGAGTCCTTCTCCGGGACGGTCCGTGCAGGCAGCGGGCGCTTCGACGCGTTCTCCTGCGCAGCGCGCGGCGAGGATGCCGCGGACGGGGCGAGGGATGTCGACGGTGCACGCGATGCCGATGACGCCGATGACGCCGACGGGCCCGACGGAGCTGACAGAGCCGACGGGGCGGACAGAGCCGACGGGGCAGAACTCGCCGACGACGCCGACGACGCCGACGACGCCGACGACGCCGATGACGCCGATGCGGCTGATGAGGCGGACATCGCGGAGGACGCAGAGACAGCCGCCGGAGCGGGCACAGCGGACGGCGCGGAGGCAGCGGACAGCGGGGAGACGGCCGAAAGGCCGGAGGCGGCGGAGGCGGTCGGCGCTGCGGAGGTCCCCGAGGTGGCGGAGGCGCCCGACGAGCTCGAGCCGTTCTGAGCAGCGGGCAGCGTCGAGGGCGGCATCGCCGCGGCCCGACGACGGCGGGCTCCGTGCGGACGCACGGTGGGAAGCTCCCCGGTGGCCGGCGAGCCGATCGCAGCATGCTCACCGGTGAACGGGCCGCGGAGCGCCCTCTGGTCGATGCTGCTGAGGTCAGCGGTGTCATCGGTGGGCGGCGCGATCAGCGGATCGTCGATCCCGGGGCCGTACAGCGGGCGATCGTCCGCCTCGCGGCCGGTGATCCTGCCCGTCGGCTCCACCAGCAGGTGATGACGAACGTGCGGCTCGACGATCACCACGTCGATGTCCTGCCCGGTGGTCTTCGCGGAGGTGATGAAGGCCTGCTTCACCCGGTCCCGGATCTCCGGCAGATCAGCGCCGGAGACCTCGAGCGTCTCGTCGGCGAGGTGCACGGTGGCAGTCGTATCGGAGGTGATCCGCGCCTGCGCGATCATCTGGGTTCCTTCCCGGGTACAGAGCGCCTCCGCGTCCGAGGACGGGCGGCTTGGACCGGGACTACTCTACGGGCGCAGAGCCCGGCGCTCCTGCTGTCGCACACCTACAGTGGCGGCGTGCACACCACATTGCTCAGTGACTCCGCTGTCCCCGGGATGGATGAGGACGCAGCCGGGGTGCTCGGCGAGGTCGCGGTGCTGCTCGATGGTGCCGGGGTGCCGCCGCGCTTCCGGGCCGGCTGCCATCACTCGGTCAGCTGGTTCTCCCATGTGCTGGCAGCGCATCTGCTCGGCCACGCCCAGGATCCGACGGTTCCGCTCCGGGCCGCGCTGGCCGCGGCGATCGAGGACGTGCGTGCACTGCATCAGGGCACCTGTGATCTCGACCGCGGCGGGCCTTCGGCGACCGTGGTCGCGGTGCGGCGCACCGAGGAGCACCTGGAGCATCTGGTGCTCTGCGACTCCTCGCTGCTGCTGCACGGCGGGGAGGGTGGGGTGATGCGGGTGACAGACACCCGGGTCGATGAGGTGGTGCGCACCGAGCGCACTGCAGAGGCGATCGAGGCGCGCCGCAACAGACCGGGAGGCTTCTGGGTGGCTCGACATGAGCCTGAGGCCGCTGCGGAGGCGATCGTGGGGAGCGCCCCGCTCGCACGGTGGGAGAGGGCGCACCTGGTCTCTGACGGAGTCACCCGCGCCGCGGACCTGCTGGGGCTCCACGACGACGCGTCGCTCGCGGAATCCCTGACGCGGGATCCGCAGGCGGTGCTGAGCCAGCTGCGGGAGGCGGAGAAGGCACTGCCTCAGTCCCGTCGTCCCTCGAAGCTGCATGACGATGCGACCGTTGTCACACTGTGCCTGGCCGGTTCTCTAGGACGCTCCTGAAGCTGGGAGCTCACCGGGTGCTGGCCATGGCCACAGGCGTCGGACGCGTAGTCTGCAGCACGTCCCGCGGTGGCGGGGAACCCCCTCCAACCTGGCGATTTGCCCGATTCATGACGAATCCTTGAATCGGGGAGCACCGAGGAAGACCTTTGCCGAACCTGCATGTCACCTGCAAGAACACTCAGAACTGCCGCGTTTACAGAGTGGGATCGAGGGCCTAGACTCAAGAACAGGACGGGGACGCCGAGCAGGGTTCCTGTTCGGCGGCCAGGGGTGGCGCACATCCCCGGCCCGGCTGGTACTCTTCCGCATGTCGGAAGACGTTGAAAATTTTATAGATGTGCCGTTCCTCAAGACCCCCCTCATGGGGAGCGGCCAGACGGGCATCAATGCCAGGTTCCCCCACCTTTGGCAGCCCGTCCGCCTGTTCGCCCGCACCCACCCCTGACGGACGACAGGCCTGACGAGCGGCCCGCGAGCCCCCGACGTTGTCGGTTGAGTGCTCCGGGCCGCTCGTCGCTTTCTGCGCCAGGTCGGGCCTGTGCCGCGCCACCCTTCTCTGCACCCAGCCTTTTGTCGCGCTCACCACGGATCCCGGACGATCCCGAGCCACGATCGGTGCGGATCTGGCTCGGAAACGGCCGGAATCGTGAGGCGATCGCACAGCCCTGCTTTCTGGCTGCGCTCCTCGCGCTCGTTCCTCGCGATACGTCGCTCAGCCGCGCCTGTGGGCCGGCTCCTCTCGCTCGTTCCTCGCGATACGTCGCTCAGCCGAGGATCGCGACGTCGCTGCCGGGGTCGAGCCGGTAGCCGGCTCCGCGGACCGTCGAGATCAGGCGACGGTAGCGACCGAGCTTGGTGCGCACCCGGCGCACGTGCACGTCGACCGTGCGCTCGCCGGTCTCCTCGGGCGCCTCGACCCAGACCGTCTCCATGAGCTCGGTGCGGGAGATCGTGCGTCGGGCGTTCTGCGCGAGCTGGGCCAGCAGCTCGAATTCCTTGTAGGTGAAATCCACGTCGTGGCCGTCGATCCGCACCCGGCGCCCGAACAGATCGATTACCAGGCTGTCCGCCGGAGCGGCCGACGGGCTCGACGGGCTGACCGCGGTGGCCTGCAGCGTGCGCCGCCGCACAGCCTCGGCATCCCGGCGGGCGGGAGAGTTCGGCGAGACGATGCCCGTGCGGCGCGGACGCAGCGGGCTGACCGCGGCGACCCCCTGGCTGCGGGGCGGCAGTGCGCGGGAGTCCGCCCGGCCGGTCGTCGCGAAGGAGTTCGGGCTGTTCACCGCGACGGTGGTGCGCCCGTCGCGGGCTGCGACCAGGCGCTGAGCCCGAGTGCGCAGCTCATCGGCGATCAGCGCCGTCTCGACGTCGCCGGTGCCGGCGGGCAGGGTGACGGACACGGTGATGGTCACCGCATCCTCCGCGGCCCGCGGACGTGGGGCGGTGCCGCCGACCCGGTACAGGGGGCGCGGCGCGGGGGAGCGGAGGGCGGTGTGGTGAGCGGGGCGATCCAGGGTGATGGTCATGATGAGAGTTCTCCGAGGTGCGGCGCGGTGAGCGCGGCGGCTGGTGGACCCGGGATCCCTGGAGATCGACGCCCGCAGGCGGATCGTTCAGGGGGTGTGCTCCCGGTAGCACCTGGAGCCCGCGCCTTCCGGCCGGCTCCTGTCAGCCGACCCTGGAGGTGTCTTGAGCTCTAGAGGCTCGGCTGACGATGCATCATCGGCATCATCATCATGGACATCATCGAGCGCATCGCGGAGCGGACCACCCGGGGGGTGGTCTCGCGGAATGCGGCGGTCGAGGTCATGGGAAGAGCATGCCCCGCCCCGTCCCGGGGAGCAAGAGGCTGTTCACATTCCGGGACGATGACGGGGGAGGCGCGGCTGCGGGGCACGACGTGAGCGGCCGCCGGCCGACTTCTCGAGCGAGTACATGGCGCCACCACCGGCGGCGCAATGCACCGCGCGCCCCCACCGAGTGATGGGGGCGCGCGGGTCGTGCGGGGTGCGGCGGGGGCGGTGCGGTCAGTCGACGACGCCGAAGAGGCGGTCGCCCGCGTCGCCCAGGCCCGGCACGATGTAGCCCTTCTCGTCGAGCTTCTCGTCGATGGCGGCGGTGACGACGGTGAGGTCGATCGAGGGGTCGATGCGCTCCTCCATCGCCTTCAGGCCCTCGGGGGCGGCCAGCAGCGTCACGCAGGTGATGTCCCGGGCGCCGCGCTCGTGGAGGTACTCGCAGGAGGCGATGAGGGTGTGGCCGGTGGCGAGCATCGGGTCCAGCACGAAGCACTGGCGCCCGGTGAGGTTGTCGGGCAGGCGGTTCGCGTAGGTGGTGACCTCGAGGGTCTCGTCATTGCGCACCATGCCGAGGAAGCCCACCTCGGCGGTGGGGAGCAGACGGGTGAGGCCATCGAGCATGCCGAGGCCGGCGCGCAGGATCGGCACCACCATCGGCTTGGGATTGGTGAGCCGGGTGCCGGTCATCGTGGTCACCGGGGTCTCGATCTGCACCGGGGCGACGGCGACGTTGCGGGTCGCCTCGTACGCCAGCAGGGTCACCAGCTCATCGGCGAGCTGCCGGAACACTGAGGAGTGGGTGGCGCGATTGCGCAGCACCGACAGCTTGTGGGCGACGAGCGGATGGTCGATCTCGAGAACGCGCATGGGGCGAATCTACCGGAGCGCCGCGGCCCTCATGCGCGTTCCGCCCTCGCAGGAGGGGTGAGTCAGACCTCGTCGCGCAGCTCAGGGACGAGAGGTGGAAGTGATCTGCGGAAAGAGCGGGATGCTCAGGGCGCCGTCGTGCCGGGATACTGGTGGGGTGACTCCTGCGTACCTCTATTACACGGCCACCACCCTGGACGGGTTCCTCGCCGATGAGCACGACGGCCTCGACTGGCTGCTCTCCCAGCCGCTGACGCAGGGGAGCCTGCTGGACTACGACTCCTTCTACGCCCGCGTGGGCGCGCTGGTGATGGGGCGGAGCACCTATCAGTGGATCCTGGACCACCCTGCCGAGCAGTTCGCGGACACCGCCGGGTGGCCGTACGACCGGCCGACGTTCGTCTTCTCCCACCGTGACCTCCAACCCGCTGCGGAGATGGTCAGCATCATCTCGGGCAGCCCGCAGGAGCACCACGAGCAGATCACGGCCGCCGCCGGGGACGGTGCCGTGTGGATCGTCGGCGGTGGCGCTCTGGCCGCGGAGTTCGCGCGTGCAGGACTGCTCGACGAGGTGCTGGTCTCGATCGCGCCGGTGACGCTCGGATCGGGGAAGCCCCTGCTGGGCGGCGCATTCGATCTCGAGCTGCTCGAGCACGGTCGCAATCAGGCCTTTCTCGAGGCCCGCTACCGGGTGGCGGGCGAGCGTCCCTGAGGCGCGCGCGACAATGGACCCATGACCGATGACGAGCTGATGGGCCTGGCGATCCACGAGGCCCGGGCGGCCGCCGCCCGTGAGCCGGCCGACGTCCCGATCGGCGCGGTCGTCGTCGGCCCGGACGGTGCCGTCCTCGCCACCGCCGGGAACCGACGCGAGGCCGACGAGGACCCCACCGCTCACGCCGAGATCCTCGCCCTGCGCCGCGCCGCGGAGGTGACCGGCCGCTGGAACCTCACCGGCTGCACGCTCGTGGTCACCCTCGAGCCGTGCACCATGTGTGCGGGAGCGATCGTGCTGGCCCGGACGCAGCGCGTCGTGGTCGGTGCCATGGATCCCAAGGCGGGAGCGGCCGGGTCCCTCTATGACCTGGTGCGCGAGCCCCGGCTGAACCATCGGGTCGAGCTCACCGCCGGGGTGCGCGAGCAGGAGTGCGGGGACCTGCTGCGGGACTTCTTCCGAGCGCGACGGAAGCGCGCCGCAGAGGGGAAGTCCGACCGGCTCGTCTGACCCAGGCCATCTGTCCGATACGTGGGCTTCAAATCTCGCCATTCGAACGCCGCCGCTAGACTGGCACGATATCGAGCAGGTCGAGGAGCAGTCATGAATGCACGCAAGTCGTCATCGGCCGTGGTCGCCGAGGACGTCTCTAAGGTCTTCTTCTCCGGGCAGGACCCGGTGTGGGCCCTCGAGGACTTCTCGCTGACCCTCGAACCGGGATCCTTCACCTGCATCGTCGGCCCCTCCGGCTGCGGGAAGTCCACCTTCCTGCGGATCCTCGGCGGGCTCGAGGAGCGCACCGTCGGCACCGTGACGATGCCCGATGACGGCCAGCAGATCCCTGCGGCGTTCGTGTTCCAGGAGCACGGCGTCTTCCCCTGGATGACGGTGCTGGACAACATCGGCTTCGGCCTGCGGATGAGCGGACTGAAGAAGGCGGAGCGCACGGAGATCGCTCGTGACTGGCTCAGCCGGGTGCGGCTCGACGACTTCGCCGACGCCTACCCCCACCAGCTCTCCGGCGGCATGCGCCAGCGCGTCGCGATCGCCCGCGCCTTCGCCACCGGCTCCCCGCTGCTGCTGATGGACGAGCCGCTCGGCGCGCTCGACGCCCAGACCCGCATGCTCATGCAGGAGGAGCTCATCGCCCTGTGGGAGCAGGAGCGCAAGACGGTGCTCATGGTCACCCACGACATCGACGAGGCGATCATCCTCTCCGATCGCGTGATCGTGATGTCCGGTCGGCCCGGCACCCTGCGTGAGGACATCACCGTTCCCTTCGAGCGCCCGCGCACCTTCGACATCGAGCGCACCCCCGAGTTCAGCGAGCTGCGCTCCCGCATCTGGAATCTGCTGCGCGAGGACGCGCTCACCGCTGAGGAGAACGCATGAGCACCACGTCCACGTCCCTGCAGGGTGATCGCGAGCAGCGCACCCTCGTCGCCGCCACCGCGCAGCGCGCTCGCGAGCGCTCCCTCGCCACCCGCGACCTGGTGCTCTCGATCTCCACGCCGATCCTGCTGCTGGTGCTGTGGGAGCTCAGCGCCCGCTACCAGATCATCGACCCGCGCTTCTTCCCGCCGCCCTCACAGATCGTCACCGCCGGCTACGAGATGATCCTCGACGGCGAGCTGTGGATGCACACCGCCCCCACCTTGATGCGGCTGTTCGTGGGCGGAGGTCTTGGCGCGATCAGCGGCATCGTGGTGGGACTGCTGATGGGCTCCTCGCGCGCCCTGAACGCGGCGCTGGGCCCGCTGTTCTCGGCCCTGTACCCGCTGCCGAAGATCGCGATCTTCCCGATCCTGCTGATGATCTTCGGCCCCACCGAGACCCCGAAGATCATCGCGGTCTTCATCACCACCTTCTTCATCATGCAGATCAACACCGTCTCCGGGGTCTGGGCCATCGACCGAAAGCTGCTCGAGGCGGGCGCTGCATACGGAGCCAAGGGCTTCGATCGCTTCCGCTTCGTGGTCCTGCCCGGCGCGATGCCCTTCGTGTTCTCCGGGCTGAAGACCGCCACCGGCACCGCCGTGGTGGTGGTCACCGCCGTCGAGTTCACGGGCGCGACCACCACCGGTCTCGGCTATCTGATCTGGAACTCCTGGCAGCTGTTCATCCCCGAGAAGCTGTACGTGGGGCTGGTGGTCATCGGTGTCATCGGCGCCATCGTCACCACCCTCCTCAGCCGCTCGGAGAAGCTTCTGCTGCCCTGGCGCCGCGAGCGCTGAGCCGCTCGCCAGAGGAATCTCGCACCCGAGCCGGAACCTCACCCCGAGCCAGAACCTCACCCGAGCCAGAACCTCACCCCGAGGCCCCTCGTACTTCCGAAGACCACCCCCGAAGACCCCTGCATAGGAGCATGTCATGCGTCGTCGTACCGTTCTCTCCCTCGCCTCCGCGACCGCCATCGGAGGAGCCCTGGCCGCCTGTGGCTCCGCCGTGACCGGTGAAGATCCTGCTGCCAGCGGTGGGGACGGCTCCGGCGCCGTGCGCGTGGGCCACCTGCCCTCGGCGCTCTTCGCGCCGCTCTACGTCGCGGACTCGATGGGCTACTTCGAGGAGGAGGGCATCACCCTCGAGCTCACCCCGCTGAAGTCCGGGCAGGACGGCATCCCGATGCTCTCGAACAACCAGCTGGACGTCATGGTCGCGGGCGTCAGCGCCGGCATGTTCAACGCGCTCGAGCAGGGACTGGCCTTCAAGGTCGTCGGCTCGATGGGCATCTCCCCGGGCGACCCCGAGAACTCGCCCACCGCCCTCGAGGTTCGTCAGGAGCTCATCGACGACGGCTCGGTCACCTCCGTCGCGGACCTCAAGGGCCGCACCATCGGCGTCGCCGGTGGTCCCGGCGCGACTGGCGGCTACCTGCTCGCGGCGATGCTCGAGGAGGGCGGCCTGACCCTGGCCGACGTGGAGATCTCGAACCTCTCCACCCCGGACCAGGAGCCCGCCATCACCAACGGCTCGATCGACGCGGCGACCCCCTCGGCGCCCTTCTCCACCTCGATGGAGGAGGCGGGCGTGGCGTCCCCGATCGCGGTCCCCAAGCAGGGCACCACCGGCACCGGCGTGATCTTCTCGGAGACCTTCGTGGGCGCGGAGCTCGCTCAGGGCTTCTTCACCGCGCTGACCCGTGGCGCGCAGGAGCTCTCGGCGGACGGCGTCCAGACCGATGAGGTCTACCAGATCCTCGCCGACACCCTCGGCCAGGAGATCGACGTGCTCAAGGCCTCGCCGATGTACACCTACCTGCCGGATCTCGCGCCGCAGCCCGATCAGCTCGAGGCGATGCAGGCGGCGTGGATCCAGGCGGAGCAGATCACCTACACCGAACCGCTCGACGTGGCCGGAATCGTGGACGCGAGCTTCGCGGAGAACTCCGCCGACTGAGTCCGGGGCCGCCTGCCGTCTTCTACTCACCGCACGCCGCCTGCCGCCGGAGGCGTCGACAGTCCTCATGTGTACAGCACTCCCGCATACGGCTCGGGAGGTACGTATGAGGACCGTGGATGCACTATCTCCGGGGAGCAGGGAGCGGCGGCGGGGGAGCGAGAACAGGTCGCAGGCCGGCGAACAGGCCGAGGGCGCGCGAGCTGGCCGCGGACCAGGCCGCGGGTCAGCTCAGATCCAGCCCTGGCGCCGCGCGATCGCAACCGCCTCGTGCCGGTTGCTGGCCTGCAGCTTCGCCTGCGCGCTGGAGAGATAGTTGCGCACCGTGCCCTCGGCGAGGTGGGCGCGGCGGGCGATCTGCTCGATCGCGGCACCATCCGCGGCGAACTCCAGCACATCGGCCTCGCGCGGGGTAAGGGGCGAGTCTCCGGAGGAGATCGTCTCGGCGGCGAGCTCCGGGTCGATCACGCGACGCCCCGCGGCGACCGCGCGCACCGCGCGCGCCAGCTGATCGGCGGAGGTGGTCTTGGGCAGGAAGCCGAGCACGCCCTGGGCCAGGGCCCGCTTGAGGTAGCCGGGCCGGGCATGCGAGGTGAGGATGAGGCAACGGGTGGCGGAGGAGACCTCGCTGATCCGGCCGGCCAGCTCGAGGCCGTCCCCGTCGGGCAGCTGCAGGTCGAGCACCGCGACGTCCGGCTGCTCGGACTGCGCCAGGCGGATTCCGTCTGCAACCGTCGCGGCTTCTCCGCGCACGTCGAGGTCGTCCTCGAGGGAGAGCATGGTGGCGAGCGCGGAGCGGATCAGATTCTCGTCGTCGACGAGGATCACCCGCAACGGGGTGGCGGCAGTGCCAGGAGCAGCAGAGGGGGCAGCGGTCATCGGGTGTCTCCCGGGGAATCGAAGCGGACATCGAGGGTGAAGATGCCGTCCTCACGGCGCACGCTGAGCTCGGACCCGGCGCCGAGGCGTTCACGCATCCCGATCAGTCCGCTGCCCTCGAGGACCTCGTCGGTCCCAGGCGCGCCGTCGTTGACGAGGGTGACCCCGTCGGCGCTCAGCGTCATCGTCACGGCGGAAGGGTCTGCGTGGCGCAGGATGTTGGTGCCGCCCTCGCGCAGCACCCAGGCGGCGGTGCCGGCGTGCCGGGCCGGGACCTCCTCGGCTTCACCGCGGATCGTGACGTCGGCGTGGGCGGAGCGCAGCAGCGAGGCGGTGCCGCGCAGCTCCGTGGCCAGATCCGCCTCGCGGTAGCCGCGCACCAGGCCACGGATCTCGGCAAGCGAGGTGCGGGCGATCTGGGCGACCTCGCGGCTGTGCTCCACGGCGCGGGGGTCCTCGCGCTCGGCCAGCTGCGCGACCAGCTCCGCCTTCACCGCGATCACCGAGAGGTCCCGCCCGGTGACGTCGTGCAGGTCCCGTGCGAAGCGCAGGCGCTCCTCGGCGACGGCCAGCTGAGCCTGTGCCTGCCGGGCGTCGTCCAGCTCCCGCACCATCGCCGCCAGCCACAGGGACATGCGGATCGAGAGCACGGCGGCGACCACGATCGCCCCGCAGGAGACCGCCGTGGCGACGGAGGGCTGCAGCAGGGCCACCATCCCCGTGAACACCGTGGCGCAGAGGGCACCGACCTCCCACCGCCAGCGGAAGCCGGCCGTGGTGGTCAGCACGGAGAGGGAGACCGCCAGGGGACGACCGTCCACCTCGCCGAACAGGACCAGTCCGGCGATCAGTGCCGAGGAGGCGGCCACGGCGAGCAGGGACAGATCCGAGGGAAGCGTGCCCACCCGGCGGATCCCCCAGCGGTCCCTCCCAGGGAAGGCGTCCGCTGCGGACCACCCCTCCAGGGCGCGCCAGCCCGACCAGGCGCCGAGGGCGATCTGCGCGATCAGCACGGCGGTCGTGATCGGCTCAGTGGCCAGCAGGGCCGAGACGTTCGCGTCGAGGAACAGGATGATTCCCAGCGGGACCATCACCAGCACGAGAACGACTGACCACGCCGTGTACGCGTAGAACACGCTCCACTGGCGACCGATGGTGGTGTCCACGTCAATCCTCTCGTGGTCGCCGAAAGGGCCGACGACCTGGTGGGAAGCTTATCGGTTCAGACGATGGCGGCGATGCTCAGCCGCGCGGCTCCCAGCGGAAGTGCTCGCGCACGATCAGAGCGCCGACGAGGGTCCAGGCGAGCAGGATCCCTGTCTGCCCGGCCGTGAGGAGCCAGGCGTCGGCACCGGCTACGGCGGCGCCGTCGGCGTCGATGCCCAGCCAGCCCAGCCGCACCAGCGCCGTGATCGGCGCGGAGGGCAGGAACGTGATCAGCCGTGCCGCCCACTCGGGCAGGAGATCGAGCGGCAGGATGCCGCCGGCGCCGATCATCAAGACGGCCATCGCGGGCAGCGAGGTGACCTGCGCGGATTCGACGGTGCGGGTGATGTTCGCGGTGACCAGGGCCAGCGGCACGAGCATGACCGCGCCGAGGCCCAACCCGAGCGCGAGCACGAGGGGGTTCTCGGGCAGGGGCAGATCCAGCAGCGGGATCGAGAGCGCCGTGGTGAGGGTGATCATCACGGCCGCGAGCAGCAGTGCGGGGGTGGCCGTCGCGGCGAGCACGGTGGCGTCGGAGGCCTCACCGGTGCGCAGCCGCTTCAGCACCAGGTCCTGGCGGCGGGCGACGTAGGCGGACAGCAGGTTGTAGTAGACGACGAACAGCAGCACGACGACGAAGCCCGTGCCCAGCACGCCGGCCAGCGCGGCGCCGGAGGCTCCGTTCTGCGCCAGCGGCAGGAAGAAGAACGGCAGCGCGAGCGGCAGCACGATGGCGGTGCCGAGCTGCATGCGATTGCGTCGCAGGAGGGACAGCTCCGCGGCGGCCAGGCCCAGCAGGCGGGGCAGGCGGCGGGTGCGGGGGGCGGCGGCGGATCCCGGGGCGGAAGCGGCGAGAGGGGACTCGGCGCGGGGAGCGGACACGAGAGCTGGGGAGGAGGTCATGATCATCCTTCGAGGGTGTGGGTGGAGCCGGCGATCTCGAGGAACACCGATTCGAGGCTGGCGGCGCGGGCATCGAGGCTGCTGAGCTCGACCCCGGCGGAGCGGGCCCAGGTGAGCAGGGTGTGGAGGTCCTCGGGGAGCGAGGAGGTGGTCACCTCGAGGCGACCTTCGGGGCTGCGTACGGCCTCGCCCTGCAGCTCGGGGAGCGCAGGGGCGCTCGCCGGCAGCGTGGCGCGGATCCGGGCGGCGTGCCCGGCGACGACGTCGGCCACCGTGCCCTCGCGCACGATCTGCCCGCGGTGCATGATCGCGAGGCGGTCGGCGAGGGACTCGGCCTCATCGAGGTAGTGCGTGGTCAGCACGATCGTGGTGCCGCGCGCCTTGAGGGAGGCGATGAGCTCCCAGGCCCGCGCCCGCGACTCGGGGTCCAGCCCGGTGGTGGGCTCGTCGAGGAACAGCAGCTCCGGGTCGCCGGCGATCGCGCTGGCCAGGTCGAGGCGGCGCAGCTCCCCGCCGGAGAGCGAGGAGATGCGGGTGCCCGCCCGATCGGCGAGGTCGACGTCGGCCAGCACGTCGAGCACGGGCCGCGGGGTGCTCAGCGTCCTGCTCCACATCCTCAGCGCCTCGAGGGCGGTGAGGTCTGCCGGGAAGCCGCCGGTCTGCAGCATGAGCCCTTGTCGGGGGCGCACGGCACGACGCTCGCGGTAGGGGTCGTGCCCGAACACGCGCACGGTGCCGTCGGTGGGGCGGGCGAGGCCCTCGAGCACCTCGAGGGTGGAGGTCTTGCCGGCGCCGTTCGTGCCCAGCAGGCCGAACAGCTCGCCGCGGTGGAGGGTGAGGTCCAGACCGTCGACGGCCAGATACGAGTCCTTGCCGCGTCCATAGCGACGGCTGAGGCCGCTCGCCTGGAGCACGATGTCGGCAGCGATGTCGGTCGCGTCGGTGCTCGTAGTGGCGGCGGAGGCGGTGGTGCCGGTAGAACCGGTGGAGCCGGTGGTGGTCGGTGCCTGGTCGAGGGTCGTCATCTCAGCGCCCGCCCGTCAGGTCGCGGGCGTAGCCCTGGGTGCGGAAGCCGACCACCAGGCGTACCCCCATGAACAGGCCGACGA
Organism: uncultured Brachybacterium sp.; assembly: GCF_947500705.1. Lineage (GTDB taxonomy): Bacteria > Actinomycetota > Actinomycetes > Actinomycetales > Dermabacteraceae > Brachybacterium. The sequence continues at coordinate 106,381 of NZ_CANMSY010000007.1, read as the reverse complement.
CGCCGAGCATGACGGCGGTGACCAGCGGCTCCGGCTGGATCACGAGGACGAGGAGCCCGATCAGAGCCACGTTCGCGATCAGGGCGAGCAGCTCGCGACCGAGGGTCGCGGAGGGGGTGAAGGCCATCAGGTCCATCAGGACTGAACGCTCAGGGGCAGGGGCAGGGGCAGGGGCAGGGGCAGGGGACGAGGCAGAGGGCTGTGTCGATGTCATGCCCCTACTCTTCCGAGAAGCGCCTGCCTCCAGTAGGGCGCCACCTCACGGGCTGGGATGGGAACCTCATCGACCACCCATGAGAAATGTCAGACGAGAACCCCTGTGTGGTTCGGGGATCAGCCCTGAGCGTGACCCCGTCCACACGCGGACCTGCAAGTCTGTGACCTTTGTTTCGCCATATGACGTGATGCTTCGATGCATCCGGTCGCGGGTGCTGTACTGCCCTGGTGATCACTCTCGACAGCCTCACGAAGGTCTTCCCCGCACCCGGCGGCGGAGACCCCGTCGTCGCGCTCGACGGTATCGACCTCCATCTGGAGCCGGGCCGCGTGCATGGCATCGTCGGTCGCTCCGGCGCCGGGAAGTCCACCCTCATCCGCTGCCTGACCGGGCTGGAGAAGCCCAGCTCGGGGCGCGTCGAGGTGGACGGCACCGACATCGCCGCGCTGGAGGGTGCCGCCCTGCGCACCGCCCGCCGGAACATCGGCATGGTCTTCCAGCACGCGAACCTCCTGGACTCCCGCACCGCCGCCCAGAACATCGCCCACCCGCTCGAGATCGCGGGCGTCCCCCGTGCGCAGCGTCAGCGGCGCGTGGCCGAGCTGGTCGAGCTGGTGGGGCTCACCGGGCGCGAGCATAACCATCCCGCGCAGCTCTCCGGCGGGCAGATCCAGCGCGTCGGCATCGCCCGCGGGCTGGCCGCTGAGCCGAAGGTGCTGCTGTGCGACGAGCCCACCAGCGCCCTCGACGGCTCCACCACCCGCCAGATCCTGCGCCTGATCAGCGACCTGCGTGAGCGCCTCGGCATCACCGTCGTGATCATCACCCACGAGATGGGGGTGGTGCGCGAGGTCTGCGACACCGTCACCCTGCTCCAGGACGGACGGATCACCCAGACCGGCGACCTGCTCGACGTCGCCGCAGATCCCCACGGTCCGCTGAGCGCCGAGCTGATCCCGCTGCCCCCGGCACCCACCGGCATCGATGCCCTGGTGGTGAACTGCGACTATGGGAACTCCGAGCGCTTCCACACCACCGACGACCTGATCCGGCTCGCCGAGACCTACGAGGCCGAGGCGACGCTCGTCGCGGGCACGATCGAGACCATCGGCGGCCGCCAGGTGGGCCGCGTGCAGCTCGCGCTGCGCAACCGCTCCGGTGCCGCGATCAGCGCCGAGGGGCTCGCCGCCTTCCTCGCCGAGCTCGAGGCGGCCGGCGTGGTCGCCAAGGAGGTGACCGCATGATCGAGATCCTGCAGGAGTGGCTGTCGAACCCGCTGCTGACCCGCTGGGACGGCGGCCCCTGGCAGGCCACCCTGGTCACTCTCTACATGACCGTCGTGACCATGCTGCTCACGGTGCTGCTGGGCCTGCCGCTGGGCATCGCCCTGTTCGAGACCGAGGGGTCGACGTCACCGCTGGTGCGCACGTTCAACCAGGTCGTCGGCTTCGTGGTGAACGTGCTGCGCTCGTTCCCGTTCTTCATCCTGATCATCGCGCTGATCCCGGTCACCGCAGCGATCACCGGGCGCTCGACCGGCCCGAACGCGGCGATGATCGCCCTGACCATCGCTGCGGTGCCCTTCGCCGCCCGGCTGTTCGAGCTGAACCTGCGGGAGATCCCCGCCGGGAAGATCGAGGCGGTGCGGATGATGGGCGCGAGCCGCTGGCAGGTGATCCGCCAGGTGCTGATCCCTGAAGCGCTGCCCGGCATCATCGGCTCGATCACCACCACCACGATCGCCGTCATCGGCTACACCGCCATGGCCGGCTCCGTGAACTCCGGCGGTCTCGGCCAGCTCGCGTACAACCGCGGTTACACCGGCTATCAGACCGAGATGATCATCGTGACCGTCATCCTGCTGGTCGCCATCGTGATCCTGGTGCAGCTGCTCGGCTCCCGCCTCGCCCGCGGGGTCGACCATCGCGCCCGCACCGTCTGACCCGCACCACCCCATCGCCACCCCCCACCCCATCGTCCTTTGGAGGACCCCGCCATGAGCACCATCTCCCGCCGCACCCTGTTCGCCTCCGGCGCCGGCCTGGCCGCCCTCACCCTCGCCGCCTGCGGCGGGGAGGAGGAGGCGCCGCTGACCGAGGAGAGCGGCACCACCACGATCCGCATCGCCGCGACCCCGCTGCCCCACATGGAGATCCTGACCTTCGTCAAGGACAACCTCGCCGCGGACGCGGGCCTCGAGCTCGACCTGCAGGAGCAGACCGAGTACCCGATCCCGAACCGCCTGCTCAGCGAGGGCGAGGTGGACGCGAACTTCTTCCAGCACCTGCCCTACCTCGAGACCGAGATCGCGGAGAACGGCTACGAGCTGACCCCCTTCGAGGGCGTGCATATCGAGCCGCTCGGCATCTTCTCCGAGTCGCTCACCAGCCTTGAGGAGATCGAGGAGGGCGCTGCTGTCGGCGTCCCGAACGACCCCACCAACCGCGGCCGCGCCCTCGCGCTGCTCGCCGCCGAGGGCCTGCTGGCGCTCATGGACGGGATCGAGCCGACCGAGGCGACGGTCGACGACATCGCCGAGAACCCCAAGAACCTCGAGTTCCAGGAGATCGACGCGGCGCTGCTGCCCCGTACTCTCGGCGACTACGCGATCGCCGTGATCAACGGCAACTACGCCCTCGAGGCGGATCTCAGCCCCGCCGAGGATGCCCTCGCCCTCGAGTCCGGCGAGGAGAACCCGTACGCGAACATGCTGGTGGTCCGCACCGAGGACGTCGAGAACGCGGCGCTGAAGAAGCTCGACGAGCTGCTCCACTCCGAGGACGTGCGCGCCTTCATCGAGGAGACCTACTCCGGCGCCGTGATCCCCGCCTTCTGAGCGGACGAGGGACGGCCGCTAGCCTGAGGAGATGACCTCTCAGGATCTCTCCCGTCCCCTCGCCGGCCGCAGCGCCCTGATCACCGGCGCGAGCCGCGGGATCGGCGCGGATATCGCCCGTGCTTTCGCGGCCGCCGGCGCCGACCTGGTCCTCAGCGCCCGCGACGCGGCCTCGCTCGAGGCGCCGGCCGCGCGGCTGGCCGAGGAGCACGGGATCCGCACCGCGGTGCTCGCCGCGGACCTCGCGGACCCGGAGGTCCCCGACCGTCTCTGGGCAGAGGCCTCGGCGCTGATGGAGGGCCTGGACGTGCTGGTCAACAACGCCGGCCTCTCCCACCCGGAGACGGTCCAGGCGCTGGATACCGCGCACTTCGATGAAACCCTCCGCGTGAACCTGCGGGCCCCCGCCCTGCTCGCCGCCCGAGCCGGGGCGGCAATGGCAGCCTCCGGCGGCGGCGCGATCATCACGATCGCCTCCGCCGCCGCGCTGCGTCCCCTGGTCGAGCACTATGCCTATTCGACCGCCAAGGCGGGCCTCGTCATGGCGACCCGCACCCTCGCCCTCGAGCTCGGCGAGCACGGGGTGCGCGCGAACTCCATCTGCCCCACCGTGGTGCTCACCGACATGGGGCAGACGGTGTGGGGTGGGCAGCCGGCCAAGGCCGCGCCGATGCTCGCCCGCATCCCGCTCTCCCGTTTCGCGCGGCCCCGCGAGGTCTCCGACGTCGCGGTCTGGCTCGCCTCCGACGCCGCCTCGATGATCAACGGCGCGGAGATCCCGGTCGACGGCGGATACCTGGTCAGCTGACGGCGGCTGCTCGTCCGGCTCAGATCAGCTCGGTCGCCCCCAGCTGATCCAGCAGCCAGGCGAGCTCGTCCGCGCGCTGCTCCCACTTGCGGTAGCGACCGGAGCGGCCGCCGTGCCCGGCGACCATCTCGCAGCGGAACAGGATCGGCCGCTCCGCCTGGTCGGAGGTGACGGTCTCGCGCAGGCGCGCCACCCACTTCGCGGGCTCCACGAAGAAGACCCGGGTGTCGTTCAGCGAGGTCGAGGCGAAGATCGCCGGGTACTCCACCGCGCGGATGTTCTCGTACGGTGTGTACCCCTTCATGTAGGCGTACACCTCCGGATCGTGCAGCGGGTCGCCCCACTCCTCCCATTCGCCCACGGTCAGCGGCAACGAGGGATCCAGGATCGTGGTCAGCGCGTCGACGAAGGGCACGCCCGCGATGATCGCGCGGAAGCGCTCCGGAGCGAGGTTCGCGATACTGCCCATGAGCAGGCCCCCCGCGCTGCGCCCCTCGGCGGAGAGCCGGCCCACAGCCACCAGGCCCGAGTCGGTCAGGTGCTTCGCGGCGGCGACGAAGTCGCTGAAGGAGTTCTTCTTCTCGAGCAGCTTGCCGTGCTCGTACCAGTCGCGGCCCATCTCGCCGCCTCCGCGCACATGCGCGATCGCGATGACCACCCCGCGGTCCAGCAGGGAGAGACGCGTGGGGACGAACGACGGGTCGATCGAGACCTCATAGGAGCCGTAGCCGTACAGGTAGCCCGGGGCGGTGCCGTCGACGGGGACATCCCGGCGCGCCACCACGCTGAGCGGGATCGCGGTGCCGTCCTCGGCGCGGGCCCATTCGCGGCGCTCGACGTACAGCGAGGGGTCGTAGTGGGGCACCGGGGTGACCCGCAGGACGATGCTCTCACCACTGGCGAGGTCCCGCTCGGCGACCGTGGTGGGGGTGAGCATGCTGGTGAGCTGATAGCGCACCGTGCGCTGGTCCCAGTTGGGGTTCGCGTCCAGCTCGACGGTGTCCAGCTCTCCGCCGTGGGTGATGTCGGTGGCCTCGGCGACCAGCAGCGTGCCATCGGCCGCGCGGGGGATCAGCCGCACGCTCGCCAGACCACCGCTGCGCAGCTCGAGCGCGACGACGCTCGCGAAGGCCTCGACCGCGAGCAGCCGCTCGCCCTCGTCGGCGACCAGCAGCTCCTCCCAGCGCTCCGGCGCCTCCAGCGGCGCCTGGGCGAGCGCGAAGCCGCGATGGCCGTCGTTGTGCACGATCAGGAGCCGGTCGCCGGCGTGCTCGACGCCGTAGTCGACTCCGTCGCGGCGCCCACCGGCGGGCACCGGGGCCGCGGCCGGGTTCGTGAGATCCAGCAGCCAGGCCTCCGTGGTGGAGGTGGAACCGGCCTGGATCACCAGGGTCGAGCCGTCGCGTGAGCGGTCGAAGCCGATCATGAAGCGCTCATCGGGCTCCTCGATGACCAGCTGGTCCTCGCTCGCGTCGGAGCCGATCCGGTGCCGCCAGATCTGGTGCTGACGCCACGAGTCGTCCACCCGGGCGTAGAACAGCCACTGCTGATCGGTGGAGAAGGCGAGCCCGTAGCCGGCGCCCGTGACCGCCTCGTCGATGATCTCACCGGAGGCGAGGTCCTTGATCCGGAGCGTGAAGCGCTCATCTCCGGCGGTGTCGACCGCCGAGGCGTAGAGGGTGTGGTCGGGGGACGGGACCAGCCCGCCGAGCGAGTAGAACTCGGCTCCCGCGGCCTCGGCCTGCGCATCCAGCAGCACCTGCTCGCCCTCGAGCATCGTGCCCGCCTCGACCTGAGGCATCGTGCCGGTGTCGGCGACCCGGGTGAACCTCGGATAGTCGTCGCCCGCAGTGGTGCGGGTGATGTACCACCAGTCGTCGCGGCGCACCGGCACGCTGAGGTCGGTCTCCTGGGTGTGCCCGATGAACTCCTCCACCAGCGTCGCGCGCAGGCCCGCCAGGTGGGCGGTGCGGGCATCGGCGTAGGCGTTCTCCGCCTCGAGGTGGGCGATCACCTCGGGGTCGGTCTTCTCCCGCATCCACTCGTACGGATCTTCCACGGTGTCGCCGTGGAAGATCCGCTCGGTGGGTCGGTGGAGGGGAACGGGGGCAGAAACGGACGCGGTGGGGTGCTCCTTGGTCATTCCCCGAGGGTAACCGCGCCCAGCTGATCGAGGAGCCAGGCCACGCCCTCGACCCGGGGATCACCGGCGGAGCCCATGGTGGGGGTGGTGCGCAGCAGGATCGGGCGCTCCGTGAGGTCGGAGGTGACCCGCGCGCGCAGCTGTGCGATCCAGATCGCGGCGCAGGCCACAGGGGTGTTCGTCCCCTCCATCGCGGTCCAGGCGAAGACCGCCGGGTACTCGGTCTCGCGGATGTTCTCCGCAGGGCTGTACCCGCGCTGGGAACGGTAGGTCGCCTCATCACCCGCCGGATCGCCCCACTCCGCCCATTCCTCGAGCGTGAGCATCACGTCGGTGTCCAGCAGTGTCTCCAACGGGTCCACCAGGGGGGTGCCCGCCAGCACCGCGCGGAATCGCTTCGGGGCACGGTTCGCCGCTGCGCCCACCAGCAGGCCACCGGCGCCGGTGCCGACCGCGCCCAGCCTGCCCTCGGCCGCCCAACCGGTCGCGACGAGATGATCCGCGCACGCCACGAAGTCGTCGAAGGAGTTGGTCTTGCTCAGCCCTCGCCCCTGGCGGTGCCAGTTCGGGCCCAGCTCGCCGCCGCCGCGCACGTGCGCGACCGCGATGACGACGCCGCGGTCCGCGATCGCCAGCGACTCGAGCTGCAGGATCGGGTCGACCGCAGCGCCATAGGCCCCGTCGCCGTAGAGCAGGCAGGCAGCGGTGCCGTCGGTCGGGACGTCACGCCGCGCGAACAGCGAGATCGGCACCCGGGTGCCGTCGGCCGAGGTCGCCCACAGCTGTCGCTCGACATAGCGCGAGGCGTCGTGGCCGGGCACATCGGCGCGCAGCAGCTCGGTGCTGATGCCGGTGTCCAGATCGTGCTCGAGGATCGTGGGCGGGGTGAGGAAGCTGTCCAGCCGATAGCGCAGCGACCGCTGGTCCCAGTCCGGGGTGGGTTCCATGCGGACGGCGTCCAGCTCGCCGCGGCGTCCCACCACATGCATGCTCAGGATGTCGAGCGAGCCGTCGGCGCAGCGCGGGAGGATTCGCACCTCGGGCAGTCCGTTCCACCGCACCTGCAGGGCGACGAACCCGGCGAAGGCTTCGACGGACTCGAAGTGCTCGCCGGCGCGGGCGGTCAGCAGCGCCGGCCCGCGCGGCGGCTCCCCGGTGGTGCCCAGAGATGTCTGACGGAGCACGCTGTGGCGGCTCCCGGGCTCCTCAGTGATCACCAGCAGCCGGTCCCCGGCATGCTCGACCACGAGATGTGCATCCCGGACCCGCCCGATCACCGAGCGCGGCGGGGCGCAGGGAGCTGCGAGATCAACGAGCCATACCTCGCTGCCGGTCGGTGAGGAGGAGCGGATCAGCACTGCGGAGCCGTCTCTCGAGCGGGACATCGACAGGTCTGACCAGTGATCCTCGTCCTCGACCAGCACCGTGTCCTCGGTGAGCGAGGTGCCGATCCGGTGGCAGAGAACCTGATGGCGACGACCGAGGTCGTCGAGCCCGGTGTGCAGCAGGCTGCGGGAGTCGGCGGAGAACACGAGGTCGGGCCCGGCTCCGAGGATCGAACGGTCGACCTCCTCGCCGGTCTCGGCGTCGGTGACGATGACCCGGCAGCCGCCCAGCGCGACCTCGGCCCGGGCGATCAGCCGATGGTCGGGGGAGATCGCGATGCCGATCGTCCCCACGCAGCCCTCGATCAGGACCTTCTCTCCGTCGAGAAGCCTGCCGGGGGTGACCTCCGGGATCCCGGCGGGGCCGCGCAGGGCGGCATGGTCCCGGACCCGCGAGAAGGTCGCACCGTCGGCGGGATCCGCACGGTCGATGTACCACCAGCCGTCCAGCAGCACGGGAGCGGAGAGCTCGACGTGCGGCACCGGCTTTTCGGTGCGGGCAGTGAGCTCGCGGCGCAGCGCATCGAGGTGGGCGGTGCGCTGGTCCGTGTAGGCGTTCTCGGCGGCGTAGTGGTCGATGACCTCGGGGGAGCGGGAGTCCCGGAGCCAGCGATAGGGGATCGGGGTGATGTCCCCGAACAAAGTGCGTTCGAGGTTCTGAGGGACGGGAGCGGGTGGTGCGGAGGAGGGTCTTTCCGAAGGGGTGGGAGCAGAGCTTGTCGGAGAGACGGTGTGCTGAGTCATGGGGCGGCTTTCCTCTCGAGGCGACCGTTTCGTCGAACTGCGTCACCCCACGACCGTGTCGGTCACACGGATCGTGGTGTTGGTAATGTCAGGCGCCTTTCGCTGCTCAGGGGGCGCGGGAGCCGATGGCTCCGTCGCCGTACGGCACCGTGCAGGGTCGACCCCACCGCGAGTTCAGGTGCATGATGGAGGTCCCTGTCGCCATTGCGGCGGCTCGACGGTGAGCCGCCATGACTGAGCATGGGCAGGGGCGCTGCGACCGGTGGAGGTGCCGGTGATCGTCGATGACCACCGGGACAGCCGGAGAACCGCGCCTAGACCGGACTGCAAGATGCATAGTGCCCTGACCTTTCGATCGCTCAAACCTGAGAACTTGATGTGAGGTCCGTCATGAACGGTACGCTCAGGGTTTTAGCGGTTAGTAGGAAATGGTGAACGGGTGTCTGGATGATCAGGCGTCCCGTCGATGGCGAGCAGACCTGAACGCGGCAGCGGGCAGAAGAGAGTCGAGGAGGTGACGATGGGCGAGGGAGAACGCTTCGCCTCCGTGCTGCGCGAGTCGATCGAGCAGAGCGGCCTGTCGCTGACCGTGATCTCCCAGCGTCTGCGGGCCCGGCACCGCCCGGTGAGCGTCGCGACCCTGAGCAACTGGCAGTCCGGACGCAGCCTCCCTGGCGGAGAGCAGTCGCTCGGAGTGGTCGCGGCGCTCGAGGAGCTGCTGGGAAAATCGCCCGACGACCTCGCCGGCCTGGTGGGTGCACCGAGGCCGCGTGGACGATCCATCCAGCCCGCCAATTACGTGGGCAGAGGCAGCCGCCGGGAGGTGTTCCATCGAGCGCTCGAAGAACTGGGTTTCGAGACGCCGCAGCAGTACGCCCACGAACGGGTGTTCCAGCAGCACGTCGTCATCGACTCGTCACGGGAGGTGCAGCGGTTCGACTACCGGTTGACCGTGCGTGCGCTCGAGTCCGGGATCTGCCGCCTTCCCGTGGTGCACCTGCTCGAGCCCTCCGAGCCGAACAACTCCCCGGAGTTCATCCCCCTGGAGGGCTGCGCGGTGGGCAGGCGGGTGGCGTGGCCCGAGCACCGGGCCTACGGCGTGGAGCTGAAGGTGGAGGGTGTGCTCGACGCCGGCCAGGTGGCGACGCTCGCCTATCGCGTGGAGATGACGGCGAAAGCCACCGACCTGACCGCGGCGATGTACAGCGTGCCGCGCCGTGCGAACGATGTGCTCCTCGAGGTCGAGTTCCGGGGTGAGCGCAAGCCGCTGGTGTCCGAGCGGTATCGGCGCACGGAGTCCGGGGAGTCGGTGACGCCGGTGCGGCTGGATCGACGTGATCGGCTCCAGGTGAGCGATGCTCGTTTCGGTCCCGGCACCTTCGGCCTGCGCTGGGACTGGGGGGAGGACGACGAGGACGACGAGGACGAGGACTCCTGCTGAAGGCTCGTGCTGCCGGCGCTGCACGGTGCATGCCGGAGGGCTCGTCAGCGCGGGTGCCGACCGGTCGCTCCGGCAGGAGCTTCACACCTCGTCAGGACGCGGGCGGCGGCGTAGGGTGAGGGGAGTAGTCGCCCGGCCGCACAGGGAGGTGTGGGTCATGGCTCTGACCGGTTCGAACATCGTGGTGGGATATGACGACACCACCGCGGCGATGGCCGCCGTGCGCTGGGCCGCGGAGCTCGCGCAGAGCACCGGCTCCGGGGTGCGTCTCGTCCACGCCTGGTCCTGGCCGCTGCTCGGGCAGGGCATGCCCGGGATCCCCGTGATCGATCCGGCGGGGGCCCGCAACCAGGCCAGGCGCCTGCTCGATGATGCCGCGGAGAGGATCAGCGCGCAGTTCCCGAGTGTGCCGGTCGCCGCCGAGCTGCGGGCAGGGATGCCGCGTGAGGTGCTCGAAGAGATCTCCGGCACCACGGATCTGCTGGTGGTGGGCACCCGCGGTCTCGGTGCGGTGATGGGTGTGCTGCTGGGCTCGGTGAGCCGCGGCATCCTCCATGACGCCGGCTGCCCCGTGGTGGTGATCCGCTCCGACCAGTACCGGGCGGGCCCGGTGCTGGCCGCCTATGACGGCTCCGAGGCGGCGGGCGAGGCCGTCGATCTGGCTGCGGATCTCGCTGCGGTCTGGGGTTCCGTGCTCCGGGTCGTCCACGTCCAGGACGGAGGCCATGCCCCCTACGGCAGCGGGGCGGAGGCCTGGAGCGCAGGCAGCCGCTCACGAGGGATGCTCGACGAGGGCGCGGCGCGGGCGGCCGCACGGCACGGGGGGCTGGAGGTCCAGGCGCGGATGCTCGAGGATCGCACCGTGGCCGAAGGGCTGCTGTCCGCAGCGGATGGTGCCCGGATGCTGGTCCTCGGCCATCGCGGGCTGAGCCGGGGCCGGGTCGGCTCGACCGCGCAGGCGACCGTGCTGCACGCGACCGGCAATGTCACGGTGGTCCGCAGGCCCTCGGGCGAGTGATGTGACTCGCGTCTACGGTCGACGGGATTGAACGCGCGGCGTCGCGGTGGTTAAGCTGTCCGACGGTAGCGTGTCCGAGCGGCCGAAGGTGCATCACTCGAAATGATGTGTGGTTCATAGCCACCGCGGGTTCAAATCCCGCCGCTACCGCTCCTGACCTGGAGATATATCAGGTCGACGAAGGCCCCCGTCGGGATCCGACGGGGGCCTTCGTCATGTGCGGGAGGCGGCGGGGGCATTCGTGCTGTGTGCCGGCGCCGCGTCTCAGCCGTCCGCGAGTCTCAGCGGTCCCGGAACTCCTTGTCGAGATTGGTCTCCAGAAGGGAGGCGAGCGTCTCGAGGGCCTCCTCGGCGCCTTCGCCCTCGGCGCGGAGCGTGACCTCATCGCCGTGGTCGACGTTCAGCGTCAGCAGCATGAGGATGCTGGACGCCTTCACGGGTCCGGCATCCGCCGTCTCGATCGTGACGGCGACGGGCTGCTCGCTGGCGGACTGGGAGAAGATCGCCGCAGGGCGGGCATGGAGGCCGCTGGTGCTCGCGACCTTCACGGTACGTGCTGGCATCGGGGCGCCTTTCTCGACGTGGGACGACCCTCAGCGTAACGCCGCTCACCCTCCGCCGGTGACGCGCCCGAGGTTTGACTGCCGTTCACCAGATATTCGGACTGCCGGAGAGAAGCCTTACAGCTGAACAGAATCGATGCGGTCCGGGCGGCGTCCGTGCTTATCGTGGCGGAGAACCGTCAGGGGTGGCGGACAGCGCGCCGTGGAGAGCTCGTCGGGCATGCTCACCGGAAGCCGCCGACCACGCCGGGGGAGTCGTATCCCGACATCCCCGGCGGCGTGGTCTGGTCGCTGGTGGGTCCCAGGGCGCCGCGGCCGACGTCGGTGAGCTCGAACCAGGCGATCATGTCGGCACCTGGCGAGCGCCCCCCGATCGCTGTCCAGGTGGTGGCGATGTGCTCGATGATCTCCTGCAGCGGCAGGTCCCAGGGTGTGAAGCGGCCCGCAGTCACGAAGCCGGCCCGGACCTCCTCGCGGGCGATCAGCCGGGCCAGCAGCAGCGGCCCCCGCCGCTCGAACTCCGCATCATCCAGGGCCCCTGCATTCGCGAGGACGGCCACCACATGCCCGGGATGCAACCACTGCTCACGGCCCATCGCCAGCAGGCGCTCCTCGATGCCGCTGCGGGAGGAGGCGGCGTGCTCGGCGAGGGCGGCGGTGGTGGCGTGCATCGGCGGTCCGGCCGGGCGGTCGATGAGCTCGCCCTTCTCCTCAGCCTGGAGCCTCGCCCCGCGCGGCGCATCGAGCTGCCAGCGGGGGACGGTGCTCAGACGCAGCGGGCCCTGCGGATTCCGCAGAGTCAGCGTGAGGAGCCCGTCGCCGAGCAGCTCTGCGCCGTCGATGGTGGCCCCCACCAGGCGGGGGTCTCGCAGGCCGACGACGGCCGAGAGATCGCCATCCAGCGCGGGGCCGTCCAGCCGCTGGATCCGGGACTGCAGCACCCAGCCTCTGGCCGTGATGGTCCACGTGCCGCGGGAGGCGACACAGGTGTGGATGACCGTCTGTCCGCGCAAGCCGTCCAGCAGCGGGTGGCCCTGCGGCTGGAGGCGTCCGGTCAGGTCGGACAGGAAGGAGCGCATGGCCCCCATCCTGCCCCACTGTCTGCGGTCTCAGCTCGCTGCATCGGTGCAGGCCTCGTACATCTTCTCGGCGCTACTATGGACAGATGCCCAGCACGAGCGACCGCGCCCCGGATCCCCGACCGGCCCGCACCAGAGCCGCGATCTTCTCCGCCGCCCGAGACCTCACCTCCATGGACGGCGAGGTGACCGTCAATGCCCTCGCGAAGCGCGCCGGGGTCAGCCGGGCCGCGTTCTACAGCCACTTCTCCGGACTCGATGAGCTGATGGGCGCGATGTTCCAGCAGATGTTCGATGCCGCCTGGGCGCGCGGACGCGCGTTCGCCGTCGAGAAGCAGAACCAGCAGGACGCGGTGCAGTTCGGCTTCGGGATGTTCGTCGCCTATGTCGAGCGTCATCATGCGTTCCTGCGCGGCGCGCTGGACTGGAAGTTCTCCCACCGCACCTACATGATCCTGGTCGACAAGATGACGATGCTGCACGGGGAGGCCTTCGGCTACCTCGGCGATCAGGTGCCGGAGCGTCTGCGGACGGAGTCCACCGGCCGTTCCATCGCGGGCTCGGAGCTGGCACTGGCGGCACAGTGGCTGGTGGAGACCGAGCAGCAGGCCGCCGAGGGCGCGCCGCTCGACGCCACCTCCCTGCTGGAGAAGATCCTGACCTTCGCGCCCAGCTGGTACACGGGGATCGGCCCGGAGGATCCGATTGCGGCGGGGGAGCTGCTCGCACTGTGCCGCGCCGCCGGCGAGGCCGCCGAAGACTGAGCACCGACGACTGGGCGCCGTGCGCTCAAGGTCGAGGGCATCGAGGGCTGAGCCCCGCTCAGCAGTCGCTGACCAGGCGCAGCAGCACCCTTGCGCCGAAGCGCACCGCATCGACCGGCACCCGCTCGTCCACCCCGTGGAAGAGCGGGGCGAAGTCGAGGCCGGCGGGCAGCTGGAGCGGTGCGAAGCCGTAGCCGATGATCCCCAGGGCGCTCAGCGGCTTGTTGTCGGTGCCGGCGCTCAACGCATAGGGGAGAACCCGGGATCCCGGATCTTCGGCCTGGATGGCGGCGGTCATCGCATCGACCAGCGGTCCCTCGCGAGGGGAGTCGACGGAGACTCCGACGTGGTCGATGATCACCTCGACGTGCTCGCCGCTGAGCTCGTCCAGGAGCGCCAGCACGTCTTCCTGGTGGCCCGGGAGGAAGCGGCAGTCGAAGCCGGCTTCCGCGGTCTGCGGGATGACGTTGACCTTGTAGCCGCCCTCGAGCATGGTCAGGTTCGCGGAGTCGCGCAGGGTGCCCGAGACGAAGTGCCGTGCTCCGCCGGTCAGCGGCAGGAATGACTCGATGTCCGCCTCGTCCCAGCCCTGGCCGGTGATCTCGGTGATCCCGTCGAACAGGGCGCGCACGCTGGCGATGTACTCGACGGGGAAGTGGTGGGCGTCGATCGCAGTGATCGCACGGGCCAGGCGCACGATTGCGTTCTCGTCGTTGGGGACCGATCCGTGGCCGGCCCGGCCATGGGCGCGCAGCCGACCCCAGGCCAGGCCCTTCTCCGCCGTCTGGACCAGGTAGGCGCGCACGTCCTGGCCGTTCTCCTGCTCGGGGAGGGTGATCGAGTAACCGCCCACCTCGCTGATCGCCTCGGTCATGCCCTCGAACAGCTCGGGATGGTTCTCGACCAGCCACTGCGCACCCCACACGCTGCCGTTCTCCTCGTCGGCGAAGAAGGCGAACATCAGATCCCGGGGCGGAACCTGCCCGGTGCGGGCGAGGTGACGGGCGATCGCGAGGAGCATCGCGACCATGTCTTTCATGTCCACCGCGCCACGGCCGTAGATCATGCCGTCGATCAGCTCGGCGGCGAAGGGGTCCACCGACCAGTCCTCCGCCTTCGCAGGGACCACGTCGAGGTGGCCGTGGAGGATGAGGCCGCCGCGCGAGCGGTCCTCGCCCGGCATCGTCACGAGCACGCTGGGGCGGCCCGGAGCTGATTCGATGACCGTCGGCTCGAGCCCCACCTCACGCAGCGCCGCGACGACGTGGGCGGCCGCCTCGCTCTCGCCCTTGCCCCAGGTGGCGGGGTCGTTGCCTCCGAAGTTCGTGGTGTCGATGCGGATCAGCTCGCGGGTGAAGCGGACCGCCTCGTCCTGCAGCGTGAGGAGTTCATCGGCGGTGGGGGCGGCGATCGGCATGCCGGGGTCCTCCTGGGGTCGGGTGCTCCCACCGTACTCGGCGGCACGCGGACCCCGCGGAAGGGATCAGTCCTCGACGGGGGAGGGCACGGCTGCTCCTCCGACCGTGCCGACGGGGGAGGGCACGGCTGCTCCTCTGATTGTTTCGACGGACGTCTCGGTCCCGGCCGCCGAGGTCCGTACGATGGGGAGCTCACACCCACTCCTCCAGGAGGTGCCCCATGGTGCAGATCTTCACGTTTCGAGAACGGCTCGCCGCGCTCCCGGGCACGGTGCGCAAGCGCGCCGAGGCATCGGGCACCCGTGCGTCCCTGATCGCCGACGCGCGCGCGGTGGCGCCGGAGATCCCCCGCGATGCGGGTGCCGGTCATCTGGAGAGGGCCGCCCGTCGCCTGCTGCGCCGCGCTGCGCGGGATGAGTTCGCCCGGGAGGGCGTCTCCCGGCTGCGGCTGCCCGACGGGACCAGCAGGGTGGAGCTGCGCCAGGCCGATGTGCCGGGGGACGCCGCCTTCCATGCCTTTGTGGAGGATGTGCTGAGCGCCGTGGACATCGCCCCCAGCCCGCTCGAGCGCGATGATGCGGTGGCGCTGCGAGATGCGCGGGGCTCCTCCGATGCCTACGGGCTCTCGCCCGAGGTCGCCTCTGACCTCGCGTCGTTCCTGCTGGGCAGGGCCTTCACGCTGCAGGACGGCGCCGCTGCGCTCGAGGACTATCTCGACGAGCAGGCGGCACAGATCCGTGAGGACGTGCGCACCGCACTGGTGCGGCAGGTGCGGGTGCCGCTCGAGCTGAAAGTGGCCCGGGATCGGCACGTCCGGATCGAGAGCGGAGAGGCCGACGAGGACTTCGCCTCGCCGGCCGGCGGCCCCGGGGACGAGCACGCCACTGCCGAGGAGCGCGCCGACTTCAGCCGACGAGCTCGCTCGGCCTTCGAGTTCGCGCAGTCCGAGGCGGGACGTGCGGCCTTCGGGGTGCTGCGCTCGGGTGCGGAGCGCGCCGCGGGCAGGGCGTACGAGCGGTACGGCCACCGTGACCCGACGGGCGGGCAGCGGAAGCCGCCGGGTACCGGGTCGCAGACCCGGCCCCGTACGCCGCCCTCGGTCTGAGTCACCGCTCGCCGACGGGTCTCCTCCAGCAGCTGCGCCGTCTCTTTGCAGGTCAGAGCTGCGGGTCAGATGCCCTGCAGCTCAGAGACCGGCCTTCACCGTGAGCTGACGCTTGATCCGGGCGAGCATCCCGGCCATGCCGTTCAGCCGCAGCGGGCTGACCACCTCGGCCAGCCCCAGTGCACCGGTGACCGTCTCCGGGGTGTCGAGCACCTCGCCGACGCTGCGACCGTCCAGCGCCTCCGCCAGGATGGACGCGAAGCCGCGGGTGGTCGGCGCTTCCGGCGGGGCGGAAAAGAACAGGCGCGCGGTCGCCTCGCGCCCAGAACCCTCCACCTCTGTGATCAGGAAGATCGGTGACTGGCATTCCGGAACCGGCTCGAGCAGCTCGGGATGCTCGGCGTAGCGCTCAGGCAGCGCCGGCAGATCGTTCGAGAAGTCCAGCAGCAGCTGCAGCCGGTCCCGCCCGGTCAGGGCGTGGAAGTCCTCGGCGATCTCCGCGAAGGCGGACGGGAGGCCTGCGTCGGAGGCAGTGCCGGAGGTGGTGGTGCCGTCGGTCATCGCGTGGGGACCTCGCCCGGCTCGGTGCCCTGCGCGATCGGCAGGCGCACGCCGTTGCCCCACTCGGTCCAGGAGCCGTCGTAGTTGCGCACGTTCTCGAAGCCCAGCAGGTAGGTCAGCACGAACCAGCTGTGCGCCGAGCGCTCTCCGATGCGGCAGTACACGACCGTGGGGGTGGCGGTGTCGAAGCCGAGCTCACCCTGGTAGATCGCCTCGAGCTCGGCGCGCGACCTGAAGCGGCCGTCCTCGGCGGCGGCGCGAGCCCACGGCACGGAGCGCGCGGTGGGGATGTGCCCGCCGCGCACGGTCCCCTCCTGTGGGTAGTCCGGCATGTGGGTGCGCTCGCCGGAGTACTCCTGGGGTGAGCGCACATCGATCAACGGCCCTCCGAGGAAGTCCAGCACGTCCTCGCGGTAGGCGCGGATCGGGGCGTCCTCGCGCTCGACGACCGGATAACCGCTGGTCGGTGCGGGGCGGGCGTCGTCGGAAGTGGTCATCTCGCGGCCCTCGGCCTGCCAGGCCGCACGGCCGCCGTCGAGCAGGCGCACGTCGGCGTGACCGAACAGCTCGAAGACCCACAGGGCGTAGGCGGCCCACCAGTTGGACTT
The DNA here is from genome assembly GCF_947500705.1 of uncultured Brachybacterium sp. Taxonomy (GTDB): domain Bacteria; phylum Actinomycetota; class Actinomycetes; order Actinomycetales; family Dermabacteraceae; genus Brachybacterium. The sequence continues at coordinate 89,691 of NZ_CANMSY010000007.1, read as the reverse complement.
GTCGCCGTAGACCACCACTGTGGTCTCGCGCGTGATGCCGGAGGCGTCCATGAGCTTCGCGAAGCCCTCGCCGTCCACGTAGTCGCGGGTGACCGGATCGTTGAGGTCCAGGTGCCAGTCGACCTTCACCGCCCCGGGGATGTGGCCGGTCTCGTAGAGCAGCACATCCTCGTCCGATTCGACGATGACGAGTCCCTCGGGATGGCCGGCGGCGAGCTGATCGGCGAGCCACTGCGTGGTCACCAGCTTCTCGGGGTGGGCGTAATCCTGCAGAGCAGGGGTGGGATCAACAGGAACGGTCATCAGTTCACCTTTCGACGGTCGATGGCACGCGGCAGATAACCCCAGTCTGTCACCGGAGCGCGGGCAATGGCGCATCGGGCTCTTCGCCCTCGGCGGATTCACCGCCCCCTCGGTGGATTCACCACCGCCCTCGGCGCGCAGCCCTTCCCCGCCGCTCGGCAGACAGCCCGTCCCCCTTCCCCTGAGCCGCTCCGGCTCCTACGGTGGGCGCATGGAGAACCTGGACCAGGAACCCGTCATCCCCACACTCGATCTCACCGTGCTGGACTGCCCCGACGCGCTGCAGCTGGCAACCTTCTACGCGAAGCTGCTGGGCTGGCGGGTGGAGGAGGGCAGCGACGCCGACTGGGCGGAGCTGACTCCGCCGCAGGGGCGGATCTCGCACGACGAACCCGGCGGGCAGGCCTCCCTCGGCTTCCAGCGCATCGACGACTTCCAGCGTCCCAGCTGGCCCGCCGGGGCGCATCCCCAGCAGTTCCATCTCGACTTCGCGGTGAGTGACATCGACGCCGCCGAACCGCGCGTGCTGGCGCTCGGCGCGGTCGTCCACGATCATCAGCCCTCCGGTTCGGGCAGCTTCCGGGTCTACCTCGACCCGGCGGGCCATCCGTTCTGCCTCTGCCTCTCCGTCTGAGAGACCGCTCGCCGAGAAGCCGCTCCACCTCCGGACAGGGGGAGCGGCCCGGCGGGGCGATGACCGGGTGACGATGAACAGATCCGAGGAACCTGTTCCTGCCATGTTCACCGCGGCGCCCCCGGGTGGTGGCCGGGCACTCCTAGCGTGGGAGCGCTTCCACCCGCACCGCCCCTGAGGAGTCCCCGTGAGCGACACCGTCCAGACCTCCCGCCCTGAGAGTCTCGCCGCCACCCCCGGGAAGCGCCACCGCCTGGTGGTGCTCTCGGTCGACGCGATGAGCGATGTTGATGTCCCCTTCGCCCGCAGCCTGCCGAACTTCGCCCGCATCCTCTCCGGCGGCTGGGGCAGTGCCGAGGCGATCTACCCCACGGTGACCTACCCGAACCACACCTCGCAGACCACCGCCCGCACCGCCGAGGGGCACGGCATCTACGCCAACGAGAAGGTCTCCCCGGGAGTGCGGACGCCGGACTGGTTCTGGGACGCGCGCGACATCACCACCCCGACGATCTTCGATCTCGCGAAGGAGCAGGGCCTCACCACCGCCACCGTGGGCTGGCCGGTGACCGGCTGGTCGCCCTCGATCGACATCGCGGTGCCGGAGATCTGGAACCGCGGCGGCCTCGAGCCGACCCTCGCCGTGCTGCGGGCAGCCTCCACGCCCCGCGGTCGCGAGTACGTGGACCGCCACGCGGGGGAGATCAGCTGGGACCGCAAGCACGTCTTCGGCCGCTTCAACACCGCCGTCGCCACCGACATCCTCCGCACCGACCGACCCGACGTGCTGTTCGTGCACCTGGTCGACGTGGACTCCGCCCGCCACTCCACCGGCCGCTTCACCCCCGAGGTGAAAGCAGCCTTCGAACGGGTCGACAGGTGGATCGGCGAGATCTTCGCGGCCCTCGAGGAGGCCGGGATCGCGGAGGAGACCAACGTCGCGATCGTCTCCGATCACGGGCACGTCGAGGTGGGCCGATGCTTCCGCGGCAACAACCTGCTGGTCGAGCGCGGCTTCGTGAGGCTCGATGAGTCCGGAGAGGTCAGCAGCTGGGATGCCTGGGTGCACGGCTGCGGGCTCACCGGCCAGCTGCACCTGAACCCCGAGGCGGATGAGGTCACCCTCGAGAAGGTCCTCGCCCTGGTCGAAGAGTGGATCGACGATCCCGAGATCCCCGTCGCGGACTTCCACCCGCTGGCCGACATGACGAAGGACTACGGCTACTCGGGCCCCTTCCTCGGCGTGCTCGAGGGCACCAGCGGCACCAACTTCCAGAACCTCTGGGAGGGCCGCTCGCTGTACGGCCGCTTCGATGCGGACTACACCTTCCTGCTCTCCCAGCACGGTCACCTGCCCGAACAGGACATCCAGGCAGTGTTCGCGATGACCGGCCCCGATATCGCCGAGTGCGTGCGATTCACCCGCTGCACCGTGACCGATGAAGCGGCGACCTTCGCCCACCTGCTGGGCCTGGAGTTCCCCGAGGCCGACGGCGCCGTGGTCGGCGAGGTCCTGCGGGCCCGGGTCTGAGAGCCCAGTTCTGGGAGCTCAGCTCGCGTAGGCCTCGAAGGACTCGCGGATCTGATCCGGACCCGCATCGTCGGCGAGGAGGACCTGCAGGAGCAGGCGGGCCTGAGCCGGGGGCAGGAACCCTGCCATCAGCGCACCCGCGTCCAGCAGGTCCACCTCGCTGCCCGGATAGGCGTAGTGGTAGGTCGAGGTGCCGCCGGAGGCGATGCGGGTCGCGACGACCACGGGCGTGCCGGCGTCGAGCAGCCGGCGCAGGCGCGGCATGGCGGCGGGGGAGACGTGCCCCATCCCGACCCCGGCGATCACGAGCCCCGCGATGGATCGCGCCGGGACGTGGTCCAGCAGGGTGAGATCCTCGTCGAGGCCCGCGGTCAGGATCGGGACCGCAGGGAACCGGTTCGGGGGCACGCTCTCTGCCTGGGCCACCCGGGCGACGCGGTCGAAAGGTCGGTGCAGCAGGTGCAGGTCTCCCTCGTCGACCTTCGCGAACGGCCCTGACGGGCTGGAGGCGAAGGCGGAGACGGAGCGGGAGGATGCCTTGGTGGCCTGGTCCGCGAGATGTACGTGGCCGTCGAACACCACCAGCACGCCCCAGCCGCGGGCCGACGGGGCGGCCGCCGTGGCCACCGCGTCCCGCAGGTTCGCCGGACCATCCGCGCCCGGAGCGCTCGCCGGCCGCATCGCACCCGTCACCACCAGCGGTGCCTCGCGGTCCCAGTAGCGGTTCAGCACGAAGGCCGTCTCCTCGAGGGTGTCGGTGCCGTGGGTGAGCACGACCCCGTCCGCGCCCTCATCCACCGCACGCCGGGCGTGCTCGAGCACCTCTCGCAGGTGGCGCGGGCGCACATCGGAGGAGGAGACGTTCGCGATCTCTCGCGAGGTGAGGTCGACGCCGTCCATGTGCGTCCCGCGCAGGCGCTCCCCAGCGGCCGCGTCCGGGACGGCATGTCCGCCCTCGGAGTCCTGGGCCATGAAGATGGTGCCGCCGAGCGTGAGCAGGGTGATGGCGGACGCTGTCTGTCCATCCTGTGTCGCCTGCGCCTGCGCCTGCGCCTGCGCCGTGGGCCCGTGCTGCGTCGGCTGCCAGGGTTCCGACGTCCCGATCACGACAGCTCCGGCTCCTCGCCGAGGTAGAAGGCGGCGGTGCGTACCGAGGCCTTGCGGGCCGGCTTCTTGTCCACCCCGGTGGCGATGTGCGCCTCGAACCAGGCCTCCGCGGTGGCGCGGGTGAACTCCTCACCCTCCTCGGAGCCGGCGAAGTCCCCGAGCTGCGGGATCAGGTCCACCGACGGGTCCTGCAGGTGGAGAGCGAGCGCGTAGAGCGCCGCATCCCAGCCGAGACCGGTTGCCGCGGGGCCGAAGGTCTTCCAGTGGGCGTCCTCCGGGACGGTGTGACGGAGGGTGAAGCGGGAGCCGACCGGAGCTGCCTGCTCCTCGGCGTCTGCGGCCTGATCTGCCTCGTCGGCGCCTGCGGCCTGATCTGCCTGGGCGGTGTCCGCAGCAGTGTCCGCAGCGGCGTCCACGGGGGCGACCAGCAGCTCCAGCCGGGTGCTGCTCTTGCCGACCTCCCAGCTCAGCAGCAGGCGGGCGGGCTCTTCGACGGCGATCACGCTGCCGCGGGTCTCCATATCCGGAAGCGTGTAGCTGCCGCCCTCGACGACCTCGCCGCTGGCGCGACCGAACCACACCTCGAGGTGCGAGCAGATGGTGAGAGCGGACCACAGCTCCTCGGGGTGCACGGGGAAGGTCTGCTCGAGCGTGACGGTGTTTCCGTCCTCGGCGAGGGTGACGGTGCGGGTGACGGCGGTCAGCTGGCTGGAGGGTGTGGCGGTCATGGGGCTCCTTCGAGGGCGATGTATGGGACCCACTGTGTCAGCTCGGGCGGGTCAGGCAGGTCAGGTGGGGCGGACCGGTCAGGTGGGAATGCGGCGCAGTCGCACGATGACCTCGGCGTGCTCGGTGTGCGGGAACATGTCCACGAAGCGGCCCGCAGTGATGCGCAGCGAGGGCATGGCGGCGAGGTCGCTCGCCAGGGTGGTCGGGTTGCAGCTGGAGTAGAGGACGTCGCGTACGCCGGAGTCCTCGAGCCAGCCGGCCAGGCGCGGCCCCAGCCCGCGGCGGGGAGGGTTCACGATCACCATGTCGGGAGGGCCCTCAGGTCCGGCGGACTTCTCGATCGCCCAGTCGGTGGCATCCGCGGCGAGGAAGCTCGCCGCGATGCCCTGGGCCGAGGCAGCCTCGAGAGCCCCCTCGATGGCCTGTTCGGAGACTTCCACCCCGGTGACCCTGGCCGCCGGGGCGGCCAGCGCTGCATGCAGCGCGAATCCGCCCAGCCCGCAGTAGAGGTCCCAGAGCCGTGGAGTGTCCTCGTGTGCGGTCTCGCCGCGCGCGGCGTCACGTCCCGCACCCCGCTCCGCCACCCACTGCGCGACCCATTCCGCGGCCTGGCGGTAGAGCTTCCCGGCGACCTCGGTGTGGGTCTGCAGGAAGGATTGCGGGCGGGCGAACAGGGTGACGTCCCCGGTGCGCACGGCGATCGATGCGGCGCCGGCCAGCGGTATCTCCTGCTCGCCTTCGACCGCGGTGGTGTGGTCAGGATGGATGTTCGCGGAGACCGCGACCACTGAGGGGTGGGCCTCGAGCAGTCGGGGCAGATGCTCGCGGATCCGTGGAAGCGCCTGCTCGCTGCGCAGCACCAGACGCAGCACGTGCTCGCCGTCGGGCGACGCGGTCACCAGCACGTTCTTGATCTCTCCGCGGCGACGGGCGACGTCATAGGGAGGCACCTGCGCGCGGCGGATCAGGGCTTTGGCCCCTTCGAGCACCTCCTCGACCCCGTCCGGGTAGAGCGGGCAGTCGCAGAGGTCCACGCCCGCGGCCTGGCCCGGCAGGGTCAGTCGCGGCTCCTGGGCGGTCCCGGCCACGGCCATCTTCCCGCGCGCCCGGAACCCGGAGTCCGCACCGACCAGTGGGCCGTCCCACGCGGTGCCGGGGGAGAGGAATGGTGCGAGCAGCTGCTCGACCCGGTCGCGGCCCTCGGCGATCTGGCGGGGGCGGGGGAGGTCCAGGAGGGTGCAGGACCTGCACTCACCGGACTCGAAATGATGACACCGCACCCCTGGAGTCTACGAGGCCCAGGACGGCGGCTGCTGCCGGAGGGTTCGCCGCCGTCGGAGGCGCTTTCACGGTCGCCGCCTTCGGCTGTCGGACCCCTCCGCTACCGTCGCGGACGGGTCATGAGTGTCGGCTGCACGTCGTCGACAGAGGCCGCGCGGCAACCGGATCTGAGCTCGGAGCCCGTCGAGGAAGACCCGGCCGGAGAGCAGCCGCTCGTCCGCTCAGGGGTCCGTGAGGCCCACGTCGGAAGGCAGAGGACATGACCCTGGACCACGACCCGGTGGAGAGCGACCCCGTCGCAGCGAGCTGGCGCGACCAGCTGATCGAGCTGGACCTGCCGGGCGTCGGCCCGATCACCGCGAGCGCTGACCCGGGGCTGCTGGTCGACGCGCAGACCGCCGCGAACGACTCCGTGCAGGACTATGGGGAGGGCTCCGAGGAGGAGAGGGAGGAAGAGCTCCTCTACCGTCGGCGTCGCCCCACCGTCCCGCCCGCACCGCAGATCGTGCGGGCCACCCTGCGGGACCGGCGACCGCTCGAGCTCGCGCACTCCTGGCTGGTGGTGCCGGCGCTGGGGCCGGTGCTGCCCACCCTCAGCCCGGAGGGCACGATCGTGGCTGATCTCAGCGGCGGCCAGGCACCTTTCGAGGTGCGCGGGCAGTCGTCCGAGCAGCTCGCACGACCCAGCCGGGAAGGGGCCCGCGCCGGTGCCCCGGTCGAGGGCAGTGCCCGCGCGGTGCGCCCTGCCGCGCTGAGCTGGTTCCGGCGCCCCGCCGTGGCTGCCGCGCTGCGCCGTCGCGGCGGACCGGTCGCCCTCGGAGCACTCGTCGGGACCCGGCGGGACTGGTTCGAGCCCGCTGCCGCTGCGCGCGAGGACCTGCTCGCCTCCCACCCGGACCAGGCGCTCGAGAGCGCTCTGCTGATCGCCGTCGAGCAGGGACAGGGAGCGGTGCTGCGGATCGGGCCGGGAGGCCTGGACGTGATCCCCACCGGCGCGGACCCCCGCATCCCGGAGCTCGAGGGCCTGGATCTGATGGTCACGGCCCGGCCTGCGCAGTGCCCGCTGCAGGGACAGGACGGCGCAGGGCCCTGCCGGCCCCATGGTGGGCCCTGGATCCGGGCCGCGCATTCGGCGCAGGTGGACTGGGAGGCACGGCGCTCGCAGGCGCTCGCCGTCCAGAGCTGCGGGGTGTGCTTCGGCGAGGCGCTGCCGCCGGAACCGGATCAGCCGCCCGTCCCGCGGCTCTCCCATCGGACCCCGGTGGTCGAGATCAACCGGCTCCACCTGCGCGGCGGCGAGTTGGTGCGGATCGACCCGATCGTGCCTCCGCGCTGAGCGGCGGCCGCGGAGGGGTGCTCAGCGGGCTCGCTCAGCGACCGTTCAGGCGAACCACTCGGTGGGCGGGCCCAGCGAGAGCAGCACCGAGAACACGATCGCGATCGCGACGAGCGCGATCAGCACCGCCGGGAGCGGGTGGCGCAGCGCGAGGGAGACCAGGCGCTCCAGCGAGGTGCGGCCTCGCTCCTCGCGCAGCCGCCAGGCATCGCTGAGCAGGCCGCGACGCATCGCCGAGCGCTCGAAGGGGACCGTGAGGTACGGGATGATCGCCGAGCCGAGGCCCAGCAGCAGATCCTTCAGCCGCCACTGCTGATCGATCGCGACCAGCACCGTCACCACCACATAGGCGATGAAGGTGAAGCCGTGCAGCCCGCCGCCGATACGCACCAGCACCTCGGTCGACTGCACGACGTACTTCAGGAACATCCCCGCCAGCAGCAGGGTCCAGGTGATCATCTCGGCGAAGGCGAGCGCCCGGTAGAGGCGGGAGGGGGTAGAGAGCAGGCGCATGGTGTCGATGGTGCCAGCAGATCCTCAGGGCCCGCTGGATGCACGACCCGAGGAGAGTCCGACGGAAGACGGACCCGCTGGTAAACGGTCAGGGGTGACAACCTCGCGTGCCGAGCGTCACAGCGGGGAGATGACGACGCACACGATCCCCGGAGAACTCTTCCCGCTGCTGGACATGACCGCGGTGATGATGGCGACCACGACCACCGCAGTCATCGCGACCTGATCTCGTTCAGCGCCCGACCGCACGCTTCGTGCGTGCGGTCGCCGGCGCGGTCCACGGATCCTCCGGCCAGGGGTGCCGCGGATAGCGGCCGCGCATCTCCTTGCGCACCTCCCGGTACGGGCCGTCCCAGAAGGACCGCAGATCATCGGTGATCGCGAGCGGCCGACGGGCCGGGGAGAGCAGGTGGAACAGCACGGGCACCCGTCCCCGCACCAGGCGCGGCGTCTCGGCCAGGCCGAACAGCTCCTGCAGCTTCACCGCCACCACCGGGCGGCCGTCCTCGGCATCCGGGGCCGGATAGTCGATGCGTGCGGTGTTCCCCGAGGGCACTGCGAGCCGCTCCGGGACCAGCTCGGAGAGCTCGGAGGCCTCCGGCCAGGGCAGCAGCAGCCGCAGCCCGCCGGTGACGTCGATCCCGGAGAGCTTCGTGGTGCGGGCCGAGAGCTGCGGGGCGAGCCAGGTCTCCAGCGTCTCCAGCAGGGAGGCCTCGTCCATCGCGGGCCAGGGCGCGCCGAGCTCGCGATGCACGAGCCCGAGCCGGGCACGCAGCGCCGTGGCCGGCTCGTTCATCGCCAACCCGGCGAGGCCCCGAGCGTGCACCTCGGTGAGCACCGCGGGGACCGTGTCCTTGGCGGTCGCGGTCACCGGGGTCGAGGTCAGCTCGATCGCCCCGAGCAGGCGCCGCTGCCGGGCCCGCACCGTCCCGCTCTCGAGGCGCGCGGTGCGCTCGGAGACCAGCAGGTCGGCCCCGGCGAGGAAGGCATCCTCCTCGTTCAGCGGGGCGGCGGCACGGATCACCGCTCCGGTGCCGTCGGCCGCACGGCCCTCACCCCGCTGCACCTCCCACACCGCGAGCCAGTCCCGGCCCAGCAGGCCGCTGCCCTCGGGCAGCGCGGCGCGGGTGCCGGAGGCCAGGAGGTAGGAGCGGGAGCCTTCGGCGGTGAGATGGGCGATCCGTTCGGGCCGGGCGAGGGCGAGGACGGCACCGGCCTGGTGGGCGGCGTCCGTGGCCGTGAGGAGCGGGGGTGCGGCGCTGCGGCGGCCCTCGGAGAAGCCGCGGCGCTGCCCGGAGGGGCCCTGACGTCCCTCCGCGGAGCCCTGACGTCCTTCCGCGGAGCTCTGGGCGATGCGGGTGAGACGGTCGCGTTCGCGGCGCCAGCGCTCGACACCCGGCGCGCGACCGGCGCGCAGGTCCACCAGCAGCCGTGGCAGGTCAGCGCCCGTCGGCCGATGATCGTCGGAGACGGCCGCGACCACCTCCGCTGCGGTGCGGGCCGCGTCCCTGCCCGGCAGGCGCTGCGCCCCGTCCACCAGCGCACGCGCCTCCCGCACGCCGACGGGGAGGCGGGCCACGCGGGTGCCCGACGGGGTGGGCCTGCCCTCGCCATCGACCAGGCCGAGGGCGTGCAGGGTCTGTTCCGCAGCAGCGATCTCTCCGGCCGGGGGCGGGGTCAGCAGCGGCAGGCCCTCCCCGCGGGGCGTGCCCCAGCAGGCCAGCGACAGCGCCGCATCGGTGAGATCTGCGGAGCTGATCTCCGGCGGCGACTGGGCGGGCATCCCGGCGAGGTCGGACGGCGCGAAGACCCGCACCGCGGCGCCCGGACCCTGCCGGGCCGCACGGCCCGCCCGCTGCTCGGCCGCGGCACGTGAGGCGCTGACGGTGACCAGGCCCGACATATCCCGTCCGCGATCCCGCCGCACCTCCCGGGAAAGTCCCGCATCGACCACCAGGTGCACGCCCGGTACGGTCAGCGAGCTCTCCGCGAGCGCGGTCGAGACCACGATCCGGGGCAGCTCGCCGGGACGGCGGCCGCCGGTGGCGCGGTCCTGCTGGCTGGCGGGGAGCCGGCCGTGCAGGGCGAGCACCTCCACCTCGTCGCCGACCAGGCCCCGCAGGCGTGCGACCACCTCGTCGACCTCCCGGGCACCGGGCACGAAGACCAGCGCATCGGTGCCGTGCTCCCGCTGGGCGCGGGCCGTGGTGCGGGCGAGATGGTCCAGGTACTCCCGGGTGATGCCGCGGGCATCCAGCCGCGGGACGGGGGAGGGGGCGTAGGAGACCGTCAGCGGATGCAGGGCACTGGGCACCTCGACGATCGCGGCCCCGTCCAGCACCCCGGCCACCGCTGCGGCGTCGAGCGTCGCGGACATCGCCCCGACCAGCAGGTCCTCACGCAGCTGCCGGGCCTCGGCGAGCATGCCCAGCAGAAGATCCGTGTCCAGGGAGCGTTCGTGGACCTCGTCGAGCAGCACTGCGGCGACCCCGGGCAGCTCCGGCTCTGCGAGCAGGCGGCGCAGCAGCACGCCCGGGGTGAGCATCTCCAGCCGCGTTCCGGTGCCCACCTCCCGCTGCCCGCGCACCGTGAACCCCACCGGACCGCCGAGCGGGGAGCCGTCCAGCTGCGCGATCCGCCGCGCGGCCGCCCGCACCGCGACCCGGCGCGGCTGGGTGACCAGGGTCAGGCCGCCGGCGAGGTTCGCGACCAGCGGCGGCACCAACGTGGTCTTGCCGGTGCCGGGCGGGGCCGTGACCACCATCGCACCGCTGCGGGCCGCCGCCTCGAGCTCGCTGCGTGCGTCCGCGACCGGCAGCCCCGCGCCGATGGCGTCGAGGTCGAAGCGGTGCGGGGCGGGTGGAGCACTCGGAGCAGCGGGCATCCACCCATCATGCCGCGCCGCACGAGGCAGGTGCTCCCGGCCCGGGCGCGCGGTCCGAGCACCCGGCACCGTCCTCGGTCGTGCGCGAGCTCCCCGAGAGCTGCCCGCGCACTCGCCCGTCTCCGAAGGGGACCTCACCGAGGTGCTGCCGGCACCGGCGTGAGCGCGGCGATCACCGCGACGGCGCTGGCGCTCGTGGCCGGCGGATACTGGCTCGTCCGCCGCTCCCGCCGGGCTTGAGCCCGACGCTCAGGGGGTGCGGGGTGCTCAGTTGATGAGGTCGAACTCGACCTGCTGGGTGTCCCCGCAGACGCTGGTGACGGAGATCGTCCACAGATCGATCGTCACGGTCTCCCCGAGGGTGACCGCTTCGACCTCCCGGGCGCTGCCGTCGCCGAGGGTGGCGGTCAGCTGCGCGTCCTCGCCCTCGATGCCGACCACATCGATGGTGAGCGTCTCCCCGGCGCGCTCCGGCAGCTCGGGCGTGGCCGTGCTCCCGACCTCCCCGAAGTAGGCGCCCTCGCCTGAGCAGGCGTCCGGGGCGACGAAGCCGTCGGGGGCGGGGGTGACCGGATACGGATCCTGAGGGACCTCGGCCGCCGTCTGCCCGCCGCCGTCGGAGGCATCGCCGGCCGTGTCGCCATCGGCATCGGACCCGCCGCCGTCCGAGCTGCCGGCGGTCTCGCTGGAGCTCGAGGACGGCTGCTCCGGTCCCGGGCTGCTCTCCCCGCAGCCGGCGGCGAGCAGCGTCACCGCGAGGAGAGCCCCGGCGAGACGTGCGGCGGACCGACGGGCGAGGGTGGAGCGAGCAGACACACGGATCCTCACGAAAGGGGGAGTCGACGAGTGCAACGTTAGCGGACGGCTCCGGCATGCCACCATCTCAGGGGTGAGCACATCTCGACCACGCCCGAGCCCCAAGGCCCTGCGCGGCATCAGCGATCCCGCGCGGCGGGTGCGTCCGGTGGACTGGAGCGCGAGCGGTCGGCGATCCGGGAACGGGACGAACCCCGCCGGAGAGCCGTCGGCGGCCCAGGGACAGAGCCCGTCGGCCCAGCTGCCGCGGCGCCGGGCCCGCACCGTGGAGCTGCCGCGCCCGGTGCCGGCCGCACCACCCGGCGCCGTGCACACGTTGAGCGCCGAGGACCCGCGCCCCGTGCCGCGCCCGCTGCGGATCGCCGACGGGAACATCCGCGCGGTCGGGGTCCAAGGACTGCCCTCCGAGCAGATCGTGCAGACCGTCGCCGATCCGGAGGATGCCTGGACCGCAGATGCAGGCACGAGCGACCACTTCCTCCGGGAAGAGCTGGTGGTGCAGGTGCGGCGGGCGGACAATGCCGTGATCGGGCTCTTCTCGACCCGCTATGCGCTCTCCGTGCGCCCGGCGGAGTACGAGCCCGCCCTGGACATCGCCGAGTCGGCCGCGGGGCCGGGCACCCGGGGTGGGCAGGGGACCCGGCACCCCACCTCCCGGCGCGAGCTGCTGCGCCGCATGGAGGAGGCCGGCTTCGTGGTCACGCCGGGATCCACCCACGGCCGGGTCACCCATCCGGAGCATCCGGGGCTGGTGCTGCCCTTCGCCTCGACGCCCTCGGACCGGCGCTTCACCCGTCATGCGGTCGCGCAGATCCGGCGCGTGTTCGGCATCGACCTGCGGCACTGAGCAGAGGAGGGGCAGCGGAGGAGGAACCGGCTCAGCCGGGGTCCCGGGCCTGCAGGATGCTGTACGAGGTGTGTCCCAGGGCGCGCAGCAGCTGGATCAGCCGATCGAAGGCGATCGCGCCGGCCACCGCCCGCATCACCTGCACGTCGTCGCTGACGGGGGAGCCGTCCGGCCCGTCCGGCAGCTCGCCGCGCAGGTCTCGTATCGAGGCGACGTCCGCCCGCGCGATCTCGGCCACCGGCTCGGCGAAGCGGCGCAGCACCTCGTCGTCCGTCGGCATCCCCCAGCCCTCGAGCGAGCGCAGCAGCGTATCCAGCGCCGACCGCGGCGCCGTGTGCACATCCGGCCAGCCCAGGTGCGAGAGCAGCGGGGCGATCGACGGGTGCTCCGGCAGGCCTGCACCGGCGGTATCCGGCTCCTCGGCGGGCAGGCCCAGGGAGATCAGCTGGGCTGCCCCGAGGGCGCTCAGCAGCGGTTGCTCGGGGTCGTCCAGGATCGCGGTGAGGTGAGCGATGCGGGCGATCGGAGCGCCTGCGACCTCGCGCAGCACCTGGATCAGCTCGAGGCGCTCGAGATGGGCAGTGCCGTAGTCCTGCCGGGTCGCCGTCAGCCGCGCCCCGGCGGGCAGCAGGCCCTCGCGCCGGTAGAACTTGATCGAGGCGACCGAGACCCCGCTGACCTCGGCCAGCTCTGCCAGCAGCATCGCGGGACCTCCTGGAACGTGCGTCGTGGCTGTCGTGGCTGTCGTGGCTGTCGTGGCTGTCGTGGCTGTCGTGGGATAGCGCGTCGACCGGCAGCTATCTTGATGGCGCGGAGTGGGATAGCGGCACTATCGTGCACCCCATGGACGCCTTCACGCCAGTGATCACGCTGCATGCCCTCGCGGCGACGTATGTGCTGCTGCTGGGGCCGCTGCAGATCCTGCGTCGTCGACGGGACCTCGCCCATCGGCTGGTCGGGGTCACCTGGGTGGCGGCGATCCTGATCGTGTGCGTCTCGAGCTTCTGGATCGCGCCCGACGGCTTCTCGTGGCTGCACGGGCTCTCGATCTGGACCCTGGTGTGCATGGTCGCCGCGATCCTCGGGATCCGGGCGGGGCAGGTGAGCGTCCACCGTGGTTTCATGATCGGCTCGTATGTCGGGACCCTTTCCGCCTTCGCCTTCGCGGCGCTGGTCCCGGTGCGGCTGATCCCGCAGCTGCTGCGCAGCGAACCGTTGATCGCGGTGTTGACCGTTCTCGGCGTCGGCATCCTCGTCCTCCTGGTCCACGTCCGCGTGGTGCGGTCGGCCGGTCAGCGCCCGCAGCGCCCGCGGCGTGAGCGCGAACCCAGCACTGCCGGCGCCTGAGCACAGCCAGAAGCACCCCGGACAGAAAAGTGCCCCGGCTCGTCCCCACGAGCCGGGGCCATCCCTTCCCCCGCGCCCCCGGGAGTGATGGAGCCTGCTTCCTCCTCAGTCGGCAGGTCCTCCGGTGACGCGTTGAGACCAGTAGACCCCGGCTTCCGGAAAAACCACTGAGGTGAGGCTGGTCAATCCCTGAGTGCGGTGGCCTCGAGCGCGCCATCCGTCTGTGACCTGCGCCGGGATGGCTCCGGACCGGTCGGTCGCTCAGCCGACGGGGATGATGAACTCCTCGCCGCCCGTGCCCACCGCATCGGTGTAGCTGACGTTCTCGAGCACCATGTCCGAGGGGACATCCGCGTACAGCAGGGCGGTGGCCTCCTCGCCGGGCGTCACCTGCGGCCCCGAGGTCGAGAACGAGGCGTAGCGCAGCGAATGCTCATTGCCTGCGTCGTCATAGAAGCGGAAGTTCTTGCCCGCCAGGCCGATGTCCTCGCTGCCATTGTTGGTGATGGTCACGGCGACACCGATGAACTTTCCGTTCTCGGTCTCCAGGGTCTCGTCCTGGGTGTCCAACGTGGAGCCCTCGGAGGGGGCGGAGGCCTGGATCGAGATCGAGGCGCCCGCGCTCGAGGTGGGATCCTCCGACGGGTCTTCGCTCGGCGTCTCGATGGGATCGTCGGTCGGATCATCGCTGCCGGGAGCGTCCGTCGGATCGTCCTCCGTCGTCGGATCCTCCGACGGGGACTGGCTGGTGCTGGGACCGCTGGTGGGGTCCTCGCCGCCGCTGTCACGGGAGAACAGCCAGAGGCCGGCACCGATGACCACCACCAGGATCGTCACCAGCAGGAGACAACCGCAGGCGACGCCGACGTACAGACCGGTGCGGCTCTTCTGTGGAGGTGCGCTCGGCACGCCATAGGGGTTGCTCATGGTCTCCTCCACGATGGCACTCGATTTATGGTGCCCACGGTATCGGCAGGTTCACCGCCGCGCGATGGGGAGGACTCCCCCGGGACCAGGTCGACCCCTGCGATACTGTCGGACAGCCGGACAGCCTCGCCACGGCGTGACGGTCCGGTCGAGTTCGCTCCCCACGACGCCCTCCTGCACCAGACGCCTTCCGCACCACGAGGAGACTGGCCATGTTGACCAGATTGCACGATGCGCTGAGACTGCGCACCTCACCCGTGATCTTCTTCGGCTCGGCGGCGATCATCATCGCCTTCGTGATCGGCACGATCGCCTTCACCGAACCCATGGGCAGAGCGACCGACGCCGCCTCGCAATGGCTGATGACGAACCTGGGCTGGTTCTACATCCTCGGCGTCACCGTGTTCCTGGGCTTCCTGATCGTCATCGCGGCGGGCCGCTTCGGCCGCGTGAAGCTGGGTCCGGCCGAAGAACCGCCGGAGCACTCCGGCGGCGCCTGGTTCGCGATGCTCTTCGCGGCCGGCATCGGCTCGATCCTGATGTTCTGGGGTGTCGCCGAGCCGGTCAGCCACTTCGGTGACCCGCCGCGCGCCACGGAGCTCGGCCTCGAGGCCGGCTCTCTGGGCGCCGCGCGCGACGCCATGAACTTCACGTATTACCACTTCACGCTGCACACCTGGACGATCTTCACCCTGCCGGCGCTGTGCTTCGCCTACTTCATCCACAAGCGGAACCTGCCACCGCGCGTGAGCTCGATCTTCCAGCCGCTGCTGGGTGAGGGCATCCACGGACCCATCGGCAAGGCGATCGACATCATCGCCATCATCGGCACCGTCTTCGGCATCGCCGTCTCGGTGGGCCTGGGCACGCTGCAGATCAACGGCGGCCTGAACCAGCTGTTCGGCGTCCCCGAGACCGCCGGCTGGAACCTCATCATCATCGGTGTGGTCTGCGGGCTCGCACTGATCTCGGTGTCGATGGGTCTGGACAAGGGCATCAAGGTGCTCTCGAACTTCAACATCGTCGTGGCGGTGCTGCTGCTGCTCTTCGTGCTGTTCGCCGGTGGTGCCACGCTGTTCATCTTCAAGGGCACCATCGAGTCCTTCGGCAGCTACCTGGTGAACCTGCCCGAGCTCGCCCTGTGGAACGACACCTTTGCGAACACCGGCTGGCAGAACACCTGGACCGTCTTCTACTGGGCCTGGACCATCACCTGGTCGCCCTTCGTGGGCATCTTCATCGCCCGGATCTCCAAGGGCCGCACCATCCGCCAGTTCGTCGCCGGCGTGCTCGCTGTGCCCTCGGCCTTCTCCGTGATCTGGTTCGGAGTCTTCGGCTACGCGAGCTTCGACATCGAGCTCAACGGTGAGGGCGGGCTGGTCGAGCGGGTGGTCGACGACGGGGACATCCCCGGGGCGCTGTTCGCCTTCCTGGACCACTACCCGCTGGCGTTCCCCATCTCGGTGATCGCGATCATCCTGGTGGTCATCTTCTTCGTCACCTCGGTGGACTCCGCCGCCCTGGTCACCGACTCGATGGCCAACGGCCACGAGGACTACAACCCGCTGGGCCAGCGCATCTTCTGGGTCGTGGCGATCGCGCTGGTCACCGCCGCGCTGCTGGTGTTCTCCGGTGCCGACGGACTCACCGCGCTGCAGTCCACGATCATCCTGGTGGGACTGCCGTTCTTCGTCATGGGCTGGTTCCAGATGTATGCCCTGCTGAGAGCGCTCAAGGAGGACGCCGGCGAGCTGCCGCCGATCCGCACCCGGGAATGGGCGCAGGTGCTGCCCCCGGAGGAGTACGAACGCCGCGAGGAGGACGCGGAGTTCTCCACCGACGACTACGTCGTCGAGCCGACCTTCACCACCGAGGTGCCGGTGCTCACCGACCCCTACGAGGAGGACGGATCCCTGGACGAGGGGGCGGGACCGGACGCCGGGACCCTGCCCTCCCGCACCGGCAGTGGGAAGGCTGACCTCCCAGAGGCCGGACGCCCGCAGTCGATCTGACCCGGTGTCCGGCAGGCTCCAGACGTGACGGAGGGCCGATGCGCGCGTGAGCGATGCATCGGCCCTCCGTCATACCGGGTCAGAGGATCAGGTGGGATCGACCTGGTGCTTGTCGGCGCTGCGGCGGTAGTACATCGCGAGCACGGCACCGGAGAGGTTGTGCCAGATCGAGAAGATCGCGGCGGGCAGCGCGGCGGTCGGGCTGAAAGCGCTCGCGGCGAGCGTCGCGGCCAGGCCGGAGTTCTGCATGCCGACCTCGATGGAGGTGGTGCGGGCAGCGCGCTCGCCCTGACGGAGCAGGCGGGCGGCCCAGTAGCCGAGCAGGTAGCCCAGGCCGTTGTGCAGCACCACGGCGAGCAGCACGATGCCGCCGGCGGTGACGATCGCCTCCGTGGATCCGCTGACCACGGCGATGACCACGAGGGAGATGCCGGCGACGCTGACCCACGGCAGAGCAGGAAGGATCTTGTCCACGAGCTTGCCGGCGATCAGTCGGATAACGAGGCCGCCGATGACCGGGATGAGCACCATCTTCACGATGGACATCGCCATCGCTCCGGCATCCACCGGCAGGTAGGAGTCCGCGAGCCAGAGGGTCAGCAGCGGGGTGAACAGCGGCGCGAGCAGTGTGGAGATGGAGGTCATCGTCACCGAGAGGGCGGTATCGGCCTTGGCCAGGTAGGCGATGACGTTCGAGCTGGTGCCGCCCGGAGCGGAGCCCACCAGGATCATGCCGACGGCGAGCTCCGGCGGCAGCTGCAGCAGCACGGCGATGCCGAGTCCGATCAGCGGCATGATCACGTACTGGGCGATGACGCCGATGAGGATCGGCAGGGGCCGTTTCACGACCAGGGCGAAGTCGGGCAGGGTGAGGGTCAGGCCCATCGCGAACATGATGATGCCCAGGTAGATGCTGGTGTACTGCGCGAGCGACTGGCCGACGCTGGGCATGAAGAAGCCGAAGGCCGCCGCAGCGAGGATCAGGGCGGGGAAGACGGTCACCGCGATGCGCGCGGAGCGGTCCTCGGAGGTGCGGGCGGTGGACGCGGCCGGAGGCCGGGTGTCCGTGGACGTGGGGGGAGGAGGAGTGCTCATGCGCCACATCGTATCGCTCGATGAGATGGCATCCCATGATGTGGACCATCAGTTGCCGCTGTGCGTCCCGCCACTTCAGCCCGCACTTTCGCTCCGCGGACCGAGCAGCGGTCAGCAGCGGTCAGCAGAGCTCCGCTGTGCTCAGCTGCGCTGGCGGGCCGGGACCGGCCAGGCGTGCACCGGCTCCCCGGTGTCCACCGCGGCCCGGTAGAGACGGGTCATCTCCGCGAGCGCCTCGGAGCGGGTCGCGCCGCGCAGCTCGAGGGAGGTGACGGTGTCGATCTGCCAGCGGGCGCCGTTGCGGCCGGTGCGGGCTCTCTGCGAGAGGATGCCGTCATAGCGCTCGACCACCGAATCGTCCGCGCCGAGGTTCCGCAGCCCCTCCATGGCCTGGGGGATCAGCTGCTCGAGCAGCAGATCCGCCACCCGCACCCGGCCCACCTTGGGCCAGCGCACCCGGGCCTCCAGACCCCACCGGGCGCACTGCTGGAAAGCCTCGTCGGCCTGCTCGAAGCTCATCCGTGACCACAGCGGCCGCCGCTCATGGACCAGCGAGTGGAGGATGCCGTAGAAGAACGCCGCGTTGGCGGCCATGTCCGCGGGCGTCGGCCCCGCCGGCAGCAGACGGTTCTCGAGCCGCAGGTGCGGGACATCGACCCCGGGGTCGTAGATCGGTCGGTTCCAGCGCCAGACGGTGCCGTTGTGGAGCATCAGCTCGTGCAGCCGCGGCGAGGAGCCCTCGGTGAGCAGGGGCTCCTCCGCCATCTCCCGTGACTCGGGGATCAGTGCCGGGAACAGGCGCACGTTCTCCTCGAAGAGATCGAACATCGAGGTGATCCAGCGCTCGCCGAACCAGACCCGGGGGCGTACTCCCTGGGTGGCGAGCTCGGGCGGGCGGGTGTCCAGGGCCTGTACGAAGGTGGGGATGCGCGTCTCGTGCCACAGCCTTCTGCCCAGCAGGAAGGGCGAGTTCGCGGCGAGCGCGACCTGCGGCCCCGCGATCGCCTGGGCGGCGTTCCAGGCGGCGGCGAACTGCTCCGGAGGGACCTGCAGGTGCAGCTGCATCGAGGTGCAGGCGGATTCGGGCGCGATCGAGTCGAACGACGCTTCCAGGCCCTTGCCCTTCCCCTCGCCCTCGATGCTCAGATAGATCTCCTCCCCGCGCGCCTCGAGGACGGTCTTCTCGAGCGCCTCGTAGCGGGCGCCCGGGGCGCGCCACTCGTCGCTCGAGAAGAGCTCCTCGGTGATGGTGGGCAGGTGGCCGATGGGGATCACCCGTGCGCCGCGGGCCCGGGCGGCGGTATCCGCGCGGTCGATCTTCTCGGTCAGCTCGGTCTCGAGATCGCGCAGTCCCTGCCCCTGGGGGCGGGAGACCGGCAGGTTCGCCTCGAGGTTGTAGCGGCCGATCTCATGGACGTAGTCCTCATCGTCCAGATCCTCGAGCAGCAGATCGGAGATCAGGGCCGGTGCCATGGTGTCCGACTGGGCGAGGTTCATCTCGAGCTCGACCCCGACAGTGCCCTCGTCCACGAACTCCGCCGTGTCCAGGAAGGTCTCGAAGAGGTCGAGGTTGCGACGCAGCTCCCTGCGGTAGCGCGTGCGCTGCGAACGGGTGTACTCGGTGCTGCCGATCTCGCGTCCCATGGTGACCTCCGGTCAGTGGCGGGGCTGATGGCGCTCATCCAAGCACGACCTCGCCCTCAGGCGGCAGTCAGGCCCGCGGGACGGAACAGCCGGTCGGGTCCCGCCGGGCGCGATCGAGGCTGACGGGTCTCACTGCGAGGTGCCTCATCGGCACCCGCCTCACCGGTACCGGCCCAGCCGACGCCAGAGCGCGCAGGGCCGGGTCGATCCCGCCCGGGCGCCCTGGCAGGGCGGCATCACCTCGGGATAGTCGAGGTCGCCGGGATGGGCACGGCCGTCCTGGTCCAGTTCGATCGTGCGCACCAGATGCGCATCGTGCAGGACGTACCCGTTCCAGAAGATCTCGCAGTCGCAGCCCGCGCCCACCTGGCGCAGGCGCCGCACCAGCGCGGTCGCCTGCGGCGCCCGCAGATCCCGATAGCGGCGGGCCCAGCGCAGCCCGCGACATCCGTGCTCGAGCATCCGGAACACGTAGCACAGCAGGCATTCGGGCGGGACGGGATCGGTCAGCCGGGCCGAGAGATCCCGCAGCATCTCCTCGGCCTCCGTCAGCGGCGTATCAGTCATGACGGCAGTGGACCATCACCGCCGTCGGCGGCGCCGGGCTGCGGCGCAGGATGTGGATGACCAGGCATTGTGGAGGAGAGCTCGGAGCCCGGGGCGTTGCCGAAGCGACCGCACGGGAATATCGTGGCAGGACCCATCCGTTCGGCGAAGGAGCCTGCGATGTCGGACCTCAAGCACCGCTACGACCACGTGATCATCGGGGGCGGCATCGCCGCCGACAGCGCGGCCCGAGCGATCCGGGCGACGGATCCCGACGCCACCATCGCCATCCTCTCCGCGGATCCCCACCCTCCGGTCTACCGGCCCGCCCTGTCGAAGTCCCTCTGGAACGGCGAGAACCCTGACCCTCATAGCGAGGATCTGCACACCGCGGCGGAGACCGGCGCCGAGCTGTTCACCGGCACCGTGGTCACCGAGCTGCTTCCCAACTCGCACAGCGTGGTCACCGCCCGCGGGCACCGCACCCACTTCGGCAAGGCGCTGCTGGCCACCGGGTCCTCGGCCCGTCGGTTCCCGGGCGTCCACGACCCACGGGTCACCTGCCTCCGCACCGTCGGTGACTACCGCCATCTGCGCTCCCTGGCCCAGGAGGGAGCCCGGATCGTCGTGATCGGCGGCGGGTACATCGGGACCGAGGTCGCCGCGTCGTTGACCCGCACCGGTGCGCAGGTGACGCTCGGCCACGCCGGCAGACAGATCCTCGAGCACATGCTGCCCGCCTCGCTCACCGCCCATCTCGAAGGGGTCTTCGCCGCTCACGGCATCACAGTGGTGCCGGAGTTCCGCCTGTCCGGCATCGAGACCGGGGAGCACCTGGTGCTGCGCGCCGCCTCGGGCGCTGTGCTGCCGGCGGATGCGGTCCTGCTGGGTCTGGGCGCGGAGCTGAACACCACCCTCGCCGAGCACGGCGGGCTCGACGTCGAGCACGGCGCGGTCGTGGTCGACCCGTACCTGCGCACCAGCGCGCAGGATGTCTATGCCGCCGGGGACATCTCTCTGTTCGACGACCCGCTGCTGGGGCTGCGCCACGTCGAGCATGCCGACCACGCCGAGGCCTCCGGCACGGTCGCCGGCCGGAATATGGCGCGGGCCCTGCTGGATGACTCGCTGGCCCTCGAGGAGTACTCCTCGACGCCGCTGTTCTTCTCGGACCTCTTCGAGGACGGCTACGAGGCGGTGGGACGCCTCGATGCCGGGCTGGAGATGCGCGAGGTCTGGAATGCGGAGCGCAGCGCCGCGGTCGTGTACTACCTCGAGGGTGGCCGGGTCGAGGGCGTGCTGCTGTGGAACACCTGGGACTCGGTGCCCCGGGCCCGGGAGGTCATCGCCGCCTCCCAGGAGGGTCAGCTCCCCTCCGACGCGCTCGAGGATCAGATCATCCCGGGCGGCTGAGACCTTCCCGCAGACCCCCGTACACTTCCTGCGTGGCTGATCAGAACCAGAACGCCCCCGCAGATGCCCCCACGCGGGCCGTGATCCTCGCGCGGGGGCTCGGCACCCGCATGCGTCGAGCGGATGACACCGCGCATCTCGATGAGCAGCAGGCCCAGGTGGCCGCGAGCGGGGTGAAGGCACTGATCGACGTCGGCCGTCCCTTCCTCGACTACGTCCTCTCCGTCCTCGCCGACGCCGGCGTCACCGAGCTGTGCCTGGTCATCGGCCCGGAGCACGACATGCTGCGCGACTACGCCGCGCGCGTCACCGGTGGCCGGGTGACTGTGACCACCGCGATCCAGGCCGATCCCCGTGGCACCGCCGACGCTGTGGTCGCCGCCCGCGACTTCGCCGGAGACCAGCGGGTGATCGTACTGAACTCGGACAACTACTACCCGCGCGAAGCGCTCACCGCGCTCGCCGCGGCCCCCGGCAGCGCGCTGGTCGGCTTCGACCGTGCCGCCTTGGTCCAGAACTCGAACATCCCCGCCGATCGCATCCGTGCTTTCGCCCTGGTCGCCGCAGATGCTGAGGGCCACCTGCGCGACATCGTCGAGAAGCCCGACGACGAGACCCTCGCCGTCTACGGCGAGGACGCCCCGGTCTCGATGAACGCCTGGCTGTTCACCCCGGTCATCTTCGACGCCTGCGAGCGCATCGAGCCCTCGGTGCGCGGCGAGCTCGAGATCATCGACGCCGTCCGCCTGCTGGTGGAGGAAGGGGAGGAGTTCACGGTGGTCCCCGCCGCCGTAGGCGTGCTGGACATGTCCTCCCGCGGCGACGTCGCCGCCGTCCAGGCAGCACTCGCCGGGATCGAGGTGGCGCTGTGAGCGACGTGCTCGCGCAGCTCGCCGCCGGCATCGCGGGGGACCGCGTGGCCTGGTTCGTGCCGGGCCGCATCGAACTGCTCGGCAAGCACACCGACTATGCGGGCGGGCGCTCACTGCTCGCCGCGGTCGACGCCGGCCACACCATCATCGCCACCGCCCGCCCGGACCGGGTGCTGAGCGTGCACTCGGAGGTGGTGGGCGGCACCGTCACCGTCGACCTCGACCAGCGCGAGGCACGCCCCGCCGGGGCCGACGGCCACTGGGGCGGCTATGTCCGCACCGTCGCCGACCGACTCGATGCGAACTTCCCGGGCCGCCTGCGCGGCGCGGACATCACCATCAGCTCGACCCTCCCGCTCGCAGCCGGGATGTCCAGCTCCTCGGCGCTCGTGGTCGGCCTCGCCCTGACCCTGATCGACCTGGCCGGCATCGCCGCGGACGGAGCCTTCACTGCTGAGATCACGACCCCCGAACAGCTCGGCGAATACCTCGGCACCGTCGAGAACGGGCAGAGCTTCGGAGCCCTGGAGGGCTACCGCGGGGTGGGGACCTTCGGCGGCAGTGAGGACCACACCGCGATGCTCTGCGGGATCCAGGACGCCCTGGTGCAGTACTCCTTCTGCCCGGTGCGCCACGAGCGCACCATCGCCTTCGGGCCCGAGCTCGCGCTGGTGGTCGCCGTCAGCGGGGTCGAGGCGGAGAAGACAGGAGCCGCGCTCGCTGCCTACAACCGCGTCTCCCTCGCCGTCACCGAGATCCTGCGCCGCTGGTGCGAGGACTCCGGACGCGAGGACCGCACCCTCGCCGCAGCGGCTGCGAGTGGACCCGCAGCGGTGACCCGGCTGCGGGAGCTCACCGCGGCGGACGAGTACCTCCGGGGCCGCCTGGCCCAGTTCCTCGCAGAGTCCGAGCGGCTGATCCCCGCCGCCGGGATCGCCCTCGAGGAAAGGGACCTCGAGGAGTTCGGCCGCCTGGTCGACGAGTCCCAGTCAGGAGCGGAGCAGGGCCTGCGCAACCAGGTGCCTGAGACCATCGCGCTGCAGCGGAGCGCCCGGGAGCTGGGCGCCCATGCCGCGAGCGCCTTCGGAGCAGGCTTCGGAGGCAGCGTCTGGGCACTGGTCCCGACGGACGGCGCCGAGGAGTTCGGGCAGCGCTGGCTGGCGGCCTACCGGGCCGCGCACCCCGAGCACAGCGGCGCCACCGCGTCTGTCACCCGCCCCGGCGGAGCGGCCCGGCGACTCCTCTGAAACGGCCTCGCCCGGCGTGACACACTGAGCGCGTGAGCACGCCCATGAACCCCTCCCTGCCCTGGCCCACCGACGCCGAGGTGCTGCCGCTGGCCTCCGTACGACCGGTCCTGGACCGCCTGGCCTCCCTGGTCAACATCTACGAGCAGGACGCCGCCGCGATCCCCGGCCTCGCCGTCACCGAGGAGGAGGTGGCGGCCGATCCGCCGCCCGCTCTCGAGCAGATCGCCGACGAGCTGGGCGGGGTGATCGTGCGCGGGCTGACCATGCTCACCCTCCAGATCGAGGACCGCACCGACGTGGGCCCGTACACCCTGCTCGGCGACTCGACCACCTTCTACCCGCTGTACGAGACCCCGGAGGCGGCGGTGGTGCTCGCGCTGGATCCGGATGGCACCCCCGGCGCCGTCTTCGGGATCGGGGAGGATCTCGCCCTGCAGCTGGCCGCCCCCGATCTCGGCGCCTATCTGGTGCGCTTCGCCGATGCGCTCGAAGCCACCCTCGTCACGCTCGCCGAGCGGGGCCCGGTCGCAGAGGACTCCGAGGACGCCCGCACCGACGCCGCGGAGCAGCTGATGGACGAGCACCTGTTCGCCGAGCTGCTGGGCATGACCGAGCTCGCCGAGACCATCGAGGTGCCCCTGCAGGACCCCGCCGCCTCGGGCCTGGCGAATCTGCCGTCCGGCGCGCTCGCCGTCGCGGACCTGCGCGACGCGCCCGTCGGCGCCCGCGTGGACCTGATGGAGGTCGAGGTGCCCGGCGACCCGCTCGAGACCCACGTCGCCTGGAGCGAGCACGGCCGTGTGATCGCGGTGCTGGGCGGCTGAGGGCCGCTGCGTGCCGGGCGCTGCCTGCTGGCCGCTGGCTGCGAGGCCTCTGCCCGCTGCCTGCAGCCTGTAAGTCCTCTGCCCGTCAGGTCTCGGAGACTGGGTCCGCTCAGTCTGTCCGGTGACCTGCCGGTGAACACTCGGCACCGCCGTGCCTGAGGGGCGCCCGATGGGGAGAACTCCCCATTCCCGGCGCACGTCACCGCTCCGTAGCGTGAGGCTCACATGGCCACGAGCGGGGGAGATGACGTGACCGGTTTCTGGGGGGGCCGATACCGAGGCCCTGCGGCGGCTCTCAGGCTCCATCGGCAGTGGCGGTGAGCAGCTCGACGACCTCGCCGCCCGGCTCAGCGTGCTGATCGACTCCGTCGACTGGATCGGGCCGGATGCCGACACCTTCCGCGCGGACTGGAGCGGCCAGGTGCGCCCCGGCCTGGTCGAGCGCATCGCCCAGCTCGATGAGCGGGGGCGAGAGCTGGACCAGCATGCCGAGGAGCAGGACGAGGTCTCCGCCGGCGGCGAACCTCCTGGAGCGGCCACCCCTGCCCCCGTCGACGCCCTGCCCGCTGGCGCCGCCCTGCCCGCCGGTGATGTCCCCGTCGTGGATGTCGCAGACCTGCAGCTCATGGCCGCGAGCATCCCGCCGCTCGCGAGCACGGCGCACGCGGTGAGCGCTGCAGATGCCTCCATCGCCATCGGGGAGAGCGCGCTCGCCTTCCCGGACTCCGGTATGGAGCTCAGCCCGCCGGAGACCGACTCCACCATCACCGTGGACGGGAACCATGAGCTCGCCCCCAGCGTTGACGACGAGCCGTTCGGCCTCGACGCAGACGGCGCGCCCCTCGCCCTCGCCGCGGACACCGCCTATGAGGTGGGCGACCACGGCACCTACTACACCGATGGCGAGGGCCGCATCACCTACGTCGAGGCCGCCGGCGGTGGGAAGGAGATGAATCCCAACCTCCGCGAGGTGTTCCCGGAGGCGACCTACCACGTCAACGACTCGACCTTCTATCGCACGGATGAGCTGGGCAGGACCGAGCACATGTATGTCCCGGACGTCATCGTCGACCGCGAGATGTCTCGCAGCCAGTCGATCCAGTCGAAGATCGCCGAGCGCTGGGACATGGCCGGGGACGGCTCCTCCGAACCGGTCGAGTTCAACGCGGGGCACGTGCTGGCCCGCCAGCTCGGCGGGATCCGCGAAGAGATCAACTACACCCGCCAGTGGGACGAGGTGAACCAGGCCCGCAGCGGCCAGGACACCATCTACACCTATGAGTCGATGATGGCCGACGGCATCTCCGAAGACGGCAGCTCCTACTCCTACGAGACCCTCGTGACCTGGGGGGAGGAGCAGCCCGAGGGAGTGGGCCCGGCACAGGGCAGCGAGCCCTGGGAGTACGTGCCCAGCGGCTATGACGTGCGCATCCACGAGAACGGTGAGCAGATCGTGGATCAGCACCTGCCCAACTATCCTGACGGGGCCCGCTTCCCGGGCTGATCTGCGCCCCTGCGACCACATCGTCATCCTCCGACCGACCCTGCGAACCGACCCATGTGGAAGGACCTCCGTTGACCCAGACCCCGCCCCCGCCCAGCGCTCCGATGGAGCGCCAAGGTGCTCTCGTCCAGGATCTCGTCGGGGTGCTGCTGAGCTCGCTCGAGCTCTCCGAGGACTGGGCTGCCGTGGGAGCAGCCTTCATCCCCCACGGTGAGGAATGGGCCGGCCGCCTCGTGATCACCGAGCGCGACGGCACCACCGGCGGAGGTGATGCCACCTTCGCGAGCGACTCGCAGATCACGCTGCTGCTGGATGCTCTCCAGCACTCCGCCGCCGAGCAGGGGCAGGCCTTCGTCTCACTCCGACTGGAGGCGAGCCGCAGCCCGGAGGAACCGGACCGCATCCGGCTCGACACGGACCTGAACTACGACAGGGATCCGGGCAGCTTCGGCGGGCTCGGGGCGATCGATGCGGCCTACGCGCACCTGCTCGCCGCACGGGTCGGCGAAGACCGTCTGCCCGCCTGGGTGAGGTCCTTGCTCAGCGAGTCCTGATGCCCGCGGCCGCGTGGTCGGTCCACTCCCCGTTCGCCGGGCATCGATGCAGGCTGGAGCATGGGTAGTCCTCCCCATGGCCCAGGGGCCGCGGACTCATTACGGTAGGTATGACAACGGGGGGATCCGGCCTGGCCGGTGATGGGGATGAGGAAGGGGACCAGCAGCGGATGAACGCATTCTGGGGCGCGGACACCGAAGCTCTGCGGACGATGGGGATGGTGTACTCGCGCCGAGCGGAGGCGCTCGCCGATCTCGAGACCCTGCTGACCTCGAGCATCGACAACATCGAATGGATCGGTGAGGACGCCGATCGCTTCCGTGCCGACTGGTCCGCCATCGTGCGACCCTCCCTGCAGGATCAAGAGGTCGAGCTGCGCCAGCGGGCGCGCCGGCTCGCCCAACATGCCGATGAGCAGGACGTCGCCTCCGCTCCGGACGGACCCCTCGGAGGAATCGGGAGAGGCGTCGGTTCCGGAGGAGGCGGCGGCTGGTCGAGCCCCGGGGAGTTCCTGCGTGACGTGCTCGAGATGGCCGAGGACGCGCTGCGCGGTGCGGGCGGGGGCCAGGATGGCCCCTTCGCGGAGCTGCTCCGCGAGGTGCTCAGCACCCCGGAGGGGCGCGAGGCCTTCCTCGGCGCGTTCCTCGGCAGCCTGCTGGGCGGCGTGCTCGCCGACATGATCCGCAGCGCGCTTGGGATGGGGCTCGCGCTTGAGAACCTGCTCACCGGGCTCGGCCTCGCCGGTGGCCTCGGCAACCTGATCGGCGAGTCCGGCCAGATCACCCCTGGGGAGTCGCTGACTGCTGAGAAGGCTCCCCCCACGAAGGAGCAGGCGGGGGAGCCGAGCGGGGCAGCCTCCAGCGCCGACGGGGGCTCCAGCGGTGGGGACTCCGACGCAGGGGGCGCTGGTGCAGGGGACTCCGGCGCGGGAGGCGGCGGCGGCGAGTCCGCAGGCGGCTCCGGCGGTGGCTCCGGTTCCGGAGGAGGCTCGGGTGGCTCGGGCAGCGGTTCCGGTGACGGCGGGGCGGGAGCGGAGTCCGGTGCAGGCGCGGAGGGCGGGACCGAGGGGACTGCCTCGGAAGCGCCTGCGGGCGGCCGGCCGGTCGGCTTCCAGGGGACGGAGAACGCCCCTGCGCAGAGTACGGGCTCCGGATCTGCCGAACGCCTCACGCACGAGGGCGACCAAGGGCCCCGCTCCCTGCTCGAACGGCTGCTGGAGATGCTCGGCGACGCCCTCGACCCCGGTGCCGGCAGCGGTTCCGTGATCGGCGACCGCATCGGGCACTCCTGACCCGTCGGCCCTGACCCTGCCCGGTGGCCCTGACCCGTCGGCCCTGACCCTGCCCGGTGGCCCTGGCCCGTCGGCTCTGACCCTGCCCGGTGGCCCTGGCCCGCCGGCCACCGACCGGCCTCTCCTCCGGGCAGGGGTCTACCCTGGACAGAGCCTCCACCCCCGTGAGGCCCCCCGATCAGGAGCCGTGCCATGACCACGACCAGCCCTTCCCCCGCTCCGGTCCTCGTCCTCGTCCCGGGTGCCACCGGCGCCCCGGCGGACGGCGGCGCCCGTTTCCACCTGGCCGACGCGAACGTCCCGCAGCTGTTGGTCACGGACCTCGTCGCCACCCGCGGCGATGGCGTCTTCGAGACCATCGGTGCCTTCGACGGCGTGCCCGTCAACGTCGGCCCCCATCTGGCACGGCTTGCCCGCAGCGCCGCCCAGGTCGAGCTGCCTGCGCCGGATCTCGCCACCCTCGCCGAAGCGGTCGAGGCCGCGATCGCCGCCCATGAGCCGGTCGCCGAGCTCAGCGTGCGCGTGATGTACACCCGCGGCATCGAGGGCACCGGCGTCCCCACCTGCTGGATCCACGCCCGCGCCTCCGACGACTGGACCCCGTACCGGGCCGGGATGAAGGTCGCGGCGCTGGATCGCGGACTGTCCACCGCCGTCGCCGGGACCAGCCCCTGGCTGCTGCCCGGTGCGAAGACCCTCAGCTACGCCGTGAACATGGCCGCGGTGCGCGAGGCGAAACGGCGCGGCGCGGCCGACGTGCTGTTCGTCGCCAGCGACGGCTACGTGCTCGAAGGACCCACCTCCACACTGCTGGTGCGCCGCGACGGACAGTTCCTCACCACCCCCACCAGCGCCGGCGTGCTGCCCGGGACCAGCGTGAAGACGCTCTTCGACTGGCTGGCCGAGCACGAGGGCGCCGCAGTGACCGAGCAGCTGATGACCGTGGCCGACGTGACCGGCTCCGACGGCGCCTGGCTGCTGTCCTCGACCCGGCTGGCCGCCCCGATCACCCACCTCGACGAGGCCGAGCTGCCGGTGGACCACGAGCTCACCGCCCGCTTCGAACAGGTGCTCAAGGGCCAGGCCTGAGCTGCCCCGGCCCGCTGCGCCGTGGATCGGGCGATTCCGAACCAGAAGCGGGCCGGATCCGGCTCGGAATCGCCCACTTCGAGGTGAGCGGGTGCGATCCGAGGCGCGCAGGCCCGAGCTGACGCGAGCGGGCTCGATCCCGGCCCGAGCCGGTCAGCGTCTGAGCGTCGCGCCGAGCGTGGGCTCAGTTCCGGGCCAGCACCTCACGGGCGAGGTCGACGTCGAACACCACGGAGTCGATCGCCCCGCTGCGCAGGACCCCGAGCACCCCCGCGGCCTTCTCCGCTCCGGCGGCCACCCCCAGCACCTCGGGGATCCGCAGCAGCTCCGAGAAGGTCACCGCGAGCACCCGCTGATCCGTCGGCCCGCCCAGCGGCACCCCGTGCGCGTCGATGAAGCGCCCGCACACATCGCCCACCGGCTGCTGGGCCTCGAAGGTCGCCCGCTCGGACTCGCTCAGCCGCATCAGCTCGAGCACATGCGGGGAGGAGTGCACCCCGTGGGAGCCGATGCCCACGAGCGCGAGCTCCACCTGCGCGGCCGCCGTCAGCACCCTGCCGATGCTGGACTCGGCGCGGAGCGTCGCCACCGTGGTCGCGGATTCGAGCACCGCCGGGGCGTAGAGCGTCTGCGGCGTCGACCCCAACCGGGAGGCGAGCACCTTCAGCACGGACTCCCCGGAGTCGAACTGGTCCAGCGCGCTGTGCCCGCCCACCAGCGGCAGCACCGCCGGGGTGCGGCGCAGCTGGAGGGTCTCCAGCTGCGCGACCACGTTCTGGACCGTCCGCCCCCAGGACACCCCGATGCTGCGCACGCCCGCTGCCCGCTCGGTGAGCACCGCAGCGCCTTCGCGGGCGACCGACTCCATCGCCGTGGCCCGCGGGGCGGAGACCACATGCACCGCACGCAAAGAGAATGCCGCCCGCAGCGCCGCCTCGAGGGTCTCGTCCCGTCGCGGCGGCCCCTCCGGATCATGGATCGTGATCTCCACGATCCCGCGATCCCGCGCCTGCGTGAGGATCCGCGAGACGTTCGAGCGGGACAGCCCCAGTTCCTGCGCGACCTCCGTCTGAGAGCGA
The DNA here is from genome assembly GCF_947500705.1 of uncultured Brachybacterium sp. GTDB lineage: Bacteria > Actinomycetota > Actinomycetes > Actinomycetales > Dermabacteraceae > Brachybacterium. Next base: position 60,262 of record NZ_CANMSY010000007.1, on the reverse strand, counting down.
TTCTGCTCGTAGTAGAGCCGCGCCGCCCTCACCACCACGGCGGAATCACGAGGGGCAGGCATGGGCGCTCCTGATCAGGTGGGGTCATGAGGGGCTGGCGGCGCACGGGACGCGTCCGGCCGGATCAGCCCAGGGTACGCAGGCTGTCGACCGGGAGGTGTCAGAATCAGGGGGTCGCTACCCACGGAGGAACCATGAGCACAGATCCGAGGCCGCCCGCGGCCGAGGGGCCCGCCGCGCCTCTCGCCCTGACCGTGGTCCTGTCCCACCTGGACGTCTCCGACAGCGAGGACGCACTCCGTTCCCTCGCGGGCCGGCTGCTGGACGCCGGGGCGGTCACCCTGGACTTCCCCGAGGCGCTGCGCACCCGGGAGCGGACCTATCCCACCGGCCTGCCCACCCCGATCCCCACCGCGATCCCGCATGCGGATCCCCTGCACGTGCTGGTGCCGGGGCTCGCGGTCGCGACCCTCGCCCGGCCGGTCACCTTCGGGGAGATGGGCACCCGAGACGGCACCGTCGAGGTGCGGCTGGTGGCGATGCCGCTGCTCACCGACGCCCGTGAGCATCTCGCCGCCCTGCAACAGCTGATGGGCCTGCTCAGCGACGAACTCGCCGTGCAGCACCTGCTGGATGCCTCCGACGACGAGGAGCTGCGCCGACGGTTCGAGGCGCGCCTGGCGAGCATCCTCCCGGCCGTCTCCGGACATGAGCCGCCGCCCACCGCCGGGGCTGAGGAGGCCGGCGCATGAGCCCGAGGACCCCGCGAGTGGCCGTGAAGGCGCTCATCATCCGTGATCGGCAGGTCCTCATGAACCGGTACGTCCATCCCGCCGGACACGAGATGTTCGAGCTGCCCGGTGGCGGCCAGGAGCACGGCGAGGACCAGCCCACCGCCCTGATCCGTGAGTGCCGGGAGGAGATCGGTGCCCGTGTCGAGGTGCATCAGGTGGCCTGCCTGTATGAGTTCATGACCGAGCGGAGCGTGCGCGACGACTCCCCGATCGCGCCCTTCCATCAGGTCAACGTGGCCTATTGGTGCGGGCTGGCCGAGGGGGAGGAGCCCGGTGAGGGCACCGCCCCCGACGGCCGCCAGGCAGGGACCGCCTGGCTGGCGCTGGATCGACTCGACGACTACGACGTCAAACCGCCCGCGCTCGCCCGCTGGCTCGAGTCCGATCCCAGCGACCGGCCGCTCTCCCTGGGGGTGAGCCGAGCCTGAGCGGCTAGTCTGGAAGGGCTTACCCACGCGGCACCCCGCCGTGCCCCGGAGCAGGTCCCCAGCGCAAGGAGCACCATGACCACCTCGCCCAGCATCGCCTTCCGCGACGGCCGTTCGATCCCGCAGCTCGGCTACGGCGTGTGGAAGGTCGAGAACGCAGTCGCCTCGGACGTCGTGGTCAAGGCCCTCGAGGCCGGCTACCGCCACGTGGACACCGCTCGCGGCTACAACAACGAGGCCGGTGTGGGCCAGGCGCTGAAGACCGCCGGGCTCGCCCGCGACGAGGTGTTCGTGACCTCCAAGGTCCCCAACCAGGACCAGGGCCGCGACAAGACCCTCGCCTCCTTCGACGCGACCATGGAGGATCTGGGCCTCGAGGAGCTCGACCTCTATCTGATCCATTGGCCCGCCCCGTCCAAGGGTCTGGCCGTGGAGACCTGGAAGGCTCTCGTGGAGCTGCAGGAGCAGGGCCGCATCCGCTCGATCGGCACCTCGAACTTCCGGATCGAGGACATCATCGCGCTCGAGTCCGAGACCGGGGTGCTGCCGGTGCTCAACCAGATCGAGCTGCACCCGTACATCAACCAGCCCGAGCTGCGCGAGTTCCATGCCGGCAAGGGCATCGTCACCGAGTCCTGGTCGCCGCTCGGCCAAGGAGGCGGTGAGCTCGAGGACCCCGTCATCACGCAGATCGCGGACGCCCGGGGTGCGACCCCTGCGCAGGTGCTGATCGCCTGGAACCTGGCCCTCGGCAACGTGGTGATCCCGAAGTCCGTCACCCCTGAGCGCATCGCCTCGAACTTCGCCTCGCTCGAGCTGACCCTCACCGAGGACGAGCTCGCGCAGATCAACGCCCTGGACAAGGGCGCCGAGGCCCGCCGCGGTCCGGACCCGGACGAGTTCGCCGGGCACCAGGGCGCCTGATCCGGCGTACTCCGTCTCGAGGTCGCCGGCGCCGCGACGTTCTGCGCCCGAGAAGACCGATGTGCCGGTCGGCATCGGTCTTCCAGGGAGCAGAACCTCGCCGCTGGGAACAAGGTCGCCGCTGGGAACAGTGCAGGGCAGGAGAACGCGGGGCCGGCAAACTAAGATCTGGGGATCCCACCGCGGTCGTCACCGGGGCGGTCCGTGCTGGCCACCACCGGCACAGGATCGATCACCCACCGCGCCCTCACTGCGGAGGACGTGGAACAGGCAGAGCGCACCGAGGCGCATGAAGGAGCCGGAGCATGAGCGAGGACAGCACTGAGGGCGTCACCGTCACCGGCCCCACGGACAGCACCGACGACTCCACGGCCGCCGCCACAGCTGTTCCTGTGCCGGCCGGCTCGTCGAGCGGTGCGAGCATCCTGCCCGGCGCCGCGATCGTCGGCCTCGAGGCGGATGACGCCCCCGCCGCGCTGAAGGCGCTGTCCGCCCGGCTGCGGGAGCTCGGCGCGGTCACGGACTCCTTCGAGGCGGCGGTGCTGCTGCGCGAGGAGCGGCAGCCCACCGGCCTGCCCACCTTCGTGCCGGCGGCGATCCCGCACACCGACCCGGAGCACGTGCTCACCCCGGGCCTGGCCATCGCGATCCCACGGGACCCGGTGGCGTTCGGCGAGATCGGCTCCTCCGGGGAGCGGACCATCTGGGCGGAGCTGATCGTGATGCTGGTGCTCTCCGACGCCCACAGCCAGCTCACCGCGCTCCAGGATCTGGTGGCCCGGCTGCAGGAGCCCGACGGAGTGCGCGAGCTGCTCGCCGCGACCGACGACGCGGACCTCGAACGCCGTGCGAGGGAGTGGCTCGCGGAGTGAGCCCGCTCCGCACCCCACAGGGTCGGGACATGACCCTGCCGACCGCCGCCGCTCCCGAACAGACCGGCGTCACCGACGCCCTGCTCGACGCGCCGGTGAGGTGGACCGTGGAGGACGTGTAGGGATTCCAGGGCCGCCAGTGCCACGGCACCGCGGCCCGGACTGCGGCGGGGGCCAGTTGCCACCTGGACTAGCCGCGGGTGCGGGCGGCGGCGGCGATGTCCTGCAGGTCCTGCTCCATAGCGGTGCGGGTCGCGCGCGTCCCGATCCCGGCCAGCATCGAGGTGGCCAGCGCCTTCAGCCCGCTCTGCGGAGGCTGCTCGGCGCTGAACGCCATGTGCAGCTCGGTGCCGCCGGCCACCCGGGGGCGCAGCGTGAACTCGGTGCGGTAGAGCAGATCGCCCACGGGGGAGAGGATCACGGTGCTGCGGTGCGGCGTGGACTCGGCGACCTCCATCTCCATGGTGTCCTTCATCCCGAACATCGTGCGGGTCTCACGCCAGCGGGTGCCCACATCGTAGGGGCCGTCGGTCAGCAGCTCGATCGCGTCGACCCCGGTCAGGGTCTCGGCCGCGGAGCCGAGGTCGGAGATCGCCGTCCATACGGCCTCCGGGGAGGCGTCGATGAACTGGGTCAGACCGATCCGGGGTGTGCTCATGGACACCAGGCTAGGCCCTGTGCCCGGGCCTAGGAGCGTGCCGCGGCCAGAGCGTCCACCGCCCGGATCAGCCCCAGGTGGCTGAAGGCCTGGGGGAAGTTCCCGGCCATCCGGCGGGCTCCGGTGTCGTACTCCTCGGCCAGCAGGTGAAGGTCGTTCCCGCAGGCCAACAGGGTGTCGAACAAGGTCTTGGCGTCGGCCGTGCGGCCGGAGGCGGCGTACTGCTCGACCAGCCAGAAGCAGCACACCAGGAAGGGGTGCTCGTCGCCGGGCAGACCGTCCTGGCCCTGGGTGCGGTAGCGCAGGATCAGACCGTCCTCGACGTGGAGGTCCTGTTCGATCCGGCCGACGGTGGCGAGCATGCGGGGATCATCCGCCGGCAGGAACCCGGTGTGCGGGATCTGCAGCAGCGACGCATCCACCTCGGTGGAGCCGTAGGTCTGGGTAAAGGCGCCGTCGGGGCCGACGCCGCGGGACAGCACCTCCTCGCGCACCTGCTCCCGCAGCCGCTCCCAGAGCGCCAGCTCCTCGGCACTCGCCGGCAGCCCATGGCTGCGCACCGCGTCGATCGCCCGGTCGAACACTGCCCAGACCATCACCCGGCCGTGGGTGAAGAAGGCCGGCTCCCCACGCATCTCCCAGATGCCCTGATCGGGCTGGTCCAGACGGTCGATGGTGAAGCGCACCAGCGCCTTCTGCAAGGGCCAGGACCACTGCGTCTCCTCGACTCCGGCGTCACGCATCATCGCCAGTGCGATCATCACCTCGCCCACCACGTCGGCCTGGAACTGTCCGGCCGCGCCGTTGCCGATCCGCACCGGCACGGAGTTCTCATAGCCGGGCAGGTGCGGCAGCTCCCGTTCCATCAGGTTCCGGTCCCCGGTGATCGAGTACATGATCTGCAACCGCTCGGGGTCCCCGGCGATCGCCCGCAGCAGCCACTCCCGCCACCCCGCGGCGCCGTCGACGTGCCCGTGGGTCAGCAGCGCCTCGAGCGAGAGCGCCGCATCGCGCAGCCAGCAGAAGCGGTAATCCCAGTTGCGCACCCCGCCGAAATCCTCGGGGAGGCTGGTGGTGGCCGCGGCGACGATCCCCCCGGTGCGGCGATGGGTCAGTGCCCGCAGCACCAGCAGGGAACGGGCCACCGGCTGGGCATGCTCCTCGTGGACCCTCACCTTTCCCAGCCAGTCCGTCCACTCCGCGGTGGTGCGCTCGAGCTCCCTGCGGGTGTCCCGCGCCGGGGGCACCTCGAGCCAGGAGGGGAACCAGGTGAGGATCCAGGCAGCCTCCTCTCCGACGGTCAGGAGGTGACGTCCCTGGTGGGAACGGTTCTCTCCGGCGGTCAGCGGCGGTCCGTGCAGCGCGATCCCATCACCGCCTGCGATCGCGATCAGCACCTCCTCGCCGGCCGTGTCCTCGCCCCGCCGCACCCAGGGCGCGGCCAGCCCGTACTCGAAGCGGATCTTCAGCTCCTGGACCACCTCGACCTCGCCGCTGGTGCAGCGCACCAGGCGGATCAGATCGGCGTGGTCCTCGACGTCGCCGCGCAGGGACGCCGCGGAGCCGGGCGACGTGCCGGACGCGGAACCCGCCGCGGAGCCGGCGGCCTCTCCAGTCTCCTCGCCGTCACGTGCCGCGTCGGAGCCCTTCGCACCGGCCGACCCGCTGCCGGGCATTCCGGAGTCGGTGCTCTCGGCCTCGGTCGTGGAGGCGTCACCCCCGGCGATCGGCATGAACTCGGTGATGGTCGCCGTCCCGGTGGGGGAGCGCCACTGGGTCTCCAGCACCATCGTGCCGGGGAGGTATCGGCGCGAGAGGACCTCGCCGTCGGCGATCTGCAGCGACCAGTGGCCGTGCTCCTCAGTGCCCAGAAGCGAGCAGAACACCGCATCGGAGTCGAAGCGAGGCAGACACAGCCAGTCGATGTCCCCCTCGCGTGTGACGAGCGCGGTGGTGCGCTGATCGGAGAGCAGGGCGTGGTCTTCGATGAGGGGTGCAGCCATGGTGCCAGTCCATCACGGCCGGGGCGGTTCGGGGAGGACTGCGGTGGATTCATGACTGCCGCGCCTCCGCGCTCGCCGAGGGGCGGGAGATCCTGGTGGCGGGCCGTCGGGTCGCGACCATCAAGAACAAGACCGTCGGGACGCTCTCCCCACCGCCATGAGCGGGGGCCTCGCAGAAATGCACCCCGGCGACTCATGCGCGGGCCGTCATGAGTCGCCAGTGTGCATTTCTGACCTCGGGGGAGAGCCGGGGGTCAGTCCTCGTCGTCGGCGGACTGCTCAGGCTCCGCACCGGTGACGAACTCGCTGAGGTGCTGCGAGAGGGCGAGCCGGCTGGGCTCGTGGCAGTACATCATGTGCCCCGCCTCGTAGTACTCGATGCGGATCCGCTCGCTGTAGTCCTCGCGCGGGATCGCGAGCTGGGCGAGCACGGTCTCGCTGGCGTGGAACGGGGTCGCGGCGTCGTGATAGCCGTGGGAGACCAGCACCTTGGTGTGCGGGGACTTCCGCAGCAGCCGGGCGAGATCCGAGGCGACCTCGACCGAGCGGTTCTCGAAGTCCTTGTAGCTCCACGGGTGGACGCGGCCGGACATGATCTCGTAGATGACGTCGGAGGAGAACCCGAGCTCGCTGCGCAGGTACTGGTTGATCGCCGCGGTGTACGACGGGGCGAGCTGATCGATCGACGGATCCGTCTCCATCTTCGCGGAGTTCCCGTGACCCGCCGGGGCGGTGAAGCGGCCGTCGATCCGCCCGGTGACCAGGCCCTGGTCGCGCAGCAGCTCGGCGAGGAAGGCCAGGTGCTCCACGCGCAGATTCGCGCGCTCCACCCACTCCGGCTCCACCCCGATCAGGGCGCCGATGCGGGCAGCGGCCTCCTGCAGTTGCTCGGGGGCCAGGCGCAGCCCGGCGGCGAGCAGCGCGGGGTACTCCTGCTCGGCGAAGGCCTCCGCCTCATCGACCACATCCTGCAGCAGCCTGCCCTCGTGCTTGCCGTGCGCGTGGGCGATCGCCGCGTAGGTGGGCAGGTAGTGGAGGTAGGGGCTGTCGTTGCCCGCGGAGAACACGATCGTGCCGAAGTCGAGCACCGGCGAGATCAGCGCGATCCCGGCGACGGCCACGTAGTAGCGGTCCATCAGATGGGCGGCGACCGCGGAGGCGCGGGTGGTGCCGTACGACTCCCCGGCCAGGTGGATCGGGGAGGTCCAGCGCTGATTGCGGCTCAGCCAGTCGATGATGAACACGGCGATGAGGTCACGGTCGGCGGTGAGCCCGTGATGGCGGTCCGGCTTCTGCCCGGGAGCGGGGCGGGAGTAGCCGGTGGTCATCGCATCGACCACCACGAGATCGGCGTCGCGCAGGATCGTCTCGTGGTTGTCCAGCAGCCGGTGCGGGGGAGCGGTCGGGGCGCCGGCATCCCCGGAGTCCACGCGGCGGGGTCCCAGCAGGCCCAGGTGCAGCCAGACGGTCGAGGCGCCCGGCCCGCCGTTGAAGGCGAACAACACCGGGCGCGGCTCCGTGCCGTCGACGCCCTGGGCGACGTAGGAGACGGAGAACAGCTCCGCGTAAGCGGTGCCGCGCCCGTACTCCTCACCCTCGGGCTCCTCCTTCAGCACCACGGTGCCCGCGGTGGCCGTGTAGTCGAGCGCGCCGTCCGGGAGGGTCAGCGAGTGCAGTGTGGTGACCAGGTGGTCCTCACGGGCGGACTGCTCGGCGGCGGTCGACGGGTCGGGGGATGTGCCTGCGGCGGTCACTGCGGGGTGCGGCTGGTCGGTCACTCGTGCTCCTTCGTCGGATGCGGCGTCGCCATCGATGCTATGCGAGCCGTGCAGGCCTGCGACGCGCGGGCGCGGGACTCGCGAGGCCACCGCGACACGCGGGTGGGGAGTGCACGAAACCACCGACATCTGCCAGGAATGGGAGATATCGGTGGTGTCGACGGCCTCCGCCCGGCGCGTCCGAGGCAGGCCCCGGCGCATCGGGGGCAGGACCGGGGACGTCCGCCGAGGTCCGGCGCGTCCGAGATCGGAGCGGGGAAGCTGAGTCCGGGCGAGACTCGGCGGGCTCAGTCGAGCGCTGCGATGTCGCGGGGCTCCTCGGCGCCGTCCTCGTTCTCGCGCACGATCATCCGGATCGGGTCCAGCTTCGTCCAGACGAGGAAGAGGATCCCGACGATGACCATCGTCAGGCCCGCCCAGAGATTGGCGTTGACCCCGCCGGTCTTCGCGGCCTCGGCCGGGGTGAAGGCGAACAGGCCCATCACCAGCAGCACCAGGCCGAACAGGCCCAGCAGGGTGCCGATGAAGTTGCGGATGTCGAAGGCGCCTGCGGTCCGGACCGCAGCGGCTTCGGGGGTGCCGGATCCGCGGTCCGCGGTCCGGTTCTGATCCTTGTGTGTGTTCATGGGTTCTCTTCTCCGTCCGCGCTCAGGCGAAGACGATGTTCAGGATGATGACCAGGACCAGGGCGATGCCGGCCATGGGGGCGGGACGGCGCCAGAAGGGCAGGTCCTTCTCGTCGGGATCCACCAGGTCGGCCTTCGGGGTCTCCGAGTAGACCAGGCCCTTCAGCTCGTGCGCGGGCTTCGGGGCGGTGAACTGGGTGACGATCACCGAGACCACGATGTCGACGACGAACGCCGTCGCGGCGCTCACGAAGGCGAGGCCCTGGCCCGGCAGCTCGAAGACGCCGAAGAAGGTCGAGGCGCTCCACAGGGCGACGGCGGCGAGGGTGCCGGAGACCAGCCCGGCCCAGCCGGCCGTCGGCGTCATCCTCTTCCAGAACATGCCCAGGATGAAGGTCGCGAACAGCGGGGCGTTGAAGAACCCGAAGAGGGTCTGCAGGTAGTCCATGAGGTTCGAGAACTGGCCGGCGATCAGTGCGGTGAAGATCGCGATCACGCAGGCCGCGGCGGTCGCGATGCGGCCCACCTTCATGTAGTGGCCGTCGGGCGCGTCCTTCTTCACGTACTGCTGGTAGAGGTCGTAGCTGACCACCGTGTTGAAGGCGGAGATGTTCGCGGCCATGCCGGCCATGAACGCGGCCAGCAGGCCGGCGATCGCCACACCCAGCAGGCCGTTGGGCAGCACGTCCCGCATCAGCAGCAGCAGGGCGTCGTTGTAGGTGACACCGGTGGCCGCGGCACCGGCCGCGTCCCCGCCCACGTCCAGCTGCTTGAACTCGGTGAGCTCGCCGACCAGGATCGCGGCGATCATGCCGGGGACGATCACGATGAAGGGGATCAGCATCTTGGGGAAGGCGCCGATGATCGGGGTCATCCGGGCGGCGGTGATCGACTTGCTGGCCATTGCGCGCTGGACCTCCACGAAGTTCGTGGTCCAGTAGCCGAAGGAGAGCACGAAGCCGAGGCCGAACACGATGCCCACCACGGACAGCACCGGGCTGTCGAAGCCGGAGAGCGCCTGGCCGGGCCAGGTGTGCAGCTGCTCCTCGCCGAGCATGCCGTCACCGGCGATGCGCTCCTTCATCCCGCTCCACCCGCCCACGCGGTGCAGGCCGATCAGGGTCAGCGGCAGCAGCGCTGCGACGATCACGAAGAACTGCAGCACCTCGTTGTAGATCGCGGCGGAGAGCCCGCCCACGGTGATGTAGAACAGCACGAAAGCGGCGGCGAGCACGAGGCCCACCCACATCGGCCAGCCCAGCAGGCGATTCACGATCGTGGCCAGCAGTGAGAGGTTCACGCCGGCGATCAGCAGCTGCGCGACGGCGAAGCTGATCGAGTTCACCAGGTGCGCCCCGGTGCCGAAGCGCATGCGCATGAACTCGGGGACCGAGCGCACCTTGGAGCCGTAGTAGAAGGGCATCATCACCACGCCCAGGAACAGCATCGCGGGCACCGCGCCGACCCAGAAGTAGTGCATGGTCGGCATGCCGTACTGGGCGCCGGTGGCGGACATGCCCATGATCTCGACGGCGCCGAGGTTGGCGGAGATGAAGGCGAGGCCGGTGACCCAGGCGGGCAGCGAGCGTCCCGAGAGGAAGAATTCGATGGAGGTGGAGACGCCGCGCTTGGCGTACCAGCCCACTCCGAGCACGAAGGCGAAGTACAACGCGATGATCGCGTAGTCGATCCATTGGGCGTCGAGGCGGAGGTCGACCATGAAGCAATTCCTTGGGGACGGGGAGGCGCGGGGCGGCGGAGGCCGCGGGGAGCGCGCGGATGAGGCGGCAGCCGGAGGTGCCGGAGCGCGACGTTACCACCGGGTAGTTCGTCAGGTGCACCGGATGCAGGCAACGGCGGGCCAAGAGGGCGGCAGTGTGGTGCTTACCGCATCTGCAGGGCCTCGAGCGGGGCGCTGTGCGGTGCGCCGCGAGGGACTCGACGGGGATGCGCGGCGTGTCGGACCGCGCCCGCTCTTCCTATTCGTGAACGTTCACGGTAGCATCCTTGCCATCCACCGGATCGGCGCTACGCTCTGGGGGTATTCACCGACGAATTGTGACAGGGAGAGCGATGACGCCACGTCTTTCACGCCGAGCCGCGCTGGCGGGAGGCGGTGCGGCATTCGCCGCCGGCCTTGCCGCCTGCGCGCCGCCGAACCCCGGAGAGGTGAACGCAGAGCCCACCATTCCGCCGGCGGACGGCAAAGTCCACCTCAGCTATTGGGCCTGGCTCAAGGACCTGCAGAACGTCTGCGATGTCTTCAACCAGTCCCAGGACCGGATCCAGGTCGACGCCACGTGGATCCCCGGAGGCAACAGCGGCGGCTACGCGAAGATCCTCTCCGCCATCGCCGCCGGCGGCGGGCCGGACATCGCCCAGGTCGAGCTGCGTCAGATCCCCGAGTTCGCGCTCGCCGGCGCGCTGGTGGACCTCTCCCGCTACGGCTTCAACGAGAAGGAGTCCCTCTTCGATCCGGGTGCGATCACTCAGGCGAAGGTCGGCGACACCATCTGGGGCGTCCCGCAGGACACCGGCCCTGTGGCCACCTTCTACAACCGTGCGGTGCTCGAGGAGGAGCTGGGCCTCGCGGCCCCCGCCACCTGGGACGAGTTCTACGAGACCGCGGGCATCGTCTCCGAGGCCGGCAAGATGCTCATCAGCCTCGACCCCTCCGACGGCTCCCACCCGATCGCCTGGGTGATGCAGGCCGGCGCCAACTGGTTCCGCCCCGAGGGCGACGGGTGGATCGTCGACATGACCGGCGACGCCTCGATGCAGGTCGCCGAGTACTGGGACCGGATCTTCGCCGAGAAGCTGGTGGGCACCGGCTACGGCTCCTTCACCACGCCCTGGTATGCGGCGGCGGCCGACGGGAACGTGCTCGCCTCCATCAGCGGCTCCTGGTCCGACGCGCTGGTCAAGACCGTCCCCGACGGCGAGGGCAAGTGGGCCGTGGCGCCCATGCCCACCTGGCCCGACGGCTATGCCTCCGGCGGCCACGGCGGCTCTGCGGCCGCGGTGTCCTCCACCAGCCAGCATCCCGCCGAGGCGCTCGAGTTCCTGACCTGGATGTGCACCGACCCCGCCGGGATCGACGCCATGATCAAGCACTCCGGCATCGGCTGGTCCCCGGCCGCCGACTACATCGGCGAGAGCCGCCAGCAGCCCGATGAGTTCTTCTCGGGCCAGAACTACAACGAGGAGGTCATCGTGCCGATGGCCGAGGGTCAGAACCTCGAGTGGACCTGGGCGCCGCTGATGCAGCGGGTCCAGGCCATCGTCGGGGACGGCATGACCACCGCCGTCACCGGCGAGGTCCCGCTCGCAGACATGTTCGCCGCGGCGCAGACGGAGATCGTCGAGATCATGCGCACCATCGGCCTGAACGCGGAGGAGGCGCGATGAGATCGAGAACTGCCCCGTGGGTGCTGCTGGCACCCTTCCTGGTCCTGTTCATCGGCACGATGATCATTCCGATCATCATGGCGATCGGCTACAGCTTCACCCGAGTCGAGCGCTCCGGCCTGCTGGGGGAGGGTGGCACCAAGAGCGTCTTCGCGGGCCTGGACAACTACCTCGCCGCGCTGACCAACGCGAACTTCATCGAGTCGATCGGGCGCATGATCCTGTTCGGCGTGGTGCAGGTGACCGTGATGATCGTGGCCGCCACGATCCTGGCGCTGCTGCTGGAGAGCGCCTCGGCGAAATGGCCGGGCTTCTTCCGCGCCACCTACTTCCTGCCCTACGGGATCCCCGGCGTGATCGCCACGATCCTGTGGTCGTTCCTGTACATCCCCGGCCTCTCGCCGATCGTGGATGTCCTGGCAGTGGTCGGCATCGACGTCGACTTCCTGGGCCCGAGCATGGTGCTGTGGTCGATTGCGAACATCGTGACCTGGACCTACACCGGCTACAACATGCTGATCATCATCGCGCAGCTGAAGTCGATCCCGGGTGAGCTGTACGAGGCCGCGAAGATCGACGGCGCGACCTCCTTCCGGGTCGCGATGGCGATCCAGCTGCCGCTGATCCGCCCCGCTCTGATGCTCACGATCATCTTCTCGATCATCGGCACCCTGCAGCTGTTCGCCGAACCGCGACTGCTGCAGACCATGAGCGCAGGCATCACCTCGGAGTACACCCCGAACATGTCCGCCTACGCCTTCGCGTTCCAGTACAACGACATCGGCATGGCGGCGGCGCAGTCCGTGATCATCGCACTGGCCGCCTTCCTGCTCTCGGCGGTCGCGCTGGGGGTCTCCAACTGGACGGAGAAGCGCTCATGAGCACCGCCGAGATCGACACGACGACCACCGGACGACGCAAGCCGCTCGGCAACGCCGCCAAGGCAGCCCGAGGAGACGGTCGCGCCGGAGCCCGCGACGCCGGTCGCAAGCCGACCACCACGATCATCGTCACCGCACTGCTGGCGATCGTGGCGCTCTACTTCCTGGTCCCCGTCTACTGGGTGGTCATCAACGCCACCAAGTCCACCGAGGACCTGTTCGGCACCAGCGGCTTCTGGTTCGGTGAGAACTTCCAGCTGCTGGAGAACATGCGCGCCGTGCTCGACGCGAACGGCGGCATCTTCCCGCGCTGGGGTCTGAACTCCCTGCTGTATGCGGGCGTCGGCTCGGTGCTGGCGACCTACTTCGCCACCGCCGCCGGCTACGCCCTGGCCAAGTACCGCTTCCGGGGCCGAAACTTCGTGTACGCGCTGGTCCTGGGGGGAGTGCTGGTCCCCGGCACCGCCGTCGCCCTGCCGCTGTTCTTCCTGTTCAGCTCGATGGGCATCACCAACACCTACTGGTCGGTGCTGATCCCCTCGCTGGTGAGCCCGTTCGGGCTGTTCCTCGCCTCGATCTACGCGAGCGCCGCAGTGCCCGAGGAGATGCTCGAGGCGGGCCGGATCGACGGGGTGGGGGAGCTGGGCCTGTTCCATCGCCTCGCCCTGCCGCAGCTGACCCCCGCGCTGGTGACCATCCTGCTGTTCCAGTTCGTCGCGATCTGGAACAACTACATGCTCCCGCTGGTCATGCTGGCCGACGAGAAGCTGTACCCGATCACCCTGGGCCTGGACAACTGGCGGGCGCAGACGGATCGCCTGCCGGAGTTCTACCAGCTCACCATCGGTGGCGCCCTGCTCTCGGTGATCCCGCTGGCGATCCTCATCCTGGTGCTGCAGCGCTTCTGGCGCGGCGGCCTCACAGAGGGCTCGGTCAAGGGCTGACCCCCGGCCATCGGCCTGAGAGGACGCGGCCCGGCCCGCGCTGACAGGGGCCGACCCGGCCTGCGCCGACGCGATTGTGCGCTGTGCTTCCGTTCTTGGAAGCACAGCGCACAATCGCGTTTGAGGGTAGGGACCAGGGCAGGGGTCGGGACAGGGGGGGGAGGGAGAGTCGGCGGAGCGGGGTCACAGCGGCAGAACCGCGTCGATGCATCCCCCGGAAGGGGATGGCCCGGCAGTGAGCGCGCCACCCAGCACAGCGGCTCCGCCTCTTGCGTCCGTGGTGGGGCATCGCCTTTGATAGCGGCATGACCATTGACGTTCCCGGCCTCCCGCCACGCTCGCCGCTGGGCCGTCTCTCGCTCGGCCGCCGCGTGGTGCTCGCCGGTGCAGCGGCCCTGCCGCTGGCCGCCGTCGGCCTGACCGCCTGCGGCACGGAGGGCGACGGCGGGGCCGAGCCCGATCTCAGCGCGGAGCTCCCGCGGGCCGAGCCGGGCCCGGCGGAGGGCGCCGGCGACATGGTGGCTCCCTTCACCGCGAGGATGCTCGGCGCGATCGACCGCTCCGAGGTCAATGCGGTCTGCTCGCCGCTGTCTGCGCAGGTCGCGCTCACCATGGCCGGGATGGGCGCGGCCGGGAGCACCCGTTCCCAGATGGAGGAGGTGCTCGGCGGGAGCATGGAGGACCTCGCCGAGGGCGCGAACACGCTCTCGCAGCTGCTGGCGACCGTCGGCGAGCAGGAGCGGGAGCAGGATGACGACGAAGCGCCCGAGCCGGCGGTCGCCTCGCTCGTGAACGGCACCTGGCTCCAGGAGGGCTTCGAGGTCCAGCAGAGCTTCCTCGAGGACCTCGCCACCTGGTTCGGCAGCGGGGTCTTCGAGGCGGACTTCACCGATGACGCCACGCGGGAGGGGGCGCGGCAAGGGATCAACGACTGGGTCGAGGAGTCCACGGACGACCTCATCGAAGAGCTCCTCCCGGAGGGCATCCTGACCGCCGACACCCGACTGGTGCTCGTCAACGCCCTGCATCTGAAGGCCGCCTGGCCCGAGGAGCTCACGAAGAGCGGCGGCACCTTCACCACCGCGGACGGTGAGGAGCTGAGCGCCGAGCTGCTCCACGGCAGCACCTCCACCTGGTACGAGGACGGGACCTGCCGCGCCACCTCCCTGGACACCTATGGCGAGGACCTCGCGCTGGCGCTCGTCCAGCCCATCGGCGGGCTCGCCGAGGTCCTCGACGCCTGGGCAGAGGCTGCCTCCGAGCAGGGCTCCGGCCTTGCTGCCCTGCTGAGCGGCCTCGAGGACTCCCACGCTTCCACTCAGCTCACCGTCCCCGCCTTCGACATCGGGTGGGACTCCTCGCTCAAGGGAACGCTCGAGAGCCTCGGCATGACCGACGCCTTCAGCAGCGCGGCCGACTTCTCGGGCATCACCGGCACGGCGGAACTGGTGATCGACGAGGTGCTGCAGAAGGCCGTGATCACGATCGACGAGCAGGGCATGGAGGCCGCTGCGGCGACTGCGGTGATCATGGCCGAGACCTCTGCCCAGATTCCTGACCATGAGCTCGTGCTGGACGCGCCGTTCCTGTTCCTCGCCTATGAGCGCTCCACGCTCGCCCCGCTGGTGGTCGGCTGGATCGGCGATCCCACCGAGACCCGCTGACGGACAGTCCCGGGCCGCAGCGCTGCTGGCGACTACCCTGGTCAGACGCACTTCTGGATCGTTCTCGCAATGGAGGAGACATGACCGCTGCACGCCCCTGGCCGCTCGGAGTCCACGGGATCGCCTACGGCGGGGACTACAACCCCGAGCAGTGGCCCCGAGAAGTCCGCCTCGAGGACATCGAGCTGATGCGCGAGGCGGGCGTGAGTCTGCTCAGCGTCGCGATCTTCTCCTGGGCCATGCTCGAGCCGCGTGAGGGCGAGTACGACTTCGAGTGGCTCGACGAGGTCATGGGCAACCTCGCCGATGCCGGGATCAAGGTCGCCCTTGCCACCGCGACCGCCTCCCCGCCGCCGTGGCTCACCCGGAAGCACCCAGAGATACTCCCGGTCACCGAGGACGGCACCGTGCTCGGCCAGGGAGGCCGGCAGGCCTACGCCGTCTCCTCGCCCCGATTCCGCGAGTACGCGCTGCGGATGACCCGCGTGATGGCCGAGCGCTATCAGGAGCATCCCGCGCTCGCGCTCTGGCATGTCGACAACGAGCTGGGCTGCCATGTTCCCCATGACTTCTCCGACCACGCCGCCGTGGCCTTCCGCCGCTGGCTCGAGGCGCGCTACCAGAGCATCGAAGCGCTGAACCACGCCTGGGGCACCGCCTTCTGGTCCCAGCGCTACGACTCCTTCGAGGAGATCCTGCCGCCGCGCGCCGCCCCCACCTACGCCAACCCCAGCCAGCAGCTCGACTTCGCCCGCTACTCGAGCGATGAGCTGCTGACCCATTACCGGGCGCTGCGCGACGTGCTGCGCGAGGTCACCCCGCACGTCCCCGCCACCACGAACTTCATGCTCTCGAGCGCCACGAAGTGGATTGACTACTTCTCCTGGGCGGGGGACGTGGACGTGGTCGCCAACGACCACTACCTGATCGCCGCCGACCCGCGCAGTCAGATCGAGCTGGCCTTCGCCGCGGACCTCTCCCGCGGCGTCGCCGGCGGCGACCCGTGGATCGTCATGGAGCACTCCACCTCCGCGGTCAACTGGCAGCCCCGCAACCGCACCAAGGGCCGCGGGGAGATGCTGCGCAACTCCCTCTCGCACGTCGCCCGCGGGGCCGACGGGGTGATGTTCTTCCAATGGCGCCAGTCCCGGGCCGGCGCCGAGAAATTCCACTCGGCGATGGTGCCCCACGGCGGGCGCGACACCGACGTGTGGCGCGGCACCGTGGCGCTGGGCCGGGCGCTGCGATCCCTGGCCCCGGTGCATGGCAGCCGCGTGCTGAACCGGGTGGCGCTGGTGATGGACTACCCCTCCTGGTGGGCCAGCGAGCTGGACTCCCACCCCACCCAGGCCCTGCGCTACAGCGAGGAGATGCTGCGCTGGTACACCGCGCTGTGGGACCTCGGCATCGGCGTGGACATCGTCCCCACCAGCGCAGATCTGACCGGCTATGAGCTGGTGATCGCCCCGACGCTCTACACGGTCAGCGCGCCAGAGGCAGAGCGCCTGGCCGCGGCCGCCCGCGCCGGAGCGCAGGTGGTCATCACCTTCTTCTCCGGGATCGTGGACGAGAACGAGCACATCCACCTCGGCGGATATCCGGGCGCCTTCCGGGATCTGCTCGGTGTGCGCACCGAGGAGTTCTACGCGCTGCAGGAGGGAGAGATCCTGCATCTGGATGACGGCACCGCGGCGGACCTGTGGAGCGAGAAGACGCACCTCGAGGGCGCCGAGGCGATGCGCTCCTGGGCCGACGGGCCGCTGCACGGCTGGCCCGCGATCACCCGCAACGTCGTGGGGGAGGAGGGCGGCGCCGCCTGGTACGTCGCCGCGCGGCCCTCGGCCGAGGGGCTCGAGGCCCTGGTGGAGGAGATCGCCGGTGCCGCGGGCGTGGAGCCGGCGGTGCCCGGCCTGCACCGCGACGTCGAGGCGGTGCGCCGCTTCGCCGAGGACGGCACCACCTACCTCTTCGTGCTCAACCACTCCGATCGGGACCAGGTGGTGCAGGTCGACGGCCGCGAGCTGCTCACGGGCACCGAGGCGGTCGGCGCCCACACCGTGCCCGCCGGCGCGGTGGCAGTGATCCGGGAGAGCTGAGCGGCGGGGCCTGGCACGTGCCCTGCGTCCCGCCGCCCTGCCCCGCCCCTCTTCCGTCCACCGTTGCGCAGTGGGCGCTCTCAAGCCCCAGAACACCAACTATGCAACGGTCGGCCCGGGACCGCCGACTATGCGACGGTCGGCCCGAGGCGCGTGATGCCACGGGCCGGCCCGGCGTGCGCGATGAAGGTCCCGGCTGAGTCGCGCGTGATGCCGCGGCACACACCGCCCCGTTGCCGTGGACTTCCCGCGCTCAGCTCCGCCTGACACACTTGTGCAATACGTTTCACACGAGAGGACTCTCGACGATGACCGCCCTGCTCCAGCCCACCCCCAACGGCTTCCTGCGCGCCGGGGAGCCGCACCTGGTGATCTCCGGTGCGCTCCACTACTTCCGCATCCATCCCGAGCAGTGGCGCGACCGGCTGCGCCGCCTGGTCGTGATGGGCTGCAACACGGTGGAGACCTACGTGGCCTGGAACGTGCACCAGCCGGCCCGCGAGACCACCACCTTCGAGGGCTTCGCGGACCTCGGCCGTTTCCTCGACATCGCCGCCGAGGAGGGGTTGGACGCGATCGTGCGCCCCGGTCCCTACATCTGCGCCGAATGGGAGAACGGGGGCTTCCCCGGCTGGATCCTCGCCGACCGCAACCTGCGCCTGCGCAACCGCAATGCCCCCTACCTGCAGCTGGTCGACGCCTGGTTCGACGAGCTGATCCCGGTGATCGCCGAGCGCCAGGCCGCCCGCGGCGGGAACGTGGTGATGGTGCAGGTGGAGAACGAGTACGGCAGCTTCGGTGACGACAAGGCATACCTCGCGCACCTGCGCGACGGGCTCCTCGAGCGCGGCATCGAGGAGCTGCTGGTGACCTCCGACGGGCCGGCACGGATGTGGCTGACGGGCGGCACCGTCGACGGGGCGCTCGGCACCGTCAACTTCGGCTCCCGCACCCTGGAGGTGCTGGCGATGGCCGAGCGGGAGCTGCCCGCTCAGCCCCAGATGTGCATGGAGTTCTGGAACGGCTGGTTCGACCACTGGGGCGAGGAGCACCACGAGCGCACCGGCGGCGACGCCGCCGGCGAGCTCGCCGACATGCTCGAGCACGGCATGAGCGTGAACTTCTACATGGCCCACGGCGGCACCAACTTCGGCCTGCAGGCCGGCGCCAACCACGACGGCACCCTGCAGCCCACCACCACCAGCTACGACTACGACGCCCCGATCGCCGAGAACGGCGCGCTGACCGACAAGTTCCGCGCCTTCCGCGAGGTCATCGCCGCCCATCGCGAGCTGCCCTCGCTCGAGGAGCACCTTGCGCAGCTCGGCCTCGCCGAGAAGCCCGCCACCCTCCCTTCGGGTGCGCTTGCGATCGAGAAAGTCGCCT
This sequence comes from uncultured Brachybacterium sp., assembly GCF_947500705.1. GTDB lineage: Bacteria > Actinomycetota > Actinomycetes > Actinomycetales > Dermabacteraceae > Brachybacterium. Next base: position 41,800 of record NZ_CANMSY010000007.1, on the reverse strand, counting down.
CCCTGCGCGGCACCGACCGCTTCACGCGCACGGCCGGGGTGCACCCGATGCCGCCCGCCTTCGAGGACCTCGGCCTCGAGCGAGGCGTGCTGCGCCTCTCGCGAGAGATCGAGATCCAGGCGATCGAGCGCGACGGTCGCCGCGAGATCTCCCCGCTGAAGCTCTACGACCTGCACGACCGCGCGTGGGTGTATGTCGACGGGTTCTACCTCGGCGCGACCGGCGTGGTCGGCAACGAGGAGCACGAGATCGATCCGGCCACCGTCGAACTGACCCCCTTCGTGGAACGTCTGCTGCCGGATGGCGGTCACCGCACCGTGCGCGTCGAGATCCTGGTCGAGAATTTGGGCCGCGTGAACTTCGGCCCGAAGCTCGGAGAGCGCAAGGGCATCCTCGGCGGCGTCTGGCAGAGCATCCGCTTCCTCAACGGCTGGGAGGCCGACGCGTGGCCGCTCGAGGACATGGGGGAGGAGCTGGCCGCGCTGCTCGAGGCCGCCCCCGCGCTCGCCGACGGGGCCGACGCAGCAGCTCCCGATGTCGCAGCATCCGATCCGATTGCGCCCGACGCCGATGCGCTGCCGGTGCTGGTGGGAGCATCCTTCGAGACAGAGAGCCCTGCGGATACCTTCCTCGACGTCTCCGACGCCGGCCACGGGGTGGCCTATGTGAACGGTTTCTGCGTGGGCCGCTACTGGAACATCGGCCCGCAGCTGACCCTCTACGTCCCCGCGCCGCTGGTGCGCGAGGGTCGCAACGAGGTGCTGCTGCTGGACCTCGAGAAGCAGCCCGTACAGCTCGCGCTCGCCGCGGAGCACGTGTTCGGGCGCACCGACCGCTGAGAGCGCGGGGAACGTGTTCCCCTTGACAGGGTGACGCAGATCGTAAATGCTTTCACACCATGTGTACATCAGTTCACCACGGAGGAGCACTGCGCTCCGGCTGCGAAGCTGTGACGATGAAGCAGTGCTGTCCCGGCTCCTCGTGAAAGTGGTCCCCTCATGAACGACCTCCGCATCGGCGTCATCGGCTTCGGCTCGCGCCATACCGTCGCCCTGCACGCCCATCAGCCGGGAGAGGGCTCGGCGATCACCGTCGTGGCCGATCCGAGCGAGCGCGGAAAAGCGAACGCGCGCGAGGCGCTCGGCGAGGACATCCCGACCGTGGACTCCGTCGAGCAGCTGCTGGCCGACCATGAGGTCGACGCGGTCATGATCCTGACCCCGGACTTCGCGCACGCCTCGGTCGCGCTGACCACCCTTGATGCTGGGATCCCCACCTTCTGCGAGAAGCCGATGGCGATCAGTGTCGAGGACACCGACGCGATGCTCGCGCTCGCGAAGGAGAAGCGGGCCCGGCTGTACATCGGCCACAACATGCGCCATATGCCGGTGGTGCGGCAGATGAAGGCGATCGTCGATTCGGGCCGGATCGGCCGGGTGCGCGCGATCTGGTGCCGCCACTTCGTGGGCGCCGGCGGCGACTTCTACTTCAAGGACTGGCACGCCGAGCGCGCGAAGTCGATGAGCCTGCTGCTGCAGAAGGGCGCCCATGACATCGACGTGATCCATTGGCTGGCCGGCGGCTACACACGCCGGGTCTCCGGCATCGGTGACCTCGCCGTCTACGGGGACGTCACCGATCGGCGCGACAACTCCGACCGGCTGATGCGCGATTGGTACGACGCCGACATCTGGCCTCCCACCGCTCAGAAGGAGCTCAATCCCGTCATCGACGTCGAGGACATCTCGATGCTGAACATGACGCTGGACAACGGCGTGCTCGCTTCCTACCAGCAGTGCCATTTCACCCCGGACTACTTCCGCAATTACACGGTGATCGGGGACGCGGGTCGGATCGAGAACATGGGCGACGACAGCGGGGACCAGATCCACCTCTGGGAGTCGCGCCGCTCGGGCCCCGGCCGGCCCGACGCCGTCGAGGTGATCGCCCGGGCCGACGGCGGCCACGGGGGTGCGGATCCCAGCCTGGTCGCCGAATTCCTGCGCTTCGCCCGTTCCGGCGGAACCACCGAGGTCTCCGCCGTCGCCGCGCGCGAAGCAGTGGCCACCGGCGTCTACGGCGCGGAGTCCATCCGCAGCGGCGGGGTGCCGCTGGACGTGCCGCCGGTCCCGCAGGAGCTGCGCGATTACTTCGACGACGGGCAGGTCTGAGGCCTCACCGTCGCCTCCCGTGTCGCCCGGGCCGTCCGCAGGCGGTCGCGCGGGCGGTCGTGGCGGCGCCGCAGCTCGCAGCATCGCGCTCAGACACCAGCCCGTCGCCCACGGCATCGATGCCGCGCAAGGAGCCCCGATGACAAGGAGCCCCGATGACCAGCGCCATCCCCACCTCTCGCGATGGCTGAGCGGCTCGCGCCGCGGCGGGCGAGCGTGCTCAGGCCGTAGCGGGGTGGGCGGTGACGACCTTGCCCCCGTAGCGGCGGCGGAAGCGCTCGATGCGGCCGGCGGTGTCGACCACACCGCTGCGTCCGGTCCAGAACGGGTGCGAGGCCGCCGAGACCTCGACGTCGATGACCGGGTACTCACGTCCGTCCTCCCAGGTCACGGTCCGCTCGGACGTGCGAGTCGAGTTCGTGAGGAAGGCGGTGTCTGCGCTCCGGTCACGGAAGATGACGGGGCGGTAGTCGGGGTGGATGTTCTTCTGCATGAGGATCTCCTCCGTTGATGACTGAAAGTTCAACGGAGTGGCAGGGCTGAGTATTCCCGCGCCGGAGAAGATTTGTCGGACGGGCCATCACGAGGCGGGAATGGTGCCGCTCAGCGGATCGCGCCGTACGCCGTGAGGGCCGCGTCGATGTCGACCGTCGCCACCGCCCCGGCGTGGACCGGCCAGGATGCTGCGACATAGCCATCCGGCCGCACCAGGTAGAGGTGGTCCCTCTGCAGCCGTCCGAGCGGATCCGGAGGGAAGGGGAGAGGTCCCTCGATCCAGCCGGGAGCGGCGGCGGGCCGGTCCGCACCGCACCCGTAGGTGTGCAGCTGCCAGGCCATCGCGCGCAGAGCCGCCGCATTCGCCTCCGTCGGCGGCAGCCGCAGACCGACGGCCCGGTCGCGCGCCCAGCGCGGCGTCGCCTGCCCCTTCGGCACTGGGTGATACCGGATCCGATACTGCCCGAGCAGCCCCGCAGCGTACGGGCCGAACGAGGTGCGCAGCAGCCGTGGTGCGAGCACCGCGAGCACATCCCGGCCCCGTCGGCGCAGGAGAGCACTGCGCCGGCCCGGCCGGGCGATCGCCCCGAAGGCGCGATCCGTCGCCCGGATCAGGGTGAGGGCCACCGGCCGGCGCTCGTCCTGGTAGCGGTCCAGCGCCGCGTGGTCGAGATGCCCGTCGGCGACCTCCGCCAGCAGGTTCGCCAGGTGATGAGCGTCCTGCAGACCGGTGTTCATGCCCTGACCACCCACGGGGGAGTGCACATGGGCCGCGTCGCCGGCGAGGAACACGGGACCGGCGCGGAAGGTCGAGGCGACCCGGTGATGGACCCGGTAGGCCGAGAACCAGTCGACCCGTTCGTAGCGGATGCCGAGGTCCTCCCAGGCGCCGGCCAGAGCCTGCTCCTGGTCGGGTTCGGCGTCGCCATGCAGCCAGATCAGCCGGGCGTGGCCGTGTGGTCCCAGCGGGAAGAGCAGCGCGAAGCGCTCCTGGCCGAAGCGCACCGACAGTGCATCGGACGGAGCACCTTCGACCCCGTGCAGATCGGCGACGCAGAAGGTCGCATCGTCCGTCACCCCGTCGAAGCCGAGTCCCAGCTGGTGACGCACCGGGGAGCTCGCGCCGTCGGCCCCGATCAGCCACCGGGCGCGGATCCGCAGCGGGCCGTCCGGGCCCTCGACGAGCGCCTGGACCCTGTCGTCACCGCCCGCAGGCTGCACCTCGAACGAGACGAGCCCGTGCCCGAACAGCACCGGCCGGCCCTCTGCGGCGAGCGTCTCGCCCAGCAGCGTCTCGGTGCGGTTCTGCTCGAACATCTGGGCGCCGGGGAAGGGTGTCCAGCCCTGCTGCTGGGTGGCGAATTCGATCCCGGCAGCGGCGCGCCCGCCGCGCAGGCGGACGCCGAGGGCGCTCTGGCCACTCTCCAGCACGGTCCGGGCAAGTCCCAGCTGGTCGAGGATCTCCATGCTGCGGGCCTGGATCACGATCGCCCGAGACTCCCGGGTGGGGCCCGGTTTCGGGTCGATGACCAGCGCAGAGACATTCCGTCGGGCGAGGACCAGTCCCGCCATCAGGCCGGTGGGTCCGGCGCCGACGACCAGCACTTCGGTCTCTCGCAGCGGTGGTTCCTGCGTTCTCATCACAGCGGCACCTCGTCTCGCGGCGGCCCGCGGCGGGCCCTGGCTCCACGGTAGACCCGGGCTGCGGCGCGCGCTATGCGCGTGATGTGGAGCGCTCATGCCGGGCCGGCCGGTCCGCGACTCGTGCCGGGCCGGCGGGTCGGTGCGCAGGGGTCGGCGCGGCCGACCCCGCCCGGCTCAGGCCGCGGCGCCGGCCAGCTCCCGCTGGGGGTGACGTGCCTGCTGGCGCGCCAGGTGCGCCGCGGAGGACACGTCCACCTCCACGACGGGGTAGACGTTGCCGTCCTCCCAGGTGGTGGTGTGCTCCGAGGTGCGGGTGGAGCGGGTGAGATAGCGCAGGCCCGCGCTCTGGTCGCGGAAGACGACGAGATGCGACTGTGGGGACTGCCTGTGGTGCTCGTGATTCTTGGTCGTGAACTGCATGGGAACTGCTCCTTCGGAGTCGGCCCTGGGCCGACGGATGTCTGGGTCCGGCGGAACGCCGGGGTGCGCATGCTGCGCGGGGTGCGAGGTGTCCGCTGGGGCGGATGGTCGCTGGCCGGGCTCCGCTGGGGCGGGGCCGAGGCCGGTGGCGCGCACCGGTCGCGATGCTCCACGGGAGGCCGCCGAGTCGGCGGGATGGAGGCGGCGCGAGGGCGCAGGCCCTGCGAGGCGGGCTCGGGATGCGCTGCCGTCATGGCAGTGCGCGAGCCGCGGGATTCGCAATGGTCGAGCAGGCGGATTCCACGCCCAGGTGGCGGGTTTCTCCGCCTGGTGACGACACATCGTCAGTCCGATTCGTGGGCTCGACCACCCATGAACTCGTCGGACGATATCAGGGATCAACCGAGAAGCCCAGGGTTTTATTCCCAGGGCCGACGGGATCACCTGTGGTGCCGGGGCTCGGGCCCGTCGACCAGCAGAACGGCCCGGACGTGCGTGTCGCCACGACACATCCGGACCGCCGTGCGGAGCGGGTCAGGAAGGTGAGGCCGGCGCTGCGGGGCGCCGTGGTCACCAGCTGGATTTCGTGATGCCGGGCAGCTCGCCGCGGTGCGCCATCTCGCGGAAGCGCACCCGGGAGACCCCTAGGAGCCGTGGCCCTGCGCTATGAGGTCCACGAGAACGCCTCCGCCCTGCGGCGGCCCCTCGTCGCGGCCGACGGTGTGATCGAGGACGAGCTGGCCCACCTCGAGGGTCAGGGGACCTCGTCGTCCCGGTGCCCCTTCCGTGCCTCGGGGTCCACGATCATCAGCACATCCACCGGGCCGCCCTCGGCGCCGAAGGCGTGGGGCAGCATCGTGTCGAACTCGGCGGACTGGTTCGTGTCGACCCGGTAGCGGCGTTCGCCGAGCAGCAGGGTGAGGGTCCCCGAGAGCACCACCAGCCACTCGTGTCCGGGGTGGGCGCGCAGGCGATCCGGCGCTGGCGGCGGGCCGGTGACGCGCCGGCGCAGGATCACCGAGTCCGGGGCGTGGCGGATCCGCCAGCGCAGGGCGTCCTGCCCGTGATCCGTGCTCGGATGGGAGACCACCTCCTGGTTCTGCATCTCCACCAGCTCGTCGAGGCCGGTGTCCAGCGCGCGGGCGAGGGTGACCAGCTGATCGAGCGCGAGGCGGCGCTGACCGTTCTCGATCCGGGAGAGGGTGGAGGGGCTGAGGTGGGCGCGCTCGGCGAGGTCGCCGAGCGAGAGGCCCTGGGCGTGGCGCAGGGCACGCAGCCGCTGGCGCACCAGGCCATCCACACCCTCGGAAGTTTGCGTCATGGGCAAGATGCTATGCATAAGGGGCAAGGCGTGTCTAGCGTGGCAGCCATGAACACCACAGATGCCTCCCAGTTCCAGGACCTGCCCGCCGACCTCGTGGATGTCGCCGTGATCGGTGGCGGCGCCGCCGGTCTCAACGGCGCGCTGATGCTCGCCCGCTCCCGCCGCAACGTCGTCGTGATCGATTCCGGCACTCCTCGCAACGCCCCCGCCGAGGGAATCCACGGCCTGCTCGGCAATGAGGGCACCCCGCCCGCGGAGTACCTGGCGCGCGGCCGCGCCGAGGTGCGCCGGTACGGCGGCGTGATCGTCGCCGGGGAGGTCGCCTCCACTCGCGCCGCCGCCCCGGCGGTCGACGGGGACCTCCGCTTCGAGATCGTCCTCGCCGACGGCCGCCTGCTCACCGCCCGTCGACTCCTGATCGCGACCGGAACCCGCGACGAGCTGCCCGAGATCCCGGGGCTCGCCGCCCACTGGGGCCGCAGTCTCGTGCACTGCCCCTTCTGTCACGGCTGGGAGGTGCGCGACCAGGCCATCGGCGTCCTCGCCACCCGCCCCATGTCCCTCCATCAGGCCGTGATGTTCCGTGCCCTCAGCGAGGACATCACGGTCTTCGCCGCCGAGGGGGTCGAGATCGACGCCGAGACCCGTGAGCGCTTCGAGGCGCTGGGCATCGCTGTCATCGAGAGCCCGGTCGAGGAGATCGTCGCGGACGCCGAGGGCCGCCTCGTCGGGGTGCGGCTCGTCGGCGGAGAACTGGTTCCGCGCACCGTGCTGACCACCGCGACCGTGCTGAGCCCGCGCCTCGACGGGCTCGAGGACCTCGGGCTCACCCTCGAGGAGATGCCCGCCGGGATGGGGCAGAAGATCGCCGCCGGCAACGCGGGTGCCACCGAGGTGCCCGGAGTGTGGGTCGCCGGCAATGCCGCAGACCCTGCCGCCCAGGTCGGGGCGTCCGCGGCGGGCGGCGCGCTCGCCGGTGGGCACATCCACGGGATGCTCGTGATGGCCGACGCCGACGCGGCGATCGCCGCGCACCGGGCGCGCCGCGCCGCCTGAGCCCGCCGCGTCCAGTGGAGCGCGACCGGGGGTGCAGGGCCGGCAGCGGTACCTTCCGTCGGCTTCGGGAGCGCATGACGTGCGCACTCGCGGCTCCGGGCAGTCGAGGGGTTCCGACGGTCGGATAGGGTGCTGTGCCTGGACCCAGCGATGCCGCAGCCGGGTGCCGGAGCCGGACCGGGGACGAGGGAAGCCCAGCCCCCGCGCGGATCGTCGACGACAAGGACTCCCATGCCACGCGCCCTCGCCCCTGGACAGCGCTCACGGATCCACGTGCTCGACGTGGAGACGGGGGAGGACCAGATCCTCCACGAGTCCGAGGCAGTGCTGTACGAGGCACCGAACTGGACCCTGGACGGCGCCGCGCTGATCCTCAACGGCGACGGCCACCTGTTCCGCCTGGACCTGGACGGGGACGGGGACCTGCACGTCGGCGGGGACCTGGACCGCCCGGACCGGACCGGCGGTGCGCCGCAGCGGATCCCGCTCGACGGCATGGCGCCTCTGAACAATGACCACGTGCTCGATCCCGACGGGGAGCACGTGTTCGTCTCCGCCGACGACAGCCACATCCACCGAGCCCTGCTCACCGGTGGCCCCGCCGAGCAAGTCACCCTCGGGGACGGGCTCCTGCACTACCTCCATGGCGTCAGCCCGGACGGTGCCACGCTCGCCTACACCGGCGTCCAGCGGCGCTCCGACGGGTCCTGGGTGCCCCCGAACCTGTTCACGATGCGCGCTGAGGGCGGCGAGAGCACCCAGCTCACCGAGGACGAGTTCCCCGACGACGGCCCGGAGTACTCCCCGGACGGGGCCTGGATCTACTTCAACTCCGAGCGGTCCCGCACCGTGGCCGGGCACGCCCAGCTCTTCCGCATGCGACCCGACGGCACCGGGATGGAGCAGCTCACCGATGATGAGCGCGTGAACTGGTTCCCGCACCTCTCTCCGGACGGTGCCCGCCTCGCCTACGTCAGCTTCCCGCCCGGCACCGAAGGGCACCCGGCGGATCGCGAGGTGATCCTGCGCCTGGGCGCAGCCGACGGCACCGGCATCCGCGATCTGGCCGCCGTGTTCGGTGGGCAGGGCACCATGAACGTGAACAGCTGGGCGCCGGACTCCCGCCGGCTCGCCTACGTGGACTATCCGCTGCAGAGCTGATCCCGGAGCGGTCGACCGCCACGGCGCCGGACCGGGCGCTGGGCTCCTGACGGGTCGGCCCGGACCTCTAGGTCGAACCGACTGCTCGTCAGTCGCCCGCAGCGTCCGTCCACGGGCGCTGCGGAGGGACGGCATCGATGCGGTCCCGCCGGATCCCGCCCGGACCGCGCACGACGTTCGAGGCCAGCGGGATCTGGTGCGAGGCGCTCTCGAGGATGTGCATGAGATAGCCGGCGGTGTTCGGCAGCGCCACCACGTCGCCGATCGCCACTCCGCCCGGGAAGCGCAGGCGCCGCCGCAGGATCAGCTCGGCCTCGATGCAGTAGGCGCCCACGAGGAAGGCGTCCACCGGGGCCGACGCCTCCCCGCCGGTCCTCACCAGGATCGGGTCGACGAGGAAGTCCTCGGAGGTGGAACGGCACTGGGTGCGGTTCATCTCCAGGCCGATCAGGGGGATCCCGTCGCTGGTCGTGGTGCGCTGGACGGTGCGGGCGAGGGTCATCCCGCAGCCGTCGAGCATCGACCGGCCGGGCTCGCAGCGCAGCTCCAGCTCCCGCTCCTGCAGCGCGTCGGCGGCGCGGACCCCGGGCTGGACCTCCGCTCCGAGGAGGGTGCGCAGCCACTGACCGCGCACCACCTGCTGGTGGTAGGGATAGACCTGCCGCAGCGGCTCCCCGCGCCAGGTCAGAGAATCCGTCGGATCGTCGCTCTGGTGGTCGTGGGCCTCCCAGAACGCTGCCCACTGCTCGGCATCATCGAGGTAGGACATGGGGATCCCGCCGCCGATGTCGATGAAGCTCGCGGGGTGGCCGCTCGACCGCAGGGCGTCGACCAGGCCGAGGGCCTCGCCGAGGGCATGAGCTCGGGCGAGGGGGTCGTAGCCGTGCAGGTGGAAGTGGATCCCCTGGATCTGCAGTCCGTCGCGGGAGCCCTCCCGGGATCCGGCCCAGCTCTGCCAGCTGGAGGCGGATTCGCCGAAGCGGGTGGGGCCCACGACGTCGCTCGGCGTCGGCGCGAGACGCAGCGCGACGGGCCGCGGCGGGTCGAGCGGCTCGCGGGCGATCTCCGCGTAGACGGCGGCGGCCTCGTCGAGGTTGTCGAGCACGAGCATCGCTCCGGAATCCAGCGCGAGGCGCAGCAGCGGGGCCGGCTTGATGGCGGCGGTGACGACCACGTCGTCGGCGGGCACGCCGAGATCGAGGACCTGGGAGAGCTCGCGATGGCTGCCCACGTCGAGTCCCAGCCCGGCCGCGTGCGCGGCGCGGACCAGCCCGAGCGTCTTGTTGGCCTTGCGGGCCACGAAGATCCTCAGGGCGACGCCCTCGGAGTCGGCCACGGCGGTCAGCTCGTCCGCGTTGCGCGTGAGCGCGCCGAAGTCGTGCACGTTCAGCGGGCTGCCGTGCTCCTCGAGCAGCGCCGCGCACGCCGTGGGGTCGGCGAGCAGCTCCCGCATCCACGGCTCGAGCCGTGCCGACAGGGACGGGATGCCCCGGCACCCCGTGCGCAGGCCGTCCCCCTCAGACACGGCATCGTCCGTGCCGAGGCCCTCTGTGCGCGCTGTCGTCGTCATTCCCTGCGCTCTCCCTGCTCTCTCAGTGCGTTCCGGCGGCGGACCTCGCCGCCGGGTCGTCTGCAGTGGATTCTCCCGGAGAACGGCCCTCGGCCGCGCCGTCGCCCATCCTCCCTGCGGCGAGGCCCCCGGCAGGTCCATTCATGGAGCGCCCGACGGAGCGGTCGATCGCGCGTCCGACGGGATCCCTCAGGGTGTGTGCGAGTCGAGCGGCCCAGTGCTCGATCTCGCTGTGCAGGTGCCGGTTGAGGGTGTCGTGGCCGATCACGTGGTCCTCCGTCGGGCGGCCGAGCAGCGCGAGTCCTTCCGCACGGCTCCCGTCGGCCCGGCGCGCCGTGGCGTCGGGATCGATGATCGCCCCGCGTCGTCCTGGGCGGACGCTCACCAGACCCGACCGGAGCAGGTGCTCCGTGAGCTCGTCGGCGATCCCGACGACCCCGGGCGGGGACAGCACCGCGTCGACCACGAGGTCTGCGGCCCCGGCACCCTGCGGGATCCCCTGGAGACCGCGGGCATCGATCGCAGTGCCTGCCTCGAGCCAGGACAGGTCCACCGCGCCGGAATCGAGCATGGCCAGCAGTTTGCGGGCATTGACCAGCGGCGGCCCGAAGGCGAATCTCTCCATCACCTGGGCGGTGCGACGAAAGGCGTCCCACTCGGCCACCGTCATGTCGCTGCCGCGGAGACCGGCGGTGATCAGCGGGTAGAGCGCGGACCAGGTGCGGCCCAGCGCCCAGGCGGGGCCCGGCGCACGGGCACCCTCCGCCACGGCCACGCTGCGGCGCAGGGCCCGCTCGGCCCGACCCGGGCCGGAGGGAAGGTCGGGCTCGGCACCGGTGGCGAGGGTGTGCTCGACCGCGCGGTACCGCTCGGCGGCGGAGACTCCCGTTCCCCGGAGCATGGCGGTCGCGGCATCGAGGACCACATCGAGCACCACATCCCGGGCGATCTCCCCCTGGGAGCTGGTCGCGGCCCGGAGACGCCGCTTCCCGTCCTCGATCGCAGCGGCGCCGACGGGAGGCAGCGGCGTGCCGGGATCGGGTTTCGCGTCCAGCAGCAGGCCGTGGCGCGCGGTCGGGAGGATCGTGGCCGGCTCCTCCGCTCCCCGGACGTGGACGACCGTCCTCTCGCGACGGGGATCCGGGTCGAACCTGCCGCCCCGCCCTTCGGTGAGGGCGAGCGCGGCGTCGAGGAAGGTCAGCGCCGCGCCTCGGACCGCCACCCGGGCCCCGGGAGGGATCTGCTCGGGACCGAGCATGGCCTCCACCGGGAGCACGGCAGGTCGGAGGGGGAGCGGGCCGCCCCATGACCTGGCGAGCGCGCCATGGTGGCGGGCCGCATGGCCGGTCGCCAGGAGCACCTCGTCGAACCGATCGAGCAGGGTGGATGCCATCTCCCGGGGCGCCGCGCCGTCGGCCGTGGCGGGCTGCTCGATCCCGACCCCCCACCGTCCACCACGGGGCTCCACCGAGACGACCCGGCAGCGGAGGTGGCGCAGGGTGCCGACGCGGGACAGCGAGTCCTCCATCCATGCCCACCGCTGCGTGAGATAGGCGCCGACGACGGCACGCGGCGGATACGGATCCTCGGCGAGCCCGGGGTGCTCCCGGCGCACCCAGGAGGGGAACGACGTCCCCGTCCCGGTGGCGGGTTCATCGAGGATCCCCGCGGTGACGTTCAGGCGGAGGTAGGGCGGCTGGTCGAGGGCATAGGCGGCGCCGGTCCCGGGAGGCCCGGCGGGGTCCAGCACCGTCACGTCCACGACGGCGGCGCCGGCCGTCCGGGTGCTGACGGCCCCGGCGCCGGCGGCGAGGTCTGCGGTGAGGCGCGCCGCGAGCGCTTCGAGGGCGAACAGCGCCTTCGGTCCCGCTCCCACCACGGCCAGCCGTCGCCCGGGACCGGTCGCGTCGGCGCCGGTCACGGGGTGTCCTGGGTGCTCATGGACGCTCTGGCCCGCCACGTCGCGCGGCGGCCTGCCGGGATGCCGTGGCCTGCAATGATGCGGTGGCGTCGGCGAGGGCGTCGGCGTCGGCCCCGAGGGTCTGCTCGACCCAGTCGTCGTCGTAGACCGTGCTGAGATAGGGCACGCCGCCGTCGTGCACGATGAACGCCACCCGCGAGCCGGGCGCCAGCTCGGGAACCAGGGAGCCCAGCGTGTGGACGATGCCGCCGGTGGAGGCGCCGGCGAGGATGCCCTCGCGGCGGGCCAGCAGGCGCGCCCCGACCACGCAGTCCAGCCCGCTGACGCGCACCACGCGATCCGGATCGACTGTGCGGGAGATGTCGGTGACCACGCCCGCACCCAATCCGGGCAGCGGGCGCGGTGCAGCCGTGCCGCCGAACAGGACGCTGCCCTCGGCGTCGACCGCGACCGTGCGGGTGTCCATGGAGTTCTCGCGGAGGTACGCGGTGCACCCGGCGATCGTGCCGGTGGTGCTCACGGCCGCCATCAGCACGTCCAGGCGATGATCGGTGGCCTCGGCGATCTCGGCCATGGTGCCGGCCGCGTGAGCGCCGGGGTTCGCAGGATTGCCGTACTGGTAGAGGTTCACCGCGCCCGGGATCTGCGCGAGCAGCTGCTCGACGCGGTGCAGCCGGGCGGTGAGCAGGTCCCCGGTCTCCGGATCGGGCTCCGAGACCATCTCGACCTGCCCGCCGAGCGCCCGGATGGTGGCCACCGTGGTGGCATTGGTGCGGGAATCGACCACGCACACGAAGTTCACCCCGTGCGTGGAGCACACTCGTGCCAGGGCGACCCCGAGGTTGCCGGAGCTCGACTCGACCACCGTGCCCCCGGCCACGAGGTGCCCGCGTGCGAAGGCGTCGCGCACCATCGCCAGCGCCGGACGGTCCTTGGTGCTGCCGCCAGGGTTGACGGACTCGAGCTTGGCGAGGATCTCGATCCCGGAGTCCGGGAACAGACGGTCGAGACGGATCAGGGGGGTGCGGCCCACGGCGGCGGAGATGCCGACGGTGATGCCGAGAGCGACGGCGCCGGAGGTGCCGAGGCGGGGCTCCGGGGCTGGCTGCGCGAAGTCTGTGGTCACTTTCGTCAAAATACGGCATCGCGGGGCTCGCGACGAGGGGTGTTCGGTACCGAACGGTCGGTTCCGCGCCCGGGACAGGAGGAGGCTTGTACCGTCGGACGGGACAGCACCGGCGACACGGGAGGATCCCAGATGACCGACGACACCCTGGCACTGAAGGACGTCGTGGACACGCTCCGCGACGCCGACATCGTCATGCTCACCACCGCCCTTCCGAACGGCAAGCTCCTGTCGCACCCCCTGTCCGTCCAGGGCGTGACCGATGACGGGGACGTCTGGTTCTTCGTCGGACTGCAGGGTGGGCAGGCCGAGGCGCTGCGCAGCGGCCCGCAGGTGAACCTCTCGATCTCGCAGGCAGGGTCGTGGCTGTCGGTGGCCGGGAGCGCTGAGTTCGTCGAGGACCGTGCCCTGGTCGAGCAGCTGTGGACCAAACGGGCGGAGGCCTACTTCCCCGGCGGCGCGGACGACCCGAATCTGGGGCTGCTGCGGGTCAGCGGCGAATCCGCCCAGTTCTGGGGTCTGCCTGGAGGCAAGGCCACCGGGATCGCGCAGATCCTCAAAGCGAAGGTGTCCGGCGAGCGCCCGCCCGGAGGCACCGCCACGACCGAGCTCTGACCACGGACGTCATGGGTCAGCCGGGAGGGGACGAGGGCCCGGAGCGGACACCCGACGGTCGATACATCGTGGTGCGCGGCCGCCGGTGGCGAGCCACTGACCCCGATCTCGCCGAGGAGATCACCGGCCCCCTGCGCTCCGAGCTGGGGCGGGCCCGCTCCGCGATCGGCAGGTCCCAGGACCCCGACGAGGTGCGGGCCTGGCGGGACCGGGTCCAGCTCGCCAAGGAGGGCCTGGGGGAGCGCGGCGAGGCCTGGTGGGAGATGGGGCCGGCCGATCGTGCGGAGCGGGCCCGCGAACGCCTGGACCGCCTGCGCTCCACGGACGTCACGGGTTGCTCCGCTCCGTGAGGATCGCGGGCCGAGAGATCAGACCGGCAGGCCGGTCTCGCGGACCGTCGCCCGATGCTTCGCCTCACGACCGGCCTTGCGCCAGCCGTCGATGGTGTCCCACGCAGCGACCCCGATGACGCTCAGCACGAACAGGACCACGACCACGCGAGCCGTGTCCGGCCCGCTCCCGTCGCTGGGGAGGATGAGGCCCATGAACTCGGGATTCACCAGGCGCTCGTTGCCCAGCAGGGTCAGGATCACGCTGACCCACACCGCCGCGAGAGCGGTGTTGGCGACAGCCAGGCCCGTGGTCCAGCCGCGGCGCAGATGGACGAGGACGGCGAGACCGACCTCGAGCAGGAGAAGCACGACCATGCCGAGCAGCGCCCAGGGCCACAGCTGCGGGTGGAGGATCTGGAGGTCGTGGGCCTGGCCGTCGATCTGCACGAATCCGCGGAAGCGGTCCCAGAGCACCGCGCCGATCATCAGTCCGGCGAACACCACGGAGGCGACCACCTCGGAGCGGCCCGCCCCCGTGGGGCGCGGCTCCGGCAGCTGGTCGAGATCCCAGTCGTGGCCGGTATCGGACCCGGTGCGCTCCAGGATGACGAACATCAGCGTCACCCAGAAGAACAGGTGCACGGTGGCGGAGATCCCCACGCTGATCGCCTGCCCGATGACCTCCCCGCCGGGGCGCCGATGATGACCTGGACGAGGGCGACACCGCCGACAGCGGCGGCGGGCACGATGGCCAGCAGGAGCTTGAGCAGCCGCCACCAGGCCAGATAGTAGCGCGGTCCCAGCAGGTGCAGCGGCCGGTCGGTGTAGCTCGCGGCGAGGGCGACCGGGTCACCGAGATCGGTGAGCACGGCGCGCTCGGCCTCAGCAGGGTCCTCGCCCTGCTCGAGACGCGACTCGATGGCGTCGGCGATGGAGGCCTCGAGCTCGGCGCGCACGTCGCTCTGGGTCTCGAGCGGGAGGGAACCGGTCGTGGCGCTGATGTAGCGCTCGGTCAAGGTGGTGGTCATGTCAGTTCTCCTCGGGCGTTCCCAGGTCGTCGGTGAGGGAGGCGATGGACCGGGAGAGATTGACCCAGTCCTGGCTGAGGGTCTCGGCCAGGCTGGAGCCGTCGGCCGAGGTGACGTAGAACTTCCGGGGTCTGGAATCCTCGGTGTTCCACTCGCTGGTCAGGAATCCCTGCTTCTCGAGACGCCGCAACAGGGGATAGAGCGTGTTGGCATCCGTCGTGAAGCCGCGTGACTCGAGCTGCTCGAGCAGGCTGTATCCGTACCCGGGGGTGCGCAGCAGCCGCAGGCACGCCAGTACGACGGTGCCGCGCCGAAGCTCCTGCAGGTGGGGATCGAAGGACTCGCTCATGCCCCACACCATAGTGTGCGTGACACACCATTGTCCAGGGGACTGCGCTGTCTCGGTGGTGCTGTCCGGGTGGTGCTGTCTAGGCGGTGCCCTCGGGAGATGGCCCGCGGCCGCGGAACAGGAACTGGGGGGTGCCGTCGTCGGCCGTGGCGCGTTCGGCAGCGACCCCGTAGGTGGCGCTGACCAGGGATGCGGGCAGTGCCTCCCGCGGAGGGCCCTCCGCCTGCACGAGCCCATCGGCCAGCACCAGCACCCGATCGCAGTAGCGGGCGGCGAGGTTCAGGTCGTGCAGGACCACGATGGTCGCCAGTCCCTTCGAGCGGACGATCTGCAGCACGTGGTGCTGCGAACCGATGTCGAGATGGTTGGTCGGCTCGTCCATGAGCAGCAGGCTGGGCTGCTGGGCGAGCGCCCGGGCGATCAGCACCCGCTGCTTCTCCCCGCCGGAGAGCTGTCCGAACTCGCGCTGCGCGAGATGCAGGGCGCCGGAGTCCTCAAGCGCCCGAGAGGCGATCTGCAGGTCCGCGTCGGACGTCGAGCCGAAGGTGCTGGAATGGGGGATGCGGCCCAGCAGCACCACATCCGCGACCGTCAGCGGTACCTCACCGGAGATGTCCTGCGCCATCACCGCGATCCGTCGTGCCCGCTCGCGGCCCGAGTAGGTGCTCAGCGCGCGGCCGTCGAGCAGCACCTGGCCGACGTCCGGCACGAGGGCGCGATGCAGGATCCGCAGGGCGGTGGTCTTCCCGCTGCCGTTGGGGCCGACGAGCCCGAGGACCTCCCCGGCTGCCACCGAGAGATCCACCCCGCGGAGCACCTGGGTGGCGCCGAAGGCATGGTGGAGCCCGCGGGCCCTCAGGAGCACCCTGGGCCCGGCCGCGGCGCTGGAGCCGGCGATGGTTCCGGCGCGGGTCTCCTCACCGGTTTCCTCACGGGTCTCGGCGTCGGACCCGGTCTGGTGTCGGAGCATCAGCCCTCGAGCTCGAGCAGCCACTCGTGGATCCTCTCCAGCCCGTCCACCACGAGCGGGGACGCGGGCTCGGCGAAGTTGAACAGCAGCGGCAGCGCCGCCTGTTCCTGGACCGCGCGCAGGCCCGAGAGCTGGTCCTCGCTGACCATCTCCGCGGTGAGGTCGCTGCCATCGCCCTCACCCTGGTAGAGCACGATCAGCACGTCCGGGTCCGCAGCGAGCAGCGGTTCGGCGCTGATCTCGAACACGCGCTCCGGGGAGTCCGCGAAGACGTTCTCGATGCCCAGGGCATCCAGCTGCGCGGTGACCATGCTGCCGGCGCCGTAGGTGTACAGCGGCCCGCCGCCGGCGGAGGGGTACAGCACCGCAGCGGTCGTCGTGCCGAGCCCCTGCGCGGACTCGGAGACGGTGGCCACCCGTTCCTGCAGCGAGGTCGCCAGGGACTCCGCCTCCGTGACCCGGTCGAAGATCTGCCCGGAGGTGCTGATCGAGGAGTACAGCGTCTCGAAGCTCGCGCGCTCCCCGCCGGTGCTGCAGAAGATGTCCTGGACCATGACCTCCGCACCCGCATCGGCCAGCGCCTCCCGGGTGACGCCGTCCGGCAGTCCGAAGACGATGTCCGGCTCCTGGGCGATCACGACCTCCTGCGAGATCAGCAGGTGACCGGAGGCGTCGATGTCCTCGGACAGCGCCGGGATCGCCTCGAGGCGGGCGCTCAGATCATCGTCGAAGTACCCGAGCGGGAAGGCCCCCGCGCGGGCGACGACTCGGTCCAGCACCCCGATCCCGTCCAGCGTGGTCACCGGCGCGGACTCCAGCAGCACGATCCGCTCCGGCGGGGTGTCGAAGGTGAGCGTGGCCTCGCAGTTGGCGAGCTCGAGCGGGAATCCGCCCGCGGTACCGGCGGCGTCACCGTCCGGGGCCGCCCCACCGCCGGCCTCGGAGCCGCAGGCCGTGGCGGTGAGGCCGACGAGCCCGACGATCCCTGCCAGGGCGGTGCGGCGGCTCAGGGGGCCGGCTGCGGGCCGACGAGCGAGGTGCTGAGTCATGGGGAACCTTCCGGAGGAGCGGTGGCGTGCTCAGCCCTGACGGGCGTAGAGGCGACGGACCAGGAGGAGCAGGAAGGGGGCGCCGATGGCGGCGGTGAGCACGCCGATCGGCAGCTCGCGCGGCTGCATCACCACGCGGGCGAAGGCGTCCGCCCAGAGCAGGAACAGTGAGCCCAGCAGGGCGCTCGCGGGGATGAGCACGCGGTGTCGGGCCCCGACCAGGCGGCGTGCCAGGTGCGGGATCACGAGACCCACGAAGCCTATCGCCCCGGCGCCGGCGACGGCGGCCGCCGTGCACAGCGAGACCACCAGCAGGAAGACGATCCGGGCGCGGTCCGGGGAGATGCCCAGCCCGTGGGCGATCTCGTCCCCGGCGCTCAGCGCATCCAGCACCCGCGCCCCGAGGATCATCACCACGACACCCAGCGCGGCAGCGAGAATCGCTATCAGCAGGAAGGCGTTCCAGCGGGCCAGCGACAAGGAGCCCAACATCCAGAACATCACCGAGCGCGACCCCTCCGCGGAGTCCGAGGAGAAGATCAGCAGGTTCGTCACCGCCGTGAGTGCGTAACCCACCGCGACGCCGGACAGCAGCAGCCGCAGCGAGGTGACCCGCCCGCCGGTGCGGGCGATGAGGAACACCAGCAGCGCCGCCGAGAGCGCGCCCACGAAGGCCAGCAGCGACTGCGCGTACTCCCCGAATGCCGCGCCGACCCCGAAGAGGATCGCGGCCGCGGCACCGGTGGAGGCGCCGCCCGAGACCCCGAGGATGTAGGGGTCGGCGAGCATGTTGCGCACCATGGCCTGCAGCGCGGCGCCGCTGATCGCGAGGCAGGCGCCGACGGCCGCCCCCATCAGCACCCGCGGCAGGCGCACGGCCCAGACGATGGAATCCGTCGCGGCCTCCCACGAGACCGTCATCGGCAGACCGAGATGCTGGGCGATCACCCGCGCGGTGACTCCCGGCGAGATCTGGACCGGGCCGATGCCCAGGCAGATCACCACGCTGAGCGCCGTGACCACCACGAGCACCGCGAGGGCGACGGCGGAGCGGCGGCCACGTGCACGCACTCCCAGCGCATCGGGTGCGGGCGCGGGTGCGGAGGATGCAGGGGGGCCCGGCCGGCTGGGGGCGGCGAGGTCACGCCCCTCGACGCGGCGGGAGGCGGCGGAGCCTGGGCCGGGGGAGGCTGCTCCCGGCGCGGCAGGCTCTGCTCCCAGGGAACATCGATCCGCAGTCATTTGCACGACCATACAAGTGATGTGGAGCGGGACTGCTCGATATGCCAGGGATTGCCAGGCGGGTGCTAGTGCGGATGGCGGACGCCGGGCAGGTGATCGGAGCCCATGTCGTGCAGCAGGTCGTGGATGAAATCGTCGGCCAGCTCGTAGCGCACCTCGCGGCCGGTGCGCACGGCGCGCACCCAGCCGGCTTCGCGCAGCAGTGCGAGGGCATGAGAGGTGGTCGAGTCGTGGGCCCTGGTGGCGCGGGCGATGTCCGAGCTGCGTATCCCAGGGTGGGCGTGGATGCAGAACAGGATCCGCAGTCGGCGCGTATCCGACAGCAGCGCCATCCTCTCCGCGAGCTGGTCGAAGCCCTTGGCCTGCTCGAGCAGTGTGCTCAGCTCGTCGACCAGCTCCTCGTCACGGACCTCCGTCGCGGGCCGCGGCATGTGCAGGGAGCCGGAGGTGTCCATGGAGAAGAGGGTACGCGGGCGGGTTCCGCAGGCGGGGAGAGGCGCCTCGCAGGCGGGCGGATTTTCTGCGCACGGATTTTCGCGCACGGATTTTCTAGCGGCGGACTTTTTGTTCGAGTGGTTTTAGAGAGGGCGGGAAATCCGCTCTCGGAAAAGTGACCAACGTCCCGGAGCGGCGAAAAAGGCCGGGCTACGGTGAATCCTGTCGTGAAGTTCTCCGAAGAATTCCGAGAAAAACCAGAGAACCCAGACGCCACCGCGCACCTCTCGCGCACTTCTTCACACCTGCGCACTCCCCCTGTGCGACGGGCTGTCTTCTCTCGGCTCGCGCCGTGCCGGCCCTCCCTCTGATGAACGATTGGATCCCCACCGACATGGCGAAAACTTCGGAGCTGTCGCCGACTCGACAGCCCGCGCATCATGTTGGCCACGGCAAGGCCGTGACCATCCTCCTGCTGGGAACCCTCTGCCTCGCCTTCTCCGGCATCTGGGTCAAGGCGTCCAACTTCGAGCCCGCGACCTCCGTGGTCCTGCGCTGCTGGCTGGCGCTGTTCTTCCTCGTACCTTTCGCCATCGTCGAGATCAGGAAGAAGGGGACCCTCAACAAGAACGGCATCATCTGGGCCGCGATCGCGGGCCTGATCCTGGGCGTCGACTTCACCGCCTGGAACTACTCGATCTTCTACGTGGGCGCCGGCATCGCCTCCGTGCTGTTGAACCTTCAGGTGATCATCCTGCCGCTGCTGGCGTTCTTCATCGACCGTGAGCGGATCCCGCGCAACTACTGGTTCGTGCTGCCCGTCATGGCAGTCGGCATCGCCATGGTCGGTGGCGTGTTCGACCCTGTCGGGGAGGCCGTGGGCCCTGCCGCGATCGCCGGCATCCCGATCGCGATCCTCGGCACCCTGCTGGGGGCGCTCTCGGGAGTTTGCTACGGCACCTACCTCTACACCTCGCGCAAGTCGACCCGGGTGAACCCCGGTCGTTACCTGCAGCCGATCGCGATCGTCTCCCTCTTCCAGGGTTTCCCTCCGATCGCCTACATGATCTTCCGTGGAGAGGGCTTCAACTTCACGCAGGGCATGCTGAATGCGGAGGGCGTGCTGCCCACCGCGCCGGATGGCGCTTTCGACCCCACCGGTGGGGCGCCGATCGACGGCATGAACTGGCTGTGGATGATCATGCTGGCGGTGCTGGGACAGTTCATCGCCTGGACCTTCGTCCAGATCGGCTCGGTGAACATGAACCCGACCCTCTCGGCCGGCCTGCTGCTGCTCTCCCCGGTCTCCACGATCTTCATCGCCGCGATCCTCTTCAGCGAGATCCCGTCGACCCTGCAGGTGATCGGTGTGGTCGCCGTGCTCGGTGCGGTCGCGTACCAGAACGGACTGTTCCACGCGATGCTCGGCAGATCCGCCTCGGACAAGAAGGATGTTCCGCCCGGCACCGACATCTACGACCAGACCCAGGACGATCCCCTGCGGCTGCTGGGGGAGAACACCCCTGACGAACCCGCCGACGAGACCTCGGAGTCGCCGCCCGCTTCCCGATGATGGCCGCTGCCGCAAGTGCCTCCTCCTCGGAGCGTGCACGGGCGGCAGGTCGCCCGACAGCGGGCGTCCCGTGCCGGAAGTAGCCGGGCCAGCGGAGCATTCGCACCATCGAGGATTCTTCGGGCCATTCCACAGGAAACCGCTGGAAACAGCGCCCGGGTTCCTCCAGGTATATTTCACTTCGTCCGGAGAAGAAAAACCAGTACCCCCCTCGTTCTTAGGAGAATCATGCGCCTCACTGCACGTGAACAGGAAAAGCTCTTGATCGTGGTGGTCGCCGATCTGGCGCGCCGACGCCGCGATCGGGGCCTGAAGCTCAACCACCCTGAGGCCGTCGCCCTGATCACGGCCGAGCTCCTGGAAGGGGCCCGGGACGGTCGTACCGTCTCCGACCTCATGGACTGGGGAGCCACCATCCTCGCGCGGTCCGACGTCATGGACGGTGTCGCCGACATGGTGACGGATGTCCAGGTCGAGGCCACCTTCCCCGACGGGACCAAGCTCGTCACCGTCCACGACCCGATCCGCTGACCAAGGAAGGCACACCACCATGGTTCGTGCACATGACCGCCGCCACTCCACCGATGTCGCCGTCACCCCCGGGGAATACCTGATCGCGGACGACGACTCGATCACGCTGGGCGACCGGCACAAGATCCTCTGCAATGCAGGCCGCGAGGCCATCTCCGTGGATGTCACCAACACCGGCGACCGTCCCGTGCAGATCGGCTCGCACTTCCACTTCTTCGAGGTCAACGAGGGCCTCGAATTCGACCGGGATGCCGCCTATGGCAAGCGACTCGACATCCCTGCCGGCACGGCGGTGCGGTTCGAGCCCGGTGACAAGCACACCGTCCCCCTGATCGATCTCGGCGGCACCCGTGAGGTCTACGGACTGAACGACAAGGTCAACGGCAAGCTCGATCGCTGACAGGGGCCCTCGCCGCCGTCGGTGACGAGGCCAGCCCGCGGCCGCGCGGCCGCGACCCCGGACCCCTGTGGTCCATCCAGACACCTGTGAGGAGAAGTGCCCCATGTCCTTCGAGATGACTCGTCGGCAGTATGCGGAGATCTACGGTCCCACCACCGGGGACGGTGTGCGCCTGGCGGACACCGATCTGATCGCCCGCGTCGAGGACGATCGGACCAAATACGGCGAGGAGGTGAACTTCGGCGGTGGCAAGGTGATCCGGGACGGGATGGGCCATAACGGTCGGCTCACCCGCGACCAGGGGGTCCCTGACCTCGTGATCGCCAACGCCCTCGTGATCGACCACACCGGGATCTTCACCGCCGATGTCGCTGTGCGCGACGGACGGATCATGAAGATCGGCAACGCCGGCAACCCCGACATCCAGGACGATGTCGACATCCCTATCGGTGTCGCGACCGAGGTGATCAACGGCGCCCACAAGATCATCACTGCCGGCGCCGTGGACACCCACATCCACTTCATCTCACCCGATCAGGTCGAGACGGCATTGGGCAACGGCACCACCACCCTCTTCGGGGGCGGGACCGGGCCCACCGATGCGACCGGTGCGACCACGGTGACTCCCGGACCCTGGAACATCCAGAAGATGCTGCAGGCCACCGAGAATCTCCCGATCAACATCGGCCTGCTCGGCAAGGGCCACGGCCACAACCTCGAGGCCATCGGCGAGCAGATCCGGGCCGGTGCGGCGGGTCTGAAGATCCACGAGGACTGGGCATCGACTCCGGGATCGATCGATCGTGCCCTTCAGGTGGCCGACACCTACGACGTGCAGGTCGCGATCCACACCGACACCCTGAACGAGTCCGGCTTCGTCGACAGCACCATCAAGGCGATCGCCGGCCGGGTCATCCACACCTTCCACACCGAAGGCGCCGGCGGCGGTCACGCCCCCGACATCCTCAAGATCGCCGGGCTGCCCAACGTGCTGCCCGCCTCGACCAACCCGACGCTCCCGTTCACGACCAACACGATCGACGAGCACCTCGACATGCTCATGGTCTGCCATCACCTCGATCCCCGACTGCCCGAGGACGTCGCCTTCGCGGAATCGAGGATCCGCCCCGAGACGATCGGGGCGGAGGACGTCATGCATGACATGGGCGTGCTCTCGATCACGTCCTCGGACTCGCAGGCGATGGGGCGCGTGGGGGAGGTCGTCCTGCGCACCTGGCAGGTCGCCCACCGTATGAAAGCCCAGCGCGGTCCGCTGCCGGGCGACTCCGCGCTGGACGACAACAACCGCATCAAGCGCTACATCGCCAAGTACACGATCAACCCCGCGGTCGCTCAGGGGATCTCCCATGAAGTGGGCTCGATCGAGGAGGGCAAACTCGCGGACATCGTCGTGTGGGATCCGAAGTTCTTCGGGGTCAAGCCGGAGATGGTCATCAAGAGCGGGCGCATCGTGATGTCGACGATGGGCGATTCGAACGGCTCGATCCCCACGCCGCAGCCGCGCACCCACCGGCTCAGCTTCGGGGCCATGGGCTCCGACGTGAACGAGAACTCGGTGACGTTCCTGCCCACCGTGGCTCTCGAGGACGATGTGCCCGGCAAGCTCGGGCTGCGACGTCGGTGCCTGGAGTCCCGTGGGAACCGGGACATCTCCAAGGCCGATATGCGCCTGAACGATGCCACTCCGACCATCGAGGTCGATCCGCAGACCTACGAGGTGCGCATCGACGGGGAGGTCGTTCGCTCCGAGCCGGCCGACGAGCTGCCCATGGCGCAGCGCTACTTCCTCTTCTGATCCCTGCTCTGCTCCGACCACATCTCCGACCCGACCATCTCTCCGATAGGAGGACCATGCTCATCACCCAGACCCTCGGGAACCTCTCCGAGCTTCCTGACTCCGAGCGCTCCGCTGTGACCATCGACCCGGTCCGTCTCGGCAACCTCGAGCTCGTCAAGCGCGTCCAGCGCGTCACCACGGCCTCAGGCCGCGAGATCGGCCTTCGCCTGCCCACGGAGCTGCGTGAGCTGCGTGACGGCGACGTGCTCCACCGGGAGGGCGATGAGGTCATCACCGTCGAGGTGCTGCCCAGCGACGTCCTCGTCATCCGCCCCGCCTCGATCCACGAGATGGGGGTGATCGCCCACGGGCTCGGCAACCGTCACCTGCAGGCGCAGTTCTTCGACGCGGACAGCGAGTACGGCCAGGCCGTCATGGTCGTCCAGTACGACCACACCGTCGAACACTTCCTGGAGCACCAGGCCGCCCTGTACTCCCGTGAGGACCGCGTCCTGCCGCACCCCTTCCGTCATGCCGAACACACCCATTAGTGGCCGCGCGCAGCTCGTTCTGCTGCACCTGACCGACTCGGCCCTGCCCACCGGCGGCTTCAGTCATTCCTTCGGGTTGGAGGACTACCTCCTGCGCGGCATCGTCGACGGCCCGGACAGCTTCGAGCGCTGGCTGCACTCCTACGTCCGCCAGACCGCGCACAACGAGGGCCTGGCCGCCCGGCTCGCCGCGCAGCTCGAACTGCGCAGCCGTACGGGGGAGGACGTGGCAGGGGAGGTCGCGGAGCTCGATGTGCTCATGCACGTCTCCCTGATCCCGGCGCAGATCCGCGCGGCGAACACCTCGATGGGAAAGCGGATGGGCAGGATCGTGCGCCACGTGGTCCCCGACGCCCTGACCGCAGCGGAATACATCTCCGCCATCGAGGCGGGGCGACTGGCCGGCTCACCGGCGATCGTCTTCGGCCTGGCCGTGAGTCATCTCGACGTCCCGCCCGAGCTCGTGGTGCGTGCCTTCCTGATGCAGCTGACCACGTCGATCACCCAGAACGCGATCCGCGGGATCCCGATCGGGCAGGACGCCGGTCAGCGGATCCTGGCCGGTACCCACGCCGTGATCTCGGAGACCGTCGAGGAGGTGATGCACCTGGAACGCGTCGACCTGGGCGCGGCACCGCCGGCGCTCGAGCTCGCCCAGATGCATCACGAGACGCAGCGCTCACGCATGTTCATGTCCTGACGTCGCGTCCCCCGATGTCACCGGACCACCCCGACCGCACCATCGTCACCACCGCACCCTCGTCACTACAGCAATCGTCACCACAGAGAGGACCCTCACCATGGCTCCCATCAAGATCGGCGTCGGCGGCCCCGTCGGCTCCGGCAAGACCCAGCTCATCGAGCGCATCACCCGTGCGCTCGACAGCGAGGTCTCCATGGCCGTGATCACCAACGACATCTACACCATCGAGGACGCGAAGATCCTCGCCCGCAACGGCGTACTGCCGGTCGAGCGGATCATCGGGCTGGAGACCGGTGGCTGCCCGCACACCGCCATCCGCGAGGACACGTCGATGAACGATGATGCCTACGAGCGGCTCGCTCAGCGGTTCCCTGATCTGGACATCGTGTTCATCGAGTCCGGTGGCGACAACCTCTCCGCGACGTTCAGCCCGGAGCTGGTCGACTTCTCCATCTACATCATCGACGTCGCCCAGGGCGAGAAGATCCCCCGCAAGGCCGGTCAGGGGATGATCAAATCGGACCTCTTCGTCATCAACAAGATGGATCTCGCCCCCTACGTGGGTGCTGATCTGTCCGTCATGAAGGCCGATTCCGAGGAGTTCCGCGGGGAGAAGCCCTTCGTGTTCACGAACCTCAAGACCGATGAGGGGCTGCCCACGGTGCTGGAGTGGATCCGCCGCGACGTGCTCATGCAGGACCTCGCCGTCTCATGAGCACCCTCGCGCTCCCGGCCGAGCTGATCGATTCCGCCTCGCTGCCTCCGCGGCTGTGGGACCTGCGGGACCTGCGCGGTCAGCTCGGTCTGGACGTCGCGGTGCAGGATTCGAGGTCGTACGTGCGTCGCCAGTCGCACAGCGGCTTCCTGCGGGTGATCCGCCCCCACTATCTCGATGGGTCGGGACAGGCGTTCCTGACGATGATCAATCCGGGAGGGGGCTACTTCGGAGGTGACGACTACCGGATCGACGTCCATCTGGACGAGGACGCCTCGCTGCTGCTGACCGACCAGTCGGCCACGACCGTGTACAAGACGCCGGGAGACTACTGCCTGCAGGAGGTCAATGTGTCCCTGGGGGCGGGGGCGGTGCTCGAGTACCTGCCATCCCAGGTGATCCCGTTCCGGGACGCCACCTACCACCAGCATCTGCGGGTCTCGATGGATCCGACCGCCACGTTCCTCTCCACCGAGATCATCACCCCCGGGTGGTCCCCTGACCGGGGCCTGTTCGAGTACGACGAGGTGCGCCTCCGCTCCGCGATCAGCGTCGGCGGCCGACCGGTGCTGCTCGACAACCTGCTGGTGCGGCCCGGGTCGCATTCCCACGAAGCGGATTCGCTGCTGTTCCTGGAGGACATGACGCATCTGGGAACGCTCACCGCGATCGATGCCCGTATCGACGACGAGGTGCTCGCGCTGGTCCGACAGGTCCTCGCGGAACGGGCCGCAGCAGCCTCGCAGCCCCTGCGCTTCGCGGCCACCTGCACCGGTGGGCCCGGTCTCTCCGTCCGGGTGATCGGTACGCACACCGACGACATCACCGCCTGCTTGCACGGGGTCGCGGACGCGCTGCGTGCCCGCTGGAGAGGGCAGGGCCCGCTGCAACTGCGCAAGCAGTGATCCGGTGAGCTCCAACTGGCGCTCCATGTCCCTCGCCCACCAGGGCGTCGTCCGGGAGTGCTGCGGCGGTCGCGGGCACATGCAAGTGCCGGGGTGATCCATGGGGACACCGCAGCCGGGGATCGCGGTCTGTCGATCCCGGTCAGGTCCGTCCACGTGATCGGCCCCTCCGTGTGCATCACCCCTAGACTGGCGCACGACCTCGCCCTGTTTACCGGGCCAGTGGGCGTTGGAGAAGGTCTCCGCCGGCTTCCAGGCCGTCATCGACACCTCCGGCGAAGGCATCGCCTTTCTCTTCGGAGGTCTGCTGCCTCTGGAGGCGGAGGGCAGCATCTTCGCACTCCAGGTGCTGCCGGTGATCGTCTTCTTCGCATCGCTCACCGCGGTGCTCTACCACTGGAAGATCCTGCCGAAGGTGGTCCACTGGCTCGGCGGTGCGCTGGGGAAGGCGCTCGGCACCGGCTACGCCGAGTCCGTCAATGCCGCCGCGAACATCTTCGTGGGACAGACCGAGGCCCCGCTCGTGATCCGCCCCTACCTCAAGGAGCTCTCCCGATCCGGCCTGTTCGCGGTGATGGTGGGCGGCCTGACCACCGTCGCCGGCTCCGTGCTGGTGGGCTATTCGCTGCTCGGTGCCCCGCTGGAGTACCTCATCGCGGCGAGCTTCATGGCGGCGCCGGGTGCCCTGCTGATGGCCAAGATCCTCATCCCGGAGGACGATCCTGACGCCGTCGCCCGCGAGGCGGCGATGGTCGCCACCACCAGCCACGCCTCGAAGGGGCGGGCCGGAACCGCTGCGAACGACAGTGCGGCAGGCAACTCGGACGCCGGCACGACGACCGCCGCGACGACGACCGCCGACGCCGACAACCCCGGCGCCGAGGCCGACCTCGGACCCGACGCCGAAGCCGCCGGGCGTGAGGAGGACGGCGAGCTGTCCTACACCAACGTCATCGACGCCGCCGCCGGTGGTGCGGCCGACGGGTTGAAGCTCGCCCTCAACGTGGGCGCCATGCTGCTGGCCTTCATCTCCCTCATCGCCCTGATCAACCTGCTGATCGGCGTGGTCGGCGGTTGGTTCGGCGCGGGTGACCTCACCTTCGAACAGATCCTGGGCTGGGTGTTCGCCCCGATCATGGCGATGATCGGCGTGCCGTGGCATGAGGCGGTGGCCTCGGGCAGCTTCGTGGGTCAGAAGGTCGTGGTCAATGAGTTCGTGGCCTTCGCCGGCTTCGGCCCGCAGATCGAGTCCTTCAGCCCCAAGACCGCCGCGATCACCAGCTTCGCGCTGACGGGCTTCGCGAACCTGAGCTCGCTGGGCATCCTGCTCGGCGGACTCGGCGGACTGGCGCCCAGCAGGCGCTCGGAGATCGCGCAGCTCGGCCTGAAGGCGATCCTCGCCGGCACCCTCGCCAACCTCATGAGCGCCGCGATAGCGGGGGTGCTGATCGGCTGACTGCTCAGCGGTGAGAACCGGCAGTTGGCCCCTGTGAGGAGCGGCGCGGCTCAGAACGTCCCAGCGGCCACGAGGTCGGTGCTGGAGAGGACCCGCAGAGGGGCGCGGGGGCGGAGTGCGTTCCGGCAGAGACGCGGCCCACCGGGGGGACGTCGGCTGCGGACGGACGCCGGGCCGGAGAGCAGCCCCGCCTGGAACGCCTCGAGGGCCGGCCCCGGCGTGGGGACGGCCCTCGAGGGGCGGGTGCGCCAAGGTGGCGTGCAGACGCGCGACGCGGAGCGCCGCCCGGCTCTCAGACGGTGGCGGGAACCCCTGCCAGTGTCGCGGCGAAGGGATCGAAATCGGCGGGCATCGGCTCCACCTCGGTGAAGGTCGAATCGATCTGCACGATGGTGCTCTCGGTGATGGCGGTCTCGATCCCCACCATGATGTCCAGCACGTGCGCCGCGATCTCGCCCTGCGCCCGGTGGGGAACGCCGGCCCGGATCGCACGGGCCATCTCCAGCACGCCCAGGCCGCGGCCGGTGGTCGCCCCGGTGGCGGGCACGGGCGTGGACTCCTGGCCGCGGTACTGGGTGAGCGCCGAGTCCCCGTCGAAGACGTTGGGGTCGGGGAAGGCGAGAGTCGCCTCGGTGCCGTAGACCTCGACGAAACCGGTGCGCGAGTGCGGGGAGTCGAAGCTCAGCAGCACGGTGGCGTTCTGCCCGGATTCGAAGCGCAGCAGCGCCGCGACCTGCGTGGGCACGGTGACGTCGAAGACCTCGCCGGCCTTGGGGCCCGAGCCGATGGTGCGCTGCTCGCGAGCCTTCGAGCCGACGGCGCTGACCGAAGCCACCGGCCCCAGGGCGAGCACCAGGGTGGTCGCGTAGTACGGGGCGATGTCGTAGAGCGGTCCAGCCCCCTCCTGGAACAGGAAGGCGGGGTTGGGGTGCCAGGACTCGGGCCCGGGGGACTGGAACAGGGTCAGGGCGCTGGCCGGTGCGCCGATCGCGCCATCGCGCAGGGTGCGCAGCGCGGTCTGGATCCCGGCGCCGAGCACGGTGTCCGGGGCGCCGCCCACGCGCACGCCCGCTGCGCCGGCCGCCTCGAGCAGCGCCTTCGCGTCGGCCGGGACGGTGGTGATCGGCTTCTCGGTCCACACGTGCCTGCCGGCGGCGACGATCGCCCGGGAGACCGCCGCATGCGCGGTGGGGATGGTCAGGTTCACCACGATCTCGACCTCCGGATGGGCGAGCACGTCCTCGGCGCTGCCGGAGGCGGGCACGCCGAACTCCGCGGCGCGAGCGGCGGCGGCCTCGGGGAAGAGGTCACCGATGATGTGCACCGCGACGTCGGGGAAGGAGGTGAGGTGGGTGAGGTACTCGGCCGAGATGGTGCCGGCGCCGATGATGCCGATCCCGACGGGGCCGGAGGCGTGCTGAGAGGTCATGGTGGGTCCCTTGATGATGGTGGAGGTCAGAGGTTCGGGATGCGCGTCAGGTCAGAGGTGGGAGCGCAGATGGGAGATCGAGGCCGCGATGCCCTCGAACATGTCTCCCGCGTAGTCGTCGAACTCGATCACGCCGTAGGCGACCTGCGAGGAGGCGTCCAGGGTCTGGGCCAGCGGCATCTTCCCCTCGCCCAGCGGCAGCTGCGCGGCGGGATCCTCGGAGAGGTCGCCATCCTTGAGGTGCACCAGCTGCACGCGCTCGCCGAGGGTGCCCAGCAGGGTGGGGACGTCGGCCCCGCCCACCGCCGCCCAGTAGGTGTCGATCTCGAGGACGACCTGCGGGTCCAGCTCGCTCGCGAAGAGCTCCAGGGCGCTGCGCCCCTCGAGCTGGGAGGCGAGCTCGAAGTGGTGGTTGTGATAGCCGACGCGGATGCCGGTGCCCGCGGCGGCCGCGGCCCGCTCGTTCAAGGTCGCCGCCAGGGCGCGCACGCGTCCCGCGTCGGTCCAGTCCTCGGGGTTCCAGAACGGGTCCACCAGATACTGCACGCCGACGGCCTGGGCGGCCTCGAGCACCTCGGCGAAGTCCACGTCACCCAGGAAGGACTGGTGGGCGCTGGGGAAGTCGATCGCGTGGTGCTCGCGGGCCTGCACCAGTTCGTCGCGGTATTCGAGCAGGTGGTACGGCTCGGCGTGGGTGAGGCCGAGCTCGACCAGGCGGGCGACGGTGCCCTGGAAATCGGCGGCGAGGGCCTCGCGCACGCTGTACATCTGGACGGAGATCTGCATGGGGTTCCTTCGAGGGGTCGAGGCGGGTCGGAGGGGTCGTGGGTGGTGCGGGCCGGAACGGGCCGCACACCGGGTCACTTCACGGCGCCGGCGGTCAGGCCTGCGACGAAGTTCTTCTGCATCATGAGGAAGCCGACGACCACCGGGATCGATACCGCGAGCGAGGCGGCGAGGACCTGGTTCCAGTAGACGTTGGTCTGGGTGGCGTATTGCCGCAGGCCCACCGCCAGGGTGCGCGTGTCCTCCGTGGTCAGCACGGAGGCGAACAGCACCTCGCCCCACGCGGTCATGAAGGCGTAGATCGCCACGGCCACGATCCCGGGACGGGCCGCGGGCAGGATGATGCGCAGCAGGATCGTGAGGTTGCTGGCGCCGTCCATCTTCCCGGCCTGGTCGAGCTCCCGCGGGATGCCGTCGAAGTAGCCCACCAGCATCCAGATCGCGAAGGGCAGCGAGAACGTCAGGTAGGTGATGATCAGCCCGATGCGGGTGCCCACCAGCGGAATCCCGAACGTCGCGTCGCACATGATAGATCCCAGGTCTGCGCGGCCGGGGAGGGCGGCAGGAGTGTCGAGCTCCGGCCGCGCCCCTGGTCCGATCACCGGAGGCCGGATGCCGGATGCCGGATGCCGGTGATGACTGATGGCTCAGGTGCGCAGGTGCGAGGCGCCGTTGAGATCGAGGATCGTGCCGGAGGCCCACTGCGCGGCAGGGGAGGTGAGGTAGAGGATCGCGGCGGCGACCTCCTCGGCTGTGCCCACCCGTCCGAACGGGCTCTGCGCCCTCAGGGCGTCCCCGCCATCGCCCTCGAGCTTCGGTCGCTGGCGCTCGGTGCCGATGAATCCCGGGGCGACCGACGCGACGGCGATGCCGTGCGGCGCGAGGGCGAGGGAAAGGGACTGGCCCAGGGCGTGCAGCCCGGCCTTCGCCGCGGCGTAGCCGGGGGCGTCCCTCTCGCCGCGGAACGCGCCGCGGGAACCGACGTTCACGATCACTCCGGGTGCCTCGCGAGAGATCAGCGAGCGGGCGACCAGGTAGGACAGGTTCGCGGGCGCGGTGAGATCGACGTCGAGCATCCGGGTGAAGCGCTGCTGCCAGGTGGCGTAGTCGATCTCCGCCACGCGGTGGTCGGTGCCCGTGCCGGGGGCGATCCCGGCGTTGTTGACCAGGATGTCGATCTGCCCCAGCGCACCCTCGGACTCCTCGACCACCCGCTGTGCGGTCGCCGGATCGGAGAGATCCCCGCCCACCAGTGCGTGGCCTGTGCCGTGGAGCAGCGCGAGGGTCTCCTCCGCCGCCTCCCGATCCGTGCCGTAGTGCACGGCCACTCGTTCCCCGCGCTCGCTCAGAGTGATCGCGGTGGCCCGGCCGATCCCTCGGGAGGCTCCGGTGACCAGTGCACATCTCATCTCGGCTCCTGTTCTCGCGGCGGCGCCCCGGCCGGGGCACGGTGCCATCATCGGGCATCGTCGCGCTCGTGCGGGCGCGGTCAGCGGGTGAGCGCGATCCCGATCAGCAGCTGGGTGAGCAGGAACCCGGTGACCAGGTTCAACCATAAGAACCGGCGCCAGCCCCGGTTCGCCTGCTCGGCCTGCTCGTCCGGCAGCGAGCGGAAGGGCCAGGTGCTGAGGAGATAGGGGAGCACGAGCAGCCCCGCGAGCATGGCCGGCCAGCCGGCCAGCAGCATCGTCACCCCGGCTGCGGCGTACAGCCCGATCGAGAGCCGCACCGTCGCCGCCGCCCCGATCACGGTCGCGATCGAGCCGATGCCTGCGGCCCGATCGGGCTGGACGTCCTGGACCGCGCCGAAGGCGTGGGAGGCCATGCCCCACAGGAAGAATGCTGCGAGGCTCGCCGCAGCGGTCAGTCCCACCGGTGCCCCGGTCAGCGCCAGTCCGAACGCTGCAGGACCCATGAAATGGAGGGAGGAGGTGATCGAGTCCAGCACCGGCCGCTCCTTCAGCCGCAGCCCCGGCGCGGAATAGCCGACCACCGCCGCCACCACTATCACCAGCACCACCGCAGACGCCAGCCCGCCCCACAACAGCAGCGCCACCACGAACGGCAGCGCGAGCAGCCCCGCCGACCAGAGCGTCACCGCGTGCCAGCGGCGGTCCAGGACGATGCCCTCGATCCCGCCCTTGCGGGGGTTTCGGAGGTCCGACTCGTGGTCGAACACATCGTTCACGCCGTACATCAGCAGGTTGTAGGGCACCAGGAAGAACAACGTGCCGACCACCAGGGGGAGATCCACACCGCCGCCGGCCAGGAGGTACGCGGCCGCGAAGGGATAGGCGGTGTTGACCCAGCTCAGAGGGCGTGAGGAGGCCAGCAGCTGGCGCGCAGCACCGGGCGCGGAGGCCACGGCGCTCATCGTTCGCGCTCCGGGGTCAGCAGCAGCCACAGCGAGGGCAGCAGCAGCCCGGCCGCGAGGGGCCAGGCGAGGTCCTCCACCGGGGCCAGCCCGATCCTCCAGCCCAGCAGCAGCGACTCCTCGAAGCGGAACAGATCGACCGCGATCATCAGCGAATCGAACAGCACCGTCATCACCAGGAGCACAGCGATGGTCCCGCCCGTGAGCAGCCACCAGCGGCGGCTGGGACGACGGAGCATCAGCGCCAGGGCGGTGGTGAGCACGGGGCCGATCAGGAACAGGCCGGCGAGGGCCGCGTAGCTCATCGCTCCTCCTCGAGGGTCGTGGCCGACGGGGCCGACGGGGCCGAGCGCCGGGCGGAGTCGCGGGGGCCGCGGGGGCCGCGGGGGCCGCGGGGGCCGCTGCCCAGCCTCGCCAGGAGTCCCCACATGACGAGGGTGAAGTAGCACAGGAAGGTGACGAACACGAGCTCCTCGAGCGGCAGCTCGGGGGCGAGCATGATCCCGGTCATCAGCGTGCTCTGTCCCATCCCGTAGTGTCCGGCCGCGATCGCGGCGAGGTCCCACAGCAGGAAATATCCGATGCCCAGGGCGAGCACCAGGAGGGTGCGGCGCGGCGCGCGCCAGAGGGCCAGCCCGAAGCGTCGGTCCAGCAGCCCCATGCAGACGGCCGGGATCAGCAGGCCGATCAGGTACACCGATGAGGTCATGCGACGATTTCCTCAGCAGACGCAGAACCAGACGCGGACGCGGACTCCGGCAACGGGGAGGCGGAGCGGTCGCCGCGCAGCCGCTTGGCGACCAGCTCTGCGCTGATCAGGCACATCGGCAGCCCGATGCCCGGGATCGTGCTGGAGCCGGCGTAGAGCAGCGAGCCGACCTTCCGCGAGACGTTGCCGGCGCGGAAGAAGGCGCTCTGACGCAGCGTGTGCGCGGGGCCGAGCATGCTGCCCTGCCAGGCGCCGAGATCCTCGGAGAACTCGGCGGGGCCCACGGTGCGGCGCACCACGATCCGGGAGGCCAGATCCGGGATCCCGGCCTGCTCGGCGAGCATCGTGATGGCCTCGTCGGCCACCCGCTCCACCGCCGCGCTGCCGGCGCCATCCAGCCCGCCGCGCCCGAGCCCGGGATCAGCGGGAACGGGCACCAGCACGAAGAGGTTCTCGTGCCCGGCAGGGGCGACCGA
The DNA here is from genome assembly GCF_947500705.1 of uncultured Brachybacterium sp. GTDB lineage: Bacteria > Actinomycetota > Actinomycetes > Actinomycetales > Dermabacteraceae > Brachybacterium. The sequence goes on along the minus strand of NZ_CANMSY010000007.1, from coordinate 8,486 downwards.
CGGATCGGTGGCCGAGGGGCGGCACACATAGGTCGAGGCGGGGGAGGGCACACGCCCCTCGCGCAGGGCGCCGAAGTTCTCGCGCCAGTCGCGGGTGAACAGCAGGGAGTGGTGCGCCAGCTGCGGCAGCTCGCCCTCCACCCCGAGCATCACCAGCACCGCCCCTGGCCCGGCGGTGCGGCGCCGCCACCAGGAGTCGGGGAAGGTCTGCAGGTGCCGCGGCAGCAGGGTGGTCTCCACCCGGTGCAGGTCGGCGGTCGCGACCACCACGTCGGCGGGCAGCGCGCGGGTGGTCCCGTCGGGCCCCTGCACCTGGACGCCGCTCGCCCGCGGCCGGCCCCGACCGCCGGGCCGCGCGGCATCAGGGGTGGTGAGGATCCGGGTGGCGCGGGTCGAGGTGTGCACGCGCACGCCCTGCTGCACGGCCAGAGCGGTGATCGCTTCGATCAGATGGGTGAAACCGCCCTGCGGATACATCACCCCGCCGGTGAGGTCCAGGGCGCTCATCAGGTGGTACATGCTCGGGGTGCGGTCCGGGGAGGAGCCCAGGAACACCGCCGGGTAGCCGAGCACCTGACGCAGCCGCGGGTCTCGGAACCTGCGCGCGACGAAGCGCTCGAGCGGCTCGGCGAGCAGCTGCAGCAGTCGCGGCGCCTGCAGCGCGACCCGCGCGGAGAGGAAGGGTCGCAGCGAGGTGAACGAGCTGTAGAGGAAGCGTTCGAGGGCCACGTCGTAGGTGCGGGCGGCCGAGTCGAGATACTTCGCCAGCTGCAGGCCCGCACCCGGTTCGATCTCCTCGAAGGCATCGGCGTTGCGCGCGGCGGAGGCGCGGATGTCCAGCGGATCCTCATGCCCCTCGAAGAACACCCGGTAGCCGGGATCCAGCCCCTGCAGGTCGAGCTGCTCGGCGGCGGAGGTCCCCAGCAGGCGGAAGAAGTGGTCGAAGACCTCGGGCATCAGATACCAGGAGGGGCCGGTGTCGAAGCGGAATCCGTCCCGCTCCCAGCTGCCGGCGCGGCCGCCGAGCTGCTCACGAGCTTCCACCAGATCCACCGAGAAGCCATCGCGGGCGAGCAGGGCAGCGGTGGCGAGGCCGGAGATGCCGCCGCCGATCACCACGGCGGTCCGGCGCGTCCCGGATGCGGCGCCGGCGCTCATCGGCGCACCCCGAGCAGGGTGCGGGCGAGGATCGCCGCCTTCTCGTAGTCGGTGACCCGCACCCGGGCGCGTCGGATCTGCTGCGCCGGGGTGGCGCGCAGCCGGCGTGAGAGAGCGCTGTAGAAGCCGTGGGCGGCGGCCACCGCGCGACGGCTCGAGGCGGGCAGATGGGGGATGGCGGTGGCGGCATGTGCGAGGTCGGTGTCGATGTCGTCGAGCAGGTGGTCCCGCTCGGCGTCGCCGAACTGCTCGATCTCCAGCCCGGGGAAGTAGGTGCGCCCCAGCTCATCGTGGTCCTCGGCGAGGTCGCGCAGGAAGTTCACCTTCTGGAAGGCTGCGCCGAGAGCGCTCGCCGCCGGGGCGAGCCGCGCGTAGGCGGCCTCGTCCCCGCCCAGGAACACGCGCAGGCACATCAGTCCCACCACCTCGGCGGAGCCGTGCACGTACTCCGCGAGGCTCGCCTCGTCGTGCGTGGAGACCGCGAGATCCGCACGCATGGACGCGAAGAAGGGATCGAGGAGGTCGGGGCCGATGCCGCAGCGCCGGGCCGTGAGGGCGAAGGCCTGCACCACGAGGTTGGTGGAGCGGGCACCGGCCACCGCGCGTGCGGTCTCGGCGGCGAGGTCCTCCAACAGCCGGGACCGCTCCGCGACCGAGAAGGAGGGGTCCGGGTCGTCGACCGTCTCGTCGGCGATGCGGACCAGCGCGTAGATGCTGCGCACGTGGGTGCGCACCGGCTCGTCCAGCAGCCGGGTCGCCCAGCCGAAGGAGGTGGAGTACCCGGCGATCACGCAGCCGGCGCTGCGCTGGGCGACCAGGTCGTAGCGGCTGATCGGCATCTCCGCCGTGGTGTTCCGGCTCATCGCTCGCTCCGACCGGCAGGTGCGGACGCTCCGCGCCGCGGGCGCAGCCACTGCGCGGCGGCCGCGAGTGCGATCACGGTCGCGACCGCCGCGGCGGCGATCGCCACGCCCGGGGCATGGGGCTCGTCCGTCGCCCGCCCGACGGCGATCCATGCCAGGCCCCAGATCATCGCCAGCGGTGCTGCGACCGGGCGCCGGCCGGCGAGAGTGAGCGCCACCCCGATTACGGCGACCACCGCGAGCACCGCGATGGCCAGCAGCGAGGGGACGCCGAATCCGAAGAATCCGGCGCCCTTGAGCGCCGCCGCAATGTTTGCGCAGGTCGCGACGCTCACCCAGCCGAGGTACAGGCCGAAGGTGCCGTCCACGACGATCCGCTCCGGCAGCCCGCCCGGCGGCGTGGCCGCGATACGACGGAAGAGGTCGGCGAGGACCACCAGCAGCAGCGCGATGACGACCACGCTGAGCGCCACCCAGCCGGCCTGGACGGTGAGGATCCACGCCGCGTTCAGCAGCAGCGAGAGGATCGCGCCGGGGGCGATGCCGCGCGCATCGCGCCGGTCCCACCACTGCCACAGGGTGTAGGCGCCCAGGCCCGCGTAGATCACGGACCAGATCATGAAGGCGGAGCTGGCAGGCGCGAGGTGGGTGGAGTCCGCGGCGAGCAGCCCGCCCGCGGCCTCGGCGATCGGGTCGCCCCCGAAGGCGCCGACGCCGATCGCGGTGCCGACCATCGCCAGCAGGAAGCTGACGGTCACGGCGAGCTGACGGGCGAGCGGGCGCTGGGGGCGGGTCATGCAGTGTCCTCGGTGTCGGTGTCGGTGTCGGTGTGCGGGTCTGCGTCCGCCGTGCGGCGCGGCGCGGGCGGCGCAGCCTCTGCGGCGCGGGCGATATTGCGCTGCATGCCGCCGAACACGATTCCGTGGAAGGGCCAGACGGCCCACCAGTACAGGTCTCCGAGCAGTCCGTGTGGATGGTAGATCGCACGCTGGTGCAGGATCGAGCCGCCGCCCTCCCTCTCCTGGACGCCGAGCTCGAGCCAGGCCTGTCCCGGCACTCTCATCTCGGCGCGCAGGCGCAGCAGTCGGCCCCGTTCGAGGCGTTCGACCCGCCACCAGTCCAGGGCGTCGCCCACGGCGAGCCGGTCGGGGTGGCGGCGACCGCGACGCAGGCCGGGACCGCCGACGAGGCGGTCCATCAGGCCGCGCGAGATCCAGCCCAGGCGCCAGGAGTACCAGCCCCGTCGGCCGCCGATGCCCTCGAGCACCGCCCACAGGGTCTCGGGGGAGGCGTCGACGGGTCGCTGGCGCTCGTCCCCGCGCACGATGCCGCCGGACCATTCGGGGTCCTCGGGCAGCGGGGAGGACGGAGCACCGGCGGGTGTGGCCGAGTGCCAGGCGGTGGCGACGTCGAGCTCCCGGACGCGGGCCAGGGCCAGCTCGATCGCACGATCCACGCTGGTCAGGCCGCCCTCGGGGGCGGGGATCAGCGCGCGCAGATCCGTCTCGGCGGCGACCGATTCGTGGATGAGTGATTCGACCAATGGGCGCGCGATGCCGGTGGGCACCGGCGTGACCAGGCCGATCCAGTGGCTGGCCAGGCGCGGGGTCAGCACCGGCACGGTGAGGATCCGCCGCTGCGGGAGCCCGGCCGCTCGGGCGTAGGCCTGGAGCAGCTCGGCGAACGTCAGCACATCGGGCCCGCCGACGTCGAAGGTGCGGTTGGGTGCGCCGTCGAGCCGGGCCGCGCCGACGAGATAGTGGAGCACATCGCGCACGGCGATGGGCTGGATCCGATTGCGCAGCCACTGCGGGGCGATCATGACCGGCAGGCGCTCGGAGAGATGGCGCATGATCTCGAAGGAGGCGCTGCCGGAGCCGAGGATCACCGCCGCTCGCAGCACCACGGCCGGGACCGCACCGGCGAGCAGGATGTCCCCGACCTCCTTGCGAGAGGCCATGTGTGCGGAAAGCTCCTCGCCCTCGGGATGGATGCCGCCGAGGTAGACGATGCGCCCCACGCCGGCCCGCGCGGCGGCGTCGGCGAAGGAACGAGCGCCCTGCCGGTCGCGGTCGGCGAAGCTGCGCCCGCCGCCCATCGCGTGGATCAGGTAGTAGGCGACATCGACCCCGTCGAGCGCGGCCTCCAGGCTCGCCGGGTCCTGGACGTCGGCCTCCACCACCTCGACCCGGTTCCGCCAGGGGCGGTCCTCGAGCCGGTCGGCGTGCCGCGCCATCGCGCGGACCCGCAGCCCGGCGTCCAGCAGCGCGGGGACCAGGCGGCCGCCGATGTATCCGCTGGCCCCGGTGACCAGGGCCAGCGGGGCGTCGTGGGGAGCAGGTGTGTTCATGCGAGGAGCTCCTCATCCGCCCGGGGGCGGGGAACGGGGGTCGACGGGTCGGCAGAAGGACGGGCCGACGCGCGGGCCGGCATCCGGGACGGGTCGGGCTCGGGGACGGACGCGGGAAGGGTGAGCTCGGCGGCGCGGAGGATCTCCGCGGTCGCGAGGTCGAGCGAGGTGACGAGCCCGGGCGGCAGGTCGTGACGCACGGCCGCCTCGGCGGCGCTGCTCACGTGCCAGCGGGCGAGATCCTCGACCCAGGCGCGGGAGCCGCCGGCGGTCAGCAGGGACCGGGCGCGCCGTGCCTCATCCTCGCCGAGATCCTCGCGACCCAGCAGCGGCTGCAGCGCGGGCCAGACCTCCGTGGTCGAGGCGTGGGCGATCAGGGCGGTGCGCTTGCCCTCGCGCAGGTCGCCGAGCGCGCTCTTGCCGGTGCGCCGTTCGTCGCCGAACATGCCCAGCAGGTCGTCGAACAGCTGGAAGCCGATGCCGAGCAGGCTGCCGATCTCGTCGAGGGCGCTGAGCACCTCGGGGGAGGCATCGGCCAGGATCGCGCCGGCGCGCAGCGGCAGCTGGAAGGAGTACAGGGCGGTCTTCAGCTCGGCCACCGCGAGCGCTTCGCGGAGCACCACGGGACCATCTGCCGGGCCCAGCTGGAGACGCACGTCGGCGAGCTCACCGGCGGCCGTGGCGTGCAGGGTGCTCTCGAAGAGGTCGAGCAGGCGCTCGACCACGGGAGCAGGGGCCTCGCACCGGACGATGGCGCGCAGGGCCGCCACCAGCCCCAGATCGCCCGCGAGGATGCCGGCCGCCTCCCCGAGCCGCTGCGCCTCGCTCGCACCAGCTCCTCGCCGTCGGGCGTCGGCCGCGATCCCGCCTGGAAGGCTGGGTGCCCCGCGGCGCACCTGGTCGCCATCGATCACGTCGTCCTGGACCACGAAGGCGGTGTGCATCAGCTCGAGGGCGGCGGCGGCCTGGACCGCAGCGGGCCCGCGGGTTCCGCCGAGCGCCTTGTGGGTGGCCAGCAGCAGGTTCGGCCGGAATCGCTTGCCGCCGCCCGTGGCACGGGAGAAGGCTGCCCACAGGTCGTCGTGGTCGGGCAGCGGCAGAGTGCCGGGCCTGGTCGCTCCGAGGCGGAGCTGGCGCTGGATCTCCTGCTCGACGGCCCGGTGGTGCACCGTGCTCATGAGGTGCTCGCGGGGATGCGATCCAGGACCTCGCGCAGCTGCGGGACCTGCGAGGTCGTCCAGGGGCTGAGGGTCCAGGGTGCCAGCTCCACCAGGGCGGCGAGCTCCGCAGGCGAGACCCAGCGCAGATCCATCACCTCTTCATCATGAGGCACAGGCTCGCTCAGGGCAACGGTGACGAAGACCGGGCAGATCTCGTTCTCGACGACTCCTGAGGCGTCCACGGCCCGGTAGCGGAAGTCCGGCAGCGCCTCCTCGGGGGCATGCACCTCCATGCCCAGCTCGTGAGCGGCATGTCGTGAGATCGCGTCGGGGAAGGTCTCGCCCTGGCGCGGGTGGCCGCAGAAGGAGTTCGTCCACACCCCTGGCCAGGTGCGCTTGGTCAAGGCGCGCCGAGTGAGCAGGACCTTCCCGTCCGCGCGCACCACGTAGCAGGAGAAGGCCAGGTGGAGAGGGGTCGACGTGGTATGGATCGTGGCGCGGGGAGCCAGCCCTCGGGGGGTGCCGTCCTCCTCCATGAGGATCACGTGGTCCGCTTCGGTGGTTCCGGACTCGGTGCTCCCGGAGCGGGGGATCTGCCGTGCGCTCACGATGACTCCAATCTCTAGTTAGCCAGGCTATCTAAATGAACTGTAACATCCACCCATGACCGACACGCCACGAATCCCTGATCAGGGGCGGAGCAGCCGCTACTGGTACGGCGGCGACGACTCCGCCGTCACCCTCCTGCGCGCCCTGCGCACCTTCCGCGTAGCGGACGAGGATCTGCGCCGCCGGATGAGCGAGGGCATGGACATGAACACCACCGATCTCGCAGCCCTCCGCTTCGTGATCGCCCATGAACGCTCGGAGGACCCGGTGACGCCCCTGCGCCTGGCCCAGCACCTGCGCATCTCCGGCGCATCCACCTCCAAGCTGCTGGACCGGCTGACCGCCTCGGGCCACCTGCTCCGGGTGCCGCACCCACGGGACGGTCGCTCGCGAATCGTGATCGCCACGGATCACGCGCACTCCCAGGTGCGCGAGCGCATGGCTCGCATGCACGAGCGGATGCTCGAGATCGCGCAGCAGGTGCCCGCCCCGGCTCGCGCGGCCGCGATCGATTTCCTGCGCGCGATGGCGGAGCAGTTCGAGACCGAAGCGGCACCGCCGGAGCTCACACCCAGCGAGCCCTGAGCGCGCGAGCCCCGCGGGGCCTGAGGGTGCGGGCTCGTGGCGCCTGAGAGCTCGAGTCCCGAGGCGGCGCATGGCTCCGGCGGGATCGTGCACCGGGAACCCCCCAGGTGGAATACTGGGGGCCCGACGAGAGGGGCTCGTCGCGAGGACCCACCCCGTGCTCCGACCCAGGCGTGATGCCGGCTCCTCGCAATGGCGACGTCCTGGGAGCATCCGATGTCCACGATCAGCTGGACCGAGCACGGCACACCGCACACCGCACGATGGCATTCCGAGAACGGGGCGCCCCCGCCGGAGCGCCTCGAGGCCGTGGACGACGCCCTCACCGCGAATGCCGCGCTGCGCAGGATCCGCGCGGGGGTCGCGCTGCTCTGGCGCGGCGACTACCACAACGCCCGTCAGCTGCTCACGGCCATCGGACGCCGTGCGGATCGGCGCGTGCTGCCCAAGAACCTCGACATCGCCCGGCTGTTCCAGGCCCATCGGGCGGAACGGGCTGAGCGCGCTCGGCTGCTGGGCGGCGTGGTGGTGCTGCTCGAACCGGGCCACCGGCTCGCCCTGCGCCGTGCCCCGGACGTCGCCACGGCCTGCCAGCAGGCGTATGGCGAGCTGACCGAGCCGATGCTCGTCTCGCTCTCGGAGCTGCTCGGGGTGCTCAGCGCCCACCAGTGGCAGGAGAAGGGCGTCCCGATCTCGGCGCTCGAGGCGCACATCCATCCCCGGCACAGCGTGTTCTCCCCGGTGCGCTCGGAGTACGTGGACCTCGTCGCGCAGGCCCCCATGCCCGAGGTCGACGGGGGAGCGGAGGTCTTCGATCTCGGGACCGGCACCGGCGTGCTGGCCGCAGTGCTCGCCCGACGCGGCGCGTCCCGGGTGGTGGCCACCGATATCAACCCCCGCGCAGTCGACAGCGCCCGGGAGAACATCCGGCGGCTGGGTCTCGAGGACCGCGTCGATGTGCTCGAGGCGAACCTCTTCCCGCCCGGACAGGCGGATCTGGTGGTCTGCAATCCGCCCTGGTTGCCCGGGACGGCGACCTCCGCCCTCGAACTGGGGATCTATGACGAGGACTCGAGCATGCTCCGAGGAGTGCTCGACGGTCTCAGCGCTCACCTGCGCCCGGGCGGGGAGGGGTGGCTGATCCTCTCGGATCTCGCCGAGCATCTGAAGCTCCGCAGCCGCAGCGAGTTGACGGGGCTGATCGACGGGGCCGGCCTGGAGGTCATCGGCACGGTCTCCACCTCGCCGCGGCACCCCCGGGCGCAAGACCCTGACGACCTGCTGCACGCCGCCCGCTCTCAGGAGGTCACCACCCTGTGGCGCCTGCGCCCGGTGGTCGACTGAGCAGGCCCCGATCGGCCAGAAGCACCTACTGCTGAGTAGCCAAGATCTGACCTGGACAGATGCGCAGAAAGCAGGTGTGGTCGAGGCCACTTCGGAAATGGTCGTTCTGGCTTGACGGGGGTGCGCCGGGCCCGTAATGTTCTTCCTCGTGCCCCGGACAACGGGAACAAGGAACGGCCAGCGTGCCAGACCAAGATTCCCGCACTGACCTGGCACGGAGGGTCTTCCGAGAGGAGATCGCGGCGCGGATCACACCGCAGCGATTTGACTCGGAGAACTGGAAGTTGTAAGTTAGCGGAGTTGCCTCGGAGCGAAGAGCTGAAAGGTTCGGGTCTCCGGAGTGCGCGTGTTGCTTGATATCTCAATAGCGTGTCTGTTTGTTGATGCCATTTATTTGAATGGCAATTATAATACGGA
>NZ_CANMSY010000006.1 GCF_947500705.1 uncultured Brachybacterium sp. | reverse complement strand
TTCATGGCCACGAGCAATTCCCATCGCGCGGCCGGCCGCGCAGTCACCCCCCTTCGCCACAGCGGACGCGCCCTGCGTGGCACCGGAGGTGCCGCCCTCCTCGGCACCGTCCTGCTCGGGTCCGCCTTCGCTGGTGGTGCGGCCCAGGCAGCACCCGCAGCTCCTGCGACCGTGCCGTCCGCGGTCACGCAGGCCGTCGCGCCTGCTGCTCCGGCACCGGCGCAGGCTCTGGACTCCTCCAAGAAGCTCCGCTGGGGATCCCAGGGCGCCTCGGTCGAGCAGCTCCAGTCCGCACTGAACGATGAGGGATCCTCACTCGCCGTCGACGGAAAGTTCGGCCCGCGCACCCACGGCGCGGTGAAGGACTACCAGCAGACCAACGGCCTGCAGGTCGATGGCGTGGTGGGCCCCGAGACGCGCGGCTCCCTGAACGGTTCGGCCTCCCGTGTCGGCGGTGGTGGCGCGTCGGTTCCTGCACCCGCATCCTCCTCCAGCAGCACCGGGCAGGCGATCGTCGACGCCGCACGGACCCAGATGGGTGCCGCCTACTCCTGGGGCTCGAGCAACCCGGGCGTGAGCTTCGACTGCTCCGGCCTGACCCAGTACGCCTACAAGCAGGTCGGCATCGACCTTCCGCGCACCTCCGGCCAGCAGGTCGACGCCGGCACCCAGATCTCCAAGTCCGAGGCCCAGCCCGGCGACCTCGTCGTATGGCCCGGCCACATGGGCATCTACGCCGGCGGCGACAAGGTCGTCGATGCAGGCCGCTCCCCCGGCGCCGTCACCGAGCGCACCATCTGGGGCAACCCCACCTTCGTCTCCTTCCGCTGAGCCCAGCGACTACCGCGGCGCGCACCCCACCATCGCGTGGGGTGCGCGCCATTTTGTCACTCTCCCCTGCAGTCAGGAGGCGATCGGATCCGTAGGCGTTACGTGTGCAGGGGACGTTCGGATTCACCTCGATGCACGGACGGGCTCTCCAGTTGGATCGTGGCATGCTCAAACGCCACAGGGAAGTGCGTCCTGACGCAGACATGGACCTCTTCGAGGATCTGCAGTGCGTGGGCCGATTCGAAGCACTCCTCCCCGACGACGACGTGCGCCGAGAAGATCGGCAGATTGCTCCCGATCGCAGAGGCGTGCAGGTCGTGGACATCCTGGACGTGGTCGAGCGCAAGGATGTGCTCACGCACCTGATCGAGATCCACACCCTTCGGGGTGTACTCCATGAGAATCCGCAGCGTCTCGGCCATGATGCGGAACGCGCGGGGCACGATCAACGCGGCGATGAACAAACCGGCCAGTGCATCGGCCTGCTGGAACCCGGTCACCTGGATCACGATCGCGGCCGTGATCACTCCGAGCGAACCGAGAGCGTCATTGAGGACCTCGAGGAACGCGGCACGCATGTTCAGGCTCGAATCCTTGCCTCCGGCGAGGATGAGGATCGCGACGATGTTCGCGGTCAACCCGATCACTCCGAACACGAGCAGCTGCCCCGAGGGGACCTCTGGAGGGTCGGACAGTCGGGAGATGCCCTCGACGGCGGTATACGTGCCGACCACGATCAGAAGTGTCGCTTGGGCCAGTGCCGCCAGAACCTCGATTCGAGCAAACCCCCAGGTGCGGCTGCTGCTCGCGGGACGCAGCATCATTGTCGCCGCGATCAGCGCGACCAACAGTCCGGAGGCGTCGACGAGGGCGTGCGCCGTGTCCGTGAGCAGGGCAAGACTGCCGGTGACGACGCTCCCTACCGCTTGTGCGAGCACGATGACGGAGGTGATCGCGAAGGCGATGGCGAGTCGCGTTCGGGCGGTGCTCGACCCGTTGCCGCCGTGCGAGTGGTCGTGTCCTGAGCTCATCAGAGGTCCCCGTCCTCAAGGTTCTCGTGGTTGCGGTGGTTCTTCAGGGACAGTGTCGTCCCGGAGGTGTCGAGCAGATCGTCCGCCACCTCGAGCAGGTCCTTCAGTCGGGACAGATCGGCGAGGGCGAACCAGGATGCGCGGCCTTCGGGGCGTGCGGTGACCAGGCCGCAGTCGCGCAGGCACGAGAGATGCTTGCTGACGGTCGACTGGGCAAGGTGCATGTGTTCGACAAGGTCGCGGACCCGGTGCTCACCTGTCGAGAGGTGCTGGAGGAGAGCCAAGCGTGTGGGTTCGGCGAGAGCATGGAAGAGCGCGGCATGACTGTCTGCCACCTCGAACTGGGGCACGGCTAAGATCGTATCAATCGTCACATGGCGATGATATCGCTCTTTGGGGTTCTGTAAAGGGGTGGGGAGGGACGAGTCGATCCTGGGAGATGAGCGAAGGGGTCGCTCGTGGCACGTCGCTACACTCGATGTGCCCCGGTCACGGGGACAAAACGGCCCGCACGAGGGGCCACCCGAGGAGGAGAATTTCATGAGGACGGACACGACTGCTGCTCGCGGAACCACCGGGACGGCGGTGCGGATCATGCTGGCAAGCCTGGTCGGGCTGCTCGCCGCCGTGCTGATGCCGATGGCGGTGCCAGCGCTGTTGCCCGCAGCATCGGCGCACGACACCCTGATCTCCTCGAGCCCGGCAGCCGGCGAGAGCTTCGAGCAGGCTCCCCAGATGCTTGAGCTCACCTACAGCGATGAGGTTCTCAACCTCTCTCCGGTCGTGCGACTGACCACCTCCGCCGGCGAGGAGATCTTCACCGAAACGCCCACCGTGTCCGGCAGCACGGCCACGATCGATCTGCCGCCGCTGCCCGCCGATGACTACCAGGTCTTGTGGCGTGTCGTCTCCTCGGACGGCCACCCGATCGAAGGCACGGTCGACTTCACCGTCACAGTCGGTGCCGAGCCCACGGCCGCAGCAGATTCTGGAGCGGTGGAGCCGACGGAGAGCGAGGAGCCGACCGCCGGGACGGACGAACCGAGCACGGAAGCCACCGCTGTCGAGCAGGCAGAGGCTCCGCAGAGTGAGGGCGGCCTGCCCCTCGGCATGATCGTCGGCGGCCTCGCCCTGCTCCTGCTGCTCGCCGTCATCGGCGCGATCATCGTCCGCCTGCGCCGCAGCCCCGGTCACGGCACCGACTGACCCGCCTCACGACCTGGCCACCAGCAACCCGCTGAGGGAGAAGTCGTCATGAAGGGTCGGGTCGAGGGGCTGAGCGAGCTCGCTGCCGCGCCTCAGCGTCACGACCGGCCGAGAGACCTTCGCTGCGTCGGCGTGAACGCACGATCAGTGCGCCGTGCAGGACCGCCAGCACCAGCACCATCGCCAGCAGCATCCAACCACCGAGTCGTTGATCGCCGAGCGCATCGGCACCCCAGGTCCGCCCCATGACCGCGAACCAGTCGGGCTCCACGACGGGGATCACCAGCACCAGCAGAACCGCCAACGCAGCAAGGATGCCGGTCCCCACAGCCAGGGCCGCCCAGCGCTCCACCCCAGCGACCGTGCCACCGCCCAGCGCCCTGCCCTGGAACGGCAGCGCCACAGCAGCACCGAACACCAGGACAGCTGTGAGGACGACCAGTCGGCCGGGCGCGGTATGCAATCCTGCACCGAGAGCCGGTGTCAGGTAGATCGCTGCGAATCCTGCCGCGCCGAGCAGTGCCAACACCGCCGGATGCGCAAGCCACTGACCCACGCGAGAGCCGGGCCTCCAGTCGACGAGCTCGCGCAGACCCGCAGAACCATCCGACCGAGGAGAGATCCGTTCCCGCACGAGGTCACCGAAACGACCGGCGACCAGCAGAGGCACTGCCACCAGAGCAAGCAGAGCATGCTGACCCAAGTGCACGGAGAACTGCACCGGCGCATACACGCCCGGTGCTCCGCTCGTCACCCAGAAGATGACCGCACACCCTGCGACCCACGCCAGCGTCCTGCCCACGGGCCAGGGACGCGCACCCGTGCCCGTCACAGGGCGGCGCATCCTCACCCAGAGGTAGATGACAACGAGACCGAGGGCAAGCACCATTCCGGCGACGTCCACACGCCAGGCCGTCAGCAGCGTCGTCAGCTCAGGCGGAGCGGGCAGGGGGTAGTCGGTCAGCGCCTCAGCCGTCGAGGCGACCGGTTCGGGCTCGTCCGGCACCGGAGGCGCCGTGTTCGACAGCGCGGCACCGAGTCCGGTCGCCGCGGCGATCAGGAAGACTTCCCCCGCGGCGAGCCACAGGAAATCTCTCCGGCGATCCGAGGCGCGCAACCGGACCAGCACCCGTCGGCGCTGCCACCAGCCCGCGCCACCCAACAGCACCAGCAGCACCGTCTTCAGCACGAGCATCCACCCGTACGCCGTGGTCACGAGGTCCAAAGGCGCGGAGAGCCGGACCAGGGCAGAGGCGATACCGCTGGCGGCCAACGCCCCATAACAAGCAAGCGCCAGGACGCTGAACCGTTCGGCGGCATCCGTGAGCCGTGCTCCGAGCCGCCCCGCGAGCAGCACGAGCAGCGCCAGGCCGCCGAGCCACACTCCGGCAGCCACGAGGTGCACGATCATCGCGCTCGTGGCCGCTTCGTGAGAGGTCTGCCCCGCGGCATGCCCCGTCATCGACTTCGTCACCAACGTCGCGAACATCAGGCTCAGCGCGATCAGGAGCCCCGTGCGAGACCTCACGACGATCAGCATCGTCGAGGCGACAGCGACGAACACCGCGCCAGCGAGCTGGTACTGACCGAGCTCGAGCCGGGTGATGTACATCAGGAGGTCGGAGCCGAAGCGCGGAGAGAAGGGTGCCTGGCCCGCCGCCAGGGCGTAGCCGAGGACCATCCGGACGACCAGCAGCATCGACCACACCATTGCCAGACCCATGCCGATGTCGAGTGCTCGCTCGTACGCCGGATGAAACCGAGACACGGTAGCGCGATCCTGATCAGCCTCCGAAGCGGATGGCCCCGTACGGCGGGGCAGCACGACGAGCGCCAGCACGAGGCACGCCACGGTGGCGGCACCGACCACATCACCGAGGGCATCGACGATCGGCAATCCCCACCGCACCACCGGGCCGGCATCGACGAGCTCCATCGAGATCGGAGCTCCCGCCATAGCGGCCGCGATCACCGTCCACAGCAGAGCCCACGGCGCCGCAGCACCTATGACGAGGACCCTGGTGCGCGTCGAGGTCACCAGGTCGCCCCGCAGCGCATCCCGGCAACCGCAGCGCGGACCGGCGAGTCGATCGACTCGGCGCCGTTGTCTGCCATTCTGTTCGCCGCACGGGAAGCCCCCCGGCGCGCACCGATCATCAACATGCTGTCCAGTCTCCCGTTCACCGTTGCGCCAGTTGCTCCACTAGCCCTGGTCAGACTAGCCAGCAAACGGCGCGCCCTGGAACTCAGACTCGGTCATCATGAGCAAGCCCTCCCCGTTGAACGGCGGGAGTTCGACAGGGCTCAGGTCCGGTCCACGCTCAGACGATGCCGACGTGACGAAGTGTCGCGAGCCCAGGATCCGAGACTGATCTGTCGAGCCCGGGACCTGTGTTCGCTTCGGCTGAGTCAGAGGCCGAAGGCTCCGCCGCTGACGAGGATGACGATGCCGAGGCCGATGAGAACGATGGGGAAGAGGATGTGCTCCCAGCGTTCGAGGGCTTCGGCGATCGGTGGCCGGGTGGCGACGAATCTGGCCAGTACCACCAGGACAGCGACGAGTGCGAGAAAGACGATGCAGTAAGCGACCACTGCGAGAGGCTCCACGCTCAGGAAGACCGGGGTGTAGACACCGATGTTGTCACCGCCGTTGGCAAGGGTGACGCCTGCGACGGTCCACACGCCGACCTTCTTGCCGGCAACCTTGGCGTCGTCGTCATCGTCGTCATCGTCTCCGCGCCATGCCTGCCACGCGGCCCAGAGGCCGAGGCCCAGAGGGATGAGTCCGAAATACGGGATGGCTGCCGAGGGCAGGAACGCTCCGGCGCCGATGGTCACCAGGACCGCGGCACCGAGGATGCCGGCGAACCCGAGGTACTGCCCGACCAGAATGCGGGCGGTGGTGCCGCGCTGGCCCGCACCTCGGGCGAAGAAGAGGGAGAGCACGATGATGTCGTCGATGTTGGTCGCTACGAACAGGCCGATCGCCTGCAGGACGGAGGCGAGGATCATGCGCCCTCCCCTGCTGCATCGCATCCGGGAACGGAGCAGGCGGAATCGACGCACGGAGCGTGCTCGTCCACCGCGAGGGTGGCATCGACCAGTGCTGTCAGAGCCTGCGCCAGGTGGGAATCGGCAATCTCATACCGTGTCCGACGACCCTCGGGCTCGGCGACCACGATCCCGCAGTCCCGAAGGCACGCAAGGTGATTGGACACGTTGGGGCGCGTCAGATCCAGATCTCGGGCCAGTTCCGCCGGGTAAGTGGGCCCATCGAGCAGAGTCAGGATGATCCGGGATCGGGTGGGGTCGGCCAGTGCGCGACCCAGGCGGTTCATCACGTCGAGACGAGAAGCAATAGTCAGCATGCACTGAACTATACATCCACTACTGAACAGATTCTCCCAGGTGCTCGGGGTCAGTTCGCGGCCTGGGTGAGGTCGCTCAGGAGCGCGCGGACGCGAGTCTCGATGTCGTCGCGTACCAGGCGCATGCGATCCATCCCTTCGATGGCGCGCTGGGAGGGTTCATCCGTGTGCCAGGTGGTCACCTGAACGGTCAGGCCCTCGACGGGTTCGATGACGACTTCGCTACCGTGACGCCTCGGCACGGTGAGCCCAGCACGGCTCAGACGTAGCGGCAGACCTGGTCGGGGCCGCAGCTTTCGGGGTGGATGGGGATGGCCGCCTCGCGCAGCTCGGTGACGGTTTCGCGCAGGGCGCTCAGTCTGCGCAGCTGGTGCTCGATGTCCACCAGGCGTTGGTCGAGCAGGTCGCGGACGTGTGCGCAGGGGGCCTGTCCGCCGTCGCGGATCTCGAGCACCTGCCGGATCTGGGCCAGCGTGAGCCCGGCGGCCTGGCCGCGGTGTATGAAGTCCAGCCGAGTGAGCGCCTCGGGGCTGTAATCCCGGTATCCCGCCGGCGTCCGGTCCGGGGCCGGCAGCAGCCCCTGGGCTTCATAGAACCGCAGCGCTTTGGTGCTGGTGCCCCCCGCTGCGGCGAGTTCACCGATCCTCATGGCTACCTCCTTTCGGAGTCACTGACGAACCCAGGCTTGACCTTCCCCTGGACTGGAAGGTCCATTCTGCTCTCAGAATGACGTTTCGCCCAGCCAGGCTGAAGGGGTATCTGCGATGAACCAGCCAGTGGACCTTGCGGTGATCGGTTCGGGTGGGGCGGCGTTCTCGGCCGCGATCCGAGCCCGGAACCTGGGCAAGTCGGTGGTGATGATCGAGCGTGGCCCGGTCGGTGGGACCTGCGTGAACATCGGCTGTGTGCCGTCCAAGGCGTTGCTTGCCGCCGCCGAGGCCCGGCACGCGGCCACCGATGCCCCCGGCCGGTTCCCCGGCATCACCACCGGGACCGGCCCGGTGAACATGCCGGCCCTGATCCAGTCCAAGAAGTCGCTGGTGGAGGGCCTGCGATCGGACAAGTACGTCGATCTCGCTGCTTCCTACGACTGGCCCATCCGGCCGGGCGTGGCCTCTTTCACCGGAACCCCGGAGGCCCCGATGCTGCAGGTCACCGGCCCGGACGGGAACGCCGAGGTGATCGAGGCGAAGCATTACCTGCTCGCCACCGGAGCCCACCCCTGGATCCCGGACCTCCCAGGGCTGGAGCAGGTCGACTACCTGACCTCGACCACCGCGATGGAACTCACCGAGGTCCCCGAGTCCCTGTTGGTCCTCGGTGGCGGGTACGTCGCCCTGGAACTGGCCCAGCTCTTCGCCCGGCTCGGCTCGACGGTGACCATGCTGGTTCGCTCCCGGCTGGCCTCCGCCGAGGAACCCGAGGCAAACCAGGTGCTGGCATCGGTCTTCGCCGACGAGGGCATCACGGTGCTCCGCCATGCTCAGCTTGCCACGATCAGCCAGGACGAGGCGACCGGTGAGGTGACCGTCACCGCGACCGTCGAAGGCCGGACCGGCCAGTTCCGCGCCCATCGGGCGCTGGTGGCACTGGGCCGCCGTCCGGTCACCGACGCACTGCACCTGGAGACGGTCCAGGTCCATACCGGTCCGAGCGGGGAGATCGTCGTCGACGATTCACTGGCCACAGCCAACCCGCGCATTTGGGCCGCCGGAGACGTGACCGGGCACCCGGAGTTCGTCTACGTCGCCGCCCACCACGGGGCAATAGCCATCGACAACGCCTTCACCGGGGCGGGACGGACGGTCGACTACGCCCACCTGCCCCGGGTCACGTTCACCAGCCCGGCCATCGGCGCGGTCGGGATGACCGAGACACAGGCCCTGGCGGCCGGCTACCGCTGCAACTGCCGCGTGCTGCCGCTGGATCACGTGCCCCGTGCCCTGGCCAATCGGGACACCCGCGGATTCATCAAGGTCGTCATCGATGACGACACCGGCCGCATCCTCGGCCTCACCGCCGTCACCAAGGACGCCGGAGAACTTGCCGCCGCCGGCGTCTTCCCTCTCGAGGGACGCCAGACCTATCGGGACGTCGCCGCGATGTGGGCGCCCTATCTGACCATGGCCGAAGGCATCAAGCTCGCCTGCCAGTCCTTCACCACCGACCCTTCCCAACTGTCCTGTTGCGCCTGATCCGGCCACGCGATGGTCCCCGCGGGGCCTACCCCGTGACCATGAACCGGGGGTGGGCCCCTTCCCCGGCTCCCGATGGATCGCCCCGCTCTTCGGCACCGTCATGTACGTCTGGGGTGGCCGTCCCTTCCTCACCGGCGCCGTCTCCGAGATCCGTTCCCGTCAGCCCGGGATGATGCTGCTGATCTGGCTCGCGATCACGGTCGCGTTCATCGCCTCCTGGGGAGCCACCCTCGGGATCCTCGACCACCAGCTGGAATTCTGGTGGGAGCTCGCCCTGCTGATCGTGATCATGCTGCTCGGCCACTGGGTCGAGATGCGCTCCCTCGCCCAGACCACGTCCGCACTCGACTCCCTGGCCGTGACGCCCCCGATGGCGTTCACATCGAGCTTGGACAGGCCCTCGCCGTCTCAGAGCACCTATGCCGTCGACGTGGCGAAGGATCTCGACCGGGAGCAGCGCGCCGGGACCGGACCAGCCGACAGGTGATCAGGCTGGCACGACCGTGATCAGGCCGGCAGGACCGTGATCAGGCGCGGGTGACGGTGGTCGTGACCGGGGTCGGGTTCTGGAAGATGTCGAGCACCGGGCAATGGGCGTCGACGGCCTCGCGCAGCTTCTCGTATCGCTCGCTGGACTCCGGGCCCGAGAGCTCGATATCGAGCCTCACCGCGGAGAACCCGGCGCGCACGGACTCGTCGGCACCGAAGAGTCGCGCCGCGTCCAGATCGGCTTCGGCCCTGATGACGATCTCATCGAAAGGAATGCCGAGCTGCTGCGCGTAGAGGCGATAGACGACGACCTGGCAACCGACCAGCGCGCCGAGCGCGTACTCGACCGGGCTGGCGCCTAGATCATCGCCAGCCAGAGCTGCGGGCTCGTCGACGACGAAGGAGTGCTTGCCGGCACGCACAGTCGTTGCCACTGAACCTGCGCCTGCACCCTCGACCGCGTAGGACAGATGCGCCTTCGAGCGATCGGCAGCCATGCGCTCGGCCCACGCGCTTGCCGCACTCGTGAGGAGAGCGGCGCGATCTTCGGCGGAGATGTCGGGGACGACGGACTGGATGCTTGCCGTGGTGGTCATGACGGCGACGATAGAAGCGCCTGCCGCCGGTACCAAGACCTGCGAAACCTTCCGTCATCGGGTGTCATGTGGTGCCATGAGCACCTCTGCACAGGAGCAGCCGGTAGTCACCGCACCCGGTCCCGCGGGGGAACCCACGCCGAGCTGTTCCTGGAGACGGGTGGTGCGCGGCGCGCGTCATCCACGCCCAGCGCCCACCGAGGACGAACAGGCCCGTAGGCTCGCCGTGGGCATGACCGTGACGGTTCACTTCGAGGAGGCCGACGATGGGCAGTGAGTCCGTGGGCAGAGAGTCAGTGGGCAGTGAGTCGATGGGCAGTGACCACGACCCCCTGGCTGCCTATCTGGCCCAGCACGCGACGCGGGCGCTCGAGGGCCTGCGGCATCTCGATGCTGCACCGTCGGTCGAGTTGGTCCATGACACCCGCACCTCGCTGCGCCGGCTCCGCGCGACCGTGCGCACGTTCCCACAGTCCTTCCCCGACCTCGTCGCCGATGATGCGGACCTGCAGTGGGTCGCTCTCGGTTTCGGCGCCGTCCGTGACACCGACGTGCTCGCCGAGCTGCTGCTGCCCCTGGCGGAGTCACTCAGCACCATCACCGCTGCGGCACCGTCCAGCGAACAGCACGCACTGGCCGCGGCCCTCACCTCCGCCCGCGAGCGGGCGCTCACGGACCTCGCTGTGCACGCCGAGGAAGCACGCTGGACGCGGGCCGTCGGCCAGCTCGAGCGGTGGAGCGGAGCGCCACCATCGCTCGTGACGCCCGCGACAGAGGACACGCTGCGACGCGCCCGCGACACGGTCAGGGGCCGGCTCTCCGCCGCGGACGGGCAGCCGACTGCCCTGCACTTGGCGCGCAAGGCCGCCAAGCGCTGGCGCTATGCGGCGGAGCTGCTCGCCCCGGTGGAGCCTGCCGCCCAGCAGCATCTCGAGGAGGCGCAGCAGGTGCAGGAGGTGCTCGGGGAGCTGCAGGACACCATGATCGGCACCGAGTTCCTGGACGGACTGCAGGATCCCGGCATGAGCGGCATCGGCGCCCTCAGAGGGCGCCTGCTGGACGCGCTGAATGCCTCCCGGTCACAGCTGGTGGCCCGCGCCGAGTCGCTGCTCTGACCGTCGGCACACCGCGGCCGCATGGATCCCTCAGTCGTCCCCTGAGCGCAGCGCGCGCCGCTTGACCTGCACCTGTGCCAGGCGCGTCATGATCTCCTGATGCCGTTCGGCATCCCGCGGATCCGTGCGCTGCAGGCGCTGCTTGAGCACCGAGTACTCGCGGGTGATCGACAGCTCGGAGAGTCGGTCCAGCAGGGAGCCGGCGAGCTTGCGCAGATCCTCCTCGTCCCGGGCCGGCAGGTCGAGGTTCGCGATCTCGACGATCATCGGCCGGATGGTCTCGCCGGCGATCTCGAGGACCTGCTCGAGGTAGCGGGCGGCGTGCAGCTCCCCGGCGACGGCATCGAGCAGGGTGCCGGCGGCGAGCATCACGTCCCACACCCCCTGCAGCGTGGGCACGTGGAAGGAGTCGTCCGGGAGCGAGGCCACCTTCTCGGGGTCCAGCAGCTGCGGTGCCTGGAGCATCACCGCGAGCGACTGCGTCTCGACCTGTCCGACGGGGTCGCGGGGGTTGACCGCATCGGCCAGGCGCGCGGCCGGCAGGGCCTGCGCGGTGCCGTCGGCCCCGGATCCTCGCTCGCCTGGGCGTTCGGGGGCGGGCACCGGTTCCTCGGCCCGGTGGCCGCCGCGTCCTTCGCTGCGGGCCGCGTCATGCACGGCGCGCAGCACGGTGCGCTCCTCCATCCCGAGCCAGCCCGAGAGGCGACGCGCATATTCGGGACGCATCGCGCGGTCCCGGATCTGAGCCACCACCGGTGCGGCCATCCGCAGGGCGGTGACCTGGCCCTCGACGGTGTCGAGGTCCACCTGGGAGATCGCCGAGCGGATCGCGAACTCGAACAGGGGTCGACGCTTCGCGATGAGGTCCCGCACCGCCTGGTCGCCCTGCTGGATCCGCAGCTCGCAGGGGTCCATCCCGCCGGCCTCGACCGCGACGTAGGTCTGGGCCACGAAGCGCTGGTCCTCCTCGAAGGCGCGCAGCGCCGCCTTCTGCCCGGCGGCGTCGCCGTCGAAGGTGAAGATGACCTCGCCGGCCAGGCCCCGGCCGTCGGTGTTCAGCCTCAGCCCGGCCGAGGCGTTGGAGTCCCCCATCACCCGGCGCACGATCTTCACGTGCTCGGAGCCGAAGGCGGTGCCGCAGGAGGCGACGGCGGTCCTGACGCCCGCGAGGTGGGCGGCCATCACATCGGTGTAGCCCTCGACGACCACCACCTGATGCTGGGAGGAGATCTCCTTGCGGGCGATGTCCAGGCCGTAGAGGACATTGGACTTGTGGTAGATCGCGGTCTCGGGTGTGTTGAGGTACTTGGGGCCCTTGTCGGACTCCAGCAGTTTGCGGGCGCCGAAGCCGATGGTGTTGCCGGTGATGTCGCGGATCGGCCACACCAGTCGGCCGCGGAAACGGTCGTAGACGCCGCGCTGCCCCTCGGACACCAGCCCGCTCGCGACGAGCTCGGCCTCGGTGAAGCCCCGGGAGCGCAGCACTCCGGTGAGCGAGTCCCAGCCCTCGGGGGCGAAGCCCACGCCGAAGTGGGCGGCGGCCTCCTGGTCGAAGCCGCGTTCGGTGAGGAACCTGCGGCCCACCTCCGCCGAGGGGGTGCCGAGCTGCTCGCGGTAGTACTCCTCGGCGATGGAGTGGGCATCCAGCAGCCGGCGCCGGGTCCCGAAGTCGGGCCGGTCCGCGCTGCCGCCGCCGCTGTCCTCGTAGTGCAGCTGCACCCCGTAGCGGCCGGCCAGCATCTCGACCGCCTCGACGAAGCTGAGATGGCTGATCTTCTGCACGAAGGAGATCACGTCCCCGCCCTCGCCGCAGCCGAAGCAGTGCCAGTGGCCCAGCTGCGGGCGGATGTTGAACGACGGGGTCTTCTCGTCGTGGAAGGGGCACAGCCCCTTCATGGAGCCGATCCCGCCGGTGCGCAGCGTGACGTGCTCGGCGACGACCTCGTCCAGGCGGGAGCGCTCCCGCACCAGTTCCACGTCAGCGCGCCGGATCAGTCCCTGGGCCACCAGCTCAGAGCTCCGATCCGAGGCCGGGCAGCGGGGTGTCCGCGGCGGTGATGTGCGTGAGGTCCCGGTCGAAGAGCACCGCGTGGAGACGGCGCGCGGTGACGTCGGTGTAGGACGCGATCTGGTCCACGACCACCCGGCGTCGCACGTCATCGTCCGTCGCGCTCTGCCACAGCTCGGCGAACAGCGGGCTGAGGTGCTGGGTGCCGGTGTTCCAGAGCCGCGAGAACAGATCGCGGATGATCTCCTCCTGGGCCTCGTACACCGGTCGCTGCGAGGCGGAGGACATCACGTACGCCGCAGCCAGGCCCTTGAGCACGGCGATCTCGAGGTGGGTCTGTTCGGGCACCACCATCTCCCCTGCGTACCGCGACATGGCGTCCTGGCCATGGGTGGCGCGGGTGGCGGAGATCGCGGAGCGGGTGAAACGGCCGATCAGCTGGCTGGTCATGTCCTTCAGCGCGGCGGCGGAGCGCATCGAACCGTCGAAGGTGGGCATCCAGGAGGGCTCTGCCTCGAGCCGCATGAGGGCCTCATCGAGCGCGTCGAGGGACTCGCCGGGCATGTACCAGTCCTGGACCACGTACAGCGCGGCAGCTCGTTCCATCGGGTCCTGCAGGCCTTTGAGGTCCAGGGTCAGGCCGGTGATGGCGTCCTCGATGTCGTGCACCGAGTAGGCGACGTCATCGGCGAGGTCCATCACCTGTGCCTCGAAGCACTGCCTGCCGGGGACCGCTCCTTCGCGGGCCCAGGTGTAGACGTCGAGATCGTCCGCGTAGGCACCGAACTTCACCGAGCTCGGGTCGGGGCCCTGGCCGCGCGTCCACGGATATTTGATCGCCGCGTCGACGCTGGCCCGGGTGAGGTTCAGGCCATAGGGACGGTCCTCCCCCACGACCTTCGGCTCGAGCCGGGTGAGCAGGCGGAGGGTCTGCGCATTGCCCTCGAAGCCGCCGAAGTCCGCGGCGAGCTCGTCGAGGACCTTCTCGCCGTTGTGCCCGAAGGGCGGGTGGCCGAGGTCGTGGGAGAGGCATGCGGCGTCGACGATGTCGGGGTCGCAGCCGAGCTCCGCACCGATGTCGCGGCCCACCTGGGCGACCTCGAGCGAATGGGTGAGGCGGGTGCGCACGAAGTCGTTCGACCCGGCGCCGAGCACCTGGGTCTTGGCGCCGAGCCGGCGCAGCGCGGAGGAGTGCAGCACGCGGGCGCGGTCACGCTGGAAGGGTGTACGGGCCTGCGACTTCGGGGGCTCGGGGACCCACCGTTCGAGGTCGGGTGCCGAATAGCCGGCCGGAGGCGGGGTGGTCATGCGGTCATCCTCCCGAGGTGTCGAGCTCGGCCTCGTGGAGGCGGGCGGCGTGCTCGGTGCTGAGCTCACGGGAGGTCATCC
This sequence comes from uncultured Brachybacterium sp., assembly GCF_947500705.1. Lineage (GTDB taxonomy): Bacteria > Actinomycetota > Actinomycetes > Actinomycetales > Dermabacteraceae > Brachybacterium. Next base: position 192,784 of record NZ_CANMSY010000006.1, on the reverse strand, counting down.
AGCCGTCGGGGACGTGGGCCTTCTTCGGCGTGCCGGCCCGGCCGCGCGGCCCCTCGACCGCAGCGCCCGGATAGGGGCTCGTCAGGTCCAGCTCGGCGAGCTTGGCATCGAGATCGGCGAGGGACTCCATGGTCGCCAGCCGGTGGCGCATCTCCCCACCGACGGGATAGCCCTTGAAGTACCAGGCCACGTGCTTGCGCAGATCTCGCAGGGCCCGGCCCTCGTCCTCGTAGAACTCGATCAGCAGCTCCGCGTGGCGGCGCAGGATCATGGCCACGTCACCGAGGGAGGGCTGGACCCGGTCGGGCCTGCCGGCGAAGCCTGCGGCGAGGTCGGCGAACAGCCAGGGGCGTCCCTGGCAGCCGCGGCCCACCACCACTCCGTCGCAGCCCGTCTGGTCCATCATCTCGATCGCGTCCTCGGCGGACCAGATGTCGCCGTTGCCGAGCACGGGGATGTCGGTGATCAGCTCCTTGAGCTCGGTGATCGCCTCCCAGCGGGCGGTGCCGGAATAGTGCTGGACGACGGTGCGGCCGTGCAGCGCGATCGCCGCTGCGCCGACCTCCTGGGCGATCAGCCCGGCGTCGCGGAAGGTCTGGTGCTCGTCATCGATGCCGATGCGGGTCTTGACGGTGACGGGCACTTCGGGGCCGGCGGCCTCGACCGCAGCGGTGACGATGCGGGTGAACAGCTCCGTCTTCCAGGGCAGCACGCCGCCCCCGCCGCGGCGGGTCACCTTGGGGACCGGGCAGCCGAAGTTCAGGTCGATGTGGTCGGCGAGGTCCCGCTCGCGGATCATCTCGACCGCGCGGCGCACGGTGGCGGGGTCCACGCCGTACAGCTGCACCGAGCGCGGGGTCTCCCGCTCCCCCATCGTCACCAGGCGCCAGGACTCCTTGTGGCCCTCCACGAGCGCGCGGGTGGTGACCATCTCGCCGACGAACAGCCCACCATCGTCCTGGCTGTGCAGCGCGCCGAACTCACGGCACAGCAGCCGGAAAGCCATGTTGGTGATCCCTGCCATCGGTGCGAGCACGACGGGGGTGTCGATCGTGTGCGGGCCGATGGTGAGGGTGCGACGGGGCCCCGGCACGGCAGCCGACGTGGCGGTCGCGACAGGGTCGCTCAGGCGGGGCGAGGTCTCAACAGTGGTCATCGACTCGATTGTCCCATCTCGCCCAGTCAGGCGGGAGTCACGACAGGGGTGATGTGCATCGAGGCCCGAAGCGAGGAAAGGGGAGGAGCGGTCCAGGAGCTTGGTCCCTGTGCGACCCCGCCCGGTCGCGAGACAATGGAGGCAACGGCGCATCGCCCTTCTCCCCCGCGCCGTCCCGGCCCTCGTCGCAGGAGGCGTGAGATGTCCACATCCGCAGCAGCAGCCCACCGAGCGCCCCGCATCGGCTTCGTCACCCAGGTCGACCACACCGGGATCCATGCCGAGGGCGCGGCCGTGACAAGTTCCGGGATGGAGGAGGGCATCGAGCTCTTCCTCACCGCCGAGGATCTCGGCTACGACACCGGCTACGTGCGCGTGCGCCATCTGCAGGACGCGCTGTCCTCGCCGCTGCTGTTCCTCGCCGCGGTGGGTCAGCGCACCCGCCGGATCCAGCTCGGCACCGCGGTGATCCCGCTGCGCTTCGAGAATGCGGGCCGCCTGGCCGAGGACCTCGCCTCTGCGGATCTCCTCACCGGAGGTCGGCTCCGTCCCGGGATCAGCTCCGGCTACTCGGCGCATGACGCGATGTACGCGCGTGCCTTCGGCGCTCTCCGCGATGATCGCGCCGACCACGTGGACCGGGTCCTGCACGATCTGGTCTCTCTGCTGGACGGCGAGATCGTGGCCGGCGCCGACTCCCACATCGAAGGGGTCGACCCCGGTGCACCGCTGCGGATGCAGCCCCGGGTCCCGTCCCTGCGCAATCGGCTCGCCTACGGCGCGGCAGGTCCGCAGCGGGCGGAGATGGCCGGGCAGCTGGGTCTCCAGCTGCAGCTGGCGACGATGGTCCCGGACGACGGCTCGGGCCGTTCCTTCGAGGAGCTCCAACTGGAGGTGCTGACCGCCTACCGGGAGGCCTCACGAGCTGCCGGCTTCGGTGACGGCACGGTGATGGTCAGCCGCCAGATGGTCCCGGTGCGCAGCGACGCGGAGCTGGAGCGCTATGTGACCCTCCTCCCCCGGGAGCGCACCGCGGATCCACGGATCGTCGGCGAGCACCACGGCCAGGAGATCGGCGGGCACGACGCGGTGTTCAGCGAGGTGGTCCTGGACGAGCCGGCAGCGGTCGCGAGGAAGCTCTGGGAGGACCCGGTGGTGCAGGCGGCCGACGAGCTCGCGCTGGCGCTGCCCCCGGGCGCGCCGCTGGTCGATCAGCAGTCGCTGCTGAGCACCTTCGCCCGCCTGGTGATCCCGCAGCTGCAGATGGTGCTGGGCCGTCGTGGGGCGAGACCGGATCGGACCTGACCTGCGCTCCGCCTGAACCACGCGGGCCAACGCCTGCGCCCCGGCATCCGGGGCGCAGGCGACCGGCTCAGGCGCCGAGCAGACGCGCTGCGAGGTAGGACTCGACCTGGTCCAGCGCCACCCGCTCCTGCGCCATCGAGTCGCGCTCGCGGATGGTCACGGACTGGTCCTCGGCGGTCTCGAAGTCCACCGTGATGCAGAACGGCGTGCCGATCTCGTCCTGGCGACGGTAGCGGCGACCGATGGCCTGGGTGACGTCCATCTCGACGTTCCAGTGCTTGCGCAGCTGGTCGGCGAGCTGGGTGGCCCGCGGGACCAGGTCCTCGCTCTTGGACAGCGGGAGCACCGCGACCTTGACCGGAGCCAGGCGCGGGTCGAGCTTGAGCACGGTGCGCTTGTCGACGCCGCCCTTGGCGTTGGGTGCCTCGTCCTCGCTGTATGCATCCACCAGGAACGCCATCATGGCGCGGGTGAGGCCGAAGGAGGGCTCGATGACGTACGGCGTGTAGCGCTCGTTCGCCGCCTGGTCGAAGTACTGCATCTTCGTGCCGGAGCCGTCGGTGTGCGCGCCGAGGTCGAAGTCGGTGCGGTTGGCGATGCCCATCAGCTCGCCCCACTCGCTGCCCTGGAACCCGAAGCGGTACTCGAGATCGATGGTGCCGGTGCTGTAGTGGGCGCGCTCGTCCTCGGGCACATCGAAGCGGCGCAGGTTCTCCGCGTCGATGCCCAGATCGATGAACCAGTCCCAGCAGGCCTCGACCCACTCCTTGAACTGCTGATCGGCCTCCGCCGGCGGGGTGAAGTACTCGATCTCCATCTGCTCGAACTCACGGGTGCGGAAGATGAAGTTGCCGGGGGTGATCTCGTTGCGGAACGACTTGCCGACCTGGCCGATGCCGAAGGGCGGCTTCTGGCGGGTGGCGGTGACCACGTTGAGGAAGTTCACGAAGATGCCCTGCGCGGTCTCGGGACGCAGGTAGAAAAGGCCCGCCTCGTTGTCGACGGCGCCGAGATACGTCTTCACCAGGCCCGAGAACTGCTGCGGCTCGGTGAACTCGCCACGGGTGCCGCAGTTGGGGCAGGCGATCTCCGCCATGCCGCCTTCGGGGGCACGGCCCTTCTTCTCCTCGAAGGCTTCCAGCAGATGGTCCTCACGGAACCGGTTGTGGCAGCTCTTGCACTCCACCAGCGGGTCGGTGAAGGTCTCGACGTGGCCGGAGGCCTCCCAGACCTGCCTGGGCAGGATGATCGAGGAGTCCAGGCCCACCATGTCGCCGCGGGACTGGACGAACGTGCGCCACCACTGCCGCTTGATGTTCTCCTTGAGCTCCACGCCCAGCGGTCCGTAGTCCCATGCGGAGCGGGTACCGCCGTAGATCTCACCGGCCGGGAACACGAAGCCGCGCTTCTTGGCGAGTGCGATGACGTTGTCCAGCGTGCTGGCAGGGGCCTTGGCCACGGGGATACTCCTGGTGACGGGGTGTGTCGGAACCGCCCCAGCATAGTCACCTCTCGCGCTGTGACGGTCCCCACGCGAGGGCACCTGAGCGGGCGATCGACTTGCGCACCGCCAGATCCGTTGTGAGAATGATTGTCATGTCGCTTCAGCTCCGCCCCTCTCGGCGCTCCCTGCTCACCCTCACCGGCCTCGGCGTCGGCGCCGCCCTCCTCGGGGCATGCGGGAGCGAGGGTGGCGCGGCCGACGGGAAACTGTCGGTCGTGACCTCGGCCTATCCTCTCGCCTACCTGGTCACCAGGGTCGGCGGGGAGCACGTCGCGCTGGAGGACCTCTCCTCTCCGGGCGTTGACGCGCACGGTTTGGAGCTCTCGATCAAGCAGGTCATGGCCATGGAGAAGGCCGACCTGGTGGTGCAGATCCCCGATTTCCAGAGTGCGGTGGACGACGCCATCGCATCCCACCGCGAGGGCAATGTGCTCGACATCTCCACTGCGATCGACCTGCTTCCGGTCGGTGCCGAAAGCGCCCATGAGGAGCACGACGATGCGGACCACGAGGGCGAGACCGAGGAGGAGCACGCCGACCACGCCTCCGACGGCGGCGGCTCCCACGACGGTCACGAACATGGCCCGAACGATCCCCATTTCTGGCACGACCCGTTGCGCATGGCCGACCTCGCAGACGCGATCGCCGCCCACCTGGGAGAGCTCTCCCCGGAGAGCTCACAGAGCTTCACCGACGCGGCGGGCGTCCTGCGCAGCGAGCTCGAGGAGCTCGACGCCGAGCTCGCGGAGTCCTTCGGCGCAGTGAGCGGCGAGAGGCCCTTCATCACCAGCCATGCCGCGTACGCCTACCTGGCGGAGCGCTACGAGCTCCACCAGATCGGCATCTCCGGTGTCGATCCGGAGACGGAGCCCTCCCCCCAGCGTCTGCTCGCCCTCGAGGGAGTCGTGGCGGAGGAGGACGTGAGCACGATCTTCTTCGAGTCCTCCGCCTCCCCCAAGGTCGCCCAGACCCTCGCGAAGAACTTGGGCATCGAGAGCGCGGAGCTCGACAATCTCGAGACCCAGCAGTCCGAGGACGCGGACTATCCTCGCGTCATGCGAGACAACTGCACTGCCCTGGTCGCGAGCTGGGCGTGAGCGGCGACACCGCCCCTGACCTCGGCACTGACCCGGCCGACGGCGCCACCCGCGCCGGCGACCTCGAGCCCGCCAGTGAGGTCGCCCCCGTCATCGAGGTCACCGCGGCCTCCGTCAGCCGTGGCGGACAGCGCGTGCTCCACGACGTCGACCTCCGCATCGTCCCCGGTGAGCTGGTGGCGCTGCTGGGCGCCAACGGCTCCGGCAAGTCGACCCTCCTGCGAGCGGCGGTGGGGATCCTGCCACTGGAGACCGGCTCAGCGCGGCTTTTCGGAGCGCCTGTGCAGCGCAGCCTTGCCCATGACCGTCTCGGCTATGTGCCGCAGGACTCCACGGAGGCGGGGTCCATCCCCGCGACCGCACAGGAGACCGTCGCCAGCGGGCTGCTGGGTGCCCGGTCATGGTGGCCCAGCCGCCGTGATCCCCGAGTCCTGAAGGCCCTCGAGCAGGTCGGGATGTCCGATCTGGCCGGTCGCCCCATCACCCGGATGTCCGGTGGGCAGCGACGCCGCGTGATGATCGCCCGTGCTCTGGTGCGCAGCCCCGAGCTGCTGGTGCTCGACGAGCCCTTCTCCGGGGTCGATCTGCCCACCCAGGACCTCATCTCCCAGCTCTTCCGCGAGCTGTCCGCCGCCGGCACCTCGATCCTGGTGGTCCTCCACGAGACCGGTCCGCTCACCGGCGACATCCATCGCGCCGTCGTCCTCGACCACGGCCATGTGGTGCATAACGGCCCGGTCGAGGACCGCCCGCACCTCCATCCCGGGCATGGGCATCCCGAGGATGCCGCCCCGATCGACCAGTGCCTCGGCCAGGAGATGAACCCCCTGTGATCTCGCCCCTCGACATCCTCGCCTCCGACCTGCTGCGCTACCCGCTGATCATCGCGGTGCTCATCGGGCTCACCGCCCCCGTGGTGGGCACCTATCTGGTCCAGAAGCGGCTCTCCCTCCTCGGTGACGGGCTCGGTCACGTCGCCCTCACCGGTGTGGCCGTCGGCTGGCTGGTGGGGGCCTGGCTCACCGCGTCGCCGGCGGACCTGCTGGCGATCCCCGGCGCCCTGGCGGCCTCGGTGATCGGTGCCCTGCTGATCGAATACGTCCGCGAGGTCAGCCACACCAGCCGTGATGTGGCGCTGGCGATCCTGTTCTACGGCGGTATCGCCGGCGGCGTGGTGATCATCCAGCTCGCTGGAGGCACCTCCCAGAACCTGATGGGATATCTCTTCGGCTCACTGTCCACCGTCACCGCCCCGGACACCGTGATCTCGCTGGTGCTCGCGGTGCTGGTGCTGGCGATCGGGGTGGGGCTCTCCGGTCTGCTCGCCGCGGTCACGGCGGACGAGGAGTTCGCGCGAGCCTCCGGGCTGCCGGTGCGCGTCGTGAACGTGCTGATCGCGGTGATGGCCGCGCTGACCGTCACCCTGTCGATGCGGATCGTCGGCGCGCTGATGGTCTCCGCGCTGATGATCATCCCCGTCGCCGCTGCCCAGCATCTGGTGGTCGGCTTCACCCGCACCATGCGCACCGCGATGGTGATCGCCGTGGTCTGCTCGCTGGGCGGCCTGCTGATCACCGTGTACGTCGATCTGCCGCCGGGCGGCGTGATCGTGCTGCTGACCGTCGCCGCGTACATCCTCGGCCTCCTGTTCCGAGCGCTGCGGCCCGCACGACCGATCTCTGCGCTCGGAGGCCCCGGCCCCGGGCGGGCGCGGGCCCTGCCGCTCGCCGCACGTGCAACGCCCCACGACTGATAGAAGTCCTGCTCGCAGTAAAGGAGAATGTCGGCATGCAACGGAACACCCGCCAGCGAACCGCGATCCTCGAGACGCTCTCGCGGCAGGACGACTTCCGCAGCGCTCAGCAGATCCATGAGCAGATGAAGGCCGACGGCGAGACCGTGGGGCTGGCCACCGTGTACCGGAACCTCCAGGCCCTCTCGCGCTCCGGCCGGCTCGACGTGCTGGTGGCGGGGGACGGCGAGTCGCAGTACCGCCAGTGCGCGGACACCGGGCACCACCATCACCTGGTCTGCCGGGAGTGCGGCCGCACCGTCGAGTTCCTCGCCCCGAAGCTCGAGAGTGCGATGACCGCGATCGCCCACGAGCACGGCTTCACCGATGTGGACCACACGCTCGAGGTGTTCGGGCTCTGCGCGGACCACACAGGGCAATCGGTCGGGCCCGACGAGGACCTCGACGACGACCCGGACGACGAGGATGAGGGCCGCGCACGATGATGGAGTGGGTCGGGAACCTGCCACTGCTGCCTGCAGTGGCATTCCTGTACGTGGTGATCTGGTGCCGCGCAGGTGCCACGTACCTGATCGGGCGCGGCGCCCGGAAAGCCGCGGATCGCGGCCGCATCGCCGCCTTCCTGGACTCGCCGAGCGTCGTCCGCGCCACGGGTCTGGTCAACCGCTGGGGCGCTCCGGTGGTCGCACTGAGCTTCCTCACCGTCGGCTTCCAGACGGCCGCGAACGCCGCGGCGGGCCTCACCGGCATGCCGGCCAAGCGGTATCTCCCCGCTCTTGCGGTCGGGGGGCTCGCCTGGGCCTTCATCTACGCGACCGTGGGCCTGGTGGCGTTCATGGCCTGGTTCGAGCTGTTCGTCGTCTCCCCCTGGGGCGCCGTCGCGGTGCTCGCGCTGGTCGTGGCGCTGGTCGGCGTGCTGCTGCGGCACAGGCGACGTACCGGCGGCGTGAGCGCGGCGCACCCTGGGCCGGAGGCCGCAGAGACCTCGTCCACCACCCACGACGCGCACCGCTGAGCCCTTCCGGTCGGGCGCCCGGGCTCGCTCAGCCCGGTGCGACCTCGTGCCCCGGGGCGTCGATCGCGCCGCCGTAGCGGCGGTCCCGCCGCGCGTACTCGGTGATCGCCCGCCAGAGCACCCGGCGGTCCACATCCGGCCACAGCTCGGGCACGAAGACCAGCTCGGCGTAGGCGGCCTGCCAGAGCAGGAAGTTCGAGGTGCGCTGCTCGCCGCTGGTGCGCAGGAACAGGTCGACGTCCGGCATATCGGGATCGTCGAGGTGGCGTGCGAAGCTCTTGGCGGTGATGCCCCGGCTGCTGAGGCGGCCGGCATGGACCTCCTCGGCGATCTCCCGGACCGCGTCGATGATCTCGGCCCGCCCGCCGTAGTTCACGCACATGTAGAGCGTCATCCGGGTGTTCTCCCGGGTCAGCTGCTCCGCCTCACGCAGCTCCTTGATGACGCTCCCCCACAGCCGCTGCTCGCGACCGATCCACACGATCCGCACCCCCCAGGAGTTCAGGGTGTCGCGCTGGCGGCGCAGCACGGAACGGGAGAAGCCCATCAGGAAGCGGACCTCCTCCGGGGAGCGCTTCCAGTTCTCCGTGGAGAAGGCGTAGGCGCTCAGATGCGTCACGCCGATCTGCAGCGCACCGGCGACCACGTCCAGCAGCGCGGCCTCCCCGGCCTCGTGCCCGGCGGTGCGAGGCAGGCCCTGCTGGTTCGCCCAGCGTCCGTTGCCGTCCATGACCACCGCGACATGGGCGGGAATGGTGGGGTCGGGCAGCTGCGGGGGCCGCGCACCGCTGGGATGCGGGAAAGGCTCCTGGTACCCGTGACGGGCAGCACCGGGCATGAGGTCCTCCTGGATCGATCGTGGCGAGCGATGGGGGTCGGGCGCGTGGTCAGCGCTCGACATAGTGCAGGGAGCGCACGGAGCGCTCGAGGTGCCAGGTCACCGTGTCGGTGATCAGACGGCCCGCCTCCTGCATGACGGACTCCTCGCTCTGCAGCACATTCTCCCAGTCCCCGGCGAGCAGGAAGATCAGCTGCTCGATCGTGGACTGCCGCACCGCGACCGCCCCCGGCCGACGGCAGGGTGTGCAGACCAGGCCACCCGCGCGGATGTCATAGGCGTGGTGGGGGCCCTCCGCACCGCAGGAGGCACAGACCCTCAGCTCCGGTGCCCAGCCCGAGACGGCGAGGGTGCGCAGCAGGAAGGAGTCCAGCACCAGCGGCGGTGCGAGCCGGCCCTCCCCCATCGCCCGCAGGGCCCCGACCAGCATCAGGAAGCCGCGCTGGTGGGGATCGACCATCTCGTCGGTGAGCCGGTCCGTCGTCTCGAGCATCGCGCTGGCAGCGGTGAAGCGGCCGTAATCGGCGCTGATGCCCACGGCGAAGGCCTCGATGGTGACCACCTGGGTCACCGTGTGCAGGGACTTGCCGGCATGCAGCTGGACGTCGACGAGGTTGAAGGGCTCGAGCCGGGCCCCGAAGCGGCTGCCGGTGCGGCGCACGCCCTTGGCGACCGCCCGGACCTTGCCGTGGCGCCGGGTGAGCAGCGTGATGATGCGATCGGCCTCACCCAGGGGGTGGGTGCGCAGGACGATCGCATCGTCACGGTAGAGCTTCTGCTGCATGGTCCTTCGAGCCTACGGCGAGAGCGGCTCCCGGCACCGCAGGCGGGCCCGGTGTCGAGCAGGAGCTCGCTCACGCCTCCGGCCCGCTCCACCGCAGTCATCCCGCAGCCGCTGGCCCCACCGAGTGGTCGGATGCGCGGGTCCGGGCAGCGTGGCACGGCATGATGGGCATCATCGACCGCCGCACCGCCACTTTCGCGGTGCACGACGAGGAAGGAGGCGCCATGGGGATCTTCTCGATGCTGCGCCATGACGAGTCGGCCAGGAGCACTGCTCGCGAGGCGATGAAGGAGGCCCGGCGCGGTGACCGGTCACCGCAGGATGGGGCCCTCGAGCGGGTGGTGACGCTGATCCGCGACGTGGGCCTGGACGGGAAGCTCGCCTATTCCTCGGCCGCGGACATCGCCCGTCACGCCCAGCGCGGGCGGGGGAAGCGCCGCCCGCAGGTCGCGGTGCGCCGTCTCGTGCGCCGCCATCGCTGGGGCGTGACCGCGGGCGGTTTCGTCACCGGTCTCGGCGGCTTCGTGACCCTCCCGATCCTGCTGCCCACGAACGTGGTCGAGTTCTACGTCCAGGCCACCCGCATGGTGGGGGCGATCGCGGCGGTGCGCGGCTATGACCTCGAGGATGAGGAGGTCCGGGTGCGGGTGCTCGCGGCGCTGCTCGGCGAGGAGTCCGGGGACGTGCTGAAGAACGTCGGCCTCGGGCCGATCGCCGGGGTCGCCACGCGCGGCCTCGCCAAGCGCCTGCCGACGACTCCGCAGTCGGAGCTCGCCGGTGCCATCGGCGGCCGCCTGCTGCGCCGCTTCGGGCTGCGCTCCGCACGCCTGTTCGGCAAGGCGATCCCGGGGCTGGGTGCCGTGCTCGGCGCGCTCGCCGACCGCTCGCAGCTGAACAAGATCGCGGCTGCCGCGAAGAAGAGCTTCCCGCCGGTGGCCTGATACGGGTCTTCGTCGCCCTCCGTCCCTCCCCCACGGCGCTCGAGCATCTGGACTCGGCGCTCGAGGAGGTGCGGGCGGGCGCGGGCCGTGCGCTGCGCTGGGGTGATCCCTCCCAGTGGCATCTGACTCTCGCCTTCCGGGCAGATCTGCCCGGTGGGGCGCTCGAGGACACGACCCGGGAGCTCGGCCGGATCGCAGCTCGGCACCGGCCGATGCCGCTCCAGCTGAGCGGTGCGGGGATGTTCAGCGCCCGCACGCTGTGGATCGGCGTGGGCGGCGCGACGGAGGCCTTGGGCGCACTGCTGGGCGAGGAGCTGCTCGAGGGCGAGAGCCGCGAACGGCGCAGAGCTCACCTGACGGTCGCCCGGGTCTCGGCCCGCGCTCCTCGGCCGCGCCGCCGTCGCCGGGGCGAGGAACCGCCGCCGGATCCGACGCAGCTGCTGCTGGCAGAGACGGTCCGAGCGCTGTCGGTCTATCGCGGGCCGACCTGGGAGGTGACGGAGCTCGAGCTGATCGAGTCGCAGCTGGGGCAGGGTCGGTCCGGAGGCCCCCGCCACGAGGTGCTGGCCACGCTGCCGCTGGGCTGACGTCACGTGCCCGCGGTCGACGCAGCTACTGCGAGGCGAGGAGAGCGCAAGGTCGTCATGGCCCCGCTCAACGCGGGACGGCGATGCTCACCTCCATGCGCGGCTGCACGAGCGAGACGTCGTCGCCGGGGGCGACCCAGCCCGTGGCGAGCGTCGGATCGAAGCTCGTCTCGCGCAGCATCAGCTCCGCCCCAGCAGGCACGGTCACGGTCATGCGCACGGCCTGACCGGCACGGACGCCATGGACCGTGACCCGCTCGAGCCCCTCCGCGGACTCCACCGCCACGCCGTCCACGGCGACGGCGGTGAGCAGACCGCCGCTCGCTTCGAGAGTGAGCGCGGACGCGTCCCTCGGGGCCTCGATCGAGATCTCCTGCGGCGCCTCGGCGGAGCCCTGCACGCTCACAGCCGGCACGGCGAGGTCCGAGGTCGCCGACGCCCCATCGAGTGCCCGGCCCCAGTCGGTGCTGCCCGAGACCTCCCAGGTGGTCTCTCCGGTGCCGCCATCGACATGCGCGACGACGCGCTCCTGGGTCGGTTCCGGCGACGCCAGGGTCCACGCAGTTCCACCGATCGCGAGCCCGAGCGCGAGCACCGCAGGCAGCACCGGGAGCAGGAGTCGATGGGGCCGACGGGCCGGGCGGGCACCAGGCGCGGAGTGCGCACGGCCACGGTGTTCGGCGGCGCGGCGGGAGAGCCGGCCATCAGCCCGACCGGTGGGCAGGTCACCGGAACGAGCCTGAAAGCTGCCGAGCAGCAGCGGGCCCGCGGCGCCGAGCCCGATCAGGGCGGTCCCGGCCAGTCCCCCGGCTGCCGAGGCGATGCCGAACTCGGCCAGCGCCGAGAGCTGGATGCCCAGCATCCAACCCGTCGGAAGCACGGCGAGCACACGCGCCACCAGGCCGGTAACCGGCGGCAGCAGCGCGGCGAGCAGAGTGCCGAGAGCAGCGATCGTGGCGGGCAGGATCATCGAGCTGCCGAGTGTGGGCGAGGAGACCCCGAGCACCGCCAGCAGCGTCGTGACCACGAGCGCAGCTCCGAGCAGAACGGCGGCGCGCGAGATCAGCAGCCGGGCCACCACCCAGCCGGCCGTCACCACCGCGGCCGCGGCGAGCATCTCCGCGAGGAGGAAGAGCTCGGCCCGCACAGGTTCACCCATGCTCTGGGAGAGCATCTCGGGAGTCGCCGCAGCGGTGGCCGACCAGAGCTGGAACGCGGCGAGCACCCCGCCGACGAGAACCAGCAGCCCCACCACCGCCCCCACGACAGCACCGGGGAGCGTGACCTCCATGCGGCGGCGTCGCACGAGCATCGCGGCGAGCACGGCCAGCGGTGCCAGCAGGCCGAGCACCGTCATCACCAGCGGCGGCACCTGCACCACTCCCCAGGGCGCGGTGGTCTGCACCGGATGCTCGTCCGCACGGTCCTGGAGGGCGCCGAGATCCCGGTCGCCGAGATCTCGGGTCAGGGCCAGGGTCAGCTCGCCGTAGTGCTGGAGGGTGCCGTCATCCAGATGCGCGGCATCGTCCTGGGCGGAGTGATAGGCCCAGGCCTCGTCGATGATCGCCATGTCCATCCCCCACCAGCCGGCGTCCCGGTAGGAGCTGAAGTCGGTGTAGTTGGGGATGATCCCGAACAGGGCGTCGGTGAAGGATTCGAACTCGGGGCTCGGTGACGAGCCGATCACGGCGTGCATCGGCCCGCTCGCCCGGGTCACCAGCGGCCGGCCGGAGATGCCGCGCGCCTCATGGTTCAGCACCACCACCGGCGCGGTGAGCTCCTGGCCCGGGCCGGCCAGGTACGCATCGGATCCCAGCAGGCCCCGCTCCTCGCCATCGACCAGCAGGATCACCAGGTCATTGCGCAGGGTCTCCGGGCCCAGCGCCCGGGCCGTCTCGAGGATCACGGCGAGGCCCACCCCGGCGTCGGCCGCGCCGGGCGCGCCGGGGACCGAGTCGATGTGGGAGGCGAGCACCACGGTGCCGGTGGGGTCGGTGCCGGGCCGGGTGGCGACGAGATTGCGGACGTACCCCGCCGAGGCCTCGCCGTCGAGGACGCGCGTGCCGATCCCCTCCTGGGTCTCGATCTCGAAGCCGAGTGCGCTCAGCTGCGCGGCGAGCTCCTCATGGGCGCTGTCGTTCTCGGCCGAGCCCATCGGCCGCGACACCGCGACCACAGGAGCGACGGAGGCCGCGGCGCGTTCGGCGCTGAAGACGTCCTCGGGCGCCGCAGCGTCACGTGGCGCCGTCACACCGCGGAAGGCGAAGCCCGCGACCGCCACGGCCAGCAGCACCAGCAGCAGCACCGCGGCATGCCGGCGAGGGGCGGGCCCAGCAATGATGGCGTGATCCGGAGCAGTCGTCATGGGACGGTTCTACCCTGTCCCGGACCCCGACGCTGCCCCCGGACGGAGGAGATGCACGATCGTGTCGGGCCGGGTTCAGGACGGGAACGTCTCCAGCCCCTCGAGGCCGGAGAGGGATCCAGCCGCCTCGAGCAGCGCTGCACGGAAGGCGAGCAGCGAGGGGTGCGCGGCCGCCCCCGCCCGGGCCGCGGTGTACAGGGAACGATGGGGATCCCCCGGCAGCCGCACCACCCGTGTGCCCCCGAGATGCTCGGAGGCGATGATCCCGGGGACGAAGGCCACCGCATGCCCCGTGCGCACGAGGTGCACCTGGAGCAGCGGGTCGGGGGTGGTGAAGCTGATGCGAGGCTCGAGCCCGGCCTGGCGCAGATACGTCCGCGCCCAGAGCCCGGTGCGGCTGCCCGAGGGGTCCAGCGCCCACGGTGCGTCGACCAGGTCCGCGAGGGTGCGGGCGTCGGCCCAGGAACCGGAGTCCGGAAGCACCAGCAGGAGCGGATCGCGCAGCAGCGCCTCTCGGTCGGTGCCGCGCCGCACCACCCGCTGACCCCCGGGATAGTCCTCGCCGAGGATCACGTCGAAGCGATGCGCGAGCAGCCCCTCATAGGCCGACTCCACCTCCTGCTGCGCCATCTCCAGATGGAGGTCGGGGTGCTGCTGCGCGAGCACGCTCACAGCTGCCGGGGCGAGCGCGATCATCGGGGTCTGGAAGGACGCCACCCGCAGCAGTCCGCCGGCCTCTCCCTGGGCCCATGCGAGCTCGGCTTCCGCCGTCTCCAGCAGTCCCAGCATCTCCTCCGCCCGGCGGGCCAGTCGCACCCCGGCGTCGGTGAGCACGACCCGTCGGCCGACCTGCTGGAAGAGGGTGGTCTTCGTCTCCCGTTCAAGGTGGGAGAGCTGCTGGGAGACGGCCGACGGGGACATCGAATGGGCTCCGGCGACCGCCGTCATCGTCTCCAGCCTGCGCAGTTCGTGCAGCAGGAACAGTCGGTGCAGGTTCAGCACGGACACTCCTCCGATCGTGAAGTTCCGCTTCACGGTACAGGTCGGAAACATTCGCTGGACCTGGCGGGACCACGGTGGGCACAGTGGAGGCGTGAGAACCTCGTCCGCTCCCGCTCCCGCTCCCGCTCCTGTCCCCCGGGCCACCGCCGCGCCGACCCCGTCGGCCCCCTCCCGCGGGGTGCCCCTGACGCCGGTGCTGTTCATCCTCGGCTCCTGCTTCTCGCTGCAGTTCGGGGCGGCGCTCGCGACTCAGCTGTTCCCCGCGATCGGCTCCTGGGGCACCACCGCGCTGCGCCTGGGCATCGCAGCGATCGTCCTGCTGGTGATCGTCCGCCCGAAGGTCCACCGCTTCACCCGCCAGCAGTGGATCGCGGTGATCATCTTCGGTGTGGTGATCGGTGCGATGAACGGCGCCTTCTACGCCTCGATCGAGCGGATCCCGCTGGGTACAGCGGTCGCGATCGAGTTCCTCGGACCGCTGACCGTCGCCGCGGTGCTCTCGACGCGCCGCACCGACCTGCTGTGGGTGCTGCTGGCCCTCGGCGGAGTGGGGCTGTTCGGCGTGGAGTCCTTCACCGGCGCGGCGTCCCTGGACCTCCTCGGCGTGCTCTTCGCCCTCGTCGCCGCCGTGTTCTGGGGCCTGTACGTGCTCTCCAGCGCGAAGGTGGGGCAGCTGGTCCCCGGGCAGGACGGCCTCGCCGTCGCGATGGCTGTCGGTGCCCTCGCCATCCTGCCGCTCGGCGCCGAGGGCGCTGTCACGGGTGTGATGGACCTGCGCCTGCTCGGCCTCGCAGCGGGCACCGCGCTGCTCGCCTCCGTGCTGCCGTACACCCTCGAGCTCGCGGCGCTGCGGCGCCTGCCCCGGCACGTCTTCGGGATCATGCTGAGCCTCGAGCCGGTGGTCGCGCTGCTCGCCGGCGTGCTGCTGATCGGCCAGGACGCGACGCCGCTGCGGATCACCGCCGCCGTGCTGGTGGTCGCCGCGAGCGCCGGAGTCACGCTCACCGCACGCAGCACCTCGCCGGATCAGCCGCAGCCCGCCGATGAGTCGCCCGGCTGGGACCTGCCCACGCCCACTCACGCGACGCTCACCGGTGAGATGCCGATGCTCACCGAGGAGGAGCTGCGGGAGTACGAGGCTCGGGACTCGTCAGGCGATGGCGCCCCCGAGGCAGCACCGCGCAGTTGACCACCGGCCTGTCGGCGGCGCCTCCCACGCCGCCGCGGCGCTGGTGCGCGGTGACCCCGACCCCGTCCCACACCCACCCGAACGCGAATGTGCGCTGTGCTTCCAAGAGTGGAAGCACAGCGCACATTCGCGTCAGCTCGGGCCCGGGGGTCGGAGGTGGGGCGGGGGCTCAGGCGCGGGCGCGGTGCGACCGGTTCAGCGCCGAGGTGATCGCCTCGAGGGAGGCACGGGTGATCGAGCCGTCGATGCCCACACCCCAGAAGATCCGGTCGCCGATCTCGCATTCGATGTAGGAGGCGGCCAGGGAGTCGTCACCCTCGGTGAGGGCGTGCTCGGCGTAGTCGAGGATGCGCACATCGATCTTCCGCTCGGCGAGAGCCTTGACGAAGCCGTCCAGCGGGCCGTTGCCGATCCCGGTGACCTGGTGCTCCTCGCCATCGACCACGAGAGTGGCCGTGATGCGATCCGAACCTTCGCCGGTCGACTCCTGGTGCACATCGCGGAAGCCGTAATGGCCCCACTGCCGCGCCTCGTCGTGTGAGGGCAGGTACTCGTCGGTGAAGACGTCCCAGAGCTTCTCGGGGCTGACCTCGCCGCCGTCGGAGTCGGTGCGCTGCTGGACGATGCCGGAGAACTCGATCTGCAGGCGCCGCGGCAGGTCCAGGCCGTGCTCGGTGCGCAGCAGGTAGGCCATCCCGCCCTTGCCGGACTGCGAGTTCACGCGGATCACCGCTTCGTAGGAGCGGCCCACATCCATCGGGTCGATGGGCAGGTAGGGGACCCGCCACACCAGATCATCGACGTCCTTGCCGGCCTGCTCGGCGTCCACCTGCATGCGCTCCAGACCCTTCTTGATGGCGTCCTGATGGGAGCCGGAGAAGGCGGTGAACACGAGGTCGCCGCCGTAGGGGCTGCGCTCGGGCACCGGCATCTGGTTGCAGTGCTCGACGGTGCGGCGCACCTCGCCGAGGTCGGAGAAGTCGATCTGCGGGTCGATGCCCTGGCTGAACAGGTTCAGGCCCAGGGTCACCAGATCCACGTTGCCGGTGCGCTCGCCGTTGCCGAAGAGGCAGCCCTCGATGCGGTCCGCGCCGGCGAGGTAGCCGAGCTCTGCGGCGGCGACCCCGGTCCCGCGGTCGTTGTGCGGGTGCAGCGAGAGCACGAGCGAGTCCCGACGGTCCAGGTGCCGATGCATCCACTCGATCGAGTCGGCGTACACGTTCGGTGTCGCCATCTCCACCGTCGCCGGCAGGTTGACGATCATCTTGTTCTGGGGTGTGGGCTGGAAGACCTCGATCACGGCATTGCACACTCGCAGCGCGTACTCGAGCTCGGTCCCGGTATAGGACTCCGGGGAGTACTGGTAGGTGATCTGCGTGTCCGGGATGGTCTCCTCGTACTTCCTGCACAGCAGCGCACCCTGCACGGCGATGTCGAGGACCGCGTCCTCGTCGGCGCGGAAGACCACGTCGCGCTGGACCACGGAGGTGGAGTTGTAGAGGTGGACCACCGCGCGCTTCGCTCCGGCGATCGCCTGGTAGGTGCGCTCGATGAGGTGCTCGCGCGACTGCGTGAGGACCTGGATGGAGACGTCCTCCGGGATGCGGTCCTCCTCGATGAGGGCCCGCACGAAATCGAAGTCGGTCTTGGAGGCGGAGGGGAATCCGACCTCGATCTCCTTGTAGCCCATCTGGACCAGCAGCTCGAACATCCGCAGCTTGCGCTCGGCGTTCATCGGGTCGATGAGGGCCTGGTTGCCGTCGCGCAGATCGACCGCGCACCAGCGGGGGGCGCGGGTGATGCGGCGGGCGGGCCAGGTGCGGTCCGGCAGGTCGACCTGGATCTGCTCGTGGAAGGGCAGGTACTTGTGGGTCGGCATGCCCGACGGCTGCTGGGGTGCGTCGCCGGCGGGGCCGACGACGGGGGCCGCGGGGTCGCCCTCTGCGGCAACGGGGAGGGTGATCGTGGAGTCAGTCATCTGGAGGTCCTTCTCGCTGGGGTACCGGTCGCCGGACAGCACGTCAGCCGCGGCGGGTTCCCGGCGGTTCAGGACCCGTCGCGGCGGCGAAGCAGAAGCAGCGATCCACGCATGGGCGCCACGTTAGCACCGTCCGCCTGGCGGTTCGGCGCCTCTCACCATACGAACACCGGTCAGATCCGCCCGCGTCGCTCCGAGCGTCCCAGCGCAGAGCGGTGCGGTGCGGTGCAGGCAGTGCAGTGCATTGCCCTGCCGGCGCTGCCTCAGAACCCGAGGCGTCCCAGCTGCTTGGGGTCGCGCTGCCATTCCTTGGCGACCTTGACCCGCAGGTCCAGATGCACCTTGCGGCCGATGAGGTGGTTGATCTCCGCACGGGCCTGGGAGCCGACCTCCTTCAGGCGTGAGCCGCCCTTGCCGATGATGATGCCCTTCTGGCTGTCGCGCTCGACGAACAGGGACGCGCGGACCACGAGTCGTCCGGTGCCGGCTTCGACGGGGGTGAAGGCATCGCCGTCGGGGTCCACCTCGACCACCTCTTCGATGACGACTGCGATCGAGTGCGGGAGCTCGTCGCGGACGCCCTCCAGCGCCGCCTCGCGGATCAGCTCGGAGATGCGGTCATCGCGTGACTCCTCGGTGAGCTGGTCGTCCGGGTACAGCTGCGGGCCCTCGGGGAGCTGGCGGGTGATCACCTCGAGCAGCACGTCGATCTGCTCGCCCTTGACGGCGGAGATCGGCACGATCTCGTCGAAGTCCATCATCTGGTCCACGGCCATGAGGTGCTCGGCCAGACGGTCCCGCGTCACCAGGTCGGTCTTGGTGACGACGGCGATGACGCGCGGTCCCCGTCGGCCGGTGCGCAGCTCGACCAGGTCCTCGCAGATGAAGCGGTCGCCGGGGCCGATCTTCTGGTCGGCGGGAAGGCAGAAGCCCACCACATCCACCTCGCTAAGGGTGTCGCGCACCAGGTCGTTCAGCCGCTCGCCGAGCAGGGTGCGGGGACGGTGCACGCCGGGGGTGTCCACCAGGATGATCTGCGCGTCCTCCTGGGTGACGATCCCGCGGATGGCGCGGCGGGTGGTCTGCGGCTTGCTGGACGTGATCGCGACCTTCTCACCGACCAGGGCATTGGTCAGCGTGGACTTCCCGACGTTGGGCCGGCCCACCAGGGCGACGAAGCCGGAGCGGTGCGTGGGCCCTGCGGTGGGCGCTGCAGCGGAGCTCGCGGCGGGGTCCTCGGCGATATCTGGGCGGGGATCCTGGTCAGCGGTCATTGTCGTCCTCCTGGTCGGTGTCTTGGTGGTCCTCGTCCTGCGGGGCTCGGCGCACCAGCACGGTGGAGAGCCGCTTGCGTCGGCCGGCGGTCCTCTCCCCCTCGAGCTCGAGCCCGAGCGCGATGGCCTGGGAGCCGGGGATCGGCACCCGCCCGGTCGCCTTGGCCAGCAGACCGCCCACGCTGTCGATGTCGTCGTCGTCGAGCTCGAGGTCGAACAGATCCCCGACCTCCGAGAGGCCGGCCCGGGCGGGGACCCGGTAGCGGCCCTCGCCGATGTCCTGGATCTCCGGTTCCGCACGATCGTGCTCGTCGGCGATCTCGCCCACGATCTCCTCGAGGATGTCCTCGATGGTCACGATGCCTGCCACCCCTCCGTACTCGTCGACAAGCACTGTGATGTGCACATGGCTGGTCTGCATCTGCGCGAGCACCTCGTCGGCCGCGACGAACTCCGGGGCGAAGCGCGCCGCGCGCATGATCTCGTGCACCGGTCGCTCGGGACTCGCGTCCCAGGGCGAATGGATCGTCCGCATCACGTCCTTGACGTACAGCATCCCGCGGAGATCGTCGACGCTGTCACCGATCACCGGGATGCGGGAGTAGCCGGAGCGCACGAACAGCCGCATCGCCGTCTCCGCGCTGGATTCCGCGCTGAGGGTGACCATGTCGGGACGCGGGACCATCAGCTCTCGCACCATGGTCTCGCGCAGCTCGAAGACGCCCTGGATCATGTCCCGTTCACCGTCGCGCACGTGCTCGTCCTCGAGCGCTCGGTCCACATTCTTGCGTGCCTTCTCGGCACCGTCCTCGGGCTTCTCCTGACCGCCGGAGCGGGCCGCGAGCGAGGCGCCGACGCTGGTCAGCGCCCCGGCGGGAACCCACAGCACTCCCCGCACCAGCGTGACCAGCCAGCGGTTGGAGATCAGCACGGACTCGGGGCGGCTGCGACCGATGGTCCGCGGCGAGATCGCGAGCACGATCAGCACCAGCAGCCCGGCGACGACCACGGTCGCGATCCCCGGCAGCAGAAGGCCCGTGTGGCCCTGATGGTCGCGGATAGCCACGGTCACCCCTGCCACGGAGGCGACCATCACCGTCTCGGCGAGCATCCGGCCCAGCGATACGGAGGCCAGGGTGCGAGCGGCGTCCTCGCGGTGGGCGAGCACCCGCGCCCGCACGGGCTCGGGACGGGAGGACAGCGCCTTCTCCAGCACGCCGCGCGAGACGGACAGCTGGGCGGCATCGACCGCCGTGAGCATAGCGGCCACCACCCCGGAGAGCACGATCAGCGGGATCAGGACGAGCAGGGCGAGGGTCAGCACTGGACCAGCCCGGGCCTGGGTTGCGGACGTGTCATCAGGGGGCGATCAGCGCGCCGGCCGCGAGGCGAGGAACGTGAGCAGGAGCTTGCGCTGGAGGTCGAACATCACGGTGCGTTCATCATCCTCCATATGGTCGTAGCCCAGCAGGTGCAGGATCGAGTGCACGGTCAGCAGCAGCATCTCCTCGACGGCGCTGTGGCCCGCCTCCGCGGCCTGCTTGGTGGCGACCGTCGGGCACAGCACCACATCTCCGAGCAGCCCCTCGGGGGCCGGGTGCTCGGGGGTGCCGGGGATGAGCTCATCCATCGGGAAGCTCATCACGTCGGTGGGGCCAGGCAGGTCCAGCCACTGCACGTGGAGCTTCTCCATCGCGTCCTCGTCGACGAACAGGATCGACATCTCGGTGGCGGGATGCAGGTGCATCGCCTCGAACACGAAGCGGGAGAGGTCGACGAACTCTCGCTCGTCCACGACCGCCGTGGTCTCGTTGCGGATCTCGATGGTCATGCTCAGTGTCCCTTGCTCGTGCGGTGGCGGAGGTCGCGGGCGCCCCCGGGCTGGATCTCCCAGCGCCCATAGGCGTCGACGATCTCGCTGACCAGGCTGTGGCGCACCACGTCCCGGGAGGAGAGGCGGCAGAAGGAGATGTCCTCGATGCCCGAGAGCACCTGTTCGACGACTCGCAGGCCGCTCTTCTGACCGCCTGGGAGGTCGACCTGGGTCACGTCACCGGTGATCACCATGGTGGAGTTGAAGCCGAGCCTGGTCAGGAACATCTTCATCTGCTCAGGGGTGGTGTTCTGGGCTTCGTCGAGGATGATGAAGGCGTCGTTCAGGGTGCGGCCGCGCATATAGGCCAGCGGCGCGACCTCGATGGTGCCGGCGCTCATCAGGCGCGGGATCGACTCCGGGTCCAGCATGTCGTGCAGCGCGTCGTAGAGCGGGCGCAGGTACGGGTCGATCTTCTCGTTCAGGCTCCCCGGCAGGAAGCCGAGCCGCTCCCCCGCCTCGACGGCAGGGCGGGTGAGGATGATGCGGTCCACCTGCTTGCTCAGCAGCTTCTGCACCGCCATCGCGACGGCGAGATAGGTCTTGCCGGTGCCCGCAGGACCGATCCCGAAGGTGATGGTCGAGGACTCGATCGCCTCGATGTATGTCTTCTGACCCATCGTCTTGGGACGGATGGTGCGGCCGCGGGAGGAGAGGATCGTGCGGGAGAGGACCTGCTCGAGCTTCTTCCCGTTCGCGCGCTCATCGCCGTAGAGGTTCGCGGCGCGCTGCACCGCCTCGGCGGTGACGGCCTGGCCGGTGCCGGCCAGCTCGATGATCGAGCGGATGATCTGCTCGCCGCGCCGCAGCGCCTCCTGCGTGCCGCGCAGCGTCACCTGGTGGCCCCGCACGTGCACGTCGGTGTCGGGGATCGCATCCTCGAGCGCCGCCAGGGCCTGATCGTTCTCTCCGAGCACCTGGAAGGGGCTGAGGTGATCGGGGATCGTCAGCTTCCGCTCACGCACCTCGGGAGGGTGCCCGGGTACCGGTTCGAGGGCGTCTGTCACAGTTCTCCTTCTGCGAGCTTCCCGCCTGCCAGGACGTGCGCGTGCACGTGGAAGACGGTCTGGCCGGCGCTCGCACCGGTGTTGAAGATCAGTCGGAAGTCGCCATCGCCCTGGTCTGCGGCCACCTGGGCTGCGACCTGCGCCGTGTGGGCGAGCAGCGACGGATCCTCGACGAGCTCGGTCACGTCGCGACGATGTTCCCGCGGCACCACCAGCACATGCACGGGGGCCTGCGGATGCAGATCCTTGAAGGCGATCACCTGATCGTCCTCGTGGACCCGTTCGGAGGGGATCTCCCCAGCGACGATCCTGCAGAAGACGCAGTCCGGATCATGACGCTGTGTGACGTGCTCGGTGCGGCTGTTTCCCATGCTGGGGAGTCTACGGGAGCGAGGAAGGCCACCTCGGATTGAGGAACATCCCGGATGTATGAGAAGTTTTAATCACTATGACGAAACTTGGAATCATCCTCGCCAGCGCACGTCCGAACCGCGTGGGCGACCACGTCGCCCGCTGGGTCCATGACGCCATCCCCGCCGGGGTCGACGTGGACCTGATCGACCTGCGCGAGGTGGCGCTGCCGGCCTTCGACGGCACCAGCAGCCCCAAGCAGGGCCTGCCCAAGGAGACGGACCACGCCCTCGCCTGGGGAGCCCGGATCGACGCTCTCGATGCCCTGGTGATCCTCACCCCGCAGTACAACGGCTCCTACCCCGGAGCCCTGAAGAACGCGATCGACTTCCTCTATGAGGAGTGGAGCGGCCTGCCCACCGTCCTGGTCGGCTATGGCTGGGGCTCCGCCGGCGAGGTGCTGCCGCTGCTGGAGACCCTGATGACCCGCCTCGGCGCCGACGTGGTCGGCTCGATCGGCCTGGGCTTCCGCGAGGACCTCTCCGTCGAGGGCGAGCTGTTCGTCGCCGAGGAGAAGACCGCGGCGCTCGGCGAGCATCTCACCGCGATCTCCCAGCGAGCGCTCTCGAACGTCGGCTGACCGTCTTCCCGGGCGTGCCGGGTGAGCCGGGCGCCCCTAGCCCACAGTGCCTTCCCGAGCCGTCCGGACACACCGGGTGACCAGCGCCGAGAGCACCGATTCCTTGCATATCCGGCAGGAATCAGTGTTCTCGGCGTTCTGCTGCCGGCGCGGCGACGAGGTCGAGCCAGGGCAGCGGGTGGGCGCAGCAGACGCGCTGGGCAGCTCAGCCCCAGCGACCCAGCAGCGCGCTGAGCACGGCGATCGCGGCGGGGCCGGCGGTCGAGGAGCGCAGCACCTCGGGGCCGAGCAGCACGGAGCGGGCACCCGTCTCGCGCAGCTGAGCGAGCTCCTCGGGATCGATGCCGCCCTCAGGGCCGACGATCACGAGGATCTCCTCGAGACCGTCCTCGCTCGCGGCGCGCAGATCCTCGGCGAGGCTCATCACTCCCACGGACTCCTGCTCGTGCAGCACCAGCACCAGCATCCCGTCGGCCACTCGTCCTCGCAGGTCGGCGACCAGCTGCGAGGTGGTCACGGGCTCCCCGACCGCGGGAATCCCGGGCCGGCGGCACTGCTTGACCGCCGCGCGCACGGTCGACTCCCACTTGGCGCGACCCTTGCGCAGCTTCTCCCCGCGCCAGACGGACACCGAGCGGCGCGCGATCCAGGGCACGACTCGGTCGATCCCGAGCTCGGTGGCCGATTCCACAGCCTGCTCGTCGCGCCCGCCGGTGGCCAGCGCCTGCACCAGGGTCAGCCGGGGCAGGCGCTGCACGGCGGGCGAGGGGTCCGCGAGCAGGCGCAGGTCCAGCGCCTCCTTGCGGGCGGCGGTCACCTCGGCGAGGACCTGACGGCCGGGGGCGTCGGTAAGCAGCACCTGCTCCCCCACCCCGATCCGCGCCACCTTCGCGGCGTGCCGGCCCTCGTCGCCCGCCAGCACGAGGGCATCGCCCATGACGACGGCGGCGAGGGCGTCGTCGAGGATCAGGAAGCCCGGAGGCGTGGTGGGCATCAGGTGCTCTCCCGTCGGCTCAGAACTCGCGCAGGCGCTCGCGGAGCTTCGCGAACGGGCCGTGACCCTTGCTGCGGCGCGTCGTCTCGTCGCCGCGCAGGGCGGCGAGCTGCTGGAGCAGGTCCCGCTCCTCGTCGCTGAGCGAGGTGGGGACATCCACATCGAGCACCACCCGGATGTCGCCGCGGCGCTCGCGGCGCAGCGGGGTGACGCCCAGTCCCTTCAGGACGATCTCCTCACCGGGCTGCGAGCCGGGGCGGACATCGAGATCCTGGGAGCCGTCGAAGGTCTCCAGCAGGATGGTCGCGCCGAGCGCGGCGGTGGTCATGGGGACCGCGATCGTGGTCACCAGGTCGTCGCCGGAGCGTTCGAACATCTCATGATCGGAGACGGACAGCTCGACGAAGAGATCGCCGGACGGCCCGCCCGCCTCGCCGGTCTCGCCTTCGCCGCGCAGCTGGATCCGGGTGCCGTTCTCGACACCGGAGGGGATCCGCACGGTCACCGTGCGCTCGGAGGCGGTGCGGCCGTGACCGGAGCAGCCGGAGCAGGGGCTCTCGATGACATCGCCGTGGCCGTCGCAGGTGGGGCAGGGCGCCATGGTGACCATCTGGCCCAGCAGCGACTGCGCGACCCGCTGGACGTGGCCGGAGCCGTTGCAGGCGGTGCAGCGGGTGGGGCTGGTGCCCGGCTCGCAGCAGGAGCCTGAGCAGCGCTCGCACAGCACCGCGGTGCGGAAGGAGACCTTCTCCTCGGTGCCGAAGACCACATCACGCAGGTCGATCTTCACGCGGCGCAGCACATCTCCGCCGCGGCGCTGGCGGGGCACGGGGCCCTGGTTGCGGCCGCGCATGCCGGAGGCGCCGGCGAACATGTCGAAGATGTCGTTGAAGTCGAAGCCAGCCCCGCCACCGCCGCCGGGGAAGCCACCCATGCCCGGGCCGCCGCCCATGTCGTACTGACGACGCTTGTCCGCGTTGGAGAGCGTCTCGTAGGCCTGGGAGACCCGTTTGAACTTCTCGGCCGCCTCCGGATCCGGGTTCACATCCGGGTGGAGCGTGCGGGCGAGCTTGCGGTATGCCTTCTTGATCTCTTCGGTCGATGCCTCGCGGGAGACGCCGAGGAGGTCGTAGTAATCGTCGTTCACTGCAGTGGGGTCCTTACCGGGGAGTCGGTGCCGCGAGCCGAGGGCACGGGGCGTCGAGAGGCATGGGAGGCGGGGCGGGTGTGAGACCGCCGAGCCCGCCCGAGGCTATTCGAGAAAGCGGGAGACGTAGCGGGCGATGGCCTGGACGGTGGAGATGCCGGTGACGTAATCCATCCGGCTGGGTCCCAGGATCGCGACATGCGAGCCGACACCGTATCCGGCGCCGACGACCGCGGCCTGATGCAGCGCCCGGTCCTGGAGCTCGGTGCCGATGCGCACCTCGACGGCACCCGGCGAGGCGTGCATCTCGGTGAACAGTCGCAGCAGCACCAGCTGCTCCTCGAGCACGTCCAGCAACGGCTCGACGTCCCGGGCGAAGTCCTCGGCCGAGCGTGCGATGTTGGCGGTGCCGGCCATCATGATCCGGCCCTCGGCCCTGGTCGCCGCGAGCGCGGCGAGGGCTTCGGAGACCTCGGCGGCCGCCGGGCGCTCCGGAGGCGTGAGCGCCTCGAGGAACTCGGCAAGCGGCGCGGCGAGATCGGTGACCTCGCGGCCGGCGACGACCCGGTTCAGCTGATCGCGCAGCACGGTGTAGTACTCGGTGGGCTTGCCGGCATTGATCGGCACGGTGCGCTGGTCCACCCGCCC
Organism: uncultured Brachybacterium sp.; assembly: GCF_947500705.1. GTDB lineage: Bacteria > Actinomycetota > Actinomycetes > Actinomycetales > Dermabacteraceae > Brachybacterium. Next base: position 167,336 of record NZ_CANMSY010000006.1, on the reverse strand, counting down.
GGACTCGGTGATCAGCACCACCAGCAGCAGGGAGTCGGCGACCTTGACCAGCTCGACATGGCGGATCCGGGCCTGCCTGCGCGCCGGGTACTGCACCATCGCGACCTGCTGGGTCAGCTGCGCGAGCACCCGCACAGTCCGGGCCAGCAGCTCCTCGACGTCGCCGGAGTCCTCGAGCAGGGCGCGGATCGCTCGCCGTTCAGGGGCGGAGAGCGGCTTGATCGTGGCGACGTGGTCGACGAAGGTGCGATAGCCCTTGTCAGTGGGGACGCGACCCGCAGAGGTGTGGGGCTGATGGATCAGCCCCTCCTCCTCGAGCAGGGACATGTCGTTGCGCACCGTCGCGGCGGAGACGCCGAGCTCGTGACGCTCCAGGAGCGACTTGGAGCCGACGGGCTCGCGGGTGGAGACGTAGTCCTCGACGATCGCGCCGAGGATCTGGAGCTTGCGGGCGTCCGTCTCGCTCACCTCCTGCGCTGCGTGCTTCCATCGTTGCTGTCTCGATTGGCACTCTCTCATGCCAGGTGCCAATCCTACGCGTCCCGGCGCGCTGCGCGGGGAGGTGTTCGCCACGGGTGTACGGTGTCGCGCGTGCCTGCTGACTTCCCCGACCGGTACGGCCGCGACGTGCTCTCCTCCGGTCCGCCCGCCCATCATCGTCGCCCTCCTGCGGCCCGCGAGGTCCCCGCTCAGCGGGGTCTGGTCGCCGAGGAGGCCTCCACCGGATTCACCGGCGCGGTGACGCGGGTGGAGAAGATCGCCGGGGAGCTGATCGTCGAGCTCGAGGACGGCCGCGGGGTGCGCCGCACCTTCCCGCTGGGCCCGGGCTTCATGATCGACGGCAGGCCCGTGGTGCTCACCCGCGCCATCGCGAGGACCGCGGCACCGAGCCGCACCCGCTCCGCCTCCGGCTCCATCTACGTCGCGGGGGCGAAGGCGCGCACCGCCCGCGCCTCGCGGATCTGGGTCGAGGGCACCCACGACGCCGAGCTGGTGCAGAAGGTGTGGGGACACGATTTGCGCATCGAGGGCATCGTCGTCGAGCAGCTCGAGGGAGCCGACAACCTCGCCGAGCGCGTGCGCGAGTTCGGGCCCTCCCCCGGGCGCCGACTCGGGATCCTCGTGGACCACCTCGTGAAGGGCTCGAAGGAGTCCCGGATCGCCGCCGAGGTGATGGCGCTGCCCGGCGCCCGCGGCAATGTCACGGTGCTCGGCCACCCGTACGTCGACGTCTGGCAGGCGGTCAAGCCTGCCCGGGTGGGCCTCACCGCCTGGCCGCACATCCCCAAGGGCACCGATATCAAGGTCGGCTCCCTCGCCGCGCTCGGCTGGCCCCATGCGGATAAGTCAGACATCGGGCTGGGCTGGAAGCGCATCCTGTCGACCGTCCGCTCCTATGCCGACGTCGAGCCGACGCTCTCGGGCCGCATCGAGGAGCTCATCGACTTCGTGACGGTCGATCACGCCTGACCCGGGGGATATCCCCCGCGCGATGCGGCGGCACGCCACGCCGACGCCGCCGGATCGGCTCTATAGGCTTTTCGCATGAGCCCGTCGCCGGCCAGAGAACCGGCCCGTCACGAAGAAGGAACCATGAGCCAGACTCCGCATCCGCACGATCCGTTCGGCACCGAGCCGGGTACCCCCGCCGAGCAGGCCGCCCCCACCTCGGATCCCGCCCTGCATCCGCACGACCCCTTCGCCTACGGTCCCGACGCCTCCCGCGCACCGTCGGCACAGAGCGCGGGCAAGCCCGCGACGCAGGCCCCCCACCTCGCAGCACCGGCTCCCGCTCCTGCCGGCCACAGCGCCTACCAGGCACCGGGTGCTGCACCCTACGGCGCCCCCGGTGGGGCGCCGGGCGGAGAGCAGCCCGACCAGCCGATGCCCGGCACCAAGGGCGTCCATGAAGGACCGCTCTCCGGTCAGCCGCTGAGCCGCTCCGACTCACGCATGTGGGGAATGTTCTCGCAGCTCGCGGTGGTCCTCGGGCACGTGGTCAGCTGGGGTTTCCTCGGCTGGGTCGGCCCGCTGATCATCTTCGTGATGTACAAGGACCGCGACCGCTTCGTGCGCTTCCACGCCGCGGAGGCCCTGAACGGTGCGATCGCCGTGGTGATCGCGCAGATCGCCCTGACCATCGCGGTCACGATCTTCGGAGCGCTCTCCTTCGGAATCGGCTGGGCGCTGTACCCGCTGGTCGGACTGCCGGCCCTGCTGCAGCTGATCTTCTCGATCATCGGCGCGGTCAAGGCCAACCAGGGTGAGTACTGGAACTACCCGTTCAACATCCGCCTGGTGAAGTGACGCTCTCGGCGCCTTCTGCGTCGTGACCACAAGAGCCCCCCGGGATCCCAGGATCCCGGGGGCTCTTGTGCTGCCTTCACATCCAGTTCACGCCGTCGACCTCGAACTCGCGCCTCCGATAGGCGATCATCCGCCGCAGCAGCTCGGTGGGCACCGGCGTCGTATAGGGCAGTCTGACGCTCCCCTTGCCGGTCTCGTAGCCGGCGAGCTCTTCGGCGAAGGCCTCCCGGGTGCTCGGGGTGACGGTGAAGTTCGCATGCCGGCGGTGAGCGCTGCAGACGAACAGGATCGTGCCGCGCGGGTGCAGGTACGCCGGTGAACCCCATTTGAGGGCCTCGCTCGCCTCGGGCACAGCATCCTGCGCCAGCGCCCGCAGTTCACGCATCCGGGCAGCAGCCGGCTCGTCCAGCGCCGCGATGTACTCGTCGGTCGTGGTGGGCTTCGCTGACGGTGCCATCCCCGCAGTCTGCCCGCAGAGGCCTCAGGGCACCAGGTCGCGGATCACGGCATCGGCCAGCAGCCGTCCCTGGCGAGTCAGGACAGCCCGGCCGCCGGCGAGGGCGTCGGCGTCCAGGTGCCCGCGCTCACGGTGCACCGCGAGCATCGCCCGCTTCTCCTCGGGGACCACCTCCACGGCGAGCCCGTCGGCGATCCGGAGTTCGAGCATGATCCGCTCGACCAGCCGGTCCTCGGCGGCGACCTGCTCAGCGTCGGCCACCGGCATCTCACCCTCCGCGAGCATCCGCGCATAGCGGCTGGGGTGCTTGACGTTCCAGGAGCGCAGCCCGTCACGGTGACGGTGTGCACCGGGGCCGATCCCCCACCAGTCGGTGCCGCGCCAGTAGGCGAGGTTGTGGCGGGAGCGCTGGGCCTCGGTGCGGGCCCAGTTGGAGACTTCGTACCAGGACAGGCCGTCAGCGCGCGCGAGGTCGTCGACCAGCTCGTACTTGTCGGCCATGTCGTCCGGGTCCGGGGCCTCGAGCTCGCCGCGGCGCAGCTGCCGGGCCATCGCGGTGTTGCCCTCGATGATCAGCGAGTACGCCGACATATGGTCGACCCCGCAGGCCAGTGCGGCTTTCACCGAGGTCTCGACATCGGTGAGGGTCTCCCCCGGGGTGCCGTAGATGAGGTCGAGGCTGACGTCGAGCCCTGCCTCCTTCGCCCAGGCCACAGCCTGGGGCACCTTCTCGGGGTCGTGGGTCCGGTCGAGCGTCGCGAGCACCGAGGGCACGGCGGACTGCATGCCGAGGGAGACGCGGGTGATGCCCCCGTCGGCGAGGCGGGACAACGAGGCGCGGGTGACGGAGTCCGGGTTCGCCTCGGTGGTGATCTCCGCGTCCGGGGCCAGGGGGATCAGAGTGCGCAGATGCTCGAGCATCCGGACCAGGTCGTCGGCCGGCAGCAGCGTCGGGGTGCCGCCGCCGAAGAAGACGGTCGAGACCTGCTCGTAGTCGTAACCGGCAGCGCGGTCCGCGGCAAGGGTCAGATCCATCTCCCGCATCGCGTTGTCCGCATACTCCGCCTGGGAGCCGCCGCCGCCGAGCTCGGTCGCGGTGTAGGTGTTGAAATCGCAGTACCCGCAGCGCACGGCGCAGAAGGGCACGTGGACGTAGACGGACAGCGGGTTCACAGGCCCATCCCCAATCCCAGCCCGCGCCCGGTGGAGCGCAGCCGGTCAGGGAAATCGGCGCCCTGATCAGCGCGTCGCAGCACGTTCTGGGCACTGTCCACGAGCGTGTCGTACAGCACGGTCTCGCTCTCCAGCGCCCAGTCCAGCAGCGCACGGGACTGGTCTGCGCTCAGTCCGCGGAAGGCATCGCCGATGGTGACCCCATGCGCGGGACGGTGGAGCACCTCGATCGCGTCACCGGCGGAGGTCTCCCCCTCCACCAGCACCCGGAAATAGGCGCCGCAGCGGCCCTCGGCAGTGAAGTGGCGACCCCAGCGGCGGTCACCGATCCAGGCGGAGAACGTGCCACAGGGGTTGCGGGGGCAGGTCGCTTCGAGCTCGGCGGTGCCGATCCGCCAGCGCTCACCGATCACCGTCTCGTCGGTGTCCTGGCCGGTGGTCACGAGGTTCTCCCCGAAGGACCCGTCGGGCAGCTCGAGCTCGCGAGCGGCGGCGTGCGCCTCGCGCGTCTCCCGGGCGAAGGCGTAGACGGCTTTGAAGATCCCGCCGTGATGCTCGCGGTCTCCCTGCACGTCGCCGAGCACCCCGTGGGTGAGCAGTCGCACCGGCCCGTCCGCGGGCCGCTTGTCGATGCCGCTCATCAGTCCGCTCGCCGCGACGGGGAAGAGCTGGGCGACGGTGCAGACCGCCGCGATGCGTCCGGTCTCCATGCTCACTTCTTCTTGCTGTCCTTGGGCATGTCGCCCTCGTCGGAGGAGAGCGCGGCGATGAAGGCCTCCTGCGGGACCTCGACGGACCCGATGTTCTTCATGCGCTTCTTGCCCTCCTTCTGCTTCTCCAGCAGCTTGCGCTTACGGGAGATGTCGCCGCCGTAGCACTTGGACAGCACGTCCTTGCGCATGGCGCGGATGTTCTCGCGGGCGATGATGCGGGAGCCGATGGCGGCCTGGATCGGCACCTCGAACTGCTGGCGCGGGATGAGCTTCTTGAGCTTCCCGGCCATCTCCACACCGTAGTTGTAGGCCTTGTCGCGGTGCACGATCGCGCTGAAGGCATCGACCGGCTCGGCCTGCAGGAGCATGTCGACCTTCACCAGATCGGCGACCTGGGAGCCGGAGACGTCATAGTCCAGCGAGGCGTAGCCGCGGGTCTTGGACTTCAGCTGGTCGAAGAAGTCGAAGACGATCTCCGCGAGCGGCAGGGTGTAGCGCAGCTCGACCCGATCCTCGCTGAGATAGTCCATGCCGCCGAGGACCCCGCGCTTGGACTGGCACAGCTCCATCACGGCGCCGATGAACTCGCTGGGCACCAGGATGGTGGCCCTGGTGATCGGCTCGCTGATCTCGCGGACCTTGCCGACGGGGAAGTCGGAGGGGTTCAGCACCTCGACCTCGCTGCCGTCCTCCATCACGACCTGGTAGACGACCGAGGGAGCGGTCGCGATCAGGTCGAGGTTGAACTCCCGCTCGAGCCGCTCCCGGATGATCTCCAGGTGCAGCAGCCCCAGGAAGCCGACCCGGAACCCGAAGCCGAGCGCGGTGGAGGTCTCCGGCTCATAGAGCAGCGCGGCGTCGTTGAGCTTGAGCTTGTCGAGCGCGTCGCGCAGCACCGGGTAGTCGGAGCCGTCGATCGGGAACAGGCCGGAGTACACCATCGGCTTGGGGTCCGAATAGCCCTCGAGAGCTTCGGTCGCCCCGCGGATGGAGGTGGTGATGGTGTCGCCGACCTTCGACTGGCGCACGTCCTTCACGCCGGTGATGAGGTACCCGACCTCGCCGGGGCCGATGCCCTGGGTGGGATGCGGCTCCGGAGAGCTCACGCCGATCTCGAGCAGTTCGTGGTGGGCGCCGGTGGACATCATGTCGATGCGGTCCCGCGCCTTCAACGAGCCGTCGATCACCCGGATGTAGGTGACCACGCCGCGGTAGGTGTCGTACACGGAGTCGAAGATCATCGCGCGGCAGGGGGCCTCGGGGTCGCCCTGCGGCGACGGGAGGGTCCGCACCACGTGGTCCAGGAGCTCCTCGACACCGAAGCCGGTCTTGCCGGAGACGCGCAGCACGTCATCGGGGTCCACCCCGACGAGCTGTCCGATCTCGGCGGCGTACTTCTCGGGATCCGCGCCGGGCAGGTCGATCTTGTTCAGCACCGGGATGATGGTGAGGTCGTTCTCCATCGCCAGGTACAGGTTCGCGAGGGTCTGCGCCTCGATGCCCTGGGCGGCGTCGACCAGCAGGATCGCGCCTTCGCACGCGGCCAGCGAGCGGGAGACCTCGTAGGTGAAGTCCACATGCCCCGGGGTGTCGATCATGTTCAGGGCGTAGTTCACGCCGTCGACCTGCCAGGGCATGCGCACGGCCTGGCTCTTCACGGTGATGCCGCGCTCGCGCTCGATGTCCATCCGGTCGAGGTACTGGGCGCGCATCGCGCGGGAGTCGACGACCCCGGTGATCTGCAGCATGCGGTCGGCCAGCGTGGACTTGCCGTGGTCGATGTGCGCGATGATGCAGAAGTTGCGGAGCCGCTCCTGGGGGGTCGAGGCGGGAAGGATGTCCCGCGCCTCGTCGGCAGCGATGCTCGGGGTCACCGGCTTACGTCCTCTCGTCGATGGCGGGCCGGGCGCTCGCGCGCCGGGCATCGGCCCATCGTCTCATGGGGAACGCTCCCGGCCCTGCTCCCGCGCTGCTCCCGGACAGAGGTCACAGGGGTGGCCCACCGGGGATCGCAGAGGGAGCTGCGCGCTCCCTCAGTGCGCCGGGTGGAAGTACGTCGTCCCCAGCGCCCGGGTGACGGCGCCGGTGACCATCTGCAGCTGCTCCATCTCCTCGTCGAAGTTCTCGACGATGTCGTCCAGGGAACGAAAGCGCAGGCTCGCCAGGGCGCGGCCGACGATCCTGCGGGCGGGCTCGGCGGCGCCCAGCCGGTCGAAGCTGTTGCCGTGCAGCTTCGCGAGGGTCTCGAGCGCCTCGTCGATCTCGCCGAGGCAGTGCACGGCCGAGCGGGGGAAGATCGAGTCCAGCAGCAGGAACTCGATCGACCGTGCGGAGCGGACCCGGCCGCGGTAGGAGCGGATATATGCTTCGTGCGCGCTGCACGAGCGCAGCAGCGTCACCGTCGCCGCGGAGGAGGAGTCCTCCAGGTCGTGGTCCTGCAGGTTGCGGGCCAGCATGTCGACCCGCTCGAGCAGCTGCCCGATCCGCAGGAACAGCCACGCCTCGTCACGCGTCATCGAGGCGTCCACCAGCCCGTTCACCACCGCGCAGCGGTCCTTGGCGAACTGGAAGGCGCCATGCATGCGGGAGGGACGGACGCCGCGCGGCAGGCCCAGGGTCGTGGTGTTCAGCGACTCCCACACCTCGGTCGAGAGCACCTCGCGCACGCCCCGGGCGTTCTCCCGGGCGGTGAACAGCGCACCCGCCACAGAGGACGGATTCGCACGGTCGGTGAGCAGCCGGTCCAGCACCCGCTGCACGCTGTGATCGGACTCGTCGGTCTGCTCGACCCCGAAGATCTGGTAGACGTCGCGGCAGGCCTCGGCGAAGTCCTCCGGGGTGTCCTCGGTGATCGACTGCAGCTTCACGTCGAGGATGCGTGCCGTCTGGTCCGCGCGTTCGACGTACCTGCCGATCCAGAACATCGCGTCGGCGATCCTACTGAGCATCATGGGGTGTCTCCTCGACGTCGATGATCGGAATCGCGGAGGTCACCGGGTCGGGCTCGGGTGCCCGTTCCTCGGCCTGCTCCTCGCGCGGGTCCTCGAACTCGTCGTAGCTGTCGTCCATGGGATCCTCGATCCCCTCGTCCTCCTGGGCCTGGGCCTGGGCCTGCGCCGCAGGCCCCGCGGCCGCGTCCCGCTCGGGGGCGAGCACCCAGGTGTCCTTCGAGCCGCCGCCGCGGGAGGAGTTCACGATCATCTCGCCGCGGGGCAGGGCCACCCTGGTGAGGCCGCCGGGCAGCACCCAGACGTCATCGCCGCTGTTCAGCGCGAAGGGACGGAGGTCCACATGGCGAGGCTCGGGTCCCTCCTCGACGAGGGTGGGGATGGTGGAGAGCTGGACCACGGGCTGGGCGATCCAGCCACGGGGATCCGCGATCAGCCGCTCCCGCAGCGCCTCGAGCTCCTTCCGAGAGGCGGCGGGACCGATCACGATGCCCTTGCCCCCGGAGCCGTCGACCGGCTTGACCACCAGCTCGTCGAGCCGATCGAGCACCTCAGCCAGGGAGTCGGGCTCCTCGAGCCGCCAGGTGTCGACGTTGGGCAGGATCGGCTCCTCGGAGAGGTAGTAGCGGATCAGGTCGGGCACATAGGTGTAGGTGAGCTTGTCGTCCCCGATCCCGTTGCCGATGGCGTTGGCGACCACCACGTTGCCGGCGAGGATCGCGCGCACCAGGCCCGGGACCCCGAGCGCGGAATCGGGCCGGAACACCTCCGGGTCCAGGAAGTCGTCGTCGGTGCGCTTGTAGATCACGTCCACGCGGCGCAGCCCGGCGGTGGTGCGCATGTAGATGCGCTCGCCCCGCTCGACGAGGTCCGAGGCTTCGACCAGATCAACCCCCATGGTGCGGGCCAGCAGGGAGTGCTCGAAGTAGGCGCTGTTGTAGCGGCCGGGGGTGAGGACCACGACGGTGGTCTCCTCCCCTGCGGTGTCCGGGGCGGCGGCCTGCAGCGCCGAGAGCAGCCGGCCCGGGTATTCGCCGACCCGCCGCACCGGCCGGTCCGCGAACAGCTCGGGGAAGCCCTGAGCCATCGCGCGCCGGTTCGAGAGCACGTAGCTGACGCCGCTGGGGGTGCGCACGTTGTCCTCGAGCACCCGGAAGTCGCCGGCTCCGTCCCGCACCAGATCGATCCCGGAGATGTGGATCCGCACGCCGTTGGGCGGCGAGTAGCCGCGCATCGCGTCGACCACATAGGTGGAGGAGGTGACCAGCTCCGCGGGGATCACCCCGTCGGCGATCGCGGCCTGGTCGTTGTAGAGGTCGTCGAGGAACCGTTCGAGCGCACGCACCCGCTGGCCGACCCCGGCCGAGACCCGGGTCCACTCCTCGGCGGCCACCACCCGCGGGATCGCATCGATCGGGAAGGGACGCTCCTCCCCCGCGTAGTCGAAGGTGATGCCCTGATCGAGGTAGCTGCGGGCCAGGGAGTCGGACCGGCTGCGGAATTCTTCCGTGCCGAGCCCGGACAGGGCGTCGTGCAGCGCCTGATAGGTGGGGTGCACCGTCCCGTCAGGGGCGAACATCTCATCGCCGCCGGAGCCGGTCCGCGCACTGTGGAACAGCGGGGAAGCAGACATGCCTACCATTCTCACATCGACCCCCTCCTCTGTGGCGCACTCCCCCCAGGAAGCGAGAACCTGATGTCCCTGGTCTCCCGACTGACCTCCCTCCTGCGTTCCGCGGCTCGCAGCCCCGCCGTCCGACGAGGAGCCCGCTCGCTGAGCCGGGCGGCGGTCCAGGCGGTGAAGGAGCAGCGGTCCGACACGAGTGGGCACGGTGCTGGAAGGGCTGCCGGAAAGGCTGCTGGAAGGGCCGCCGCCGGCGCGGACAGCGCCCGCGCGCTCGCCGACCGCCGCGGAGCCACGCCCCTCACCCTCGAGTACGCCCCGCGCCAGGACGGCCATCCGGATCCGGGCGAGGTGGTCTGGGCCTGGGTGCCCTATGAAGAGGACCTCTCCCAGGGCAAGGACCGTCCGGTGCTGGTCATCGCCGAAGAGCCGGCCGCGACGGGTGGGTCCGACGGAACCGGCGAGGTGCTGGTGGCGCTCATGCTCACCTCCCGTGATCGTGCCGACGTCGGCGAGGTCACCACCGATCAGCACGGTGCGACCTGGGTGGACATCGGCAGCGGCGAGTGGGACCGGGAGGGACGGGCCTCCGAGGTGCGGGCCGACCGGCTGCTGCGCCTGGCACCCGGTGAGGTGCGCCGTGCGGGCGGGAGGCTGGACCGCGCCCGCTACGATCGAGTCTCCGCGGCGGTCCGGACGGTGCACGGATGGCGATGAGCTGACCGGATCCCCCGAGAGACACGCCGCACATCGGGTACGCCCGGGGGCGTTGCTCTGGTAATGTCTTGCCCCGTATGTGTGACATACCGTTCGGTGTGCGCATGATAGTCCCGCCGTGTCAGGGGCGACGATTCGTGCGACCCGGGCGAGTACCCGTGGCAGCGACCCGGTACCGACGTCTCAGGCGAATCCCCACCGCCGTCCCTGTCGGCTCCGATCCTCGGCCGTCGCGGAAGATCCACCGCAGCAGCACAAGAGAAGAGTCTTCGTGGCAAACATCAAGTCCCAGATCAAGCGGAACAAGACGAACGAAAAGGCGCGCCTTCGCAATCGCGCCGTCAAGTCCGAACTCCGCACCTACACCCGCAAGGTGAAGGCCGCCGTCTCCACCGGTGACGCAGAGGTTGCCGGCGAGGCGCTCAAGACCGCCTCGCGCAAGCTCGACAAGGCCGTCTCCAAGGGCGTCATCCACCAGAACCAGGCCGCGAACCGCAAGTCCGGTCTCGCGAAGCTGGTCGCCGCGGTGAGCGCCTGAGCATCACCCGCTCGCGTCTGTGACGAGCCCCCGCACACCACGATGGTGTGCGGGGCCTCGTCGTCTCGGAGGATGCTGTTCAGCCGGCGCGACGGGCGCGGCAGATCCCCATCACCATCCTCTGCACGGACCAGCGAGGATCGCGTCCCGCACCCTTGACCTCATGATCCGCACGGGCGATGGCCTCCAGGGCTCGAGCCAGGGAGCGATCGTTCCAGTTCCTCGCCTCACGCGAGAGGTTGCGCGCCATCCAGTCCGGCATCCCCAGGGTGCGGGCACTGGCGCCGGGCGCGCTGACCTTCGCCAGGGAGCGCATCTTCGAGGCGATCGCGGCGACGATCGGCACCGGATCGGCGCCGGCCAGCTGGGCCTGCTGGAGCAGCTGGAGTGCCTCCTGCTCGCGGCCGGCGATCGCGGCATCGGCGACGGCGAAGGCGGTGGACTCCACCCGGCCGGCGGTCAGCGCGTGCACCTCCGCGAGGGTCACCTGGATGGCCTGCTCGCCGGGGTCGGCGGTGGTGTCCTCGATGAGCTGATGGCTGATGGCGGCGAGCTCGGCGAGGTCGGTGCCGAAGGCGTCCACCAGGGCGACCAGTGCCTCGGGCTGGATGCGGCGCTGGGCACGGGCGAACTCGGCGGCGACGAAGGTCTGCTTGTCTCCGGCTCGTTTGACGGGGCTCGCATCCACGCGCGGCACCCCGGCCTTCTTGAGCGTGTCCAACAGCTTCTTGCCGCGGTTGCCGCCGCGGTGGACGAGCACCACAGTGACGTCCTGCTCAGGGGACTTCACGTAGTCGAGCAGCTCGGCGACCAGGGCGTCCGGTGCGGCCTGCAGCTCGGGGACGACGACGAAGCGGGGCTCGCCGAAGAGCGACGGGCTGGTCACCTGGGTGAGGGCGCCGGGACCGAGCGCGTCACCGGAGAGGTCATGGACCGCGACCGAAGGATCCGCCTCGCGGGCCATGCCGCGCAGTCGCTGGACAGCACGATCGGCGATCAGGGTCTCGGTGCCATGGACCAGCACGATCGGTGCGAGGGCGACGCTGTGCCACTCGACATCGCTCACGGGGGCTCCTGACTGCTGGGAAGGGACTGGTCGATCCTATCGGGCCGGGCCGACGCTGCGAGGCGGCGACTGCTGATCGACCGGCAGCACCACAGTGCCGTGGACGTCGGTCCGCAGCACCTGCGCACCGATCTGGTCCAGCAGCGTCAGGAGCTCCTCGGTGGGGTGCCCGAAGCTGTTCTCCTGTCCCACCGGCACCAGGGCGAGGTCGGGGTCCAGCTGATGGTAGAGCGCGGCGTGCTGGAAGCGGGATCCATGATGCGCGACCTTCACGATCTCCGCCGGACCGGGGGTGAGCGCGGCGAGCTCCGCCTGCGCCGCGGGTTCCAGATCGCCGAGCGCGACCAGGCGGGTGCCGTCCGCCCAGAGCACCTCGAGCGCGAGCGAGCAGTCGTTGGCCGCGTCTCCCTCCCCCGACCCCTGTTCCGCGACGTTCGCCCGCAGCGCATCCTCGGCGGAACCCGGCCACAGCACCCGCAGGAAGAGGCCCGGCCGCTGCCAGGTCTCCCCGGTGGAGGCTGCGGCCGCGGGCGCTCCCGGCACGACGTCGCGGGCGGCCTCCGGCAGCGGGCATATCCATTGCTGGGCAGGTTCACGTTGCCCGGTGAGCGCTTCCCGACCGCCGGTGTGGTCGCGGTGGGGATGGGTGAGCACCAGCAGATCGATCCGGTTCACCTGCAGGCGATCCAGGCACTGGCGCAGCGCGGCGGGGTCGGGGCCGGTGTCGATGAGCACTGTGGGTGCGTCCCTGGCTGCGGCCTGAGGGCGCAGCACCAGCGCATCCCCCTGGCCCACGGCGCACATCGCGAGGCTCCAGTCCGGGGCGGTCCCGAACGGCAGCAGCCGGCCGATCCCCGGGGCGAGGACCACGACCAGCAGTGCGGCCATCACCCAACGCACCAGGGGGAAGCGGCGGGCTGCCAGGGCGATCGCGGCCACCAGCAGCACGGCGATCGTGAGCAGAACCCCGGTGGCACCCTCGGGCACGGTGATGCGCGAGCCCGGAAGAGCATCGGCGGTGCGGGCGATCAGGAGCACGAGGTGCGTCCCACCCGCTGCGGCGGTATACAGGACCGCTGCCGCGGGCGGCCAGAGCACCCCGACCACCAGGGCGAGCAGTCCGATCACGGTCGCCGGGCCCACCAGCGGGCCGACGATCATGTTCACCGGCACCGCCCAGAGCGAGATCTCCGGGGTGAGCAGGATCAGCAGCGGGGTGCAGGCGAGCTGGGCGACCAGCGGCACCGCGAGCACCAGCGCGGCGGTGCGGCCCAGGCGGCCCCCGGTGAGCTCGGACAGGGCGGTGGCCAGCGGCGGGGCGGCCACCAGGATCGCGGCGGTCGCGAGGGCGGAGAGCAGGAAACCGACGGAGGCGGCGGTGACGGGGTCGAGCACCGACCACAGGGCCACGGTGAGTGCGAGCGCCGCGACCGGGGAGGCGCGCACACCGGCGAAGCGAGCGGCGAGCAGCGGAGCGGCCATGGTCGCGGCCCGCTGGACGCTGGGCTCGTCCCCGACCAGCCACACATAGCCCACCATCACGATGGCGCCGGCGAGCAGGCGGGGCCGGCGGCGCACCCCGGCCAGCAGCAGTGGGATCAGCACTGCGGCGAGCACGAGGGCGATATTCGCTCCGGAGACCGCGACCAGGTGGGAGATACCGGCCCGGCGCATGATCCCCTCGGTGCGCTCGCTCATGCCGCTGGTGTCACCGGTGGTCATGCCGCGCACCAGCGCGGCCTCGTCGGCCGGGAGATGCGAGGTGGCCTCCCGCGCCAGCTCCCGCAAGGAGTGACGGGCGGACTGCGCCCGGCCGGTCATCCCCGGCACCGGCACAGCCGTCACCTCGGTGGCACGCAGGATCACCAGGGACCCGCTGATCGTGACGGTGCCACGCAGCTGGGCAGCATCGCCGTCCCGTACCCGCGCCATGCCCTTCTCCCCCTCGCCGGAGGCGCGCACCAGCAGCGGCAGCGACGCGGGCAGAGCTGCCTCCTCACGCCCGATGCGGGCGGGGCCGCGGACGGTCCGTGCTCGCATCTGCAACCCGTCACGGGACCATTCCGGGCCGCTGGCGGGGGCGGCGGGGTCCGCAGCGGCGACCACGGTCAGCTCCACGATCAGTCCCTGGGCGGCGGCCTCCTCGAACAGCTCGTCAGTGGTGCCATGGCGCTGAAGGGCCGGGAACAGGAGCACCCCGGCCAGCACCACGATGCCCAGATGGGCGAAGATCCCACTCGCGGTGCGGGTGCCGCCGCTGACCGTGATCACGGTCAGTCCCAGCGTCACCAGCACGGCGCACCCGGCGACGGCGGCCGCGGTGCCGACGGTCACGCCGAGCACCGCGAGGGCCCAGATGCAGGTGGCGGCGGGGAGCAGCCGCAGATCGGCCCGGGTCATGTGGTCGCCCGGTCGCGGATCTCCTCCAGGGTCGATGGGCCGATCCCGGAGACCTCGAGCAGGCCGTCGACGCTGGTGAAGGGCCCGTTCTTCTCCCGATGCTCGACGATCCGCTGGGCGATCGCGGGTCCCACCCCAGGCAGCTCCTCGAGCTCCGCAGCGCTCGCGGTGTTCAGATCGATCACGCCCGGGGAGCCCGCAGCGGGTGCATCCCCTGCCTCGGAGGCTCCGGGACCTGCCGCTGCGGGATCCGCCGCTCTCGGCTCCTCCCCCGGGACGGGCAGATGGATCTGCTCGCCATCACCCACCGGCCGGGCGAGATTCACGGCGGACAGATCGGCATCGTCGGTGGGCCCGCCGGCGGCCTGCAGCGCATCGTCGACCCTCGCCCCCGCGGGCAGCTGCACCACCCCGGGCGCGGCCACCGCCCCGGAGACATGGACCACGAGCTCGGACCCGGCGGCAGGGGGTTCCCCGGCTGCGGCGGCAGGAGCGTCATCCGGGGTGTGCTCCGCCTGCGCTGAGGACGGACCGTCCCCGTCGGCCGTTCCTCCCTCGGTTTCCTCCGGCTGCACCAGCACGGTCGGCTCCGCCTCGAGCGGCACCGCAGAACCCGTCCCGGAGAGGTGGATGACGCCGACCCCGATCAGCACCAGCACCGCGATCCCCACCAGCGCCGAGGGGGACGGTGCGGGCATCGAGAGCCGGCGACGCGGCGTCTCGGCAGTGTGGTCGCGGCGCTCGATCAGCGCCTGACCGGTGCGGCGGTGCGTCCCGGCGCGGCGCTGCGTCGGCCCGTCGGATCCGGTGTGTGCTCCCATGCCCGCGAACCTAGGTGGCCAGGCCCCACCCCGCCAGGCACCGCCCGGCTATGGGGACGCGGAGCCCCTGTGGAGGAACGGTCACGTGAGCTCAGCCTCAGAGGCCGAGCATCGTCAGCCACTGCTGGCGGAACACGAGCGCGATCACGACGATCACGAGCAGGTACCACAGCAGGGTCGCCACCACCCAGTGGCGCAGCACCTTCGCGAGCGGCGTCGACAGTCGCAGGTCGCCGCTCTCGATGGTGCGGGCGAGGGTCGCGAAGAACATGGGGGCCGTGACGGTCCAGACCACCATGCACCAGGGGCACAGCGCTCTGATCAGGAAGATCGCGGAGATCGCCAGGAAATGCACGTATCCGAAGGCGAAGGTCATCCCGCCCAGACGGGCCCAGCGGATCCAGGTGGGCAGCACCGCGCCGGAGGCCATCAGCGCACCGAGGACGCCCATGATCGCGAAGCCGCCCAGCCCGATCGCCATGTTGGGGATCCCCAGTGCCGAGGACTGCCAGGTCATCATCACGCTGCCGCAGGAGATGAAGGGGTTCACGTCGCAGGACAGGGTGCCGCCGGGGTTCGCGAGGAGGAACTCCTTGCCGACCTGCAGCTCGAGGGCGGCGATCCAGCCGACGAGACCGCCGATCAGGAGCACCAGGCCGGTGAGCCGCTGACCGGCCCGACTCTTCGCGGAGCGCTCCGCGGCCAGCTCCGCATCGATCTCGGCGAGCAGCGTCGCGTCGTCCTCCGCGGGGTCTGCGGGGTCCGTGGTGGGGTTCTCTTTCATGGCAGGACCGTGCTCTTCCGTGCGAGGGATCAGGTCTTCAGGTCTGCGGGTTCTCAGGCGACCGGGTGCTCGCGGAACCAGGCGGCGAGGTGCGCGTTGCCCTCGTCGATGCTCACCCGCGGGGTCCACTGCAGGCGGGCGCGGGTGCGGCGCTGGTCGAACCAGTGCGCGGTGGACATCTGCTCGGCGAGGAATTCGGTCATCGGCGGTTCGTCGTGTCCGGGCCTCTTCTCCCAGATCCGCTCGATCACCCGACCGGCGAAGCGGGCCGCGGAGCCGGGGACCTTGAGGGTAGGTGCCGGGACTCCGGCAGCCTCGCACCAGCCGGCGAACACATCGCGCACGGTGCGGGGTTCACCGTTGGAGACCACGAAGCTCTCCCCGTGCACATCCTGGATGCGGTCATGCGCGGCGACGATCGCCTCGGCGGCGTTGGTGACATAGGTGGTGTCGATCAGGGCCATGCCCTGGTCCAGCAGCGGCAGCCGGCCGCTGCGGGCACGATCCACGATTCTGCCCACCAGCTGGGTGTCGCCGGGGCCCCACACGATGTGCGGACGCACGGAGGTGACCAGGAGCCCGTCGGTGCCGTCGGCACCCATGGCCAGCAGCTCTGCGGCGGCCTTGGTCCGGGCGTAGCTGCCGCGGGCGCGGGTCGGGTCTGCGAGGGTCGCATCGAGGCCCACGATCGCGCGGCCCAGATGCGCGACCGACGGCGAGGACACGTTCACCAGTGCTCCCCCACCGTTCGCGCGCAGCGCGTCGACCACGTGGCGGGTCCCCTCGATGTTGATCGCGCGGTACTCGCTCTCCGGGCCGGAGATGGACACCTTCGCGGCGAGGTGGATCACCGCGTCGGCGCCGCTGACCGCGCGGCGCACGTCCTCCGCCTCGGTGAGCGATCCGCACACGTCCTCGACGCCGTCGATCCCGGCAGGACGGCGCTGGAAGGCGCGCACGGTGGCGCCGCGATCCCGCAGTGCGGTCGCGACCGCTCCCCCCAGCATCCCGGAGGCCCCGGTGACCAAGATCGTGGGCGCGCTCACAGGGCGTCCGCCTTCTCGCCCTGCAGGGTCTGCTCGGACCAGCGGGACAGGGCCGCACGGTCGATCTTCGAGTTGTGGCGGATATCCGTCGGCAGCGCGCGGGTGGTGAACACCGCGACGACCTCGGCGCCGGAGCGCTCCCGCACCGCGCGGCGCACCGCCTCCTGCAGGGACGGCTGGGCGGGGTGGGGCCGGCCGGCCTTGCCGGGACGGTAGCCGTCCTCGGTCTCGAGGATCACCACCACCTGCTGGGTGCCGCGGGGGCCCACGACGGCCGCGCCGGCGCGGCGCACCGTCGGCACCGACTCGGCGGCGTCCTCGACCTGGACCGGGGTGAACAGGCCGTCGGCCGTGGCCAGCACATGATCCGCGCGGCCCTCGACCCACAGCCGCCCTTCGGCGTCGAGGTGGCCGACGTCGCCTGTGGCGTGCCAGCCGGTGAAGCGCATCGAGGTGTGAGTGGTGCCCCAGAGCATCAGGTAGCGGTCCCGCACGTGCGGCCCGCGCACCAGGATCTCTCCCACGTCACCGGCTTCGCGGGTGATCTCCCCGGTGGTGCGTCCCAGCTCGTCCATCACGGCGATCGCGATCTCGACCCGGGGCACGGGGCGGCCGACGCAGACGCCGGAGCCCTCGCCCGCCGCGTCGATGCCCTCGAGGTCGATCGCGGCCACGGCGAGGCATTCGGTCATGCCGTAGGGCGTCAGCGCGCGCGCACTCGGCATCAGGTCGCGCAGCTCGCGCAGCAGGTGCGCAGGGATCGGGGCGCCGGCGGAGAAGAAGCTCGCGGCGCGGGCCATCGCGGCGCGGCCGTCCGCGTCGAGCTGGTCGGCGGTGCTCAGGATGTTCCGCAGCGCGGCCGGGGCCGTGAACACGGCCGGCTCGCCGAGGGCGTCGATCGCCTCGGCCAGCGCCGGGGCGGTCAGCTCGCCGGGCCGGGTGATGTCCATGTCCGGCACCACCGTCGGCGCACCGAGCGCCGGGCCCAGCAGCGCGAAGGTCGCGAAACCGGCGACCAGACCGCGCTCGGGGGCCAGCTGCAGGGTGTCCCCCACCGCGGTGAACATCGCACCGAGCTGGCGGTGGGTGAGCACCGCACCCTTGGCGGGGCCGGTGGAGCCGGAGGTGAACAGGATCGCGGCATCGGCCTCCGGGGCAGGCCAGGCGGCGTCCAGCGGGGCGCCGAGCTCACGCTGCAGCGACCCCGAGCGGGCGAGCTCGGCGATCGAGGTCTCCACGCCGAGGGCCACCCGGTCCACGGTGGGCAGCTGCTCGACGGAGAGCCGGCGACCGGGCCAGCCCAGGGCGCGGGCGCCGACGAGCGCCTTCTTGATGCCGATGAACCAGTCGGGATGGGAGCCGATCGTGGCCCGGGTGAGACCGGGCAGGCCCAGCCCGGCGTCGGCCACCACGGCGACGGCGCCGATGCGGAAGCAGGCGTAGAGCACGCCGGTCAGATCTGCGCCGGGGGTGATCAGCAGGCTCACCCGGTCGCCGGGGCGCACCCCATGACCGAGCAGGCCGGCGGCGATGTCGTCGACCCGGCGGTTCAGCAGGGACCAGGAGATCTCCCGCCGCTCGCCGTCCTCGCCGCCCAGTTCCACCACGGCGGGGCGGTGGGCGTGGCGGGGGTCGCCGGCGAGCTCGGCGATGGGCGCTCCGATGTGCCGCTCGGGAGCAGGCTCGGCGTAGGAGGAGACGGCGCGCCAGGCGGGCGCCTCGGTGCGGGGCTCCTCAGCAGTGCCGAAGTTCGTCTCGAGCCAGTCCGCGACCAGTCCGGCGACGTCTGCGTCCTCCCACACCAGGTGGGAGGCCTTCTCGAAGCGGTGCACGTCCGCATGCGGGACCCGCTGGATGAGGTCGCGCAGGAAGCGGTCGTGGAAGGTGATGTCCCGCGGGCCCCAGGCGAGCAGGGTGGGGACGTTCAGCTCCTGGATCCCGGCGGCGACCCGCTCGAGGGTGGGCCGGGAGGGGTGGTTCGCGGCTGCCGGGATGTCGGCGACGAACTGGTCGATGCCGAGGCGGCGCGAGCGACCGCGATACGGGGCGAGATAGGCATCCTGGACCTCGCGCGGCAGCGCCGGCTTCGAGAGCGCGAGAGTGGTGCGCAGGAAGGTGTCGGTCACGGACGTCGAGGGAGTGCGGAACCACGGCGCGGTGGCGAGCTGCAGCGCCTTGGGGAGCGCCTCCTCGAGCTGCTGGTGGACACCGGTGTTGGTGAGGATCATCCCGACCACGTCGTGGCGGTTGTCCAGTGCCCAGCCGGCGGAGATCAGGCCGCCCCAGTCATGGCCGACGGTCACCACCGGGCCGCGCAGGGACAGCGCGTCGGTGAGCAGGGACAGGTCCGTGATGCGGTCCTGGTAACGGCGCTTCATGCCGGTCCGCTCGGACCAGCCCATCTCCAGCTGGTCGACCGCGATCAGGCGCCAGGGGATGTCCGCACGCACCAGCGAGCGGAACAGGAAGGAGTAGGTGGGGTTGCCGTGGACAGCCAGCAGGGTGCCGCGCGGCGTGATCCCGCGCTCCGCGAGCAGCGGACCGGAGTCCAGCAGGTGCCAGCGACGCTGCTCGCCGGAATGGTCGCGCACCTGGAGGATGCGGCTGAGCCGGGGATCCACGCCGGGCATCGCCGGGATCGCAGGGATCTCGTCGGAAGAAGCGCGTCGACGCCCTGTGCTGCCGGTGGTGTTCACCACTGGACCTCCATCATCGCCGTGTTCAGACCTGAGCCGACACCCATCAGCAGCACGCGCTGCCCTCGCTCGATGTCGTTCTGCACGTGCGCGAGCGTCATCGGCACCGCTTCGGCGGCGACATTTCCCCAGTCCCCGAGGGTCATCGGGATGCGATCCATCCCCACGCCGGTGATCTTCGAGAAGTTCCGGATGTACACCGTGGAGACCTGGTGCGGGATCACGAGATCGAGCGTCTTGAAGTCGTACCCCGCCGCATTGGCGCCCTTCCAGGTGTCCAGGATGAGCTGGATGCCGTTCTCGAGCAGGCCGGCGGAGTCGGTGCGCATGTCCTGCATGTCGGCCACGCACAGCTCGTGGTGCTCGGTTCCGGCCCGGGCCTGGGTGTGCTTCAGGCGGTGGCCCTCGGGATGCTCGTCGGCCGGGCCGAGGACGGCGGCGGCGGCGCCCGATCCCAGGGTCAGCGAGGCGAACTGGTTGTTGAAGTCCGCGCGGGTGGAGGTCTTCGCGTTGAGTCGCTCCACCGTGCCGCGCTGCACTTCCTCGACGTCCTCTGCGCCGACGACCAGGGCGTACTTGATCTGCCCCGAATCGATCATGGCCGACGCCATCGTCATCGCGTTGACGAAGCCGAGGCAGGCGTTGGTGATGTCGAAGTTCATCGCACTGGTGGGCAGGCCCAGCGAGTGGTGGATCCCGGTGGACACCGCCGGCTCGAGGTGCTGGCGGGAGACGGACGCATTGATGAGCAGGCCGACCTGGTCGCGCATGATCCCGGCCCTGGCCATGGCGCGCTCGGCGGCGAGCACCACGCCCTGCTTCCAGCCGTTCTCGGTGTCGCGCCACCAGCGGCGCTCATAGACCCCGGCGACCCGCTGCAGCACGCCCTTGGGCAGGCGCAGCCGCTTGCGTGCCGGCGTGAGCATCTCGTCGATCTCGTCCGAGGTGACCGTGACCTGCGGAAGGCTCATCTCGATCGCGAGCAGGCTGGTGTTCCTGTGGACGATCCCTGTGTTCCCGTTCCCCATCAGCGTGCGCTACCTCGTCCGTCTGTGTGTGTCGTTGCCAGATCGTGTCATTCTCCCACCCATGCCTGGGGAGACGCTCAAGGGGTGGCCGATCCCACGTCGCCCTCGTTCCTGTCCTCCAGCAGATGCCCGAGGTGGTGGCGGGCGAAGGCGAGGCTCTGTCGAAGGGTGCGCTCGCGGATCTCCGGCTTGTTGCTGGTGGTCACCTCGAGCAGCACTGATCCTTCCCAGCCACGGTTGGCCAGTCGTCGCAGCACCTCGGCGCAGGGCTGGTTGCCCTCGCCGGGCGCGAGGTGCTCGTCCTTCGTCGAATTGCCGGAGCCGTCGGCGAGATGCAGATGGGTGAGCCGGTCGCCGAGCCGCTCGATCATCTCCAGCGCGTCATCGCCGGCGGTCGCGGCATGCGAGAGGTCGACGGTGACGTGGGCATAGTCCTCGTCGGTGGGGTCGTGGTCGGGCAGATAGTTCAGCAGCTCCCGCACCCCGAGCCGCCACGGGTACATGTTCTCCACCGCGATCGCGATCCCGTGCTCCTCCTCGAGCGCGGCGACCCCCTCGACGAAGCCTTTCGCATACTTCCCCTGCCATCGGAAGGGAGGGTGCGCCACGATCGTGGGCACCTCGAGCTCCTTCGCGATCTCGATCGTGCGCTCGATCTTCACCCAGGCGTCCCGGCCCCACAGGCCCTGCAGGAGGAACAGGGTGGGCGCATGGAGGGAGAGGATCGGCTGCTCGTACCGCTCGGAGTACTCGCGCAGGAGCATCGGGTCCTGGCTGTCCTTCGGATAGGAGACCATCACCTCCATCCCGTCGTACCCGATCTCGTGCGCGAGCCGGAATCCCTCCTCGACCCCGGCAGGGAACACCGAGGAGGTGGACAGGCCCACCGGGATCCGGCGCTGCGGGTCCTGGTCGCTGCGAGGGTCACCCGCCGTGAGCCGCTTGGACAGCTTCTCGCGGGCGGTGCGCTGGGCGGTGCTGGGCCGGGTGTAGGGCTTACGGGCCTTGCCCGGCGAAGCGTCCGTCGACGTACGGTCCTGGCGTGGGCTCACGGCATCTCCTCGGGGCTGAGCGGGCCTCGTCAGTATGCAACAGCGGGCGCGCCTAGACTCCTCAGCATGCCTGTTCGAGATCTCACCGCCCAGGACTTCGTCACCTACAAGACGATGAGCGCCGGCGCCTTCGGAGGGTCCTACGATCCCTCCTCCGCGACCGCCCGGCAGGACTTCTCCCCTGGTGAGACCGCGATCGGCATCGATGCGTCCGGGCTGCCGGGCGGTCTGGACGGGGTCCTCGCTGCAGGCGCCCGGATCCGCCATGACCAGATCACCCTGGGCGGAGGCCTGGCGCGCTGCGGCGGCGTCGCCGGTCTCGTCGTCCACCCCGCCCATCGCGGCGACGGGCTGTTCAGGACGCTGCTCACCGCGGTGATCGCCCGCTGCGATGCGGAGAGCCTCCCGGTCTCGATGCTCTATCCCTCCCATCCCGCGCTCTACCGCCGGTACGGCTACCAGGTGGTCGCGCGGGGTCAGTCGCTGATCGTGCCGCTGGTGGAGCTGCAGCGGATCCCTGCCGTGCCGGACCGGCGCCTGGTCCCGGTCACGGCGGCCACGATGCCCCGCCTGCGGGAGCTCTACCACCGCCTGAGCTCGGGCGACAACGCGATGCTCCGCCGCGAGCCGCCGCTGTTCGCCGAGGGCCTGCCCGGTGCGGGCTGGTCCGCGCTGCTGCTCCAGGACGGGTCCGGCACCGATCACGGCTACCTGTCCTGGACCCGGCACGGCCAGGACCCCCGCGGCGTCGGCCTCGACGTGCACGAGCTGATGGGCCACACCCGTTCCGATCGGCTGGCCCTGCTGCGCTCCCTGGGTTCCTGGTCCACGGTCACGGAGCTGGTCCGGCTGCGGGTGCGCACCGAGGACCCCGTGCTCGATGTGCTCCCCGGCGCCGGGACCCGCCCCAGCCCGGAGCCGGTGCCGCTGGTGATGATGCGGGTGATCGACACCGCCGCGACCCTCCGCGCCCGCCGCGCACCGGAGCAGCTGGGCGGCCGCATCCGCCTGGTGGTCGAGGACGGGACTGTCCCTGCGGGCACCTGTCGCGCCGCCGGCACCTTCCTGGTCTCCGCGGACAGCGGCACGATCGCGGCGGAGCCGGAGAGTGCCGGGGCGGAGGTCCTCGGCACCGTACGGCTCGACATCCATGCCGCGTCCCTGCTGCTGATGGGCGGGCGTTCCCTCGCTGATGCCCGTCGCCTCGACCTCACCGCAGCGGCCGACCCGGCCGCCGAGACCTTCCTGGATGCTCTGCTGGCCGGTCCGCGGCCGAGCGTCATGGACGCCTTCTGATCCCGACATCGAACTCCGGAGCACCCGCATGGCCAAGCTGCATTTCAAGTACGGAGCGATGAACTCCGGGAAGTCCGACACCCTGATCAAGACCGCCTACAACTACGACGAGCGCGGACTGGCCACGCTCACCGTGAAGCCCGCGCTCGACACCAAGGGCGAGGACTGGGTGGTGGCCCGCGGCGGCGCCAGGCGCCTGGTCGATGTGCTCGCCGCCGCCGGTGATGATGTGCGCGCGAGGGTCAATGCGACGGCCGACGAGCGCGGGCTGCGCCCGCTGCACTGCGTGCTGGTGGACGAGGCGCAGTTCCTCGAGCCCTCGCAGATCGACGACCTGTTCAAGATCGCCAAGCAGGACGGCATCTCGGTGATCTGCTACGGGCTGCGCGCAGACTTCCGCACCGCGATGTTCCCCGGTGCGAGCCGGCTCTTCGAGCTCGCCGACAACATCGAGAAGCTGCCCACCATGTGCCGCTGCGGTTCGCAGGCCGAGTTCAACTGCCGCATGGTCGACGGCCGCTTCGTCTTCGAAGGGGAGCAGGTCGCGATCGACGGTGCGGAGGTGACCTATATGTCGCTGTGCGGGCCCTGCTTCATGCAGGAGCAGGAACGCGCCGGCGTCACCGTCCTGGGGTGACACCGGCGCGTTCGGGAACTGCGCTGCTAGGCGGTCGAACTGCTCAGGAGCTGAGCGGCTTGTCCTCGCCCACCTCGGCGTCGCCGCCGGCATGGGTGCTGGTGGAGCTCTCGTCGCCGCTCCTGTGATCTTCACGAGCGCTGCCGATCCGCTCCTTGGCGCTGCCGGCCGCGCCGGCGACCGCGCCCTGGACGTTCGAGGCGACCTCGGGGGCCTTCTCCTTGACCGCACCGGCGGTGTCATGGGCGACCTTGCTCGCGGTGTCCTTCGCCTGCGCGGCACGTCGCTGCACCTCAGGATCGTCGGCCACGTGGCGTGCGGTGCGCTCGAGCGACTCATAGGGTCCGCGACCCGCGCGGGATCCGACCACGAAGCCGATCGCGAGTCCGGCCAGGAAAATGAACTTCTTCATCACTGCCTCCAGCATCGTCCGGTGTCTGTGTCACGCATCGTGCCACAGGAGGCGCGTCGGGAAAGGACTTCACCGACCGAGCGGTCCACAGCGGCTCCGTGTGCGCGCCTGTCCTCAGGCCTGACGCGCTCGTCCCACTTCGGTTCCCTTTCGGTCACAGAACCTCCACGTCCGGGTCGTCGCAGGCTCTCCGGCCGCCACCGCGAGGACCTACGATCGGAGGACCGCAACGCCGCCGTGATCAGTGAACGAGAAGGAGACTTCGTTGTCCCCCGTGCCCCCCTCGCAGTCCCCGCTCGACGACTCCCCCACCACCTCGTTGACCGTGGACGAGGTCGCCGCGCAGGTCCACAGCTGGGTGCACGCCGCGGCACTCCGCCCAGTGCCAGGACCTGCGCAGATGCTCTCCGATCTGCTGCGGGATCCGAAGGGCCTGGACTTCACCCTCGCCTTCGTCGACCGTGTGATCCGCCCTGAGGATCCGCACGCCGCGGCAGTGGAGCTGCGCCGCCTCGCCCAGGACCCGCCGGCCTTCCTGCCGGCGCCGCTGCGCCGGGTGCTGGGGCTCGGCGGCGCCGCCTCCTCCCTCGCTCCGGGCGTCGTGGTGCCCACCGCTCAGGCCGCGATGCGCCGCATGGTCGGCCACCTCATCCTCGATGCCCGTCCCCGCCAGCTGGGCGCCTCGATCGCGCGCCTCACCGCCGACGGCACGGAGCTCAACATCAACCTGCTCGGGGAGGCGGTGCTCGGCGCGCAGGAGGCCTCCCGCCGGATGCAGGGGCTGCGCGAGCTGGTGGCCCGCGAGGACGTCGACTACGTCTCGATCAAGGTCTCCTCGCTGGTGGACCATCTGCCGCTGTGGGCCGCCGCCGAGACGGTCGACCACACGGTCGAGACACTGCTTCCCCTCTACCTCGACGCCGCCCGCCGGGAGCAGCCCACCTTCCTGAACATGGACATGGAGGAGTACCGGGATCTCGAGCTGACCCTGCAGGTCTTCGAGAAGCTCCTGGACCGGCCCGAGCTCGAGCACCTCCACGCGGGCATCGTGCTGCAGGCCTACCTGCCCGATGCGCCCACGGCGATGGCCCGCGTGCGACGCTTCGCCGAGCGGCGGGTGGCGGCCGGGGGCGCGCCGATCAAGGTGCGCCTGGTCAAGGGCGCGAACCTGGCGATGGAGCAGGTCGAGGCCGCGGTGCACGGTTGGACGCAGGCACCGCTGCTGTCGAAGGAGGAGACCGACGCGCAGTACAAGCGGATGCTGCTCGAGGCGCTGCATCCCCGCCGCCTGACGGCGGTCCATCTGGGCATCGCCGGCCACAACCTCTTCGACGTCGCCTTCGCGCACCTGCTGATGCGCGAGCGCGGCATCGGTGCCGGTCCCGGCCACGGCGTCGAGTTCGAGATGCTCGCCGGGATGGCGCCCGGGCAGCAGGCCGTGGTGCGCGAGGCCACCGGCACCATGCGGCTGTACGTGCCGATCGTGCACCCGCGCCACTTCGACGTCGCCGTCTCCTACCTGGTGCGCCGTCTGGAGGAGAACGCGTCCTCGCAGAACTTCCTCTCCGCCGCCTTCGAGCTGGACACCTCCGAGGAGCTCTTCGAGCGGGAGCGGCAGCGGTTCACCGGCGCCCTGGATCGGGCGCTGCGGGAGATCTCCCTGCCCACCCATCGCGACCAGGACCGCATCGCAGAGGTCGCAGGCAGCCGGGGCCGGCTGCAGCTGAGCGCCCCCGGTCTGCCGGCGGTGCCTGGTGCCTTCCGCAACACGCCCGACACCGACCTTTCGACCCCCGCGAACCAGCAGTGGGCCGCGCAGATCACCCATCGCATCCGCGGCTCCGAGCTCGGCCAGGACGAGGCGCGCACCGCGCGGCTGACCACCGTGGACGCCGTCGAGGCGACCGTCTCCCGCGCCCTGGCGGCACAGCCCGCCTGGGCCGGGCTCGGCGTGGAGAAGCGCGCCGGGATCCTGCGCAGGGTGGCGGGCACCCTCGCCGCGCATCGGGCCGAGCTGCTCGAGGTGATGGCGGCGGAGACCGGCAAGACCCTCGAGCAGGGCGATCCTGAGGTCAGCGAAGCGATCGACTTCGCGCTCTACTACGCCGAGCAGGCCGAGCAGCTCGCCCGGCAGGACGGTCTGCAGGGCACGCCCCGCCCGCTGACGCTGATCACTCCGCCCTGGAACTTCCCGGTCGCGATCCCCACCGGCGGGGCGCTCGCCGCGCTCGTGACCGGGAGCAGCGTGATCATGAAGCCCGCTCCCCAGGCTCGTCGCTGCGGCGCACTCGTGGGGCGACTGCTCCATGAGGCCGGTGTCCCCCGGGACGTCTTCACTCTGGTCGACGTACCGGAGGACGAGGTGGGCCGGGCCCTGATCTCGGACCCGCGGATCGATCAGCTGATCCTCACCGGTGCCTCGGACACCGCGGCGCTGTTCGCCTCCTGGCGACCCGAGCTGCGGATCCTCGCTGAGACCAGCGGGAAGAACTCGATCATCGTCACCCCGCAGGCGGACCTCGACCTGGCGGCCCGAGATGTCGCAGCGAGCGCGTTCGGCCACGCCGGGCAGAAGTGCTCCGCCGCCTCTCTCGTGATCACGGTCGGCTCGGTGACCCTCTCGCGACGCTTCACCGCGCAGCTCGCCGACGCGGTGCTCAGCCTCCATGTGGGTCGGCCCACCGACCCGACCGCGCAGATGGGCCCCGTGGTCGAGGCTCCCGGGGAGAAGCTCCGCTCGGGGCTGACCGAGCTCGCGGACGGTGAGGCCTGGCTCTCACGCCCGCGCCAGCTGGACGACTCCGGCACCCTGTTCTCCCCAGGCGTGCGCACCGGGGTCGAGGAGGGTTCCGCCTTCCACCTCACCGAGTACTTCGGGCCGGTGCTCGGGGTCATCCACGCCGAGACCCTCGAGGAGGCGGTGCGGATCCAGAACGGCACCGCCTTCGGGCTCACCGCCGGGCTCCATTCGCTCGAGCCCGCCGAGGTCGCCTGGTGGACGGAGCACGTCGAGGCCGGGAACCTCTACGTGAACCGGGGCATCACCGGGGCGATCGTGGAACGGCAGCCCTTCGGCGGCTGGAAGCGCTCGGCCATCGGCCAGACCGCGAAGGCGGGCGGGCCGAACTATCTGGTCCACCTCATGGACTGGGCCGACGACGCCGGCGCTCCCGATGTGCTCTCCGACCCGGAGACCTGGCTCGCCTCGGCACGGCACAGCGATCGCGAGCACTTCTCGAGCACCTTCGCTCCCCGCGACGTGCAGGAGGTGCACGGGGAGATCAACGTGCTGCGCTACCTGCCGCTCCCGGTGATGATCCGCGCCGCCTCCGGCATCTCCCCGCAGGAGCTCGAGCGGGTGCTGCACGCCGCAGCGACCGTCGGCGCCGAGGTGGAAGTCTCCGTCGCGGACCACGAGCTGGTCTCGATCGCCGAAGCGGCGGGTGCCGCGGTCACGCTCGAGGACAGCGTCGCCTTCGCAGGCCGCATCCCCGCCCTCACCCAGACCCGAATCCGTCTGATCGGCGAGCCCGACGCGGCGCTGCGCCGGGCGATCGCGGAGCGCATCGAGGTGGCGCTGTTCACCGGAGTGGTGGTCTCCAGCGGACGGATCGAGATGCTCCCCTTCGTGCACGAGCAGGCGATCAGCGCCACGGATCACCGCTACGGCAACCCGCTGCCCCACCCGCTGGATCTCACCGGCGGCCAGGGCTGGGCCCGCGGCCCGCGCTGAGCCCCGCCCCAGCACGCGGCTCGCGCCGATTCGACCCCCTCCGGCCCCGGCACGCGTCGAGATCGACGTTCGGTACAGATTGCGCCAAGCATCCTGGTCCGTTCGTCGATCTCGGTGCTTCGGCAGCGCGCCGGAAGCGATTCTGCACGACGGCCGTGGTCACGCCGACACCGTCCATCCCTGCCGAAGAAGGGCGTCGCGGACCCGGTCCACGGCCTTGCGACAGCCGTACTGGAGGTCCTCAGCCGTGGTGCGCACCTCGACCCATCCTGCCCGGGCCCGCCGCTCGCCCCGGGCGATGTCTCTCGCCTGCTGCTGCGGAGTGAGATGAGTGGGCCCGTCGTGCTCCAGCGCAACGCGCCACGTCGCCCAGTGCAGATCGGGCTGGCCGAGATCGATCCGAGCCCCGAGCCTGTCGACTCCACCGACCGGGCGCACATTCGCCAGCGGTTCCGGGAGCCCGGCCCTGACCGGGGCGAGTCGCAGCGTGGTCTCGGCGGGTGAATCGCTGTCGCGACGCACCTGTGCCACCGCCGCCTCGAGCAGCTCCTCGAGGCGCGCATAGGGGACCGACCGCCCCTCGTACTCCGGCCGCGGCTGGCGGACCAGGTGATCTCCGATCGCGACGAGCCCCTCGAGGCGAAGCACCCCGGAGAGGTCGATGAGGGTGCGGATCCGCCTCGTGACCTGCACTGCCGGCTGATGATCCAGCGACATCGGGGTGGTCTCGAGATGACTCCACCGCACCAGCGCGGACCCCCGCCGTGGCGGTGCCGAGGACGCCAGATGGATCCGGATGTCCACCGTGCGGCCCCCGGGCCGATGCACAGATCTCCCGTTCACGCGTCGCGAGGGGAGCGGGACGGAGACCACCTCATCCGCCAGGACTCCAGGCAGCGGGATGCCCCAGAGCCGTGCGGCGGTGAGACCCGCTGCGAAGGTGCCTCGATCCCGCCGACAGAACGCGGCGACGATGTCCACCTCGGTGATCGGCCGCACCGCCAGTGCCCACTGTCCCCGGTCCAGCGACGCTCCACAACCTGCAGGTCAGCGGC
Source organism: uncultured Brachybacterium sp. (assembly GCF_947500705.1). Classification (GTDB taxonomy): domain Bacteria; phylum Actinomycetota; class Actinomycetes; order Actinomycetales; family Dermabacteraceae; genus Brachybacterium. Next base: position 138,833 of record NZ_CANMSY010000006.1, on the reverse strand, counting down.
AGGACGTGACGGACCCTCCACAGGGAGAGTGCACTGATGCCGCTGATCGTGAGGCTCAACGCTCACCGAGGACCCGGTGCTCATCGAGATCGACGTTCGGTACAACTTCGCTGAGCGAATGTGTTCCGAACGTCGATCTCGCGGCAGGATCCGGAGGGGTCAGCCAGCCGTGGCGGTGCCGACGCGGGCCCCTTCGGGGACCTCGCCGCCCTCTTCGCCGAGCACGGCGTCCCCGACCACGGAGACGTCGGCGCCGAAGGTCCAGTCGCCCTGCACGTCCAGGCTGCTGGCCTCCTTGAGGGAGGGCACGCCGTGCGGGAAGCGCGGCTCGAAGTCCTGGATCAGCTTGTAGGCGCCAGCCTGCAGCGACACCGCCGGCACCGTGTCGACCTGCTGCACGAGCGCGGCCCGTTCGTCGAGGGCGTAGGCGTCCGAGCGCACCAGCAGCAGATCGCTGGTCGCCTTGACCGGCAGGAAGCGGTCGCGGCCGACGACGATCGCGGTCGCACCGTCGAACACCTCGATGGCCGCGCCCATCGCGGATTCGATCTGGAAGACGGGGGTGGTGGTCTTGTCCGCCGGGTTCACGGTCTTCTCGTTGCGGATCAGGGGCAGGCCCATGATGCCGCCGCGCTCCTCGAGCACCGCGGCCATCTGCTCGAGGTCGAACCAGAGGTTGTTGGTGTGGAAGAACGGATGGCGATGCTCATCGGTGAAGTAGTCCATCTCCTCCTCCGGGGTCTGCGCGGTGTCGCGCAGGATCAGCCGGCCGTCGGACTTCCGCACCGCGAGGTGACCGCCCTTGCGATCGGCGGGGGTTCGACGGCACAGCTCGGCGGCGTAGGGCGCGCCGGTCGAGGCGAACCAGGAGGCGATCACGGGGCTCGGCACGGTGCCGAGGTTGTCGGAGTTCGAGACGGAGGCGTATTTGAAGCCGGCGTCCAGCAGCTGCTGGAGCAGGCCGGAGGTCTGCAGCGCGGTGTAGATGTCGCCGTGGCCGGGCGGGCACCACTCGAGCGAGGGGTCCGCCTCCCAGTCCACGGGGGTGAGATCGTCCTTGCGGAGCTTGGGCTCCTTGTTCTGCAGGAAGTCCAGGGGCAGATCGCCAACAGGCAGATCGGGATGCTTCGCGAGCACCTCGAGGGTGTCCTCGCGGGTGCGGAAGGAGTTCATGAAGATCAGCGGCAGGCGGGAGCCGGTGCCGCGGCGCGCGGCGAGGACCTGCTCGACGATGATGTCGAGGAAGCTCTTGCCATCGCGCACGGGCAGCAGCGACTTCGCCTGGTCCAGGCCCATCGAGGTGCCGAGCCCGCCGTTGAGGTTGATGATCGCCAGCTGGTCGAAGACCTGCTTGGCGTGACCGACGTCGATCTTCACGTCCTCGAGCAGGGGCGGGTCGAGGTACGGCTCGATCGTGTCCTCCGGGATGGTGCCCGTGACGCCCTGTGCGAGCTGCTCGTAATAGTGGGAGAAGACGTCGATCGCGGTCTGTGCGACCCCTTCGTCGGCCATCTTCTGCTGCGCGGCGGCGAGTCCTTCTTTGCTCATGGGCCCAGGGTATCGGGACGGACAGTCGGTGCGCGCCGTACGCAGCCGAGGGGCGCAGACGTGCAGACTGCCCTCGTGGCTCTCGGCCGCCCTGTTCGAGCCTCTCGACGACTCCTCACGGCATGTCCGCGGCGCTGCCCGCTGCGGCTGGCAGGCCGTGCTCCACGTCGATGGACGCCGACCAGACCACGGCCTCCTCCGCACTCTCGTCGGAGGGACGCCCCGCCTCCCCTAGAATCGACTGCTATGAGCACAGTCCTGTCCGCGGTCGCCTGGCCGTATGCCAATGGTCCCCGCCATATCGGTCATGTCGCCGGCTTCGGCGTCCCCTCCGATGTCTTCTCCCGCTACATGCGGATGGCCGGCCACGACGTGCTCATGGTCTCGGGCACCGACGAGCACGGCACCCCGATCCTGGTCGCCGCCGACTCCGAGGGCATCAGCGCCCGCGAGCTCGCCGACCGCAACAACCGCCTGATCGTCAAGGACCTGGTGGCGCTGGGACTGTCCTACGACCTGTTCACGCGCACCACCACCCGCAACCACTACCAGGTGGTGCAGGACATGTTCGTCACGGTGCGGGACAACGGCTACATGGTCGAGCAGGTCACCTCCGGCGCGATCTCCCCCTCCACCGGCCGCACCCTGCCGGACCGCTACATCGAGGGCACCTGCCCGATCTGCGGCGCCGGCGGCGCGCGGGGCGACCAGTGCGACAGCTGCGGCAATCAGCTGGACCCCACGGATCTCATCGACCCCGTCTCGCGCATCAACGGCGAGACCCCGCAGTTCATCGAGACCTCTCACTGGTTCCTCGACCTGCCGGCCCTGGCCGGGGAGCTGGGCCGCTGGCTCGACGAGCGCGAGGCCACCGGACTCTGGCGCCCGAACGTCATCCGCTTCAGCCAGAACATCCTCGAGGACATCCGACCGCGGGCGATGACCCGCGACATCGATTGGGGCATCCCCGTGCCCGGCTGGGAGGACCAGCCGAACAAGCGCCTGTACGTCTGGTTCGACGCCGTGATCGGCTATCTCTCCGCCTCGATCGAGTGGGCGCGACGCTCGGGCGATCCCGAGGCCTGGCGGAAGTGGTGGAACGACCCCGAGACCCTCGCCTACTACTTCATGGGCAAGGACAACATCGTCTTCCATTCCCAGATCTGGCCGGCCGAGATGCTCGCCCAGAACGGGCAGGGCGACAAGGGCGGCGCGCCGGGGAAGTTCGGCGAGCTGAAGCTGCCCACCGAGGTGGTCTCCAGCGAGTTCCTCACGATGGAGGGGAAGAAGTTCTCCTCCTCCAAGGGGATCGTCATCTACGTCCGGGATGTGCTCGAGCGCTACCAGCCCGATGCCCTGCGCTACTTCATCTCCGCGGCGGGCCCGGAGCATCAGGATGCGGACTTCACGTGGGTCGATTTCGTCTCCCGCACCAACAACGAGCTGGTGGCCGGCTGGGGCAACCTGGTCAACCGCACCGCGGCGATGATCGCGAAGAACGTCGGCGAGATCCCGGCCCAGGGTGATCTCGAGGAGATCGACACGGCGCTGCTGGACCAGATCCGGGAGGGCTTCACGACCGTCGGCGGTCTCATCGAGGCACACCGTCAGCGCGCGGCGATCGCCGAGATCATGCGGCTGGTGGGCGAGGCGAATGCCTACGTCTCCCGCACCGAGCCCTTCAAGCTGAAGGCGGAGGATCAGCGCCCCCGCCTGCTCACCGTGCTGCATGTGCTCGCCCAGGCCGTCACCGACCTGAACACGATGCTGGCTCCCTTCCTGCCGCAGTCCGCCAATGCGGTCGAGAAGGCTCTCGGCGGTGCGCGGCAGATCGCACCGATGCCGCGCATCGACGAGGTCGAGGATCTCGACGGCGGGCCCGGCTACCCGATCATCACCGGCGACTACACGGACGTGCCCGCCTGGGGGCACCATCCCGTCGGCGTCGGCCAGCGGGTCGTCAAGCCCACCCCGATCTTCGTCAAGCTCGACCCGGCCACGGCCGCGGAGGAGCTCGAGCGCCTCGAGGCCGCTGCCGAGGCCTGAGCAGAGTCCCGTCCCGGAACTGCGGACTCCAGCCCGCCGGCAGGAGTGCTCCAGGAGGCGACCGGCCGCTCGCGGAATCGGGTCCGGCAGCATCCTGGGATGCTGCGGATCCTGGACTCCTGCGCCGGCGAGGTGCGCCGCGCCCGCTGACTCGCAAGGGACCGCCTCCCGAGGGGCTACTGTGGGCCACCTCATATCCTCGGAAGGGAGGCGACGCACATGTCCACGCCCGCAGCACGAGCCGGCGAACCGGCACCGTCCCAGAGCCTGAACCCCAAGGTCGTCGTGATCAGCGTGGCCGCTGCCGTCGGCGGCTTCCTGTTCGGCTTCGACACCTCGGTCATCAACGGCGCCGTCAACGCCCTGTCCGACGAGTTCTCGCTCGGTGCCGGCCTGACCGGTTTCGCCGTCTCCTCCGCCCTGCTCGGCTGCGCCGTCGGCGCCTGGTTCGCCGGCACCCTCTCGAACCGCTACGGCCGCATCCCGGTGATGGTGATCGCGGCGACCCTGTTCTTCATCTCCGCGATCGGCTCCGGGCTGGCCTTCGGCGTCTGGGACCTGATCATCTGGCGCGTGGTCGGCGGTCTCGGCGTCGGTGCCGCGAGCGTCATCGCACCGGCCTACATCGCGGAGGTCGCCCCCGCGAGGTTCCGTGGTCGGCTCGGCTCGCTGCAGCAGCTCGCGATCGTGCTCGGCATCTTCGTCGCCCTGCTGTCCAACGCCCTCATCGCGAACACCGCCGGTGGCGCGGCGGAGTCGTTCTGGTTCGGGGTCGCCGCCTGGCGGTGGATGTTCATGATCGAGGCGCTGCCGGCCGCGATCTACGGGATCATGGCGCTGTTCCTGCCGGAGTCCCCGCGCTACCTGATCGGCAAGGGCGAGCTGGACCGCGCCTCGAAGGTGCTCTACGACTTCACCGGCGAGCTCGACGTGAACCTCAAGATCGAGCAGATCCGCAAGACGCTCGAGCGGGAGAGAAAGGAGAGCCTGCGGGATCTCCTCGGCGGTCGGTTCGGGCTGAAGCCGATCGTCTGGCTGGGCATCCTGCTGTCGCTGTTCCAGCAGCTGGTGGGCATCAACGTCATCTTCTACTACTCGACCACGCTGTGGCAGTCCGTCGGCTTCGATGAGTCCCAGGCGCTGCTGACCAGCACCATCACCTCGGTGATGAACATCGTCGCGACGATCATCGCGATCCTGCTGGTGGACAGGGTGGGCAGGCGCCTGATGCTGCTGGTGGGCTCGGCCGGGATGGCCGTGTCGCTGGGACTGATGGCCCTCGCCTTCTCCTTCGGGGAGGTTGCCGCCGGCACCGAGACCATCACCCTGCCGGATCCGTGGTCCACCGTCGCCCTGATCTCCGCGAACGCCTTCGTGATGTTCTTCGGTACCACCTGGGGTCCGCTGGTGTGGGTGCTGCTGGGAGAGATCTTCCCCAACAAGATCCGTGCCTCCGCGCTCGCGGTCGCGGCGGCGGCGCAGTGGGGCGCGAACTGGGCCGTCTCGGCGTCCTTCCCGGCCCTGTCGAACATCGGACTGACCTTCGCCTACGGCATCTATGCGGCCTTCGCGCTGCTGAGCCTGGTCTTCGTGTTCCTCTGGGTGCCGGAGACGAAGGACCGCGAGCTGGAGGACATGGACACCCTGGAGCTGGGGCGTCTCCGCAAGGGCGACGGCTGAGCCGCCCGGTCGCTCACACTCCGCATTCCGGCTGATCTCCTACCGACTCGTTCCTCGTCAGTACGTCGCTCAGCCCTCCAGGGTGGCCCGCGCCGCGGCGGCGATGTGCGCGGCATCGATACCGGCCCAGTCCAGCAGCTCTGCGGGCGTGCCGGAGCCGGGCACCCCGTCGACCGCGAGGTGCTTGAGGTGCAGGTCGGTGATCGGCTCGGCGGCCAGCGCCGCGAGCACTGCGGCACCCAGACCGCCCTCGGCGTGGTGGTCCTCGGCCACGACGATGCGCCCGCCGGTCGCCGCGACGGCCTCGCGCAGGCCCTCGGCGTCGATCGGCTTGAGGGAGTAGACGTCGATCACCCGCGCCTTGATCCCCTGCTCGGCGAGGATGTCCGCGGCGGCCAGCGCCTCATGGAGCGTCACCCCGGCGCCGACCAGCGTGACGGCATCCTCCGGGGAGCTGCGCAGGGTCTTCGAACCGCCGACGGGGAAGGACTCCCCGGCGCCGTAGAGCACGGGGTACTCCCCGCGGGTGGTGCGCAGATAGCTCACTCCGGAGAGGTCCGCCATCTCGACCACCAGCGCCGCGGCGGAGGTCGCGTCGCTGGGGTAGAGCACCGTCGAGCCCTGGGTGGCGGCGATCATCGCGAGGTCCTCCAGCCCCATCTGAGAGGGCCCGTCGGCGCCGATCTCGACGCCCGCGTGGGAGCCGACCAGCCGCAGGTCGACCCGGGAGACCGGGGCCATACGGAGGAAGTCCGCGGCGCGGGTGAGGAAGGCGGCGAAGGTCGAGGCATAGGCGAGATAGCCGCGGGTCGAGAGCCCGGTGGCCGCGGCGACCATCTGCTGCTCGGCGATGAACATCTCGAAGAAGCGCTCTGGGTGGGCCTCGACGAAGTCGGCGACCCCGGTGGAGTTCGAGACCTCGCCGTCCAGCGCGACCACCCGCGGATCGACCTGAGCGAGGGCCACCAGCGCCGGGCCGTAGGCCTTCCGGGTCGCAACCTCCTCCCCCTTCTCGAAGACGGGCAGCTCGACCGGGCCGCGCGCGGCCCTCTCGGCGCGCTCGACCACGGGCGGCATCGGTCCCCGCACCTGCAGGGACCGCTCGCCGCCGAGCGCGGCGATCGCCTCCACGGACTTCTCCTCGGGCATCGGCTTGCCGTGCCAGCCGCTCTCGTCCTCGACGCCGGGGATTCCCTTGCCCTTGATCGTGCGGGCGAGGATCACCAGGGGGCGGTCCAGCTCGCCGTCGGCCTGCGCGAGCGCGCCCTCGATCTGGTCGATGTCGTGCCCGTCGATGATCACGGCGCGGGCACCGAAGGCCTCGACCCGGGCGGCGTAGGTGTCCAGGTCCCAGCCCAGCGCCGTCTCCCCGCGCTGGCCGAGCCGGTTCACGTCCACGATCGTGACCAGGTTGGTCAGCTGATAGTGCGAGGCGGTGGCGAGGGCCTCCCACATGGATCCCTCGGCGAGCTCGCTGTCCCCGGTGAGGACCCAGACGCGATACGGGGCCTGCTCGAGATGCTTGCCGGCGAGTGCGATGCCGACCCCGTCGGGCAGCCCCTGCCCCAGCGAGCCGGTGGCCACATCGACCCAGGGCAGCACCGGGGTGGGGTGGCCCTCGAGCCGCTGGCCGAAGCGGCGATAGCCCTCCATCAGCTCCTGGTCGCTGACGACCCCGGCGGCTCGGTAGACCGAGTACAGGAGCGGGGACGCGTGGCCCTTGGAGAAGATCAGGTGGTCGTTGCCGGGGTTCTCGGGTGCATCCCAGTCGTAGCGCAGGTGGCGCGACATCAGAGTGGCCAGCAGGTCTGCGGCGGAGAGGCTGGAGGTGGGGTGGCCGGACCCGGCGCTGGTCGAGGCGCGGATCGAGTCGACGCGCAGCTGGGCGGCGAGCTCCGGGACCTGGTCGAGAGCGAATCCTTCGTGCTGAGACGTAGTCATCATGGTTCCACCGTAGGAGCCCGCCGCCGTACCCGGCAATCAGGGGCGACCGAGCGGTCGAGGATCAGCGGTCGACGATCAGAGATCGAAGACCCGAAGCACCACCGCATGTGCGCTCCCGGAGGCCGCTCCCCCCTCGGCGAGGATCGCGGGGATGAACTCCTCGGGCCGCGGATGGTCCTCGACGTGTGCGAGATACGCCTCATGGGCGCGCAGTGAGTCCACCGCCGCCTGCACCTGCGCGGCGTCGACGGCCTTGGCATGGGTCGGTGCGGGATGCCCAGCCACCAGCAGCGCGCGGGCGCTCCACGGCGCGAGCCCCTCGACCTCACCCAGCTCCCGGAACACCCAGGGGTTCGCGGCATCGCGGGTGCCGTCGGCCGCGGCCAGCCCGGCGACCCGATGGTCGACCTGATTGAGGCCTCCGTAGGCCTCCACCTCGAAGTTCGCGGTGAGCACCAGGTCAGGCCGCACCTGCCGCACCACGCGGGCGATGTCTCGGCGGAACCCGAGGGAGCCCTCGAGCATGCCGTCCGGGTGGTCCAGATAGCGCAGGTCGGAGACACCGACGATCTCGCAGGCCCGGCGCTGCTCCCGCTCGCGCAGCGGGCCGACGACCGCCGGATCCTGCGCCATCCCGGCCTCGCCGCGGGTGAGCAGGAGATAGCTGACCTCGATCCCTGCAGCGGTCCACGCGGCGACGGCGGCGGACGCACCGTACTCCATGTCGTCGGGGTGGGCGACGATGCACAGCACGCGCCGCACCCCGTCCTCGGACAGTGGGGGCAGGGCAGCATCGGTAGAGGTCATACCACCCACCCTAGGCGGGCTGGCGCATGGTGGCGAGATCCTTGACCAGGCGCGACACGGCGGCACGGCCCGCGCGGTTGGCCCCGATGGTCGACGCGCCGGGGCCGTAGCCGATCAGGTGGATCCGGGGATCGTCCGCCACGGCGGTGCCGTCCATGGTGATGCCGCCGCGAGGGTTGTGCAGCGACAGCGGCCGCAGATGACGCAGCTCGTGCCGGAATCCGGTGGCCCACAGCAGCACATCCAGCGGAGTGCGGGTGCCGTCGCTCTCCTGCACCCCTTCCGGGGTGAGGGCGGTGAACATCGGCCGACGCGCAAGGATCCCGCGCCGCTGCGCGTCCCGCAGCTCCGGGGTCCAGGCCAGTCCCGTCGCGGAGACGACGCTGCGCACGGGCAGCCCCTGCCGCACCCGCTCGGTCACCCCGGCGATGACCTCGCGTCCCACCTCCTCGGTGAAGGGGCGGTCTGCGAGGACGGGCTCCCGGCGCGTGTACCAGAAGGTCTCCGCCACCTCGGGGATCTCGAGCAGATGGCCCAGCGCGCTGATGCCGCCGCCGATGATCCCGACCCGCTGCCCGGCGAAGTCCTCGGCGCTGCGGTAGTCGGCGGTGTGCAGCTGGCGGCCGCGGAAGCTCGCCGCCCCGGGATAGGCGGGCCGGAACGGCCGGGTCCAGGTGCCGGTCGCGTTGAACACGGCGCGCGTCCGCACCGGGGCCCGCCGCATGCCATCAGCTCCGACGGAGTGCACCAGCAGCGGGAGCTGCCCGCCGGCATCAGGAGCCGCCGACTGATCATCCTCCACCAGCGTCACCCGCACCGGACGCTGGATCGGCACGTCGAAGCGCCGCTCGAAGTCCTCGAAATAGGCCGGCACGGCCAGGTTCGAGGGCAGGTGCCCGGCCGCCTCGACGACGGGCATGCCCGGCAGCTCACGGATCCCGTTCACCGTCGCCATCGTGAGGCTGTCCCAGCGGTGGCGCCAGGCCCCGCCGGCGCCCTCCTCCGCATCGAGGATCACGACCTCCAGCCCGCCTCGGCGCAGCAGGTGATAGGCGGCGGACAGCCCCGCTTGTCCGGCACCGATCACCACCACATCCACGGTGCGCGCTGAGCTCTCCATACCGGGCACAACCGCACCCGCTCACGGGTTCTTCCCCGAGGCGACGGGAGTCACGCCGTCGCCGGCACCGCTGTGCTCACCTCACGGGCAGCCTCGAGCCCCCGCACGAGATCCGCCCACAGATCCTCGAGGTCCTCGAGCCCGACGCTGAGCCGCACGGTCCCCGGCCTGACGCCGCACGCCGAGCGCTGACCCTCGCTCAGATGCGAATGGGTGGTGGTCCCGGGGTGACAGACCAGCGAGCGCGCATCGCCGATGTTGACCGCGATCGTCCACAGCGAGAGCGCATCGCAGAAGGCCGCGGCCGCCGCCTCTCCCCCGGCGAGCTCGAGAGAGAACACCCCGGAGGTGCCCCGCGGGAAGTCCCGCTGCGCGAGGTGCGCATCCGGGCGGCCCGGGATGCTGGAGTGCTCGACCGTGCTCACACCCGGCAGCCCGTGCAACCGGCCCGCCAGGGCTGCGGCATCCGTGCTGACCTTCCGCATCCGCAGGTCGAGGGTCTCCATGCCGACCAGGATCTGCTGGGCGCTCGCAGCGGGCAGGGTGGTGCCGAAGTCGGTGACGTACTTGGCCCGTGCATAGGCCAGCAGCCCGGAACCCCCGCGCCGGTACTCGTCGGCGAAGGTCACGCCGAAGCGCCGGTTCGGGGCGGTGAGCCGCTGCCAGCGCTCGGGTCGTCGGCGTGGATCGAAGCGGCCGGTGTCCACGATCAGCCCGGCGATGGTGGTCCCGTGCCCGCACAGGTACTTGGTGGCGGAATGGACCACCAGATCAGCACCGTGCTCCCGGGGCCGATAGAGAGCAGGGCTCGCGAGCGTCGAGTCGACGACCACGGGGACATCATGCGCGTGGGCGATGTCGGTGAGCGCCGAGAGGTCCACGAGCTGGGCACCGGGGTTCGCGATGGATTCCACGATCGCCGCCCGGGTGCGATCCGTGAAGGCGGCCTCCCACGCCTCGAGGTCCCACGGATCCGCCACCGTGCAGGTGACGCCGAAGTCGGCGAGGGTGTCATCGAGGAGCTCGGTGGTCCCTCCGTAGAGCAGCGAGGAGGCGACCACGTGCCCGCCGGGGGCGGCCAGCGCACACAGCGCGATCGTGGTCGCGGATTGGCCCGAGGCGACGGCGATCGCGCCGATCCCCTGCTCCAGAGCACTGATCCGCTGCTCGAGCACCGCGGTGGTGGGGTTCCCGGAGCGGGAGTAGGCGAAGCCTTCGGTGCGTCGCTCGAACAGCGCCTTGAGCGAGGAGTGGGAGGTCTGGGCGTAGGCGCTCGAGGTGTAGACGGGCGGAGTCAGCGCGCGGTGGCCGTCGGCGGCGGGGCCCCATCCCGCGTGGATCGCTGCCGTGCTCATGACGCCTCCTCGAGGTCTCCGGTGTTCACCGGATCATCGTCGGACGGCGCGGGGACGGCGCGCGAGCTCTATGACGGAATGTGGCCCCCGTCGAGCGCTGTGCCATCCACTGCCCAGACCCCTGAGCTGCCCCGACGATGGGAGCCCAACAGGTGCGTGTCGACCACACCCAGCGCCTCCATCAGCGCAAACATGGTGGTGGGGCCGACGAATCGGAACCCGCGGCGTTTGAGCTCCTTCGCGAGCGCCACCGATTCATCGCTCGTGGTGGGGACCTCCGCCTTGGTGCGGGGACGCGGAGTGCGGGCGGGCCGGTAGGACCACACCAGATCCGCGAGCGTGGTCCCCGGTCCCCGCTCGTCCCGCAGCGCGATCGTCGCGCGGGCATTGGAGAGGGTCGCCTCGATCTTCCCGCGGTGCCGGATGATTCCCGCATCCTCCAGCAGTCGCTCGACATCCTCGGGCCCGAAGCTCGCGACGGCGTCGACGTCGAAGCCTGCGAAGGCCCGCCGGAACCCCTCCCGACGGCGCAGGATCGTGGCCCAGCTCAACCCGGACTGGAAGCTTTCGAGCGCGAGCCGTTCGAAGACGCCGCGCTCGTCGCGCACCGGCATGCCCCACTCGGTGTCGTAGTAGAGGCGCAGGTCGTCGTGCGTGGACGCCCAGGCAGGGCGGGCCAGTTCGTCCGCGCCGATGATGAGGTCCATGGGGGCACCCGGCCTCAGTCGTCGATCCTGCCGACCGGCTCGCGCTTCTCGGCCTGGAACTGGTCCTCGATCCGCCCCAGGGCCCAGTAGGCGGAGATCGAGATCTGCTCGCGCGGGATGCCGTACTCCTTCACCAGCACCCTGCGGAGCCGCTTGGTGATGCCTCGCTCGACGTGGCAGAACACCTGCAGGCCCTCGTGGTCGCTGAGCTCGAGCGCGGCGACCGCATCGACCAGCAGCTCACGCTCTCCGATCAGCCAGCTCAGCTCCACCCCGGCGGGGTGCTCGAGCGTGAGGCGGTCCTCCTCGCTGTCCAGCTGGATCAGCACCGTGCCGACCGCGCCGGGATCCATCACCTCGAGGGCGGCGGCGATCGCGGGCACGGCGGCGTGGTCCCCGATGATCAGGTGGCGACGGGTCTCGGGCAGCGGGGTGTAGCCGCCGCCGGCGCCGGACATGGCGATGAGCTCCCCCGGCTGCGCCTCATCGGCCCAGCGGGCGGCGACGCCGCTGTCCTCCCCGTCGCCGTGGAGGACCACGTCGAGCTCGAGGCGCTGGTTCTCGTCATCCCAGCGACGCACGGTGTAGGTGCGCCGCGCCGGCATCAGCTCAGGGCTCTGCTCCCGCAGCGCGTCCATGTCATAGGGGGGCTGCAGGCCGGAGGCGGGATCCGCGATGAGCAGCTTGACGTAGGCATCGGCGTGCTCGTTGCGGTTCAGCGCGGCATAGCCCTCACCGCCGAGGGTGAGACGCAGCAGGCGCGGCGAGATGCGGGTTTTGCTCAGCACCTCCAGCACGGCCTGGGTCTTCTGGCGGCGCGCGGGGGCCGGCGATTCGGTAGTGGTCAGCATCTGGCCGAGTTTACGCTACGCAACGCTTACGTAAATAAACGGGTGGGAGCACGCCCCTCCTCTAGGCTGGGCAGATGAGCACACAGCCCCTGCCCGAGGTCGACGCGGTCGTGGTGGGTTCAGGGCCCAACGGCCTCGCCGCCGCCGTCACCCTCGCCCGAGCCGGGCTCTCGGTGCAGGTGCTCGAGTCCCAGCCGACGATCGGTGGCGGCGCCCGCACCCTCGATCTGGGCCTGGCGACCGGGATCGTGCACGACATCTGCTCCGCCGCGCATCCCCTCGCCCTGGCGAGCCCCTTCTTCGAGGCCTTCGACGTCCGCGCCCGCGGGGTCCGGGCGGTCGCACCGACCGCCTCCTATGCCCAGCCGCTGGACGATCAGCCTGCGGCGATCGCCTGGCACGACCTCGAGCGGACCGCGGACGGCCTCGGCGTCGACGGCCCCGCCTGGCGGGCCACCGTCGGCACCCTCGCCCGCCATCAGGACCTGGTGGTCGAACTCTCCCTCGGGGACAAGCGCTCGATCCCCCCGGCGCTGCTGACCCCCCGAACCCTTCTGGCAGCGCCCGTCTTCGGCGCCCTGATGGGACTCCAGGGCACCGCGGCGTGGGATCTCCCCTTCCGCACCGAACGGGCCCGCGCCCTGCTGGGCGGCGTGTCCGCGCATGCCATGGGCACGATGCCCTCGCTCGCGCTGTCGGCGACCGCGGGGCTGCTCAGCGCGATCGGCCATGGGGTCGGCTGGCCGATCCCCGTCGGCGGCTCGCAGTCGATCATCGATGTCCTGGTGGAGGACCTGCGTGCCCACGGCGGGCAGATCCTCACCGGGCATCATGTGCGCAGCTGGCGCGATGTGCCGCCCGCTCGCGCGGTGCTGCTGGACACCCCGGCGGGCGCCGCAGCGGACATCCTCGCCAACCGGCTGCCGGCCTCGCTCGAACGGGCGCTGCGCCGCTTCCCCCACGGCGATGCCGCGGCGAAGGTGGACTTCGTGCTCTCCGGCCCGGTGCCCTGGCGGGATCCGGAGGTGGGCGAGGCGGGGACCCAGCACCTCGGCGGCACCCGCGCACAGATGGCGCACGCCGAGGCCCAGGTCGCCGCCGGGCGCGTGCCCGAGCATCCGGTGACGCTGGTCAGCGATCCGTCCGTCGCAGACCCCTCCAGGAGCCACGACGGTCTGCGACCGCTCTGGGCCTATGCCCACATGCCTGCCGGGGACACCACCGACCCCACGGAGCTGGTGACTCGTCAGATCGAGCGCTTCGCACCCGGTTTCCGTGACCTGATCGTCGCCTCCCAGGGGATCCCGGCCTCGCAGATGGTCCTCCACAACCCCGCGCTCGTCGGCGGCGACATCTCCATGGGTCGGGTCACCATGGCCAGGATGATCGCCCGCCCCACCGCGCGCCCGGATCCCTACCGCCTGGCGGAGACCGGCTGGTACCTGTGCTCCCAGGCGACGCCTCCGGGACCGGGGGTGCACGGCATGTCCGGCTGGCACGCCGCACGCCGGGTCCTCGCCCGCGAGTTCGGCATCCGGGAGCTGCCGGATCTCTCCCCGTCACCGGGCGACTGACGTATCACACCGCTCGCCGTCCGTGTTGATTTGCGTCACCGCATGTCACAGGATGGCTCACCGTGAATTCTTCAGACGGTCCAGCACTCGCTCCCACCCCTGCGCGGGCGGATCCGCACAACCCCACCGGCCGCAGCTTCCTGGGCCAGCCTGGGCCGCTGGCGAACCTGTTCAGCGTCGAGCTGTGGGAGCGCTTCAGCTTCTACGGGATGCAGGGCATCCTCGCGATCTACATGTACTTCTCCGCCACGCAGGGCGGGCTGGGGATCGACGAGACCGTCGCACTCGGCATCGTGGGCGCCTATGGCGGCTCGGTGTACCTCTTCTCGATCCTCGGCGCACTGGTCTCCGACCGGCTGCTGGGCCCGGAGAAGACCCTCTTCGGCAGCGCCGTGATGATCATGCTGGGGCACATCGCCCTGGCGGTGCTGCCCGGGGTCCCCGGCCTGATCACGGGCCTGCTGCTGGTGGGCGTCGGCTCGGGCGGGCTGAAGTCCACCGCCGCGACCCTCGTCGGCTCGCTCTACTCCCGTGATGATCCGCGCCGCGACGCAGGCTTCTCGATCTACTACATGGGCATCAACATCGGCGGTCTGCTGGGCCCGCTGATCACCGGCTTCGCCCAGCAGCTGTGGGGCTTCCACCTGGGCTTCGCCCTCGCAGCCGTGGGCATGGCCGTGGGCCTGATCCAATACGCGCTGACCCGCAAGGGGCTGCCGGAGAGCGTCCACACCGTCCCCGATCCGCTGCCGCGCTCGCAGTACCCGCTGTGGGCCGGGATCGCCGTCGCCACCGTGGCGCTCGTGCTGGTGCTGGTCCTCACGGGGGCGCTGAACGCCGGGAACCTCGCCACGGTCGTCGCGGGCCTCGCCGTGGTCGGCGCACTCGTCATCTTCGCCCTGCTGCTCACCTCGAAGAAGCTCGACGCCGACGAGCACTCCCGGGTGCTCGCCTTCATCCCCCTGTTCATCGGCACCGCCGCATTCTTCGCACTGTTCCAGCAGCAGTTCACCGTGATCACCCTGTACTCGGACACCCGCCTGGATCGCGAGATCTTCGGCTGGGAGATGCCGATCTCGTGGGTGCAGTCCTTCAACCCGTTCTTCATCATCGCGCTGGCCCCGGTGCTGGCGGCCCTCTGGACGAAGCTCGGCCCGCGCCAGCCCTCCACCCCGCGGAAGTTCGGCGTGGGCATCATCCTGATGGGCACCGCCTTCCTGCTGTTCCTGCCGATGGCCTCGGTCGTGAAGGTGCCGGTGATGTGGATCGCGATGATCATGCTGGTCGCCACCGTCGGCGAGCTGTGGCTCTCCCCGGTCGGCCTCTCGCTCGCCACCAAGCTCGCGCCGCGCGCCTACCCGGTGATGATGATGGCCCTGTACAACCTCTCGGTCGCGCTGGGCACCTCGCTCTCCGGGTCGCTCGCGACCTTCTACTCGGCCGAGAACGAGGTCGCGTACTTCGGTGCGCTGGGTGCGGTCACGATCGGGATCGGCCTGATCATGCTGCTGATCGCCAAGCCCGTGGGCACCGCGATGCGCGGCGTGCGCTGAGCTCCGCTAGACCCCGACCACGGGCAGCAGGACGCCGATCTCATCACAGACGATGCCCAGAGCCCCCGCTGCCCTCAGCAGCAGCCGGGCGCTGGGATCGTTCCAGCCCTTGAGCAGACCGAGGGCCAGGAAGAGGACGAAGCAGAGCACCGCGAGCGCGCCGACGCTGTTCAGCATCGCTCCCGCCTCTCCGCTGATCGCGAGCGAGAGTTCGACCAAGGAGCTACTTGTCGTCGCGCAGCAGTGCCACCGCCGCCACGAGCAGCGCCTCCGAGCCCGTGAACAGGTCCTGCTCCTGGTCGAGCGCACCGAGCGCCGCCAGCGCCTCGAGGTCATGCCTCACCCGGAACCATCGTGCGATCTCCTCGTGATCCTCGCGCATCGCCGGGTCCGCGCTGCGGAGGTCCTTCATCCGCAGCCCGCCCTCGCGGCAGGCGACCATCAGTGCGGCCAGCGTGTCCGGCATCCCGCGGAAGCCGCCGTCCTCGACATCGCGGGCATCCCTCCCCAGCAGCAGCGCGGTGAGCACCGCGTGGCCGAACTCGACGAACCCCGTCGGATCCTCCGGTGCGGTGACGAAGGGGACCGGCCCGCGCTCGCGGTGCACCCGGCCGCCACTGGCCTCGAGCCAGCCGCCATCACGCAGGGTGACCCAGGGGCCGACGATCTGAGGGTGGTCCCACATGCTGCGGACGCTGCGAACGCTGTGCGCGAACTCGGACCGCGCCAGCAGCGTCGCGGTGTCCACCCGTCCGAGTGCACCGGTGGCGGTGAGCGGCCGCCCCGGGCCGATGAACTCCAGCAGGGCGACGGCGCAGCGCACGAAGCTGTTGGCCGCATAGACCTCGGCATCCTGCTCGAGCTCGAGGGACATCAGCGCCTCGCGAGAGGCGGACGGCTCGGGCAGGAACCACGGAGAGCCGGGCTCCGTCGTCGGCTCCTCCGACTGCTCGTCCTCCACGGCTCTCAGCGCGGCGAGGCGGTCGTAGGGCCGTGCCGGAGCATCGAGCCGACCGGTCTCGCTCAGAGCGACGCGCTCCTCGTCGGCCAGCGAGTTGTACCAGTGCATATAGGCCGCGAGCTCCTGCTCGTCCTCGAGATCGATGCCGAGGTTCATCCCATAGCCGAGGATGTTGGTGGAGAAGGAGCGGCGGGTGGGGTCATCAGCGGCCTCGAGAGCCGCGAACTCGAGCTCGGTGAGCACCGCGGGCATCGCCCCGACGTTCGACGAATCGATGTGCCAGCGCCCCGTCTCCCGCAGATAGGTGAAGAACCTCTTGAGCGTGGGCACCATGTCCATCACCTGCTCCCGCGGCTGGATCACGGTGCGGGGGACCACCTCGGTGAGCAGCGCGGCGACGAGCTCCTCGGTCCAGTACCCGGGATCGGAGCTGTCCATCTGATCCGCCTTGAGCCGCAGCAGGGTCTCGAGCGTGCGGACCTCGTCGATGGCCGGAGCATCGTCGTCAGCGGTGATCCGCCAGGTCCCGTACTCCGACAGCACCAGCTCCCGCTCGCGCTGCTGTGCCTGCTGCTCGTCCGTCATCCCTCCAGCATGACGCCCCGAGCGTCCGCGTGCCAGCAGGTTCTCGGGGAGCGGAGGAGCGCCATCGACCGGCATCGCCGCCGGGGTCGGCTATGCGGCCCTGTTCGGACTGCTGGGCCGCCGTTCGCTCAGCGGCTATCTGGCGCAGTCGGTGGTGTTCGGCTCGCTGCCGGCTGCGTGGGGCCTCGGGCTCGGGGCACATCTGTCCAGCTGGTCCATCATGGTGATCGCCGTCGCGACCTGGCTGGTGACTCTCGCAGGCGCTGTGGTGCTCGAGCGTCACGGAATGCGCGGCCCGGCCGAGGTGCTGCTGCGACGCCTGAGCTATCGCCGTCGTCGACCTGCCGACACAGGGGCTCCGCGCACCGGGAGTTCCTCCACTGTGCAGGCCCCGGTCACCTCGGCGGCACATGGGAGCGGAAGAATTTCCTGGAAACCGGATGCTGAGGCGGCGATACTGCAGATGCTCGGCCCACGAGCTCCTCCCGCGCGTCCGGGCCGCAGCACCCTGCGGCGCCCGACGGAAGGAGGTGTGCGATGCCCCAGGTCAAGGTCTACAACCTCGGCTACGACCCCGAGACCGGGATCGGCGAGCTGCTGCACACCACGAGCGTGCGCCACTGCTTCGGGATGATCCGGCGTGAGGTCGCGAACCCGGTCGAGCTCGCGATCGTCCAGGACAGGATCATTCCCACCGCCCTCGAACTGACCCGCGAGCTGAGCGGGGCCTGGGTCGAGGGCGCCGGGCAGCGCTCGATCGGCTTCTCCTACCGGGCGGTCCATGAGCGAGATCGCTGGACCTGCGCATACTGCAGTCGGCGCGTGTCCAAGACCCCGTCCTGCGAAGGCCTGCTGGCCACGGTCGACCACATCCTCCCGGTCTCCCGCGGAGGCCCGTCGTCCTGGACCAATCTGGTCTGTGCCTGTAAGGAGTGCAACAACCGCAAAGCGGACCGCACCCCGATCGAAGCCGGTATGCCGCTGCTCGTGCGCGCCTATGACCCGGCTCTCGCCCAGAGGCTGCTCGGGGGTGTGCGCCGGTTCCCCCTGCTGCTCAGCAGGTGACCATCACCAGGCGTGATGCGACAACGTGAGCATCGCCGCACTCGCTCTCAACAGCAGATATCTCATCTGTGAGTTACGGTCGCTGGATGACTGAGAATGAGGACTACCTGGCACGGATCGGCACCCTGATCCGTGACGCCCGTCAGCACTCCGGCCTCACCCAGGCCCAGCTCGCCGCCGAGCTCGGCACGAGCCAGAGCGCCGTGAACCGCATCGAGAAGGGCCAGCAGAACCTCACGCTGGAGACCATCTCGAAGATCGGTTCGGCGCTCGACTCGGAACTCGTCGGCCTCGGCACCTCCGGGGCCAGCCACCTGCGCGTGCAGGGCGAGACCACCCTCTCCGGTGCGATCGACGTGAAGTCGTCGAAGAACGCGGGCGTGGCACTGCTGTGCGCGTCACTGCTGAACACGGGGACCACGGTGCTGCGCAAGGTCGCGCGCATCGAGGAGGTCAACCGGTTGCTCGAGGTGCTCACCTCGATCGGCGTGAAGGCCACCTGGCTCAACACGGACAACGACCTCGAGCTGCGCGTCCCAGCGACTCTGGACCTCTCCTCGATCGATGCCGACGCCGCCCGCCGCACCCGCTCGATCATCATGTTCCTGGGCCCGCTGCTGCATCGCGCCGGGAAGTTCCAGCTCCCCTACGCCGGAGGCTGCGATCTGGGCACGCGCACGGTCGAGCCGCATATGACGGCGCTGCGTCACTTCGGCCTCGAGGTGGTGGCCACCGATCATCACTACCAGGCGAGCACCGCCACCGGCACCGGTCCCCGTCGGCCGATCGTGCTCACCGAGCGCGGCGACACCGTCACCGAGAACGCACTCCTGGCCGCGGCGCTGTACGACGGCGAGACCGTCATCCGCAATGCGAGCCCGAACTACATGGTCCAGGACCTCTGCTTCTTCCTCGAGAAGCTCGGCGTCACGATCGAGGGCATCGGCACCACCACTCTGCGCGTGCAGGGGAAGTCCGCGATTTCGACCGACGTGGACTACGCGCCGAGCGAGGACCCGATCGAGGCGATGAGCCTCATCTCCGCGGCGATCGTCACGCGATCCAGCATCACGGTGCGCCGGGTCCCGATCGAGTTCATGGAGATCGAGCTCGCGCTGCTCGAGGAGATGGGCCTGCAGTACGACCGCTCCGACGAGTACCTGGCGGAGAACGGCAAGACCCGTCTGGTGGACATCACCACTCATCCTTCGGATCTGAAGGCGCCGATCGACAAGATCCATCCCATGCCCTTCCCCGGTCTGAACATCGACAACCTCCCGTTCTTCGCGGTGATCGCCGCGACGGCCGAGGGCCAGACCCTGCTTCACGACTGGGTGTACGAGAACCGCGCCATCTACCTCACCGAGCTCACCAAGCTCGGCGCGAACGTGAAGCTGATGGATCCACACCGCGTGCTCATCGAGGGCCCGACTCGTTGGAGCGGTGCGGAGCTGGTGTGCCCGCCCGCGCTGCGCCCGGCCGTGGTGATCCTGCTGGCGATGCTCGCCGCGAAGGGCACCTCGGTGCTCCGGAACGTCTACGTCATCAACCGAGGCTACGAGGATCTCGCGGCGCGGCTGAACAGGCTGGGTGCACGGATCGAGACCTTCCGGGACATCTGAGCACGGTGCGGCCACCACCCCCGGGCCTGGGCTCGGGCTAGAAGGGTGGTTCGGTCTCGTGGTGGGTGGGGCCGGGTGGGATGATGCGGCGTCCGCGGTGTCTGGCCCATGCGGCACGGCGGTCTTCCGCGGCGCGTTCCTGCCGGGGCCTGGTCTTCTCTTCGGCGTGGAGCCGGACAGCGTCCTCGTGGGCGCGTTGGTAGGTCCGCCAGTCCCGTTCGAGGGTCCGGGCCAGGCGTGGGGTGACCAGGTCGGTGTCCTCCCTGGCCCGTAGCCGGATGTCCCGTCCGATATCCCACACCGTCTCCAACGGCCCGGCTGTCGTGGTCCCGTCCCCGTGGGCGGGGTCATCGGCGGGGTCCCGGGCGGGGTCGATCAGTCCGGCGGTCTTCTGCTTGTGGTGGAGCCAGCAGAGGCGGTGGAGGTTCCACAGACTGGTCTGCCCACCCTGGCCTGGGTGGTCGTGGTCGTATTCGATGATGTGGTCATCTTCGGCCGCGAGGACCGTCGCCCGGACACAGCCCGGCACCGCACAGACGGGGTGGCGCAGCCGCAGCTGCAGCCGCATCTGCGCGGTCGGGGTGTAGGTCTCCGCAGTGACGGGCAGGTAGGCGCCGGTGATCGGATCGGTCAGGATCCGCTGCCACGTGCTCTCTCCCGCAGCGAGTTCTCGGGCGAGCTGTGCGGGCAGGGGCGTCATCCCGTCCAGCATCGCGGGTGCGTCACTGTGACCCATCAGGGTCAGCGCCGGGACGGTGACCAGGATCTTGTAAGGCCGGGATGTCTCCTGGACCGGGTCGATATCCAGGACCGAGTGGGTCAAGATCGCATATCTGAGGGTCCGCAACGACAGAGCGGTGCCCCGCTCGGCGAGGTCACGATCGATATCGAACGGCAGCGGCCCCTCGACCCCGGCCTCGAGCGCATGGCGCTGAGCTCTTTGGACCGTACGTGCCGCGACGTCGAGGCGGTGGGCGAGGGCCTGGATCTCCGGGATCGGTCCCGTCACCATCAGTGACGCGGTCCCCGTGTCGGTATCGACCCCCACGATCTCCACATTCCGTGACTGGGACGGCGGGGCAGGGAGGCTCCCGGCGGTCGCGAGAGCCACCGCGAGCCGGACATGCTTCTCGAACGTGTCCTGCGAGACCGACGGGATCTCGATGCCGGCCATGTGCGCATCCACGTCCCTCGCCTGGTCCTCGGTGAGGCGGCGGGTGTGGCGGATGAGGTAGTGATGCCACTGCTCGGGCAGTTCCCCGCGGCGCAGGTACGTGAACGTCACCGGCATCCACTGGACCGCCAGGTGCGCGTCACGGACCTGCGCATGGGCCTGGGGGTAGGTGCAGCGCAGCCCCGCGGCGACCTTCAACGCGGTGATGTCGGCGTCATCCAGCAGGCCCTGTACTTCGGGATCCTCCCGAAAGAAGGTGGAGAGCTGACGGAGCTGATGCGCCCGCAGACTCGCCCGGAACCGCATCGTGCGATGCAGATCCAGCACTCGGCCCGCGTCAAGACTCCCGGGGGTCGCTTCCTCGATGATGCACTCCTCATCCAGCACCCGCCGCGCCCGCACCGACCACGCAGGCAACCCCTCCGGCGCAGTCCCCGGCATGGCAGGCGAACCGGGTTCCGTCGCAGCACCGGGATCGGCCGGGTCCTCCGAGCCGGCAGCGGCGGCATCGCGGTCGGCCGGGGCCTCGGCGGCGCGGCTGTCCTCACGCGCAGGGATGCCTGCCAGCGGTTCGCCCGCTGCGTCCGCGTCATCGGACGCGAATTGGTCCTCCTCGAACTCACCCACCGACACCCCTCCCCTCACCCGCCAGCATCTCCAAGAACCGCTTCTGCGATATCCCTCAATACTAATTCCCACGCTCTGTCTACTGAAGGGTCAGCACGAAATGGGGATGAATCTGTGGATAACCCACGAGTGTGGAGGAACGGTTGCCAAGCACCGCACTACGAAGCAGCGAAATACCGGGTAGAACCGGTGGCACCCGTCAGAAGGACCAGCGAAAAGGGTCCGCACCTGCGGCGGCAGGCCCCGCGGGAGCTGCTCACCGCAAACGGGTCCGGCATTGACGATAGTGAATTTCGGCGGGCCGCGGGAGAAATGCTGGCTTGTCAATACGCGCCATGAATATGTGGATAACTTGTACTGGGGAGGAATGGTGCGCCGACATCGAACATGGCCAGCGTGGCAGACGTGGCAGACGTGGCAGACGTGGCAGACGTGGCCGACATGGCCGACATGGCCGACGTACCGGAGGCATCCGATGTGCCCCACACGCCGATGGGCGCACGGGCACAGTTCGCCGCGCGGCGCCGGAGGCCGGGGGGACCAAGCGTCAGGGGCACGCCAGGTGACCGATCTCGGTCAGCGCGAGCCCATGGCTACGCGATGCTCCCCCACCGTGCCTGTGCGTGCACCCGCACCAGGATCTGCTTCGCCGCGACATCCGCGCCCGCCAGCAGCGGTGACGCCACTCCGGGGGTGGCGCCGATCGCGGAGCCGGGCTGGGTGGAGGCCGCGGGGATCCCGAGCACGACCACGGACTCATCCACCGAGCCATCGGCCGCGACGAGGTTGTGCCCACCGAGCGCCTCCTCGGAGATCTCGGCCCGGGTGGCCTCCATGCTGTGGGTATGCACACCGTCCACGGCATGCACGCGGGCACGGCCCGAGTCGAGCAGCGAGCGCAGCAGCGGATCGCTGGTCTGGGGGATCTTCCCCTTGGACATCCGGGTCTCCAGCAGCACGGAGGAGGTGACCACGCGACCGGTGATCGGGGAGGCGGCCCGGAAGAGTCCTGCGCTCTCGTCGGCCTCGATCACCATCTCGGGCCCGATCAGCTCCACCACCCCAGCCTCGATCAGGGCGAGCACGAGGCGCACCCGCTCGGCGGGCGGTCCGGATGCCAGGGCGAGGGAGTCTCCGTCGAACCAACCGAGCACATCCCGGGCGAGGGACTCGCCGGTGAAGGCGCCGTGCCTGGTGAGCCGGCCGACGCGTCCACGCAGGGCCCCCATGGCCCCGTTGACCGCGGCACGCGGGTGCTGCCAGGGATCGGACATGGAGCCCAGCTCGTCGGTGATCAGCCGCCGCACCAGCTGCGCCCAGCTCCTCTCCCCGACCGGTTCGCCATGGGTGGGGCGGTGCAGTTCGTCGAGGGTCCAGGTCCACCGCGGATCGGAGACGGCCCCTGAGAGCACAGCGTCGACCTCCTCCTGCGTGTCGGCGATGTCCAGGTGGGCGAGCCAATCTCCGGCGACCGCGCCGGGTGCGAACTCGATGAGGGCCTCGAGGTAGACGCGGGCGAACTCGCGGGCGAGCACCGGCCAGACCTCGCTCCGGAAGTCGACATCGGAGCGCTCGGTCAGTGCATCGAACCATTCCGCGCTCGCCCAGCGCGGCGCGAAGGGACGCACGGAGCGGCCGCCGTCGGGCTTGGAACGGTAGGGGACGCCGCGCCGCGACCCGACCACCAGCTGCGGTTCGAGACCGCTGGGGCGATAGCGCAGACGTCCGCGGTCGTCTCCCTCGACGGGCTCGAGCTCTCCACCCCATTCGGCGACGAGCTGTCCGATCACGTCGAAGAAGTTCGCCCCCAGACCCCGCACCAGCACTCTCTCGCCGGCGGGCAGGCCGGTGTACGAGCGCTCTGCGGGCATGCCGGGCTCGACATAGCGCAGCGCGAAGCGATCGGCGAAGTCGGCCAGGGCGGTGACGTCGTGGCTGCGCTGCGATTGGACCATCCCCTGAGCGAGCACCACGGTGGGTGCGGCCAGCCGCTGCCCGTCCTGGAGGATCACGACGGTCTCCTCCCCCACCCGATCGAGATCGACCGCGAGGCCCACCATCTCGGTGACCTCGACGGCGCCGGTGGCGATCGCGGCATCGAGCTGGTCGCGGAAGTACACGCCCTGCAGGCGCCGACTGGGGAAGCTCGCCCCGGTGAGCTCCGAGACCTCCTCGAGCACCCACTCCCCCACCGGGTGGCCGCCGTCGGCGCGGACGCGGCGAGCCCAGTCCACCAGATCGGGCCCGGGAGCGGCCGGGCCGCTCATCCGGGTGGAGTCGTCGGGATGCACGGTCGTGGCGTCGGCCTGGGTGTTGTTCAGGTACTGCGCGGGCTGGTCGATCAGCCAGGTGGCGCCGGGGCCGACGGCCAGCGCGTCGACGACCGCCAGGCGCACGGGTCCGGTGCCCGCGGTGATGACGCGGGCCGCGGTGCGCAGCACGGTCGCCACGCCCCGCGGCCCACCGCCGACGATCACCGCATCGAAGTGGTCCGGCACAGGGGTTCTCATCGGACGGCGGCGGGGATCCGGTCGGGCTCGTCGAGCCGACTGCCGGTGCGGGTGAAGCCGGCCGCATCGACCCGTGGGCGCACCTCGACGGAGTCCTCGCGCTCGGACACCTCGACGTCGACCTCGTAGACGGAGCGCAGGATCGGACCCTGCAGGGCCTGCGCCGGCGTGCCGTCGGCGACGAGGTGGCCGCCGTGCAGCACGATCACCTGATCGCAGTAGCGGGCGGCGTGGTTGAGGTCATGGATCGCGATCAGGGCGCTGATCCCTTCCTCGCGGGTGATCTGCCGCACCAGCTGGAGGGTCTCGATCTGGTAGCGCAGGTCCAGGGCGGAGGTCGGCTCGTCCAGCAGCAGGACGCGGGGATCCTGGGCGAGGGCGCGGGCGATCATGGCGCGCTGCGCCTGCCCCCCGGAGAGCTCGGACATCGACTGCTCGGCGATGTCGCTCAGGCCCATCCGCACGATCGCGTCCTCGACCTTCGCGCGGTCCGCCGCGCCGGGGCCGATGCCGAAGTGCGGGGTGCGACCCAGCATCACGGCCTCGCGCACGGTGAGGTCGAAGGGGGCGTCGCCCGCCTGCGGCACATAGGCGACGAGCCGGGCCAGCTCGCGGCGACCGAGGCTCGCGATGTCACGGCCCTCCACGGCGATGCGGCCGTGCTTGGCACGGTGGACCCCGGCGAGAGCTTTGACCATGGTGGACTTGCCGGAGCCGTTCGGGCCCAGCAGTGCGCAGAACGCCCCGGCGGCGACCTCGAAGGAGACGTCCTCGAGAATCCGGCGGGTGCCGTAGGAGAAGGAGAGGTCGGAGACGGAGAGGCTCACTTCAGGGTGTTCCTTCGCGTGAGGATGAGATAGATGAACACGGGGCCGCCGATGAAGGCGGCCACGATGCCGACGGGCACCACCGCCGGGGCGATCACGGTGCGGCCCACGGCGTCGGCGACCAGCAGCAGCATCCCGCCGGACAGCGCCGCGAAGGGGAGCAGGTGGCGGTGGTCGGCGCCGATCGCGAGCCGCGCGATGTGCGGGCCGACGAGGCCCACGAAGCCGATGATCCCGCAGAAGGAGACCACGACCGCGGCGAGGACGACCGACAGGGCGATCAGTCCGATCCGCACCGGGCCGACGTTGACGCCGAAGCTGCGGGCGGCATCGTCCCCGGCGAAGGCGATCGCGTTGAGGTCCCGGGAGAAGAACAGCGTCACCGGGATGGCGATCACGGTGAACGTGCCGAAGATCAGCACGTCGGTCCAGGTCGCGTCGTTCACCGAGCCGAAGGTCCAGCGGATGATGGCCTGCAGGGTGTTCTCGTTGGCGGTGAACTGGAGGGCCGAGGTGAGCGCCTCGAAGATCTGGGTCATTGCGATGCCGAGCAGCAGCAGGGTGGCCACGGCCATCCGGCGGGCGGTGGCGATGCCGAGCACCACGGCGGAGACGGTCAGCGCCATGATCATGGCGCCGGCGATGGTCGCCCACACCGGAAGCTGGTTGGTGCCGGCCAGGGTGATCACGAGCGCCGCACCGAAGGCCGCGGCCGGGGAGACGCCCAGGGTGAACGGACTGACCAGCGGGTTCCGCAGCAGGCCCTGCATGAGCACGCCGGAGACCGACAGCGCGGCACCGGCGGCGAAGGCGAGCAGCACCCGCGGCAGCCGCAGCTGGGTGATGACGGCATAGGAGGGGGCGAAGTCGGCGCTGATGGTGCCGCCGACGATGCTCACCTGGAGGGAGCGCAGCACGTCGCCGAAGCCCACCCCGGCGGTGCCGATGGTGACCGAGGTGATCAGGGCGAGGGCGGAGACCACGACGCCGATCGCGAGGACGAGGGCTTTGCGCAGCTCGCGGCTGCGGGCCGGGCCAGCCGGCGCCGGGGCCGGGGCCGGGGCGGGCCGCGTCTGAAGCGTCGCGGTCATGCCTGGGGCCCCTGGACGTAGTCGGCCGGGTCGCTCAGCTCGGTGTTCTGGAACTCGGTGACCCAACGCAGGAGGTACTCCTCGGGCGCGACGCCGTCCATCGCCTCGGGGTGCAGCCAGCTGCCGAGGTAGAGGGCCCCGATCGACTTGCCCAGCGCGCTGGTGGCCCAGCCGTTGGCGATCGCGACCCGGCCCTCGGCCACCGCGCCCAGCCCGGCCCAGCCGGGGCGGCCGGCGAGATCCTCGCGCAGGGCCTCGAAGCGGTCGACGGGCTCGGCGGAGGGCTCGAACTCGTGCATCACGAACTGCGGGTCGCGCAGCACCACCTCGGAGGGGTCGACGGTCAGCTCCTCCTGGGCATCGCCCCCGGCGGCGTCATCGAAGATGTTGGAGCCGCCGGCCGCCTCGATCATGGCATGGAAGCCGGAACCGGGCAGGGTGGTCAGATACGGCTCGACCGTCTCGAAGTACACCGTGACCGGCTCCACGTCGGCCAGGTTCTCCTCGAAGATGCCCGCGATCTCGGCGCGGAAGTCGAGGACCGCCTGGGCGCCGTCGGCGAGTCCGAAGACCTGACCGAGCAGCGTGAGGGTCGTATCGACCACCTCGGTGTCCCAGGCGGTGGCGATCACGACGGGGATGTCGAAGGCGGAGAGCTGCTCGAGCGCCTCCTGCCAGACGGCGTTGCGCGGGAGGATCACGACGTCGGGGCGGAGCTCGGCGATGGCCTCGTAGTTGAGCTGGTCCAGACCTTCGGCGATCACCTGGTCCTCGGCGAGCTCGAGATAGGGCAGACGGTCCAGGGAGGCGCGGTCCACGCCGACGACTCGATCGCCGGCGCCGATGGCGCGCACGAACTCGTTGGAGTAGCTGTTGACGACGACGGCGGTCTGCGCGGGGCCGGGCAGGACCACCTCGCGGTCCTGGTCGTCGACGACGGTGAGCTGCTCGGTGGTGTCGGCCTGTCCCTCGACGGTGACCTCACCGCAGGCGGCGAGACCGAGGATGGGGAGGGTGGCGAGAGCGGTGCCGAGCAGGGTGCGGCGACGCAGGGAGGAGGCGGTGGTCATAGGTCCTTCTTCGGGGTGTTTCAGACGGAGTCGGGAAGTGAGGGGTCGCCGAGGCTGAGCATGAGGCGGTTCGCCCAGGCGAAGAAGCCGGCGGCGGTGAGCAGGTCGGTGATCTCGTGATCGTCGAGGCCGAGTTCGCGCAGGGCGCCGATCTGGGCGGTGCCGAGAGCAGGGCGGGGGCGGGACAGCTCGGCGGCGGCGTCGATGATCGCGCTCCAGCGGTCATCGTGACCGTCGGCCAGCGGGGCGAGCTGCGCGGCGATCCAGTCGGCGTCGCGCGCGAGCGCGGCGGCGAGCAGGGAGTCGACGTCGGCTTCCCGCTTGGAGAAGCCGGCGGCCTTGCGCGCATGCACGGAGGCGCAGTAGATGCAGTCGTTGACCTTGCTGGTGACGGCTGCGGCGAGTTCGCGCTCGGCCTTGGGCAGGCCGTCTCGAGGCAGGAAGATCGCATTGTCGAGCTCGCTGCGGGCTCGCGTGATGCCGGGGGTCAGGGAGAGCATCCGGAAGTAGACGCTGTTCACGCTGGCCTTGGACGCGAAGGAGTCTCGCTGCTGATCCGTCAGCTCGTCCTCGGCGGGGACCTCGATCCACGGCTCCCACAGGAGCTGGTCGCGGGTGAAGGCGGCGGGGCGGGTGCGCCCGGTGGGGGTGGTGCCGCCCTGCGCGGCGGCCCGGCCGCGGGATCGCGGGGTGCGGGCCGGGGCATCGGCCGACGGGACGTCGATCCCCTGCAGCGCGGCGAGGCCGGCGACCAGCCGCTGGAGGTAGCTCTCGAAGGACACCAGCTGGCTGATCAGCACCACGGTGCGGGAGTCGTGGCCGACGGCCGCAAGCTGCTGCTGGTCGGCGAGGGTGGCGAGCGCTGGCGAGATCGAGAGCAGGTCCACCTGGTCACGCAGCGCGGCGAGCGCGGGATCGCTGGTGAGCGGGTCGGCGGCAGTCAGCTCCGGGGAGGCGCCCTGGGCCCGGTGCCAGTCGGCGAGCACACCGCTGCCCTGCCAGTCCGCGGCGACCGCGGCGAGCGCGTGCAGCACGGGAGCAGAGAGCACCTGGGGTTCGCGGTAGAGCGCGTCATAGGCGCCGCGGGTCTGGGAGAGGACCTCCGGGCGCAGCGACTCCAGCGCCCCGCTCGCCTCGGCGGCTCCGGTGAGGACCGCATCGAGGATCTGGTGGGCGTCGTAGGACTGCTGCTGCTCGGACATCCTGCCATCTTATGCGCCACCTAAGCTGACCTAAGGGTCCTGGTGGTGTGGAAGCAGTCACGCCCGAGGTCGCGCGGTATCCTCGCCGTGAGCTCGTGCGCCATGTGCACGGCGATCGAGGAGGACCATGGCGCCCACGATGAAGGAGGTCGCGGCGCGAGCAGGCGTGTCGACGAAGACCGTCTCCCGCGTCGTGAATGACCATCCGAGCATCAGCGATGCGGTGCGCGAACGGGTGCGTCGGGCCATCGACGAGCTCGACTGGACACCCAACGCCCATGCGCGCTCCCTGCGCACCGGACGCACCGGACTGATCGGTCTGTCCCTGGTGGATCTCAAGGCCCCGACCACGGCGGGTCTGGCCCAGGCACTGGTCGTCGAGGCCGAGCGGCAGGGGCTGCGCCTCTCGATCGAGCCCTCCCGTGGGCGGCCCGAGCGGATCGCGCAGACCTTCGCCTCCCGGGGCGCCCTCTTCGACGCAGTGCTCCACATCGGCCCTCTTCCCCTTGGCTGCGAGGCTCCGCCCTTCGACCCGGACCGGCCCATCATCGGCCTGTGCACGGCCTCGACCGCAGAGGCGGAGCATCCCGCCGCACTGGATGCGATCGACAGCGATGACGCGGGCGCGGCGCGCTCCCTCACCCGGCACCTGCAGCGGGTCCACCATCACGACGTGGTGCTGCTCGGTCGCGAGGCGGAGCTGCCCGATGCCTTCCTCGACGAGCTCATCCGCGCCTTCCCCGGCGCGCCCGTGCTCCGGCCCGAGATCCGCCCCGGTTCCCGCTCCACCCACCTCGCCGATCGCGCGGCCGGCCGGGAGCTGGCCGCGCGCGCCCTCGAGCGGCACCCCTGGGTGCGAGCGCTGATCTGCGCCGATGACGAGCTCGCGATCGGGGCGCTCTCGCTGCTGCGGGAGCGCGGCCTCGACATCCCGGCCCAGGTCGCGCTGACCGGCTACGGCAATATCGACGATGGGCACTTCTCCACCCCCTCACTTACCACGGTCGACCTCGATCTGCCGGAGATCGCCCGGCTCGCCGTCGAGCTGATCTCCCGGCGCACCAGCGGGGACCGCAGCTCCCCGCAGCGCATCGTGGTGCCGACCACCCTGATCCGTGCGGAGTCTACCCTCGGTGCGAGCACTGCTGAGCATCGGTGGCGGAGATGATGCGCGTGACCCTCGCGGATGTCGCCGCGGCCGCAGGGGTCTCCACGGCGACCGTCTCGCATGTGCTGCGCTCAGCCGAGCGCAACGACGGCACGATCCGGGTCTCCTCGAGCACCCGGGAGACGGTGCATCGCGTGGCCGGGGAGCTGGGATATGTCCCCTCGGCCGCAGGACGCGGACTGGCACTGGGTGCCGTCGAGCGCATCGCGATCATGGTGCCCAACCTGGTCCAGCCGTACTTCGCCAGGATGGCCGAGGCGCTGATCCTTGCACTCGAGGAGCGCGGCCTGAGCACCACCCTGCGGCTCGCCCGCGATGCGGAGGCGGAGCGGGATGCGCTGCTGGGTGTCACCACGCGGGACGTCGCCGGCCTGATCGTGTGCCCGCACTTCCTCTCCGAGGAGCTCCTCGACGGCGCCTCCCCGGCACTGCCGACGGTGCAGGTGGGAGGCCTGCCCACCCCGGGGATCGATGCCGTGGTCATGGGAGAACGGGAGGGCTTCCTCACGGCGACCAGGCATCTGCTGGACCTGGGCCGACGGCGGATCGCCTATGTGGCCGACCCCTGGCTGCCCTCCCATGAGGGGCCCCGCTATCGCGGATATCTCGAGGCCCATACCGAGCGGGGACTCGAGGTGGACCCCGCGCTGGCCATCCAGGGCACGGACTGGGACCGTCGCGAGACCGGGCTGGAGGCGATGGTCGGCCTGCTGCGCTCGGGCGCTCCGTTCGATGCGGTCATGTGCATCAACGACGCGGCGGCCGTCGGTGCGATGCGCGCCGCCTCGCTCGCGGGCCTGCGGATCCCGCAGGACGTCGCCTTCACCGGCTTCGACAACACCGAGGAGGCCGCCTACACCACGCCGCCTCTGACCTCGGTGGACCCGGGCGTGCCGGAGATGGCGCAGCGGGCCGTCGCGATGCTGATCGCACGGCTGGAGGGCGAGGATGGTCCCGCGCGGCGTGAGAGCGCACCGCTCGAGCTGATCGTCCGTTCCTCCACCGGCGGCTGACTCCGCTCCAGCACTCCTCGGCCGACGTCATGCGGCGGGACGGTATTTCCAACGTTGTGTCCTCTCTTGACATCGCTTAATCGAGCACTCAGGATGGCCTGCATCACATCTCGATGAGGAGTTTCTCTGTGCCTGCCCTTCCCTCGCGCTCCACCCGTCCGGCTCCGGCACTCCCCCGCGCCCAGCGCCAGCAGGGACTCCGCCCGCTGGACCTCTCCGAGGTCGTGCTGAACCCGCGAGGCAGCCTCGGCGCCTGGCAGGAGCTGAACGCCTCCGCGACCATCCCCCACTGCATCGCGCAGCTCGAGAGCTCCGGGGTGATCGACAACTTCCGGCGGCTGATCGGGGAATCCGGCGCGGAGCATCGCGGCTTCGTCTTCGCCGACTCGGACCTCTTTAAGGTCATCGAAGCCGTCGCCTGGGAGATCGGCCGCTCCGGCACCACCGCGCATGACATCTGGCTCGACGAGATGATCGCGCTGATCGCCCGCACCCAGGAGCCCAGCGGCTATCTGCACACCTGGATCCAGGGCGTGCACCCGGAGAAGAAGTTCGCGGAGCTGCACTGGACGCACGAGCTGTACGTGCTGGGCCATTGGCTGCAGGCGGGCATCGCCCTGGCCCGCACCGACGGGCGCACGGACCTGCTCGACCTCGCGGTGCGCTTCGTGGACCTGGTGGAGCGTCGCTTCGGACCCGGCCGGGAGGATGGCATCCCGGGTCACCCCGAGATCGAGACCGCCCTGGTCGAGCTGTTCCGCCACACCGGCGAGCAGCGCCATCTGGACCTCGCCCAGCACCTGGTGGACCAGCGCGGGCGCGACATCCTCCCCGGCGGGGGCTTCGGCTCCCACTACTTCCAGGACCATCTGCCGGTGCGCGAGGCCGCGGACCCCACCGGCCATGCGGTGCGTCAGCTGTACCTGAACGCCGGCGTGAGCGATCTCTTCCTCGAGACCGGCGAGGCCGCACTGGGACAGGTCATGGACGAGCAGTGGGATCGGGTCCACACCCGCAAGATGTACCTCTCGGGGGCCTTCGGCTCGCGTCATCGCGACGAGTCCTTCGGCAACGACCACGAGCTGCCCTCGGACCGCGCCTATGCGGAGACCTGCGCGACCATCGCTGACCTCCACTGGACCTGGCGGATGATGCTCGCCGGTGACGATCCCCGCCATGGGGACGTCATCGAACGGGAGATCCACAACGCGCTGGCCGCCTCGATCGATGCCACGGGGACCCGCTTCTTCTACTCGAACCCGCTGCAGCGCAGGCCGGACCGGTTCGACGAGGAGAACGCGCCGGCCGAACGCCAGGAGTGGTACTCCTGCGCCTGCTGCCCGCCGAACATCGCGCGCACCATCGCCCAGCTCGGCGCCTACGTCGCCGCCTGGCGGCCGGGAGCGGCGGGAGCGAGCCTCGAGCTGCTCCAGCTCACCGACATGTCCGTCTCGCTCCCTGCCGAGGTGGGCGTCGGGACCCTCCACGTCGAGACCGACTATCCCGCCTCCGGAGTCCTCCGCCTGCGCCTGTCGCCGCTGAGCGCCGCTGAGGGCGCGCGACTCGGGGTGCGGATCCCGGGCTGGGTGCGCAGCGGCTCGGTCACTGCGGCCGACGGCGCGGAGCGTCCGCTGAGCGATGGAGAGCTCTCGTCCCAGCGGCTCGAGCTCGCCCTCGAGGACGTCGACGGCACGGTGCTCATCCTCGACATGCCTCCGCGCTGGACGCATTCGCACCCCCGTGTGGATGCGACCCGCGGCTGCGTAGCCCTCGAGAGGGGACCGATCGTCCACTGCGTCGAGCAGATCGATCTGCCGAGCGGCGTCGAGGTCGACGACCTGCTCGTGCCCGCCGAGACGACGGCGAGCGCGAGGGACGACGGCGGCCTCGAGATCTCGCTGCTGCACCGCTGCGACGGCGGGGAGCTCTACCGCTCCGCCGACGGCGCGCACCGCTCGGACGACCGGATCACCGTCTCCACGACGCCCTTCTCCCGCTGGGGCAATCGCGGGCCCGGAGCCATGCGCATCTGGCTGCCGCGCGAGCACTGAGCTTCACGCACTTACCCCGGGGAGGCTGATGCCTCAGCTGGTGCGCTGGCACCTGGTGCTGGGAGAGCTGGCGCTGCGACTGTTCCTGCTGCAGCTGCTGTGGGTGCTCGGCGCTCTGGCCGGCGCCGTGGTGCTCGGGGTGCTGCCGGCGACGGCAGCGCTGTGCACCGTGCTGCGCGAGGACCGGCTCGAGCAGATTGCGGAGGAGACCGGCGACCTTCCTCGCGCCCGGCCCCGGCTCTGGACCGAGTTCTGGAGCGCATGGCGCGAGGAGTTCTGGCGGGCCCACCGCCTGGGCGGAGCGCTGCTGCTGGGATGGCTGCTGCTCGCCCTGGACCGGGCGGTGCTGACCGGTGTCTCCCTGGGGTCGATCGCTCCGTTGGTGAGCGGGCTGGTGGTGGTGCTGACTGTGGTGCTGGTGCTGCTGAGCTCGGTGGTGTGGCCGCTGGCCGCCCACTTCGACGATCCCGTCGGCCGACTGCTGCGGATGGGCCTGGTGCTGCTGCTGCGGCGGCCGACGGTCGCGCTGCTCATCGCCGTTGTGCTCGCCGCTGCGATCTGGGTGGCTCAGACCGTTCCCGGCCTGATGCCGGTGCTCGGCATCGCACTGCCGGCATGGGCGGTGACGACGTTGCTGTGGCGGTCCGGCGCGATGCCGCTGCGCGCGTGATCAGCCCTCGAGCCAGCGCGGCTCCACCAGGGTGATCCGGGGACCGGCGCCCTCGATCTGGAGCAGCCGCACCAGCTCCCCGACGGCGAGCTCGCTGATCTCCACCCGGCGGGGGTCGATCTGCGGCACCGCGGCCAGCAGCGGGCTGATGTCCACGAGGTCCTCGCCGCTGAGCCCGATGAGCAGCCGGGTCTCGTCCACCAGCGCGCCGGTCGCGGCCATCGCGAACAGCACCTGACGCACCCCCGTGATGCCGAACAGGGCGGTGCGCTGATTGGGGAGCGTGATCCGCAGCGCCCGATCCGGCACCTCGGCGAGCGCTCCCCCGTCGAGCACCACCTCGAGCTGCTCCCCCTCGGCGGCGGCCTCGACGCCGGAGAGGAAGCGGGCGACATCGTTGCGGGACCGTTTGCGGCCCGGAGCGCCGAACAGCAGCAGCCGGTCGCAGCCCTCCTCGAGGGTCCGCTCCACGACCATGCGGCCGAGCATCTCGAAATCGAGGTCGACCACGGAGCCCTGCGGGAACTCCTCGGGCTTGCCGATCGTCACGAAGGGCAGCCCGGACTCGATCACCGGGGCGACGCGCTCGTCATAGCGGTCCAGCTCCATCAGGATCAGACCCTCGCACACCCCGGTGCGGACCACCCGCCGGATCCCTGCCGCCCCCTCATGCGCGGTGACCAGCAGGATGTCGTAGCCGCGCAGGCGGGCCTCGCGGGCGATCGCAGCGATGAAGACCATCAGCACGCCGTCGTCGGAGCCGGTCTCGGGGACCATCAGGCCGATCACGCCGCTGCGCCGGGAGCGCAGGGTACGGGCGCCGGAGTTCGGGTGATATCCGAGCTTCGCGATCGCCTCCTCGACCCGGCCACGGGTCTCCTCGGAGATCGGCCGGGAGCCGGTGAGCACATAGCTCACGGTGGATTGGGAGACCCCGGCCAGCCGCGCGACGTCCTGGCTCGTCGGAGCCTTCTTCCTCGCCGCCATCTTCTTCACCGCCATGCCAGGTATCCCTCCCCGGCTGTGCTCACCCGATGCTCAGCCCCGAGGTGCCAGTGTTCCATGACTGCAGCGCCGAGCTGCGCCCGTCGGCGGAGTCCAGGATCCGCGCGGCGGCCAGGGCCTCTTCGAGCAGGTCCGCGAGCTGCACGCGCGTCCCGGTGTCGGCGGAGCGCACCGCCGCCTCGACGATCGCCTGGGTCCACACATTCGCACGCACCTCGGAGTCCGGCACCGACCCGCCCCGCAGCGCCGCGCAGAACCGGTCGAGGGAGTCCTCCAACTCCCAGCGCGCCTCCGGATCCGGAGTGCGGCCGACGACAGCCTCCGCGCCGGAACGGTGGGCAGTGGGCTCGGCCTCGCCGTCCCAGAGCACGCTCCCCTGCTCGCAGCTGATCCGCCAGTCACCGTTCCAGCTGGTCTCCGCGCCCGGAGCGGCCCAGGAACCGGCGAAGGTGTGCACGGCGCCGCTGTCATAGGTGATGGTGACCGTCGCAGCGGCGTCTCCGGCGTACCAGCTCCAGGAGGGGTTGTAGGAGGTGGCGGTGACGGCCAGCGGGCTGCCGTCGATCAGCACCCGCCCGGCGTCGAAGGCGTGGATCGCCATGTCCACGATCAGCGGGTGCGCCATCTCGTCGCGGAAGCCGCCGAAGCGGGGCGCCTTGTAGAAGCGGGTGTCCACGATCCCTGCGCCGCCGAGCTCGTCGGCCAGGCGCCGCGCCTCGTGCAGGTGGGGGTTGTTGCGCCGGGACTGGGAGACCATGAACAGCTTCCCGGTGGCCTCGGCGTGGCCGGCGAGGGAGACCGCCTCGGCGAGGGTCGCGGCGCAGGGCTTCTCCCCCAGCACCGGGTATCCGGCGTGCAGGGAGTCGGCGGTCACGGCGTGGTGGGCGGCGGGGATCGTCACGTCGATGACCGCCTCCGCGCCGGAGCGCCGGGCGACCTCGAGGGCGTCGGTCCCGGTGGCGATCCCCGCCCGCTGCTCCTCGGGCACCACCTCGGACACGGCTCGTTCCGCAGCGCCCTCGAGCACATCTGCCACCCCGACCAGCCGGGCCGCGTCACTGCGCAGCACGGTGCCGATCCAGGCCCGTCCCATGCCACCGGCTCCGATCACGACGACCGGCACAGGGGCCGGTGCTGCGGCGAGGGCGTTCGTGCTCATGCGCCCTTCCCTGCGGCTGCCGCATCGCCCACGCCCTGGCCGACGGCGCCGGTGGTGAACCATTCGGTCTCATACCGGTCCAGGAAGGGCACCTCACGGTCGGCGACCGCCGGCCGGGCCCACCGCACGCTGTTGGCGATGACGCGCCGGACATCCTGGTGCTGGTAGACGGGGTAGTCCTGATCGCCAGGGCTGAAGTAGAAGATCTTGCCCTTGCCGCGACGGAAGGTGCAGCCGGAGCGGAACACCTCTCCCCCGCTGAAGGAGGAGACGAAGACCAGCTCGTCGGGCACCGGGATGTCGAAGTGCTCGCCGTACATCTCCTGCTCGGGGATGACGATCGGATGCGGCACGCCCTCGGCGATCGGGTGCGAGGGGTTCACGGTCCACACCAGCTCGCGGTCGGCCTCGTTGCGCCAGCGCAGCGTGCAGGTGGTGCCCATCAGGCGGGTGAACGGCTTGGACCAGTGGCCGGAGTGCAGGACCACCAGTCCCATGCCGGCCAGCACGTGCTTCTGGACCCGCTCTGCGACCTCGTCGGAGACCTCGTCGTGGGCCATGTGCCCCCACCAGGTGAGCACGTCGGTCTGAGCGAGGACCTCTTCGCTGAGACCGTGCTCGGGATCGTCCAGCAGGGCGAAGCTGGTGGTCACCTCCTCGCCGAGGTTCTCGACGATCCCGTCGCGGATCGCGGAGTGCATCCCCTCGGGATAGAGCTCGCGCACGCGGGCGTCGCGCTGCTCGTGGCGGTTCTCGCCCCAGACGGTGACGCGCAGGGGGCTGGTGTTCATGGGCATAGGTGTCCTTCTGTGGGTGGAGCGGAGCGAGGGGTCATCACTTGACAGCCCCGCCGGTGGCACCGGCGGCGATGTATTTCTGGGCAGCGATCATCAGGACGACCGCGGGGACCGAGGCGATGACAGCGGTCGCCATCACGGAGCTCCAGTCGGTGTCGTTCGTCCCGATGTAGTTGTAGAGCCCGAGGGTCACCGGACGGATCGTTTGGCCTGTGGTGAGCGTCAGAGCCATCAGGAAGTCGCTCCAGGCGAACAGGAACGAGAAGATCCCGGCGGTGATCAGAGAGTTCACGCTCACCGGCAGCACGATGGACCAGAACGCCCGGACGTGACCGCAGCCGTCGATCTGCGCGGCTTCCACGATCTCTTTCGGGAAGGATTCCATGAACGCTCTGATGATGAGGATCGAGAACGGGATCCCGGCGGTGGCGTCGGCCAGCACCAGCCCGGTGAGCGTATTGAGCAGCCCGAGCGAGTTGTACGCGGTGTAGAGCGCGTTGGCGATGACGATACCGGGGATCATCTGCGCGATGAGCACCACGAACAGCAGCGTGTTGCTGCCACGGATTGGGAACTGCGCCAGGGCGTAGGCACAGGGCGTCGCGATCACCAGCGATAGCACGGCCGCCCCAATCGCGACGATCATGGAGGTCACGAGATTCTGGCCCTGATCGGCGAACGCTCGGACATATCCGCTCAGGTCCGGCTGCAGGGGCAACAGCTGGATGTTGAGGCTGTTGCCTCCGGGGGCCAGGGAGGCGTTCAGCATCCAATAGATGGGGAACAGCATGATCCCGACGAACACGATCCCGAAAAACGTGCGCAGACCACGCCGGGCGGAGGAGTTGCGGGAGAGCAGCGGTCGATGCCGCGTGGGCCCCGACGGACGACGAGCATTCAGAACGGAGGTCATGGCGTCATCCCCTCTTCGCGGCGCGGGCATTGGCACGCAGATAGACGATGGAGAACAGCAAGGCGATCACGATCAGCACGTTGCCGAGCGCCGCACCCTGCCCGAAGTCGAACTCGATGAAGCTCATCTCATAGCTGCGGGTGGCGATGGTCTGGGTGGCGTTGGCGGGCCCGCCCCCGGTCAGCCCGAGGATCAGATCGATCACCTTGATCGTGTAGATGACCCCGAGCAGGAGCACCACCAGCACCACGGGACGAAGCAAGGGCAGCGTGATGTGACGGAACGCTGCCCAGCCCGTGGCGCCATCGATCTCGCCGGCCTCGTAGAGCTCCTCCGGGATCGCCTGCAGCCCGCTGTACAGCAGCACCACGTTGAAGGGGATCCCGAGCCAGATGTTGACCATCACCACGGCGATGAGCGCGGTGTCCGAGCTGGTGAGCCATGGGATGGGAGAGGAGATCACCCCGATGGCCTCGAGGAACTGGTTGAGGATTCCGCTGTCCTGCTCGAGGATCCAGCGCCAGACAGCCGCCGAGACGATCATCGGCAGCAGCCACGGCAGCAGGAGCATGGAGCGCAGCACGGCGGAGAGGGGGAAGCTCTTGCGGAAGAAGAGCGCGAGCGCCATCCCGATCATGAACTGCCCGGCGATCGACACGATCGTGAAGATCGCAGTGTTCACGAGCGCCTTGGTGAAGATCGGATCGTCGAACACCGCGAGGTAGTTCGCGAGCCCGATGAAGGGAGCCTCCCCGCTGAAGAACGTCGCGGAGGTGTACTCCTGGAAGCTCATCGTGAAGTTCTTGACGATGGGATAGCCGAAGAACAGGAGCAGGTAGAGGGCAGCCGGAGCGATGAATCCGTAGCGGACCAGCGCGGACCCGCCGGCGCGCCGCCGACGGCCGGCTGCCGGGGACCGCGCTGGTTCCGCGGTGGCGGCGAGGGTGGTCATGTCGGTCAGCCCAACGACGCGGCGGCGTCAGCGAAGGCGGTCTCCGGATCCGTGCCGTCGACGAGGACCTGCTGATAGGCGGTGTAGATCGCCTTGGCGGTGGCGGGCCATTCGGTGCCGAGCTTGCCGGTCCGGGAGCGGGCGGTGGAGACCTGCTCGACGAAGGTGGCGAGCTCGGGATGCTCGCCGGCAAAGGTCTGGGCGGCCTCGGTGTCCGCGGGAATCGTGTTGCGTGCCGTTCCCATCTTCAGCTGGTTCTCGGCGCTGACGAACTTCTGGAGCACCTCGGCGGCCTTCTTCTGCTTCTCGGTGTCGCCGGTCTGCGGGATGGTCCAGACCTCACCGCCGAGCGGGGCGACGGAGTCCTCGCCCTCGGTCGGGACCGGAATGATCGCCACGTCCCATTCGAGGTCGGGCGCATCGGTCTGCAGGCCCACGATGTTCCAGGGCCCATTGACCGCCATCGCTGCCTTTCCTGCCTTGAACTGATCGATCACGTCGCCCTGACCCCAGTTGACCACGCCCTTGGAGGCGGAGCCGTCGGCGACGAGATCCGCCCACAGCTGGGCGGCGCCGGCGACCGCAGGGGTGGCAATGTCGGTCTCGTCGCCGCCGTTGGACCACATGAACGGCAGGAACTGCCAGGTGCCCTCGTAAGTGGCGATCGCGGAGAAAGCGACGCCATAGACGTCGTCATGGGTGAGCGCCTTGGCGGTGGACTTCAGCTCGTCCCAGGTGGTCGGCGGCTCGAGCCCGGATTCGGTGAGCAGCGCCGTGTTGTAGAACAGCGCGATGGTGTTGACGGTCGGTGCCAGGCCGTAGACCTTGCCCTCAAAGGTGCCGGCGTCGAGGATCTCCTGCTTGAAGCCGCTGGTGTCGATCCCGAAGTCTTCCAGCGGGACCAGTGCTCCGGAGCTCGCGATCTCCTGGAGGTCCGGGTTGTCGAGCATCAGCAGGTCCGGGAGGGTCTTCGAGGAGCTCATCTGCAGGACCTTCTGGATGAGCTGCTCCCCGGGGACCTTCTCCCGGTTGATCGTCACCCCGACCTCGGCGGCCACCGCGTCGAGAGTCTCCTGGATGACGACATCGTCGGCCGGGGTGTTGTAGTAGTCGACGACGCGGAGCACCGTCGCATCGCCCGAGGAGGAGTCACCTCCGGAACCGCCGCAGGCGGCCAGGGAGAGCAGACCGGGCACCGCGGCCAGGGCGCCGAGTGAGCGACGGGTGATCTGTGAGGTGGCCGTGCGGGGCAGGGGGCTGACGGAATGAGCTCGGGTGGGGTTAGACATCGTCGTCTCTTCTCTCAAGAACTCGTGTCGATTCGAATCGACACCAGGTGTGGTCCTGGAATGTGGAATTGCGGTGAGGGGGCGAAGGGTCCGGCGCACCAGCTGCGGCGCGTGCACGGGGTGTGGCGTAGCTCATCATGGCCGATTTCCCAGGACCGCGCAAGGCTCTCGCGGCGACACCGCCGACCGCCTGCCCCGGACCGGATGTCGATTCGTATCGCCCGCAGGTCTCCTTCGCGATGCGCGGCAGCGACCTGCCGAGTGACGCCCGATCGTGTGGCCATATCGAAGCGCCTCGCACCTTCGCCGTAGCAGGACGGTGCTAGCGTGCCGGGGTGACCGTTCCGGATGTTCGTCCCAGCTCCCCGTCCGCCGCCGCGATCGGCTTCGATCGCGAGAAGTACATCGAGCTGCAGTCGCGGCACATCCAGCAGCGCCGCCAGGAGATCGGCGGGAAGCTGTACCTGGAGATGGGCGGCAAGCTCTTCGACGACCACCACGCCGCGCGGGTGCTGCCGGGCTTCACCCCGGACAACAAGATCGCGATGCTGCATCGGCTGAAGGACGAGCTGGAGATCCTGGTGTGCCTGAACGCCAAGGACCTCGAGCGGCAGAAGGTCCGGGCAGATCTGGGCATCTCCTATGAGGACGACATGCTGCGCCTCATCGATGTGTTCCGCGAGCACGGCTTCCTGGTGGAGAACGTGGTGCTCACCCAGCTGGAGAACTCCAACCACGTCGCACACGCGTTCATCGAGCGGCTGCAGCGGCTGGGCCTGAACGTCGCCCGGCACACCGTGATCCCCGGCTACCCGCAGGACACCGAGCGGATCGTCTCCGCGCAGGGGCTCGGGGCGAACGAGTACTCGCACACCACCCGGGACCTGATCGTGGTGACCGCGCCCGGGCCGGGCTCCGGCAAGCTCGCCACCTGCCTCTCGCAGATCTATCACGATCATGAGCGCGGGATCAGCTCGGGCTATGCGAAGTT
The DNA here is from genome assembly GCF_947500705.1 of uncultured Brachybacterium sp. Lineage (GTDB taxonomy): Bacteria > Actinomycetota > Actinomycetes > Actinomycetales > Dermabacteraceae > Brachybacterium. Next base: position 98,906 of record NZ_CANMSY010000006.1, on the reverse strand, counting down.
CGAGACCTTCCCGATCTGGAACCTGCCGCTCGAGCATCCGGTGAACCTCGCCTACGAATCGGCGACGGCCGATCTCGACGACCTGAACCTCATCGACCCCTTCCACCTCGCGACCTACGGCACGCAGGTCACCAGCTACAACCGGGACGTCGAGGTGTTCCCGCTGCTGCGCACTCTGCTGGACCGGCTCACGGGCGAATCCCCTTACGCCTCCCCCACCGACATGGGGGTGAACCTCGCCGGCGACTGCATCGTGGATGACGCGGTGTGCCGCGAGGCCTCGCGCCAGGAGATCATCCGCCGCTACTACAAGGCGCTCATGCACGAGCGGATCAATGACGAGGACGACGTCGTCTCCCAGCGGATCGGGATGATCATGTCCAAGGCGGGATGCTCGCTCCGCGACCGCGCCGTCGTGGAGCCGGCGCTCGCGGTCGAGTCCCGCACCGGGGAACCGGGCGCGGCGATCCAGCTGGCCGACGGCACGATCATCGCCGGCAAGACCTCACCCCTGCTCGGCTGCTCGGCGGCGATGCTGCTGAACGCACTCAAGCACCTGGCCGGCCTCGAGGACTCCGTCCAGCTGCTCTCCCCTTCTTCGATCGAGCCGATCCAGACCCTGAAGACGGAGCATCTGGGCTCCCGCAATCCGCGCCTGCACACCGACGAGGTGCTGATCGCGCTGTCGGTCTCCGCCTCGAGCGATGAGAACGCGCGACGCGCGATCGACCAGCTGCGCAGCCTGGCCGGCTGCGATGTGCACACCACCACGATCCTGGGCACGGTCGACGAGGACATCTTCCGCAACCTCGGGATCTCGGTGACCTCCGAGCCGCGCTTCCTGCACAAGGCGCTCTACCACAAGCGCTGAGCTGCCCTGCTCGTGGAGACGTTGATCCCCGCGCGCGCTGCGGTGATGTCGTCGTTGGTGAGGACCCAGTCGATGCGCTCAGCACCCTCGAGGGGGCGCCTGGTCATCTCGAGAGGTGGGCGGCGACCACCATCCTCCGCACCCGGCACCGCATGTGTCGACGTCCGGTGCACAGTGGATCAGCTTTCGACGAGTCAGTCCTCGACGCTGCGGAGCATCCGCGCCGGGGAGCCGACCATGAGCGCCCTTGCCGGGACGTCCGTGGTCACGACCGACGCCGCTGCGATCACCGCGTCATCCCCGATGGTGACGCCGGGCAGGATCGTGACGTTCGCACCGATCCAGACGTTCCTCCCGATCACCACCGCAGAGGGGTGCAGGTCTCCGCGGCGGCTGGGGGCGAGGTCATGGTTCAGAGTGGCGATCACGGTGTTGTGGCCGATGAGGCAGTCGTCGCCGATCTCGAGCCCGCCCTGGTCCTGGAAGCGGCAACCGGCGTTGAGGAACACCCGCCTGCCCAGGCGGATGTTCTTGCCGAAGTCCGAGGTGAAGGGCGGGAAGAGGGTGACGCTCTCGTCGATCTCGCTCCCGGTGAGCTCGGTGAGCAGCTCCCGCACCCGCGCCGGTTCGTGATAGCTGCCGTTGAGCTCCCCGGTGATCCGCAGCGCCTCCTGGCTCGTCTCATGCATCAGGGCGTGCAGTGGGGAGTTCGCGGGGATGGTCTCACCCGAGTCGAGCGCGCTGAGCAGGTCGGGAAGGGTCATGGATCCAGCGTACCCAGAGGGTGCGGGACGGTGGGTCGGGAGCCGCGCGCTGCACGTACTACCGTGCTCCCATGATGTCCGCCCGTTCGTCTCGCCGCTGGCTGCGGCGAGCCCTGGTCGCCGTGCTCGTGCTGGTGATGCTCGCGGTGGTGGGCATCGTGGCATGGAGCCGGATCGGAGTGATGTCCGCGGAGCCGGCGCCATGGCGCGCCGTCGTCGAGGACCCTCGCCTCTCGCTCGCCGAGACCGACGCCTCGCTGCTCCTGCAGCCGGCGGAGTCCGGCCCCGCCCGCACCGGGCTCGTCTTCTATCCCGGGGCGAAGGTCGAGCCTGAGGCCTATGCGGCGCGACTGGCGGGCCTGGTCATCGAGCAGGGCATGACCGTGGTGATCGTGAAGCCCACGCTGAACCTGGCCCTGCTGGATCGGCGCGACTTCGACCTCTTCACCGGCTCCGCCCCGGAGGTCCGGTCCTGGCTCGTGGGCGGCCACTCGCTGGGCGGGGTGCGTGCCTGCCAGCTCGCCCCCGAGGCCGACGCCCTGGTGCTGTTCGCGGCGTACTGCGCCGATGACCTCTCCACCTCGCAGCTGCCCGTGCTGAGCATCGCGGGCAGCGAGGACGGGCTGTCCACCCCGGCGGACATCGCCGCGCACCGTGACCGCCTGCCGAGCACAGCGACCATGGTCGAGATCGACGGCGCGAGCCATGCGAGCTTCGGCGACTACGGTGCGCAGCCCGGCGATGGGACGGCGGCCCTCTCCGACCCGGAGATGAATGCCGCAGTCAACACCGCGGTGGCCGAGCTCCTCGCGGCCCGCAGCTGAGCATCGGTCCCTGCACAGAAGGACCCCTTCACGGCACCGAACTCACGACTCGATCGAGCCCAGACCGCTCCGCCTCAGCGGACGGGGACTGCCGCCGACGGGATCGCCCCGAGGCGGCCCGGCGTGAGAGAATCTCCCGGTCTGCGCGCCGGATCGGGGATATCCGGCGCGCGGCCATCACCTGACCGGTCGCCCGCCCTCGGCACACCGTGCTCTACTGGGCAGATGACAACGGATCTCTCCCACCGCCGCCGGATGACCCGCACCGAAGCATTGGGCTGGAATCCTGACTGGTCGGTCGGGGACATCCGCCTGATCGGCGAGAACTTCGATCGGGTGGAGGCGGTGGGCTTCTACCGCACCGCATCCAACGGCAGCGTCACCGCCCAGGACGCCGAAGGTCGATCGGTGATGTACCTCTACCCGGGATATGTCGAGTTCCGCAAGGGGCTGGCGCCCGAGGACCGCCCCGAGCCGGACTGGCACGGGCTGGCGCTGTCCTCCTTCCGCCCGCGGTCAGCCACGGCGGCCAAGGGCGAGGAGCGGCTCAGCTTCTGCCCGAGCTGCTTCTACGCGCTGCCGGCGACCGGGGTCTGCGACACCTGCGACTGATTCACCTCGCGCAGGGGCGGCGCCCGAAGCGCTCTTCCTCCACCTGGGTCGATAGCCTGGCAGCAGCAGCGTCGTGACGAAGCGTACGAGGAGACCTCATGCCGATCCTGCATCCCGGGTCCCCCGACTTCGCCTCCCAGGCAGAGCGGGAGGTGTGGGAGCATCTGCGCGAGCAGCTGCCGGAGAATGCAGTGCTGATCGCGGGACAGCGGGTCACGGCCGGCGGTGAGGAGATCGAGGCGGATCTGCTGGTGCTGTGGCCGGGTTTCGGGGTCGCGGTCATCGAGGTCAAGGGCGGCCGGATCTCACTGCGCGAGGGGCGCTGGTACCAGGGTGATCGCACCGGCGAGCGGGAGTTGAAGAAGTCCCCCATCGCCCAGGCACAACAGGCCAAGCATCAGATCATCGACTATCTGGGCGCCACCTCGTCGCAGAACATCGGCCGCGCCGTGCACCTGGCCGTCTTCCCGTACACGCAGCTGCCCGGGGACTGGAACGTCCCCGACGCCCCGCGCAGCCTCACCCTCGATGCGAGCGACCTGCCCCGGCTGGCTGAGCGGATCGTCCGTGCCCTCGCCTCGCACACCCGCGAGGGGTTCGAGCCGCTCGATGAGAGGCAGTGCCGTCATGCGGTGAAGATGCTGCGCCGCACCCATCAGGCGATCGAGAACCATCAGCTGCTGGCGCGCGAGATCGCCGATGAGGGCAATGCCCTGACCCGTGAGCAGGAGCGGGCGATCGCCCTGCTGCGCTTCCAGCATCGCGCCCAGATCTTGGGCGGCGCCGGTTCGGGCAAGACCCACCTGGCGATGATCAAGGCGCGTGCCCTGGCCCGCGACGGTTTCCGCACAGCCCTGCTCTGCTATTCACGGGGGCTCGCCCGCCACTTCCAGCTGCTGGCGGCGACCTGGCCGGAGGAGGAGCGGCCCGCTTATGTGGGGCTCTTCCACGACCTTCCGGTGCACTGGGGCGCGGAGTCCGAGGACGAGTTCGACGGCGCTGCCGCCACGTACTACGAGAAGCACCTCCCCCGGCGTCTCGCCGAGCTCGCGTCCGCGCAGCTCGCCGACGAGCTCTTCGACGCGATCGTCGTCGACGAGGCGCAGGACTTCGCAGACATCTGGTGGGACTCCCTGCAGCCCTGCCTGCGCAGTCCCGAGGAAGGGGTGCTGTTCGTGTTCACGGACGAGCACCAGACGGTCTTCGACCGGGAGGGTCGCGCCCCGATCACCCTGAACCCTTTCCCGCTGGATGACAATCTGCGCAACACCCGCCGCATCGCCCATACCTTCGCCCCGCTGACTCCTCTGGAGCAGAACGCCCGCATGGCGGAGGGCGCGCCCGTGCGCTTCGTCGAGGCCGATGCGCAGGAGGCGGTGGCCGCCGCGGACGATGTGGTCGAGAAGCTCATGGACGAGGGGTGGGAGCCGGGACAGATCGCGCTGCTCACCACCCGCAGCCGCCACCCGGTGCAGAAGGAGCAGATCGACCTCTATGGCTTCGACGCCTATTGGGACGGATTCTTCGCCGCGACGGAGGTGTTCTACGGGCACGTGCTCAATTTCAAGGGTCTCGAACGCCCCGTCGTGGTGCTCGCGGTGAACGGTTTCGGCTCCGCCGAACGCGCCCCGCAGCTGCTCTACGTCGGGCTCTCGCGGGCGCGGTCGCTGCTGGTCGTGGTCGGTGACGGCGGCGATATCTGGGATGCCGGCGGTGGCGTGGTCTGGGAGCGGATCAGCGGGAAGGGCTGACGCTCACAGCGAGACGATCAGCAGCGTCCCTGCGTACACGATGCCGGAGGCGATGAGCACGATCGTGGTGTAGCCGAGGATGTCGCGCATCTTCAGCCCGGCGATGGCCAGCAGCGGGATCGCCCAGAACGGCTGGATCATGTTCGTCCACTGGTCGCCGTAGGAGACGGCCATGATGGTGATCGCCGGATCCACACCGAGCTCGGCGCCGGCGCTGAGCATGATCGGCCCCTGGACCGCGAACTGCCCGCCGCCGGAGGGGACGAAGAAGTTCACCAGGCCCGCTGCGAGGAAGGCGAACAGTCCGAAGGTGGTGCTGGTGGAGATCGACACGAAGGCGTCGGAGAAGACCTGCACCAGCCCGGAGCCGACCATCATCCCCAGGATTCCGGCGTAGAGCGGGAACTGCAGCAGGATCTCACCCACGTGGGAGGCGGCGTTCTTGGTGAGGTGGATCAGCTCGAAGGGGTTCTTCACCATCAGCAGGATCAGGGCCAGGAAGGACCAGTTCACGGTGTCCAGGGTCAAGGTGCCGCCGCGGGTGAAGTGCAGCACCAGATAGACCACCAGCGCGAGACCGGTCAGCCCGGTCACCAGGCGGCTGGCATCGAGCCGGTCGGCCGGGGTGACGATCTGCTCCTGGCCGTCCTCCGCCACGTCGCGCGCGTCGATCGACAGCTCCGTGATGGGGTCGCCCTTGCGTGGGGCGACCAGGAACAGGGCGACGGCGACGAAGAGGATCGTCACCACCGCAGCGATCATGTTCCATCCGGAGAAGACCGTCTCGGACATGGGGATTGTCTGCCCGCCGAGGGACTCCGCGAGGAACGAGCCCTCGGTCGCGGCGGTGAGCGGGCCGGAGGCCGAGTAGCCCATGTGCCAGACGACGAAACCGCCGAAGCCTGCGGCCACCAGCATCGGGAAGTGCAGCTTCAACCCGCGTTCACGGCCCTGGTAGGCCACTTCGCGTGCCAGCAGACCACCCACCACCAGCCCCAGACCCCAGGTGATGAGGGACGCCACGGCGGCCACCATGAAGACGAAGACGTAAGCGGTCAGCTCGGTCTTCGGGATCGAGGCGAGGAAAGCGAGGAGCTTCCGCACCGGCCCGGTGTTCGCCTGGATGTGGCCCTTGAGCAGGATCAAGGCCATTTGGGTCATGAACGCGAGCAGTCCGGACAGCCCATCGCCCCAGTGCACCGCCAGATCGGCCGGGCCGGTGTCGGCGAGGAGCGGTCCAAGGGCCGCGACGATGAAGGTCAGGACGATCGAGAACACGGGGGCGAAGGGGATGAGCCTCTCCACCACGTGGTTCAGAGAGGGCGCGTGGCGCGCGAGATCGCCGTGACCTCCTCCCGGACGGAGCGAGTTTCGGGCGCGCTGGACTTGCGACGGACTCCTCAGGATGGTCGGGCTCTCCCGCACGACTTCGTGTCGGGGACAGGGCTCACTACTGATGTGATTCCTGCCAGCCTACGATCGAAGGCTTTGTGACGTGGAGGAATGCGCGGCCGTGGTCATGGATGCGAAGCCGTCGAGGCGGGATCGCGCCGGGGCACGAATGGCCGTCTCCGGGCCCTACGACTGAGGCTGTCCGCTTGGCGGCCGCCTCGGTCCTTCTCGAGATCGAGGATCTGTTGCTCCACTCTGTGCAGCTGGCGCATGCGGTCCCCGAGCACGACCCGATCCGTGGTGAAGAACGGCGAGACTGCCTTCGAACTCGGAGAGACGTGTGCGCTCGGATCACCGTCCTCGGTCGTGCGTTGGGCGCGCCGCACCGCGACGTAGCGGCGGGCATGCCAGAGGATCTGCACTCCGTAGGCGATGGCGGCGACCACGAGCGAAGCGGACGCCCATCCCCCGGAGAGGAGGAACAGCTGAAGACTCAGGGCGGACCACAGCACTTGGGAGAGGACGGCGATGCACCACCACCAGATCATGAAGGCCTTCTCAGACCACCCCTCGAGCACGTCGGTCATCCACGGCGTCATCACGGTGATCAGCGCAAGGAGAGTCGTGAGGAACAAGAAGATCAGATAGTGCGTGAGCATCTCCTCCGTGGCGCCCAGAAGGACTGCACTCTCGGCAAGAATCAGGGTCGGCACCAGGAGGAGCACGAGCGTTTCGGCGACGATGAGGCGGACCGCTGCCAATGGACTCGATGCTTCCTCCATCGGTGCGATGCGCCGTCTCAGTTGGTAGCAGCGCATCGTCAGCACTGCCCGGGTTCTTCTCAGCTCACTGAGCTGCGTTTCGACATCGGAGACGAAAGCGCCGATGCGCGCGGCGAGGAGAAGTCCACCCGCCATCACCGGGACGACGATGGCTGCCCGTCCGGCGCCGTTCTCGCTGCCGGTCGCGGTTCCATAAACGACGTGGACCATGATCAGCACGCATGCGAAAGCGAGGTAGAGCCCACAGAATGTGCCGATACGGCCGACGATGCGGAGCGAGAGCCGCCGATCCGTTCCGCCCTTCAAGAGCCCTGCATGGGTCTTCACCGCTGTGTCCTGGAATTCCACCGGCGTGAACGTCCCCCGGCCGGCGAGTGCGACCGCGACGAGAACCGTCGCGAAGACGCCCAGGAGCGACCAGGCGTCCTCGAGAAGCGTCGCACCCACGGCATCCGCAACAGCGAGAGCCGGCTGCCATTCCCAGGTAGGCTCTTCCCAGCCGTTCTGCAGCCCACCCATCACAAGTACTGTGAGCACGATGAAGGTGGCCGAGGAGATCAGCGCGACCGCCAGCTCGCCGAGAACCATCCGTCCGGTGCTGACATAGAGCATCTCGCCGTGCGAGAGACGGAGCTGATCACCGCTGGCCATGCATCGATCTTATGCATGCGTACACACCGCCGGCCGCACCGCACCGATGTTCGGCGCATGGCTCGTGCGGATTCCACCTCGGAGGAACGGCATCTGTGAGGCGAGATACGGGAGCCAACAGATGCATCGCCCCGGCGGCCTCGGCATCCTCGAAGCGGGCGGGGCGCAGTCGAACCTCCGGCGCGGACACGCGTATCTCCTATGTCGAACGGCTTGCTCGAGGCGAATCGCCGAGTCGGGTTCCAGGGGGATCGGAGTGTTGGTGATGGCCCGTTGCTGGGGGGTTCGGGTGAGGGTCCGCCAGATGCGTCGAGCGATCTGGTTCTTCATGCAGCGCAGGACTTCCAGCACGGTCTTTCCTTGTTCGCGGAGTCGTTCGTAGTAGCCCTTGCCCGGTCCCTCAATACGGGCCTGGGTGATGGCGACGCGGTGGATTGCACAGTTCAGCTGAAGATTCCCGCCCCTGATCAGACGGGCTCCGCCTTCTGTCTCGCCTGACGAGACCGGGATCGGAGCGCGGCCGGCGAAAATCGCGTACTTCCCCTCGTTCGCGAACCGTTCGATCCCGGCGGTCTCGGCCATGATCTTCGCGGCCGACAACTACGCGCACCCGGGGATCGCCGGCAGTACCGGCTCCGCCTCGCGGACCATGGCACACAGCCGCGCATCGAGCTCGCTGATCGAGTGGCAGCCGTTCAAGATCGGCAAGGACCATGCCCGCGATCTCCGCGACGATCCCCTCGCTCGCCTCGATCAGGTCCCCCACCTGTTCCTGGGCTGGTCGATGGATCAAACCACGTGGTGCTGGGTCGACCTCGGGATCGAGCTCGTGCAGGTGCCAGCGCAGGCGGTTGATCACCCGGGTCCGCTCCGCGACCAGGTCCTCACGACGGGCCAGGACCAGCTTGATCTCTCGTGCTTATTCGTCAGTGAAAACGGCCGGCAGATCCCCTTCACGGGCCATCGCCCGCGCGACGGCGAGGGCATCGATCGGGTCGAACTTCCGGCGGGTGCGCGCTGCTGCGCGTTGGCGAGCCATCAGCTTCGCCGGCACTTCGACCACGGGCTCTCCGTGGGCGAGGAGGTTGCGTTCGAGGAGACCGGTGAGGTGGCGACAGTCTTCCAGCCCCCACCTACGGTCCTGCTCGATGAAGGACTTCCTGGCTGATCGGTAGGCCTTTTCGTGACCGCTATGAGTCGCGCGGACAGTGATCTGCCCGATCTGCTTGCCCGCCGCGTCGACCGCGACGAAGGTGTGCGAGCTCTTATGGACGTCCGCGCCGATCAAGATCACCATGGTGACTGGCTCCCCTGTATTCGAGTGGGGGTCGAACGGTCGGGCCGGTCGGCGGACAAACCTCAGTGGGGCAGCTGCATGCTCCTATCAAGTCACGCCGGCCGGTCCTTCCCATCCGGGGACGGCAATACGCATGCAGGCCAGCTCAACGCGGAACGGCAGTCAGCGTAGAAGCTAATCACCGGATGGAAAGGATCCAACCACCGGGGGCACTCGCGGCACCACCAAGCCTCAACCTGAGGTCATCGTAGGGTCCGCACGCGGCCCGGCCCCCTCGTCCACATCACCGACACCCCGCTGGCGGCCCGTCCCCCCGCCCGCCTACAGTGGCCACCATGACCTCCTCGACTGCCGCCGATCCGATCTCCGCTCTCCGCGAGGGTGACGCCGGGCAGGTGGACGCTGCGCTGGAGATCCTCTCGCGCGTCTTCGGCTACGACTCCTTCCGCGGCGATCAGGCCGCGATCATCGAGCAGGTCGCCCGCGGCGGCGACGCGGTGGTGCTGATGCCCACCGGCGGCGGCAAGTCGCTGTGCTACCAGATCCCCTCGCTGCTGCGCGAGGGCACCGGCATCGTGGTCTCCCCGCTGATCGCCCTGATGAGCGACCAGGTCGCGGCGCTCGAAGCCGTCGGCCTCCGCGCCGCCTACCTGAACTCGACCCTCGACTTCCACGAGGCACAGGCGGTCGAGCAGCAGCTGCTGGCCGGGGAGCTGGACCTGCTGTACATGGCGCCCGAGCGACTGGTCCTCCCCCGCACCCAGGAGCTGCTGCGCCGCGCCCGGCTGGCCCTGTTCGCGATCGACGAGGCGCACTGCGTCTCCCAGTGGGGTCACGACTTCCGTCCCGACTACCTGGGTCTGTCGGTGCTCGCCGAGGCCTTCCCCGCCGTGCCGCGGATCGCGCTGACCGCGACCGCCACCGAGGCCACCCACCGCGAGCTCACCGAGCGGCTGCAGATGCAGGACGCGGAGCACTTCGTCTCCAGCTTCGACCGTCCCAACATCCAGTACCGCATCGAGCCCAAGGCCTCCCCCCGTGAGCAGCTGCTGCGGCTGATCACCACCGAGCACGAGGGCGAGTCGGGCATCGTCTACTGCCTCTCCCGCAAGAGCGTGGAGCAGACCGCCGAGGCGCTGGTCGCGCGGGGCATCCCGGCTCTGCCCTATCACGCAGGTCTCGATGCGGCGGTGCGTCAGGACCATCAGGAGCGGTTCCTGCGCGCCGACGGTCTGATCATCGTGGCGACCATCGCCTTCGGGATGGGGATCGACAAGCCCGACGTCCGCTTCGTCGCCCATCTCGACCTGCCCAAGTCCATCGAGGGCTACTACCAGGAGACCGGCCGCGCGGGCCGTGATGGGCAGCCCTCGACTGCCTGGATGGCCTACGGCCTGGGGGACGTGGTCAGTCAGCGCAAGTTCATCGACACCGGGGAGAGCAGCGAGCTTTTCAAGCGCAATGCCCGCTCGCACCTGGATGCGATGCTGGCCCTGTGCGAGACGGTCTCCTGCCGCCGGGTGCAGCTGCTGAGCTACTTCGGTCAGGAGTCGGAGTTCGAGAACTGCGGGAACTGCGACACCTGCCTGAACCCGCCGCAGACCTGGGATGCGACCGTCGCCGCGCAGAAGCTGCTCTCGGCGCTGATCCGACTGGACCGGGAACGGGGCCAGAAGTTCGGCTCCGGGCAGGTCATCGAGGTGCTCCTGGGCAGGGAGAACGAGCGCTCCAGCCAGTCCCGTCATCAGGAGCTGAGCGTCTGGGGCATCGGCAGCGAGCTCAGCGAGAAGGAATGGCGCACTGCGATCCGCCAGCTCCTGGCGCGCGGCATCGTGGATGCCGAGGGTGACTACGGAGTGCTGGTGCCCGGTTCGCAGGCCGGGCCGGTGCTGCGCAGCGAGGCCACCGTCGAGCTCGCCGTGGACCGCGCCCCGACGCGTCCCGCACGCGGAGGCAGCCGACGAGCCTCGGGCGCCTCCCGTGCGGCCGAGAGCCTCGAGCCCGCACTGCGGGAGCGCTTCGAGGCTCTGCGTGCCTGGCGCACCAGCGTCGCGAAGGAGAAGCAGATCCCGCCGTACATGGTGTTCTCCGACGCCACTCTGGTGGGGATCGTCGAAGCCCGTCCGTCGTCGGTCGCGCAGCTCGGAGCGGTCAGCGGCGTCGGCGCGAAGAAGCTCGCCGAGTACGGAGAGGATGTGCTCGAGGCGCTGCCCTCCTCGTGACGCTCGACCGCGACTCGGTATCATCGGTCCCACGGCTCCGGTGATCATCGGCGAGCGGTCGACGACTGCCTGGCATCGACCGCGCTCGAGGGCGGCTGCGGCATGGGGGCAGTGCCGGAGACCAGCTCCGATGGTTGGACCATGGTCGAGGGCATGGTGAAGCGCTCGATCTCAGAGGACACCCAGCGCACCCTCGACACGATGGAGGCCGCGCCCTCCTACGACGAGCCCACCGATGTCCAGGGCAGCAGCGTCGGCTCGGTGGAGACCACCATCGACTGCACCAAGGACGGCCAGAACGGCGTGTGCGAGATGTGGCTCGGCGGCGGGATGAGCATCCCCCACGTCGACATGGCCGATCCCTAGCGGCCTGTCACCTGGAGCTGAACGGGAGGCTCGTCCGTCCCACCCCTCGTGGACACTGGGCCCATGAGCTTCGAATGGGTGCGAGGCACCTGCCCCCGCTGCGGCGCTGACCAGGTGCTGCACCACGTGATCGGGATGCCCGTGAGGGAGGTGTATAACTCCTCCCCTGCGTGGGTGCTGTGGGAGGGATGCACCGGTCCCGGCCCGGATCGTGAGTGCCTGGGCTGCGCCCACTCCTGGTGGAGTCACGACGTCGGCTTCGCCGAGGAGGAGGACGATGAGTACCTGCCGCCCCTGCGCGTGGTCGGTGCGGTGATCATCGACCGCGACCGGACCCTCGCCGCGCGTCGTGCGCCGGGCAAGAGCGCGGCAGGGCTCTGGGAGTTCCCCGGCGGCAAGATCGAGCAGGGCGAGTCTCCGCAGCAGGCTCTGATCCGAGAGCTGCGGGAGGAGCTGGGCGTCGAGGTCGAGGTGGGCTGGCTGATCGGCCGCGGCATCGGCACGGCCGGGGACCACGAGCTGCACCTGGACTGCTACTGGGCTCGGCTGCGCGGCGCGCCGCCGACCGCGAGCACCGACCATGACGCCCTCGAGTGGCTCGCCCGCGAGCAGCTCGCCGGGCGGGAATGGGCGGAGCCTGACGTCCCGATCCTCGAGGAGATCCTGGACGGCGCCGAGCCCCGCTTCACGCCGGCCTGAGCGACCCCGTTCCTCGGCTCACGCCCTGGTGGAGCGTCCCCACTCTGCGGCGAAGGCGACGCGCCGCTTCTCCTGCTCGATCGGATCCGGCACCGGCAGCGAGGCGATGAGCTTGCGCGTGTACTCATGGGTGGGTCGCTGCAGCACGTCCGGTCCGTGGCCGTCCTCGACCAGGTCGCCGCGGAAGAGCACCCCGATGCGATGGGCGAGGGAGTCCACGACCGCCAGGTCGTGGCTGATGAACAGGGCTGCGAAGCCCAGTCGCGTCTGCAGCTCGCGGAACAGGTCCAGCACCGTCGCCTGCACCGAGACGTCCAGCGCGCTGGTCGGCTCGTCGGCGATCAGCAGCTCGGGCTCGAGCACCAGGGCGCGGGCCAGCGAGATGCGCTGGCGCTGGCCACCGGAGAGCTCATGCGGGTATCGCTCGGCGTAGGTGCCGGGCAGCTCGACCGCCTCCAGCAGGGAGCGCACCCGCTTCCCGCGCTCGACGGGGCCCAGCTGCTGCTCATGCACGATCAGCGGTTCGGCGATGCACTGCTCGATGGTCAGGTGCGGGTTGAAGGAGGTCGCCGGATCCTGGAAGACGAACCCGATCCGTCGGCGCAGGGGCTTGAAGGCCTTCTCCCGCATCCCGTTCATCTCATGCCCCAGCACGCTCAGGCTGCCGCCGGTGGTGCGCTCGAGGCCCGCGATCGCGCGGCCGATGGTGGTCTTGCCGGAGCCGGACTCCCCCACCAGCCCGTACACCTCGCCGGCGCGGATCTGGAAGTCCACCCCCTTGACCGCCCGGAATGCGGGCTTGCCCATCCGGCCCGGATACTCGATGACGAGGTCCTTCGCCACCACCACCGGCTCCGCAGCGTCGATCGCCTGCTGCTGCGCGGGCTCGAGCGCGGTCCAGGCCGAGTTCCGGCCCAGGTGCGGCACCGCGGCGAGCAGCTTCTGCGTGTACTCCTCACGAGGGCTCGCGAACAGCTCCCGCACCCCGGCCCGCTCGATGATCCGCCCGTGGTACATCACGGCGACGGAGTCGGCGAGGTCCGCGACCACGCCCATGTTGTGGGTGATCACGATGATCGAGGTGCCGTGGCTCTCCCGGATCTCTCGCAGCAGACCGAGGATCTCGGCCTGCACGGTGACGTCCAACGCAGTGGTGGGCTCGTCGGCGACGATCAGCTCGGCGCCGAGCGCGAGCGCCATCGCGATCATGATGCGCTGCTTCTGCCCGCCGGAGAACTCGTGAGGATAGCGATCGATCCGCTCGGCGGCGTCAGGGATCCCCACCGATTCGAGCGCACGGACCGCCTCGGCGCGGATCTCCTTCTTGGTGATCTTCGGGCGGTGCGCACGCAGCCCCTCGCCGAGCTGCCACCAGATGGGGAAGACCGGGTTCAGGGCGCTGCTGGGCTCCTGGAAGATCATCGAGACGTCCTCGCCGCGCAGGGCGCGCATGCGCGCGGCGGACAGCCCCACCAGATCGGTGCCCGAGACGATCACGGCGCCGGAGGACTCCGCCGTCTCCGGGAGCAGCCCCAGCACGGCGCGCGCCGTCACGGACTTCCCCGACCCGGACTCGCCGACGATCGCGAGGATCTCCCCGGGGGCGACCTCGAGGCTCACCCCGTCGACCGCGTGGACGTCCCCGGCGTCGGTCGCGAAACTGACGTCGAGACCCTGGATCGCCAGGCGCGGAGCCTGGTTCTGCGTGGCGGTCATGCCCTCACCTGCTTCTGCGCAGTCCTGCGCGGCGTGCGGCGCCGACGGCGGGTGCGCAGGCGCGGGTCGTTGAGGTCGTTGATGGACTCGCCCACGAGGGTCACACCGAGCACAGCCAGCGCGATCGCGATGCCCGGGAACATCCCGGTCCACCAGATCCCGCTGGTCGCATCGGCCATCGCACGGTTGAGGTCGTAGCCCCACTCGGAGGCGCTGGTGGGCTCGATCCCGAAGCCCAGGAACCCCAGCGCCGCCAGGGTGAGGATCGACTCCGAGGCGTTGAGCGTGAAGATCAGCGGCAGGGTGCGGGTGGCGTTGCGCAGCAGGTGCGTGCCCATGATGCGGTGATGCCCGGTGCCCACCACCTTCGCGGCCTCGACGAACGGCTCGGCCTTCAGCCGCACCACCTCGGCGCGGATCACCCGGAAGTACTGCGGGATGAACACCACGGTGATCGAGATCGCGGCGGCCGCGATCCCGCCCCAGGCGTTGGACTGCCCGCCGGAGATCACGATGGACATGACGATCGCCAGCAGCAGGGAGGGGAACGCGTAGACCGCATCGGCCACCATCACCAGCAGCCGGTCCAGCCAGCCTCCGACATATCCGGAGAGCAGCCCCAGAGCGACCCCAAGGAACAAGGAGGCGGCGACCGCGCAGGCCATCACCGCGACCGCGGTGCGGGTCCCCCAGATCACCCTCGAGAGCACATCGAAACCGGTGACGGTGGTGCCCAGCGGATGCGCGGCCGACGGCGGCTGCTGGGTGCCGAAGCGGGTCCCGTCGACTCCCGTCTCGGCGAAGCCGTAGGGCGCGAGCACCGGGGCGAACAGGGCGGTCAACAGCAGGATGCCGACCAGCACGGTGCCGGTGAGCAGCATGCCGCGCTGCAGGCCGACGCTGCTGCGCAGGTGACTGATGATCGGCAGGCGCAGGTACCAGGGGGTGCCCCGTCGGGCGGCGACGGCGCCTGCCTCAGCGGACAGGGCGGTCGCGCCGGGATCGCCCTCGCCGACGGGTTCGGGGTTCGAGAGTGTCATCGCAGTTCCTCACTCATCTCAGTACCTCACTCGTGGGTCGATGAGCGCGGCGATCACATCGACCACGAAGTTCGAGACCGCGACGATCACGGCGAGCAGCATGACGATGCCCTGTACGGCCACGTAGTCGCGGGCCTTCATGTACTCGGCAAGCATGTAGCCCAGGCCGTTCCACTCGAAGGTGGTCTCGGTGAGCACCGCACCGCCGAGCATCAGCGCGACCTGCATGCCCATCACGGTGATGATCGGGATCAGCGCCGGTCGCAGCGCATGCCGGGTGGTCAGCCGGCTCTCGGCCACGCCGCGGGAGCGCGCCGATTCGATGTACTGCATCTCCAGCGTGCCGATCATGTTCGTGCGCACCAGACGCAGGAAGATGCCGCCGGTGAGGATGCCGAGCGCCACGGCCGGCAGGATCGCGTGCCTGACCACGTCGCCCAGCAGCTCCATGTCGCCCAGCCGCAGCGCGTCGAGCAGGTAGAACGGGGTGGGGTTCAGGATCTTGCTCATGGTGATCTGCCCGCCGGTGGACAGCCTCCCCGCGACCGGCAGCCAGCCCAGGCCCACCGAGAACACGAGCTTCAGCAGCAGACCCACGAAGAACACGGGAGTGGCGTACCCGAGGATCGCGATGATCCGCAGCACCGCATCGGGCCAGCGGTCGCGGGTGCGGGCTGCGATCATCCCCAGCGGCACGCCCAGCAGCAGCGCGACCACGAGGGCGTAGACGACCAGCTCGAAGGTGGCCGCGCCATAGGTGGTCAGCACCTCGGAGACCGGCGTGTTGTCCGAGTAGGTGGTGCCGAAGTCTCCGCGCAGCACCCCGCCGAGGTAGTCGAAGTACTGCACGATGAGCGGCCGGTCATAGCCGGCGGCAGCTCGTCGCTCGGCGAGCTCTGCGGGCGTGAGACGGCCGCCGAGAGCCGCCGTGAGCGGATCCCCGGTGATCCTCATCAGGAAGAACACCATCGTCATCAGGATGAAGATGGTGGGGATGATGAGGAGGAAGCGGACCAGTATGTAGCGGCCGAGCCCGCCCCCCGACCCTCGCCTGCGCGGGCGTCGGGGGGCCTCTTCGACCTCGGGTTCGAGGGCGGTGCTCACTTCGAGATCGGCGAGATGCGGAACTTGAAGGAGGAGTCCAGGGTGACGCCCTGGACCGTTGCGGTCGAGACCGAGATCTGCGCGCCCTGCAGCAGCGGCAGGGTCGAGATCTCCTCGGCCACGAGGTCCTGGATCTCCACGAACAATGCTTCGCGCTCCGCCGGGTCCTGGGCGCCGCGCTGGGTCGAGATGAGCTCGTCGACCTTCGGGTTCGAGTAGTGGTTGACCAGGAAGTTCTCCGTGGCGAAGAACGGCGAGAGATAGTTGTCCGCATCCGAGTAGTCCGGGAACCAGCCCAGCTGGTACGCCGGGTAGACGTCGGTGGTGCGGTCCTTGGAGTACTGGACCCATTCCGTGGACTGGAGGTCGACGGCGAACAGGCCGTCGGCCTCGAGCTGGCTCTTCACCGCGGCGTACTCGTCACCGGAGGAGGCGCCGTAGTGGTCCGGGTTGTACTGGAGGCTGAGCTGCACCGGGATCTCGACGCCCGCATCCTCGAGCCGCTTCCGGGCGCGCTCGGCGTCGGGGCCGCCCGCGCCGTCACCGTAGAGGTCCTGGAACTGGGTGCCGGAGCCCGGCAGCCCCTCGGGGATGTAGGAGTACAGCGGGGTGTAGGTGCCGTTGTAGACGGTCTCCGAGATCGCGGTGCGGTCCAGCAGATCCGCGACGGCCTGGCGCACCGCCTTCGCCTTGGCCGGGTCCGGATCCTCGGTCGCCTCGCCATAGGGGTTGGTCTTGAAGTTGAACACGATGTAGCGGATCTCGCCGCCGGGGCCCTCATGGACGGTGACCCCGTCATCGGTCTGGAGGTCAGCGATGTCGGTGGCGGACAGCGAGCGCCACACGCAGTCGATGTTGCCCTCCTGGATGTCCAGCTTCATGTTGTTCTGGTCCGCGTAGTAGGACATCACCACGCTCGAGGTGGAGGGCGTGCCGAACAGGCCCTTGTAGTCGGCGAAGGCCTCGAAGGTGACCAGCTCGTTGATCTTCCAGCTGGTGATCTTGTACGGGCCGGAGAAGGCGTCGGCGGCGACGATCTCGTTGTCCGGCAGCACGGCGTCGGCGGGGAACACCTCGGCGTCGACGATCGGTCCCACGGGGCTGGTCAGCACATACGGGAAGGTCTGATCATTGGGCTCCTTGAGGTGGAACTCGACGGTGAGGTCGTCGATGATCTCGACCTTCTCGAGGTTGCCCAGCAGGCTCGAGGGTCCGTTGGGGTCCGCGATCGCGAGCTGACGGTCGAAGGTGTGCTTGACGTCCTCGGTGGTCAGCTCGTTGCCGTTGGCGAAGGTGAGGCCCTCCTGGAGAGTCACGGTGAAGACCGTGTCGCTCGTGAACTCCGCGGACTCGGCGAGATCGGGTTCCGGCCGCCCGTCCTCCGAGCCGATCGAGGTGTTCAGCAGGTAGGAGTAGCACTGGGTCCATACGGTGGAGGAGCCGTTGTCATAGGCCGCCGCGGGATCCAGGGCGGTGACCTTGTCGGTGGTGCCGACGGTCAGCTCCCCGCCGCCGCCGCCGCCTGCGTCGGAGCCGCCGGAGCCGCCGCCGTCCTCGGTGGTCTGGGCACAGGCGGTCAGCAGCACGGGCACACCGGCCATCGACAGCAGCACAGCGCGGCGCCTGGGGGTGAATGCGGCATCGAACATCGGATCCTCCTGGGGATGAGGGAGGCGCCGCGGGGGTCACGGCGTCGTGGACGGGGCCCACACATGTGACGTGGGGCACCGCTGGTTCTCTGCAACCTAACAGCGTCGCGTCGCGACACCTATGTCCCCTACCGGCATGGCGTCTCCCGTGACTGAACCGTGACCGGACCGCTCAGGCCTCGTTCCACCACCGCAGCACGCGCAGCCCCTGCAGGGTCAGCCAGGGCGAGGGATCGCCGACGGGCACGTCGACCTCGAACCAGACTGCTCCCGGGAGGACATGCTGCTGCAGCCAGGTGCAGTCGCTCTGCTGGGCGCTCCGGACCAGCTCGACCGCTTCCTGCATCCGTGGATCGCGCCGCCCGGCGAGCCGGAAGTGCTCCAGGGCGCGCAGGGCGGAGTAGATGTGTCGCGGCGGGTACAGGAAATGGTCCACCCACGGGCCGACGAGCTCACCCGTGGTGCGCCGCCGGGTCAGGTTCCGCTCGAGCAGGTACTCCTCCCCGGCCGCCCGCGCCGCGCGAGCGGCCTCGGTGCCGCCCGTGGCCTGCTCGTGGAGCAGCAGGGCCCGCAGCGCGTTGAGAGTGGAGTGGAAGCTCGCGCGTCGCGAGCCGTTCTCCCACTCGCAGTTCCATCCACCCTCCTCCCTCTGATGGGAGACGAACCAGCTCACGAGCGGCTCGACCTCGGCACCGAGCCAGAGACCGTTGGCGAGGGTCATCGCGTTGATGCAGACGTCCACCTCCCCGTCCCAATACGGCAGGGAGGCGTCGTACTCCCAGCGGGCGTGCTCGGCGAGCCGCGCCGCGGTGCCCCGCGCACGCAGCGGCGCGGCGTCCATGCCCCATTCGCGCAGGGTGGTGAGCGACCAGGTGGTCGCGGTCCACGGCTGGCCGGGTAGATCCTGGTTCGCGGGGTCCTCGAAGAAGCCGGCGGGGAAGAACGCGCCGCCGGCCCACATCCCGGTGGCCGGGTCCTGGTGGGCGAGCAGCGCGGCGCCGAACCCCTCCTGGGAGATGCGGTCGCGGGTGGACCTCCAGGTCTCCTCCGGGGCATCGAGCAGATCGCGCTCGACCTGCCAGCGCAGAGCGGGGTCGGTGTCCAGCAGCCAGGGGATGACGTCATCGGGGGTCATCACCCGATCCTCCTCGCGAACAGCCGCGCGGACAACTCCGCGCCCGGCCTAGGGTGCGCCCATGCTCCGTCCTCTCACCGCCGGGATCGTCTCCGGTCTGGTCGCCTTCACCAGTTCCTTCGTCGTGGTGCTGACCGGGTTGCACGGGGTGGGCGCCTCGGCGGAGCAGGCGGCCAGCGGGCTGCTCGCGGTGAGCGTCGGGATGGGTCTGGCCTCGATCCTGCTCGCCTCATGGACCAGGCTTCCGATCACGATCGCCTGGTCCACCCCGGGGGCCGCCCTGCTGGCGACCACCGGCGCGGTCGAGGGCGGCTGGCCCGTCGCCGTCGGCGCCTTCCTCCTGGTGGGCGCGCTGGTCGTGCTCACCGGGCTGGTGCGTCCGCTGGGACGGCTGATGGCCCGCATCCCCACCTCGATCGCACAGGCGATGCTCGCCGGGGTGCTGCTGCAGCTGTGCCTCGGCCCGGTGCTCGGGGTGGCGGCGAATCCGCTCGCGGTGGCGCCGGTGATCCTCGTGTGGGCGCTCGCCCAGCGGTTCGCCCCGCTCTGGGCCTCTCCGCTCGCCTTCGTCTCCGCTGCCGTGGTGATCGGGGCGGAGATGACGACCTCCGGTGCGAGCCTCGCGTCGATCCCGCTCCAGCCGGTGCTCGAGCTGACTGCGCCGGCGCTCACTCTCGGCGCGGTGCTGGGAATCGCGCTGCCGCTGTACCTGGTCACGATGGCCTCGCAGAACGTGCCCGGGGTCGCAGTGATGAAAGGCCTGGGCTACGAGGTGCCCTGGCGTCGCACGATGGTGGCGACCGGGCTGGGGAGCCTCGCGGCGGCCCCGGCAGGAGGCCACGGGATCAACCTGGCCGCGATCACCGCGGCGCTGGCCGCCGGTCCGGAGGCGGGCGAGGACCGGGACCGACGCTGGATCGCGAGCGTCACCTCGGGAGTGCTGCTGGTCCTGCTCGGACTCGCGGCCGCCGCCTGCGCGCAGCTGATCGCCCTGGCACCCGTGGGCGTGATCCCTGCGGTCGCGGGCCTGGCCCTGATCGCGACCTTCGTGGTCTCGCTGCGAGCCGCCCTCGAGGAGCGCTCCGAACAGCTGCCGGCCGGGGTGACGGTGCTGATCGCGGCGTCGGGCATCTCGGTGGCCGGGATCAGCGCGGCGTTCTGGGCGCTGCTGGTGGGGCTCGCGCTGCGGGCCCTGCTGCGCCCGCGCGGCCGCCGACGGCACGGCTGAGCGACGCAGCGGTCACAGCGGGTACGGGCCGAATCGCGACCAGGCCACGAACACCGAGCAGAGGGCGAGCACGATCGAGGGCAGCGCGGCACGAGGACCGTCCCCGCGGCGGATGTGCACGAGTGCGGCGAAGACCATCGTGATCGCCAGGCCCGCTGCCGCGAGCGGGACCAGCACCGTGGCGATCCCGGTCAGCGCCGGGATGATCAGCCCCAGTGCCCCGAGGATCTCGAGCACTCCGATGCCGCGGATCACGATCTGCGGGAAGTCCTCGACATAGGGCGTGCGGTTGATCTGCTGATCGCGCGTGCCGACCAGCTTCGCGATGCCCGCGCCGATGAACACCGCGGCGAGCGCGAAAGCAAGGATCCACAGGAGCAGGTTCATGGGAAGACCCTCCTTCGTCGGGGACCCTCAGTATCGCCCTGCGGCGTGTCGCGTGTCACGGTGTCGCCGCAGCGGAGGGTTCCGCGGCGGGTTCAGTCCTTCGCCCGGACCAGTCGCTCATGCCCGCTCTCCTCGAGCTCGGCGATCTCCGCATTGCCTTTGAGGAAGTCGTTGAAGGACCTGAATCCGATCGCCTTCTCGCTGAAGGAGGAGTCCATCCGACGCATGTGGGACTTCACCGCAGAAGCGTGCAGCCAGTCGCTGTCCCCGCGATCGCCGAGCTGCAGCGCGCGCTGGAGCAGCTGGGTGGCGGCCTCGCGGGGATCCTCACCCACCTCCTCGTCCTCGGCCTCTTCGGCGGCTTCAGCGGCCTCCTCCGCGGCGGCCTCGGCGGCGCGCGCCTTGGCGTCGGCGTCGGCGGAGCGCCGGGAGCGGGTGCGCTGGTTACCGCCCTCGCCACCGGCGGTGCTGGTGCTGGTGCTGTCACCGGAGCTCTGTGCAGCGGCGATCCCGCCGCCGCGCCGCGACCGCGACCGCTGCGGTGCGACGGGGCGCTCCACGCCGGGCAGGTTCTCGTAGGACTCGAACTCGTCGCAGGCGGCAGCCAGGGACTTCGCGGTGGAACCGGCCACGCCCATCGCGATCACGTAGCGGCCCAGGCGCCGGCAGCGCTGCGCGAGGGGGACGTAATCGGAGTCGCCGGCGACGATCACCACATGGGTGAGGTCCGGCATCAGGTAGAGGTCCTCGACCGTGTCCACCGCCAGGCGGATGTCCGCGCCGTTCTTCGCATAGGCCGCGGCGGGGAACAGCTGCACGAGGTCCACGGCACGGGCCACCAGCTGGCTGCGATAGATCGCGTTGACCGGGGAGGACCAGTCCGCATAGGCGCGGGTGAGCATGAGCGAGCCGAACGATGCCGCGTAGTCGATCACGGCGCCGACGTCGACCGTCGCCTTCGCGAGCCGCTCGGCGATCTCGGGCTCGGTGGGATCCTCGGCGATGCGCTGACGGTCGCGGCTGTACGCCTGCCGTCCATGCACTCGGTCGTACCAGGACATGACGATGTTGTCGAAGTCCAGATAGACGGCAACGCGGGAATCCAGAGAATCTGCCATGGGTCCAGTCTGCCCTCTGTGGCGGGGTGCCTACGACCTCAGGTGGAGCCCGGGCGGCTCTGGATGCGCAGCCCCTGCCGCCGACGGTGGACGGTCAGGTATTCCAGTCCGTCCTCGCCGGCGCGGAAGCCGCGCACCGTGTGCCGGGGCAGCAGCGCCACGTCGCCCGGTCGCAGAGACGTCTCCCCCTCCTCGGTGAGCAGGGTGCCGCCGCCGCGCACCACATGGATGAGCGTGTCCACCTCGGCTCCGAGATGGGAGGGGATGCTGTCGCCGGCGGGCAGGCGGATCAGGTTCGAGTCCAGTTCCCGCTCCGGCTCGGCGATGGACCAGACGGGGCCGCGCCGGGGCTCGTCGGGCTGCTCGGCGGTGTTGGTGAGGATCGGCATGCCTCGAACCTACCCGCGCACTCAGCGATCCGCGCGCGCGGGGGCGGCGGCGACCGCGACCAGCTCCGCGGCCGGTCCGCTGAGCCGACGGGGACCGCTCCACACCGCTGTGAGCAGGCGATGCAGTCGCATGTCCGCCACGGGCACCCGGTGCAGCTGTCCGGCCTCGAGGGAGGAGCGCACTGCGAGCATGCTCAGCACCGCCGGCCCCGCCCCGGAGGCCACCGCGATCCGCACCGCGGCATTGCTGCCGAGCTCCTGCACCGGCGGGGTCCGGGCCGCCTCCGGCAGCAGCTCCTCGAAGGCGTCCCGGGTGCCGGAGCCTCCCTCGCGCACCACCAGCGGGGTCCGGGCGAGCTCGGCAGGCTCCAGCGGTTCTGCGCCGAGCGCCCAGGGATGCCCGGGCGCGACGACCACCACCAGCTCGTCCTCACGCAGTGCCTTCGCGTTCACGCCGCGCGGCACGTGAGGGGTCTCCACGAAGCCCAGCTGCAGGTGACCGTCGTGGACGCCGGCGAGCACCTGGGTGGAGTTCAGCACCTCCAGGTCCACCCGCACGCGCGGGCTCAGGCGCCGCAGCTCGGTGAGCCAGGCCGGCATCAGGTGCTCGGCGATCGTCATGCTCACCCCCACGCGGAGCTCCCGGGCGTCCTCGTCACGGCTGTGGCGGAGCCAGGCGGAGAACTCCTCTGCCGCCTCGAGCAGCTCGCGGGCGTGGGCCGCGTAGAGCAGTCCGGCCGAGGT
Organism: uncultured Brachybacterium sp.; assembly: GCF_947500705.1. Taxonomy (GTDB): domain Bacteria; phylum Actinomycetota; class Actinomycetes; order Actinomycetales; family Dermabacteraceae; genus Brachybacterium. The sequence goes on along the minus strand of NZ_CANMSY010000006.1, from coordinate 76,165 downwards.
GGGTCGGGAGCCGCGTGGGCCGCGGTCCAGCAGCGCGGTGCCGGCCTGCGTCTCGAGCTGGGCGATCATGCGGCTGGCGTTGGGCTGGTGCAGGTTCAGCCTCCGAGCGCCCGCCCCGAGCCCGCCCTCGTCGACGACGGCGAGGAACAGCGCGAGGGCCTGCAGGTTCGGGAGGGCATCAGGCATATCAGAATCATATGCCGGGGTCGCGAACTGCCCTCTACCGGGCGGTGACGCGGGATGGGACGGTTCAGCTCATGTCCCTCAGCACCGCCGCCGCTCCCCCGGTCCCCCGTCTCTCCGTCTGGCCGGGGATCGTGCTCTCCCTCGCAGTGGCGGCGGTGTCGATCCTGGCCTCGACGGTGCTGCCGGGCGTGAGCGCACTGGTCATCGCGATCGCCGTCGGGATCCTCACCGCGAATCTCACCACCCTGCCGCGTGCCCTCACCCCGGGGCTGTCCGTCGCGGCGAAGAAGCTGCTGCGGGCGGGGATCGTGCTGCTGGGCCTGCAGGTGGTGCTCGGCGATCTGCTCGCCCTCGGCGTCCCGATGCTCCTGGTCGTGGTGGTCGTGGTCGCCGGCGGGATCCTCGGGACCGTCCTGATCGGTCGGGCGCTCGGGGTCGAGAAGGGCCTGACGATCCTGGTGGCCTGCGGCTTCTCGATCTGCGGGGCCGCTGCGGTGGCGGCCGCCGCGGGCGTCACCGATCCCGAGGAGGAGCATGAGGAGCGCACGATCACCGCGATCGCCCTCGTGGTGCTGTGCGGCACCCTGATGATCGCCGCGGTGCCTGCCGTCGCGGCGCTGCTGCGGCTGGAGCCCGAGACCGCCGGCCTCTGGGCGGGCGCGTCGATCCATGAGGTCGCACAGGTGGTCGCTGCCGGCGGGGCGCTGGGCGGTGCGGCGCTGAGCGTCGCGGTGATCGTCAAGCTCGCCCGGGTGCTGATGCTCGCCCCGGTGATGGCTGTGCTGAGCCTTCAGCAGCGGCGCGAGGGGGCGGCCGATGGGAAGCGTCCCCCGCTGGTGCCCCTGTTCGTGCTCGGGTTCCTGGCGATGGTGCTCGTGCGATCCTTCGTCCCGCCGCCCGGGAGCGTCCTCGAGGTGGGCGCGCTGCTGCAGACGAGCCTGCTCGCCGGGGCGATGTTCGCGCTCGGCACCGGTGTGAAGATTCGGAACCTGGTCCAGGTGGGCCCCCGCCCGCTCGCCCTCGCCGCGCTGTCCACCCTGCTGGTCGCCGCCCTCGCGCTGGCCGGGGTGCTGCTCGCCGCCTGAGGCCTGAAGTTCCCGCATGTGCGGCTGTATCATCCACTCCATGACGCAGATGCGAGTTCGTGAGGCCGCAACCTTCCTCGGGGTCAGCGAGGACACCGTCCGGCGCTGGATCGAGAAGGGGAACCTCGCGGCGGGTTCCGATGACGCGGGCCGGAAGATCCTCGAAGGCACCGAGGTCGCGCGGCTCGCCCGCGAGCTGGCGGTGACCCCGGAGCTGCACGGAGCGACGGCCTCCTCCGCCCGCAATCGCTTCGTGGGCCTGGTGACGAAGGTCGTCATGGACACCGTCATGGCGCAGGTCGAGCTGCAGTGCGGCCCCTTCCGCGTGGTCTCCCTGATGAGCAGCGAAGCCGCCCGCGAGCTGGGTCTCGAGCCCGGCAAGGTCGCCACCGCCGTCGTGAAGGCCACCCAGGTCGTGGTGGAGGCGCCATGATCAGGCACGCCCGACTGATCGCCGCTGCGGCCGGGATCACCCTGCTGGCCACGGGCTGCGGAGCTGCCGAGGAGGCTGGGCGGCCCGTCACCCTGCACCTCTTCGCCGCCGCGTCCCTCCAGGAGCCCTTCGAAGAGCTCGGCGAGCAGTTCGAGTCCGAGCACGAGGGGGTCGACGTGGAGTTCAACTTCGCCGGTTCCTCCACCCTGGTCGAGCAGATCCGGCAGGGCGCCCCGGCGGACGTCTTCGCCTCGGCGAACACCAGCACCATGGACACGCTCGTCGAGGCCGGGCTCCAGGGCGCGGATCCGGTGGATTTCGCCGCCAACACGCTCATGATCGCGGTGCCGCGCGGCAACCCCGCCGATGTCGCCGATCTGCAGTCCTTGACCGCCGAGGACCTGAACCTCGTCGTCTGCGCGGCCGAGGTCCCCTGCGGCGCGGCGACCGAGACCGTCGAGGAGGCGACCGGGCTCGAGTTCGCCCCGGTCAGCGAAGAGCAGTCCGTCACCGATGTGCTGAACAAGGTCACCAGCGGTGAGGCGGATGCGGGTCTGGTCTACGTCACCGACGTGCGGACGGCGGGGGACGCCGTGGAGGGCATCGAGTTCGCCGAGGCCGCGAGCGCCGTGAACACCTACCCGATCACCACGGTGGGAGATGCCGCGAACGCGGAGCTCGGCCAGGAGTTCGTGGAGCTCGTCACCGGGAAGACCGGGCAGGAGATCCTCGCCGGTCACGGGTTCGACGCACCATGAGCTCCCTGCCCCGCTGGGTGCTGATCCCGGCCCTGCTGGGCGGGCTGTTCGTGCTGCTGCCGCTGATGGCGATGGCGCTGCGCGTCCATTGGACGCACTTCGGAGAGCTGATCACCAGCGAGTCCTCGCTCGCGGCGCTGCGGCTGAGCCTGCAGACCTCTGCGGCCAGCGCCGCGCTCTGCGTGCTGTGCGGCGTGCCGATGTCGCTGCTGCTGGCCCGCTCCGAGTTCCGCGGCCTCTCGCTGCTGCGCTCGCTGGTGCTGATCCCGCTGGTCCTGCCCCCGGTGGTGGGCGGCATCGCGCTGCTGTACACCTTCGGCCGGCAGGGCCTGCTGGGTGGGCATCTCGAGGTGCTGGGCCTGCAGATCGCCTTCTCCACGACGGCGGTGGTGCTCGCCCAGACCTTCGTGGCGCTGCCCTTCCTGGTGATCAGCCTCGAGGGTGCGCTGCGCACCGCCGGCACGCGCTATGAGGCCGCGGCGGCCTCGCTCGGGGCCCGGCCCTCCCGCGTCCTGCTGCGGGTGACGCTGCCGCTGGTGATGCCGGCCCTGCTCTCCGGGACGGTGCTCTCCTTCGCCCGCGCGCTCGGCGAGTTCGGGGCGACGATCACCTTCGCGGGCTCTCTGCAGGGCACCACGCGCACGCTGCCGCTGGAGATCTATCTGCAGCGCGAGAGCGACCCCGAGGCTGCTGTCGCGCTGTCCTTCGTGCTGATGATCGTCGCGGTCGCGGTGATCGCCGTGGCCCGCCGGAGGGTGCCCTCATGAGCCTGTCCCTCCGGGCCGTCGTCCCCGAGCGCGGGCTCGACCTCGAGCTGACCGTCGCCGGCGGCGAGACCCTCGCCGTGATCGGCCCCAACGGCGCCGGGAAGTCCACCGTGCTGTCGCTGATCTCCGGGGCCCTGCACCCCGCGAGCGGGCGGATCGTGCTGGACGACCGGGTGCTGACCGGCGAGCGCCGCTGGGTCCCTCCGCATGAGCGGAAGGTCACCACCCTCTCCCAGGATCCGGTGCTGTTCCCCCATCTCACCGCGCTCGGGAACATCATGTTCGCCCTGCGCGCCCAGGGCGCAGGCAGGGCTCGCGCGCGGCAGGAGGCCGAGCGCTGGCTCGCGGAGCTCGGCATCCCGGAGCTCGCAGCTCGTCGACCCTCCCAGCTCTCCGGCGGGCAGGCGCAGCGGGTGGCGATCGCCCGGGCGCTCGCCGCACGGCCGCGCCTGCTGCTGCTGGATGAGCCGATGGCGGCGCTCGACATCGATGTCGCTCCTGCCCTGCGGGAGCAGCTGCGGTGCTTCCTGGCCGAGCGCACGGCGATCATCGTCACCCATGATGTGCTCGATGCGCTGACCCTCGCGGATCGGATCGCGGTGCTCGAGGCCGGTCGGCTGATCGAACAGGGGCCGACGCAGGAGCTGCTGCGCCGCCCTCGCACCGCCTTCACCGCCCGCTTCGCAGGGCTCAACCTCGTCAGCGGCCGCTGGGACGGCCGAGCCGTGGTCCTGGCAGACGGTGCCTGCCTGCCGGCTCATGCCGCGCACGGCGCAGGCGAGGTGGTTCATGCCGCCTTCCGTCCTGCGAAGGTGGCGCTGGTGGGCTCCGGGGGCATCCCCCGCACGGTGCGCTCCCTCGCACCCAGCGGAGATCTGGTGCGCCTGCGCACCGAGGACCTCTCCGCGGATCTGCCGCCCCAGGAGGTCGCCGCGCGGCGGCTCGAGCCCGGATCCCCGGTGCGTCTTCAGGTGCCGCCCGAGGCTGTGACAACCTATCGGGCATGATCGATCTGCGAGCCCTGCACCGCGAGCTGCGTGACCGGCACGGCCCGCAGGGCTGGTGGTGGCCCGGCGAGGAGCCTTTCGAGATCGCTGTCGGCGCGGTGCTGGTCCAGCGCAGCCGCTGGGAGCAGGCCGCCTCCGCGCTCACGGCGCTGCGCAGGGCGGGGCTCCTGGATGCCGCGCCGCTCGCCGCAGCCGACGAGGAGAGGGTGCGGGAGCTGGTCCGGCCCGCAGGCTTCCCCCGTACCAAGCCACGCCGCGTCCAGTCGCTCGCCCGCTGGTGGGCGGAGCGGGCCGAGGCGGCCGGGACGCTGAGCGACGAGCAGCTGCGCAGTGAGCTGCTCGGGGTCGAGGGCGTCGGCGAGGAGACGGCCGACGCGCTCTCGATGTACTGCTTCGGGCGGCCCACGTTCCTCTGCGATGAGTACGCCCGGCGAGTGCTGGGCGACCGCGGCGCGACGGTGCCCGGCAGCTATCGCGCCTTCCGGCGAGCGCTGGCACCGGCGCTCTCCACTGCGGGATTCGAGGTCTCCGAGCTGGCTGAGCTGCATGGGCTCATCGTCGAGGAGGGCAAGGCGAGGGGACGAAAGGCCGCCGCTCAGGTGGTCGAGCGCACCGCCAGCTCGGGGCTGAGCACCACGGACTGATCAGTCTCCCGGCCGGCGATCAGGTCCAGCAGCAGCGTGGCCCCGAGCTCGGCCAGGCGTCGGCCCGGGTTCACGACGGTGGTCAGCGAGATCGTGTCATCCGCCGCGGAGGCGATGTCGTCGAAGCCGATCACGGCGACGTCCTCCGGCACCCGCACGCCCTGTCCCTCGAGCTTCTTCAGGGCACCGAGGGCCATCAGGTCGCTGCTGGCGAAGAGCGCGTCGAAAGGCGTCTCCGACTCCAGCAGCGCCGCGGTCTCCCGTTCCCCGGAGGCGAGGGTGAAGTCTCCGAAGGAGAGCCAGGCGGGTGCGAGGCCCGCGTCGGCCAGCTCCTTCTCGAAGCCCATGCGCCGGTCGACCGCCGCGGGCATGTCCTGCGGACCGCAGATCATCGCGATCCGGCGCCGGCCCCGCTCGATCAGATGGCGCGCGGCCAGGCGCCCGCCCTCGATGTTGTCGAGGTCGACGTAGGGGGCGCGCAGGCCCTCGGGAGGGCGGCCGATGAACACCACCGGCACCGCCGCCTCCGTCAGCACCTCGACCGAGAGGTCGCCCTCGTGGTGGGAGACCACCAGCAGTCCGTCGGCGTGCCCACCGCGCAGGAAGCGCCGGGTGCGTGCGTGGTCCTGTGGGCTGGAGAGGACCAGAAGCAGCTGCTTGTCGCTCTCCTCCAGTCCGGCGGTGACCCCGGAGATGGCGCTGACGAAGAAGGGATCGGTGAAGACCCGCGATTCGTGCTCGGGCACGATCAGGGCGATCGCGCCGGTCTGTCGGCTGGCCAGGCTGCGGGCGGCGTTGTTGGGGACATAGCCCAGCTCCCGCACCGCCTCCTGGACCTTGGCGACCTTGTCCCGCCGCACCTGCACGTCACCGCGCACCACCCGCGAGACGGTCGCGCGGGAGACTCCCGCCAGCAGAGCCACATCCTCCAGGGTCGGGCCGCGGCCGTTGACCGGGGCCTCCTCCTCGAGTCCATCGAGCATCTCCATGGTGCGCTCCCCTCTCAGCCCTTGACCGCGCCCTGCATGATGCCCTGGACCAGCTGACGGCCCGCCAGGAGGAACAGCAGCAGCAGCGGGATCACGGAGATCACCACTCCGGACATGATCAATGAGTAGTCCTTGAAGTAGGAGGCCTGCAGCTGCTGCAGCGCCACCGGGAGGGTGAGGCTGTCGCCGCGCAGGATGATGAAGGGCCAGAAGAAGTTCGTCCACGAGCCCACGAAGGTGAACAGGAACAGCATCGCACCGGCCCCCCGGGCTGCGGGGAGTGCGACATGCCAGTAGGTGCGCATCAGGCTGCAGCCGTCCATCCGAGCCGCCTCGATGAGCTCGAACGGCAGGGCGTCCTCGAGGTACTGGGTCATCCAGAAGACGCCGAAGGCGGTGACCAGGCCGGGGATGATGACGGCTTTGAGATCGCCCACCCAGCCGAGCTTCGCCATGATGATGAACAGCGGGATCACGCCGAGCTGGACCGGCACGGCCATCGTGGCGATGACGAAGACCAGCAGTGCCCGCCGCCCCCGGAAGCGCAGCTTGGAGAAGGCGTACCCGGCCAGGGTCGCGAAGAACACGACGGACAGCGAGGTCACGGTGGCGACGAAGACCGAGTTGAGCATCGCCGACCAGAAGTTGATGTCGGAGGCGATCACCTCGCGCATGTTCGCCAGCAGGTTCCCCTGCGGCAGCAGCGAGGGCAGCGGATTGCGGGCGATGGAGCCCGCGTCCGAAGAGGCCAGCAGCAGTGCGTAGTAGAGAGGGAAGAACGAGATCACCAGGACGACGCCCAGGAGGACGTAGTTCCACCAGTGCGGGCGGGCGTCGGCGCCTCCCCCGCCCTTGAGGCGACGGCGGGCGGCCGCCCGGGCCGCACCCTTGCCGGCGAACTGTTCGATGGCAGCGGTCGATTGCATGGTCCGTGCTCCTTACCGCGAGCTCTTGGCGGGGCCGCCGGCATTCGCGATGCGGCGGGTGATCAGGAAGTTGAGGATGCCGAAGGCGAGGATGATGAGGAAGAGCAGCCACGCCACGGCCGAGGCGCGTCCGAAGGCGACCTGCGGGCCCCAGCCGAGCTCGTAGAGGTACATCGTCAGCGTCATCCACTGGCGCGAGGCACCGCCCTGGCCGCCGGTGTCGAACATGCGCGGCTCGTCGAAGATCTGCAGTCCTCCGATGGTGGAGGTGATGACGACGAAGACGATGGTGGGGCGGAGCATAGGCACGGTGACGTGCCAGAAGCGCTTCATCCGCCCGGTGCCGTCGATGATCGCGGCTTCGTAGATCTCCCGTGGGACCGCCTGCATGGCGGCCAGGAAGATCAGGGCGTTGTAGCCGGTCCAGCGGAAGTTGACCATGGTGGCGATCGCGACGTGCGAGGCGAGCGCGTCCGAGTGCCAGCCGACGGCGGGCAGGTCGATCGCGGTCAGCACACCGTTGACGATCCCGGAGCTGTCAGCGAAGATCTTCGCGAAGATCAGCGAGACGGCGACGGGGGCGACCACGAACGGCACGAGCACCCCCATGCGCCAGAACGTCTTCGCGCGCAGGTTCGCATCGAGCACGTAGGCGATGAGGATCGCCGCGATCACCTGCGGCACGGAGGACAGGAGGAAGATCGAGAAGGTGTTGCGCAGCGCCTTGTAGAAGCTGTCGGTGCCGAGCACGAACTGGAAGTTCGCCAGTCCCACGAAGTCGCCCTGGCCGCGGATCAGATCCCAGTCGTGCAGCGACACCCATGCGGTGTACAGCATGGGGAACAGTCCGGTGAGGAGGAACAGCACGAAGAACGGGCTGATGAACAGGAACGGCGTGAACCGCATGTCCAGCCGCGACAGGGCGGAGCGCCAGGCGGGCCGCGGTCGACGCGGGGCAGGGCCCGCGCCCGGGGGTGGGCCGGCCGAGTCGGAGCTCGTCTCGGGCCGAGGGGTCGGGCGGGTCGAAGTGGTCACCGGGTTCCTTTCTGCAGGACCGCGCGACGGCGGCGGCTCCTTCGGGAGCGAGCCGCCGCCGTCGTCTGCGGTCAGCGGGTGGGGCTGAGTCAGAGACCCAGCTCGTCGTAGGCGGTCAGCGCCTGCTCCCAGGACTCCGCGGGATCCATGCCGTCGACGTCCCAGCGGGTGATCGCATCGGCGAGCACCGTGTTGATGACGAAGAAGTTCGGGCCCATGAACGGCTGCACGTCGATCGCGGTCGCGCGCTCGGAGTAGATCTCACCGACGGGTGCGCTGTTGAAGAACTCGTTGACCGCACTGGTCACGCCCTCGTCGGCGAGCGCATCGACCTGGCTGGGGAAGGCACCGACGGCCTGGAATGCGACCACCTGCTGCTCGGGCGCGGTGAGCCACGCAGCGAGCTTCTTGGCCTCCTCGACGTTCTCCCCCTGCGCCGGGACGGCGAGATAGGAGCCGCCCCAGTTGCCGCCGCCGCCGGGGAAGACATCAGCGATGTCCCAGCCCTCGACGTCGTCGGCGTTGCCGGCCAGCGGGCCCATCATCCACGGCGGGCAGAGCATGGTGGCGAAGCCGTCGGACTGGAATGCTGCGGTCCAGTCCTCCTCCCACTGCTTGAATCCGGCGGAGATGTCCTTGAACTCCACCAGGAGGTCGTAGATCGCCTTGACGTCGGTGTTCTCCGCGAGCGGGACGGGCGTGCCGTCAGCGGTCTCGTAGGGGTGGGTGAGCTGCTGGACCATGCCGTTGAAGGTCCCGCCGGCGCCGTCGAACCACGGGATGCCGGTCTCCTCCACGAACTGCCGACCAGCCTCGAAGTAGGTGCGCCAGTCGCCGGTGAGCGTCTCCGCGAGCTCGGTGCGGTCGCTGGGCAGCTCGCTCTTGCCGACCAGGTCGGCGCGGTAGGCCAGAGCCTCGGGGCCGATGTCGGTGCCGTAGCCGATGAGCTTGCCGTCGATCGTGGCAGCTTCGGCCTTCCAGTCCAGCCAGCGGCCCTCGACCGCTGGATCGGCGAGGTCCTCGAAGATGTCGGCGTACTGGGCGAGCTCGGCCCACCAGCCGACCTCGACGCCTTCGACGTCCGCCAGACCCGACCCGGCGGCGAGCCCGGTCATGAGGTTCGCGCGAGCGTCATCACTGGTGGCAGCCTTCTTGTGGGTGATCTTGACGCCCGGGTTCGCCTCCTCGTACTTCGCGAAGAGGTCCTCGTAGCCGAACTCGTTGAAGGTCGCGACGGACAGCTCGATGTCACCACCCTCGCCGCCACCTCCTCCGCCGGAATTGGTGCTGCAGCCGACGACGGCTGCGGTCGCAGCGGTGGCAGCCGAGGCGGCCAGCGCGGTTCTGCGAGTGATCTTCATGGTGAACTCCTTCGTCCAGTCCTGCGGTCATATTCTGAGAGCGCTCTCACGCTGCAGATTTCTGAGAGCGCTCTCAGCGGGGGTGTGCGCCACAGTACACGAGGTTCGCGGGGAAGGAAGGGGGTGGAGGTCTCGATCCGGTCTCGCCGGAAACGCGCCCAGCAGCATGCCCAGAAACGCAGAAGGACCCCACCTCGCGGTGGGGCCCTTCTGACGAGTCACTGTCTCAAGAGTTTCTCGAGTGGAGCTAAGGGGATTCGAACCCCTGACCTCTTCCATGCCATGGAAGCGCGCTACCAACTGCGCCATAGCCCCGAATCGGGTGCCGCCCGCAGGCGACTCGTCGATATTACCCCGCTGTGCACCTCAGATGAAATCGGGGGGCAGGTTGTGTGACACCAACCTCATCAGGCCGTTCGCCGGCTCCCCGACGAGCAGCTCGAGGACGGAGCGGTGGCAGTTCTCGAGCCCCGAGAGGCCTCGGAATCCGTTCGTGTCCAGGCCCAGCAGTGCGGTGATGCCCAGTGTGATCGCCGCGCCATGGGCGACCACCATCACGGTGCCGCCGGCATGCTGCGCCACCAGCTCACGGCAGGCCGCAGCCACTCGCTCCCCCACCACGGGCCGGTCCTCGACCTCGAGCCCGAGGACCGGACGGTGCGCCCGCCAGTCCGCGTGCTCCTCGGGCCACCGTCGCCTGATCTCGTCCCCGCGCAGCCCCTCCCAGCGGCCGAAGCCGCGTTCGAGGAAGGCCTCGTCGGTGGCGACGTCCAGTCCGCTGCCGCGGGAGATGATGCGGGCGGTCTCCAGCGCACGGTCGAGCGGCGAGGCGATGATGACGTCCGGAGGATTCTTCGCGACCGACGCGGTGAGCGACTCCGCCTGGCGCACGCCGGTCGAGTTCAGCGGGATGTCGACCTGGCCCTGCAGGCGCCCCTCACGGTTGTAGTCCGTCTGTCCGTGGCGCACCAGGACCAGACGCGTACGGGCGGACCTCACTCCGGGCGGCCCTCGGCGATCTGCAGGTCCAGCACGGGGGCGTCGCGCCACAGCCGTTCGAGCGCGTAGAACGCGCGGTCCTCGGAATGCTGGACGTGCACCACGATGTCGCCGTAGTCCAGCAGCACCCAACGGGCGTCGCGCTCGCCCTCACGGCGCAGCGGCTTGCGGCGACGCTCCTTCAGCAGCGCCTCCTCGATGCCGTTGACGATGGCGGACACCTGCCGCTCGGAGTCGCCGCTGCAGACGAGGAAGACGTCGGTGATGACCACCAGCTCGGAGACGTCGAGACCGATGACCTCCTCGGCGAGCTTGTCGGCGGCGGCCTGGCCGGCCACCTGAGCGAGGTCGAGAGATTCTTCAGGGGCGCTCACGCGGAAATGTCCTCCGAGACGGAATGGGTGTGGAACGGGTCGAGCAGAGCGGTCTCCGGGGCGGAGGCCACGCCGGGGCCGATGACCCCGGTCAGCATCAGGGCGAGCAGCACGAGGAAGGCGATGGCGATGAGGGCCCACACCAACCAGACCAGGGCACGCCCCGCGGAACGTTCCGGCCGATGGAGCACCTTGCCGTCGAAGCGCGGCGCAGGGCGCGGTTCCGGGGCGTCGAGGACGGAGAGCTCACCGAGCTCCACCCCGTCGTGGTCATGGGTGGCGGTGCTCGCGGACGCTCCCTCCGCGGAGGTGCCGACGGCAGGACTCGCGGCGAGGGCCGGGCCGGGGTCCTCGCTGAGCTCGATGATGCGGGCGCGGCGGCCGAACTTGCGCAGAGCGGGCACGGCGGATCCGGCGGGCGGCGGCGCGACGGCGCCACGGATTCCGGGCGCCGCCTGCGGCTGTGCGGGTTCCATCGCGGCACGGGCCTCCAGGGCAGCGCTCTCCTCGGGGGTCAGCTCCCGGGCGCGGCGTCCGCGCCGTGGAGTGGTCTCCGGCTCGGTCATCGACCGTCACCTCCTGTGTAGAGGGCGTACTTGTTGATGTATTGGACGACGCCGTCGGGCACCAGATACCAGACCGGTGCGCCCGCGGCGACCCGGGTGCGGCAGTCGGTGGAGCTGATCGCCATCGCGGGGACCTCGATCAGGGTGACGCCGTCCTCCGGCAGCCCGGAGGTGTCGAGCTCATGGCCGGGCCTGGTCACGCCGACGAAGTGGGCGAGATCGAAGATCTCCTCGGTGTCCTTCCAGGTCAAGATGTTCTGGAGGGCATCCGCGCCGGTGATGAAGAAGAGATCTGCCTCGGGCTGCTCTCGATGCAGGTCCCGCAGGGTGTCGATCGTGTAGGTGGCCCCGGGCCGATCGATGTCGACGCGGGAGACGGTGAACACGGGGTTCGCCGCCGTCGCCACCACCGTCATCAGGTAACGGTCCTCGGGACCCGAGATCTCTCGATCCGCCTTCTGCCACGGCCTGCCGGTCGGCACGAAGATGACCTCGTCGAGCGCGAAGACGCTCTGGACCTCGCTGGCGGCGACGAGGTGGCCGTGATGGATGGGATCGAAGGTCCCGCCCATCACGCCGATCCGTCGTCGCTGCAGCTCCACGGGGTCAGTCGTCGGAACCGGGGGTGTTCTTCTTGTCCAGGCTGCGCTGATGCGCACCGCCGACGAGCCAGGTGAGGCCCAGCAGCGCCATCAGGATGATGAACATCCCGATGCCGACGGCGGGGGCGGGAAGCCCCTCGCTGGCAAGGACGCCGGACTCGGCGAGGATCATGAGCTGATCAGTCATGTTCTTGATGACCTTTCCACGGGTGACCGGGCCATCATCCCACAGCAACGCGCAGGCTCATGCCCCGGCGCGCGCGATGCGAGTGGGGTCACGGCCGCACCTGCCCCTGTCCCACCACCAGCCATTTGCTCGCCGTGATCTCCCGCAGCCCCATCGGTCCGCGGGCATGGAGCTTCTGGGTCGAGATGCCGATCTCCGCGCCGAAGCCGAACTCCCCGCCGTCGGAGAAACGGGTGGAGGCGTTCGCCATCACCACCGCGGAGTCCACCTCGCCCAGGAAGCGCTGCTGGGAGGGCGCGTCGCGGGTGAGGATGGATTCCGTGTGGCCGGTGGAATGCGCCCGGATATGGGCGAGCGCCTCGTCGAGGTCGTCGACCACCTTCACCGCGAGCTCGAGCGCCAGGTATTCGGTGTCCCAGTCCTCGGCGACTGCCTCGATCACCTCAGCCCCCGTGCCCGCCGCAGCGAGGATCGCGGAGGCCCTCTCCTCGGCATGCAGGCGCACCCCGGCCTCCGCGAGCGGTGCGGCGAGGAGGGGCAGTGCTTCCTCGGCGATGTCCTGGTGGACCAGCAGGGTCTCGAGCGCATTGCACACCCCGACCCGCTGCGTCTTGGCGTTGACGACGATCCGCACCGCCTGATCGAGGTCCGCGGAGGCATCGATCAGCACGTGCGTCTTCCCGGTACCGGTCTCGATCACCGGCACCAGGGAGTTCTCCACCACCCTGCGGATCAGGCCGGCGCCGCCGCGCGGGATCAGCACGTCCACCAGGCCGCGGGCGCGCATGAGCACGTCCACACCCTCGCGGCCGTGCTCGTCGATCCCGACGATCAGGTCCTCGGGGAGGTCGTGGGCGGCCAGCACCGAGCGCAGCACCGCGATCAGGGCGGTGTTGGAGTGCAGTGCCGCCGAGCCTCCGCGCAGCACCACCGCGCTGCCCGCCTTGAGCGCCAGGCCCGCAGCGTCGACGGTGACATTCGGGCGTGCCTCGTAGACCATGCCGATCACGCCCATCGGCACCCGCACCTCACGCAGCTCGAGTCCGTTCTCGAGCACGGAGCCGCGCACCACCTCGCCGATCGGGTCGGGCAGGGCCGCCGCGTCCCGCAGCTGCTGGGCGATCGCCGCGACCCGCTGAGCGTCCAGGGCGAGCCGGTCGCGGAGCCCCGGGGCGATCCCGGAGGCGTCGGCCGCCGCGAGATCCCGCGCGTTCGCGTCGACGATCTCCGCGGCCCGCTCCACGAGCGCCTCGGCCATGGCCAGCAGCACCCGGTCCTTGGTCCCGCGGTGCAGGCGGGCCAGAGCCGGCTGCGCGTCCTTCGCGGCGCGGGCGGCGGCGAGGACTGCGGTGGTCACAGGAGTTTCCATGCCTGGAGTCTACGAGAGCGGCATTCAGGTGCTCACGCGCGTCCGCCCAGCAGATGTCCGGGGTCGCCGCGGAGTCGGTGCTGCCGGTCCTCCCCGGCAAGACGGTGATCATCACCGCGGGCGCCTCACCTCCGGGATGATCCGCTCTCCCCGTCCGACGTTCCTCGCCTACGCGCTGCTGGCAGCCGTGGCCTGGTCGCTCCACGACATCGGGATCGGGATGGCCGGCGGTGACCTGTTCCGCGAACAGCCGCTGCTGGGCGTGGTCATCGGCGTGGGACTCGCGCTGCTGATCAGCACGATCATCGAGCGGGTGCGGGTGGCACGGGAGCGCCGCACGGTGGCCGGATCGCGCACGGCGCGGAGGGCCTTCGCCACGCACTGAGCTCTCAGAGCATCACCAGCTGATCGCGGTGGATCGCGGGACGGCGGAACCTCTCGCCCAGCTGCTCCCGCGCCTCGTCGGTGCCCAGGCCGGCCATCACCCGCAGCTCGTCGCTGCTGAAGGAGGCGATCCCGCGGGCGATCACCGCACCGTCCGGGGCGACGACGTCGACCGGGACCCCGGCCGGGAAGATGCCCTCGACCCGCGAGATGCCGACGGCCAGCAGCGAACGACGGCGGCTGCGCACGGCATCGGCCGCGCCCTCGTCCAGATGCAGGCTGCCCGCCCCTCGCGTCGCGAACCGCAGCCAGACCAGCCGGGAACGGCGACGGCCGTGGTGGGCGGGGAAGAAGGTGCCCACGTCCTGACCTTCGATCGCTGCGGAGAACTGCTCGGCTGAGGTCATCAGGGCAGCGGTCCCGGTGGTCGCGGCGAGCTGCGCCGCCGAGAGCTTCGTGACCATCCCCCCGGTGCCGACCTTCGAACCGACCGGGCCGATGTTCACCCCGGCCAGCCGCGCCACATCGTCGACCTGGCCGATGCGCTCGGCACCGGGCTCCCGCGGCGGCGCGGTGTACAGGGCGTCGACGTCGGTGAGCAGGATCAGGGCGTCGGCGCCCAGCAGCTGGGCGACCAGCGCCGCGAGGCGGTCATTGTCCCCGAAGCGGATCTCGTGGGTGGCGGTGGTGTCGTTCTCGTTGACGACCGGCACCGCCCCCAGGTCCAGCAGCGACTCGAGGGCGCTGCGCACGTTGCGGTAGGTCTGCGGCCGGATCACATCGGACTCGGTGAGCAGCACCTGCCCGGTGATCAGATGGTGGGCGGCGAAAGCACCGGACCAGGCGCTCGCCAGCAGCGCCTGGCCCACGCTCGCGGCGGCCTGCTGCAGCTCGACCGCGGCAGGGCGCGCGGACATCCCCAGCGGTCCCAGCGCCGCCGCGATGGCGCCCGAGGAGACGATCACCAGCTCGGTGCCCCGGCCGGCCAGGGCCGCGGCGGTGTCCGCGATCTGCTGGATGCGGAGATGGTCGAGGCGGCCGCGCTCATCGGTCAGGCTCGAGGACCCGATCTTGACGACGATGCGGCGGGCCGTCGCGAGCGTCTCGCGAGAGGTGAGCCGCTCCGGTTGGCGCAGCTCGGTGGCGCTCACCGGGCCTCGTCCTCCGAGGCGGGGTCGGCCCAGTGACCGGCCCGTCGCTCCTCCTCCATCGCGGAGATCCGCTGCATCCGAGCCTCGGTGCGGGTGCGCTGCAGCTCCCGCTTCGCCTCCCGCGTGGGTCGCGAGTGATCCTCGAACCGCTCATCGGTGCCACGGCGGCCCAGCATCTCCGCGCCGCCGACCATCGTCGGCTCCCAGTCGAAGACCACCGCGTCCTCGCCCGGACCGATCAGCACCGTCGAGCCCGCGACGGCGCCTGCGGCGTACAGCTGATCCTCGACGCCGAGCTTCGCGAGCCGGTCGGCGAGATAGCCGACAGCCTCGTCGTTGGTGAAGTCGGTCTGGCGCACCCAGCGTTCGGGCTTGTCTCCCTTGATGCGGAAGGCGGTGTGCCCGTCGTACTGCTCGGTGACCACCGCGAAGCCCTTGTCGTCGACCGCCCTGGGGGTCAGCACGATGGGGGCGGCCTCCGGCTCGGGCAGCTGCGCCCGCGCCTTCTCGACCAGGTCGCCGAGCACGAAGGACAGCTCGCGCAGCCCCTTGCGGGAGACGGCGGAGACGTCCAGGATCGGGACCTCGCGCTCGCCGAGCTGTGCGCGGACCATGTCGGCCATGTCCGCCCCATCGGGCAGATCTGTCTTGTTCAGCACCACCACGGTGGGCCGCTCCATGAGCGGCACCCGGCTGCCCGCCTCCTCGTCGAGGCTCGCCGCATAGGTGGCCAGCTCGTGCTCGATGGTCGCGAGGTCCCCCACCGGGTCGCGATCCGATTCGAGCGCCGCCGCGTCCAGCACGTGCACGATGACGTGGCAGCGCTCGATGTGGCGCAGGAAGTCCAGGCCGAGGCCCTTGCCCTGACTGGCACCGGGGATGAGGCCCGGGACGTCGGCGATCGTATAGCGGTGCTCCCCCGCCTCGACCACGCCGAGGTTCGGCACGAGGGTGGTGAAGGGGTAGTCGGCGATCTTCGGCCGGGCGGCGCTCATCGCGGCGATCAGGGAGGATTTCCCGGCGCTGGGGTATCCCACCAGTGCGACGTCCGCGACCGTCTTCAGCTCGAGCACCAGAGTGCGCTCCTGCCCGGGCTCGCCGAGCAGGGCGAAGCCGGGGGCCACGCGCTGAGCGGTGGCCAGCGCCGCGTTGCCGAGGCCGCCGCTGCCGCCGCGGGCGGCGACGAAGCGGGTGCCGATGCCGACCATGTCGATCAGGACCGTGCCGTCCTCGTCGGTGACCACGGTGCCGTCGGGGACCGGGAGGACGAGGTCCTCACCGCCGGCGCCATGTCGCAGGTCACCCTTGCCGAAACCGCCGCTGGTCGCCTTCTGATGAGGCTTGTGGTGGTACGCCAGGAGCGTGGTGGTCGACCCGTCGACCTCGAGGATCACGTCGCCGCCGCGGCCGCCGTTGGCGCCATCGGGACCGGCCAGGGGCTTGAACTTCTCGCGACGGATCGAGGCGGTGCCGTTTCCGCCCGATCCCCCGGCGACCTGAAGCTGGACGCGGTCGACGAATGTGGCCATGGGTGCACTCCGATGATGGTGAGAAAAAGCATCGAGGGGCGGAGCGTTCGGCTCCGCCCCTCGAAGGACGCTGTGTGCCCCGGGATCCGGGGCAAGCGGTCAGACCGTCTCGACGATGCTGACCACGCGACGGTCGCGCTTGCGACCGAATTCGACGGTGCCCGCGGTGAGCGCGAACAAGGTGTCGTCGTTGCCGCGACCCACACCGTCGCCGGGGTGGATCTTGGTGCCGCGCTGGCGCACGATGATCTCGCCTGCGCCGACGTTCTGGCCGCCGAAACGCTTGACGCCGAGGCGCTGGGAGTTGGAATCGCGCCCGTTCTTGGAGGAGCTGACGCCCTTCTTAGATGCCATCTGGGATCAATCCTTGTCTGTTCGGGGGATCGCTCAGGCGATTCCGGTGATCTTCAGCCGGGTCAGCTCCTGGCGGTGGCCCTGGCGCTTCTTGTAGCCCGTCTTGTTCTTGTAGCGGAGGATGCGGATCTTCTCGCCGCGGAGGTCTTCGACCTTCTCGGCGGTGACCTTCACCTTGGCAAGCTCGTTCTGTGCGGAGGTGACCGTGTCACC
Organism: uncultured Brachybacterium sp.; assembly: GCF_947500705.1. Lineage (GTDB taxonomy): Bacteria > Actinomycetota > Actinomycetes > Actinomycetales > Dermabacteraceae > Brachybacterium. The sequence continues at coordinate 59,246 of NZ_CANMSY010000006.1, read as the reverse complement.
GTCGACCAGCAGCACGGGAGCGAGATCGATGCTGTCGCCCGCCTCGCCTGCCACACGGTTGATCACGATGGTGTCACCGACCGACACCTTCTCCTGACGACCGCCTGCGCGGACGATTGCGTACACCACGTCAATGCTCCATCTTGTGAATCGAATTCGAGACATGCTCCCTGCCGGGTGTCATCGCGGACCTGCGACCGTCAACCGGACCTGAGCCCTGTACGAACAGGGTCAGGCGGGAGATGCGGTCGCGCGATGCCCACCGGGAGCACGACTGTGGCACGTTTTGCGCCAGGGAACAGCTTACGATCCCGACACCCGCCGGTCAACCACCGGACACGGTCCGACCTGCGAGAACGCGGTCACACCCTGTGGAACGCATCACCCCTGACCGGGTGCGTCCTGCTCCCAGGTCGATGTCGAGTGCTCTGCTGCGTCCTCGGCTGCGTCCGCAGCGGCGTGCACGACCTGGCCATCGACGGTCACCTCGGGCTGCGCATGCGCCCCGGAGGCCGCCGCGATGGAGGCGATGGTGGCGCGAGCGAGGGCACGGCTGTCGGCATCGTCCTCGAGACGATGCACATCGGCCTGCGACTCCTCGGACCCGGCGTCACCGTTCTCGCCCTCCTCCTTGGCGCCGCCGCGGGTCCGGCGCCCGCGGCGTCGCGAGGACTTCGAGGAGTCATCCCCGCCGTTCTCGCCGTGGCTGCTGCCATTGCCGCCGCCGTGGCTGTGGGTGCCGTCGACGTCGACCACCAGGCCGCGCCCGTTGCAGTGCTCGCAGGTGCTGGAGAAGGTCTCCACCAGACCCTGGCCCACGCGCTTGCGGGTCATCTGCACCAGGCCCAGCGAGGTGACCTCGGCGACCTGGTGCTTGGTGCGGTCACGGCCCAGGCACTCGACCAGGCGCCGGAGCACCAGATCCCGGTTGGACTCGAGCACCATGTCGATGAAGTCGATGACGATGATGCCGCCGATGTCGCGCAGCCGCAGCTGACGCACGATCTCCTCGGCGGATTCGAGGTTGTTCTTGGTGACGGTCTCCTCGAGGGAGCCGCCGGTGCCGGTGAACTTGCCGGTGTTCACATCGACCACGGTCATCGCCTCGGTGCGATCGATCACCAGGGAGCCGCCGGAGGGCAGGTAGACCTTGCGGTCCATCGCCTTGAGCAGCTGCTCGTCGATGCGGTGCTTCGCGAAGACGTCCTTGTCGCCGACGTGGCGGGTGAGACGCTCCAGCAGATCCGGGGCCACATCGCTGATATAGGCGTGGACGTCCTGGTGGACTCGGTCACCCTCGACGATCAGGGAGGTGAAGTCCTCGTTGAAGACGTCACGCACCACCTTGATGGCGATGTCCGGCTCCTGCGAGAGGGCGACCGGAGCAGCCTTGCTCTTCTGCGACTTCTCGATCTTCTCCCACTGGGCGCGCAGGCGCTCGACGTCGTGCGTCAGCTCCTGCTCGCTCGCCCCCTCGGCCGCGGTGCGCACGATGACGCCCGCATCCTCGGGGATGATCTCGCGCATGATCTTCTTCAGCCGTGCGCGCTCGGTGTCGGGCAGCTTGCGGGAGATGCCGGTCATGGACCCGCCGGGCACGAACACCACGTAGCGACCGGGCAGGGAGATCTGGCTGGTCAGCCGCGCGCCCTTGTGGCCGATCGGGTCCTTGGTGACCTGGACCAGCACCGGGTCGCCGCTCTTCAGCGCGAGCTCGATGCGGCGCGGCTGGCCCTCGAGGCCCACGGCGTCCCAGTTGACCTCGCCGGCGTAGAGCACCGCATTGCGGCCCTTGCCGATGTCCACGAAGGCCGCCTCCATCGAGGGCAGCACGTTCTGGACCTTGCCCATGTAGACGTTGCCGACCATCGACGTCTGCGTCTTCTGCGCCACGTAGTGCTCGACCAGCACATCGTCCTCGAGCACTGCGATCTGCGTGCGGCCGGCGCGCTCGCGCACCACCATCGAACGCTTCACGGACTCACGGCGGGCCAGGAACTCCGACTCGGTGATGACGTTGCGGCGGCGACCGGCGTCACGGCCCTCGCGGCGGCGCTGGCGCTTGGCCTCGAGCCGGGTCGAGCCCTTGACGGCCTTGACCTCATCACGGGCATCGCGCACCTTGACCACGGTGTTCGGCGGATCATCGGGCGAGGTCGGCTCGTCCCCGCTGCTGCCGGAACGGCGACGACGCCGACGCCGACGGGAGCTGGAGGAGTTCCCGGCACCTGACTCGCTCCCCTCGCCGCTGTGGTCCTCATCCTCGGAGCCGTCCTGCGAGGAGTCCTCCGCGCCGTCGTCGTCGCGGCTGTCCTCCCCCTCCCCTGCGCCATCCTCGGTGCCCGAGCCGTCGTCGTCGCCGCGACCGCGGCCGCGTCGGCCCCGACCGCCACGACGGCGCCGGCGGCGTGAGTTCGAGCTCGAGCTGTCGGAGGAGGAGTCCTCGTCGCTGTCCTGATCGCTGTCGCTGTCGTCCTCGCCGGACCCGGAGTCCTCTGCGGCGTCGGACTCCGCCGCACCGGCGGTGCGCTGGGAGGAGCGACGCGACCGGCTGCGCCGGGAGCGGGAGGGCTGCTCCTCCTCGGTCTCGGAGTCCTGCTCCTCGCCCTCGTCCTCGGATCCCGCGGCGAAGGAGAGGTCAGCGCTGCCGACCGGGGCGTCCTGGGAGCCGACAGTGGTGCGGGGCTGAGCGGTGGGGGCCTGGAACAGCAGCGAGGCGAAATCCATCTGGACCTGCTCGCGGCGGCGAGCGCGGTCACCATCCGCCGTCGCGGCGGAATCGTCCGCGCCGGCGCCTCGGGCCGAGGCGAGGGCACGGAGGTCGCCGAGGACAGAGTTGTCGTCGGTCACCATCGCCGGCTCGACCGCAGCGGGCGTCTCCTCGACAGCCTGATCCTCGACAGCCTGAGGCTCCGGCGCGGGCTCCGCGACGGGCTCCGCCGCCGGGATCACCGGGGCGCCGGCCGGGGCTCCGGCGCGGCGTCGGGGGCGCTTGGCACGAGACGCTGCCGGAGGGGGCTCCGCCGCCGTCGGCTCCTGTGCGGCCACCACGGTGCGCGGGGCCGAGGTCTCCGGCTGCGGGACCGCAGGCGGGGTGAAGGAGGGGGCTCCGGCAGGGGCTCCTGCGCGCCGCCGACGACGAGCGGGAGCAGCGGGCTGCGTCTCGTCCGACGAATCGTTCTCGGGAATATGGGTGCTGTCAGCCATGCGGCCGTCTCCTTCTGGAGGACCAGCGCACCCTGGCCCCTTCTGGTCATCGTCGCTGTGGACGGAAGTCTCAAGCCCTCGCCGTCGCGCAGCTCCCCGATGGAAGCGCTGCGATGCCGACCGAGGGAACACTGCGGTCGCGGTCGTCCGCGTAGCCGGTGCTCCGACGTCACGACGCCGGGAGGTTCCCCCACCCGGTACGGAGCAGGAGAGTGCCGCGATCAGTATGGCACAGGGGGTGCTCCCCCCGGAGGCGACATGCTCGGATCGTTCGCGCGGGATGACGCTCGCAGGAGGGACCATCGTCCTTCGTCGCGTCGCTGACTGCCCGGTAGTTTTCATGACGGCGTGTCATCCACTCGGGAGGATCCATGGAAGCCCTCGACCTGGCACGGTGGCAGTTCGGCATCACCACCGTGTACCACTTCATCTTCGTTCCGCTCACGATCGGGCTCTCCCTGCTGGTCGCGATCATGCAGACCCGGGCGGTGTTCTCGAAGGACCCCGCGCGCAAGGACGCCTGGACGCGGATGACGAAGTTCTTCGGCTCGATGCTGATCGTGAACTTCGGCATCGGCATCGCCACCGGCATCGTCCAGGAGTTCCAGTTCGGCATGAACTGGTCCGAGTACTCCCGCTTCATCGGTGACGTCTTCGGAGCCCCTCTCGCCCTCGAGGGCCTCGCCGCCTTCTTCGTCGAATCCGTGTTCCTGGGTCTGTGGATCTTCGGCTGGGGCAAGATGCCCGAGAAGATCCATCTGCTGACGATCTGGGCGGTGGCGCTGGCGACCACGGGCTCGGCCTACTTCATCGTGGCTGCGAACTCGTTCATGCAGCACCCCGTCGGCGCGACGCTGAATCCCGAGACCGGTCGCGCCGAGCTGGACCCTTCGCAGGGCTCGCTCCTGGCGGTGCTGACGAACGTGACCACGCTCGCAGCCTTCCCCCATGTGGTCTCCGGCGCCTGGTTGGTCGCGGGTGCCTTCCTCACCGGTGTCGCCGCCTGGCACATGGTCCGCCACCACAATCGGGCCCGGGAGCTGGGCTTCGAGACCGAGGAGGGTCAGGAGCAGCACCTCGCCGCCCGTGATCTCTACCGTCCCACCGTCCGCTTCGGCGTCGTCGCGATGTGCGTGGCAGCGGTGGCGCTGGTGATCTCCGGCGACTTCCAGGCGCAGATCATGTTCAAGCAGCAGCCGATGAAGATGGCCTCGGCCGAGGCGCTGTGCGAGACCGAGACCGGCGCCTCCTTCTCGATCCTCTCCGTGGGCGGCCCCGAGGCCTTCGCCCAGGACTGCGAGGACGTCACCCACCTCATCGAGGTTCTCTACGTCACCTCGTTCCTGGCCACCCACACCTTCGACGCCACCCTGCAGGGCGTGGACGACCTCAACGCCCAGTACAAGGACCAGTTCGGCGAGACCGCGACCGATATCCACGGCAACGAGGTCGAGCTCGACTATCGACCCAACCTGTTCGTGACCTACTGGTCCTTCCGCCTGATGATGGGCCTGGCCGCCTTCAGCGGGATCCTCGCGCTCTGGACCCTGTGGGTCACCCGTGGCAAGGGCGAGAACGCCCGCACCACCGGGTCGAAGCGCTTCCAATGGTTCGCAGTGCTGGCGATCCCGATGCCGTTCTTCGCCAACGCCGCAGGCTGGGTGTTCACCGAGATCGGGCGACAGCCCTGGGTGGTGCACCCCAATCCCGATGATCCGACGATCCGGCTGATGACCATGCAGGGGGTCTCGAGCCATCCCGGCTGGATGGTGCTGACCTCGCTGGTCGCCTTCACGCTGGTGTACGGCGTGCTCGCGGTGCTCTGGTTCGGGATGATGCGCAGAGCCGCCCTGAAGGGGGTGCCGCTCGCGACACGCGATCCGGAGACCGACGAGCTCGACACCCCCACCCTGTCCTTCGACTACTGAGAAGGGACCAGATCAGATCATGGATGCCATGCTCGACCCCACGGTCCTCCAGACCCTGTGGTTCGCCCTCATCGCCTTCTTCTTCCTGGGCTACTTCGTGCTCGAGGGATTCGACTTCGGCGTGCAGATGAACGTCGCCACCTTCTGGCGGCGCGGCATCGGCACCCGCGGCACGATCCTGAAGACCATCGGCCCCGTCTGGGACGGCAACGAGGTCTGGGTGATCACCGGCGGCGCCCTGATGTTCGCCGCCTTCCCCGAGTGGTACGCCACCCTGTTCTCCGGCTTCTACCTCGCGCTGCTGCTCCTGCTGCTGGTGCTGATCGTGCGGGTCTGCGCCTTCAAGTGGCGCGACAAGGTCGACAGCGATCGCTGGAAGAACTCCTGGGACGTGGTGCACATCATCGGCGGCTTCGCGCCCGCCCTGCTGTGGGGTGTGGCCTTCGGGAACATCGTCGCCGGAGTCGCGATCGATGAGAACCGCTGGGTGACCACCTCCCTGCTGGGGCTGCTCAACCCCTTCGCCCTGCTGGCCGGCGTGGTGTTCGTGCTGCTGTTCTGGCTGCACGGCACCCACTACCTCGCGCTCAAGGTCGAGGGCCGGCTGCGAGAGGACGCGAACCGCCTGGCCGGGATCCTGGTGTGGCCGACGATCGTGGCCGGTGCGGCGTTCCTCCTCTGGTTCCAGCTCGCCCACTCGAACACCTGGTTCACCCTGATCCCGGTGGCCGTGGCCGCGCTGGCTCTGATCGCCGCGGTCCCTCTGCACCGGAGACGCCGCGAGGGCCTGGCCTTCGGCGCGACCACCACCGCGATCGCCGCGGCCGCGATCACCCTGTTCGGCGGCCTGTTCCCCTACGTCATGCCCGCCACCAACGATCCGGCGAACTCGCTGACGGTCGCGAACGCCTCCTCGACCGAGCACACGCTCACGGTGATGCTGGTCGCGCTGTGCCTCTTCCTGCCGCTGGTGATCGGGTACACGATCTGGGCCTATCGGGTGTTCCGCCACCGGGTGAGCGACGAGGACTCCCCCGCCCCGGGCGCCGAGCTGCTCGAGAAGGCGAAGAAGGGCTACCGGGAAGCCTTCGAGCAGGGCTGACAGACTGATCCCGATGACCACCGCGACCGCAGAGCCCACCATGGCCCGCTCCGCCGACCCCGCCGCCGACCCGGCGCCGCGGCGGAGCCGGGCACCGCTGGACCCCCGCCTGGTGCGGGAGGTGCGAGCGGCCCGACGCCATCTCGCTCGGTCCGTGGTGCTGGGACTCGTCCAGTCCGCCTGCATCATCGTCACCGCCCTGGTCATCGCTCGCCTCGGCGCCCAGCTCCTGACCGAGCGCGACGTCCCCCAGGACGCGCCGGCCCTGCTGCTGGTGCTCGTCCTGGCGCTCGCGGTGCGGGCCGGCGCCGTGCTCCTCGAGGAGGCCACGGCCCACCGTGCTGCGACTGCGGCGATCAGCGAGCTGCGCGGGAGGATCGTGCGCCACGCCGCGTCCCTCGGTCCGCGCGCCGGTGCCGGCCGCGGTGCGGACCTCACGGCGCTGGCCACCACCGGCATCGAGAACCTCCGCCCCTATCTGGTGGGATATGTCCCGCAGCTGCTGCTCTCGCTCACGGTGACCCCGCTGTGCCTGCTGACCATCGGTCTGCTGGACCCGCTCAGCGCGGTGATCGCGGCGGTCACGCTGCCGCTGGTGCCGCTCTTCATGGTGCTGGTCGGAAAGCTCACCGTAGGGCGCTCCGAGAAGCTGATCGCCGATATGCGCTCCCTGTGGACCCAGCTGCTGGACCTGGTGGATGGGCTGCCCACGCTGCGGGCGCTGGGTCGCGAGCGCGGTCCGGAGAGGACGGTGCGGGAGCTCGGTGACCGTCACCGCGCCTCCGCGATGGGCTCGCTCACGTTCGCCTTCCTCTCCTCGATGGTGCTCGAGCTGCTGGCGACGCTGTGCGTGGCGCTGATCGCGGTGAGCATCGGGATGCGGCTGGTCTACGGGGACATGGAGCTCGCGCCCGCGCTCGCGGTGCTGGTGCTGGCCCCGGAGATCTACCAGCCGCTGCGCAACGTGGGCTCGCAGTACCACGCCTCCACCGACGGCCTGGCGGCGGTCTCAGCGGCCTTCGAGGTGCTCGATGAGCAGCCGCCGGCCGACGGCACACTCCCCGCCCCGGATCTGCGCACCTCCACCCTCGCCCTGCGCGGGGTCTCGGTGCGCTCCCGCGAGGGCTGGGCACCGCATGCCGCCGAGCTCACGGTGCGCCCCGGGCGGGTGCTCGCCCTGACCGGCGCCTCGGGCGCCGGCAAGACCACGGCGGTCCAGGTGCTGCTGGGACTGGTGGACCCGGAGCAGGGCAAAGCGGAGATCATCACTGCCGACGGCACGGCGACCGACGTCCGCGAGCTCTCGCGACGCAGTCTGTGGGACCAGATGGCCTGGCTGCCGCAGCGTCCCGTGCTGCCCCCGGGGACGATCCGTTCCGTGCTCGTCAGCTCCCGTGCCGGTGTCGGCCAGGCCGAGCTGGAGGCGGCGGCCGCCGCGACCGGACTCGATGCGGTCATCGCCGAGCGCGGCTGGGACGCGGATCTCGGTCGCGGCGGGCACGGGATCTCGCTCGGAGAGCGGCAGCGCCTCGCTCTGACCCGGGCCGTGCTCTCCCCCGCCCCGCTGGTGATCCTGGACGAGCCCACCGCGCACCTCGACGGTGCCGCCGAGCAGGTGGTGCTCGACCTGATCGAGGAGCTGCGCGGCCAGGGACGGACCGTCGTCGTGATCGCCCACCGCTCCCGGCTGGTGGATGTCGCCGATGACGTCGCGAGCGTGGAGGCCGGCTCATGACCTTCACCCCGACGACCCCCGCCGCCCCCGCTCGCTCCGACCTGCGCCAGGCGGTGGCGGCGCTCGAGATCCCCCGTGCACGGCTGCTGGCCGCGGTGCTCGCCGCCTGCGCGACCCTCGGCTCCGCCTTCGCCCTTGCCGCGGTCTCCGCCTATCTGGTCACCCGTGCGTGGACGATGCCTCCAGTGCTGGACCTCACCGTCGCCGTGGTGATGGTCCGGGCGCTCGGCGTCTCCCGCGGGGTGTTCCGCTGGCTCGAGCGGATGCTCACCCACGATGTCGCGCTGCGCGGCGTGGTCTCCCTGCGCACGAACCTCTTCACCGCGCTCGCCGCCCGCACCGATGACACCCTCACCCGGCTGCGGCGCGGTGACCTGCTGAGCCGTCTGGGCGACGATGCGCAGGAGCTCGGGGACCACGTCATCACCGCGGTCGTGCCCGGTCTGGTCGCGATCGTGATGGGGATGGTCGTGCTCGCGACCTTCGCCCCCCTGTCGCCGGCTGCGACCGTGGCCATGCTCGGGGCGCTGCTGCTGGCGAGCGTGCTCGCGCCGGTGGCCGCCCACCGCGCCGCCCGCCTCTCCGAGCAGGCCGTGCTGACCACCCGCGCCGGGGTCAGCGCCCAGACGCTCGAGATCCTCGATGACGCCACCTCGCTCCAGGTCGAGGGCCGGCTCGAGGCGGCGCTGACGCAGCTGCACGCCCGGCAGGCGGCGCATGATGCCGCGATGGACCGCGCCGCCCTGCCCGCGGCCGTCGCCGCCGCGGCGGTGCCGCTCACGCTGATCCTCGCCGTGACCGGTTCCCTGCTCGCCGCCGGTGGGCTGTGGCTGGACGGCGGCGCATCGGCCGGGCAGATCGGCATCCTGCTGCTGCTGCCGCTGTCCTCCTTCGAGGCGGCGACCGCGCTGCCCGCCGCCGCTGCCCAGCACGCCCGCTCCACGGCTGCCGCGCAGCGCCTGGGACAGCTCGTGGGAGGAGCTGGCGCAGCGCCCGCACCCGCACCCGCTGCACCGGCCCCGCAGCGCCCCGGGACCGCCTCTCTCCGCGCGGTGGGGCTCACGGCCGGCTGGAGCGCCGATGCCCCGCGCGTGCGTTCGCTGGACCTCGACCTGCCGCCCGGAGCCCGGCTCGCGGTGGTCGGCCCTTCGGGCAGCGGGAAGTCCACCCTGCTGGCGACCCTCGCAGGCCTGCTCGATCCGCTCGCGGGCCGGGTGGAGCTCGGCGGCCGGGACATCGCCTCCCTCGCCCCGCAGGACGTGCGCTCCCGGGTGACGATGTTCGCCGAGGACGGCCACGTCTTCGCCACCACGCTGCGAGAGAACCTGCGGGTGGTGCGCGGGGATCTCACGGACGCCGAGGTGCAGGAGGCGCTGCGGGCCGTCGGCCTCGAGGACTGGGTCGCGACCCTCCCCCGCGGGCTCGATACCTTGCTCGGACCGGATGGCACGACGATCTCCGGCGGAGAGCGACGGCGGCTGCTGCTGGCCCGTGCGGTCGTTCGCGGCGGGCCGGTGCTGCTCCTGGACGAGCCCACGGAGCACCTCGACCCCGGGCGGGGTGACGCACTGCTGCGCGCGCTGCTCGACCCGGACGGGAGCACCCTCGTCCCTGCGACCACCACCGTCGTGGTCGTCACCCACCGTCTTGAGGCGATCCCCGCCGACACCCCGATCCTCTGTCTTCAGGAGCACCGTTGACCGTTCACCCGTCGTCCGCCCCGCCTGCCCGCCCCCATCGTCCGCGGGTCCAGGATCTCGCCGGTGCCGTCCTCGCCGGCGGTGAGACCGAGGACCTGCTGGACCTGCTGCTCCGCTCCGCCCGTACCGATCTCACCGCCCGCAGCGCCGCCCTGGTGATGCCGCTGGGCCCCTCCCGCTGGGCGATCGAGATGGTGGACGGCCCGGACGCCGACTCCCTGCTCGGCGAGGAGATCCCCGCCGACTCGCTCCTCGGCGAGGGCCTGCTGCGTTCGGATCCCGAGGCGCTCGAAGCCATCGGCAGCTTCGAGCTCGGCAACGGGCAGGAGGACGGCCGGGCGCTGCTGGCCGTGATCGATGCCGCCGAGCAGGGGACCGGGCTGCTCGCGGTGCTGCGCGCCGCCGATGCCGAGCCGTTCACGGTCGCGGATCGCGAGCGGCTGGACTCCCTGGCGGGCCTGATCGCCCTCACGCTGCGCGCGCCCTCGCTGCGCCGCGACAGTGACAGCGGTATCGATGACGAGCGCGGCCGCATCGCCCGCGACCTCCACGATCTCGCGATCCAGGAGCTCTTCGCCGTCGGGATGGAGCTCGAGAGCCTGGTCCAGTCCCTCGAGGCGCCGGGCATGACGCCGTCGAACGCCCGGATCCGCAGCTCCGTCACGAGCTCTGTGCAAGGGGTCGAGAACGCCGTCTCCCAGATCCGGCAGATCGTGCAGTCGCTGCGCCGCGAGCGCGCCGTGGCCAGCCTCTCCGAACAGCTTCGTCACGAGGTGGGTCTCGCCACCGCCGGGCTGGGCTTCGTCCCCTCGATGCGGCTGCCCCCGCATCCCGCGGAGATGGATGCCGAGCTGCCGCCGGAGATCGCCGAGGATGTGGTGGCGGTGGTGCGCGAGTGCCTCGCCAATGCAGCCCGGCATGCGCATGCCAGCGCGGTGGCGGTCTCGGTGGCGGTGTTCTCCGAGGGCGTCGACAGGGTGGTCCAGGTGAACGTCTCGGACAATGGTCGAGGGATCGATCCGTCGGTGCGCCGGCGCAGCGGACTGGCGAACATGTCCGCCCGGGCGCGGCGTCATTCCGGCTGGGCGGACGCGATCAACCTCGAGCCGGGGACGATGATCTCCTGGCGGGTGACACTGCCGAGCTGAGGGCTGCTACTGCTGCTTCCAGCCGGCGCGACGGCGCGCGGCGACCAGCGCCGCCACCTGGGTGCGGCGCTGCATCCCGAGCGCCTGCAGGATCACGGTGACCCGGTTCTTGACGGTCTTCTCGGCGATGCCGAGCGCCTCGGCGATCTCGCGGTTGGAGTGGCCGTCGCCGATCAGCTCCACGATCCGCTGATCGGACTGCGAGAGGTCCGGCCCCTCGTCGTCGTGGTCAGGGGGCCAGATCGACTTGCCGGCGTGCACCGCGATGATCGCCTCGACGATCTCCTGGGAGCGCGCAGACTTCAGCATCAGCCCGGCGGCTCCGGCCGCCTTCGACTCGCGCAGCGCGGCGTCGTCGTCGAAGCTGGTGAGCACCAGCATCAGCTGCTCGGGGTTCAGCTCCCGGGCCGTCTTCATGACGTCGATGCCGGTGCCGTCCGGGAGCTGGAGGTCCACGACCAGCACTTCGGGCCGGATCGCGGGCAGGCGACGGTTCGCCTCGGTCACCGAGGACGCCTCGCCGATCACGCTCAGCTTCTCGCTGGCGTCGATCACGGTGACGATGCCGCGACGGACCACCTCGTGGTCGTCCACCAGCATCACGCGGATCGGGCCCTGCTGTTCGGTCGCTGTCACAGAGCGTCCTTCCTCGTATCACCTGCTGAGATGTGTCCTCGACGAATCTACCGCACCTTGCGCCGTGCTCGTCGATCCCCTCGCTCACGGCGGCGACGCCGGATCAGCGTCGCCGCTGACACCTCGGGCAGAAGTGCGAGGAGCGGTTCTGGTGCAGCTCCCGACGGATCGTCACCCCGCAGCGAGGGCAGGGCTCGCCGGTGCGTCCGTAGGCGCTCAGTGAGCGGGCGAAATACCCGCTGCGCCCGTCGACGTTCACATACAGCGCGTCGAAGCTGGTCCCGCCGACCTCGAGCGCACGGTGCATCACCTCACGGGCGGCGCGCAGGATCTCGAGCGCCTTCCGCTGGCTGAGCACGGTGCCGGGGGTGTCGAAGCGGGTGCGGGCCGCCCACAGCGCCTCATCGGCGTAGATGTTCCCGATCCCGGAGACGATCTCCTGGTTCAGCAGCAGCGACTTCACGGCGCTGCGCCGCGTGCGCAGGGCACGGGCGGCGGCCGCGAGGTCGAGGGCGGGATCGAGCAGATCGCGGGCGATATGCGAAGCGTCCTCCGGCAGGAGCGCATCAGGGCTGCCCGTCCCCGCGACCGCACCGTCGGCCGCCACGACCAGCGGACTGGTCCACAGCCCTCCGAACAGCCGCTGGTCGATGAGGTCCACCCGGGAGGCGTCGTCGAGGTGCAGCGACAGGCGCCGGTGGCGGAGCGGGTCGGAGGCGGGACCTTCCGAGCGCTCCGAGCCGGTCGCCGGGACGGCGCCTGCGGTGCCGATCCGCAGCTGACCGCTCATGCCGAGATGGCCCATCAGCGCCTCGCCGGTGTCGGCGCCGTCCTCGTCGGCGAGCCGCCACCACAGGAACTTCCCGCGCCGGACCACCGCAGTGAGGGTCGTGCCGAGGAGGGCGGCGCGCAACCGGTCCGCTCCCCCGGCCTGGCGGCGGATGATCCGGGAGTCGAGCAGCTCGACCCCGGTGACGGTGCGGCCGACGGTGAGGGGCTCGAGACCCCGCCTTACGACCTCGACCTCAGGCAGCTCCGGCATGGGCTCTATCTCCGCTCAGCCTCGCGGGATCAGGGTCTCGCCGCGCTCGGCGAGGATCCCCCGCACCGCGTTCTGGGCGGCGGCGAGCTCGGAGTCCTTCTTCGAGGCGCCGTCTCCACGGGCGGTGACGATCCCCTCGACGGTGACCGTGGCGGTGAAGGTCTTCTGATGCTCGAGACCGGATTCGGTGATCTCGTAGGTGACGCTCTCCCCCTCGGCGGCGGCGATCTCCTGCAGCCGGGACTTGAAGTCGTATCCCGTCTCGAGGAACTCGTCGGAGTCCAGCAGGGGACGCAGCAGCTCGAGCACGAAGTGGCGGGAGATGTTCTGACCGAGTGCCAGGTGGGTGGCACCGATCACAGCCTCGGTGGTGTCCGCGAGGATCGATGCCTTGGCACGGCCTCCGGTGAGGTCCTCGCCGCGCCCCAGTCGCACATAGGCGCCGAGGTCGAGCTTGGAGGCGATGACGGCGAGCGCACGCGTGCTCACGGTCGCCGCGCGACGGCGGGCGAGATCACCTTCGGGCAGCGTGGGATGGGTGGCGTAGAGATGCTCGGTCACCGCGAGCTGCAGCACCGCGTCGCCGAGGAACTCGAGCCGCTCGTTGTGCGGCAGACCGTCGTTCTCGTACGAATAGGAGCGATGGGTCAGCGCGAGCTCGAGGAGCCCGGACTCGCTGAGATCGGCCGCCTGCCCGGCGTCCAGCGGCAGGCGATCCAGCAGGCCCTGCGGGGTGGCGGCCTCGGTGGCGCGGCGCCTGCGCGCCATCAGGCCTCCTCGTTCTTCGACTCGTCCTCGAACAGGCCCTGCAGCGCGGCGAAGCGGTCATCGATGACGTCGTGGTGGTGGTCCGGATCGTCCTCCATGCGGAATCCGCACTGGCCGCACAGGCCGGGGCAGTCCTCACGGCACAGTGGGCGTTCGTCGGCCTCCATCGCGAGCGCGTCACGCACCAGCGGGCCGAGGTTGACGGCTTCGTCCTCGAGCAGGGTCGAGTCCTCCCTCTCGTCGGCCTTCACCTTCTCGGGGAACATGAAGAGCTCGTTGAGGCGGGCGGTGACGTCCTGCTCGACGGGGTCGAGGCAGCGGGAGCACTCGCCGTCGAGGTGCGCGGTCACGGTCCCGTGGACGTAGATCCCTTCGACCACGGACTCGAGCTCCGCCTCGACAGCGATATCCTGGCCTTCGGGGACCTGCATCGCGATGCCGCCGGCTTCACGGGCCGGGGCGGGGACGGTGCGGTCCACGTGACGGTGCGCTCCGGTGCGGCTGATGAGGTCGACCGCGTCGAAGAGCAGGGCGGTGTCCAGCGATGAGGTGGAGGCGGGGTCGGAAGACATCGGTGATGGTCCTGTTCGTGTCGAGGGGGTCACTCAGGATACGGCGGAGGCGGTGCGAAGAGCGTCCATGGAGGGGGCGGGAAGCATGTCGGAGACGTCACCTCCGAGCGCGTGCACCTCCCGCACGAGGGACGAGGAGATGTGGGAGAGAGTCGCATCGGTGAGCAGGAAGAGCGTGTCGACCTCCGCGAGATGATGGTTCATCCGCGCCATCGGCTCCTCGTAGGCGAGGTCGAGCTGGGAGCGCAGCCCGCGCACCACGGCGCTGGCACCGAGCTCCCGGCAGAAGTCGACCAGCAGCCCCCGGGGAAGCGTGCGGACCTCGACGCTCTGGGAGAGGTCCCTCTCCTCGAGCGTCCGGGTGATCGCAGCTTTGCGGGTCTCGAGATCCAGCGTCCCCTGCTTCGAGGGGTTGTGGGAGACGGCGATGATCACGTGGTGGCCGAGGGCGGCGGCCCGACGGGTGAGATCCAGGTGTCCCAGGGTGAAGGGATCGAACGAGCCGGGCAGGACGACGGTGCTCATATCGCCACTCTAGTGCTGATCAGCTCGGGTGCTGATCAGTCGAGCTCGATGCTGACCTGGTGGACGCCCTCGTCATCGATCACGCCGATGGTGAGCGTGCCGGTGACTCCGGCGAGGTCACCGGTGCCGGAGCCGGGGGCGATGAGATAGAGGAGGTTCGGATCGCCGCCCGACATGGTGCCGAGCTGTTGGAAGGTGAGGCTGCCGCGGCGACCGTCGAGGACGCCCTCGAAGAGCTCGGACGCGATGTACGAGGCGCTGCCGCTCGCGGGGTCCCCTGCGGTGAGCATGACCCCTCGGGAGGTGCCCGCGAGGTCACCGGTCCAGGTCTTGGCCAGATCGAAGCGATCAGCGGCGCCGGGGAGCATCTCGGCGGGGGTCAGGTCGACGGTGAAGGTGGCGCTGAGAGTGGTCATAGCTCAAGTATCGCCGCTGCGCGCTCCTCCGCTCTGTTGCTCCACCGCTCTGCTGCTCCACCGCTCTGCTGCTCCACCGCTCTGGCGTGCGCGGTATTCGCTCGCCAGCAGCGCGTAGGACATCCCGTCGAGCCAGCGACCGCTGCGGTGCAGGGATTCCTCGCGGAAGGTGCCCTCGAGCCGCAGACCGATCTTCTCCATCACCCGTCGCGAGGGAAGATTGTCGGCGAAGCACGATGCTTCGACTCGGCGTACTCCGAGACCGTCGAACGCGAGGCCGAGCAGGGCGGCGGCGAACTCAGTGCCGAATCCGCGGCCGTGGATCGAGGGTGCCAGGACCCACCCGATCTCGGCCTGTTGCCCGGCGGCCTGGTCTTTCATGTCGGCCTGGGACCACGCGTCCTGGCGCTCGAGCTTGCCGGAGGCGAGGATCTCACCGTCGAGCAGGCCCACCAGGCAGCTGTCGAGAGTGCTGTCCCACCACTGCTGATGATCCTCAGGGGTAGTGCTCAGCGTGGTGGTCCATTCCTGCACCTCGGGACGACGGAACCACGGCCACACCGCCGCGGCATCTTCAGGGAGTCCTGGACGCAGGACCAGGCGGTCCGCGCGCAGAGGCCAATCGAGGTGAGTGAAGTCGGTGAGCGTGCGCGCCATCCGGTCAGGGTATCGGCGCGCTCAGTACGGCGGCGGGCGATGTTCTGGCAGTGACGCCAGCGGCGGCGGCCCGGGATCGGTGTGCTCGTCGTACTCAGGGCGGGAGTAATACTCGGTGAGGTGGAGCCCCCACCGGTATGCCTCCTCGCGGTCCGCGCTCTCGGCGGGACTCTCGTCGAAGATTCCGAGGCTGGTCAGGGCCTCGAACTCGAGATCGCTGCTGTACTGCTCCCATGCGCGGTGCAGCTTCTCGGAGAGTTCCCGGGTGACCAGATCGGTGGTTCCGGCGACGTCGCAGACGGCGGCGCCACCGATCACCCACCGGGTGGTGCCGGTGGCTTCATCTCGGTCGGGATCGAGATGTCCGGCGGTCTTCATCCGATGGTGGATCCTGCAGAGGCGGTGGAGGTTCGCGATCGTGGTGGGTCCGCCGCGGGCCGGGTTCTCGAGATCGAACTCCTCGATGTGGTCCATCTCGCCGATGGTCATCACGGAGCGGGTGCAGCCCGGGACCGCGCAGACGGGATCGATCAGGCGGAGATTCTCGGCCATCGCTGCGGACGGTCGGTAGGTCTGGGAGGCACAGGGCGGGTAGTCCCCCGAGATCGGGTCGGAGAGCACCCGCTCGAAGGCGGGCGCCTTGGCGACCAGCTCCCGTGCCAGACGTGGCGGAATCGGGATCCTGCCATCCAGCGTGGCAGGGGCATTCGAGAGTCCGAGCAGCGTGAGCACGGGGACGACGACAGAGATCCGGAAGGCGGGAGCGGGAACTTCGACCGCCCCGGTCTCGAGCATCGACCGGACCGCGATCGCATACTGCAGGGCTGCGAGCGACAGGTGCTTGCCCTCGCGGGCGGCGTCGCCATCGAGGTCGAAGGGGATCGGCGCGCCGGTCTCGAGCGCATGGCGCTGGGCGTCCTGGACGGCACGGGCTGCGGCGTCGAGCCGCTGGCCGAAGTCGAGGATCTCGGGGATCGGGCCGCGAATCATGATGCAGGCGGTACCGTCGCCGTCGGGCGAGGGCCGGATGAACACGCTGCGCTGTTCCTGCGGGGTCTCCTGGACGGCTGCGCGGCCGAACCATTCGATGAGCGTGCGCAGCTCCCGGTAGAAGCGCTCGACGTCGATCGCCTCGAGCTGCCAGGCCGCGACCCGTTCATCGACCTGGCGGCGCTGGACGTGCGTCAGTCGCAGCACGCTGCGGATCAGCCAGTCGAACCAGTCCACAGGCAGGGCGCCCTCCTCCACGCGTGCGAAGCACGCGGGCAGATCGGTGACCGCGACGTGCGCATCTCGGAGGCGGTCCTCGCCGCGGGGCAGCTTCATGCGCAGTCCGGCAGCGGCCGCCAGTGCGTGGAGGGCTTTCTCGTCTCCTTCGTCGTCCTCGGACCAGAGGGAGGCGAGGTCGCGCATCTCGGCGACATAGAGGGCGGCATGCTCCTGCCGCCGGCGGTGGAAGATCCGCAGCACCGTCTCCGCCTCAGGCGTGCTGGGCAGGACATCGGCGCGTTCGACGAGCGATGTCGGGGTGAGAGGGCTGCGGGCTCGCACCGTGATGCAAGGAGGCTCTGCGCCGTGCTGCTCCATGGCGATCCCCTCTCTGCGTCGCTGCTCGTGATGTGCGGCCCGTGATCTGCGGCAAGTCCGGCCGTTCTTTCTGGGAAGACAGACCATCCACCGATGCCTCTTATTTTAGAACACTTGCTCGACATGCGCCAGAGTAATGGACCAAACGTACGAAATTGTGGAAAACCATGGTCGGTGGAGGAACAGTCGAGATATCCACATTTCGTGCACTATTTGGGGATACTCCTTGGTCACTTGGCCGCATGCACTGCAGGGAAAATTCCGCACCAACACTCTCGCGCGTCGCATGTATCGCATTTACGCAGATCAGGAAGCCGTTGCTCACGAGTACCCAACAAACCTCGCACCGCAAGCACTTCACGGGAATGTGGAGAGAGCGGCCGTGTATCCCCCGAAGCGAGCACCGTGAGCGCTGGGAGACGCCGGGGCGGGAGGCACCGGTCAGGTACCTCTGATTTAGGCCGGGCCCGACAGTGTCAGGCCGGGCCACCGAACTGCAGCGCGGTCTCGCCATAACCCTTGCTGCCGTCGTCGGCCCACCCCTCGGGCCAGACGACGGGGCGGGTGCGTGAGGATCTCTCGATCACGACCACTGCATCGTCGGCCAGGGCGGGGCGGAGGGTGAGCAGAAGCTGCTCGAGCGCCTCGGTGGTGACGTCATACGGCGGGTCGAGGAAGACCAGGGTGGCGGCATGACTGTCGGGCTGAGTCGCAGGCTGGTTCGCGAGCTGCGCCGCAACAGCGGCAGCCCTGCCGATCCGGATGTCCGTGCGTTCGGCGAGTCCGAGGTCCGCCGCAGTGCGGCGCAGCTGCTTGGCCGTCGGTCCGTGCAGCTCGACCAGCAGAGCATGCTCGGCACCTCGCGACAGCGCTTCGAAGGAGAGTCCCCCGGTGCCCGCGTAGAGGTCGAGCACGCGAGCACCGGCCAGAGCGTCCCAGCCCTCGAGCCGGTTGAACAGGGCTTCGCGCACCTTGTCCGTGGTGGGGCGGGTGCCCTTGCCGGGCGGGCCGGGGATGGTGCGGCCGCCGAGGGTGCCGGAGACGATGCGCGGCATATCAGCTCCTCTCCACGTCGGGGTCGGCATCCCGCAGCCGGTCCTCGATGGCGCCGGCGAGCACGGGATGGGTGGTGAGCTCGGGATCGGCGGCGACCACGGCGAAGGCGTCCTCGCGGGCCTGCTCGATGGCTCGGGCGTCCCGGATGACATCGAGGTGCTTGAGCGTGCGCTGCAGCCCGGACTGCTCCTCCCCCACCAGGTCACCGGCACCACGGCGACGCAGGTCGAGCTCGGCGAGCTCGAAGCCGTCGGTCGTCTCCGCAATGGCCCGCAGGTGCGTGGAGTGCTCCTTCCCCGGCACACCGGAGGTGTCGAAGAAGGCGATGCCGGCATGCTCACCACGACCCACCCTCCCGCGCAGCTGATGGAGCTGGGAGACGCCGAAGCGCTCGGCGTCCAGGATGATCATCACCGAGGCATTGGGGACGTCGACCCCCACCTCGATCACGGTGGTGGAGACCAGCACGTCGATCTCGCCCCGGACCATCTGCCCCATCACCTCCTGCTTCTCCTCGCCGGTGAGGCGGCCGTGGAGGATGCCGAGGCGGGCCCCGGTGAGCTCGGGCCGCTCGGTGAGCCGCAGGGCGGTCTGGAGGACACCGCGGGCGGGATCGAGACTCGGCGCCTGCTCCCTGCCGTTCTCGTCGAGGATCGAGGGGGCGGGTGCGTCGTCCGCAGCATCGTCCTCATCGATGCGGGCGCAGACCACGAAGACCTGCCGGCCTGCGGCGATCTCCTCCGCGGCGCGCTGCCACATCCGCTGCTCCCACTTCGGGAGCTTCTCGTGGACCACGAAGCTGGTGACCCCGGCGCGCTGCCCCGGGCTCTCGTCGAGGGTCAGCACATCGAGGTCCCCGACGGTCGCGAGCGCCGCGGTGCGTGGGATCGGGGTCGCGGTCATGACGATCACGTGGGGGCTCTGCCCGGCGGGGCCCTTGGCGCGCAGCCGGCGGCGATGGTCGACTCCGAAACGATGCTGCTCGTCGATCACCACGAGTCCCAGAGAGGCGAACTGGACCTTCTCGGCGAGCAGGGCATGGGTGCCCACGACGATCCCGGCCTGCCCGGAGGTGACGTCGAGCAGGGTCTCCCGGCGGCCAGCGGTGCGCTGGGAGCCGGTGAGCAGGCGCACGCGGGTCGCCGCGGCGTGCCCATCGAGCTGACCGGCGCGGGCGAGGTCCCCGAGCAGGGTCATCAGGGTGCGATGGTGCTGTTCGGCGAGCACCTCGGTGGGGGCGAGCAGCGCGGCCTGGTGGCCGGAATCCACGGCGCGCAGCATCGCGCGCAGGGCGACGACCGTCTTGCCGGAGCCGACGTCCCCCTGCAGCAGCACGCTGGTGGGATGATCCTTGCCGATGCGCTCCTGGATCATCGCTCCGATGTCGCGCTGCCCGTCGGTGAGGGTGAAGGGCAGGCGCTGATCGAGCAGGGGCTGCAGCGGACCCTCGGCGGAGAGGACCGGGGCGGGGGTGCGTTCGTCCTGGGCGCGGCGCTGGGCGAAGATCGCCTGCAGGATGAACGCCTCCTCGTAGCGGAGGTGTGCCATCCCGCGACGGGTGTCCTCGACGGTCAGCGGGGTATGGACCAGGCGGGTCGCCTCGGCGAGCTGCGGCAGGCCGCGGCGGGCGATCACCTCATCCGGCACCGGACGGGCGAGGGAGTCGGCGAACTCGAGGCCCTTCTCGACTGCAGAGCGCATCGTGGCCAGGGCGATGTTCTGGCGCAACGGGTAGATGGGACGGGGCCGCTGGGCCCAGGCGCGACCCTCATCGGTGTCCTCGATCGTCTCGTAGTCCGGGTGGGTGATTTGCAGGGACTCGCGGTAATCGTCGTAGCCGACGGTGCCATGCACCGTGATCAGCGCGCCGAGGGGGAGCCGGCTGCGATGCCACTGGACATGGTGGGGCTTGGTGAGGAAGAAGGTGAGCGGCATGTCCTCGATGCCGTCGGAGACGGTCACCTCGAGGACGAAGCCGCGCCGACTGCGCATCGCGCGATCCCGGACCGAGACCACCGAGACCACGGCGCTGACCGCCTCGCCCTCGTTGACCTCGTGGAGGGAGCGCAGCGGAGCGGGCACCACATAGCGGCGCGGAGCGAAGCGCATCATCGTGTCCAGGTCATACACCCCGAAGGACGCCATGGCCTTGGACTCCTTGGAGATCAGCAGCTCCTTGAGCGGCATCGAGCCACGGGCGGACTCGTGCCTCCTGGCCATGCGGGCGTCTCCTCGTGCTCGGCGTGCGCCGCCCGGTACTGTGCGACGTGCGATCCCTATCGTGCCACCATCCGGCGGTGTCGTGATGGAGTCCACATGGGGAGGAAGCGTCCTTCGCTTCTGGCGCGGGAGCATCTGGGCTATGATTCCGTGGTTGCCCTGACCTCCGGGGGGTCGCACCTCCGTGCTCACCCAAGGTCACCGACCCCGCCGTTCCGGCGCGGGGGTGGAGCGGGCACCGAGATCAGAACATCGACGTACCAGGAGACGACAGTGGCTGCTTCCACGTGTGACATCTGCGCCAAGGCCCCGAGCTTCGGCAAGTCCGTGTCTCACTCGCACCGCCGCACCTCGCGTCGCTGGAACCCGAACATCCAGTCCGTCCGCACTGTGATCAACGGCACCAGCAAGCGCGTGAACGTGTGCACCTCCTGCCTCAAGGCAGGCAAGGTCAGCACGCTCGGTGCCTGAGCGAGACCGCACAGCTTTCATCCACGAGAGCCCTCACCCTTCGGGGTGGGGGCTCTCGTGGATTCTCCGGTAGCGTTCGGATCTTCCATCATCTCCTGAGGAGCCCCTGATGCCTGCGTCGGCCCCCACCATCCTCGCCACCAGCGCCGGCTACCGGCCGCACCGGCGTCTGCGCTTCGGGTTCGGGCCGATGATCGGCCTCGCGCTCGAGCTCGGGCAGGAGCGCGGGCCGCGCGCCGACGGGCCGCCCCGGATCTGCCACATCGGGACCGCGAGCGGCGATGACAAGGGCTTCCAGCGGGACATGGAGGAGGCGGCGCGGGAGGCCGGATACGAGCTGCACCACCTGAGCCTGTTCGCCCAGCCGAACGTCGAGGACATCGAGGGCTACCTGCGAGGGTTCGACGTGGTGTGGGTGAACGGCGGCTCGGTCGTGAACCTGCTCGCCGTGTGGCGCGCTCACGGCCTGCCGGAGATCCTCCACCGCCTCTGGCAGGACGGCGTGGTGCTGGCCGGTATCTCCGCCGGGTCGATCTGCTGGTTCGAGGGCGGGGTCACCGACTCCTTCGGACCCGACCTGCAGCCGGTCACGAACGGGCTCGGTTTCTTACCCGGGGCCAATGGCGTGCACATGGACTCCGGGGAGGGGCGGCGGCCGCTGCTGCGCGAGCTGGTGTCCGACGGGACGCTGGGTACCGCGCTGTGCACCGACGACGGCACCGGGCTGCTGTTCCGCGGCACCGAGCTGGTCGAGGCGGTCGCGGAGGTCGACGGGGCCCGGGTCACCCGGATCGAGCGCGGGGCCGACGGGCTCGCCGTGGAGACCGAACTGCCGGTGCGACGCCTGCGTTGAAACTCAGGGCTGCGCTGGCCCTCAGGGCACGTCGCGCAGCACTGCGGTGAGGCCGTTCGGGATCTCGACCAGGTGCACGGGGTCGATCTCGGTGCGCCGCAGGGTGGCCAGCAGCGGGGCGGTGTGCGGGTCGGTGGGATGGTTGTCGAAGTCCATGGTCTCCACGCCCATCCCCCGCAGGTCCTCGAGCAGGGCGGCGAGGCAGAGGGCGACGTCCGCCCGGGCGTGCGGGACCGCGGCGTCAACGGCCTCGAGGGCGCCTTCGCGGTGGTGGCCGACAGTGTCACCGGCCTCGCCCGCCTCGCCACCCTCGGTGCTGTAGAGGTCGGCCAATGCCGTGATCTCGCCATCGCGGAGGACCGCCCAGGAATGCTCGCGCACGGACTCCTCATAGAACTCCTCCCCCACCTCAGGGCGGATCACCTCGCGCAGCGCCGTCGGCGACCAGCTGGCGTGCTGCCAGAGGTAGCGCGTGGTGAGGGCGTCGATCAGCTGCTCGCGCGGGAGCTCAGTCCAGGGCACGACGCGGGCAGCCACGTCCACCCCTCCGCGTACCGCTGCGCACCAGCGGGCCGTGCGGTCCGCGGCAACGTCCACGCGGAGCAGCGGAACCTCGAGATAGGTCACCGCTCCCTGAGCACGGAGGAACCCATCGCGCGCGGAGCCCGGCACCACCTTGCTGGACAATGGATTATTGCTGTATTTGCGAAGTTCGTGGAGAAGCGCTGTTCCGTGGCCTCGGCGCCGGTGCCCCTCCTCGATCTCGAGCTCGACCAGATCTTGGCCCGGATGGACGGTGTTCGGGCCGATGCGGCCGACGCCGACCACGCGCGGTTCCTCGAACTCCGGGTCATCGACCTCGAGCACCAGGGCACGGAAGCCCTCCCGCCAGCCGTCGGGCTTCAGCCACTCGAAGCGGTGGCCGTCGCGGACGACGTCTGCCGCCGTGGTGGGGCGGAACTGGCGGGAGGGGGCGCTCAATCTCTCTCGCTCGCTGTTTCGTTCACTCCGCCGCGGCGTCCGCGAAGGTCGCGGTGTCGATCACGGCACGGAAATGGACGTCGCCGGCGACCACGCGGTCGTAGGCGGCGTCCGCCTCCCCGACCCCGATGACCTCGATCTTCGCGGCGAGGCCGTGCTCGGCGCAGAAGTCGAGCATCTCCTGGGTCTCGGCGATGCCGCCGATGTTCGAGCCTGCGAGCACCTTGCTGCCACCGATCAGGGAGCCGAAGCTGAGGGGCTGCTTCGTCGGCGGCAGGCCGACGACCGCCATCACGCCGCGGGGCGTGAGCAGGCGCAGATAGCGGTCCACGGGGATGTCGGCGCTGATGGTGTTGAGGATCAGGTCGAACTCGCCGCGGTGGTCCGAGAAGAAGTTCTCCTCGGTGGTGGCGAGGACGCGCTGCGCGCCGAGCGCGAGGGCATCCTGCTCCTTCTTCAGCGACCGGGAGAGCACGGTGACCTCCGCGCCCATCGCCGCAGCGATCTGCACACCCATGTGGCCGAGCCCGCCGAGGCCCAGCACCGCGACGCGCTTGGCACGGCCCTCGACCTGCTCGCCGGCGCCCCAGCGGCGCAGCGGGGCGTAGGTGGTGATGCCCGCGCAGAGCAGCGGGGCGGCGGCGTCGAACGCCATCTCGTCGGGGATCCGGCACACGAAACGCTCATTCACCACGACCTTCTCGGCGTAGCCGCCCTGGGTGATCGTGCCGTCGACATCCTTCGCGTTGTAGGTGCCGACGTTCCCCTTCAGGCAGTTCTGCTCCTGGTCGGCGCGGCACTCCTCGCAGTCCCCGCAGGAGTTCACCATGCAGCCCACGCCCACGCGGTCCCCGACCTTCCAGTCGGTGACGGACTCGCCGACGGCGGAGACGACTCCGGCGATCTCGTGGCCGACGGTCAGCGGGAAGCTCGCCTCGCCCCATTCGTTGCGGATCGTGTGGATGTCGCTGTGGCAGATCCCGGCGGCCTCGATGTCGATGACCACATCATCGGCGCGCGGATCGCGACGCTCGATGGTGGTGACGCGGAACGGCTGATCCGGACCGGTCTTCTGCAGGGCCTTGACGGTGATCGGCATGAGAATTCCTCCAGCAGGTGGTGGTCGTGGCGCGGAGAGCGCCGCGGGCCAGCCTAGTCGGGCTCAGGCGAAGTGGTCGAACCCTTCCCCGTCGATGCGCGACCCGTCCAGCAGCACCGTCGGACCCTGCTGCCCGGCGGGCAGGACCCGGCCGATCGGGCGGAAGCCCTCCGGCACCTCGCCCGGGGAGAAGGTGGCGAGCATCGCGTGCTCCTCACCCCCGTGGAGCACCCAGGTCCAGGGGTCGATGCCGAGCTCGGTGGCGAGGTCGGCGAGCTGCGCGATATCGGGGGCCAGCGCGCTGCGGTCGAGATCGAGCGCGACATCGGACGCCCGGGCCAGACGGCCGCCGTCGCGGACCAGCCCGTCGGACAGATCCATCATGGCGTGCGCCGCGCGACCGCCGGTCCACCCCAGCGAGAGGTCGGGATCCGGGGCGTCATGCCAGCGCACCAGCTCCGCCGCCGAGGGGTCTGCGATGTCCCGGAGCATGATCGTGGGGTGGGTGCCGTCCGGGGCATGGACCAGGGCCCGCTGCCCCAGCACCAGGGCGAGCCCGGCGGCGGAGCGACCCAGACGGGGAGAGCCGATCGCGAGGACATCTCCGGCACGGGCGCCGGTGCGGGAGATGGCCGGCTGCGCCTCCGGCAGCGAGCCCATCGCCGTGACCGTGAGGACCAGCTGGTCCGCACGGCCCAGGTCACCCCCGACGATGCTCGCACCCTCCGCCTCGGCGCGCGTGGCCAGACCGATCGTCAGGTCCTCGAACAGCGCGGACGGGGTGCTGGCCGGGGCGGAGATCGCGACCACCAGGGCCAGCGGCCGGGCCCCCATCGCGGCGATGTCGGCAAGGTTCTGAACCGCTGCCTTGTGCCCGATCCAGCGGGCGGTGGTGGCATGCCTCAGGAAGTCATGACCCTCGACCAGCGAGTCCGTGGTGACCACCAGGCGCGGAGAGGGCAGGTGCACCACCGCGGCGTCGTCCCCCGGACCCACCTCGACCTCGGGGCCGTGGCTCAGGTGCGGGAGCATGCGGGCGAGGAGAGCGGCCTCGCTGCGGGAGGTGCTGTCGTGCAGGGTGCTGTCGTCGGGGGCGTTGCCTGGCATGCCCCCAGTCTGCCGGACCGATAGGCTCGCGGGGTGCTCCGCTCTCGTCTGCTCGCCCTCCCTGCCGCCGGCCTGTTGGCCCTGGGCCTGGTCTCGTGCGGCACCGTCACGGTGCCTGCGGGGGCCGACGCCGCCAACCCGGACTGTGCGGACATCGTGATCGGTGCCCCTCCCGAGGTGCTGGGCATGGAGCGGGCGGAGACCTCGAGCCAGGGCACGGCCGCCTGGGGCAGCGGGGAGGACACGGTCGTGATGCGCTGCGGGGTGACCCCGCCCGGACCCACCACCGACCTCTGCACCACGCTCGCCGATGGCAATGGGGTCGAGGTGGACTGGATCGTGCGCGAGCTCGAGGGCGAGATGTTCCTGTACACGACCTACGGCCGGGAGCCCGCGATCGACATCACGGTGCCGAGGTCGGCCGCGCCCGATCAGCCCTCGGGTGCGGCGCTGGCCCTCTCCCAGGTGGTCAGCCGGAACATCGAGGCGACGGACTTCTGCATCGGCCCGGGCGACCAGCCCGACCAGTAGCGTCCCGACCAGCTGCGCCCCGACCAGCAGCGCACAGCCGCGTCCCGGTCGCGCCAAATGCTCAGCGAGGGCCCAGGCGGCGCTTCCGCGCCTGCTCGATCAGCGCGGCGATGAGGTCCGCATAGCTCATCCCCATGTGCTCCCAGAGCACCGGGAACATCGAGTACGGGGTGAAGCCCGGCATCGTGTTGACCTCGTTGATCAGCACCCGACGGTCCCGGGTGACGAACATGTCGACTCTCGCCAGGCCCTCCAGACCGAGCGCTGTGAAGGCGCGGGAGGCGACCTCGCGCGCCTCCTCGAGCAGGTCATCAGGCAGGCCGGCGGGCACGTCGATGCTCACGGTGCCCTTGCCGAAGTACTTCGCCTCGTAGTCATAGAACTCGAGGTCATCCCCGACCTTCACCTCGCCGGGCAGGGTGGTGCTGGGTTCCCCGCCGTCGCGTCCCTGCAGCACACCGCATTCGACCTCGCGGCCGTCGAGCCCCTCCTCGATCAGGACCTTGGGATCCTCGGCGAAGGCATTCTTCACCGCGGTCCCGAGCTCAGCGGGATCGGTCACCCTGGTGACGCCCAGGCTGGACCCGGCCCGGGCGGGCTTGACGAACCACGGCAGCGGATGATTCCTGCGCAGATAGGTGGCGATGCGGTGGGCTTCGCTCGCCCAGCCGTCCTCGTGGACCACGATGCCGGGGGCGCACTCGAGGCCGACGGCGCGCAGGACGAGTTTCGTCGCCGCCTTGTCCATCGCTGCAGCCGAGGCGAGCACTCCGCTGCCCACGTACGGGATGTCGAGCATCTCGAGCATTCCCTGGACCGTGCCGTCCTCGCCGTAGGCGCCGTGCAGGAGCGGCCACACCACGTCGATGTCCGCGAGGTCGTGGACCATGCCGTCGCGGACGGTGCGCAGGGTGATCCGCTCTCCGGGCCGATGGCGGGTGCTGGGCAGCAGCACCTCGTTCCCGGAGGGGTCCACCTCGGGGGCGCGGCCGTCGACGAGGGTCCAGTCGCTCGGATCGTCGGAGACGTGGATCCAGCGGCCCTCGCGGGTGATGCCGATCGCGATCACGTCGAAGCGCTCGCGATCGACCGCGGCCAGGATGCCGCCGGCGGTCACGCACGAGATGCCGTGCTCCCCGCTGCGGCCGCCGAACAGGAGGGCGACGGTGGTTCTCATGGGCCAAGGATATTCACTGTTGGTCACTCCGGGCGCACCGAGCGCGCCAGCAGGGACGTGGTGACCTCTTCGATACGAGCGCCGTGATCGACGACCGCGACCACCGCGCGGGTGATCGGCACGTCCACGTCGAGCCGAGCGGCGAGCTCTGCCACGGCGCGGGCGGTCGCGACCCCCTCGGCGGTCTGTCCCACCTCGGCGGCGGCCGCACCGACGTCCAGACCCCGGCCGAGGGCGAGGCCCAGACGATGGTTGCGGCTCAGCGGTGAGGAGCAGGTGGCCACCAGGTCCCCCATCCCGGCGAGACCGGAGAAGGTCTCCCGCCGGCCGCCGAGAGCGACCCCGAGCCGGGTGATCTCCGCGAGCCCGCGCGTGATCAGGGAGGCCGTGGTGTTGTGGCCGTGACCGAGCCCCACCGCCGCACCGACCGCGATCGCGACCACGTTCTTGACCGCTCCGGCGATCTCCACGCCGATCACGTCGGTCGAGGTGTAGGCGCGCAGGTACGGCGCCTCGCTCCAGGTGGCCAGGACATCCGCCAGCTCCGGGGAGGAGGCGGCGACCACGCTCGCGCAGGGCCTGCGCTCGAGGATCTCCGCCGAGAGGTTCGGGCCCGAGAGCACGCCGACGAGCTCCGGGTCGACTCCCCCGGCCTCGCCCAGGATCTGGCTGATGCGGGCATCGGTGCCGCGCTCGATACCCTTGGTGAGCGACAGCACCGGCACCTCGGGCAGCTCGGGCCAGGGGTCGAGGGTCGCTCGCATCGACTGCGCGGGGATCGCGACCACCAGTCCGTGGGCTCCCTCGAGCGCCTCCTCGAGCCGGGAGGTCCCGTGGATCGACTCGGGAAGCCGATGCTCTCCGAGGTAGGTGCTGTTGCGATGCTCCTCACGGATCTCGCGCGCGATCTCCTCACGGCGGGCCCACAGGGTCACCTCGGCACCGCCATCGGCGAGCACCTGGGCGAAGGTGGTGCCCCAGCTTCCGGCGCCGAGCACAGCGAGGCGGGGTGTCGATGTCATGAGATCTGCTTCCAGGCTCGATATCCGTGCTGGGGTCTGCCCACCTCGGGGCGATGGGCATCCGTGCTGCCGTCGTGGAGCCGTCGCGGGGGCTGCTCGTGGCGCAGCTGTCCCAGCAGCTCCGCGATCTTCGCCATCAGCTCCTCGGTGACGCGCCGGGCGGCCTGCTGGAGGTTCTCACCGTCACGGCGGGCGACGGTGTACGGCTCGCCCACGAGCGTCTGCACGTGCCGGCCGGGCCGTGGTCGTGGGAAGGGCGAGCCGACGGGCCACAGCGCCCGCCCGCCCCAGGTCGCGATCGGGAGCAGCGGGGTGCCGGTCTCCAGAGCGAGCCGGGCGGCACCGAGCCGGCCCTGCATCGGCCACAGTGCGCGATCCCGGGTATAGGTGCCCTCGGGGAAGAGCATGACCAGCTCGCCGCGCTCGAGGGCGGCGCGGGCATCGGCCAGCGCGTCCCCGCCGCGGGAGGTGCCGCGCCGCACCGGGATCTGGCGCGCCGCGCGCAGCAGGGCACCGAGCACCGGCACCCGGAACATGGCCTCCTTGGCCAGGAAGCGCGGCGCGATCCCGTGGGCCTGGAGGAGATGTCCGTAACCGAAGGCGTCGAAGGCGCTCAGGTGGTTCCCGCAGGCGATCATCGCCCCCGCCTCCTCGGGCAGGTGCTCGACTCCCTCCCAGCGGGGACGGGACAGCAGGGTGATCAGGGGGCGCAGCGGGAGCTGGGCGAGAGCGATCACGAGCCCTGCCCGTCGCGCGGGGTTCCGGGCGGAGCCGATGTCCCAGCTGCGCAGCAGGGAGGTCATCGCGCAGCCGAAGGGCCTCTGCCCAGCGCCTTCCGCGAGACCTGTCCGGTCAGCGAGGCGGCGGCGGGGTCGCCCGCCAGGGCGCGTCGGCGCAGGGTGGTGGGAGCCCGCCGGGCCAGGGTGTTGACCGCGGCGGCATGCATCAGCCGGCGCGGGGCGAAGGCCAGACGGCCCCGCACCGAGCGGAACTTCACCGCCGTGGTGACCTGCAGCAGCTGGCCACCGGGGAGCAGTGCGACCCCGATGCGCACCGTCAGCTTGTCGTCGTCGTCGATGATCAGCGCCTCGGAGCCGAGCACCTCATCCGCGATGAACTCCTTCTGCGGCGGCGGCACCATGTCGAACAGACGGATGGCCTCATCGCGCAGAGCCCGCAGACCCCGGGAGGTGAGCGGGGTGTTCTCGTGGGAGAAGATCGCGTCCGCCCAGACCCGGGGGTCCGACTCGTCGACTCCGGCGGTGGGCACGATCACCACATCGCAGTAGTCGGGGATCGGGATGTCCCGCAGCGCGAGGGATCCCGCTGCCCCGGCCACCGGGCCGGAGATCCGGCCGTCAGGCAGCTCCTGGGCCGCCATCAGCTCTCCTCCCAGAACTCGCCGCCGAGGGCGTCGAGCTTGTCGCGGAAGGATTCGTACCCGCGATCGATGAGATCGATGCCGCGGATGGTCGAGACCCCTTCGGCGCCCAGCGCGGCGATCAGGTAGGAGAAGCCGCCTCGCAGATCGGGGACGGTGATATCCGCTCCATGCAGGGAGTTGGGGCCGGAGACCACTGCGGAATGGTTGTAGTTGGAGCGGCCGAAGCGGCAGCTCGAACCACCCAGGCACTCGCGATACACCTGGATGCGGGCGCCCATGTCGTTCAGCGCGGAGGTGAACCCCAGCCGGTTCTCGTACACCGTCTCGTGGAGGATCGAGATGCCGTCGGCCTGGGTGAGGGCGACCACCAGCGGCTGCTGCCAGTCGGTCATGAACCCGGGATGGACATCGGTCTCCAGCGCGATGGCCTTCAACGAGTTGCCGGGGTGGAAGAAGCGGATGCCGTCCTCGCCGATCTCCATCCCACCGCCGATCTTGCGGAAGATGTTCAGGAAGGTCGCCATCGGCTTCTGCTGGGCTCCGCGCACGAAGACGGAGCCCTTGGTGACCAGTGCCGCGCAGGCCCAGGAGCCCGCCTCGATGCGGTCGGTCAGCGCCGTGTGCTCGTATCCACCGAGGCGGTCGACGCCCTCGATCGTGATGGTGCGGTCGGTCTGCAGGGAGATGATCGCGCCCATCTTCTGCAGCACCGCGATCAGGTCCTCGATCTCGGGCTCGACCGCGGCGTTGGTGAGCTCGGTGATGCCCTGGGCGCGGACCGCCGTGAGCAGCACCTGCTCAGTGGCGCCCACGCTCGGGTACTCGAGGTGGACCTTGGCGCCCTTCAGGCCGTTCGGCGCGGTGATGTAGATGCCCATCTCGCGCTTGTCCACGACCGCACCGAAGTTGCGCAGCACATCGAGGTGATAGTTGATGGGGCGGTCACCGATCCGGCAGCCGCCGAGGTCGGGGATGATCGCCTCGCCGAGACGGTGCAGCAGCGGACCGCAGAGGAGGATCGGGATGCGCGAGCTGCCGGCATGGGCGTCGATGTCGGCCACATGGGCGCGCTCGACGTTCGAGGGATCCAGCCGCAGCGTGCCCTCGGCGACGTCATGCTCGACCTTGACCCCGTGGATCGAGAGCAGCTTCGAGACGATCCGCACATCGGAGATGTCGGGGACCGAGCGCAGGATGCTCGGCCCCTCCCCCAGCAGCGCCGCGACCATCGCCTTCGAGACCAGGTTCTTCGCCCCACGCACAGTGATCTCACCGTCGAGGGGCCGTCCTCCGCGCACATGGAATGTCGAACTCATGGTGTCCTTGCCTCGACGTTCGGGCGCCCGTGGACGCCGCTCTCTGACCGGCTCACCATACCGGAGGGACCGCACCGGGAGCCGGAAACCGGCTCCCGGTCCCAGGGGCATTCGGTCAGAGACCCTCAGTCCGAATCCGCCGTGCGGACCGGCAGGGTCTTCGGCATCCAGGAGGGACGCGTCGCCTCGAAATCGGTGATGTCCTGCTCATGGCGCAGGGTCAGCCCGATGTCGTCCAGGCCCTCCATCAGGCGCCACCGGGTGTAGTCGTCGACCTCGAAGCGGAAGGTGCTGTCTCCGGCATGGGCCTGAAGGTTCTCCAGGTCGACGGTCACCTCGGTGCCGGGGTTCTCCTCGAGGATCTTCCACAGCTGCTCGAGATCGTCCTGGGAGAGGATGCCGGCGACCAGACCCTGCTTGCCGGCGTTGCCGCGGAAGATCTCCGCGAAGCGGGTGGACAGCACCGCTTTGAAGCCATAGTCGCGCAGTGCCCAGACCGCATGCTCGCGGGAGGAGCCGGTGCCGAAGTCCGGGCCGGCCACGAGCACCGAGCCCTTCGCGTAGGCGGGCTGGTTCAGCACGAACTCGGGATCGTTGGTGCGCCAGGCGTTGAACAGGCCGTCGTCGAAGCCGGTCTTGGTGACCCGCTTGAGATAGACGGCGGGGATGATCTGGTCGGTGTCTACATTGCTGCGACGCAGCGGGACGCCGATGCCGGTGTGGGTGGTGAAGGCTTCCATGGGGATGCTCCTGGTCAGGCGACGGGCTGGAGGTCGGAGGGCGCGGAGTCCGCGCCGAGGTCCGACGGCGAGGACAGGGTGCCGCGCACGGCGGTGGCGGCAGCCACCACCGGGGAGACCAGGTGGGTGCGGCCACCCTTGCCCTGGCGACCCTCGAAGTTGCGGTTCGAGGTGGAGGCGGCGCGCTCACCGGGTGCCAGCTGGTCAGGGTTCATGCCCAGGCACATCGAGCAGCCGGCCTGACGCCACTCGGCTCCGAAGTCCAGGAAGATGCGATCCAGCCCCTCCTGCTCGGCCTGCAGGCGCACCCGGGCCGAGCCGGGAACGACCAGCACCCGCACGTCGGGATGCTTGCGCCGCCCCTCGAGCACCGAGGCGAAGGCGCGCAGGTCCTCGATGCGACCGTTGGTGCACGAGCCCATGAAGACGGTGTCGACCTTGATGTCCTTCAGCGGGGTGCCGGGGACCAGGTCCATGTACTCCAGCGCACGCTCGGCGGCGTTGCGGGCGCTGTCATCGGTGAAGTCCTCGGGCGCCGGGACCGACGCGGACAGCGGCAGGCCCTGGCCCGGGTTCGTGCCCCAGGTGACGAAGGGCTCGAGCGCGTCGGCGTCGATGAACACTTCGGTGTCGAAGGTGGCGTCGTCGTCGGTCCGCAGCGTCCTCCAGTAGGCGACGGCCTCGTCCCAGTCCGTGCCCTGCGGCGCGTGGGGACGGCCCTGGACGTACTCGAAGGTGGTCTCGTCGGGAGCGATCATGCCCGCGCGTGCACCCGCCTCGATGGACATGTTGCAGATCGTCATCCGGCCCTCCATGGAGAGCTGGCGGATCGCCTCGCCGCGGTACTCGAGCACATAGCCCGCACCCCCGCCGGTGCCGATCTTGGCGATGACCGCGAGGATGATGTCCTTCGCGGTCACACCCGGCTTCAAGGAGCCGTTCACGGTGATCGCCATGGTCTTGAAGGGGTTCAGCGGGAGGGTCTGGGTGGCGAGCACGTGCTCGACCTCGCTGGTGCCGATGCCGAAGGCCAGGGCCCCGAAGGCGCCGTGGGTCGAGGTGTGGGAGTCTCCGCACACCACGGTGATGCCGGGCATGGTCAGGCCCAGCTGGGGGCCGACGACGTGGACGATGCCCTGGTCGACGTCGCCGAGCGAGTGGATGCGCACGCCGAACTCCTCGGCGTTGCGGCGCAGGGTGTTGATCTGCGTGCGCGAGGTGATGTCCGCGATCGGCTTGTCGATGTCGATCGTGGGGGTGTTGTGATCCTCGGTCGCGATCGTCTGATCGATCCGGCGCGGCGCGCGGCCCTCCTGACGGAGGCCATCGAAGGCCTGCGGGCTGGTCACCTCGTGCAGGAGCTGGAGGTCGATGTACAGCAGGTCCGGTTCGCCGTTCTCTCCGCGACGGACCACGTGATCCGCCCAGACCTTCTCCGCGAGGGTCCCCGCCATGTCGATCCTTCCCTGCGCCCTGGATCTGGGCGCGCTGCTGAATGCTGAGATGCACTCTGGGTGCGAGTGCTGTCCCCATGGTGGGCGGGTCCACGATGCGATGCACTTGCGTCTCACCAAATAAGACGGCAGTATCGGAGCATGGACAAGACCTCAGAGGAGAACGGCAGCGGAGTCGGCGTGCTGGACAAGGCGGCGATCGTCCTCGGCGCCCTCGAAGCAGGCCCTGCGACGCTCGCTCAGCTCGTGCAGTCGACGGGCCTCGCCCGTCCCACCGCACATCGACTCGCCGTCGCGCTCGAGTTCCACCATCTGGTCGCCCGCGACATGCAGGGACGGTTCGTCCTGGGCCCGCGCCTGGGAGAGCTCGCCGCCGCCGCCGGGGAGGACCGCCTGCTGGCCTCAGCAGGTCCCGTGCTCGCCGCGCTGCGGGATCACACCGGCGAATCCGCCCAGCTCTACCGCCGCCAGGGGGATCACCGCATCTGCGTGGCCGCGGCCGAACGGCCGATCGGACTGCGGGACTCGGTGCCGCTGGGTGCGGCGCTGACCATGCGAGCAGGCTCCGCCGCACAGATCCTGCTGGCCTGGGAGGAGCCCGACCGCCTGCACCGAGGGCTGCTCGGCGCCCGGTTCACCGCGACTCAGCTCTCCGCCGTGCGGCGACGCGGATGGGCGCAGTCCATCGGCGAGCGCGAGCCCGGCGTGGGCTCCGTCTCCTCCCCCGTCCGCGGCCCCAACGGCCGAGTGGTCGCAGCCCTGAGCATCTCCGGCCCGATCGAGCGCATCACCCGCCAGCCGGGGCGCCTCCATGCAGCCTCGGTCATGAGCTCGGCGAACCATCTCACCGAGCTGCTGCGCCGCGCCGGCGCCTGAGGGTGATCAGTCCCGTTCGACCCAGACCGGAGTGTTGGCGAAGCGCAGCACGTTGACCAGCTGGCGCGGCGCGGCAACCTTGCCCCCCGCACTCGCTGAGCGCTCCCCTGCGACCACCATCAGGCAGGCGTCCTCACTGGCCTGGACCAGCTGCTTCGGACTGTCGGAGGCGGCGATCGTCACATCCCGCACGAAAACCCCCGGATGCGTGAGCGAGATCCGCTGCGCCACCCCGGCGAGGATCTCCTGCGCCTGCTCGGGCGTGGTCTCCGGGCGCACCACCAGGTGGATGTCGCGCTGATAGGCCTCTGCGAGGTCCGCAGCCCGGGTGACGACCTCGGTCGCGATCTCGTGATGCACCAGACCGATCGGCCCTGAGCCGTCGACCTTGCCGCGGACCACCACCACCGGGCAGTACGAGCGCGCCGCCAGCGCGAGGCTCTTGGAGCCGACGATGAGTGTCATCAGGCGCCCCAGGCCGCGGCCTCCGAGCACCAGCAGATCGGATTCCTTGCTGACCTGGACCAGCACCGGCACCGCATTGCCGTCGACGATCTCCGAGGTGACGGAAAGGTCGGGGTGCGACTCGCGGATGATCCGGGTGGCGTCGAGGATCAGGCTGTGGGCGGCATTGCGGAAGCCGGAGCCCGCCATCCCCGAGATCGGGTCGATGTTGACATCCAGCTCGGTCCAGACGAAGGCGTGGACGAGATGGACGGTGCCGCCGACTGCTGCGGCATGGAAGGCGGCCCAGCGGACCGCCTGATCGGATTCGTCGGCATCGAACACACCGACCGTGATTCGGGGACCAGTGCTGTGCGTCATGTCACGACGATACTCTGCTCGACCGGTGCACGGCGGGGAATGACGAAAGGAGCCGACACTGGGAAGTGTCGACTCCTGCTCGTACCCCGTACCGGATTTGAACCGGTGTTACCGCCGTGAGAGGGCGGCGTCCTAGGCCTCTAGACGAACGGGGCTGGAGCGAGATCCGAGGATCTCGCGTCGTACCCCGTACCGGATTTGAACCGGTGTTACCGCCGTGAGAGGGCGGCGTCCTAGGCCGCTAGACGAACGGGGCGCGGGCCGTGCGGCACTGACGTGCCGCGTAGCGCTGGGGTACCAGGACTCGAACCTAGAACGACGGTACCAGAAACCGCTGTGTTGCCAATTACACCATACCCCATGGTGAGAAGTACTTTCTGCAGTAATTTCCGTGCTGTTCCCCGGTGGTTTCCGTGGAATTTCCGAACCGTTCTGCATGCCGTACCGAGGTAAGACTCTACCGGGTTCTCGTTCGGAGTACAAAGCGAGAAGGGCCCTGGACGCTGTGAGGCTCGGCACCCTGCCCCACAGCGCCCCCGAGGTCACCCCACCTCAGCCCTCTGCGGCCAGCCGAGCGTGCAGCGAGCGCAGGCGGGCGAGGCTCGACGGCTTGCCCAGCAGCTCCATCGACTCGAACAGGGGCGGGGAGATCCTGCGCCCGGAGATCGCGCTGCGCAGCGGTCCGAAGGCGAGGCGGGGCTTGACCCCCATGTCGTCGACGATCGCTCCCCGCAGCGCCGGCTCGAGGGCCTCTGCCGTGAAGGCATCCTCGCTGATCGCCTCGACCTCGGTGATCGCACGCTCGAGCACTGCGGCGGGATCATCGCCGAGCTTCTTCAGCGCATCATCCTGGACCTCGAGGTCCTCGTCGGCGGTGAACAGGAAGCCCATCAGCTCGGGTGCCTCGCCGAGGAGGTTCATGCGGGTCTGGACCAGCGGGGTGGCCGCGGCGACCAGTGCGCGCTGCTGCTCGGTCACGTCCTCGCCCAGCACCCCACCGGCCTGGAGGTACGGGAGCAGGCGCTCGGCGAGCTCCGCCTCCGGCAGCAGCCGGATGTGGTCCGCGTTGATGGCGGTGGCCTTCTTGAGGTCCACGCGAGCCGGGTTGGGGTTCACCGCCGAGGCATCGAAGCGCTCGACCAGCTGGGCGCGGCTGAAGATGTCCTCGTCAGCGCTGTAGCCCCAGCCCAGCAGAGACAGGTAGTTCACCATGCCCTCGGGGATGAAGCCCTGCTCCCGATAGAGGAAGAGATCCGCCTGGGGGTCGCGCTTGGAGAGCTTCTTGTTGCCCTCCCCCATCACGTAGGGCAGGTGTCCGAACTCGGGCATCCGCTGCGCGACACCGATCTCGATCAGTGCCCGATAGAGCGCGATCTGACGAGGGGTGGAGGACAGGATGTCCTCGCCGCGCAGCACATGGGTGATCCGCATCAGCGCATCATCGATCGGGTTGACCAGCGTGTACAGCGGCTTGCCATTGGCGCGGACCACCACGAAGTCCGGCGTGGTGCCGTGCTTGAAGGTGATCTCACCGCGCACCATGTCGGTGAAGGTGATGTCCTCCTCGGGCATTCGCAGCCGCCAGGTGGGCTCGCGCCCTTCGGCGCGGAGCGCGGCCTTCTGTTCGTCGGTGAGGTCGCGGTCGTAGCCGTCGTAGCCCAGCTGCGGGTCGCGGCCCGCCGCCCTGTGGCGTTCCACGATCTCCTCCGCGGTGGAGAAGGATTCATAGATGTGCCCGGACGCCTTCAGCTTCTCGATGACGTCCTGGTAGATGTCCCCGCGCTGCGACTGACGGTAGGGGCCGTCGGGTCCGCCCACCTCGACGCCCTCGTCCCAGTCGATGCCGAGCCAGCGCATCGCGTCGAGCAGCTGGTGGTAGGACTCCTCGCTGTCGCGCGCCGCGTCGGTGTCCTCGATGCGGAAGATCAGCTTGCCGCCGTGATGGCGGGCATGGGCCCAGTTGAACAGGGCGGTGCGCACCATCCCCACGTGAGGGGTGCCGGTGGGGCTGGGGCAGAAGCGTACGCGGACCTCGTCGGCGGTGCCGGTCGGGGTCGAGATCGAGGCGGGGGCGGTGGTCACGCGAGATGCTCCTGAGGAGGTGTCGAGGGCGTTGTCGAGGTCGAGGGAGGAGGGCGTGCCGCTCAACGGCGCACGATCGGGTTGGTCAGAGTGCCGATTCCCTCGACGGTGATGTCGACCGAGACGCCGGCGGGGACGCTGCGCACCCCGGCCGGAGTGCCGGTCAGGACGAGATCCCCGGGCAGCAGGGTGACCACCGAGGAGATCTCTGCGATCAGCTCCGCGACGGATCGGACCATGTCCGCAGTGCTGCCCTGCTGCGCGATCTCGCCGTCGACGGCGCTGGAGATGGCGAGCCCAACACCGGCCGCGGGATCCAGATCGGTCTCGATCCAGGGCCCGATGGGGCACGAGGTGTCGAAGGCCTTGGCCCGGAACCACTGATCCTCCTCCCGCTGCGCATCGCGCGCGGTGAGGTCATTGGCGCAGGTGTACCCGAGCACATGGTCGGCGACCTGCTCGGGGGCGAGGTTCTTGGCCATCCGCTTGATGACCACGGCGAGCTCGGCCTCGAGGCTCACCTCCTGGCTGTAGGAGGGCAGCACCACCGGATCGCCGGGGCCGACGACGGCGGTGTTGGGCTTGAGGAAGTAGAGGGCCTGCTCCGGCACCTCGTTGCCCATCTCGGCGGCATGCGCGGCGTAGTTGCGGCCGACGCACACCACCTTGGAGCGGGGGATGACGGGCGCCAGCAGGCGCACATCCTCGAGCGGCACGACGGTGCCGGTGGGTCGGATCTCTGTGTACAGGGGGTCACCGGTGATCCCATAGACCATGTCCCGGCCGTCCTTCTCCTGGACGATGCCGTACATGGGGTCTTCACCGGTGGTGAATCGGGCGATACGCATGCCCGTCAGTCTAGGGCGTCAGCCGTTGACCTCTTCGGCGACCTCGATGTCGAAGGTCACCTCGCTGTCCTGGACCGAGGTGACGATGACCATGACGTCGATGGTCTCGTCGCCCGCGCTGAGCACGCAGGTCATCTCCGCGCCCTCTTCGGCGGGGAGGTCCTCGGGGCACGAGACGTCCTCGGGGGCCTGGCCGACGAGCTCGGTGAGCTGATCGGTGACCTGGGTCTCGACATCCTCCGCGGGGACCGATCCGTCGCCGAGCATTCCGCAGCCGGCGAGCGCGAGACCGGCGCCGGCGGCGAGGACGAGCGGGCGGACGAGGGTGCGCGAACGCTGACGCATGGGGTGACCTCCACATCGGTGCACCGTCCGGGAGGGTCGACCAGGAGGCCGGCGCGGACCGTGCGAGTCCGCTCATCGTGCAGGGGGATCGCCCAGGGCGTCGATGGGGAGCAGTCCCCGTCCGCGGGCGTCCACCGTTTGCACCGCAGGGCTGAACCCTTCCCGTCCAGCACCCCCTGGGCTATACTTGAATCATCAATGACCCTCGCGGTGCAGGTGCCTGCGCCGCAGAATGGAGCACCCTCATGCCCGATCCGACCACGCGGACCACGACCGCCATCGAGCCCTCACGGCTGACCTTCGGACTGGACACCTTCGGCGATGTCACCCTCGACCAGTCCGGAGATCCCGTCCCCGCCTCCCAGGTGATCCGCGATGTGATCGCGCAGGGGGAGCTCGCGGACCGGGTGGGCATCGACCACTTCTCCGTCGGGGAGCACCATCGCCCCGACTTCGCCATCAGCGCCCCTGACATCGTGCTCGCTGCGCTCGCCGCACGGACCGAGCGGATCACCCTCGGTACCGCGGTGATCGTGCTCAGCTCCGACGATCCGCTGCGAGTGGTCGAGCGGTTCTCGACCCTGGATGCACTCTCGCAGGGCCGCGCCGAGCTCAC
The DNA here is from genome assembly GCF_947500705.1 of uncultured Brachybacterium sp. Classification (GTDB taxonomy): domain Bacteria; phylum Actinomycetota; class Actinomycetes; order Actinomycetales; family Dermabacteraceae; genus Brachybacterium. Next base: position 21,220 of record NZ_CANMSY010000006.1, on the reverse strand, counting down.
GGTGGGGCGTGGTTCCTTCACGGAGTCGTTCCCGCTGTTCGGGTTCGCGCTGCAGGACTACGAGACCCTCTTCGAGGAGAAGCTGGACCTTCTCGTCGCCGCGATCGAGGGGGAGCCGATCACCTGGTCCGGCACCACACGGTCCCCTCTGACGCAGCAGTCGCTCTATCCGCCGCTCGAGCGCGCACTGCCCACCTGGGTCGCGGTCGGCGGCAGCCCGAACTCGGTGGTGCGGGCGGCTCGCCACGGCCTGCCCCTGATGCTCGCGATCATCGGCGGATCCGCCGATCGCTTCGCCCCGTACGTCCGACTGTTCCATGAGGCGAACGAGAAGCTGGGCAACGACAGCCTCCCCGTCGGCGTCCACTCCCCCGGCCATATCGCCGCCGATGACGCGACCGCACGGGAGCAGCTGGCCTCGCACTGGATCCACAACCGCAACGAGATCGGGCGCGAGCGAGGGTGGGGCCCGTCCGGCATCGCCGAGTTCGATGCCGAGATGCAGCATGGCGCGCTGTACGCCGGTTCTCCTGAGACGGTCGCGCAGAAGATCGCCTCGACGATCCGCACGCTCGGCGTGGACCGGTTCGATCTGAAGTACGCGAACGGGCCGATGCCGCATCAGCAGCTGATGGAGTCGATCGAGCTGTACGGCACCGTCGTGATCCCCCGCGTGCGCGAGCTGCTGGCCGAGGGCGCTGCCCGGGGTGAGCAGGGCGAGAGCTCCCCCTTCGACGAGGTCTGAACGGCCTGAGCGGTCTTCTGCGGCTGGTGCTGCTGATGCGGAGCGGTGAGTTCGCCGACTCCTCGCTCAGTGCTCCGGGTCCTCCAGCAGCATCGACCGAAGTCGCAGCTCGGCCTCCTGCCGGCTGATGCCCTCCTGCTCCTCGCGCACCAGGGCGTGCCCGGAGGTCAGCTCCGGCACGACCAGGGGCGCCCTCCGCGCGGGAGCGATCACCCGTACGGGGACGGACAGCGAGTCCTCACAGCCCGGAAGTTCGCTGGCGAGCGTGCCGAGATAGTCCCCGCGATAGTGCGGCTGCTCCCAGTGCTCGACGAGATCGAGATAGTCCTTCTCCCTCACCTGGACCCACGGCATGTAGACGAGCATCGCCGCTTCCTCGAGGACCGGGAGGGACAGATACCCCGTGAGATAGCAGTCGACCGAGCGGCCGTTGTCGATCAGGCACAGCTCATCGGTGGACCGGGTGCGGGTCAGCTGCTCCCAGGAGTCCATCCGGAGGTACACCTCGGGGCGGGTGAACTCGATCAGCGGCCAGGGGTTCGCCACTGTGCCGTCGGCCCCCTCATGGCGATGGCCGCAGCCGGCGCAGTCGTAGTCGATACCTGGCATCTCGGTCGCTCCTCCCCCTGCGACGCTCTGTCGCGGGATGAGGACCACCGTAGGAAGACTCGACGGCGCGAGGCCATGGCGATCGCCACTCTGTGGATGGTGGTCCGCTGGGGAGGAACCGTGGGTACTCATAGGATGGCTCGGTCGTCCACCCACCCGCTCCCGGAGGCCCCGTGAACATCCCGCACCTCGCCGCCCCGGCGTGCACGCTGTCGGCCGAGGAGGCCACCGAGGCCCGCCGCGCGCACGAGGACCGGGCCGACGCGCTGACCGCCGCCCACCGCGCCCGGCGCCTCCGAGGCGAGAAGCACGCGGTCGAGGACTTCCTGTTCACCTACTACCCGTTCTCCCCCGCCCGGTTGCGGCGCTGGCACCCCGGATGGGACGCCGCCTACGACGCGACGGCGGATGTCGGGGCCGACGGCAGTCCCGCGATCGCGGACCTGGACGAGGCAGGGCATCGCTCCTGGTACCTCGACGACCCCCGGCACATGCCACTGCGTCGCGCCGATGTCACGCGATACCTCGCCGAGCGCGGTGACGCGCTCGGCTTCATGTCGCGGCTGCTCTCGGCGTCCTCGCTCTCACGGCGGCGACCGGAGTTCGGCTGCTTCGGCCTGCACGAGTGGGCGATGGTGCACCGGGTGCCGGGCGGCGAGCAGCGTCATGAGGATCTTCCGCTGCGGCTCTCACCGGCGGAGACCGACGCGGTCGTCGAACGGGAGAACCTGGTGTGCTCCCATATCGATGCCTTCCGCTTCTTCACCCCGTCGGCCACGCCGCGCAATGCGTCGGAGCCCACCCGCGCCCTGCAGGTCGAGAACGACAACCCCGCCTGCCTCCACGTCGGGATGGACCTCTACAAGTGGGCCATGAAGCTCACGCCGCTGGTGCCGTCGGAGCTCGTGCTCGACTGCTTCGAGCATGCGCGCGAGACCCGGGTGCTGGACATGGAGGCGAGCCCCTACGACGTGCGCCCGCTGGGCTACGGGGTGGTCGCGATCGAGACCCCGGCGGGCAAAGCCGAGTACGTGCGGCGGCAGCGGGCGCTGGCGACGAGGGCCGACGCGCTGCGGGAGCGGCTGCTGGCGGTGGTCTCCCCGCTGGCCGAGGTTCCCGCGACCTGAGCTCTGCTCCGCCGGCTCCGCTCCCCGGTGCCGGCCTCGCGCGCCCGGCCTCGCCCCTCGAGTCCAGGCGTCCGGGGATCCCGTTCACCGGTGTGCCCACAGAGGTCATTCCGCCCTCGGCATCCTCGTCGTGCAGCTGGTGGTCCAGGAACATCTCCTCGGAGACCTCCGCCGGCGCCGGTGGCGCGGGAGCGCCACGCACCGGTCCGGTCGACGGAAGCTCAGCGCCCGCCACGGGGCATCCTTCCCACCCTCGGTATCAGGATGGTCACGCCCGCAGGCCGAGCAGCAGCAGTCGATGCCCGCCACGGCCTCTCCCCATCCTGGTCCCCGCGCCCCATCGGCCCGGATCCTCGCACCGTAGAGGCAGCAGGCCTCGTGCGTCGCGGTCCATGGCCCGGGTGTGGACGGAGGAGCCATGGGGAGGATCCGTGCGTCGCCCGGGGTGACGCCCACCGCCGTCCTCTCCGCGGGACGTTCGGCGGGGTCCGAGCACCCTGGCAGACTGGGACCATGCCCCTCCTGATGCCGTTCCTGCCCGACAGCTCCGCCGACGCCGGACAGGACGCGATCGTCGACGGGTTCATCGCGGCCCAGGAGTCCGTGGGCCGGACCCTGTACCCGCATCAGGAGGAAGCGCTGCTGGCGATCGCCGCCGGTGACCACGTCATCGCCGCGACCCCCACCGGCTCCGGCAAGACCACGATCGCGTACGCCGCGATCTTCGCCGCGATGGCCCGTGGGGAGAAGTCGTACTACACCGCTCCGATCAAGGCACTGGTGAGTGAGAAGTTCTTCGACCTGGTCGCGCAGTTCGGGGCCGAGAACGTGGGCATGATGACCGGCGACTCCGCCGTCAACCACGATGCCCCGATCATCGTGTGCACCGCAGAGATCTTCGCCAACCACGCGCTGCGCGACGGACCCGGCAGCGATGTCGGCATGGCGGTGATGGATGAGTTCCACTACTACGGCGACTCGCAGCGCGGGTGGGCCTGGCAGGTGCCGCTGGTCGAGCTTCCCGATTGCCAGTTCGTGCTGATGAGCGCGACCCTCGGGGATGTGACGCGCTTCGTCGAGGATCTCCCGGAGCGCACCGAGCGGGATGTCACCGTCATCGACGATGCGCCTCGCCCGGTGCCGCTGGACTTCCGCTGGTCGCTGGAGCCGCTGCCGGAGACGATCACCACGATCCTCACCGACCGCGATGCCCCCGTCTACATCGTCCACTTCACCCAGAAGGATGCCCTCGAGCAGGCACAGGCGCTGCAGGGCCAGAAGATCCTCTCCCCCGAGGAGAAGGTCCAGATCCGCGAGATCATCGGGGACTTCCGCTTCTCGAAGGGCTTCGGGCAGATCCTCTCCAGGCTCGTGCGTGAGGGCATCGGGGTGCACCACGCCGGGATGCTGCCGAAATATCGGCGGCTGGTGGAGAAGCTCGCGCAGTCCGGACTGATGAAGATCATCTGCGGCACCGACACCCTCGGGGTCGGCATCAACGTGCCGATCCGCACCGTGCTGCTCACCGGGCTGGCGAAGTTCGACGGCAAGCGGATGCGGCTGCTGAACGCCCGCGAGTTCCACCAGATCGCAGGTCGCGCCGGCCGTGCGGGCTACGACACCATCGGTCATGTGGTGGTGCAGGCACCCGTCTGGACGATCGAGTTCGAGAAGGAGCGGGCCAAGCACCGCCTCCGAGAGCAGGCCGGCAAGGTCTCCAACAACGCCAAGAAGCGCAAGAAGGAACCCAAGCCCCGGGTGCCGGAGGGCGCGATCTCCTGGTCCGAGGCGACGATGACCAAGCTGGTCGAGAACGCCCCGGAGCAGCTGCGGCCGCATCTGAAGATCACCGCCGGCATGGTGCTCGCCCTGATCGCCCGGCCAGGGGACGCGATCAGCTCCGGGCGCCACCTGATCATGACCAGCCATCAGACCACCGGGCAGAAGCTGACGCTGGTCAAGGACGCCGTCGAGATCTTCCGCGGGCTCAAGGACGCGGAGATCATCGAGGTGCTCGACGCACCCGACCATCTCGGCCGCCGCTTCGCCCTGGTCGAGGACCTGCAGCTGGACTTCACCATGAACCAGCCGCTGGCACCTTTCGCGATCGCGATGATCGACTCGCTCGACGAGGAGTCCGACTCCCTCACCCTGGACACCGTCTCGATCATCGAAGCGGTGCTCGAGGACCCACGCCAGATCCTGCTCGCGCAGCAGAACTCCGCCAAGGGCGAGCTGCTCGGCGAGCTCAAGGCCGACGGTGTCGAGTACACCGAGCGGATGGCGCTGCTCGACAAGGTCACCTGGCCGAAGCCGCTCGAGGAGGACCTCGAGGCGGCGCTCGAGATCTACGCACGCTCCCGCCCCTGGGTGCGCGTCGATGACCTCTCCCCCAAGTCTGTGGTCCGTGAGATCTACGAGACCGGGCAGACCTTCAGCGAGTTCGTGCAGCGCTACGGGCTTCAGCGCTCCGAAGGCATCGTGCTGCGCTATCTCTCCGATGCCTACCAGGCGATGCGTCGCACCATTCCGCAGGATCTGCGCACCGAGGATCTCGAAGACCTGATCGAATGGCTCGGCGTGCTGGTGCGCGGCATCGACTCCTCCCTGCTGGATGAATGGGAGGCGTTGACCCACCCGGAGGACGCCGACCCCGACGGCGCCTCGGAGATCCGACCCACCACCCCGCGGGGCCTCTCCGCCCAGACCAAGGTGCTGCGCACGATGGTGCGCGCCGCCATGTGGCAGCGCATCGAGCATTTCGCCTTCGAGCGGGAGGCTCGCCTGGCGGAGCTCGACGGCGGCTCCGGCTGGGACCGGTCGCGCTGGGCGACGGTGATGGACGAGTACTACGACATCTACGACGAGGTCGGGATCGACGGTCCTGCGCGGTCGCCGCAGCTGCTGCAGATCACGGAGGAGTCGAAGCTCTGGCGGATCCGGCAGGTGCTCGCGGATCCGGACGGCAACCACGACTGGGCGATCGAGGCGGAGCTCGACCTCGAGGCGACCGATGAGGCAGGCGAGCCGGTGCTCGCGATCACGCACGTCGGGGATGCCTCGACCCGTCCCTGAGCATCGATGACCGAGCACTCGGCGTCCTCACGCGGAGAAGGCCGCCGTCCCTGGGGACGACGGCCTTCTTCCTGTGCTCCGCGCCTCAGGCGCGGTCTGCTGCTACCGGGGGTCGCCTGTCACCAGGGGTTGACCTCGACCGCAGGCTTGCTCACGCCCCAGGGGTTGACCTCGACCGCAGGCTTGCTCACGCCCCAGGGGTTGACCTCGACCGCAGGCTTGGTCACCGACCAGGGGTTGACTTCCACCGCCCAGGGGTTCACTTCGACCGTCGGGCTGCTCACCTTCCACGGATTCACCTCGACCGCCGACGCGGCTCCGGCTCCAGCTCCGGCGAGCGCGAGCCCGAGGGCAACGCCTCCAGCCAGTGTGGCGGCGCGGGCCCATCGACGGCGCGGCCGCGGAGTCCCATCCTTGTATGCACTCACCATGTTCATCCTCTCGAGGAAAGCTTCAGCGGCTCAGAAGGAGCGCACTCCCCCCAGGATACCTGTTGTGAGTGCGATCACAAGCTTTTCAGCCAGGTGCAGGAAAGGTGTCCTGCGGTGCAGACCTCAGACGGCGGTGCGCTCGCGGGTCACGACCTCGACCGCGGCACATGCCTCCTCGAGGCTCGCCCCGCGTGCCACTGCCGCGCCGACGAGGAAGGCGGAGATCGGGGCCATCGAACGCTGAACAGCGTCCGCGACGACGCCCGTCATCAGATGGACCCGATCCACATTCAGATCCACACAGGACACGTCGAGCTGCTCCGCCACGCGGTCCAGCCACGGCAGCAGGGTGCTCTCCCAGTCCTCCTGCAGGGTCACCGGAGGCTTCGCCGCCATCAGAACTTCACCTTCTCCCAGCCACGGCGCTCGGCCTCCTTGCGGGGGTCCTTGCTGCGGTAGAGGATGTACGGCCTGGTCAGGTAGCCCACCGGCGCCGCGAAGACGTGCACCAGGCGGGTGAAGGGCCAGATCCCGAACAGCGCGATCGCACTGAGGACGTGCAGCTGGAAGAAGATCGGCGCCTGGCTCATCAGCTCCACGGAGGGCTGCAGGGTCCAGAACTGCCGGAACCAGATCGAGACGCCCTCGCGGTAGTCGTAGGTGCCGAACGTCGTGTGCACCACGGTCGCCAGCACCCCGCAGAGGATGGTCATCGCCAGCAGCAGGTACATGAGCTTGTCGCCGGCGGTGGTGGCCCCGAAGACCCGCCGGTTGGTGCGCCGACGGTAGATCAGGATCATCAGCCCGCCCACGCACGCCACCGCGGCGGCGAGACCGATCGTGACCGCCATCAGGTGATACATGTGGTCGGAGATCCCGACGAACTGGGTCCAGGACTTCGGGATGCCCAGGCCCACGACGTGCCCGAGGAAGATCCCGATGATCCCGTAGTGGAACATCGGGGAGCCGATCGAGAGCAGCTTGGACTCGTAGATCTGGCTCGAACGGGTGGTCCAGCCGAAGCGGTCGTACTTGAATCGCCACACGTGACCGAGCACGAACACGGCGAGCACCATGTAGGGGAACACCACCCACAGCAGCAGCTGGAGCGTGGTTGTGTCGTTCATGAGGGTCGTCCTCTCAACAGGTCCACGGGGACAGGTCCGGGCGCCGCGGCGTCGGAGCCGCAGCCGTTCGAGGCGAAGGTCTGGCCGGCCAGGTCCCCGGCGTCGCCGTCGAGCCCGTAGCCGTCCAAGCCCACGGTCTCTTCCTCGGGGCCCTCCTCGGCGAGCCTCATGACCGCTTCTCGATCGTCGGCGTCCAGCGGTGGCAGGGTCGAGCACAGCGCCACCAGCGCGCCATGCCAGGGGGAGTCGATGTCCGCCAGGTGCAGGCGCAGCAGCTCCACGCCGGGGCGGTTCGAGCGCAGGATCTTCGCCCCGCGCTCGGCATCATGGCCCGCACCGAACTCGAGCACCACCGGCAGGTGATCGGGGAGCTCCTCGCTGCCGATCTCCAGACCCGCGGCGCGGAAGTCCTGCTTGATGCGCAGCAGGGCCATGCCGCGGCGGCGGGTGTCGCCGTGGCTGAAATAGGTCAGGTGCAGGCACCCGCGGCGGCGGGTGTCGAAGGTGTCGACGTACTCCTCCTGCACCGAGACGTCGTCACGCTCGCCGAGGACGTCCACGGTGCGCAGCAGCGCCGAGCGGGTCGGCTCCGGGAGTCCGCAGGCGAGCTCTCGCACCGCGGGATAGCGGGCGATGGTGTCCCGATCCGGATAGGTCAGCAGCCATGAGACCGCGATCCAGGTGATGCGCAGCTGCTCGGTGGTCATCCCGGAGGCGTGCAGGAGGTCCTTCGTGGCCTGCCCCCGCGGGGGCAGGGTCGCGACACCTCCTACTCCGGGATCGCTGCGTCGGCTCAGCAGCCGTGCCAGGGCACCCATCAGGCGGTCCCCGCGGCGGGGCTCGGGAACAGGCCCTCGGGCCGACCGTTGCCGTCCCAGTTCAGCAGGTTGATCCGGACACCCTCGGGCTTCTCCACGGCGTTCTCCTGCCGCTTGCTCGAGAACCCGGGACCGGACATCCCCATCGACTCCTCGGGCAGGGACATTCCCATGCCGGGGCCACCGGGGGCGTTCAGCGGGCAGTCGGTGCCGGTGGACTCGAGATCGTGCGCGGACTCGTGGTGTCCCACCGGGATCACGTAGCGGTCCTCGTACTTCGCGATCGCCAGCAGGCGGTACATCTCCTGCATCGTCTCGCCGTCCATGCCGACGGCGTTCGCGATCCCCTCTCGGGGCGCGTTGCCGAGGTTGATGTCACGCATGTACGAGCGCATCGCGGCCATCCGGTAGAGCACGCGCTCGACCGTGGGGACATCCCCCGCGGTGAACAGGTTCGCGAGGTACTCCACCGGGATCCGGAGCGCATCGATGGCGGCGAACAGGCTCTCCGCGTCCTCGGCGTCGTAGCCGGTGTCCCGGACCACGTCCACCACCGGCGACAGCGGCGGAATGTACCAGACCATCGGCATGGTGCGGTACTCGGGGTGCAGCGGGAGCGCGACCTCGTATTCCTTGATCAGCTTGTAGGTCGGGGAGTTCTGCGCGGCGAGGATCCAGTCATGGTGGATCCCGGCGGCCTCCGCCCCGCGGATGACCTCGGGATCACGCGGGTCCAGGATGACGTCCATCTGGGCCCGGTAGAGGTCCTTCTCGTCCGTGACCGAGACGGCCTCGGTGACCTTGTCCGCGTCGTAGAGCACCAGGCCGATGTAGCGCAGGCGACCCACGCAGGTCTCCGCGCAGACCGTCGGCTCGCCCTGCTCGAGGCGGGGATAGCAGAAGGTGCACTTCTCGGCCTTGCCGGTCTGGTGGTTGAAGTAGATCTTCTTGTACGGGCAGCCGGTGATGCACATGCGCCAGCCGCGGCAGCCGTCCTGGTCCACCAGGACCACGCCGTCCTCCTCGCGCTTGTAGATCGCGCCCGAGGGGCACGAGGCGACGCAGGTGGGGTTCAGGCAGTGCTCGCAGATGCGCGGCAGGTAGAACATGAAGGTCTGGTCGAACTCGAACTGGACCTTGTCCTCGATGCCCTTGAGCATCGGGTCCTTGTCCTTGTGCAGGTAGGTGCCGCCGAGGTCGTCATCCCAGTTGCCCGACCACTGGATGTCCATCCGCTCACCGGTGATCAGGGATTTCGGGGGCGCGGTGGGGATGGTGTCCTGCTGCGCCGGGGCGTGGAGCAGGTTGTCGTACTCGTAGGTCCACGGCTCGTAATAGTCCTCGATGCCCGGCAGCTTCGGGTTCGAGAACAGCTGCATGAGCTTGGTGATGCGGCCGCCGGCCTTGAGCTTCAGGCGCCCGTTCCTCCCGAGCTCCCAGCCGCCCTTCCACTTCTCCTGGTCCTCATAGCCGCGGGGATACCCCTGGCCGGGCCTGGTCTCGACGTTGTTGAACCACATGTACTCGGTACCGGACCGATTCGTCCACGCCTGCTTGCAGGTGACCGAACAGGTGTGGCAGCCGATGCACTTGTCGAGGTTCATCACCATCGACATCTGGGCCATGACTCGCATGTCGTTGCTCCTTCTCGCTCGCTGGGCTCAGTACTCGACGGGGGTGGTGCGCTTGCGGATCATCGTGACCTCGTCGCGCTGGTTGCCTGTCGGGCCGTAGTAGTTGAAGGCGAAGGACAGCTGTGCGTACCCGCCGATGAGGTGCGAGGGCTTGATCATGATCCTCGTGAGGGAGTTCGTGATCCCGCCTCGCTTGCCGTCCCGCTCGGTCAGCGGCACGTTGACCGTGCGCTCCTGCCCGTGATGCATGAAGGCCGTGCCGGGGGGCATCCGGTGGGAGACCACGGCGCGGGCGGAGACCACCCCGTTGCGGTTGGTGACCTCGACCCAGTCGTTGTCGGTGATGCCGACGGCCTCGGCGTCCTGCACGCTCATCCAGATGTTCTGCCCGCCGCGGGACAGGTTCATCATGAAGAAGTTCTCCTGGTACATCGAGTGGATGGCCCACTTGTTGTGCGGGGTCAGGTACCGCACGGAGATGGACGTGCCGTCGCTCGCCCCGATCGGCTGCTCGCCGAACAGGGCGGTCATGTCCAGCGGCGGTCGGAAGACCGGCAGCGCCTCCCCCATCTCCAGCATCCAGTCGTGGTCGAGGTAGTAGTGCTGGCGCCCGGTCAGCGTGTGCCAGGGCTTCTTGCGCTCGACGTTGATCGTGAACGGGCTGTAGCGGCGCCCGCCGCTCTCCGACCCGGACCATTCGGGGCTCGTGATGACCGGGACCGGTGCCGCCTTGGTGTCGGCGAAGTGGATCCGCTTGCCCTCATGCTCGGCGGCGAGATCATGCATGCGCACGCCGGTGCGCTTCTCGAGGGTCTTGAAACCCTCGGTGGCCATCTTCCCGTTGGTGGTGCCCGAGAGCCCCAGGATGAACTCGCAGGCGTCCAGATCCGTGACCAGCTTGGGGCGGCCCGCGGTGGGTCCGGTGCGATGGATGCCGTTGAGCGCGCCGAGCTCGGCCACGAACTCCTTCACGTCGTAGGTCAGGCCCTTGGTGGTCATGCCCTTCTCCTCGAGGAGCGGCCCGATCGAGGTGTACTTGGCGTGGATCTGGGTGTAGTCGCGCTCGACCTCCACCAGCGCGGGCATGGTCAGGCCCGGGACCGCCTCGCACTCGCCCTTCTTCCAGTCCCGCACCCGGCCGTGCGGGGTGGCCATCGCGCCGGGCGAGTCATGCTGCAGGGGGAAGGCGACCACGTCGGTGCGGGTGCCGAGGTGGGTCTCGGCGAGCTCGCTGAACTTCTCCGCGATCGTCGCCCAGGTCTCCCAGTCCGTCCGCGACTCCCAGGGATTCGAGATCGCGGGGTTGAACGAGTGCACGAAGGGGTGCATGTCGGTGGTGGAGAGATCGTGCTTCTCGTACCAGGTCGCGGCCGGCAGCACCACATCCGAGTGCAGGGTGTGGCTGGTCATCCGGAAGTCGAGCGTGAGCATCAGATCGACCTTGCCGATCGGCGCCTCATCATGCCACTTCACCTCCCGCGGGCGCAGATGCTCCGGCGTCTCCTCGCCGGTGACCGAGCTGTCCACACCCAGCAGGTGACGGAAGAAGTACTGGTCGCCCTTGGCCGAGGAGCCCAGGGTGTTCGCCCGCCAGATCGACCAGATCTTGGGATGGTTCTGCGGTGCATCCGGATCCTCGGCGGCGAAGCTGATGCCGCCGTTCTTGAGCTGGTCGACCAGATACGGGACGGTCTCCTCCCCCGCCGCGGCGGCGCGGTCGGCGACGTCCAGCGAGCTGATGTCGAACTGCGGGTAGAAGGGCTGCCAGCCCAGGCGCTGCGAGAGCGCGACCGCATCGGCAGTGGTCATGTCCGCGAAGGCTCCGGCACCGGTGGTCGCGGCCAGGGTGTCCGCACCGAAGCGGTCGTACCGCCACTGATCCGAATGCATGTACCAGTAGGTGGTCTGCGTCATCTGCCGGGGTGGGCGCGACCAGTCCAGGGCATTGGCGAGGTGCGACCAGCCGGTGATGGGCCGGACCTTCTCCTGGCCGACGTAGTGGGCCCAGCCGCCACCGTTGACCCCCTGGGTGCCGCACAGGTTGGTGAGGGTGAGGAAGGAGCGGTAGATGGTGTCGGAATGGAACCAGTGGTTGGTGCCCGCGCCCATGATGATCATCGAGCGTCCGCCGGAGTCGATCGCGTTCTGCGCGAACTCACGGGCGATGCGCGCCGCGGCCTGGCCGGGCACTCCGGTGATGGACTCCTGCCAGGCCGGGGTGTACAGCGCGTCCGCGTCGTCGAGCCCCGTGGCCCACTGTCCGGGCAGGCCCTCGCGGCCCACGCCGTACTCGGCCAGCAGCAGGTCGAAGACGGTGGTGACGATGCGACCGTCGACCGTGCGCACCGGCACCCCGCGGGGCACATCCCCGCGGCCACCCTGGCCGGCCGTGTCGAAGCGCGGCAGCAGCACCTCGGCGACGCCCTCGTGGTGGCCCAGCAGCGAGAGCGCCGGGTCGAGATCGCCCAGCTCGAGGTTCCAGCGGCCTTCGCCGTCGGCGGAGAACCGGTGGCCGAGGGTGCCGTTCGGGACGGCGACGTCGCCGCGGGCGAGATCGAAGAACATGGGCTTGAAGTCGGCGTGCTCGGTGGCGGCCTCCGCGGTGCGGTGCTCCCCTGCCTCGCTCGCGACCAGGAACTTGCCGGGCACCAGGGTGCCGTCCTCGCGCCGCTCGAGCTGGACCAGGAAGGGCAGGTCGGTGTACTGCTTCGAGTAGGACTCGAAGTAGGGCACCTGCTTCTCGACGTAGAACTCCTTCAGGATGGTGTGGCCCATCGCCATCGCCAGCGCCGCGTCGGTGCCGGGATGCGGGGCGAGCCACTCGTCGGCGAACTTCACCGACTCGGCGTAGTCGGGGGCGATCGATATGACCTTCTGCCCTCGGTAGCGGGCCTCGGTCATCCAGTGGGCGTCGGGGGTGCGGGTCAGGGGGACGTTGGAGCCCCACATGATGAGATAGGCGGCGTCCCACCAGTCACCGGACTCCGGCACATCGGTCTGGTCGCCGAAGACCTGCGGGGAGGCGGGGGGAAGATCGGCGTACCAGTCGTAGAAGGACAGCATGGAGCCGCCGATCAGCTGGTGGAAACGGGCCCCGGAGGAGAAGGAGACCTGGCTCATCGCCGGGATCGGGGAGAAGCCGGTGGCCCGGTCCGGGCCGTACTCCTTGACCGTGTGGACGTACGCGGCGGCGACCAGCTCGACGACCTCGTCCCAGGTTGCTCGGACGAGCCCGCCCTTGCCGCGGGCCCGCTTGTAGCGCATCGCCTTCTTCGGATCGGAGACGATCGCCTTCCAGGCTTCGACCGGGTCGTGGCCGGGTGCCTTGGCCTTCTCCTCGCGATACAGACGCAGCAGCTCGGAGCGCACGTAGGGGTAGCGCACCCGGGTGGGCGAATAGGTGTACCAGGAGAACGAGGCGCCCCGGGGGCAGCCGCGCGGCTCGTACTCGGGCTTGTCCGGACCCACCGAGGGATAGTCGGTCTCCTGCGACTCCCAGGTGATCACACCGTCCTTGACGTAGACCTTCCAGGAGCAGGACCCGGTGCAGTTCACGCCGTGCGTGGAGCGCACGACCTTGTCGTGGCTCCAGCGCTCGCGGTAGAAGGAGTCGCCGCTGCGCCCGCCCACCTTGTGCGTCTCGCGGTTGTCCTCGCTGATCTTCTCCGAGCGGGAGAACATCTTGCGCGCCCCGATGAGGGCATCGAACAACGGGGAGTCGATCCCGGCGGCCTTGGCTGGGCTGTTCTTCGGTGCCTGGCGGTCCTGGATGGTCATGGGGTGCTCCTCCTGGAGATGAGGGGTGCGGTGCGACGAGGGACGAGGGCGGACACAGGGGTCATCGGGAGACGGTGAGCTTCTCCTCGGCGGACGCACGGGCGCCACGGGCGACGAACAGCGTCACCACGATGGCGCCGACCGTCGCCAGCAGCAGCAGGACGATGCCGAGCGAGTAGCTGCCGCTGTCGGAATGGATGGCCGCCATCACCAGCGGGGGCACGAAACCTCCGAGCCCCCCGGCGGCGCCGACGAATCCGGTCACGGAGCCGACCACCGAGGGATCGCTGGTCTGCGCGACCAGGGCGAACACCGCTCCGGAGCCGAGACCGAGGCCGGCGGCCATCACGATGAACGCCACCGTGCCGACCGGCATCAGGTCGGGCTGGAAGGCCAGGGTGAGCGCGGCCAGCGCGACCGCGATGTAGGAGACCAGCAGTGTGTTCGACGCTCCCAGGCGGTCCGAGAGGGTGCCGCCGAGGGGGCGCATGATCACGGCGACGATCACGAAGCCGGCCATCCTGAAGGAGGCGTCGGTGGCCTCGAGTCCGTACCAGTTCTGCAGCATGGTGGGCAGGAAGACGGAGAACGCGACGTAGCCGCCGAAGGACAGCGCGTACAGGTAGCACGCCTGCCAGGTCACCTTGAGCTTCATGACCGACAGCGACTGGGCGACGATGTTCTTGCGGGAGGGCTCCCAGGTGGGGGCGTTGTGCATGAACAGCCAGGCGATCACCGCGTAGAGCACCAGGGCGATCGCGGTGAGCACGAAGGGGGCGGCGTCACCGACCGAGTTCACCAGCGGCACGGTGGTGAAGGCGCTGATGGCGGTGCCGCCCATGCCCACGCCGTACAGGCCGGTGGCCATGCCGCGCTTGGCGGGCGGGAACCAGGAGTTCACATAGGGCACGCCGATCGCGAAGGTGGTGCCGGCGATGCCGAGGAAGAATCCGCCGAGAATCAGGGTGGAGAACGTGTACTGGCCGATGAACCCGACGAAGAGCACGGGGATGGCGGTGATCAGCGAGACCACCGGGAACATCAGGTGCCCGCCGAGCCTGTCGGTGAGCCCGCCCATCACGATGCGACCGAGGGAACCGACCAGCACCGGGATCGCGACGATCAGGGACGCGTCGGAGGCCAGGCCTCTCTCGACATAGACCGGGCCGAGCGGACTCAGCAGCGCCCAGGCCCAGAAGTTCACGCCGAAACCGAGCGTGACAAGGGCAAGTGCGCGCCAGGCGCCAGGGGGCACCGTGGTGCTGGGGATGGTGGTGGTACTGGGGGACGCGGTCATCGTCGATTCTCCACGTTCGAGGGCGAGTACATGGATCGAGGAGCGTCCGAGGACTCGCGGCTGGGGTTTCTCTGCACCCGCTCAGGGTCCTCGACCCATGACTCCAGATTAGGGGACTTCGGTCCCGGAAAGCAGTGGTTTGGAAGATCAACTGCGTTTCCCCGAGTTTATGGGCGTGCGTCGCGAAGTCGATCTCCTGAAAATGAATTCAGCAATGCTGGCGTCACGTAATCATGGCCGCTGCACGGTCATTCCGCGGCGTCGAGCTCCAGGTCGACCATCAGCTCGGCGGCGATCGTCTCGAGCGCGTCCCGGACGTCACCCTCGTCGGCCGCAGTGGGCAGTCGCAGCTCGGCCTCCGCCTCGAACAGCATGCCGCCGCCCTCCGGCGCCTCCCGGGTCCAGCTGCGCAGCCCGTCGATGGTGGCGCCCTGCGAGCGCAGTGCGGAGGTCACCTCGCGGACCATCCCGGTGCGGTCCTGACCCAGCAGATGCAGGCGCAGCGCCCGGTGCGGGGTCGTCGCCCGCCCCTCCGGTGCTCCCGCAGTCGCCTCGACCGCGAGTCCCACCTCATCGGCGAGAGCCGGAAGGGACTCCAGGAAGGCACCGACGCGCTCATCGGGAAGGTCCACCTGCACGATGCCGGCGAACTTCCCTGCGAGCAGGGCGAGCTGGCTGTCGACCCAGTTGCCTCCCTGCTCGTCGACAGCGGCGGCGAGGGCGGCGACGAGGCCCGGGCGGTCGTCTCCGATGGCGGTCAGCACGTAGGTCGTCATGCACCCAGCCTAGCGCTCGAACCGGGCACGGACCACGGAACCCGTGCTCAGACCCCGGACTTGTACAGCCCGTAGGTGAACGCGTCGTAGATCGCCTCCCAGGAGGCCTCGATGACATTGGGGCCCACACCGACGGTCTGGAACTCGAGCCCCCGCCCGGAGGTGCGCACCAGCACCCGGGTGGTGGCGTCCGTGCCGTGCTGAGCATCGAGGATTCGGACCTTGAAGTCGCGCAGCTCGAAGTCATCGATCTCCGGGTGGTGCTCGCGCAGCGCAGCCCGCAGGGCGAGGTCCAGGGCGTTGACGGGGCCGTTGCCCTCGGACATCGTGACCTCACGGCGACGTCGGCCCTCCCCGCCGGCGACCAGCTTCACGGTCGCCTCGGACTCGAGAGTGCCGTCCCGGCCGAGCTGCGTGGTGGCCCGCCAGGACTCCACGGTCGAGTAGCTGGGCGCGCGCCCGAGCTCGTCGAGCAGGAGCAGCTCGAAGGAGGCATCCGCGGCTTCATAGGAGTAGCCGACCGCCTCCCGCTGCTTGACGGTCGTGGCGAGGCGCGAGAGCAGCTCGGGGCGGCCGGTCAGGTCGAATCCGAGTTCACGGCCCTTGAGCTCGATGGAGGCGCGGCCGGCCATGTCGGAGATGATCATGCGCATGTCATTGCCGATCGCCCGGGGATCGGTGTGCTGATAGAGGTCCGGATCCACCTTGATCGCGCTCGCGTGCAGGCCGGCCTTGTGGGCGAAGGCGCTCGCGCCGACGTAAGGGGCTCGAGCATTCACCGGCATGTTGACGATCTCCCCGATCGCGTGGGCGATGCGCGTGGTCTCGGCGAAGGTCTCCGCCGGGACGAGGTCCATCCCCATCTTCAGCTGGAGGTCGGCCATGAGAGTGACCAGATCGGCGTTGCCGGTGCGCTCGCCGTAGCCGTTGATGCAGCCCTGGACGTGGGTGATCCCGGCGCGCACCGCGGAGATCGCGTTGGCGACCGCGCAGCCGGTGTCGTTGTGCATGTGGGCGCCGAGTCGGGCGTCCTGCGCCCCAGCGGCCGTCAGCCGGTCGCGGAGCTGCTCGATGATCTCGGTGACCTGGTGCGGGAGCATCCCGCCGTTGGTGTCGCACAGGACCATCACTGCGGCCCCGGCCTCATGGGCGGCGAGCAGCACGGAGGTCGTGTACTCGGGCTCGTGCAGGAAACCGTCGAAGAAGTGCTCGGCGTCGACGAACACCTCGCGGCCCAGCCCCACCAGATGCTCCACCGTGTCCCGCACCATGGCGAGGTTCTCCTCGGCGGTGGTGCGCAGGGCACCGGTGACGTGCCGGAGGTCGGACTTGGCGACC
The DNA here is from genome assembly GCF_947500705.1 of uncultured Brachybacterium sp. GTDB lineage: Bacteria > Actinomycetota > Actinomycetes > Actinomycetales > Dermabacteraceae > Brachybacterium. The sequence goes on along the minus strand of NZ_CANMSY010000006.1, from coordinate 4,466 downwards.
AGGGTGATGGTGGGTGCACCGGAGTCGACCAGAGCTGCGACCTGGGGGTCCTCCCCCACGGCGACGCCGGCCTTGCGGGTCGCGCCGAAGGCGGCGAGCCGCGCATTGCGCAGCTCGAGCTCGCCGGCGGCACGGGCGAAGAACTCTGTGTCCCGCGGAACGGCACCGGGCCAGCCGCCCTCGATGTAGCTCACCCCGAGCTCATCGAGATGGCGGGCCACGGCCAGCTTGTCCGTGACCGACAGAGTGAGGCCCTCCTGCTGGGAGCCATCGCGCAGAGTCGTGTCGTAGAGGTGGAACGACGGGATGGGAGCAGTCGCCTCGGAGGCGGCGGTGATGGTCATCGAGTCCTCACACCAGTCGGGTCAGCCAGCCGTGACGGTCCGGGATCCGGCCGTACTGGATGTCGGTGAGCTCCTTGCGCAGGGCCAGGGTGACCTCGCCGGAGCCGCCGTCGCCCACGGTCCAGGAACCGCCCTTGGCACGGAACTCTCCGATCGGGTTGATGACCGCGGCGGTGCCGCAGGCGAACATCTCGGTGATCTCGCCGCTGCCGAGCTGCTCGAGCACCTCGCTCATCACGAGGCGCTGCTCGATCACCTCGAGACCGCGATCGGTGGCCAGAGCCAGGATCGAGGAACGGGTGACGCCCTCGAGGATCGAGCCGGTCAGCGCCGGGGTGAGGAGACGGCCATCGCGGGTGATCGCGAAGACGTTCATCCCGGAGAGCTCATCGATGCTGGTGTGGGTCTCGGAGTCCAGGAAGAGCACCTCGTCGGCTCCCTGCTCGGCAGCCTCGTTCTTTCCCAGCAGCGAGGAGGCGTAGTTGCCACCGCACTTCGCCGCGCCGGTGCCGCCGGCCCCGGCGCGTGCGTACTCGTCGGTGATCCACACGATCAGCGGCTGCACGCCCCGCGGGAAGTACGGGCCCGCCGGGGAGGAGATCACGTAGTAGTCGACCGTGCGGGAGGCCCGCACACCGAGGAACTCCTCGCTCGCGAACATGAAGGGCCGCAGGTACAGCGACTCCTCGCTGGTGGCCTCGGGCACCCACGGCTCGTCGGCGGCGGTGGCCGCCGTGAGCGACGCCAGGAAGTCCTCCACCGGCAGCTCGGGCAGTGCGAGCCGGCGGGCGGAGCGCTGCATGCGCTCGGCGTTGGCCTCGGGACGGAAGGTCCACACCGAGCCGTCGGCGTGGCGGAAGGCCTTGAGACCCTCGAAGATCTCCTGGCCGTAGTGGAGCACCGCGGCGGCGGGCGAGAGCTGCAGCGGACCGAAGGGCACCACCTCTGCATCGCCCCAGCCGCGCTCGGCGGTCCAGCGGGCATGGACCATGAAGTCCGTGTAGTGCTGGCCGAAGCCCGGATCGGCGAGGATCTGCGCGCGCTCGTCGTCGCCGATGCGGCGAGTGGTGCTGGTGCGGGTGAAGTCGAGCGCGCTCACGGGTTTCTCCTCGTTGCAGGGGGCAGGGTCAGTGTGTCAGGGTCGGGCGCTCAGCGCCCGGAGATCGCGGCGACCAGGTCGTCGCCGATCTGCACGGTGCCGCGGGTGGAGAGCTCCTCGGAGTCGGCGCGGGCGGCGAGGTCGTTCTCGACCGCGGCGCGTACGGCGGCCGCCGGCTCGACATGCCCCAGGTGGTCCAGCAGCAGCGCGACCGAGAGCACCGTGGCGGTGGGATCGGCGAGGTCCTTGCCGGCGATGTCGGGGGCCGAGCCGTGGACCGGTTCGAACATCGAGGGGAAGGCGCCGGTGGGGTTGATGTTGCCGCTCGCGGCGAGACCGATCCCGCCGCCCACCGCGGCGGCGAGGTCGGTGACGATGTCACCGAAGAGGTTGTCGGTGACGATGACGTCGAAGCGGGACGGATCGGTGGCGAGGTAGATCATCGCGGCGTCCACGTGGGCGTAGTCCACGGTGACCTCGGGGTGCTCGGCGCCGACCTGCTCGACGATGCGGCGGTAGAGGTGACCGGCGTGGACCAGCACGTTGTGCTTGTGGACCAGCGTGAGCTTCTTGCCCCGCGCCTCGGCCTGTGCGAAGGCATAGCGCACCACGCGCTCGACGCCGACGGCGGTGTTGAGGGAGACCTCGGTGGCGACCTCCAGCTCGGTACCGGCCCGCAGCGTGCCGCCGTTGCCGACGTAGGGGCCCTCGGTGCCCTCGCGGACCACGACGAAGTCCATCTCCCCGGGATCCGACAGGGGCGAGACGACGCCGGGGTAGAGCTTGGTGGGGCGGAGGTTCACGTAATGGTCGAAGGCGAAGCGGAGCTTGAGCAGCAGGCCCCGCTCGAGCACGCCCGAGGGCACGCCCGGATCGCCGACGGCGCCCAGCAGGATCGCGTCATGCTCCGCCAGGCGTGCCATGTCCTCGTCGGTGAGGGTCTCACCGGTGCGATGCCAGCGGCCCGCCCCGAGGTCGAAATCGGTGGTCTCGACGGTGACGCCGACGGGCTCGAGGGCGGCGCGCAGGGCGCGCAGGCCCTGGGGGACGACCTCCTGGCCGATGCCGTCCCCTTCGATGACGGCGAGCTTCAGGACGGACGACGGGACAGCGGTGCTGGGGGTGCTCATGACAGGACTCCGGTTCTTCGACAAGCGATCAGTAGACGAGATCGACGGCGTGGATGGAGCGCGCATCGATCGCAGCGCCGAGCTCCTCGGCGAACTCGCGGTTCACGGACTCGTCGAGGTTGAGGACCACCAGAGCCTCGGCGCCGCGGGCGTGACCTGCGCGGGAGACCTGCATCCCGGCGATGTTGACCCCGGCCTCGCCGAGGCGGAGCCCGTACTTGCCGATCAGGCCCGGGCCGTCCTCGTAGCGGATGATCAGCAGGTGGTCGCTCATCGCGACGTCCAGGGCATGGCCGAAGACCTCGGTGAGCTTGTGCTCCTGGTCCACTCCGCTCAGGGTGCCGGAGACGGTGACGACGGTGCCATCGCGCAGGGTGCCGCGCAGGGTGATGACGTTGCGGAAGCGCTCGGAGTTCTCATCGGTGACCAGCTGCACGGCGATGCCGCGCTCCTCGGCGAGCACCGGGGCGTTGACATAGCTGACCTGCTCGGTGACCACGGAGCGGAACAGACCGCGCAGCGCGGAGAGCTTCAGCGCGGTGACATCGCGCGAGGCGATCTCGCCGTGCACCTCGATGTCGAGCAGCTCGGGGGACTCCCCCGCCAGAGAGGTGAACAGCTGGCCGAGCCGGTCGGCCAGCGCCACGCCCGGGCGCACCAGGTCGTCGATCGCGCCCCCGGCGACGTTGACCGCGTCCGGGACCAGCTCGCCGGCCAGGGCCAGGCGCACGGACTTCGCGACCGCGACGCCGGCCTTCTCCTGGGCCTCGGCGGTGGACGCTCCGAGATGCGGGGTGAGGGTGATGGTCCCGAGCTCGAGCAGTCGCTTCGCGGTCTCGGAGGCCGACGGCGGCTCGGAGCTGTAGACGTCGAGCGCAGCACCGGCGATCTGGCCGCAGGAGAGCGCCTCGTACAGGGCCTCCTCATCGATCAGTCCGCCGCGGGCGGCGTTGACCACGTGCAGGGAGGGCTTGGCGAGCGCGAACTGCTCGGCGCCGATCAGGCCCGTGGTCTCGGGGGTCTTCGGCATGTGGACGGTGACGACATCCGCCTCGGCCATCAGCTCGTCGAGCTCGACCACCCGTGCGCCGAGCTCGGCGGCCCGGGCATGGTTGACATACGGGTCGTAGGCCAGCAGGTGCACACCGAAGGGCCGCAGCCGCTCGGCGACCAGCTGACCGATGCGACCGAAGCCCACCACGCCGACCGTCTTGCCCAGCAGCTCGACGCCGGTGAGCTGCTTGCGCTCCCACTTCCCGGCCTTCACCGAGGCGTCGGCACGGCCGAGATTGCGCAGCGAGGCCAGGATCAGTGCGACCGCCAGCTCGGCGGCGGAGGTGATGTTCGAGGTCGGGGCGTTGATGACCATGACGCCTGCGCTGGTCGCAGCGGGCACGTCGACGTTGTCCAGCCCCACCCCGGCGCGCGCGACGACCTTCAGCTGCTTCGCCGCGGCGTAGACCTCGGCGTCGACCTGGGTCGCCGAGCGGACCATGAGGGCGTCGGCCTCCCGGACCGCCGCCAGCAGGGCGGGACGGTCGGTGCCGTCCACATTCCTGACCTCGATGTCCGGCCCCAGGACCTCGACGGTCGCGGGCGACAGCTCTTCTGCGATGAGCACGACGGGACGCGTCACGGGAACTCCTCCGGTAAGGATGGTTGTCGTCGCACGCATCCTCGGGGGCGACGGGTACCGGGACAGCTTAAACCGCTGTCCGCCATGCGGTCACACCAGTCAGGATGCGAGACGCGGCGGCGGGGGGGCCCCGGGGGGGGGCCCCCCCCCCCCCGGGGGGGGGGGGGGGGGGGCGGGGGGGGGGGGGGCCGGGGGGGGGGGGGGGGGGCAGAGGGGGGGCCCGACGAACAAGATGGGCAGGGACGTGCGCACGCCCA
>NZ_CANMSY010000005.1 GCF_947500705.1 uncultured Brachybacterium sp. | reverse complement strand
GTGGAGCTGACTGGTACTAATGGCTGATGACTTACTACAACATTCTTTATTGTTTATGCGTGTTTGCGTCCACTGTGCGGTTCTCGAGGAACAACTCCTCAGAACGTCGGCTGCTCTTTATGGGTGGGTTGGTGTTCTGGTGGATTGGTTGTCTCATCGTGTTACGGCGGTCATAGCGTCGAGGAAACGCCCGGTCCCATTTCGAACCCGGAAGCTAAGCTCGATTGCGCCGATGGTACTGCACTCGGGAGGGTGTGGGAGAGTAGGTCGCCGCCGGACATCTTTGTGGGAGTGGGAGTGAGCTGGAGACCCTTGCGGGTTTCGCTCCTCCCACTCCCTTTTTTCATGCCCGAAAACAGGCCGGCGAGATCACGGCAGGACGGCCGCGCCGCGCGAAGGGGCACATTCGACGTATTCCAGCGGGCACAGCTGCGCTGGGTGGTGCCACTGTGCCGCGCTGAGATGACGCGCTGCGAGCCGAGCGGCGCACAGGTCCCTTCGCCGTCGGCGGTGCCCGCTCAACTGGTCGGGGCGACGATCTCGCGACTGTAGACGATCGATGCAGAGGATCGGGCCAGATGGATCGTGACGTCCTGTCGTACGTCGGTGAACATCTGCTCGGAGTCCGACCACGAGCGCAGCCGGCTCCACGGGATGCTGAGCGTGACCCGTGCCGCTCCTGCGGCAGGGACGGCAGTCACCTGGGCACCGGCCAGGCGCAGCCTCGGAACGGCACCGCAGATTCCCACATATGAGGTGGGGTCGGTTGACGCATAGACCTGCACCACCTCGTGCGCGGGCGTCCTCGCATCGCGCTCGAGGGTGATGCTCACGTGGATCTCGTTCTCGTCGGCCTCCAGCGTGGGATGTGTCCACTGCGCGGGGGCGAGGGTGAGTCCATGACCAAAGGCGAACTGCGCAGACTGGCCATAGAGATAGGTCGCCCCGGAGGCGATCACGTCGTAGTCAAGGATGTCCGTCGAGGCGCTCACGCGCACCCAGCCCTGGGCCAGGTGCCCGCTGAACTCCTGGGCTCCGAGCAGCAGCGAGGCGAGGGCGGGCCCCTGCCGGGCCCCGGTATGGCTACTCCACACCACCGCCTCGGTGAGATCCGCGCAGACGCCCTGGATCAAGACGAGGATCGTGGGGGCGCCCGCATCGCGGGAGCGGATCTGGAAGTGCCGGGCAAGGAGCTCATGGTCTGGCCACCGGTGTGAACCGGCATGACGATTCTGTGCGGAGGAGCGTGTCCGGGACCGGTTCCTCAGCGAGGCACGGCGCGCTCGTGACCCTGGTGAAAGCAGTCACGGATAGGGGCGTTACCGGAGCGTCAACTGCAGGGGGTCGCATAGGCTTCCCGGAGAAAACGACATAGGGCGAGACGAAGAGACGGACGGTCCAGGTGTCTGAGGACAGCAACAACAGAAGCGACCGCGGCCACGGCGACAAGAGCCGGTACGGCCAGCGGCGCGACGCACATTCCACGACACCGAACGCGCGCTCGTCGTCAGGCGACGGACGCGGACGACCCAGGACCCAGGGGTCCTGGGAGAAGGATGGGCCTCGCAGCGCCCGTCAGGATCGCCCGCGCTCCGTCGGCGACGCGCCTGGGACCGCACGGCAGCGGCCCTATCGCCCCAACGACGAGACCGGCCGCACCAGCGGTGGACCGCGCCGCGATGACCGGGGATCCTCCTGGTCCCAGCGCCCGCGCCGCTCCGAGGACTCCGGCGGCTACCGAGGAAGCCAGGACTCCCGCGGCAACCGGGACTCCCGCGGCAGCCGAGATGACAAGCCCTGGGAGAACCGGGATCGCAAGGACTACCGGCCGCGCGAGGACCGTGGCGGCGCTCGCCCCACCGGCTCCCGTCCGGACTCCCGTGGTGGCCGTGAGGACAAGCCGTGGGAGAAGCGGGACCGCAAGGACTTCCGCCCCCGTGAGGATCGGGACGCTCGGCCGCGCGAGGACCGTGGCGGTCGACCGGCAGGTTCGCGCCCGGATTCTCGTGGGGGCCGGGACGACCGACCCTGGGAGAGCCGGGATCGCAAGGACTACCGACCGCGCGAGGACTACCGGCCGCGCGAGGACCGTGGCGGCGTTCGCCCCACCGGTTCCCGTCCGGACTCCCGTGGTGGCCGTGAGGACAAGCCGTGGGAGAAGCGGGACCGCAAGGACTTCCGTCCGCGTGAGGATCGCAGCGGGGGTCGTCCTGAGCATGCTCGCGGCGATGCCGGCGGTCGCCGTGACGACAAGCCCTGGGAGAAGCGGGACCGCAAGGACTTCCGCCCCCGTGAGGACCGCCCGCAGCGTGAGGATCGTCCGTGGCGTGAGGACCGCCCGCGCCGGGAGGACCGCGACGACCGGGGAAGCCGGGGCCGCAGCGACCACGGTGGTGCACGTGGCCACAGCAGTGCACGCAGCTATGGCGGAGCACGGGACCATGGCGGAGCACGGGACCATGGCGGTGCACGCGACCGCGGCGGCGACCGGCCCGCCACCGGACCCCGCGACGATTCGCGCAACACCCGTCCGGGCCAGGAGGCACGCGCCGACCGGCCGATCGAGCCCCGCATCCCGGAGAGCATTACGGGCCGAGAGCTGGGCAAGGAGATCCAGGCGGAGCTGCGCGGGCTGAGCAAGGAGACCGCAGAGCGGGTCTCCCGCCACATGGTCGCGGCCTACCTCCTGGAGGAGTCCGACAACGAGACCGCGCAGGCGCATGCCCGCTTCGCCGCCCGCCTCGGCGGCCGCGTCGGCGCGGTGCGAGAGGCTCACGGCATCATCGCCTACCGCGCCGGCGACTACCGCACCGCGTCGCGCGAGCTGCGCACGTCGCTGCGCATCACCGGACGCACCGATGTGCTGCCGATGATCGCGGACTCGGAGCGCGGACTCGGCAGGCCCGAGCGCGCTCTGGACATCGCCTCCTCGGAGGATGCCTCCAGCCTCGGGGTCAACGCCTCGATCGAGCTGATCATCGTCGTGGCCGGTGCCTATGCGGATACGGGTGACATCGAGACGGCACTGCGCACGCTCGAGATCCCCGCGCTGCGGCACAAGGTCGAGGGACGCTGGCAGGTGAGGCTGTGGGTCGCCTATGCCGATCTCCTCGAACGCGCGGGCCGTCCCGACGAGGCCAAGCGCTGGCTCACGCTGGCTGCAGACGCCGACTCCGAGGGCGTGACCGACGCCGCCGAACGCCTGGGCCGCCCGGCTCCGCAGCCGGCGGAGGAGCCCACCTGGGCCGACGACGAGCAGATCTCGGTCCTGGACGCCTACGACCCTGATGCTGATGCTGATGCTGATGCTGATGCTGATGCTGATGCTGATGCTGATGCTGATGCTGATGCTGATGACGTCGACGTCGAGGGCGAGAACAGCTTCGTCGAGGGCGAGAACGGCTCCGACGATGAGGACGAGCTGCCCGCGGACGGCTCGGGCGAGGTCACCGAAGAGCCCGCCGACGCGGCCGAGCCCGCACCGTCCGATGAGCTGCCCGAGGCACCTCAGGACGCAGGGGAGCAGAGCGAGGAGACGCAGGGATCGGAGGAGTCGGCATGATCCGTCGGCCCGATCCTTCGCTGCTGGATCTCTACGATGCACTGCTGCTGGACCTCGACGGGACGCTGATGCACGGCGCCCAGCCGATCCCGCACGCCGCCGAGGCGGTGGAGATCGCGCGCGCCGCCGGAACCACCGTCGTCTTCGCGACGAACAACGCCTCCCGCACTCCGCAGCAGGCCGCGGACCACCTCGCGGTGGTCGGTGTCGCGGCCCGGCCCGAGGAGTTCGTGACCTCACCTCAGGTGGCCTCCCGTCTGCTCGCGGACCGTCTCGAGGCAGGGTCGAAGGTGCTGATCGTCGGCGGTCCCAGCCTCGCCGCCCAGATCCGTGAGGTCGGCCTCGAGCCGGTGGAGACGGACAGCGAGGACGTCGTCGCCGTGGTCCAGGGCTGGTCCCCGGACCTGGACTGGCCGCTGCTGGCCGAAGGTGCCTATGCGATCAGGCACGGCGCCTTCTGGATGGCCACCAACATCGACGCGACCCTGCCCACCGAGCGCGGGCTGGCGCCCGGCAACGGTGCGATGGTGGCCGCGCTTCGGCACGCCACCGGGGTCGAGCCCGCGGTCGCCGGCAAGCCTGAGCCCGGCATGTTCGAGGTCGCCGCCCGGGACCATGGCGCCAAGCGCCCCCTGATCATCGGCGACCGGCTGGACACCGACATCGAAGGAGCAGTGCGCGCAGGGATGGACTCCCTGCTGGTGCTCACCGGGGTGGACGGGATCGAGTCCGCGCTGCGCGCTGAGCCGGTGCGCCGCCCCACCTTCATCCTGGCGGACCTCGAGGAGCTGGCCGCACCCTTCCCGCTGCCTGTCGTCGATGGCGAGACCGCCCGCTGCGGAGCGGTCCGCGCCCTCTGGCGCGGGGGCGACATCGAGGTGCACGGAGAGATCGAGGATCCGCGGCTGCTGCGGGCGGTGCTGGCGCTGCTGTCGAACCACAGTGCCGAGCAGGTCTGGCGCGGCGTGCTCCGCGACCAGCACGGTGCGGCTGTGCAGCCCACGGACCGGTGAGCGGCGACCGACTCGACGTCGCGCTGCTCACTGCCGGCCTCGCGCGGTCCCGCACCCATGCCCGACGCATCATCGAGGAGGGTCGCGCGAGGCTCGACGGCCGCACGGTCACCCGTCCCTCCACCGCGGTCGCGGCCGAGGCCGAGCTCGCTGTCGTCGATGTCCCTGACGGGGTCGAGTACGCCTCCCGGGCCGCGCACAAGCTCTCCGGGGCCCTCGATGCGCTCGGCCTGGACCCGGCTGGTCTGAGCTGTCTGGACGCGGGGGCCTCCACCGGGGGGTTCACCGATGTGCTGCTGCGCCGGGGTGCAGCCTCGGTGATCGCCGTCGACATCGGTCACGACCAGCTCGCCGATCATGTGCGTGAGGATTCTCGCGTCAGCGTCCTGGACGGCACCAGCGTGCGCGATCTCGATCCCGCTCTGCTGGGAACGAGCGTCGACCTCCTGGTCGCGGACCTCTCCTTCATCTCCCTGCGCACCGTCCTCGCGGCCCTCGGCTCCGTGGTCCGATCGGACGGGCAGCTGCTGCTGATGGTGAAGCCGCAGTTCGAGGTGGGACGAGCGGCGCTGCCGAAGTCCGGAGTCGTGAGCGATCAGGCGGAGCGGGTGCGGGCCGTGCGCGAGGTCGCGGAATCGGCCGCCGGATCCGGGCTCTCCATGGCGGCCGTCGGCCCCAGCACGCTGCCGGGACAGGACGGCAACCGGGAGTACTTCCTGCATCTGCTTCCTCACGGCACGGCGTTCACGCTGGATGCCGGGGCCTGTGACATGATCGAGTCGGCCGTGCGCGGGAACCGTCCGCGGCGACGCCACGACCAGCACCCCAGCAAGGAGGACTGACCCAGATGCGACGGTTCCTCCTCTACGTCCACACGGGCCGTCGAGCCGCGCTGCGCGCGATGCTCTCGGTGCTCGAGGAGCTCCGGGTGCGCGGCGTGCGCGCGATCGTCGTCGAGCAGCAGATCGAAGAGATCCTCGCCCTGCCCGAGGACATGGCACCCCCGCGGCTGCTGACCTTCCTCACCAACGGCGCGGTCGACGTGCTCGACTCCGTCTCGGCCGAAGATCTCGTCGAGCTCGGGATCGTGCTCGGCGGCGACGGAACCATCCTGCGTGCCCTCGAGACCGTGCGCGAGGCGGATATCCCCGTCCACGGCGTGAACCTCGGCCATGTCGGCTTCCTCGCCGAGAGCGAGGTCGAGGATCTCTCGATCACGGTCGCCCGGCTGCTGGACGGAGACTACGACATCGAGAAGCGCTCGACTCTCGACATCGCGGTCCTGGATGCCGAAGATGAGCCGGTCGCCCACCACTGGGCTCTGAACGAAGCCTCCCTCGAGAAGGCCGACCGTCAGAAGATGATCAACGTCGCCATCGAGATCGATGGCCGCCCGGTCTCCTCCTTCGGTGCCGACGGCGTGCTGCTGTCGACCTCCACCGGCTCGACCGCTTACGCCTTCAGCGCCGGCGGGCCGGTGATCTGGCCGGAGGTCGACGCGATGATGCTGATCCCGCTGGCCGCGCATGCCCTGTTCGCCCGTCCGCTGGTGCTGGGACGTTCTTCCGAGGCAGCGATCGAGATGACGCTCGACAACCGCGAGGACGGCATCCTCACCCTCGACGGCCGACGCACCGAGGACATCACCGCCGGGATGCGCATCGAGGCAAGGCTGTCCGACCGGTACGTGCGCCTGGCGCGGCTGGCCCCGACACCTTTCGCGGACCGGCTCGTCGAGAAGTTCCAGCTGCCGGTGGTGGGCTGGCGGGGCCGCAGCCCCCGCACCCGCTGAGCCCGGGAGGCGCCGCCATGCTGTCGACCCTGCGTATCCGCCATATCGGTGTGATCGACGATGCCATGCTCGATTTCGGGCCCGGGTTCACCGCTCTGACCGGTGAGACCGGCGCAGGCAAGACGATGATCGTCACCGGTCTGACCATGCTGCTCGGCGAGCGTCTGGACCGAGGTCGCACCCGCGGTTCCAGCACCGTCGACGGCACCCTCTCCCTCGTCGGTCACACCGAGCTCGCCGCCGCGCTCGACGAGCTGGGAGCGGAGGAGGAGGACGGCGAGGTGCTGGTGGTGCGTCGAGTCACCCGCGACGGCCGTTCCCGTGCTCAGATCGGAGGGGTCCCGGTCCCGATCGGCACCCTCGCACGTCTCGTCGGCACCGCGGTCACGGTGCACGGCCAGTCCGATCAGCAGCGCCTGCGCGATCCCGAGGCACAGCGCGACGCACTGGACCGCTTCGCCCACACCGAGGTCGGACCGCTGCTGGCCCGCCACCGCGAGATCTGGCGCGAGCGCTCCGTCCTCAGCGAGCGACTGGCCGAGCTCGACGAGCTGCTGTCCGAACGGGACCGGCGGGGCGCTGCCCTGCGGCAGGCTCTCGAGCGGCTCGAGCAGTCCGATCCGATCGAGGGCGAGGACGAGGATCTGCGCTCCGAGATCGAGCGGCTCGCCAACGCGGAGGAGCTGCGTGGCGCCGCCGGGCAGGCGGCGCTGGCCCTGGTGGGCGATGACGACGGTCCCGCCGCCGCGCCGCTGCTGGCCCTGGCCGCCGAGAGCCTGGGACGCGCTGCCCGCACCGACACCACCCTGGAGCCGCTGGTCGAGCGCCTGGATGCCGTGCGCATCGAACTCTCGGATGTCGCTGCGGAGATCTCCCGCTACGCGGACAGCATCGACGGCTCGCCGAGCAGGATCGAGGAGGCCAATGAGCGTCTCCACGAGCTGACCCTGCTGGTCCGGGATCTCGGCGCGATGCTGCCGGGCCCCGACGGCCCTGCCGAGGACATCACCGCGCTGCTGGCGACCTCGCGCACCGCCGCGATCGCCCTCGATCGCTACGAGGGTGCCGAAGAGGAACGGGCCGGGACCCTCGGCCGTCTCGAGGCCCTCGAGGCCGAGCTCTCCGAGACTGCGGCGGCACTCACTGCGGCCCGCCTCACCGCGGCCTCCGCGCTGTCCGCTGCGGTGCAGGAGGAGCTGCGGCATCTCGAGATGCCCGATGCCGATATCCGGGTGGAGGTGGCTGCGCAGAGCCACCGCTCCCACGGCTGCGACGCCGTCGCGATCCTGCTGGCCCCGCATCCGGGCGCCGATCACCTGCCCGTCGGCCAGGCCGCCTCCGGCGGTGAGCTCTCCAGGGTGATGCTCGCCCTCGAGGTGGCACTGTCCTCCTCCCGGAACGATCGCAGCGCGGCACCGGTGTTCGTCTTCGACGAGATCGACGCGGGCATCGGCGGCCGCGCCGCCCTGGCGGTCGGGCAGCGGCTGGCCCGGCTGGCCCGCCATGCCCAGGTCATCGTGGTCACCCATCTTCCGCAGGTCGCAGCCCATGCCGGCACCCACCTGCAGATCGTGAAGTCCTCCACCGACGGCACCACCAGCTCCACGGTCGAGCATCTGGACAAGCCGGCACGGATTCGGGAGCTGGCACGGATGCTCGCCGGCGACGACGCCTCCGACCTCGCGCTCGCCCATGCCGAGGAGCTCCTGGACGAGGCCCGAGCGGTCGCGATCGCCGATGACGCCCCGCAGGCGGCGCGGCGATGAGCGCTGCCCGCCCGGTGACCGGGACCGCCCGCCTCGGCAAGCGCACCAAGGACCTCACCAAGCGGCTCCGGCCCGGCGACATCGCGATCATCGACCACGAGGACATCGACCGTGTCGCCGCCGAGGCACTGGTCGAACGGAAGCCGGCCGCGGTGCTCAACGTCGCCGCGTCGACCTCCGGTCGATACCCCAACGCCGGCCCTAGGATCCTGATCGATGCGGGCATCGTCCTGGTCGACAGCTTCGGTGAATCGGTGTTCGAAGGGGTCCGTGACGGACAGACGATCACCGTCGTGGACGGGGAGGTGCAGCTCGACGGGGCCACGATCTCCGCCGGCACCTGGCAGGACGATGAGAGCGTGACCGCCTCCCTCGAGATCGCGCGCGAGGGATTGTCCGAGCAGCTCGAGCTGTTCGCCCAGAACACCATGGAATACATGCTGCAGGAGCGGGATCTGCTGCTGGACGGCATCGGTGCGCCCGAGGTGCGCACCCGCATGGACGGGCGACACGTGCTCATCGTGGTGCGCGGCTACCACTACAAGGAGGACCTGGCCACGCTCAAGCCCTTCCTCCGCGAGAATCGGCCGATCATCATCGGCGTCGACGGCGGCGCGGATGCCGTGATCGATGCCGGCTTCCACGCGGACATGATCATCGGCGACATGGACTCGGTCTCCGATCGTGCCCTGCGCAGCGGTTCCGAGCTCGTGGTCCATGCCTACCGTGATGGCCGCGCTCCCGGGATGGAGCGGCTGGAAGAGCTGGGCCTGGACCGGGAGGCGATCTCGTTCCCGGCCTCCGGCACCAGCGAGGACATCGCCATGCTGCTGGCCGATGAGAAGGGGGCCTCGGTGATCGTGGCCGTCGGCACCCATGGCACCCTGGAGGAGTTCCTGGACAAGGGACGCGCCGGGATGAGCTCGACCTTCCTGACCCGGCTGCGCATCGGGTCCAAGCTGGTGGACGCCAAGGGCGTCTCCCGCCTGTACCGTCAGAGGATCTCCACCTTCCAGCTGGTGCTGCTCGCACTGGCCGGGCTCGCCGCACTCGCGGTCGCGCTCTGGGCGACCCCCGGCGGGCAGGCGCTGGTCCAGATCCTCGGCGCCCGCCTGGATGGGATCCTGTCCTGGTTCACCTTGCTGTTCTCACCCCGGGCCACCGGGTCGTAGGAGGGTCTCGACCCCGTGATTGATTTCCGTTACCACCTCGTCTCCCTGATCTCCGTGTTCCTGGCACTGGCGGTCGGCATCGTGCTCGGTGCCGGCCCGCTGCGCGAGAACCTCGGCGACCAGCTCGCCGGCCAGGTCGAGCAGCTGCGCACCGAGCAGGAGCAGCTGCGCGGCGATACCGAGGAGCTCTCGGCGAAGCATGACCAGCTGGCGACGTTCATCGCCGAGCTGGGCCCTGATCTGGTCGCCGGTACCCTTGAGGGGAAGCAGGTGGCCGTGCTGACCGACGACAGCTCGACTCGACCCGGCACCGAGCGCATCGTGACCCTGCTGGACGAGGCCGGAGTCGGGGCGACCGTGCAGATCACCCTGCGCCCCGCCCTCTGGGCGCCCGATGCGGAGCAGACCCGCGCGCAGGCGCTGCAGACGGTCGGCTCGATCGCCCCGGCGGTGCTCGCAGAGGGTTCCGAAGCGGCGCTGACCGACAGCGCACTGCTCTCCGCCATGATCCCCACGCTGCTGCGCGGAGATGCTGAGGGAGGGCTCTCCCCCGAGCTGCGCACCCAGCTGTGGCAGGTGCTGATCGACCACGACCTGGTCACCGTCGATGGTGAGGCACCGGTGGCGGTCGACGGCGTGATCTATGCCAGCGCCGCCCCCGAAGAGCTCGCCGACGAGAGCGAGGACGAACAGGTCGCGGCGGAACGCGCACAGGGCCTGCTCGCCTCCCAGAACACTCTGCTCGAGGAGCTGGATCGCACAGGTCTTCCCGCGGTGGTCTCCGCTGCCACCCCCGGCAACGACGCCTCGAACGGCGTGCTGCGTACGGTGCGCGGCGACTCCGGCTTCGACGCCCTCTCGACCACCGATCGGCTCCAGGAGGCGGACGGCCCGCTGCTGTCCGTGCTCGCCCTGATCGAGCAGACCCGAGGCGGCAGCGGGGCCTATGGCACCACGGGCGATGCCGAGGACCGGCTGCCCGCTCTACCGGAGACTCGCGGGCTGGAGGAACAGGCTGCTGAGCAGGGAGGGGATGGCGGCGCCGCGGAGACCGGCACGCAGCCTTCCGATGGCGGGGGAGAGGGATGATCGGCGCACTGCGCGATGAGCTGCGACGCACGAACTTCGCCGGCCGTGAGGTGAGCCTGGCCGAGGGGGCGCTGGTGATCGGCGGTGTCGTCACGCTGTCCCTGCGCACCGGTCGCCGCGTGGATCCCTGCCTCCTGGCCGGCATCGGCGCCCTGGGGTTGATCGATGACCTGCTCGAACCTCGGCAGCGCCGGGCGGGACGGCCCGTCTCCAAAGGCCTGCGCGGCCATCTCGGCTCGCTGCTGGAGGGTCACCTGACCACCGGCGCCGCCAAGGCGCTCGGGATCCCGTTGCTCTCCCTGACCGGAGCGCTGACCGCCCCCGCCTCTCGGGGAGGGGCGATGATCCTGGCCGATGCGGCGTTGGTCGCCGGCTGCGCCAACCTCGTGAATCTGCTGGATCTGCGGCCCGGACGGGCGCTGAAGGGTGTGCTCCCCTCCGCCGCCCTGCTGCTGCTCGTCCCGGCAGAGACCGACCGGGCCCGCACCGGAAGCCGGCTCGCGCTGGCCGCCCTGCTGCCCGGACTGCTGGCGCTGCCGGCCGATCTCCGTGAACGCGGGATGCTCGGAGACGCCGGCGCGAACGTGCTCGGCGCGGCTGTGGGGAGCGCCGCGACCAGGCTGCTGCGCCCGCCGGCCAGGCTCTCGCTGCTGGCAGCGGTGGTGGCGCTGACCCTCGCCAGTGAGAAGGTCAGCTTCAGCGCCGTGATCGACTCCACCGTACCGCTGCGCCGGCTGGACCGGCTGGGCCGGCTGCCGGCGCCGACAGATCTGCCGGCTGAGGGCGCGGCTGCGGATCCGGCCGCGGCCGCTGAGGAGGAGCGATGAACTCGATCCCTGCGCGGCCCCTCCCTGTGCATCCCGCCCCTGGGGGGACCAGCCGACGAGGTGGGATCGCCCGATCGGTGCTGCGCGGCGCCGGCGTGATCCTGCTGGTGACCGTCTTTGCGCGCATCGCGGGTTTCGTGCGCTACCTGGTGTTCGGGGCGAGCGTCGGTGCGGGGGATGTGGGCACTGCCTACACCACGGCGAACATGCTCCCCAACGTGCTGTTCGAGGTCGTTGCCGGCGGTGTGCTCGCCGCAGTGGTGGTGCCGTTGATCGCGGGACTGGTCCCGGAGGGTGATCCGAAGGATCATGTCGGTGCCGAGGAGAGCCTGGCCCCTCAGCAGGCCGGAGAGCTGCGCGTGGAAGGACAGGGGCGCACCACCGCCGAAGGCATTGCCCTCGTCGACCGCATCGTCTCCAGCCTGCTGACCTGGACCCTGCTGGGAACAGCCCTGATGGCGGCGCTCGTGATCGTCTTCGCCGCCCCGCTGGCCCAGCTGCTGCTGGCCGCGGAGACGCCCGGTGCCGCGGGAGTGCCGCTGGGGGCATCGCTGCTCAGGATCTTCGCGCTGCAGCTGCCGCTGTACGGGCTGTCCGTGGTGCTCGCCGCCTATCTGCAGGCACGCAAGCGGTTCCTCTGGCCTGCGATGATGCCGCTGCTGTCCTCGATCACGGTGATGATCTCCTACCGGGTCTACGCCCATCTGGTGCCCCCGGTCGCCACGGCCACGACCATCGAGAGATCTGCTGTGTGGTGGCTCGGCTGGGGCACCACCGCCGGGGTGGCGATGATGGCGCTGCCCGTGGTGATCGTCGCGCTCCGGTCGGGGCTGCGACTGCGTCCGACGCTGCGGATGCCGAGCGGCTTCGGCCGGCGTGCGCTGGCCCTGGGCGGCGCCGGGCTCGGTGCCGTCGGCGCGCAGCAGCTGGTCCTCGCACTGGTGATGGTGCTCGCGATGCGAGCCGGCGGCGTGGGAACCCTGCCGGTCTTCCAGTACGCCCAGGCCCTCTACCTCCTGCCCTACGCCATACTCGTGGTGCCCCTGGTCACCTCGGTGTTCCCGCACCTGTCCGAGCTGCGCCTGGTGGGTGACCGCTCCGGCTTCGCCAAGGTCGCGGCCGCCTCTGTGCGCACCGTCATGGCGGTCTCCGTGATCGGTGCTGCGATGCTGCTGGCCGCCGGGCCCGCGCTCGAGCAGTTCTTCCGCCAGATCGACAGAGCCGGGGCCACCGGAGTCGGCTCCACCACCGCGGGGCTCTCGCTCGGTCTGGTGGGCTTCGCCGTCTCCATCCAGTGCACACGCATACTCGCCGCCGCTCTGCGTGCTCGGGACGCGCTGCTGGTCGGCTCGGTCGGCTGGTTGATCGCCGGTGCGGTGATCCTGATCATCGTGCTGCCCAGTCCTGAGCGCTCCGCGGCCGAGGCATCGACCGCCTTCGGGCTCTCGATGGCTGTGGGCATGGCGCTGGCCGGGCTGGTGGGCCTGGCCCGAATCGCGGATGTGCTTGAGCACGGAGGGCATCTGATCCCGGTGCGGCGCACCGCCCTGATGGTCCCGGTCGCGCTGCTGGGCGGCGGGGTCCCCGGCCTGCTGCTCGCACGGCAGCTCGTGACCACCGACGTGGGGGAGGTGGGAGCCGTGCTGATCGGCATCTTCTGCGGTCTGATCGCCGGCGTGATCGCGACCGCGGCGATGGCCGCGGCAGATCCGGAGCTGACCCGGAGGGTGCTGCGCCGCGTGCGGGGAGGACGCCTCGGCGTGGTGAGGTCGGCCCGGTGACGATCCTGCTGGTGCGCCCGACGGCGAGCGGTGGCCTCGCCGCGCACGTCGATCAGGAGCTGGCGCTGCTGATCGCTGCCGGCCGAGAGGTCCGCGAGGCACCGGTGCGGATCCGGGAGCGACCGGATCCGGTCGAGGATCTGCGCACGGTGGGGACGCTGCGGCGGATCCTGAGCACCGCGCCCGCCGCGGTGACGGTCCATGCCCATGGGTTGCGAGCCGGTGCACTGGCCTCCGTCGCGATGTGGGGACTGCGACGCCATCGTCTGGTCGTCACGCTCCACAACCGCACCGTCGGCGCCCTCCCGTCCCGCGTCGTCGGCGCGCTCCTCCTGCGGCTGCTCGCCCGACGGGCGGACACGGTGCTCTCCGTCTCTCCTGACCTCGCCGACACCGCCAGACGAGCGGGAGCCCGAGAGGTACGGCACGCCATCATTCCCGCACCGGTGTCGGACGTCTCCGCACCGGTGCCAGGTCCTGACGTCGGCGCCGGCACCGATGATTCCGCTGCCGGTGCCGTCGAGGCCGCTGCCGGCACCGTCGAGGCCGTTGCCGGCACGGTCGACCCCGCTGTCGGCGCCGTCGAGGCCGCCGCCGTACCAGGGGGGAGCGACGACGAGGGCAGGAGACGCCTCGAGATCCTGGTGATCGCCCGCCTCGCACCGCAGAAGGGACTGCACGATCTGCTGGACGCCGCCGCCCTGCTGCGAGACGGCGCATCGGTGCGGATCCAGATTGCTGGAGACGGTCCGCTGGAGTCGGAGCTGAGCGCGCGGATCCATGCCGAGCTGCTCCCTGTCGAGCTGCTCGGGCGGCGAAGCGACGTCCCGGCCCTGCTGTCCGCCTGCGATCTGCTGGTCTCCGCGGCGCGCTGGGAGGGGCAGCCGGTCTCGCTCCAGGAGGCGCTGAGGGCGGGCCGGGCGATCGTCGCCACGGACGCTGGAGGCACCCGCTGGGTCACTGCGGACGCCGCCCACCTGGTCCCGGTCGGTGATCCCGCCTCCCTCGCCGCCGCGATCACCAGGCTGCAGGACCCCGCGCTGCGCAGGGCTGCGGAACAGGCCGCCCGCCGCCGTGCGCTCGAGCTCCCCACCGCCGAGGACCTGCTCGCCCAGCTCGACGAGGTGCTCGCGCCGGGCCCTCGCCACTGGTAGATTGGCGGTCCGTGGAAGCTACCAGCGCGCGCGCCCCCCAGTCTGACAACAGCCCTCTTCAACGACAGGGGGCGGCCGCAGCGGCCAAGCCCTTCCGAAACTTCGGCACCACCAAGCACATCTTCGTGACCGGCGGCGTCGTCTCGAGCCTCGGCAAGGGGCTGACGGCATCGTCGCTCGGGATGCTGCTGCGCAGTCGCGGACTGCGCGTGACGATGCAGAAGCTCGACCCGTATCTCAACGTGGACCCGGGCACCATGAACCCCTTCCAGCACGGTGAGGTGTTCGTCACCGAGGACGGTGCCGAGACCGATCTGGACATCGGACACTACGAGCGGTTCCTCGACGAGAACCTCACCGCGAACTCGAACATCACGACCGGCCAGGTCTACTCCACGGTGATCGCGAAGGAACGCCGAGGTGAGTACCTCGGCGACACGGTCCAGGTGATCCCGCACATCACCGACGCGATCAAGGTGTCGATGCGCTCCCAGGCGGGAGACGACATCGATGTGATCATCACCGAGATCGGCGGGACCGTCGGCGACATCGAGTCCCAGCCGTTCCTCGAGGCGGCACGCCAGGTACGTCAGGACGTGGGCCGGGACAGCGTGTTCTTCGTGCATGTCTCGCTCGTGCCGTTCATCGGCCCGTCCAGGGAGCTGAAGACCAAGCCCACCCAGCATTCCGTGGCGGCGCTGCGATCGATCGGCATCCAGCCCGATGCGATCGTGCTGCGCAGCGACCGCGAGCTGCCTGCCTCGGTGAAGACGAAGATCTCCTCGATGTGCGATGTCGACCTCGATGCCGTGGTCACCTGTGCCGATGCCTCGTCGATCTACGAGATCCCGCGAGTGCTGCACGGGGAGGGGCTGGATGCCTATGCCATCCGCCGCCTGGACCTGCTCAGCCACGACGTGGACTGGACGCAGTGGGAGGAACTGCTGCAGCGGGTCCATCATCCCGACTACGAGGTCAGCGTCGCCCTGGTCGGAAAGTACGTCGACCTGCCGGACGCCTACCTCTCGGTCACCGAGGCGCTGCGGGCCGGCGGCTTCCATCACCGCACGAAGGTGAACCTGCGCTGGGTCGAGTCCGACCTCTGCACCAGCCCTGACGGGGCAGCGGAGCAGCTCAAGGAGGTCGACGCGATCGTGGTGCCCGGAGGGTTCGGGGTACGTGGGGTCGACGGCAAGATCGGCGCGCTCCATCACGCGCGCACCCGCGGCATCCCTGCGCTGGGGCTGTGCCTGGGGATGCAGTCGATGGTCATCGAATACGCCCGTCACGAGCTCGCCCTGGCAGATGCGCACTCCACCGAGTTCGATCCGGGCACCGCTCACCCGGTGATCGCCACCATGGCCGAGCAGGCCGCGATCGTCTCCGGACAGGGCGACCTGGGCGGCACGATGCGTCTGGGCTCCTACGAGCACACGCTGGTCGAGGGCTCGCTCGCAGCCCGCACCTATGGCACCACCACGGTGTCCGAACGGCACCGCCACCGCTTCGAGGTCGGCAATGCCTATCGCGAACCGCTCGAGCAGGCCGGGCTGCGGATCTCGGGAACCTCGCTGCTCGAGACCGGGCACAGTCTGGTCGAGTTCGTCGAACTCGACCCCGAGGTGCACCCCTTCTATATCGGCACCCAGGCGCACCCGGAGCTCAAGTCCCGTCCCACCCGTGCCCACCCGCTGTTCGCGGGGCTGATCGGTGCCGCGGTCGAGCTGCAGAAGGCGACCCGGCTGCTGGAGGTCACCCCGGATCCGGCCGATGCGGGCCAGGACCTCGACGACACGACCGCGGAGGAATGAGCAGATGACTGACCGGAGCACAGGCATTGCTGGGGACGGTCCCGTTCAGTACTCCACCGGCGAGAACGTCACCGACGAGCACACCATCGGCGAGGAGGTCGCTGCGGAAGAACGCACAGAGCCGCCTCTGCGGGATCTGCCCGACCGGCGTCCGGTCGCGGCTCACCACCGTCTGCACAAGGGCATGGTGTGGGACCTGGTGCGGGACACCATCGACTTCGCCGACGGCGTGCGCTTCGACCGCGAGTACGTCTGGCACACCGGTGCGGTGGCCGTGCTCGCCGTCGACGACCAGGACCAGGTGCTGATGATCCGGCAGTACCGGCATCCGGTGGGCCACAGCCTCTGGGAGATCCCTGCCGGCCTGCTCGACCTGGAGGGGGAGCCACCGCATATCGCCGCCGCGCGGGAACTCGCCGAAGAGACCGGCTATGAACCCGGACGGATGCAGACCCTCGTGGATCTGCGTCCCAGCCCCGGAGGCAACGACGAAGTGATCCGCGTGTATCTCGCCTCGGGTGTGCGGGCCAGCTCCGAGGACTTCGAACGCACCCATGAGGAGGCCGAGCTGATCAGCCGTTGGGTGCCGCTGTCCGAGGCCGTGTCTGCGGTGCTCGAGGGGCGGATCACCAACGGCACCACGGTCTCCGCGCTGCTCGCCCTGCAGGTTCTGCGCGGTGCCGGCACCGGCGGGGCAGCGGTGACGCTGCGTGCTGCTGATGCTCCGTTCATGGAGCGTCCCGGGCGGGACTGAACCCGGACCGGCTCGGCGTCAGGCCTGCTCGGTGGGCCGGTCCTGCTCGGTGGGCGGGTCCTGCTCGGTGAGTGCCCGGTGGATCACCGGGGCTGCCTGTTCGACCTGCCACGGCCGGGCGCCGAGTGCTGCGAGCTGCTCGGCGACCTCGGCCTCGGGCGGTGTCTGCTCGTGCTCCCACACCCACTGGCGCAGCAGCGCGGGCTGGAGCAGGTTCTCCGGCGGCATCTCGAGATCCTCGGCCCGTTCGCCGACCGCGGTGCGCACCAGCTGGTAGCGCTCGGCGACCTCCGGATACTTCTTGGACCACAGCTTGTGGGGTGGGGGATAGGAGCGTTCGCTGCGCTCGGGCAGGTGGGCGGGAGGCAGCTCGACCCCGGTGCGAGCCGCTTGCCACCAGGTGTCCTTGCGGCGCAGCTTCGCGGGCAGGGCACGATCGAAGGCCTCCCGGCCCCGGGGTGCCTCCTTCGCTGCCGCGACGATGTCCCGATCCTTGATCACCCGGTGGGGGGAGAGGTCCTCGGCGCTCGCGATCTGATCGCGACGGCTCCACATCTCACGGGCCGCAGCGAGCTGACGGGTGGTGCGAAGACCACCCAGACCGTGCAGGCCCCGCCAGCTGGAGGAACGGGTGGGCCCGTGCACGCGGGTGCGCTCGTGCTCGAACTCCTGTCGCGCCCAGTCCTCCTTGCCCGCCGCGCGCAGCCGCTCGACCAGGACGTCACGGACCTCCACGAGCACCTCCACGTCGAGGGCGGCATAGCTCAGCCACCCCTCCGGCAGGGGACGCCGGGACCAGTCAGCCGCGGAGTGCTCCTTGGCCAGATGCAGCCCCAGGGTGTCCTCGACGACCGCGCCGAGACCCACCCGCTCCATCCCCAGCAGCCGGGCGGCGAGCTCGGTGTCGAAGAGCGACGCCGGGTGCAGACCCAGCTCTGCGAGGCTCGGAAGATCCTGGCCCGCCGCATGCAGCACCCATTCCCGACTGCCCAGCAGGGAGATCAGGGTCCCGGGCATCGGGAAGGCGAGCGGATCGATCAGCGCGGTGCCTGCCGCGTCGGTGCGCAGCTGGACCAGGTACGCCCGAGAGCTGTAGCGATAGCTCGAGGCCCGCTCGGCATCGACCGAGACCGGTTCGTCGGGAGCGGTGGCGGCGGCCTCGCACCAGGCCAGCAGCGGCTGGATGCGGTCGATCACCGGCATGAGTCCGTCGCGCGGCGCCTTCAGATCCTGGAGCACAGGGGAGTCCGTCACCGCACCTCACCGGCTTCCTCAGGACGCGGGGCCCTCGCATGGTGGGTGGGTGCGATCGGGGCGATGCGCGGCGGCGCAGGGGGGAGTCCACCGGCGGCGGCGAGCATCGCGGTCCAGGCGGCGAAGTGGGGCACCAGATCGATCGCCGGCGGATCCTCCGGCCCGGAGCTCTGCTGTGCACCGGAGTCGGCCGTCGCGGCCAGCGGCTCGGGAGTCCAGGACACCCGCATCTCGACGTCCACGGTGGAGGCGCGTGAGGCGAGCGCTCCGTAGGACTGGGAGACCACCCGGGTGGCGGTGCAGCCCAGCTCCCGGGATTCGGCCTCGTGGAGCTCCAGAGACTCGGTGACCCAGGACCACGCCACGTCACCGAGCATCGCCTCGACCGCGAACTCGGGTTCGAGCTGAGCCTGGACCAGGGCGACCATCCGATAGGTGCCGTCCCAGGACTCCTGCCCGGCCGGGTCATGGAGGATCACCAGGCGACCGGAGGCGAGCTCGTCGTCGTGCACCAGGATCTCCCCGGTGCAGGCCCAGGTCGAAGGAGCCATCCGCGACGGGGCGGGGATGGTGCGCCAGCTGAACTCCGACCGCTGAGGAGCGTCGGTCATGGCGTCGATGGCGGCACGGAAGGTGTCATCGCTGGAGCGGATTCGATGGACGGACACGGAGGGAGGCTATCCGTGGGGTGACCTCGCATCCGGCAGGCGCGCCGAGCTCATCCCGCCCGGCAGGGTCACGCGGGGCGGGCGTCGCTCGGGCTCGCGTCGTCGCTGTGGACCAGGCTTATCGAGTTGATGCAGTACCGCTGGTCCGTCGGGGTCGGGAAGCCCTCGCCCTCGAAGACGTGACCGAGGTGGGAGCCGCAACCGGCACAGCGCACCTCGATGCGCCGCATCCCCAGGGAGGTGTCCTCGATCAGCTCCACGGCGTCGGAGTCCGTGGGGGCGTAGAAGGCGGGCCAGCCGCAGTGGGCGTCGAACTGGGTGGTGGCGGTGAACAGCTCGGCGCCGCAGCCCTTGCAGGCATAGGTGCCCGCCGAGCGGACCTCCTCGTACTCACCGGTCCCGGGGCGTTCGGTGCCGCCCTGACGGAGTACCTGGTACTCGCCGGGAGAGAGGCGCTCTCGCCACTCGAGATCGCTGACGGAGATCGGGTACGGACGGGTGCCGATGGGGTCGGTGGACATCTGGAGGCCTCCGATTCTGCGACGCCCGTGGGCGCCGCTCAGACGAGCTGGCGATCGCTCAAGCAGGATGATGAACGAGGCGTTCACAGTCTCGATCCTAGCCCGCCGATAGGATGCGCGGTATGACGCGTGACCTTTCCCGTTCCCGCCGGACGACCGGCTCGATCGTCCGCTACTTGCCCCGTCCGCCTCGTCCTGACCAGGCGCGATGGCCGGAAGTCGCGGCATATGGGGCCGTCGGCGCAGCCTCGATGTTCGCGCTCAGCGGAGGTCTGCTCACGGTGGGGGCGCGGGTGATGGCGAGGCTGCCGCTGGTGCCCCGTGAGACCTTGCGCGGCCGCCGGGACGTGGCTGTGCGTGCGGTCTACCCGGATCGGGTCCATCTGGACGACACCAAGGCCGCTCGCCGCGGAGGGGTGCTCGCGCTCCGCCAGGGCGGCGGCACCGTCCACGTGCGGCTGGGACCGGTCGACGGCCGGCCGACGCCCACCACCGTCTCCCGCCCGCGATGGGCCGACGACACGGCCGAGCCGCTCGAGGTCGACCGAGCCGCGAGCAACGGCTTCTTCTGGGCCGGGACCCCGCAGACCGCTCACGGCCTGCCCACCGAGGAGGTCGAGATCGACTCGCCGGTGGGGCACATGCCCGCGTGGCTGGTGCGACCCGAGGCAGCAGACGGCTCTGCCGGGGGCAACGAGAACACCTGGGCGATCCTCATCCATGGGCACGGCTCCGCGCGCGGTGAGGCGCTGCGCGTGATCCCACTGCTGCACAGGCTGGGGCTCACCAGCCTCACGATCACCTATCGCAACGACGTCGGCGCGCCGTCCTCCGCGGACCGCATGCACCATCTGGGAGCCGCCGAGTGGGAGGACACCGAGGCCGCGATCGACTATGCACTGGCACAGGGGGCACGACGGATCGTGCTGGTGGGATGGTCGATGGGCGGTGGCATCGCACTGCGCGCCTCCGTGCGCTCCGCGCATCGAGACCGCATCGCCGCGCTGGTGCTCGACTCCCCGGCAGTGGACTGGCAGGACATCCTGGTCCACCACGCGACCTCTCTCAAGGCCCCCGCCCCCATGCGGCAGCTCGCCCTGTGGATGATGACCTCCCAGATCGGTGCCCGGATGGTGCGCCTGCATGAGCCGCTCGCACTGCATGAGATGACACCCCCTTTCTACGCCGAGCACCTCACTCATCCCACGCTGCTCTTCCACGCCCTCGACGACGAGACGGTTCCGCCGGAGCCCAGCCGGCAGCTGGCTGCGCTGCGCCCGGACCTCATCGAGTTCGTCCCCTTCGAGGGCGCCTCGCACACCCGGGAATGGAATCGCGACCCGGCTCGCTATGAACGGCTGCTCGCGGACTACCTGGTGCAGACGCTGGGGCTGGAGGAGTCCGTGGGCAGGGTCGAGGTGCCTGTGCGCGCCCCCGCCGCACCTGCTCTCGAAGGATCGATCGGGCTCCGGCTCTGACGTCGCCGGCGGGCGGGAGCCTGGCCACTCCCGGACCGGGTGGCACTGTGGTCCCGCTCATCGCTCGCCGGTGCCGGGCGGGCAGAGTCGGCGGGCGAGGGGCCCCGCCCCCTACACTGACCGGCGTGACCGATGCATTGAGCGACCGCCGGCCTGCGCCCTCCCTCGAGCGCCTGCTCGCAGATCTGGTGCCGCCGCCGCGGTTCGCCCGGGCGCGGCTGGAGAACTACGTCCCGGATCCTGCGTTTCCCTCCCAGGAGGAGGCCAAGCAGCGCATCACCGCCTTCGCCGCCGAGCTCGGACGGCCGCGCGGCGGCTTCCTGTCCCGTCTGCGCCGGAAGCCGGAGCCCGCGCTCGGCATCTACCTCGACGGCGGCTTCGGCGTCGGCAAGACCCACCTGCTCACCTCTCTGTTCCATGCGGTCGAAGGGGCGCGCGTCTACGGCACCTTCGTGGAATACACCGATCTGGTGGGGGCTCTCGGGTTCCAGAAGGCGGTCGACCTGCTGGGCGAGTCGCAGCTGGTGTGCATCGACGAGTTCGAGCTCGACGATCCCGGGGACACGCTGCTGATGACCCGTCTGATCCGGGAGCTCTCCGACCGCGGCGTCGCCATCGTCGCCACCTCCAACACCCTCCCCGATGCGCTCGGCGAGGGACGATTCGCCGCCCAGGATTTCCTCCGGGAGATCCAGGCCATGGCCGAGCGGTTCCAGGTGCTGCGGATCGATGGTGAGGACTACCGGCGGCGTGATGGGGTCAGTGAGATCTGCGCCCTCCCCGAAGCGGAGGTGGCTGAGCACGCCGAGTCCACCCCGGAGGCGACACTGGACGCCTTCGACCCGTTGCTGGCGCACCTGAGTACGGTGCACCCCTCGCGCTACGGCGCTCTGATCGATGAGGTCTCCTCCGTCCACCTCACCGGCGTGCACGGGCTCACCCGCCATCATGATGCCCTGCGCTTCGTGGTCCTGGTGGACCGGCTCTACGACAGGGAGGTGCCGTCACTCGTCGCCCTCGAGGCGAGCGGCGGCGAGCGCAGCGGGGACGGCGCGCCTCGGGTGTTCGATGATCTGTTCTCCGCGGAGCTGCTGCGCAGCGGCTACCGCAAGAAGTATCTGCGCTCGCTCTCGCGACTCGCCTCGCTGGCGAACGATGGCGCGCAGCTGCTCCGCACAGGCAGCTCCGACGCCGCTTCCTGATCCGCTCCTCAGCCGGCGGCGAGGGGACGCATCACCACGGCGCCGGGGCCGGGCATCGAGAGCCTGCCGTCCGGTGCTTGTGTCAGATCGCCGAAGGAGGCGAGCACCTCGGCGGCACGGAGGTCCACCTCCAGCGGGCCCGGCCCCCGATGGGCGAGCACGGAGAGCTCACCGCGATGCAGCAGCACGGTCTCCTCGGAGAGCACCTCGACCCTGGTGCGGCGAAGATCCGGATCATGGAGGTCCGCCTGCTCCCGACGCAGGGAGATCACCGCGCGATACCACTGGAGCATCTGGGCATGGCTGCCCTGGTCCCGTTCCTCCCAGCGCAGCATCGAGGACTCGAAGGTCGCTCGGGACTGCGGGTCGGGGACCTGCTCGGCCCAGCCCATGGCGGCGAACTCCGCGACCCGCCCGGTGCTCACCAGCTCGCCCAGCTCGTCGTCGTGGTCGGTGAAGTAGGTGAACGGTGTCGAGGCCGCCCATTCCTCGCCCTGGAACAGCATCGGGGTGCCCGGTCCCAGCAGGATCAGGGCGATCGCTGCGGCCTGCTGCGCGGGGTCGATGCCGTGGTGGATGCGATCGCCGCTCGCACGGTTGCCCACCTGGTCATGATTCTGCAGGAAGGTCACGAAGGAGTGGGCGTCGTAGTCGGAGGATGCCGGATCGACGGCAGCCCCCCATACCGAGTCGCGGAACGTGGAGAAGGTGCCTGCGTGGAGGAAGACCCGCTGCAGCACGGCGGCGAGCGTCCGGGCGCTTCCGAAGTCTCCGTAATAGCCTGCTCGCTCGCCCGTGATCCAGGCGTGGACCCCGTGGTGGACATCATCGGCCCACTGCATGTCCATGCCGAGGCCACCGGCGGCGGTGGGGGTGACCGTGGCCGGGTCATTGCGGTCCGACTCCGCGATCAGCGTCAGCTCACGGCCGGTCTCCGCCTCCCAGACGGCGACCGCCCCGGCGAGCTCGGCCAGGAAGTGCTGAGGGGAGTCGTCCTGCAGCTCGTGGACCGCGTCCAGCCGCAGCCCGTCCAGGCCCACGTCCACGAGCCACTGCCGGACGCTGCCCAGCAGGAAATCGCGCACCTGGCGGGAGCCGGGCTGGTCGAGGTTGACCGCCTCGCCCCACGGGGTCTCGTGCTGGTCGGTGAAGTAGGGGCCGAACCTGCCCAGGTAGTTCCCGGAGGGACCCAGATGGTTGTGGACCACATCGAGCAGCACCGCCAGCCCTCGCGAATGTGCGGCCTCGACGAATCGGGCCAGTCCGGCGTGCCCGCCATAGGCGGCATGGACCGCGTAGAGGCCCACTCCGTCATAGCCCCAGCCGCGATCGCCGGGGAAGGTCGCCACCGGCAGCAGCTCGATCGCATCGACGCCCAGCTCGACCAGTGCGTCGAGCCGCTCGATGGCGGAGTCGAAAGTGCCTCCGCGCCCGTCCGGCCCGGAGGTGAAGGTGCCGACATGGAGCTCGTAGAGCACGCGTCCGCGCAGGCTGCGACCTTCCCAGGAGGTCGCAGAGCGCAGGGATCGGGGGTCGATGACCTCGCTGTCGCCATGCACGCCGTCCGCCTGGGACAGGGACCGCGGATCGGGCAGCCACAGCTCGTCCTGATCGAGGCGGAAGGCATAGCGGGCACCCGGCACAGCGGCTACCCCGGGCAGCGCGAACCAGCCGTCCCGGGTGCGGCTCATCGGGTGGACGGCGCCGTCGATCCGCACCTCCACCTCCTGGGCGGCGGGAGCCCACAGCTCGTAGCGGTCGTAGCGGCGGGGTTCCGGTGGGGTCAGCGAAGTCGGGGAGGTCGGGGATGTCGGGGAGGTCGGCGTGGTCGGTGGGGTCACGGAGCGGTCGGTCATCGGGAATCCTCCATTCCTGCGGTGCGCACCAGCAGTGCGACGGGCCAGGCGTCGAGCAGTGCGCCGAGGGTCACCTGACCGCCGTCGAACTCGGCGCCGCTGAGCGCATCCCGCCAGCGTCCGGGCGGCAGCGCGATCCAGCTGTCTCCCCAGCCGCCGCGTTGGGCGAGTCCATGGGCGAGACGGGTGACGACGGTGACGACCTCGACCTCCCCCTCCTCGACCGCGCGACCGAAGGCGACTGCATGTCCGGTGGTGGTCGGCAGCGGGCGATAGCTCGCGTCCCGTCCCTGGAAGAGTTCGGGGCGCGCCCTGCGGAGCACCAGCGCACGGTGGGTGAGCCAGAGCTTCTCGTCGGCGATCCCGTCGGGCCCGGCCCCGTCGATCATACGTGCCAGCCGCTCCTCATGGAGGGCGTGGTCCACGGGGCGCCGGTTGTCCGGATCCACGAGGGAGAGATCGATCGACTCATTGCCCTGGTACACATCCGGCACGCCGGGCATCGTCAGCTGCACCAGCTTCTGCCCGAGGATCGCGCTGCGCTGTGCGGCGGCGGTGCGGCGTGTCCAGTCGGTGAGGATGCGCTGCACCTCAGCGGATTCCAGGGCCGCACGTCCCAGGGTCAGCACCTGCTGCTCGTAGTCCGCATCCTGCTCGGTCCAGGTGGTGAAGCTCTTCGCCTCCCGCATGGCCTTGAGCAGATAGCCCTCGAGCCGCTCCGCACTCAGCGGCGCGGCCGACGACCCGGGAAGCTCCCAGCAGCCGGCGAGGGTCTGCCAGAGCAGCAGCTCGATCGCCCCGTCGACCCGGTCCCCGCGGTGCTCGGCGGTGGCCCGGTCGAGGTCCTGCACCACCAGCGCCCATTCCAGCGGCTGCTCGGTGAGCACCGCGAGCCGAGCACGGACGTCCTCGCTGCGCTTGGTGTCATGCGTGGACAGGGTGGTCATCGCATCGGGGCGGTGGAGGACCATCGACAGCGCATGATCATGCAGCTGGTCCGGTTCGACCCCGATCCGGTCCGGGTCCGCGCCGACCTCATTGACCGGGAGGAAGCGGGTGTAGCGATAGAAGGCGGTGTCCTCGAGCCCCTTGGCGTGGACCGGGCCGCAGGTCTGTGCGAAGCGCACCACCACCTCGTCCCGCTCGGCGCTGCGCGTGCGGCCGGCGCTGCCCACCTCGTCCCCGCACACCATCGCGAGCACCGTCTCCAGGGTGGTCACCACGTCTTCGTCCTCACCGAGCCGTTGCCGCGCCCGTGCCGCCGCCTGCTCGAGGACTGCCCGTTCGGAGCCGGGGGCCGGCTCGCCGGGGACGATGTAGGCACGGTAGCGGTCCATCGAGCCGAGCAGCGCGACGATCACCTTCTGCAGGTTGCGACGGGTGGTGTCGCGCAGGCGGATGTCCTCCTGGCAGATGCGGTGGATCAGGGTGGTCAGCCGTTCGACCTCCGCCCACAGGCTGGTGGAGACGATCAGGTCCGTCGACTCCTCGGCGACCTCCTCGAAGGGGCGCAGGTCCCCGGTGCGCCGCTGCCACAGATGCGTCAGCCCGATCGCACCATGGGGGTCATGGAAGAGCCCTCCCACCCGCCAGAGGGCGTCGTAGCCGGTCGTCCCCGCGCAGGGGAAGTCCCCGGGCAGCTGCTCCTCGCCCTCGAGGATCTTCTCGACGACGGTCCAGGCACCGCCGGTGGCGCTCTCGAGATCTCGGAGGTAGCCGCGAGGATCGGCCAGGCCATCGGGATGATCGATGCGGTAGCCGTCGATCACGCCTTCTCCCTGCAGGCGCAGCAGCGTCGCATGGGTCGCCTCGAACACATGCGGCAGCTCCACCTGGAGCCCGGCGAGGGTGTCCACATCGAAGAAGCGGCGGTAGTTCAGCTCCTCATCGGAGACCTTCCAGTACGCCAGGCGGTACCACTGCCGCTCGAGCAGATCGGCCAGGCCCAGGTGCTCGGTGCCGGCGGCGACAGGGAGGACATGGTCGAAGTAGCGCACCACGGTCTCCACGGCCGTGGTGCCGTCGGCCTGGGGGATCTCTTCGGGACCCACGGTGATCTCCCCGTCGGCCAGGACCGCCCCGATCGTCCTGCCGAGCACGGGCACCAGGATGGAGAGCTCGGCCGAGGGGTCCAGGTCGAACCAGTCGGCGAAGGGGGAGCGGGGCCCGTCCCGTAGCACCGACCACAGGGCGCGGTTGTGCCAGATCGGGGTCGGGATCGCCATGTGGTTGGGCACCACGTCGACGATCAGCCCCATCCCGTGGGCGTGCGCGGAGTCGGCAAGCCGGCGCAGCGCCTCCTCCCCGCCGATCTCCTCGCTGATCCGGGAATGGTCGACCACGTCATAGCCGTGGGCGGAGCCAGGAGCGGCCTGCAGCACGGGGGAGCAGAACAGGTGTCCTACCCCGAGCCGGGCCAGATACGGGACCACGGCGGCGGCGTCGTCAGCGGTGAATCCCTCATGCAGCTGCAGGCGGTAGGTGGAGGTCGGCACGGGCCGGAGGGCGCGCAGGGCGCCGGTCGTGGTCGCGGCCTCAGGCCTCCGGGCGGCGGGACGAGGAACGGTGTCGGTGCTCACGGGTCGTGCTCTCCTTCATCACAGCCCCGGCGCAGCGTCGCTGCGCCGGGGCAGGGCGAGACGGTCTCAGGCGCGGATGGGGCGGATCTCTCCCTGGTCCTCGCGGTTCTCCCGCAGGACAGCGGCGTCCTCACCCTGCTCCTCCTGCAACGGCGGGCGCAGCAGGATGAGCAGGGAATGGGCCGGTCGGCTGATCGTCTGCCCGGCCTCGAGCACGTCCCCGACATCGATCGTGCCACCGGTGCCCAGCTCGACCTTCCACTGCGTGCCGTGCTCAGCCGAGGGCAGGGTGAAGTCCACGGGGTTGCCGGAGGCGTTGAACATCACCAGCGCCGATTCGTCGACGATGCGCTCGCCGCGGAGGTTCGGCTCCGGGATCGCGGAACCGTTGAGGAACATGGCCAGGCACTTGTTATGTGGATCCTGCCAGTCCCCCTCGGTCATCAGTGCCCCGTCGGTGCCGATCCAGACCACGTCCGCGAGCGAGGAGTCGGCACCGTCGCGCACCACCCCCTGCAGGAAGCGACGGCGCCGGAAGATCGGATGATCCTTCCGCAGCGTGATCATCTGCTGGGTGAACCAGAGCATCTCCATCTGGTACGGGTTCAGCTCCCAGTCCATCCACGCCAGCTCATTGTCCTGGCAGTAGGTGTTGTTGTTGCCCTTCTGGGTGCGGCCCATCTCGTCCCCGTGCAGGAGCATCGGCACGCCCTGGCTCAGCAGCAGCGTGGCCATCAGGTTCTTCATACGACGCAGGCGCAGATCCAGCACCTCCGGATCCTCGCTCGGACCCTCGACCCCGGAGTTCCAGGAGCGGTTGTGGCTCTCGCCGTCCTTCCCGCCCTCTCCGTTGTCCTCGTTGTGACGATCGTTGTACGAGACCAGGTCCCGCAGCGTGAAACCGTCGTGCGCGGTCACGAAGTTGATCGAGGCGATCGGGGTGCGCCCAGTGTGCTGGTACAGATCCGAGCTGCCTGCCAGACGCGAGGTGAACTCCCCGATCGTGCCGGGTTCGGAACGGTGGAAGTCCCGCACCGTGTCGCGGTACTTGCCGTTCCACTCCGACCACAGCGGGGGGAAGCCGCCCACCTGGTAACCGCCCTCGCCCAGGTCCCAGGGCTCGGCGATGAGCTTCACCTGGGAGATCACGGGATCCTGCTGGATGATGTCGAAGAAGGCCGAGAGGCGGTCCACCTCGTGCAGCTCACGAGCGAGGGTCGAGGCGAGGTCGAAGCGGAATCCGTCCACGTGCATCTCGGTGACCCAGTAGCGCAGCGAGTCCATGATCAGCTGGAGCACGTGCGGGGTGCGCATCAGCAGGGAGTTCCCGGTGCCGGTGGTGTCGTAGTAGTGAGCCTTGTCCTCTTCGACCAGACGGTAGTAGGCGGCGTTGTCGATGCCGCGGAAGCACAGGGTGGGGCCCATCTGGTTGCCCTCGGCGGTGTGGTTGTAGACCACGTCGAGGATCACCTCGATGTCCGCCTCGTGGAGGTTCTTGACCATCTGCTTGAACTCCTGGACCTGCTGACCCAGCTCCCCGGCGTGCGCGTACTCGTTGTGCGGGGCGAAGAAGCCGATGGTGTTGTAGCCCCAGTAGTTCCGCATGCCCTTCTCGACCAGGTGGCCGTCCTGCACGAACTGATGGACCGGCATCAGCTCGACCGCGGTGATGCCGAGCTCCTTGAGGTGATCGATGATCGCCGGGTGGCCCATCGCGACATAGCTGCCCCGGATGTCCTCATCGATGTCCGGATGGAGCATCGTCAGGCCCTTGACGTGAGCCTCATAGATCACGGTGTCGTGGTACTCGTGGGCCGGCGGGTGGTCATTGCCCCAGTCGAAGAAGGGGGAGACGACCACCGAGTGCATGGTGTGCTCGCCGGAGTCCTCGGTGTTGCGGGCCTTGGGGTCCTCGAAGTCGTAGCTGTAGAGCGAGGGATGGTTGCTCGCCATCCCGGCGATCGCCTTCGCATAGGGATCCAGCAGGAGCTTCGAGGGATCGCAGCGATGCCCTGCGGCTGGGTCATAGGGGCCGTGCACACGGAAGCCGTAGCGCTGGCCGGCCTGCACCGACGGCAGGTAGACGTGCCACACGTAGGCGTCGACCTCGGTGATCTCGACCCGGCGCTCGGCGCCGTCGTCGTCGATCAGGCACAGCTCGACACGCTCCGCCACCTCAGAGAAGAGGGCGAAGTTGGTGCCGGAGCCGTCGAAGGTGGCACCCATGGGGTAGGACTGTCCAGGCCAGATCTGCATAGCCCCAGAGTAGACGGCTTCTGGCTGGACGTGACCCGGAGGTGCGGCACTGCCCACATATCACATCGCTGATCCGAGGAGCCGCTCGCGCATCTCCGTGATGCCTCTCCCGTACGCAGACAGGCAGTGCACAGGGAGAGTGGCCGTGCAGGGAATGACGAAG
Source organism: uncultured Brachybacterium sp. (assembly GCF_947500705.1). Classification (GTDB taxonomy): domain Bacteria; phylum Actinomycetota; class Actinomycetes; order Actinomycetales; family Dermabacteraceae; genus Brachybacterium. Next base: position 266,525 of record NZ_CANMSY010000005.1, on the reverse strand, counting down.
GCCCCCTCGGCGTACCGAGGGGGCCTTCCGTGGTGGGCGATACTGGGATCGAACCAGTGACCTCTTCCGTGTCAGGGAAGCGCGCTACCGCTGCGCCAATCGCCCCCTGCGTCCGAGGACGCGAGAGAGGGGTGGAGCGGACGACCGGATTCGAACCGGCGACCCTCACCTTGGCAAGGTGATGCTCTACCAACTGAGCTACGTCCGCACATCGGCTGGGCCGACGAAGGAAGACAATATTCTGCTCCTGCCCGCTTCGCAAATGCTGGGACCGCACAGTGTTCGAGGTCACCGCGATATCTGTCTGCACTCTGTCTGCACTCCGTCTGCGTTCTGTCTGCACCCGAGGCGGTGGTTGCTGCGGCGGGGACCCTCGGTCGATCCCTCCGTGCCTCGTCCGTGCCTCGGATGCTGTCGGACGGTCGTGCGCAGCAGGCGCGGGCCAGAGGTGCGGGCGAGGGCTGCCGGAGCCGAGGACTGGTGGCAGAGATCCTGCCGCCGGCACAGGGCGGCATCGATGCGGAGCTGCCGAAAAACTTGCCAGGACGTAGGTCACACCCGGATCGGTCCAGGGCACTGCGGAAACCATGTAAGATTCTTCTGGTCCACTCGAGAGGGTGGCCAGCACCTTCGGGCGATTGGCGCAGGGGTAGCGCGCTTCCTTCACACGGAAGAGGTCACTGGTTCGATCCCAGTATCGCCCACGGCAGGATCTTCGGATCCTTGTCATGCGGACGTAGCTCAGTTGGTAGAGCATCACCTTGCCAAGGTGAGGGTCGCCGGTTCGAATCCGGTCGTCCGCTCTGGGAGCGGCGCAACCGGCGATCGTCGGGAGCGCCTTTTCCTTTGGTGTGGCACATCCCGGTGGGTTGGCCGAGTGGTTAGGCAACGGCCTGCAAAGCCGTGTACACGGGTTCGAATCCCGTACCCACCTCCGTCGGCATCATGACGATGCCGTTCCGGGCGATTGGCGCAGCGGTAGCGCGCTTCCCTGACACGGAAGAGGTCACTGGTTCGATCCCAGTATCGCCCACCACGAAGAAGAGCCCTGGTCCCTCGGACCAGGGCTCTTCTGCTTCTCGCCGTCCACCCTCCCCTCGGTAAGGAGGCTGCTCGCCTGCGTGCTTCGCGGGCCGCTAACATCATCCGTGGAGCCGGCATCGTCGGCCGGCTCGACCCGAACAGAAGGAGACCCCGTGGCTCAGATCGCCATCACCCTCGACGGATCACCCCAGCACATCGACGAGGGGACCACGGGCACCGAGCTCTTCGCGGGCACCACCTCGATCATCGCCCTGCGCATCGACGGCGAGCTGCGCGATCTGTACAGCCCCCTCGCTGAGGGCCAGGTCGTCGAGGGCGTCGACATCTCCAGCCCCGACGGGCTGTCGATCCTGCGCCACAGCGCGGCACACGTCCTCGCCCAGGCGGTGCAGAAGACCGATCCCGACTCCAAGCTCGGCATCGGCCCGCCGATCACCGACGGCTTCTACTACGACTTCGACGTCTCCGAGCCGTTCACCCCGGAGTCCCTCAAGGAGCTCGAGAAGGAGATGAACCGGATCATCAAGTCCGGTCAGCGGTTCGTCCGCCGGGAGATCTCCGACGATGCGGCGCGTGCCGAGGAAGCGGCAGAGCCTTACAAGCTCGAGCTGATCGGCCTGAAGTCCACCGCCGGCGACGCCGCCGAAGGGGCCAGCGTCGAGGTCGGCGAGGGCGGTCTGACCATGTACGACAACGTGGACAAGAAGGGCCAGACCGTCTGGACGGATCTGTGCCGCGGCCCGCACCTGCCCACCACCAAGCTCATCGGCAATGGCTTCGCGCTCACCCGCTCCGCCGCTGCCTACTGGCGGGGCAGCGAGAAGAACCCGATGCTGCAGCGCGTCTACGGCACCGCCTGGCCCTCCAAGGACGAGCTGCGTGCCCACCAGGAGCGCATCGCCGAAGCCGAGCGCCGCGACCACCGCCGCCTCGGCAACGAGCTGGACCTCTTCTCCTTCCCCGACGAGATCGGCTCCGGACTGCCGGTGTTCCATCCCAAGGGCGCGATGATCAAGATGGAGATGGAGGACTACTCCCGCCGCCGGCACGTCGAGGCCGGGTACTCCTTCGTCTCCACCCCGCACATCACCAAGAAGAACCTCTTCGAGACCTCCAAGCACCTCGAGTGGTACGCCGACGGCATGTACCCCCCGATGCACGTGGACGAGGAGGTGGATGCGGACGGCAACATCACCAAGCAGGGCCAGGACTACTACCTCAAGCCCATGAACTGCCCGATGCACAACCTCATCTACAGCTCGCGCGGCCGTTCGTACCGCGAGCTGCCGATGCGGCTGTTCGAGTTCGGCAGCGTCTACCGCTACGAGAAGTCCGGTGTGGTGCACGGCCTGACCCGTGCTCGCGGGTTCACCCAGGACGATGCGCACATCTACACCACCCGTGAGCAGATGCGCGAGGAGATCGCCTCGACGCTCGACTTCGTCCTCGGGCTGCTGAAGGACTACGGCCTGGACGACTTCTACCTCGAGCTCTCCACCCGCGACCCCGAGAAGTCCGTCGGCGATGACAGCACCTGGGAGGAGGCGACCCGCACCCTCGAGGAGGTCGCCACCGCCTCCGGACTGGACCTGGTGCCGGACCCGGGCGGCGCCGCCTTCTACGGGCCGAAGATCTCCGTGCAGGCGAAGGACGCGATCGGTCGCACCTGGCAGCTGTCCACGATCCAGCTGGACTTCTTCGAGCCGGAGCTGTTCGAGCTCGAGTACACCGCGTCCGACGGCTCCCGCCAGCGTCCGGTGATGATCCATCGCGCGCTGTTCGGCTCGATCGAGCGGTTCTTCGGCGTGCTCCTGGAGCACTACGCCGGGGCGTTCCCCGTGTGGCTGGCCCCGGTGCAGGTCGTCGGCATTCCGGTGGCGGCGGAATACGTGCCCTATCTCGACGAGGTGGCCACGAAGCTCCGCGCCCACGGCATCCGCGTAGAGGTCGACTCCTCGGACGACCGCATGCAGAAGAAGATCCGCACCCACACCAAGGAGAAGGTGCCCTATCTGCTCATCGCCGGCGGCGAGGACCAGGAGAAGGGCGCGGTCTCCTTCCGCATGCGTGACGGCAGCCAGGACAACGGCATCGATGTCGATACCGCAGTCCAGCGGATCGTCGAGGCTGTGACGACGAAGGCCCAGGTGTGAGCTCGGATCCCGAGCCCGTCGTCGAGGACGCCCGCAATTTCGCGGGCGTCCCCGACGACACCGAGAGGCTGTGGACCCCGCACCGGATGGCCTACATCGGCGGGGAGAACAAGCCGCAGGATCCCCACGACGATCAGCAGTGCCCCTTCTGCGCGGCACCGCAGCGCTCCGACGAGGAGTCGCTGATCGTCCACCGGGGGGAGACCGCCTACGTGATCCTGAACCTCTACCCGTACAACGCCGGCCACCTGCTGGTGTGCCCTTTCCGGCATGTCTCGGACTACACCGACCTGGATGAGGCCGAGGTGCTCGAGGTCGCCGAGCTCACCCGGACGGCGATGCGCGTGATCCGCGAGGTGTCGCGGCCGGCGGGGTTCAACCTCGGCATGAACCAGGGCGAGGTGGCGGGGGCCGGGATCGCCGCGCACCTCCACCAGCATGTGGTCCCGCGCTGGCCCGGGGATGCGAACTTCCTGCCGATCGTCGGCCGCACGAAGGCGGTCCCGATCCTGCTCGGGCACACCCGTCAGCTCTACGCCGACGCCTGGCCCTGAGCTACCATGACCGAGGCCGTGCCGACGCTGAACCGTGAGGCCCCCGGACAGCGAACTCATCGGCCGCACCGACCGGGGGAGAGGCGGGACCGACCGTGACGAGCGTGACCGGCGCACCGCCCCACCCTGCTCCGCCCTCTCGATCGGGTGACCCCTACGGCTATGACGTCGAGCGGGTGGATCCCCGAGCTCCCGGGCAGATCGGGGAGGGGAAGGCGCAGCGCGCGAAGCGGCGACGTCCCTGGGTGCGCTGGGTGCTGTTCGCACTGTCCTTCCTCGGGCTCGCGGTCTCGGCGCTGGCGCTGTACTTCTTCGTCATCCTCCCGCTGGGCTTCGGCACCTCTCTGGTCGCCTTCACGGCCGCCCTGGTTCCGGTCGCGCTGGTCCTCGGCGCGGTGTGGTGGATCGACCGCTACACGCCGCAGCCCCGCATGTCGCTCGTCTACGCCTTCGCCTGGGGTGCGATCGGCTCGGTCCTGCTCACCCTCTGGTTCGGCGGCTACTTCACGGCGTGGATCACCCCGACGGAGACGAACCAGCTGATCGATTCGTTCCTGGGCGCCGTCATCCAGGCTCCGGTGATCGAAGAGGCCATGAAGAGTGCCGGGATGATCGGCCTGCTGATCTGGGGGCGTCGCTATATCGCCGGCCCGATCGACGGTGTGGTCTACGCGGCGCTGATCGCCGGAGGCTTCGCCTTCACCGAGAACATCCTCTACTTCGGCAACTCGTTCCACCAGGCACAGGCCGCCGGTGAGGTCGCCGTCTTCTGGCAGACCTTCTTCCTGCGCGGAGTGCTCTCCCCGTTCGCCCATGTCTCCTTCACCGCCCTGTGCGGACTGGGCCTGGGGATCGCCGCCGAACGACGATCGCTGATGCTCTACTTCGGCCTCGGCGCGGGTGGCCTGTCACTGGGCATGGTGCTGCATGCGCTGTGGAACGGCTCGACCTTCTTCATCCCGGTCGACCCCGCGGCACCCCTGGCGGGCTTCCTGCGCTACTACGTCACGGTGCAGGTGCCGATCTTCGTGCTGCTGGTCGCGATCGTGCTCTTCCTCCGACTGCGGGAGAAGCGCATCCTGCGCCGCCAGCTCGCGGAATACGGGAGGGCCGGCTGGTTCTCGCCCGACGAGGTGGAGCTGCTGGTCTCGATGCGTCGCCGCCGACGGGCCGAGCGCTGGGCGGCCCGCCACGGCGCCGTGTCCCGGATGGCGATGCGAGATCTGATCCGGACCTCGATCGCGCTGGGGATCGAAAGGCACAGCGTGCTGTTCGGCACGCCGAGCGCGAAGACACGTGCACGTGAGCGCGAGCTGCTCGAGACGGTCACCGCCGACCGTCGCCTGATCGGCTCGCTGACTGCGCCCGTCGTGCGAGGCTGAACGGGTTTCGCCCGCCAGCAGCCCGCTCCTCGTGGCCATGTCTCCTGGAACATTCCTGCACTGGCCTAGAATGGGACGGCAATTCGCCGCCGTTCGGCGGCAGAGCCGGGAGGAGAAAGATGTCGGGGCATTCCAAGTGGGCGACCACCAAGCACAAGAAGGCCATCATCGATGCCAGACGAGGCAAGCTGTTTGCCAAGCTGGTCAAGAACATCGAAGTTGCCGCACGCATGGGTGGTCCTGACCCTGTCGGCAACCCCACCCTCTTCGACGCCATCCAGAAGGCGAAGAAGACCTCCGTGCCCAACGACAACATCGACCGCGCCGTCAAGCGTGGCGGCGGGCTCGATGGCGGAGGCGTCGACTACGAGACGCTGATGTACGAGGGCTATGCCCCCGGCGGTGTCGCAGTCCTGGTCGAGTGCCTCACCGACAACAAGAATCGTGCCGTCTCCGAGGTCCGCCTGGCCTTCAACCGCAACGGCGGCAACATGGCGGAGTCCGGCTCGGTGTCGTACCTGTTCGAGCGCAAGGGCGTGGTCGCCGTCTCCAAGGCAGAGCACAGTGAGGACGAGCTCCTCGAGGTGGTCCTCGATGCCGGCGCCGAGGAGATCAACGACGAGGGCGAGACCTTCGAGATCCTCTCCGAGGCCACCGACGTGGTGGCCGTGCGCACGGCGCTGCAGGAGGCGGGCATCGACTACGACAGCGCCGAGGCGCAGTTCGTGCCCACCATGCGCACCCCGGTGGATCTCGAGGGTGCGCAGAAGGCTCTGCGCCTGATCGAGGCGCTCGAGGACAGCGATGACGTGCAGAACGTCTTCTCGAACCTCGACATCCCGGACGACGTCGCAGCCCAGCTCGCGGACTCCGAGTGATCCACGGGGACGGCGCGGCCTCCGGCAGCGAGGGCGCGCCGTCCGCTCGGGGGCGCAGGCGATGACCACGCTGCGCGTGCTGGGCGTCGATCCTGGGCTGACCCGCTGCGGGATCGGGGTCGTCGATGCCCTCGGCGGCCGCCGCGCGAAGCTCGTCCATGCCGGGGTGATCGTCTCCTCGGCGGATTCTCCGCTCGACCAGCGACTGCTGACGATCGCTCGCGGCCTGCGCGCCGTGCTCGAGGAGTTCGGACCCGACACGGTGGCCGTCGAACGGGTCTTCAGCCAGAACAACATCTCCACCGTGATGGGCACCGCGCAGGTCTCGGGCATCGCGCTGCTGGAGGCCGCCGAGCGCGGCATCCCGGTCGCGCTGCACACCCCCTCGGAGGTGAAGGCGGCGGTGACCGGCAGCGGCCGGGCTGACAAGAAGCAGATCCAGACCATGCTGATCAAGCTGCTGGGGCTCGATACCGCACCGCAGCCGGCCGACGCCTCCGATGCGGTGGCGATCGCGCTGACCCAGCTCTGGCGCGGCCCCGGTCCGGTGGCGCTCGATGCCGGCGGGGGAGCGCGCACCAGCGCGCAGGCGGTGTGGGCCCGGGCGGAGCGGGAGGCGCGACGCGCCAGGGAACGCTCCTCCTCCCGGCACTGATCGAACGTGTGTTCTAGGATGGCCGGGTGATCGCATCCCTGACCGGGCGAGTCGCCCGTATCGACCTCGACTCCCTCGTGCTGGAGGTGGCGGGGATCGGGTATCTCGTCCGCACCACCCCTGAGGCGCTCAGCGCCACCCGGCACGGCGCCGAGCTCACCCTGCACACCGAGCTGGTGGTGCGGGAGGACTCGATGACCCTCTACGGGTTCCCCCACGCGGAGGAGGCGGAGACCTTCCGCATCGTGCAGTCGGTCTCCGGGATCGGCCCCCGCACCGCGCTCGCGGTGCTCGCGGTGCTCGAGCCCGAGGAGCTGCGTCGCGCCGTCGCGGAGCAGAACGCCAAGACGCTCACCCGGACCCCCGGCATCGGGCCGAAGGTCGCCAGCCGCATGCTGCTCGAGCTCGGCGGCAAGCTGCCCGCACCCACTGCCGTCGCCTCCGGAGCACCGGCGTCGCCGAGCATCCCCCAGGGACCCGACGCCGATGTCGTGGACGCGCTGGTGGGCCTCGGCTGGGCGGAGAAGGCGGCGACCGGAGCGGTCGATTCCGCTCGCGCGGCCGGCGGAGAGCAGCTCGGTTCTGCGGAGCTGCTGCGGCTGGCCCTGCGAGGCCTCGGAGGGCATCGATGACCGAGGACGACACGCCGTCGGTGACCAGCGCCGAGGCGGTGCCACCCGAGCGCGCCGCGGAGGCCGCTCTGCGGCCGCGCCGGCTCGATGAGTTCGTGGGCCAGCAGGTCGTCCGCGATCAGCTGTCCCTGGTCCTCGATGCCGCCGCCGCCCGAGGCAGGCCCCCGGAGCACGTGCTGCTCTCCGGCCCGCCGGGCCTGGGAAAGACCACCCTCGCGATGATCATCGCGGCCGAGCTGGCCGCCCCGCTGCGGATCACTTCCGGACCGGCGGTGCAGCATGCCGGCGACCTGGCCGCGATCCTCTCCTCGCTCGATGAGGGCGAAGTCCTGTTCATCGACGAGATCCATCGCCTCGCGCGCCCCGCCGAGGAGATGCTCTACATAGCGATGGAGGACTTCCGGGTCGATGTGATCGTCGGGAAGGGGGTCGGAGCGACGTCCATCCCCTTGGACCTGCCCCCGTTCACCGTGGTCGGAGCCACGACTCGCGCGGGCCTGCTGCCGGCGCCGCTGCGTGACCGCTTCGGCTTCATGGGCCATCTTGACTTCTACGGGGCCGATGAGCTGCGAGAAGTGGTGCGCCGCTCTGCGCTGCGGCTCGAGATCGAGCTCGAGGAAGCGGCAGGGAGCGAGATCGCCTCTCGCGCCCGGGGCACCCCGCGCATCGCCAACCGACTGCTGCGCCGGGTGCGCGACTGGGCTCAGGTCCGCGGCACCGGGCGCCTCGACCTCGACGCCGCGAAGGAGGCCCTTCGCGTCTATGAGGTCGACGAGCGCGGGCTGGACCGTCTGGACCGCGCAGTGCTCGCCGCGCTGTGCGGGCGGTTCGCGGGCGGTCCGGTGGGCCTGTCCACCCTCGCGGTCGCCGTGGGGGAGGAGACCGAGACGGTCGAGACGATGGTCGAGCCCTATCTGGTGCGAGAGGGCTTCCTGCTGCGCACGCCGCGCGGTCGTGCGGCAGCTCCGTCCGCATGGGCCCACCTGGGCCTCGAACCACCGGAGGGCCCCGGAGGCATCGCGCCCATGCTCGGTCGCTTCTGAGCATCGACGATCCTCCGCTCACCCTGGGAGGCGAGCGACGCCCCGCCGGGTACAGTGGAGCGGTCAATCGTCCGCGGCAGGTCCCGCACCATGCATGAGCATCGTCAGGGCCCGTCCGCCGAAAGGAACCTCGTGGAATCCCTCCTTCCTCTCCTGCTCATCTTCGCTGTCATGATGCTGCCGCTGCTGTTCATGTCGAATCGCCAGAAGAAGATGCAGCAGAAGCAGGCGGATCTGGTCAAGCAGCTCGGCGTCGGCGATGAGGTGCGCACCCATTCCGGCTTCTACGGCCTGATCATCGACTCCTACGACGACATCGTGATCCTCGAGTCCGAGAACGGCGCCCAGACGAAGTGGGCCCGCCAGGCCATCTCCCAGCGGGTCGATCCGGTCGACGAGTTCGTCACCGACCTCGAGGACCACGCGGACGAGCAGAGCGCCGCGGACGAGCACAGCACTGCGGACGAGCAGAGCACCGCGGCCGACGACGCTCGCGAGATCCCCGGCGTGACCGTCGCCGATGAGGGTCTCCGCAGCGATGACCCGCGTCGCGACGACCGCTGAGTCGCCTCACCATCACCTCCGATCGGGTCGCTCGCGGCTTGGTCCCCTGATCACCGCCTGCCCGCCGTCCTGAGGAACTTCGCACCATGCCCGCACGTCGCATAGCCCTCGCGGCCCTTGCGGTGCTGATCCTGCTGCTCGGCGGCGGGATCGGTGCCGGGGTCTGGAAGGGCGACTGGCAACCAGCGCCCAAACTCGCCCTCGACCTCGAGGGCGGCACCCAGATCATCCTGCAGGCGCAGTCGCGAGATGGCTCGGCCATCGACGCCACGGCCATGGAGCAGGCCCGCCAGATCATGAGTCAGCGCGTCAACGCCATGGGCGTCGCGGAGACCGAGATCACCGTGCAGGGCGGCACCAACATCGTCATCGATGTCCCGGGCCAGCTGGACCAGGCGACCTCGGAGGCCGTCCGCCAGACGGCCTCGATGTCGTTCCGGCCGGTGCTCGGCGTGGTGGCCCCGGAGGGCACCGGAGAGCCGATGCCCTCCGACGGCGGCGGCGAGACCTCCGATGGCGGCGGAGAGGCCTCTGACACTGGTGACGAGACGTCGAGCGCACCTCCCGCGGATCCCTCTCAGCACCTGTTCGATGGGCTGATCAGCGAGGACTCCTCCCTCGCACCGCCGCCTGCCCCGGCCGAGGGCGACCTGCCCTACCCGGCGTGGAGCCTGGACTGGCTCACGCCGGAGATCCAGACCGAGCTGATGAGCGCCGACTGCGTCGATCCTGCCGCGCAGCAGGAGCGGGCCGCGGCGGCGGCGCCGGACGAGCCTGTGGTGGCATGCGATCCGAACGGCGCCGCGAAGTACCTGCTCGGCCCCGAGGTCGTCGCCGGCTCAGCGATCGAGAGCTCGGGCGTGGCCTCGGATGTCACGCCCACCGGCCAGGCCACCGGCTACTACGTCGTGAACATGAGCTTCAACGACAGCACTGCGGCGTCGTTCTCCGATATGACCAAGGCTCTGTACGGCGGGGAGGGCGCGACCGCGGCCTTCGGCATCGTGCTGGACGGGATGGTCATCTCCGCCCCTGAGGTCCAGGAGCCATCTCCCGGCGGGGAGGCGTCGATCTCCGGCAACTTCTCGCAGGAGGAGGCCAGCCAGCTCTCCGACCAGCTGCGGTTCGGTGCACTCCCGCTCGAGTTCGAGGTCGCCTCCGAGCAGCAGATCTCTGCCACCCTCGGCGCGGACCAGCTGCAGATGGGATTGATCGCCGGTCTCATCGGCCTGGCGCTCGTGGTCCTGTACGCCTTCGCCCAGTACCGCCTGCTCTCGATCGTCACCACCGCGAGCCTGCTGATCATGGGCCTGCTGACGTACGCCACGCTCACGATCCTGTCGAACATCCCTGACATCGGCTACCGCCTCTCGCTGGCCGGCGTGGTGGGGCTGATCGTGGCGATCGCCTTCACCGCTGACTCGTTCATCGTCTACTTCGAGCGGGTGCGCGACGAGATCCGCGAGGGCCGTGGGATCGTCGCTGCGGTGGACCATGGCTGGGATCGCGCCAAGCGCACCATCCTCGCCTCCGACACGGTGAACCTTCTCGCCGCTGTGGTCCTCTATGTCCTCTCCACCGGAGGGGTGCGCGGCTTCGCCTTCGTGCTGGGGCTGACCACCCTGCTCGACCTGCTGGTCGTCTTCCTGTTCACCCATCCTGTGCTGCAGGCGCTGGTGCGCACCCGGTTCTTCGGCAAGGGCCATCCCTGGAGCGGGCTGGACCCGGCACGACTGGACCGCGACGTACCGGCCTACGCCGGACGCGGTCGGGTGCGCCTGGCCGGAGAGCGCACAGGTCGTGGGCGTCGCAGCGCCGAGGAGGAGGCGCGGGAACCGATCGCGGTGCGCCGCGCACGCCTGGAGAGGGAAGCCGCGGAGCAGACCGCTCCTGCGGACGACGGGCAGAGCGTCCCCGACGAGCCCCATCAGGCGAGCCCCGACCCTGAGGACCGGCCCGTGGCCGGCGACGACACCGAGGAGCAGAGCCGATGAGCGCGACCTTCGCCCGATTCGGCAACGACCTCCACGCGGGGCGTCGGATCATCCCGCTGGTGAGCCGGAGGAAGACCTGGTATCTCCTCAGCGCGATCACCATCGTGCTGCTCGCCGTCCTGGCCGGCGTGCGCGGACCGAACCTCGGCATCGAGTTCACCGGCGGCTCCGAGTTCCAGATCGCGGGGGTCTCCGACACCGAGCAGAGCTCCGCCCGCGACGTGGTGCGCGAACACGTGCCTGATCGCGAACCGAAGGTCACCGTGCTCGGCCAGGACACCGTGCGGGTGCAGACCGAGCAGCTCGACTCGACGGAGACCGCCACCCTCGCGCAGGACCTCGCCGCCGCCTACGAGGTCTCTCCGGAGGCGATCTCCACCTCCTACATCGGTCCGGTGTGGAGCGGTGACGTCACTCAGAAGATGCTCCGAGGCGTGGTCGTCTTCCTGATGCTGGTCGCCGGGATGATGGCCCTGTACTTCCGCAACCTCAAGGCCTCCCTGGCTGCGATGGGTGCGCTGGTGCACGACATGCTGATCACCGCGGGCGTGTACCTGGTGGTGGGCTTCGAGATCACCCCGGGCACCGTGATCGGGTTCCTCACCGTGATGGGCTATTCGCTCTACGACACGATCGTGGTGTTCGACAAGGTCCGGGAGAACACCGACGGTCTCACCCGCCAGCGGCGGAGGACTTTCGCCGACCAGGTGCAGCTGGCCGCGAACCAGACCCTGGTGCGCTCGATCAACACCTCGGTCGTGGCTCTGCTGCCGATCGGCTCGATCCTCGCGATCGGCGCCTTCCTGCTCGGCGCCGGCACGCTGAAGGACATCTCGCTGGCGCTGTTCATCGGCATCATCGCGGGCACCTACTCCTCGATCTTCCTCGCGCCGGGGTTCCTGGTGGAGCTGCGCAGCCGCGAGCCCGAGATCGCCGCGCACACCGCTGGGGTGCTGCGGGAGCGTCGGGGCGAGAGCGCAGAGGCACCCGGCGAGAGCCGCCGCATCACCACCGCCGCGGACCCGGCGGGATCAGACCTCCAGGAGCCCGCGCCGGACGGCCCCTTCGCCGAGAAGCCCGCGCCGGACGGCCCCTTCGCCGAGGAGCCCGCGGACCCCGGCACGGACTCCGAGCCGGAGGTCACCCGCGAGCGACGTCAGCCTCGCCGCACGAACCGTCGCCATCGCACCACCCCCAAGGGAGGTCACCGATGAGCGACTCCGTGCCCGGCGCAGCGCTGATCGACGAGCTGCTGCACACCCACATCGCCGAGTACCCGGACTTCCCGAGCCCCGGCGTGCTGTTCCGGGACATCACCCCTCTGCTGCGTGATGCCGACGCCCTGCGTGCAGTGATCCGTTACTGGAGGACCCTGATCCCCGAGGACGTCGAGTACATCATCGGGACCGAGGCGCGCGGCTTCATGCTGGGTGCGCCTCTGGCCTATGAGATCGGTGCCGGCTTCATCCCGGCCCGCAAGGCGGGGAAGCTCCCGGGCAATCCGACCGGGCTCACCTATGACCTCGAGTACGGGAGCGCGGTGATCCAGCTGCCCGAGAACTCGCTCCCCGCCGGGGCCCGTACCCTCATCGTGGATGATCTGCTGGCCACCGGGGGCACGGCGGCGGCGACCGTCGAGCTGGCCCGCCGTTTCGATGTCGAGATTCTCGGCGCCTCGTTCCTCATCGAGCTCGACGGGCTGGGCGGCCGTGAGCGGCTGCCGGGAGTGCCGCTGTCGGCGGTGTGGACCCTCGACAACTGACCCTGTCGCTCGCCCTGCTCCTGCGCGCCCAGCACGGCGGCGGGGCTGCGCTGCGGCAGTGGGATGCGTTCGCACAGCGGTGACCCGCGCGTAGACTGAAGCTTCCCAGCCAGGAGGTGTGCATGTCGCAGCAGCCAGCATCCGAGCCGGTCAAGGCAGACGATGCCGGGCCGGGCGACCAGAGCAGTCCGTCAGCGGCGCAGCCTGCCTCTTCGCTGCGGACCCCCTCTTCGCCGCGGACCCCCTCTCCTGCGCCGCGCCGCGCCCGCTCGCGGCTGTCGTTCTTCGCACCCCGTGCCGGCACCGGCGTGGACCCCCTGCTCTCGCCGCTGCTCGAGACGATGACAGCGGTCAGCCCGAAGGAGAACCTGGAGGTCATCCGGCGGGCGTACACCGTCGCCGAACGAGCCCACCGAGGGCAGACCCGCAAGAGCGGCGACCCCTACATCACGCATCCGGTCTCGGTCGCGACGATCCTGGGGGAGCTCGGATCTCCCGCGGAGGTGGTCGCGGCGGCGCTGCTCCACGACACCGTCGAAGACACCGACTACTCGCTGGACCGCCTGCGTGCCGAATTCGGTGAGGTCATCGCCGTGATGGTCGACGGGGTCACCAAGCTGGACAAGGTCACCTACGGGGAGGCCGCTCAGGCCGAGACCGTGCGGAAGATGATCGTGGCGATGAGCCGTGACGTCCGGGTGCTGCTGATCAAGCTCGCCGATCGTCTCCACAACGCCCGCACCTGGAAGTACGTCCCCGCAGCCTCCGCCGAGCGGAAGGCGAAGGAGACCCTGGAGATCTATGCGCCGCTGGCGCACCGGCTGGGCCTGAACACGATGAAGTGGGAGCTCGAGGACCGCTCCTTCCAGGTGCTCTATCCGAAGGTGTACGAGGAGATCGTCTCCCTGGTCGCCCAGCATGCGCCTGCCCGCGAGCAGTACCTTTCCACCGTCTCGTCCCAGATCAACGAGGACCTGCGCAAGGCGAAGATCAAGGCTGAGGTCACCGGCCGGCCCAAGCACTACTACTCGATCTATCAGAAGATGATCGTCCGGGGTCGCGACTTCTCCGACATCTACGACCTGGTCGGGGTGCGGGTGCTGGTGGACTCGGTCAGGGACTGCTACGGGGTGCTGGGCACGCTGCATGCCCGCTGGTCCCCGGTGCAGGGCAGGTTCAAGGATTACATCGCGCTGCCGAAGTTCAACCTGTACCAGTCGTTGCACACCACGGTGATCGGTCCCACCGGCAAGCCGGTCGAGATCCAGATCCGCACCCGGGAGATGCACCGGCGCGCCGAGTACGGGGTGGCCGCGCACTGGAAGTACAAGGCCATGTCCGCTCAGCAGGGCGGCGCAGAGGTCACCCCGATCGCCAACGATGCGGCCTGGTTGCGCCAACTCATGGATTGGCAGAAGGAGACCACCGATTCGGGGGAGTTCCTGGACTCGCTCCGCTTCGAGATCAACACCCAGGAGGTCTACGTCTTCACCCCCAAGGGTGACGTGCTGGCGCTTCCCCAGGGTGCGACTCCCGTCGACTTCGCCTACACGGTCCACACCGAGGTGGGGCACCGCACCATCGGTGCGCGGGTGAACGGCCGACTGGTGTCGTTGGAGTCCTCGTTGTCCACCGGCGATGTGGTCGAGGTCTTCACCTCGAAGTCCCCGGATGCCGGCCCCAGCCGGGACTGGCTCGGCTTCGTGCAGTCACCGCGGGCCCGCAGCAAGATCCGTCAATGGTTCTCGAAGGAGCGTCGCGAGGAAGCTCTCGAGAAGGGCAAGGAAGAGCTGGCGAAGGCGCTGCGGAGGCAGGATCTGCCGATGCGCCGACTGCTGACGCACGAGACCCTCGCCACCGTCGCAGATGACCTCAACCTCCCCTCCGTCGATGCGCTGTACACCTCGATCGGTGAGGGCCACACCGGCTCGCAGCACGTGGTCGAGAAGCTGCGGGCCTCGTTCGGCGGTTCCGACGGCGCCGAGGAGGACCTGGCGGAGATCACGCTGCCCTCGCGGGTTCGGCCCCGCGGCAGCCGAGCGGAGCGGCATACCTCAGAGACCGATCAGGGCGTCATCGTCGATGGGCACGCGGATCTGTGGGTCAAGCTCGCGAAGTGCTGTGCCCCGGTTCCCGGGGATCCGATCGTCGGGTTCATCACCCGGGGCTCCGGGATCTCCGTGCACCACGACAGCTGTGCGAACGCGGTCCAGCTGCAGGAGCAGCAGCCGGACCGGATCGTGCAGGTCGCGTGGTCGGGGCGGCACAGCACGGCCTATCTCGTGCACATCAAGGTCGAGGCCCTGGATCGTCCCCGACTGCTCACCGATCTCGCACTGGTGATCTCGGAGCAGCAGGTGAATCTGCAGTCGGCCTCCGCCCACTCGAACACTGATCGCCTGGCCACCACCTTCTTCTCCTTCGAGCTCGCCGATCCCTCCCATCTGCAGTCGGTTCTTGCCCAGGTGCGGCGCATCGAGGGCGTCTACGACGTCTACCGAGTCACGGCGGATGGCAGGCCGGTGGGCTCCGGCGCCCCGCTGGTCGCCGGCTGATCCCCCAGCAGCTGCTCGAGCCGTTCCCTGGCCGCCTGCACCCCGGGGTGACGGTGCATGCGGTGCAGGCGCTGGCGAATCTCGGGAACCTGCACATGGCCCTCGGCGACCAGCCGCTGCAGCGCCGGCTCTGCGACCCATGACGGAGCGAACCTCAGAAGATCCATCGCCGTGCGCACCGGGATCGTGACCGGCGCTCCTCCGATCGTCTCGACCTCGTCGGGCTGCAGTCGGGCATGTCGCAGCACCACACCCGCCTGATCCCCGCGATGGGCGGGGGAGAGCAGCTCCGCAGAGGGCGGAGGCTTCCCACCCAGCACCACCCAGGCCGCCGAGGGCCCCGCGATGACGTGATGGGCCTGCAGCTGAGCGCCCAGTGCGCAGCCGAGGGCGAGCGCTCTCTGCACGGCGCTGCGCAGCAGATCGGGCGGGAGGAAGATGCCCGGCAGGATCCGGGTGAGATAGCCGTCGGCCACGAGGGCGTGGGTCGACGGGGTCTCGTCCCAGCGCTGAAGGGCGGCACCGAGGGGGACCGCCAGCTCGGCGGCGTGCCGGGACCAGGCTGCGCACAACCCGATCGAGGTCATCCCGACTGGCTCATGGACCGGGTCGAGCGCTCGCGAGGAGCACGGATCCGGAGGACCGGTGGCGTTCTGGGGGACGGTGCGGTGCGAGGTGAGAAGCAGTTCCATGCACCGACTCTGGCAAGACGAGGGTCCGATGGCAATCGCCCCGCCTGTCCTTGTGCACAGACGGGGCGGTGGAGGAACAGTCGCTCGTCGCGGAGCCGCGGAGACGATGTCCCGAGCCGGCGGTCACCCGGAAGCCGGTGACGCCCGCTGGAGCCTGACTGCGACGTGCAGCGGTCAGCCGAGGTCGCGAGCGGAGCGCTCGATCACCGCGAGCCACTCCTTGCGAGCCTCGAGCGCCGACTCCGCCTCGGCGATCTTGGACGGGTCGCCGCCCGCGATCGCCTTGTCGAGAGCATCCTGGTAGGAGGCGATCGCGGAGTGCAGCTGCGAGGAAGCGCCCTCCACACGAGCCTTGGTGCGAGGATCGGTGCGACGCCATTCGTCCTGCTCGGCGTTCTTCACGGCTCGCTCCACGGCGCGCAGCCGGTCATCGATGCGCCGCATGTCCCCTCGGGGCACCTTCCCTGCGTCCTCCCACCGGTCCTGGACGGAGCGCAGTGCCTTCTTCGCGCCCTCGAGATCCTTGGCGGGATCGATGGCCTCGGCCTCGGTCAGCAGGGTCTCCTTCGCCTCGAGGTTCTTGCGCTGCTCCTCCTCGGTCTCATGAAGATCGGCATTGCGCGCCGAGAAGAAGGTGTCCTGAGCGGCCTTGAAGCGCTTCCACTGGGCGTCATCCTTCTTCCGGCCTCCGCGCGGCGCGTTGCGCCACTCGGCCATCAGATCCTTGTAGGCACGGACGGTGGTGCCCCAGTCGGTGGACTCCTGCATCGCTTCGGCGCGCGCGATGAGATCCTCCTTGACCGTGGCGGCCTCGGAGTGCTTCTCGTCCAGCTGCGAGAAGAACTGCTTGCGCATCCGGTCGAAGGTGGCGCGTGCGGCGGAGAGCCGCTTCCACAGCGCCTCCTCCGTGGGACGGTCCAGGGCGACTCCCTCGGACTGCATCTGCTTCCAGGTGGGCACCATCTGACGCATGGTGTCTCCGGCGTTCTTCCAGGAGAGCTGTTCAGGATCAGTGGCGACCAATGCCTCGATGGACTCGACGAACTCGGTGCGCTGACGGGCGGCGGCCTCACGGCCCTCCGTGCGCTGGGCCTCGAGCGCCCTGATCTTCTCCTTCGCCTGCTCCCGCAGCTCGCCGGCGCGGGCCCGCAGCGCCGGGATGTCCCCCACCACCTGCGGCTCCTTCAGGTTCTTCCGCAGATTCTCCAGGAGCCGATTCAGCTCGTTCTGGGTGTGCTCGGGAGCATTCAACGTGGACTGCGTGAGGTCGAGGAAGGCCACCAGATCGAGGTAGCCCCGAGCGAAGGGCTCGAGGGCCGCCTGAGGATCCGAATCGGCCGCGGTGCCGACGGTGCGCACCTGCGTGCCGTCCTGGACCGTGATGGTGCCGTCCTCGCCGACCGACCCGAAGGCTGCTGCCGCAGCGATCTGTTCGGCGTCGTACTCGGCGACCGGCGGCGCGACCGGCAGCAGGGCGGCGCTGGGCTTCTTCGCGGCGATCGCGGCGGGGGAGGGGATCGAGGGCTTCGGCCGCGGTCCGCGCGCGCCCGGCACCGGCGGCTTCGGTGTCGGAGCAGCAGGTGTCGGGGAGGGCTCTTCAGCAGGCTCCGCCGCTGGCTCTGCCGCTGGCTCTGCCGCTGGCTCTGCGTCCGCGTCGGTGTCGGCGGTGTCTTCCACCACGTCCTCCGCGGCGGCTGCCTCGGGGGCGACTGCTTCCGGATCGCTCTCGGTGGGGGCCTCTGCTGCGGGAGCGGCCGACTCCGGGGAGTCGATGGGCGCACCGGAGTCGGTGCTCGTCGCCGCGGGATCAGGGGCTGTCGGGGAGGTCGAGGGCTGATCAGCTGACGGCTGGGCAGGCTGAGCGGCGGGGTTCGACGCGGGGACGGGAGTCTCGGACTCGCTCACGATTGAGCTCCTTCGAAGGGATCCGCTGCGGGGCGGGACACTGCCGCCAAGAGGACGGCCGGGCTGGCACATGGACTGCCCCCGATATCGGGGAGAACCACGTCACGGAACTCTACCGTGGCCGGTGGACCAGGAGGGACCGGTCCTGCCCTCCGATACGGCCGGCGCCGACAAGGGGATAATGGGTCCGGTACACCGCCACCCAGCCCAACCCCAGAAGGATGTGCACCGCATGGCGAAGATCGCCGCCCTGTCAGGATTCCCGGAGTGGCTCCCCGCGGAGCGTCTCGTCGAGCAGCACGTGATCGACGTGTTCCGCGAAGTGGCGGAGCTGCACGGCTTCTCCGGCATCGAGACGCGGGCCGTCGAACCGCTGGATCAGCTGCTGCGCAAGGGAGAGATCGACAAGGAGGTCTATGTCCTGCGCCGCCTGCACGCCGAGGAGGAGGGTGCCGAGCCCAGCCGTGAGGATCGCTCGCGCACCCTGGGACTGCACTTCGATCTCACGGTGCCGCTGGCCCGGTACGTGCTCGAGCACCAGAACGACCTCGCCTTCCCGCTGCGCCGCTTCCAGATCCAGAAGGTGTGGCGCGGGGAGCGCCCGCAGGACGGTCGGTTCCGTGAGTTCTATCAGGCTGATCTCGATGTCATCGGCCAGGACTCCCTGCCCGGACACATCGAGGCCGAGGTCGCCACGGTGATGGCAGAGATCCTCGACCGGCTCCCGCTGCCGACGTTCACGATCCACGCCAACACCCGTCGGCTCTCCGAGGGCTTCTTCCGCTCGATCGGGCTCGAGGATCAGTCCGCGGTGCTGCGCAGCCTGGACAAGCTCCCGAAGATCGGCCCGGATGCGGTGCGCGACCTGCTGCTCGCCGACACCGGTGCCACCGCGGAGCAGGCGCAGGCCTGCCTCGACTTCGCCGCGATCCGCACCCGTGACGGTTCCTTCGCACAGCAGGTGCGGGACCTCGGGGGCAGCGGCGAGATGCTCGAGCAGGGCATCGCCGAGCTCACCGCGGTCATCGAACGCGTCGAGGCCGCCGTGCCGGGTGTGATGATGGCGGACCTCTCCATCGCCCGCGGCCTGGACTACTACACGGGCACCGTCTTCGAGACCTTCGTGGCCGGGCACGAATCGCTCGGCTCGATCTGCTCCGGCGGACGCTACGACTCCCTGGCCGCGGACAACCGACACACCTACCCCGGTGTGGGGCTGTCGATCGGGCTGTCCCGGCTGGTCTCCCGGCTGCTGTCCGCAGATCTCGCCGCACCCTCCCGTGCGGTGCCCACCTGTGTCCTGGTCTCCGTCGCCGACGAGGAGCACCGTGCGCTCAGCGACGCCGTCGCTCGTTCTCTGCGGGGCCGGGGGATCTCCTGCGAGGTGGCACCCGCGGCGGCGAAGTTCGGCAAGCAGATCCGCTATGCGGATCGCCGGGGCATCCCCTTCATCTGGTTCCCGGGCACCGACGGGGGCGCGGACGAGGTCAAGGACATCCGCAGCGGGGAGCAGTCGGTCGCCGACGCGGCGGCCTGGGAGCCGCCGGTGGAGGACCGGGCCGTGCGCATCGTGGCCGGCCCGGGGATGCCCAGCTCCGAAACCGTCCGGTGACCTGAGTCACGCCGTGGCGCTGAGGGAATGATCCTCGGTGCCGCGGCGTTCCAGTGAGCATGGCTACGCTCACTCTGACCACCGAGAACCACGACAAGACTGTTGAGGACGGCATCGTCCTGATCGATTTCTGGGCGGGCTGGTGCGTGCCGTGCCAGCGTTTCGCCCCGATCTTCGAGGACTCCTCCGACACCCACGAGGACGTCACCTTCGCGAAGGTCGACACCGAGGACCAGCAGGAGCTGGCGATGCGCTACGGCGTGACCTCGATCCCGACCCTGGTCGCCTACCGTGAGGGCATCCCGGTGTTCTCCCAGGCCGGTGCCCTGCCGCAGTCCGCGCTCGAGGATCTCATCGGCCAGGTCAAGAACCTGGACATGGACGAGGTCCGCAAGGCGTACACCGAGGCTCAGGAGAAGCAGGACTGAGAATCCCTTCGACGCCGGGTCGCCGCAGAGTCGGATGACCACAGAGCCGGATGACCACAGCGCCGGCTGCTGACAGAGAAGGACCCCGCCACCGATCGGTGGCGGGGTCCTTCTCTGTCAGCAGGTCCGTCGAGCGGGGTGCTCAGGCCTCGGAGCGGCGGAACGGGCGGCGCTTGGAGTCGAAACGACCTCCGCGGTCCCCACGGTCATCACGGCGCGGGCGATCATCCCGACGGAACGGACGGTCACCGTCCCGGCGCGGTCCGCTGCCGCCGCGGGGACCGTTGTCCGGCCCGATCCGCAGCTCGCGGCCGCCGACCTTGGCACGGGAGATCCGCTCCATCTGCTCCGAGGACAGGGAGCCGCGGATCTGGACCAGGGCGAAGTTCGGGAAGATCTGGATCTTGCCGATGTCCTTGCCCGTCAGACCACCCTCGCCGGTGATCGCACCGACGATGCCCGGCGGCCGGGCGCCGTGGGTGTGGCCCACCCCGACCTTGTACGAGGTGTAGCCGCGCTCGGTCTGCAGGGGCTCACGAGGACCGCGGTCGCCGCCGCGGTCGTTGTGGCGGTCATCGCCCGAGAGCTTGGAGGGGGTGAACTCCTCTTCCTCGGACGCGGAGCCGGGACCCTCGTCACCGACGGTCATCGCGCCGAGCACGGCAGCCAGCTCGAGCGGGTCCATGCCCTGCTCGGTGACGAACTCCCCGATCAGCTCGCGGTACAGCTCCAGCCGACCGCGCTCGATGCGCTCGGGCACCTGAGTCAGGAGCGAGGCCAGGCGGTGCTTGGAGACGTCGCGCGGCGAAGGGATCACAGCCTCTGCGAGGGTCTGCTTGGTGGCCCGCTCGATGTTCTTGAGCTGGCGCCGCTCGTGGGGGCCGATGAAGGTCAGCGCCTCACCGGTGCGGCCGGCGCGGCCGGTGCGACCGATGCGGTGCACATAGGACTCGGCCTCCTTGGGCACATCGAAGTTGACGACCAGGCCGATGCGCTCGACATCCAGACCACGAGCGGCGACGTCGGTCGCGACCAGCACCTGCAGAGAGCCCTCACGCAGCCGCTCGACGATCTTCTCGCGCTCCTTCTGGGGCACGTCCCCGCTGATGGAGGCGGCGATCAGACCTCGCGCCACCAGGGCCGAACCGACCTCTTCCGCGGCAGCGCGGGTCCGCACGAAGACGATCGCCGCCTCCGCCTCGGAGGTGGCCAGGACTCGGGCCAGAGCGCCGGTTCGGTGCCGGAAGGGCACCACGGCGTAGGACTGGGTGACGCTCTTGACCGTCGAGGACTGCGGCGACACGCTCACGCGCACCGGGTCCTTCATATGGGTCTGGGCCACGCGCTGGATGGCGGAGGGCATGGTCGCCGAGAACAGTGCGACCTGACGGCTGGCGGGGGAGTGGGAGAGGATCTCCTCGACGTCCTCCGCGAAGCCCATCCGCAGCATCTCGTCGGCCTCGTCCAGGACCGCGAAGCGGATGGTGTCCAGGCGCAGGTTGGTGCGGCGCATGTGGTCCATCACGCGGCCGGGGGTGCCGACGACGACCTGTGCGCCGCGGGCGAGCGCCCGTTCCTGCGGGCCGTAGGGGGAGCCGCCGTAGAGCGCGACCACGTCGAGGCCGCCGATCGAGGTGGCGAAGGAGGCGATGGCGTCGGCCACCTGCATGGCCAGCTCGCGGGTGGGGGCGAGCACGAGGGCCTGCACCTGGCGAAGGGTCGGGTCGATCGCGGCCAGCAGGGGCAGGCCGAAGGCGGCGGTCTTGCCGGTGCCGGTCTGGGCGACGCCGATCACGTCGCGGCCCTCGAGCAGCGGCGGGATCGCCTGCGACTGGATGGCCGACGGGGTGGTGAAGCCGAGCTCGTCGACGGCCCGGCGCAGCGGCGCCGGCAGATCGATGTCGTCGAAGCTGGGACCGACGGGGGCCTCAGGCTCGGCGGGGGCGTCGGCGGCGACGTCGGCAGCAGGGGCCTCGGCGGCGGGAGCGTCGACCTCGGTGGCCGGCGCGGTGGCTTCCGCAGCAGGCGCGACGGGCGCGGACTCTTCGACGTTCACGTCGATGTTCTCGGGCGCAGCAGCAGGGGAGGAATCAGTCATGGTGTCCTTCGACAGTCAGGGGGTGAACAAGCCCTAACGTGTCGCAGGGCGTGATTGCCCATTCATTGGGCGTGGGCGCCCTACATCTCGCGCAACGTGGATCATGCGGTGGCATGATGCGGCTCAGGCGAACTGGGGCGAAAACAGACCTGCGATCTCGCAGGTCGTACCGCCGTCGAGTCTACGGGCGTGAGGACCGGCGCAACAGTGCTGCGGTGGCGAGATCCCTCACGCTGCGCGGTAAGGTGAGCAATCCACGCGATCTGCGTGATGGCCGCCGCCTGCTTCCGGGCATGACGGTGCCGTGACCTGTCGACCCCATCAGAAGGACACCTCGTGCTGCGCACCCATACCGCCGGTGAGCTCCGCCAGGAGCACATCGGACAGACCGTCACCCTCACCGGCTGGATCGGCCGTCGCCGTGACCATGGCGGTGTGACGTTCCTCGATCTGCGCGACGCCGGGGGCGTCACCCAGGTGGTGGTGCGCGAGGACGACGCGATGCACCTGCGCAACGAGTACGTCCTGAAGGTCGTGGGCACGGTCGGCAGGCGCCCCGAGGGCAACGAGAACCCGTTGCTGCCCACCGGCGAGATCGAGGTCACTGCCGAGAGCGTCGAGGTGCTCAGCGCCTCCGCGCCGCTGCCCTTCCAGCTCGATGAGCACAGCGAGGTGGGCGAGGAGGCACGACTGCGCTACCGCTACCTCGACCTGCGCCGTCAGGGCCCGGCCAAGGCACTGCGCCTGCGCTCCGAGGTCAACCGCGCCGCGCGCGACACCCTCCTGGACCAGGGTTTCCTCGAGGTCGAGACCCCGACGCTGACCCGCTCCACCCCGGAGGGCGCTCGCGACTTCCTGGTCCCCGCGCGGCTCGCCCCGGGCTCCTGGTATGCGCTGCCGCAGTCGCCGCAGCTGTTCAAGCAGCTGCTCATGGTCGGCGGTGTCGAGAAGTACTTCCAGCTCGCACGCTGCTACCGCGACGAGGACTTCCGTGCCGACCGCCAGCCCGAGTTCACCCAGCTCGACGTCGAGATGAGCTTCGTGGACCAGGAGGACGTGATCGCCCTGGCCGAGGAGATCCTCACCGCGGTCTGGGCCAAGGGCGACCACCAGGTCACCACGCCGTTCCCCCGGATCACCTATGCCGAGTCGATGCGACGCTACGGTTCGGACAAGCCGGATCTGCGCTTCGACCTCGAGCTGGTCGAGATGACCGAGTACTTCCAGGACACTCCGTTCCGGGTGTTCCAGTCCCCCTACGTCGGCGCAGTCGTCATGGCCGGCGGGGCATCCCAGCCGCGTCGCCAGCTCGACGCCTGGCAGGAGTGGGCGAAGCAGCGCGGCGCCAAGGGTCTGGCCTACGTGCTGGTCCAGGAGGACGGCTCCCTCACCGGTCCCGTCTCCAAGAACATCTCCGAGGCGGAGAAGGCCGGGCTGCTGGACGCCACCGGAGCCACCCCCGGTGACTGCATCTTCTTCGCGGCCGGGGAGGCCAAGCCCTCGCGCGCCCTGCTCGGCGCCGCCCGTGCCGAGATCGCCGAGCGCCTGGGTCTGATCGACCATGACGCCTTCGCGTTCGTCTGGGTGGTCGACGCGCCGATGTTCGAGCCTGCGGCCGACGCTCGCGCCGCCGGCGATGTCGCGGTGGGAGAGGGCTCGTGGACCGCGGTCCACCACGCCTTCACCTCCCCGAAGCCGGAGTTCATGGACTCCTTCGACACCGACCCGGGGTCGGCGCTGGCCTACGCCTACGACATCGTGTGCAACGGCAACGAGATCGGCGGCGGCTCGATCCGCATCCACGACCAGTCCGTGCAGCAGCGCGTGTTCAAGGTCATGGGCATCGCCGAGGACGACGCGCAGGAGAAGTTCGGCTTCCTGCTGGATGCCTTCCAGTTCGGCGCTCCGCCGCACGGCGGCATCGCCTTCGGCTGGGACCGCATCGTCGCCCTGCTGGCGAAGGAGGACTCGATCCGCGAGGTCATCGCCTTCCCCAAGACCGGCAACGGCTACGACCCGCTGACCGCGGCACCTGCGGCGATCACCCCGCAGCAGCGCAAGGAGGCCGGTGTCGACGCCAAGCCGGCTGTGCGCGAGGAGAAGTCGAAGACGGCACCGGAGGGTAAGGCGGCACCCGAGGGCGCCGGCGCCTGAGAGGCAGCCACGACCTGAGAACGGCCGACGCGAGAGATCGCGTCGGCCGTTCTAACGTGCGGTGATGGTGCGATGCAGTCGTGCTGCGCCGCGATGGGGGAGCAGATCGCCCACCCCGTCCGTGCGGAGGCCCGGATCAGCGCGGCTGCTCACCGTGCTTGATCTGCGGGCGGGGGAGACGGAACCGACGGATCTGGATCGCGCGCATGATGCCGTAGCCCACCAGGCCCTGCTGCACCTCGCCGAAGCGCTCGGTGAGATCGCGCCGCAGTCGCTTGCGCAGGAAGAGCGAGTCGACCACGCACAGGGCGATACCTCCCCAGAGCACCACGATCATGCCGGTGCTCAGCAGCGTCGTGAGATCGGGCCGGATCAGCGGCAGCACGAGAGCCACGAGCATGAAGACCAGGGCTATCGGGAAGAACAGCTCGGCGACATTGCGCCGGGAATCGACCACATCGCGCACGAAGCTGCGCTGCGGCCCCCGATGCTGGAGCGGCATCTTCTTCTCATCGCCGGTCATCAGCGCCTGCTGCGCCTCCATGCGCTCCTGGCCGGCCCTCTCCCGGTCGCGACGGCGGGCCTCCTTGCGGTCGTCGACCACCAGCGGCCTGCGACGAGCTGCCTCAGCCTCCTTGCGGCTGCGGGTGGGTCGCCCTTTGGAGCCGGGACGCGCGGGCTGCGGTGCGGGCTCAGGGTTCTGGGGAGTCTCAGACTTGCGGAAGATCACCAGGGCAGTCTAGGCGACAACGACTGGGACCCGTCCCGGCATGAGCAGCGACATCACGTCCTCGCTTCGGCCCAGTGGAGACCCAGCGGTACGGTGACGTCCATGAGCACCCCTGACCCTGCCCCCCGGCATCCTGCCAACCCTGGAGCCCCCGACGAGGTCGCAGCGCTGCGGGCGCGGCTCGAACCGCTGCTCCCAGCCGCGATCGACGACCTGAAGGACCTCGTCCGCATTCCCTCGATCGCCTTCGACGGCTACGACCGGCAGCCGGTCCAGCGAAGCGCCGAGGCCGTGGCCGAACTGCTGCGCGGCGCCGGCATGGCCGAGGTGAGCATCGAGTCCGTCGACGGCGGAAGCCCCGCGGTGATCGGCCGCACGCCTGCCGCTGCAGGCCGACCCACCGTGCTGCTCTATGCGCATCACGACGTCCAGCCCACAGGCGACGTCGCGGACTGGACCAGCGCGCCCTTCGAGCCGGTCGAGCGCGAGGGCCGCCTGTACGGCCGCGGCGCCGCCGACGACAAGGCCGGTGTGATGGCTCACGTCACCGCCCTCCGCCTGGTCGGAGAGGAGCTCGCTGCCGACGGGGTCGGCGTCACCGTCTTCATCGAGGGGGAGGAGGAAGCGGGCTCCCCGACCTTCCGACCCTTCATCGAGACCTATCGGGATCGCCTGGCCGCGGACCTCATCATCGTGGCGGATTCCGCCAACTGGGCCGTGGGCACCCCGGCCCTGACCACCAGCCTGCGAGGCGTGGTCGATCTCGTGGTCGAGGTGCGGGCGCTGGAGCACGCGGTCCACTCGGGTCTGTTCGGTGGTCCGGTCCTGGACGCGCTCACCCAGCTCTCCCGGCTGCTGGCCACCCTCCACGATGCGAACGGCGAGGTCGCCGTCGATGGGCTGGTCCGGGCAGCGGATCCCACGGTCGAGATGGACGAGGCCGACTACCGCCGCGATGCGGGCGTGGTCGAGGGGCTCGAGCTCTCGGGCAGCGGTTCGCTCACGTCGCGGTTGTGGGCCAAGCCCGCGCTGTCCGTGATCGGGATCGATGCACCGAGCGTGCGTGACGCCTCGAACACCCTGGTGCCGGTCTCACGGGCCAAGATCTCGCTGCGTATCCCGCCGGGCGAGAACCCGGACTCGGCGATGGACGCGCTGGTCACACACCTGGAGCAGCACGCGCCCGCCACCGCACAGGTCACGGTGCGCCGCGGTGAACGGGGCAAGCCCTACAGCGCGCGACAGGAGTCCGCCGCGATGGATCTCGCCCGCGATTCTTTCGCCCGTGCCTGGGACACTCCGGCAGTGGACACCGGGCTGGGAGGCTCGATCCCGTTCATCGCCGATCTGCTCGAGGTCTTCCCCGAGGCCGAGGTGCTGGTCACCGGGGTGGAAGATCCCGAGTCCAGAGCTCACGGAGTCGATGAGTCCCTCCACCTCGGTGAATTCGCACGGGTGTGCCTCGCTGAAGCGCTGCTGCTGCTCGGCGCAGGGTCACTCGACAGGAGGAGCAGGTGAACACCTCGGGCCAGCCTTCAGGGGAGGGCAGCCCCACGGTGTCTCCCCTGATGATCCCGCTGCTCTTCCTCGGGCTCATCATCGGCTTCATCGCAGGCTATTTCTTCCTGTGGTGGGGGCTCATCGCTGTCATCGCCGTGCTCGTGGCGGCGGCGTCGATGGTGCTGACGGGACGCAGCCGCGATGGGGCCACCGGTGCGGTGGCGGGAGTGCTCATGGGCTACGCCGGAGTGATCCTGCTCGCCCTCTTCCGCGGGGTGCTGTGAGCCTCCGGCGTGTCGCGTCCACGACTCTCCCCGGCACCTCGACCGAGGGTGTGTCGGATCGCCGGGACCTCCGCTCCCCGTTCGGGAGCGCCGAGGCGTATCCTGGATGGACACGAGCTTCGAGGAGGAACGCATGACCACGCCCACCACTGAACGCCCGACTGCGGCGCACGGCGTCACCCTCACCTCCGGCGCTGCCCAGAAGGTGACCACGCTGCTGGACCAGGAGGGTCGCGACGACCTCCGCCTCCGGATCGCAGTTCAGCCCGGCGGCTGTTCCGGACTGATCTATCAGCTCTACTTCGATGAGCGCCTGATGGACAACGACCAGGTCGTCGACTTCGACGGCGTCGAGGTCATCATCGACAAGATGAGCAGCCCCTACCTCACCGGTGCGGTGATCGACTTCGCCGACACCATCGAGAAGCAGGGCTTCACGATCGACAACCCCAACGCAGGCAGCTCCTGCGCGTGCGGCGACTCCTTCAGCTGAGTCGCCTGCAGCGCATCCCCGTCGAGAGGCGGCGACCGCTGCGGAGGACATGGGCCCGGCCCGGTGACGATCAGGTCACCGGACCGGGCCCGTTTTCCTGTGACCACAGCGACGTGCAGATCACGGACCGGTCACGGAGGTCTGGCCAGTGCGCCCTGCGGCGAGTCGAGGTGGCTCCACCACCCCCGGAAAGCCGTATGATGACAGCGTGCCGTCAAGTGGCGGGCCCCAGAGGCCGGTCACAGCCTTCTCCTCGCGGGGAGGGCGCGGCACTGTGGGTATGTCCCGCCCACATAAGTACCAGCTCCACGTCGCGGAGCCGGGGAGAGCCACTGCGCTCGCTCCGGAACCGGAGGTGGAGACGACGAGCGGAAGGTCATCCTCTGTGATCCCCCAGGTCCCTCAGCGCGCACAGCGTGGACGCCGTGCAGCAGCAGCAGGCCTCGCCCTGGCCACCCTGTTCCTCGCAGGCTGCACCCAGGCGCAGCAGCGCGGGTTCATGCCCGGTCGGGCAGATGGCCAGGAGGTCACCAACCAGACCGAGCGCATCACGAGCCTCTGGGTCGGCTCCTGGACCGTGCTGGTCCTCGTGGGCCTCATGATCTGGGGACTGACGATCTGGTGCGCGGTCGCCTACCGCCGTCGCAAGAACGACACCGGCTTCCCGGTGCAGATGCGCTACCACGTGCCGCTCGAGCTGATGTTCACGCTCGTGCCCGTGGTGATGGTGCTGACCTTCTTCTACTTCACGCAGCGCGACACCCGCGAGATCGAGATGCACGTCGCGGATCCTGACTACACCGTCAACGTGGTGGCCAAGCAGTGGAGCTGGGACATCAACTACGTCGACCAGAACGTCCACGAGCCGGCAGGCATCCAGTCCTTCGCCACCGGCGAGGTGGACGCCGAGGGGAACGACGCGGCCGCCGATTCGCTCCCCACGCTGTACCTGCCCGTCGACCAGACCGTCGAGTTCCGGCTCGACTCGCGCGACGTCATCCATTCGTTCTGGGTCGTGGACTTCCTGTACAAGAAGGACATGTTCCCGGGACGCACCAACAGCTTCCAGGTCACCCCGACCACTGAGGGAACCTACGCCGGCAAGTGCGCCGAGCTCTGCGGCGAGTACCACTCGGACATGCTCTTCAACGTGGTCGTGGTCTCCCAGGAGGAGTTCGACGCCCACATGCAGGAGCTGCGCGATCAGGGCAACGAGGGTCAGCTGGGTGTCGACCTGAACCGCAACCAGGAGGAGTGGAGCATGCGCGAGAAGCATGATGACGCCGGTCCTCGCTACACCGAGGAGACAGCCTCCACCGGGACCGAGGGAGAGAACGAGTGAGCATCGAGACCACCGCCGCACCGAGCACCTCGGTGAACGGCCGGTTCCAGGAGGAGCGGCCGACGAGTCTCGGCAGGCAGATCTTCCAGCTCCTGACCACGACCGATCACAAGCTGATCGGCAAGATGTACATGGTCATGGCCTTCGCGTTCTTCGCGTTCGGCGGCCTGCTCGCACTCGGCATCCGCACCGAGCTATGGGAGCCCGGACTGCAGGTCGTGGTCTCCAAGGATCAGTACAACCAGCTGTTCACCATGCACGGCACGATCATGCTGCTGATGTTCGGCACCCCGCTGTTCAACGGCTTCGCCAACTACCTGGTGCCGCTGCAGATCGGCGCCGTCGACATGGCATTCCCGCGACTGAACATGTTCGCCTTCTGGGTGACTCTGTTCGGCTCGCTGATCGTGGTCTCCGGGTTCCTGACTCCGCAGGGGGCGGCGTCCTTCGGCTGGTTCGCCTATGCACCCCTGTCGGACACGACATTCACCCCGGGCCTGGGCGGTGATCTCTGGGTCTTCGGCTTGGCCTTGCAGGGCTTCGGCACGATTCTCGGCTCGGTCAACTTCATCACCACGATCCTCTGCATGCGCATGCCCGGCATGACCATGTTCCGCATGCCGATCTTCACCTGGAACACCCTCATCACCGCCGTGCTGGTGCTGATGGCGTTCCCGCCGCTGGCCTCCGCGCTGCTGGCACTGGGAGCGGATAGACGCTTCGATGCGAATATCTTCGATCCGGCCAATGGCGGACCGGTGCTCTGGCAGCACCTGTTCTGGTTCTTCGGCCACCCCGAGGTGTACGTGCTCGCGCTGCCGTTCTTCGGCATCGCCTCCGAGATCATCCCCGTCTTCTCACGCAAGCCGATCTTCGGCTACAAGACCCTGGTGGGTGCGACGATCTCGATCGCCGCGCTGTCCGTGACCGTGTGGGCGCACCACATGTACACCACGGGCGCCGTGATGCTCGACTTCTTCGCGTTCATGACAATGCTGATCGCCGTGCCGACGGGTGTGAAGTTCTTCAACTGGGTCGGCACGATGTGGCGAGGGTCGTTGACCTTCGAGACGCCGATGCTGTTCACCCTCGGCTTCCTGACCACCTTCATCTTCGGTGGTCTGACGGGCGTGATCCTGTCCTCACCGGTGCTGAACTTCGCCGTCTCTGACACCTATTTCGTGGTCGCACACTTCCACTACGTGATGGCCGGCACAGTGGTCTTCGAGATGTTCGCAGGCTTCTACTTCTGGTGGCCGAAGATGTTCGGCTACAAGCTCAGCGAAGGAATCGGCAAGCTGCACTTCTGGCTGCTGACCATCGGCTTCCACATGACGTTCCTCATCCAGCACTGGTTGGGCGTGGCCGGTGCGCCCCGTCGTTACGTGAACTACCTGGCCGAGGATGGTTTCGATTGGATGAACCAAATCTCGACGGTCGGTGCGTTCATCATGGGCATCTCCACTCTGCCTTTCCTGCTCAACGTGGTGCTGACGCACGTCAAGGGCAAGAAGGTCGAGGTCGACGACCCGTGGGGTTACGGCGCTTCGCTCGAGTGGGCGACGTCCTGCCCGCCGCCGCGTCATAACTTCCATTCCCTGCCCCGGATCCGCTCCGAGCGTCCCGCCTTCGATCTCCACCACCCGGAGGTCGCGCTGCAGGACCACATGCTCGCTGAGGAGCCCGCCGCGAACCCGAGGACCAATTGACATGAGAGCAACGGCAAAGATCTTCTGGATCCTGGCGGTCTTCTTCCTGATCGTCGCGATCGCGTACGCCTTCCTCACCGGGCGGTATGAGCCCATGGGAGTCGAGCCCGTCGGCTTCCCGGCGTTGCTCGCTCTGACGGGCCTCTCGGTCATGATCGCCATGGCGTTGTCCCTGACGATCAAGAAGAACGACCTCGGCGCGTCCGACGAGCTGGACGGCGAGGTCTCGGACGACTCCGGCGTGCAGGGGAGCTTCTCCCCGTACAGCTGGGCACCGCTGTGGGCAGCACTCGGCGGAGCACTCTGCTTCCTTGGCGTGGCCGCCGGCTGGTGGATCTTCGCCTTCGGCGTCATATTCGCCATCTACGGGATCCTCACCTGGGTCATGGAGTTCTCGGTGGGCCAGCACGCCCACTGATCGACAGCTCACGCCTCCCTCCCAAGGGATAGAGCACCAGGGGCCCCGCATCGTTCGACGATGCGGGGCCCTCCTCTCGTTGCCTCGGCGCGGCGCGCGGCGCGTGGCGTGTGCGTGGAGGGCTCCGAGGTCCCACCTCCGAGCTTCGTGCTGCTGGTGCTCAGGCCGCAGACGCTCACGCCAGGCGTCCTCGAGCGTGCACCGGCCGGCGAAGGGCGACGGACTGCGGGAAAGTGTCGATGATGCCGGGCCCCTGGAACGATCCGCATCACGACGTCTATAATGGTCGATACAGCCAATATGACGGATAAAGATCGTGCAGGCCTCGGCCTCGCGGGGCTGAGCCCACCGGAATATGCTGGCATCGGGTCGCTTGGCATCGCAGGCGCCTGGGGATGAACCAGGGGAGTGAGCATGATCGGTGGAGAGACAGATCCGGTGGGCCGGGCGCTGGAGGAGCTGCGACGCCTCTTCCCGGGGACGAACGGGATCGAAGACGCCGTTGCCTGGGCACGCGAGGTGCTCGCGGAGGCAGGACTGGATCCGGCTTCTGCCCCCGTGCGCTCTGTACGGCGGCTGCGCCGTATGAACCGCCGTCTCGGCCTTCTGGCTGCCCGCTATCTCACTGACGCCGCTGCTGAGCGGACGCAGGAGCGGGCTCCCCGTCCCTTGAATCCGCACTTGGAGTGAGCTCCGCGCTGTCAGCACCGAGGTCCGGCCGTCGTTCCGATCATGGTCGCGCCCGGGGGTGATGGTCGCGCCCGGGCACCGAGGGCCGAGTGTGGGTGTCCGAGCGCTGGGGGAGAGCGCTGGGGACGAGTACTGGGGGAGAGTACTGGGGGAGAGTACGGGAAGGTGCGCTGGCGGAGAGCGCCGGGGGGAGTGCGCCGGGGGAGCAGGGCCGCCTGCTGCGCCCGCCGGGCTGCCCAGTCCGATCGGAGAGTCCACGGCGAAGGGCCCCGAGGAGATGATCCTCGGGGCCCTTCGCCATCACACTCGCTGTGACCGGGAGCGGCTCAGTGCTGAGTCTTCTCGGCCGGTGTGCGGTAGTCCCCGCCGGTGAGCTCATCGATGACGTGCTTCTCATGGCCCGAGTGCTCGAGCGCCTCGCGGAGCTCCGAGGGCGTGACGGGAGAGATCCTGTCCTTGAAGAAGAAGCTGGTGGCCTTCGCACGGAGCGAGGAGACGCCCTTGCCGGCCGAGAGCGGGCGGTAATCATCGTGCTGCACCAGCACCCAGCGATCGAACTCGCTGAGCGGCGTGTGGATCTCGATCATGTCGCCGGTCTCCGTACGCACGATCCGCGAGCTCTCCTCGCCATGCAGTGCCTTCTCCCGCTTATGGCGCTGGATCGAGAGGCACAGTCGCTTCGTGATGTAGAAGGAGAGTACCGGCACCACGAAGAACGCGATCCTCAGCGCCCAGGTCAGGTCATTGATGGACAGCTGGAGCGCAACCGCGATGATGTCGTTGGTCGCGGCCAGGGCAAGGATCAGGTAGGTCATGATCCAGGCAACGCCGAGACCGGTGCGCACCGGCGCGTTGTACGGCAGATCGTTGACGTGGCGCTCGCGATCATCGCCCGTCACCCACGCCTCGAGGAACGGGTACAGGGCGAGCACGCCCAGCAGGAGCCCGTAGATGACCATCGGGATCAGGATGTTCCAGGAGAGCACGTACCCGAAGATCGTCGACTCCCAGCCCGGGATGAGCCGCAGGCCGCCATCGGTCCAGAGCATGTACCAGTCAGGCTGTGAACCGGCCGAGACCGGCGACGGATCGTAGGGCCCGTAGTTCCACACAGCGTTGATGGAGGTGGTCGCGGAGATGAAGGTGATGATGCCGAAGACCAGGAAGAAGAACCCGCCCGCCTTCGCCGCGTAGACCGGGAACACCGGGAAGCCGACCACATTGCGCTCGGTGCGACCGGGGCCGGGGTACTGGGTGTGCTTGTGCAGCACCAGCAGCACCATGTGGATCGCGATCAATCCGAGAATCATCGCGGGGACCAGCAGGATGTGAACGGTGAACAGCCGCGGGATGACGGCAGTGCCGGGGAACTCGCCGCCGAAGAGCAGCATCGACAGATAGGTGCCCACGACGGGCACGGCCTTCATCAGGCCGTCGATCACGCGCAGGCCGTTGCCGGAGAGCACGTCGTCGGGGAGGGAGTAGCCGGAGAATCCGGCGACCATGCCCAGCACCATCAGCGAGAAGCCCACGATCCAGTTCAGCTCACGCGGCTTGCGGAACGCACCGGTGAAGAACACCCGGAACATGTGCACGAAGATCGCGACCATGAACACGAGCGCGGACCAGTGGTGCATCTGCCGGAACAGCAGGCCACCGGTGACCTCGAAGGAGATCTCGAGGGTGGATTCGAAGGCCCGGGACATCATGAGGCCCTGCAGCGGCTCATACGGGCCGCTGTAGATGACCTCCTCCATGGAGGGGTCGAAGAACATCGTCAGGAAGACACCCGAGATCAGCAGGATGACGAAGCTGTAGAGCGCCACCTCACCGAACATGAACGACCAGTGGTCGGGAAAGATCTTGCGGGCCATGAACTTGACGAGGCCGCCGCCGGCGACGCGCTGGTCGAGCCAGTCACCGCCCACTGCGCCGAGCTTGTACGCGCGCGAGGAGCCCTCGGCGTCGGAAGTCTGCTTCCGGGTACTGGGAGTCGTGGTCGTCACGAGATCACTTTTCCTTGTGGATGTTCCAGAAGCTGGGCCCGATCGGTTCGGTGAAGTCACCGGGGGCGACCAGGTAGCCCTCGTCGTCCACCTCGATCGGCAGCTGGGGAAGCGGACGGTGTGCCGGGCCGAAGATCACCTTTGCGCCGTCGGTGACGTCGAAGGTGGACTGGTGGCAGGGGCACAGCATGTGGTGGGTCTGCTGCTCGTAGAGCGCGACGGGGCAGCCCACGTGGGTGCAGATCTTCGAGAACGCGAGCACGCCCTCGACGCCCATCGCCATGCTCTCCTCGTTCTTGCTGAGCGCAGGGTCGATGCGGACGAGCACGGCTGCGGCCTTCGCGCGCTCCTCCAGGAAGTGCTCGGTCTCGTGGGTCAGGCCCTCGGGCATGACGTGGAAGACCGAGTTCATCGCGACGTCCGAGAGCTTGATCGGCGTACCGTCGTGGTCTCGGGCCAGGCGCTGTCTGGCGTTCTGACCCCAGAAAGTGTGGTGGAGCCTGCCACCGGGCAGCGGGCCCAGGGTGGACAGCGGTGCGAGCACCGCGATCGGCAGGGCGGCCAGGGCGGCCACCATGGCAGTGACGATCACCGGACGGCGTGCGATGCCGGACTCGGCGAGACCGTCGGTGATGATGCCGGCGGCGATCTCGCGGGTCTCGTCGGAGCCGCGGATGTCGTGCCGCTCCTCGACCATCTCGTCGTCGGGCATGAGGGTCTTGGCCCAGTGCACGGCGGCCGCACCGATGAAGAACACCGCGATCGCGAGGCCCAGACCGGTGGTGAGGTTCGACCACCAGAGTGCCTTCGGGGTGCCCTCCTCGGCGAAGAGGTTGATCCCCGTCGGGGTCACCAGGAAGTATGCCGCGATGAAGAGGACGGTGCCCACGATGCTGAGCACGAACATGCTGGCGACGAGTCGCTCGGCACGCTTCTCCGCAGCCTTCGAGAGATCTGCCTGGCGGTGGATGTGAGGGGGCAGGCCCGGGTTCGGGAAGCCGCCGCCCTCCTTGGGGGCGATGGCGCTGAGGCCACGGGCAGGGGAGCTGCCATCGAGATTGTCGTTCATGCTCGCATTCACTTGGCCTTCGCCCCCAGCCACACAGCGCAGCCCAGGAGCAGTGACAGGATGATCGTCCACGCGTACAGACCCTCGGTCACCGGGCCGAGCGAGCCCAGGGAGATGCCGCCGGGGCTGCCGTTCTCCTCGAGCTTCTCGAGATAGGTGATGACATCGCGCTTGTCCGAGGACGAGAGGTTGTTGTCGTTGAAGACCGGCATGTTCTGGGGACCGGTCTCCATGGCCTCGTAGACGTGCTTGGGCTCCAGGCCGATCACCGCCGGTGCGTACTTGCCGCGGGTCAGAGCACCACCGGCGCCGGCGGCGTTGTGGCACATGGCGCAGTTGATGCGGAAGATCTCGCCGCCCTTGGTGGCGTCGCCCTTGCTGGTGTCGAGCCATTCGTCGGCGGGGATCGCAGGGCCGGGGCCCAGGGAGGCGACGTAGGCAGCCAGCTGGCTGGTCTGCTCTTCGTTCATCTGCGGGGGCTTGCGGGAGGCCTGCGCACCGGACTGCTGCATCGGCATGCGGCCGGTGCCCACCTGGAAATCGACCGCAGCGGCGCCCACGCCGATCAGCGACGGGCCGAGCGTGTCACCTTCGGAGTCAACGAGACCCTCTGCATTGCGGCCGTGGCAGGTCGCGCAGTTGGCGAGGAAGAGTGCCTCGCCGGCATCGATGTCTTCCTGCGTGTAGGCCTCGGCCTGGGCCGTCTGAGGCTGGAGAGCCGCATACAGCCCACCGGTCGCGACGAGCGCGAGCAGCAGGATCACGAGTAGCGCCATCGGGTGATGACGACGGGCGGCGAGAGCCTTCACGGTTCGGACCTCGATTCGTGGAGGGGACGGACTGAACGGGGAATGCCGGGCGAGGAGGACGCGACGAGCGGACGGGCTCGGGCGTCGCCGGGGATCAGAAGACCCTCCAGTTGAACGTGACCGGGATGACGTGACCCGAGTTCCCGAGCGAGAGGATCGGATCGAGCATGTAGACGACGAAGAACAGCACGATCCACACCACGTCGACGAAGTGCCAGTAGTACGAGATGCAGATGGCCGAGATCTGCTCGTGGGCGGTGAAGGTCTCCGAGGCGTAGGCCCGCATGAGGACCATCAGGAAGGCGATGAGCCCGCCGATCACGTGGATGCCGTGGAACCCGGTGGCGAGGAAGAACACCGAGCTGAACGGCGAGGACGACATCGTCACACCTTTGTGGATGAGCTCGGTGTACTCATAGGCCTGGCCGGAGACGAAGAGCGCGCCGAGGATGAAGGTGACGGTGTACCACTCGATCATTCCCCAGCCGGCGATGTTGAAGAGTGAGCCCTCACGGCGCTTGCGCGGGGTGAAGGTGGTTCCGTTCGGCCACCGGCCCTCGGCGACGTAGACGCCGATCTGACAGGTCACCGAGCTGAAGACCAGGATCGAGGTGTTCAGCAGTGCAAAGCCATGCGTGAAGTTCGACTGGCCGTCGGTGAAGGTTTCCGGCGCCATGGATCGCAGTGTGAAGAACATGGCGAACAGGCCGCCGAAGAACATCAGCTCGCTGGCGAGCCAGACGAGGGTGCCGATCTGCGTCGGG
Source organism: uncultured Brachybacterium sp. (assembly GCF_947500705.1). Classification (GTDB taxonomy): domain Bacteria; phylum Actinomycetota; class Actinomycetes; order Actinomycetales; family Dermabacteraceae; genus Brachybacterium. The sequence goes on along the minus strand of NZ_CANMSY010000005.1, from coordinate 230,606 downwards.
TTCGGGCGGCCGACCGCTGGGGCGGCAGCGGGGGCGGAGCGCACAGGCAGGTTCGCAGTAGTCACGTCACCATTATGTCGTGTGGTCAGAATCGGTGTGCCAGTACACGACAAGCAGGCACATCGCGGGGCCTGCGCCCCGGGCGGACCGTGTCAGCATATCCCTCCTGACGCCGTGTCACGAACCGGGACACGCAATTGATCCGCGCAGGTGATCGGCATGTGCGGGGACGTGACCCTTCTGTGATCCGCACCGTGATCCGGTCGACGATCGGTCGCGGGCGGATGACATCATCAGCACATGAGCGAGAACACCCCGACCTGGTCCCGGATCACCGCACATCTCGTGCGCGGTGAGGAGCTCGACGGCGCAGCTGCAGCCTGGGCGATGGATGAGGTGATGTCCGGCAGCTCGAGTCCGGTGCAGCTGGCCGGCTTCCTGGTCGCCCTGCAGTCCAAGGGCGTCACCAGCGGCGAGCTCGAAGCGCTGGCCGATTCGATGATCGCGCATGCGCGCCCGGTCGACGCTCCGGCGCATTCCGTCGACATCGTCGGCACCGGGGGTGATCTGGCCCAGACCGTCAACATCTCCACCATGGCGTCGGTGGTGATCGCCGCGACCGGCCGCACGGTGGTCAAGCACGGCAACCGCGCCTCGACCTCCCGTTCCGGCTCGGCGGACGTCCTGGAGGCGCTGGGCGTGCGCCTGGATCTGCCGGTGCCGAAGGTGGAGGAGCTGGTGAGCCGCATCGGCATGACGTTCCTCTTCGCCCAGGTGTTCCATCCCTCGATGAAGTACGCGGCCGAGGCGCGCAGGGGATTGGGCATCCCCACCGTGATGAACATCCTCGGTCCGATCACGAATCCCGCCCGCCCGCGAGCGAGCGCGGTGGGCGTGGCGGACGCGAGGATCGCTCCCACCGTCGCCGGGGTCTTCGCCTCGCGACGCACGAGTGCGCTGGTCTTCCGAGGTCAGGACGGGCTGGACGAGCTGACGGTCACAGCGCCCTCAGACGTCTGGGAGGTGCGTGGTGGCGAGGTGCGCGAGCATGTGCTGGATCCCGCTGCGCTGCTGTCGGTTCCGCGCAGCAGCCACGACGCCCTGCGGGGAGGGACGGCCGAGGAGAATGCTCAGGTGGCACGGGACCTCTACGCGGGCGAGCGCAGTGGACGGATGGGTCCGATCCGTGATGCGGTGCTGCTGAACGCCGCCGCGGGAGTGCTCGCCTTCGACGGCATCGACCAGCCCGCCGCGGACGGCTTCGAAGGACGCTTCGCCGTCGCGTTCGAGGAGGTCGTGCGCACCCTCGACTCGGGCCGGCCGGCAGAGCTCATCAGTCGCTGGGCCGCCGCGTCGCAGGAGGCGGCCGACGGCCAGGGCTGAGCCCGGCGCCGCTCCCGGGCGTGGGCGAGCTGTCTGCTCGGGCCGAGGCCCGAGCCGGAGCGATCAGCCGCTGATGCCCAGGTCGAAGGCGGCGTCCAGGTCTCGCTTCGAGTACGTCTTGAAGGCGATGTTGGTGGTGGTGTCGAGCACCCCGTCCACCTTGCTCAGCGAGTCGGCGATCACGGTCGCGAGGTCCTCATGGGCACGGACCCGGGCCACGGCGATCAGATCGACGTCACCGGTGACCGAATAGACCTGCTCGATGCCCTGGATGTCGACGACCGCCTCGGCGACCTCGGGGATTCGGCTGGGCTCGACGACGATCGAGACGATGGCAGTGATCATTGCTTCTCCTTCGACAGGGCGCCAGAGGCGCCTGGGTCCTTCCCCCGAGCCTATGCCGCAGGACCCTCACCGGTCCGGGAGAAGCGCCGGGCGAGATGCTCCTGGTCGAAGCGGGCACGGGCAGGGACCTGCCACGTCCCTTCGGTGAGCACCGTGCGCACCCCCTCTCCCTCCAGCCAGCCCAGCATGATCTCGGCCTCCTGGTGGTAGCCCTGGCACAGCGGGGCGGCCAGCTCCGCCTCTCCGATGCCGGTGAGCGCCAGCGAGCGCGCGAAGGGCAGAGGATCCTTGTGCCCGGGCACCAGCGTCGTCCCCGAGAAGCGTCCATGCCGCACGGCGAGCAGCTCCCAACCACGCCCGCCGATCACCGGCTCCGAGCTCGGTCGCGCAGAGATCAGCAGGGGAACGTCGGCCAGCGCACGCAGGCGAGAGGCGCGATGAGCTGCTGCGAGATAGGTGAGAGCGAGCTTTCGCAGCTTCTCCGCGTCCTCGTACCGTGAGGACCCGACATGTGCGCGCAGGCGCACTGCGACGTGATCGAGCACCTCGCGGGGATCTTCCCGCATCGCTCGCCGGAGCCGCTCGTGGTGACCGGCATCGGGGTCCGGCACGCCCCGTGCACCGGCCTCGAGAGCGGCGCCCCGCCCCTGTATCGCATCAGTGAGCAGGCCGCGCAGCGGCTCGATGTCATGTCTCGAGGTCAGCGGACCGATCTGGGCGGAGCCGTCCTCCTCGGTCCGGGCCAGCCGCGCTCCTCGCAGACCCTCCGTGCCACCGCCCAGTCGCAGCCAATGCGCCTTCTCAGGAGTGAGTCCATGGCGGTTCGACGGTGGTTTCTCCTGGGCGATGATCCGCAGCTCGCGCACCCGTGCCTCGGTGGGGGTGGCGCACTCGATCACTCCGATCGATTCTGCGCGGGGGAGCATGTCGAGCACCTTGCGACGGGTCTCTGCGGCGGTGAAGTACGTGCGCACTCGCGATCGCAGATCGCGGGAGGTCCCCACGTAGAGCACGGCTCCCTGGGCGTCGAAGAAGCGGTAGACCCCGGGAACGCTGGGGATCGTCGAGGCGAGGTGCTTCTTGCGCAGCTGGGCCGGGCTGACCCTGCGGTGGGCGGAGCTGAGATCCTCGAGCGTGGTCGCGGCAGGGCCGAGCCGGGCGATGATCGCGTGGAGCACATCGACGGTGGCGCGGGCGTCGGACAGTGCTCGGTGATCCGGTGTGATGCTCGCTCCGACATGTGCGGCAAGCGTCGAGAGCTTGTGGTTGCGCACCTCGTCCCGCCGGAACACGGTGCGGGCGAGCGCGAGGGTGTCGAGCACCTGAGGACGCGGCCAGCTGATCTCGCAGGCCGCCGCCTGGGCGCTGAGGAATCCGATGTCGAAGCGGGCGTTGTGCGCCACCAGCGCGGCACCGCCGACGAAGTCCAGGAACATCGGCAGCGCGATGCGTATCGACGGCGCTCCCGCGACGGAGGCGTCGGTGATCCCGGTGAGGGAGGCGATGAAGGCAGGGATCGGCCGCTCGGGATCCACGAAGGTGCGGAACTCTCCGAGCACCTCGCCGCCGCGGACCTTCACGGCTCCGATCTCGGTGATCGCGTCGCTCGTGGCATCGGTGCCCGTGGTCTCGAGGTCGACGACCACGAGGGTGGCTTCCGCCAGCGGGGTACCGAGATCATCGAAGCTCAACTGGCCGCGTGCAGACATGGTCGAAGGATATGACGAGGCCCCGACAGCCGGCCGTCGCTGCAGAGGTGCAGCGACACCGGGCCATCGGGGCCGTTCGCCGTCGAGGGCCGCGGCCCTCCCGGCTCAGCTCGTCGGCTTCGAGCCTGAGTAGATCCTGTCGATGATCTCCGCCAGGTCCTTGACCACGACGTTGCGCTTGAGCTTCAGCGACGGGGTGAGGTAGCCGTTCTCCTCGGTGAAGTCCGAATCGATCACCTCGAAGGCACGGATCGACTCAGCCCGCGAGACGGAGCTGTTCGCCCGGTCCACGACGGTCTGGAGCTCGGCCCGGATGCGTTCGTCCTGCGCGGCCTGGGCGACGCTCATGTCGGGGAGCCCGTTGTTCTTCAGCCAGGTGCTGAGCATCTCGGCGTCCAACGTGAGGATCGCGGCGACGAACGGCTTCTGGTCGCCGATCACCACGCACTGGCTGACCAGGGGGTGCGAGCGCAACTGGTCCTCGAGCTGGGCCGGGGAGATGTTCTTGCCGCCGGCCGTGACGATGACCTCCTTGGAGCGGCCCGTGATGGTGAGGTTGCCGTTCTCATCGAGTGCGCCGAGGTCGCCGGTGCGGAACCAGCCGTCCCGCATCGACTCGGCGGTGGCCTCGGCGTTGTTGTGATAGCCCTTGAAGACCATCACGCCCTTGACCAGGATCTCGCCGCTGTCATCGATCGTGACGGTCGATCCGGGCAGCGGCGGGCCGACGGTGCCGGGGCGAACATCCCAGGGCAGGTTCACGCTGATCGGTGCGGTGGTCTCGGTGAGGCCGTAGCCCTCGAGGATCGTCACCCCGATGCCGCGGAAGAAGTGGGACAGCCTCGCACCCAGCGGTGCGCCGCCCGAGACGGCCCACGAGACCTGACCGCCCATCGCCTGACGCAGCTTGCCGTACACCAGCTTGTCGAACAGTGCGTGCTTGGCCTTCAGGGTGAAGGGCACCTTGCCGGCGGAGAGCGCCTTGGAATAGGCGATGGCAGCCTCGGAGGCGGCGGTGAAGATCTTGCCCTTGCCGCCGGCGATCGCCTTGGCCTCCGCGCCGTTGTAGACCTTCTCGAACACACGCGGCACGGCCAGCAGGAAGGTCGGCTGGAAAGCAGCCAGATCAGGCAGCAGGTTCTTCGTATCGGCGGTGAAGGCGGTGGTGACCGGCTGGGCAGCGGCGAGCACCGTGATCAGGCGCGCGAAGACGTGTGCCATGGGCAGGAACATCAGCAGCCTGGATCCGGGAGGCAGCACCTCCTTGCCCAGCAGGTTGAGGGCGCTGCGGGTGGTGTCCACGAAGTTCGCGTGGGTGAGCTCCGCGCCCTTGGGGCGTCCGGTGGTCCCTGAGGTGTAGATGATGGTCGCGATGTCGTCCATCCTGCGGGATGTGCGGCGGGCCTCGAGGTCCTCGTCGCTCACCTCCGCGCCCCGCGCCTTCAGCTCCGCGAGGAAGCCATCGTCGAGCACTCCGATATTCGTGAGATGGGGCAGATCGCCCCGCACCGACTCCACGTCCTCCCGATGGCGGGTGGACTCGACGACGACGAGTGTCGCCGCGGAATCCGAGGCGATCCACTGGATCTGGTGGGGGGAGGAGGTCTCGTAGATCGGGATGCTCACGCCGCCGGTCCACCAGACGGCCCAGTCCAGAAGCGTCCACTCGTAGCGTGTGCGGGAGAGGATCGCGACCGCGTCACCCGGGGCGATGCCGGAGGCGATCAGTCCCTTGGCAGTCTGCTTCACCTCGGCGATGAAATCGGCGGTGCTCACCGGGGCGTAGGTGCCGTCGTCCTGGAGGAGTTCGAAGATGGGTACCGAGGGATTCGAGCGGAACCTGCCGAGCAGGAGATCCGTCGAGTTCTCCTCGGGCCGGCTCTCATGCTGCGGTGGGGAGGTGTACTGCTTCATCGAATCTCCTTCGATCCGGCCGGTGGCGTGCTGGCGGCGTACCGGACGCCCGTCCGGAAGCGCTGGTGGGGTCGCTACGATTCTACGGCAGGGGACGCTTACGATGGGCCGCGACAGGCAGGTGGGACAGGGCCTCTCGCGGACCAGCGACGCCCGCCGCCCTCGGCACAGCAGAAGCGGACAGGAGCAGCATGCTCTCCATCGGAGTGGATATCGGCGGGACCAAGATCGCGGCGGGGGTGGTCGACGAGGAGGGCGAGATCATCGCCGCCACGACACGCAGCACCCCGGCCACCGACGCCGCGCTGATCGAGGCGGCGGTGGCGGACGCAGTGGCCGAGCTGCGTGCCCAGCACGACGTCGTCGGGGTGGGCGTCGGCGCTGCCGGATTCGTGGGGGCGGATCGGCGCACCGTGAACTTCGCCGCGAACCTCGCCTGGCGCCAGCATCCGCTCGCGGACGAGCTCGAGCGGCTCACCGGGCTGCCGGTGGTCATCGAGAACGACGCCAATGCCGCGGGCTGGGCCGAGTACCGCTTCGGTGCCGCGACCGAGGCGAAGCACATGCTGATGGTCACCGTGGGCACCGGACTGGGCGGCGCGATCGTGATGGACGGCCATCTCGTGCGCGGCACCGCAGGGTTCGCCGGGGAGGTCGCGCACATGACCGCCGTGCCCGACGGGCAGTGGTGCGGATGCGGCCGACGCGGCTGCCTGGAGCAGTACACCGCGGGCACCGCCATGGTGCGCACCGCGAAGCGTCGCGCCTCGGCCGGAGATCCGCTGCTGGGCCCGCTGGTGCAGGCCGCCGGAGGGGTGCGGAAGGACATCGACGGTCCCATGATCACCCGGCTCGCTCAGCAGGGAGATCCTGGTGCGCAGGAGCTGATCGCCGAGATCGGCACCTGGCTCGGGGCGGGGGTGGCCTCGATCGCAGCGCTGCTCGACCCGGAGATCGTCGTCGTCGGCGGCGGCGTCGTGGCCGCAGGGGACCTGCTCCTCGAGCCTGCGCGCGCGGCCTACTCCCAGCACCTCACCGCCCGAGCGCATCGATCGCTGGCACCGTTCGTGCCTGCGAGCATGGGCAACCGGGCAGGCATCGTCGGCGCCGCGGACCTCGCACGCAGCTAGACCTCGACGCCGTCGTGGGGCTCGTCGTCGTGATTCCGTGGGGCGCGCAGCAGCAGGGAGACCAGCCCGCCCAGCGCGGCGAGCCCACCGATCCAGCCCAGGAAGGTGGGCAGGGAGGGCGTCACGGTGGCCACCAGCATCAGCACGAAGCCGCCCAGCAGCGCGGTCCAGGACCACAGCGCGGCTTCCGACGGGGTCGGCAGATCAGGGTCCGGCGGCTCGAAATCCCCATAGATGACCTCCTCGTCATCCAGCTCCCGCGGGCCGACGGCGCCGCGGAGCCCTGCGGTGGGGTCACCGAGGCCGGCCGCTGGATGCTGGGCCCGGGACCGTGCGATCGATTCCGAGCTGGGGGGCTCCGCGGGGGAGTCGGCGCTGAAGGACCACAGGGCGTCGTCCTCGGGCGAATCGCCCGGCGAGCCCTCCCCGGGGGCGGAGTGGTCGTCGGCGGCAGCTTCGCGCGGGGCATCGCCGGGCCGCAGCACCAGACCTTCGCCCTCGAGCATTCGGGCGAACTCTGCGTCCACGTCCCAGGGGTCGCGGGACTTGCCGGGATCCGAGGTCATCCTCCACCTCCCGAGCCTGCGATCTGCTGGTCCAGGAAACGCGCAGAGGTCTCGAACAGCAGCTCGGCGTCGTGATCCAGCGGTGCCAGGTGATAGCTGCGAGGCAGGGCGAGACGCTCCACCGACCCGCGCACCCCGGCTGCGACGATATCGCTGTCCGTGGGAGGAACCGTGTGATCCACGTGGGAGGTTGCCAGCAGCAGCGGCACCTCCACCGCGCCCAGCTGCTGCCGGGTGCGACGGAAGAATCGACGCAGCTGAACCACGGCGCGCACCGGCAGTCTCCCGTACGCCTCTTCCACCGCGCCGGGAAGAGCGATGTCGGAGCCGATCCCCGGCAACGTCCGCACCACAGGGGAGATCAGCTCCGCCACGCTCGCCGTCGGGGGCAGGGTCATCCCCGGATTCACCGCCACCACGGCGGCGATACGTCCCCGCAGCTGCGGGTCGGCCGCAAGCGCCAGGGCGAGCGCCCCGCCCATCGACAGGCCGCCGACCGCGATGGGGCCGTGCTCCTGGGAGAGCTCCCACGCCGCATCGCGAACGCACCCGTACCAGTCCTGCCAGCGGGTCGCGGCGAGCTCCTGCTCCGTGCGGGCGTGCCCAGGCAGCAGCGGCAGCTCGACCGCCCAGCCCCGTGCGGCATGATCTTCCGCCCAGGGTCGCATCGACTGCGGGGAACCGGTGAATCCATGGCAGAGGAGCAGGCCGCCACGCGGGCTAGAGTGAGCCCGCGCGCTCCAGGGGCGGGACAGTTCGCTGAACGCCATGGGTACATCGTCGCATCCAGATCCACCAGGTCCGTCCCTTCGTCGCTCGCCGGCGCACCGATCCAGGAGTACGTCAGTGCTGTACGAGATTGCCAAGCCCTTCGTGATGGGCGTGGTGCGGGTGCTGTGGAACCCCACCATCAGCGGAACCGAACACATCCCGGACCAGGGGCCGGTGATCCTCGCCTCCAATCACCAGGCCTATTCCGACACGGTGTTCCTCCCCGGCCAAGTGCGGCGCAGCGTTCACTTCCTGGGGAAGTCAGACATCTTCTCGGGACGCTCCCCGCTGCATCGGGTGGTGGCGGCGGTGATGCGGGGGCTGCGCGTGATGCCCGTGGACCGCAGCGGCGGCAGCGCCTCGAGATCGGCGATCGAGGCCGGGCTGGCGGTGCTCGAACGCGGAGAGGTGCTCGGGATCTTTCCCGAGGGGACTCGGAGCCCGGACGGTCGGCTCTACCGGGGCAGGACCGGGGTGGCCCGTTTTGCGCTGGCCACCGGAGCGCCCATCGTCCCGGTCGCGATGAGGGGCGCCTTCGAGGCTCAGCGCGGACGGAAGTTCTTCCCGCGCCGCCGCCCCCGGATCCATGCCGTCGTCGGCGAGCCCGTGGACGTGCAGGAGATCACCGCTGCGATGCAGGGGGCGGAGGAGGCGAAGGTTCTGCGGGCCGTGACCGATGCGGTGATGGATCGCATCCTCGCCCTCTCGGACCAGGAACGATCCGAGGAGTACGCGAGTGTCGTGAAGCAGCGGATGCGTGCCGCGGCGGGCCGGCCCCCAGGAGCAGAGGAGTCCGACGCCGCGGTGTGACCCGCAGTGCGATGCCTCCGTGCGAGGACCGGCTGGTGGGATCGACCCACCACTTCAGCGGGGGACTGGATACCCTGTGCTCGTGACTCAATTCAGCCCCGATGCCCCCGCCCGCGCGCATGCCTTCACCCTGTCCTCGGCGGATGACGGCCTGGCAGCTCTTGGCGCCTGGCGCGAGTATCCGCGGGTGCAGCAGCCGGTGTGGCCCGACGAGGACGCACGCGCGACCGTCTTCGACGATCTGCGCTCCGCTCCGCCTCTGGTCTTCGCCGGCGAGGTCGACGTGCTGCGTGACCGCATCGCTGCTGCCGCGAAGGGAGAGGCGTTCCTGCTCGCCGGTGGCGACTGCGCGGAGACCTTCGCCGATTCCACCGCGGATCGCATCCGCAACAAGATCCGCACCATCCTGCAGATGGCTGCGGTGCTCACCTATGGCGCCTCGGTGCCGGTGGTGAAGATGGGCCGGATGGCCGGGCAGTTCGCCAAGCCGCGGTCCGCCGACGAGGAGACGCGCGACGGAGTGACCCTGCCGACCTATCGAGGGGACGCCGTCAACGAGTTCGCCTTCACTCCCGAGTCGCGGATCCCTGACCCGAAGCGGCTGTGGAAGACCTACACCACCAGCGCGGCGACTCTGAATCTGCTGCGCGCGTTCACCGGCGGCGGCTTCGCCGACCTGCGGGAGGTCCACTCCTGGAACCGCGGGTTCACCTCCGGCGCCGGCTATGACCGCTACGAGGAGCTCGCCGGGCAGATCGACAAGGCCGTGCGCTTCATGGACGCCATCGGCGCGGATTTCGATGCGCTCAAGGTCGTGGAGTTCTATGCCTCGCATGAAGCTCTCCTGCTGGATTACGAGGAGGCCCTGTCGAGGATCGACTCCCGCACCGGGGAGATCTACGGATGCTCCGGTCATTTCCTCTGGATCGGTGAGCGGACCCGGCAGCTCGACGGGGCGCACGTGGACTTCATGGCCCGGCTGCGCAACCCGATCGGCGTGAAGCTCGGCCCCGATGCCTCCGTCGATGATGCGCTGCGGCTGATCGACAAGCTCGATCCCGAGCGCGAGCCCGGGCGGCTGACCTTCATCACCAGGATGGGCGCCGGGAAGATCCGTGAGCGTCTGCCGGCCCTGGTCGAAGGGGTGCGGGATTCCGGTGCCCAGGTGGCCTGGGTGACCGACCCGATGCACGGCAACACCATCACCTCGTCCAACGGCTACAAGACACGGCGCTTCGAGGACATCCTCGACGAGGTCGTCGGCTTCTTCGAGGTCCATCAGGGGCTGGGCACCATCCCGGCCGGCCTGCACATGGAGCTCACCGGCGACGATGTCACCGAGGTGCTCGGCGGCGCCGGTTCGATCGACGAGGAGGGCCTGACCCGTCGCTACGAGACCCTGGTGGACCCGCGGCTGAACCATCAGCAGTCCCTCGAGCTCGCCTTCCTGGTCTCGGAGATGCTCTCCCGCCGCTGAACCGGCAGCGGGCCATGCACCGCCGGCGCTCTCCCTGCTCGGGAGGCGCCGGCGTCGTCGTCCTCGGCAGCAGGGGCAGAAGATCGGCGTCAGGATCAGAGGACCCGGAGCAGGATCAGAGGACCCGGAGCAGGATCAGAAGACCTTCAGCGTGATGGTCGAGCCCTTCTCCAGCTCGCCACCCGCAGCCGCTGACTGCTCGTAGACGAGGCCGAAGACCGGATCACCCTTGTCATGGACCACGGTCACCGCGAACCCGGCGGCCTCGAGCGTCGCCTTCGCCTCGGCCTCCGGCTGGCGGAAGACGTCCGGGACCGACACCATCTCCGGCCCCAACGAGGTGACGAGGTGGACGGTGTCGCCGCGGAACAGCGACCCGGAGGCCGGGGACTGCGAGATCACGGCACCCTGCGGCACGCTTCCGGAGTGCGCCTGTGCGGCGGTCACCCTGAAGCCGGCTGTCTCGAGCGCGGAGCGGGCGGCGCCGGCGCTGTTGCCGGTCTGATCCGGGACCGTGATCGGCTGACGTCCCTGAGAGACGACCACGTGCACCTCGCCGCCGACAGGCAGGGCGTCCGCGGTGGCGGACTGGGAGATGATCTCGCCCTCGGTGACCGTCTCGGAGAATGCCGGATCGTCTTCCACCAGCACCAGGCCGAGCTCCTCGATCTGGGTGCGGGCGCTCTCGAGGTCGTTGCCCACGACCTGGGGGACGGGGAAGGTCTGCTCTCCCTTGGAGACCACGACCTCCACATCCGTCCCCTTCTTCACCGAGGTCCCGGTCGAGGGCGAGGAGGAGATGACATGTCCGGCCGGGACCGTGTCGTCGAAGCGCTCTTCGGTGTGGACCGCAAGATCTGCAGCAGTCAGCGCCGCCTCGGCATCTCCGAGCGTGGCACCGGTGACCAGAGGGATGGTGCGGTCCGCGCCGGGCCCGGTGTTCAGGTACCAGTCGCCTCCACCCCATGCCCCGGTGCCCAGGGCGGCGACCAGGCTCAGAGCGGCGAGCAGTCGCATCAGCCGGGAGCGCCGACGGGTGCCTCGGGGAAGATGCCGGCCCCGGGGAGTGCGCGGAGTTCGCATCGTGACCACGCGCGGAGTCTCGTCGTCCTCGTCGATCTCCGCGGCCTGCGGCTCCTCTCCGTGCGCCACCGCGCCTTCCGCGGAGGTGGATGTCGATGCGGTGCGGGAGGCCGAGGGCGCGGACGGCTCGGGAGCATCGCCGGCGGCCGCTGCGTCCTCCTCGCCAGGAGCCAGCAGCGCCGCAGGGAACGCGCGCGGGCCGTGCCCCAGCTCGGAGGCGACCTCATCGAGCGAGGTGGTCAGTCGCGGCACATCGGAGGTGTCGGTGTCGCCGAGCTGCTCGGGTCGAGTCTCCAGCACCGCGGCCGGGAGGGTGACGGACAGCTCCTCCACCGCCCGCAGCAGATCCGCGGCGGAGGCCGGCCGCTGCTCGACCGGGCGCGCTGCTGCCCAGGTCACCAGCGAGTCCAGCTCGCGCGGGATGCCGGAGACCAGCGTGGACGGCGCCGGGATGTCCTCGTGCACGTGCTGGAAGGCGATGTGCACCGGCTGGTCGCCGATGAACGGCTGACGCCCGGTCAGCATCTCGAACAGCACCACACCGAGCGAATAGAGATCGCTGCGCTCGTCCGCGTGCCCCTGGGTGACCACTTCCGGGCTGATGTACGCCACGGTGCCCAGCAGGGTGGCGCTCGCGGAGGAGTTGTTCGAGCCGATCGCGCGAGCAAGGCCGAAATCGGCGACCTTCACCAGCTCGCTGCGGTCGATGAGGATGTTCTCGGGCTTGATGTCCCGGTGGACGATGCCTGCGTCGTGCGCGGCGACCAGCGCTTCGAGCACCTGGGCGGTGATGGCGAGGCTCTCGCGGATCGTGAGCCGCTCCTGGTCGACGATTCGCGCTCGAAGCGTCTCGCCCTCGACCAGCTCCATCGCCAGATAGATGCGGTCCGCATCCTCACCCTGATCGAAGACACCGACGACGTTGCGATGCGCGAGACGGGCCGCTGAGCGGGCCTCCCGGCCGAAGCGCCGCCGGAAATCTTCGTCCATCGCGAGGTGGGGGTGCATGATCTTCAGGGCGACGACGCGGTCCAGCCGCTGATCGTGCCCGCGATGCACCGTCGCCATTCCGCCGCGCGCGATCGGCTCCTCGACCCGATAGCGGTCGTCGAGGAGCAGGCTGATGCCGGGGGAAGTCGACGTTGCCGAGCTCACGATGCCAATCTAGGTCGACAGCGATCACGGAATCGGGACCGACACACGCTGTATGGCGGCGGTGGTGTGATGCACGACCGAGAGGGAGCGATCGCCGCGGGGATGCGCGTGCAGTCCGCGCGTGGCACCCTGGTGACGTGAACGAACTCGAATCCCTCATCACCGACTGGCTTCCCCTCCCCGACATCGCCGAGCGACTCGACGTGGAGGTCTCGCGCGTGCGGCGCCTGATCGAGGAAGGTCAGCTGATCGCGGTGCGCCGCGGGCAGCCCGTGGTGCGCATGGTGCCGGCGCTGCTGATCGCCGACGGCGAGATCATCCCGCATCTCGCGGGGACCATCACCGTGCTGCGCGACGGCGGCTTCGCGGATGAAGAAGTGCTGAGCTGGCTGTTCACCGAGGACGAGACGCTGCCAGGCAGGCCGATCGACCAGCTGCGCAAGGGACAGCGCGGCGAGGTGCGCCGGCGAGCTCTCGCCCTCGCGCTCTGACCGTGCACTAGCCCTTCGCCCTGCTCCTCCGCTCCCGGGTGCCGGTGAGCCGTCCTCGTTGAGCCGCGGGCCCTTGCGGTCACCCGGGCAGCGAGTCGACATCGGTGGCGAGGTCAGCGAGCGCCTGAAGTCCTGCGCGGCCCAGCTCGCCCAGATCTGCGGTGCCCTCGAGCAGCGCACGGCCTCGTGCCGCCCGCTGCCGCACCTCCTGCGCCACGGAGCTGACCGCGCCGGTGGACACCATCAGCGCATGGACGGCAGCGATCTGCGACTCGTCCGCCTCGGCGTTGCCGACGACCTCGTCCAGAAGTGCTCGCCCACCGGCGCCAGCGGCCTCCCGTGTCCGTGCCAGCAGCACGGTGCGCTTGCCCTCGATGATGTCCCCACCGATCGGCTTGCCGGTCTCGTCCTGATCTCCGATCACGCTGAGCAGGTCGTCGCGCAGCTGGAATGCTGTGCCCACTTCGATCGCCCAGGCCGAGAGAGCGTCCAGCACCGGATCCGGAGCCCCTGCGAGAGCGGCGCCGATCCGCACCGGCCGCAGCACGGTGTACGGGACCGTCTTCCACCGGATCACGGAGAGAGCGGCCAGCTCTGCGTCCGGAGCAGAGGCGAACCCGCCTGCCTGGTGGAGGATGTCGAGGTACTGCCCGGACATCACCTCGGTGCGCAGGGCATCGAACTCGCGACGGGCACGGTGCACCAGGGCAGGGTCTCCCTGAACCCCGGAGGCCATCTGCTCGGACCAGCTCAGGGCGAGATCACCCAGCACGATCGCGATCGCGATCCCGTACTCCTCCGGGTTGCCGGCCAGGCCGGCGCTGCGATGCTCCTGCTCGGCCTGCACGTGCAGAGCCGGTCGTCCACGCCGCATCGGGGAGTGGTCGATGACGTCGTCATGCATCAGCGCCGCTGCCTGGATCAGTTCGATCGCGGCGCCGAGTCGGGCCAGGGCATCCACCTCCGACGACTCCGGATCCCGGTCCAGTGCCCCCATTCCGCCCCAGAAGCAGAAACGGGGGCGCAGCAGCTTCCCTCCCTGGAGATAGCTCGTGAGCGCATCGATCTGTGCGGCGGCCTCCGGTGAGATCTCCTCGAGGTGCCGCTGATGCGCAGCCAGCTCGGTGCGGGTGATCTCTGAGACCCGCTCCACCAGCAGTTCGTCAAACGCTTGCAGGCGGTCACCGCGAGGCGGCGTGAGGGAGGAGGGCATCGGGAGCTTCCTTTCTGGCGGGCGTACCGATCTTCCCACGTCCAGCGGTACGGCCGGCCCGGCGGACGGTTCCTCCACAGCGGCTGTCCATCCCCAAGGTGGCGGGCTGCGGCCCGCAGGGTCGCCAGATCGGTGAGGGTCTGAGGCATGACGACACACATCACCCCCGCCGATCACGGCCGCCACCTCCTCGATGTCCATGACCCCGCAGAGCTGCTCGCTGAGGCCAGGCTGTGCCTGCGGGAGCTGCCCACGGACTCGCTGATCCTCGCCGGTTCCGGGGGGAACGGCTCCCCGCCGATGATCACGCGTTCGGCGCTGGCAGATCTGCTCGGCCCCGGAGGCGGCGAGAACCTCGAGCGCCACCTCTCGCTGATGAGGGATCGCGGCAGCCACGTCGTCCATGCGCTGATCGTCCTCGGCGACGGTTACCAGGACCTCTTGGACCCGGTGGTCGACGAGGTCATGCGCCGCGCCGGGCAGCTCCTGGACATCGCCGCGCACACGCTGGAGTCCCAGGCCTCAGCGGAGTCCACGTTCCAGCTGCTGTTCATCCACGGCGCGGCGAGCTCGACCTGCTGGCAGCTGGAGAGGGATCCACGGGGCGGAGCAGCAGGCGACCTCGGTCTGGCCGCCACCGGACCGCTGCGCCCGTTCTCGGACACCCGTGCCGCGGCATCGGCCGTCCTCACCGGCCGCCCCATCCCGCACCAGGAGTCCGCAGACCCGATGCTGGAGCGGATCGGTCACGAACTCCGACTCCCTGCACTCGACCTCTCCTCGGAGGCGGACCCCGGTCGTCTCTTCGCCGCGGCGCTCTCGGCGCTGGACAGACTTGCCGGCAGTGCCCCGGGCCTCTCGCCGACGGAGCAGATGACGGAATATGAACACATCGCGTCGTTGCTGTCCGCGGTCGCCGCCGACCGGCTCCACTGGGAGCTGCTGGCCCAGTTCGTGGAGCACGGCGGTCTTCGCACCATCGAGCGCGAAACGCTTCTGCAGACGCTGGTCAATGATCGGCAGTGGCAGCCACATGAGGACATCTGCGCAGGTGGCAGATCGTATGTGGGGCTCGAGAAGCTTCGGCGTGTCGCTGCAGCGACCATGGCGGCGGCACTGCCGGCAGAACGCCGCATCGCACGGTCCGCATGGCGAGCTCTGACCGCCCTGCTGGTGCTGCTGGCATGGTGGAACCACCGTTTCGCCACCGCGGGGCGTCTCGTCGATGAGCTCCGGGAGCAGGAACCGGAGTCGACTCTGGCACCCTTGCTCTCACGGATGACCGATACACCGATCTTCCCCGCCTGGTGGCCCAGCAGCTGAACCGGGTCACCGCGACGCCTTGCGCGGGGGAGGCCACCGAAGGAGCAGCACCGATGACCGTCCTCGGAGAGCACCGACATGTCGATGCGGGAATCCCCTCGCACGACAGTGCCCCGCACGCGCCGTCTGCTGCCACGGCGTCCGTCCCGGAGTCAGGAGCCTGGCGCCCGGAGAGGGGAGCCGGTGACCGGCAGTTCGTGGAGATCGGTCAGCTCGCCCTCGAGAACGGAGAAGTGCTCGACGACGTCACCATCGCCTTCGAGACCTGGGGCGAGCTGGATCCGGACCGTGGCAACGCCGTGCTGGTGCTGCATGCGCTGACCGGCGATTCCCACGTGCGAGGCCCCGCCGGAGGGGGCCACCCCAGCGCCGGCTGGTGGGAAGAGATGGTCGGCCCCGGCAGACCGATCGACACCGACCGCTTCCATGTCATCGCACCGAACGTGCTCGGGGGGTGCCAGGGCACCACGGGGCCCAGCTCCCCGGCGGCGGACGGCCGCCCCTACGGTTCGCGATTCCCCGTCATCACCACTCGTGACCAGGTCGCTGCGGAGCGTCGACTGCGGGACCTGCTCGGCATCGAGCACTGGGCGCTCGTGATCGGAGGCTCGATGGGGGGCATGCGTGCGATCGAGTGGGGCGTCTCCCATCCCGACGAGGTGGAGCGGCTCTGCATCATCGCCTCCTCTGCCAGGGCGACTGCGGACCAGATCGCCTGGAACAACGCTCAGATCGCCTCCATCCAGCTGGACCCGGAATTCCGGGGAGGGGACTACTACGACGACGGCAACGGGCAGGGGCCGAGGAGCGGCTTGGGCATCGCCCGGCGGATCGCGCACACCACCTATCGGACGGCTGAAGAGCTCGAGAGTCGCTTCGGCAATCAGGCTCAGGGGCTGGAGGACCCTTATGACGGACGGGGCAGGCACCAGGTGACCAGCTATCTCGATCACCATGCGGTCAAGCTCGCACGCAGGTTCGACGCGAACTCTTACATCACGCTCGCGCAGACGATGAGCACCCACGACGTCGGCCGCGGTCGCGGGGGTGTGGTCCAGGCTCTGGGCCGAGTTCGAGCCCGCACCCTGGTGGTCGCGATCAATTCCGACCGACTCTTCCCGCCGGCTCTGGTGGAGGAGATCGCCCAGCACGTCCCGCAGGCGCAGTGGCAGGTGGCCGCGTCACCCGTCGGGCATGATGCCTTCCTGCTCGCCCATCCGGGACTCGAGGAGTGGATCGGCACCCTGATCGGCGACTAAGCTGGGTCAGCCGGTGTGAGTGCACCGTTGCACGGTCGCAGGGAGGAGACGTCGCATGAGCATCGTCGTGGGGTACTCCCCGTCGGGTCAGGGGCGGGCTGCACTGAAGGCCGCCCTTCGCTACGGAGCGCGCACGGGGGAGGAGCTGGTCATCGCCTCGCACCTCTATCACGACGCTGAACGCGGGATGACCGCCGCCACCGAGGACGAGGTCCGGGACGAGCTGCGCGAGGTCGGAGCCGAACAGGCCGGCGTCACCGTGCGCAGCAGCCTCGAGAACGACATCGGGGAGTTCATCCTCTCGGTCGTGGACGAGGTCGCGGCGAGCCTGGTGGTGATCGGACTGCGCCGGAAGCCGCCCATCGGGAAGCTGAACCTGGGTGCCTCGGCCCGCCGGGTCGTGCTCGGCGCGGCCTGCCCGGTCCTCGCCGTCAAGGACGACCACCGCACGGGTGGGGTCGGCGGCGTCACAGGCTCCTGAGCCGGTGGGAATAAACCACCGCAGGCGGCGTTATACTCAACAGGCTTGACGGCACCGTGCGTTCGTGCGCCGTGAAACCGGTAGAGACCGGGGACACGGCACGGAGCGGAGACCGCGAGCCGCGCCGAGAAGACCGATCGCCCGAGTGTGGCGGACAGCCCACGCCGGGCCGCCGCCGGAAGAAGGAACTCTGTGACCTCCTCCAGTACTGCTGAGACCGCCTCCAAGGCGAAGCGCTCGACAAGCGCCGCGGCCACGAAGGCAGCGGAGAGCTCCGAGGCCGTCGAGACCGACGCCGTCGAGACCGCTGACACCACCGCACCGAAGACCCCTCTCAAGAAGGCCCCCGCTCGTAAGACCACGACCCGGAAGCCGGCCGCCAAGAAGGGTCCCGCGCCCAAGACCGACGAGGTCGACTCCGACCACGAGGAAGAGTCGGAGGAGTCCGAGGCGAAGAAGGCCAAGTCCGCGACCGAGACGAAGGTCGAGGAGTCCGGCGGTTTCATCTTCAACGCCTCCGAGGACGACGCCCCTGCGCAGCAGGTCGTCACCGCCGGCGCCACCGCCGACCCGGTCAAGGACTACCTCAAGCAGATCGGCAAGGTCGCGCTGCTGAACGCCGCGCAGGAGGTCGAGCTGGCCGAGCGCATCGAGGCAGGTCTCTACGCCGAGCAGAAGCTCAAGGGCGATGAGTCGATCGCCAAGACCAAGGCCGGTCGCGAGCTGGCCATCATCTCCCAGGACGGCCGCGCCGCCAAGGACCACCTGCTCGAGGCCAACCTGCGCCTGGTGGTGTCGCTGGCCAAGCGCTACACCGGTCGCGGGATGCTGTTCCTGGACCTCATCCAGGAGGGCAACCTCGGCCTGATCCGCGCCGTCGAGAAGTTCGACTATGCCAAGGGCTACAAGTTCTCCACCTACGCCACCTGGTGGATCCGTCAGGCCATCACCCGTGCCATGGCGGACCAGGCCCGCACCATCCGCATCCCGGTGCACATGGTCGAGGTCATCAACAAGCTCGCCCGTGTCCAGCGGCAGATGCTGCAGGATCTTGGCCGGGAGCCCACCCCCGAGGAGCTCGCCAAGGAACTGGACATGACCCCGGAGAAGGTTGTCGAGGTCCAGAAGTACGGCCGCGAGCCGATCTCCCTGCACACCCCGCTCGGTGAGGACGGTGACAGCGAGTTCGGTGACCTGATCGAGGACTCCGAGGCAGTGGTCCCGGCCGATGCGGTGAGCTTCACCCTGCTGCAGGAGCAGCTCCACTCGGTGCTGGACACCCTCTCCGAGCGTGAGGCCGGGGTGGTCTCGATGCGGTTCGGGCTCGAGGACGGTCAGCCCAAGACCCTCGATGAGATCGGCAAGGTCTATGGCGTGACCCGTGAGCGGATCCGTCAGATCGAGTCCAAGACCATGTCGAAGCTGCGCCACCCCTCACGCTCGCAGGTGCTGCGGGACTACCTCGACTGAGCACCAGCAGTGACGACGGGTCCGGCTCCACGGGAGCCGGGCCCGTTCTCCGTCCGTCGGCAGACGGATGATGAAGAGCGGCAGCCGCGAGAAGCGGGAACGACGAGGAAGAATCCGGGAGACGGCATACCGGCATGAGGACCACCACGGCGAGGATCCCCTCGACTGCGCTGCGGATCCATCGGGTCACCGGTGAGGACTGGAGCAGCCATCGGGAGCTGCGTCTGGACATGCTCGCTGCGGACCCCGAGGCGTTCTGGGCGGACCCGGCAGAGGCCCGCAGGCGCGATGAGCAGCAATGGCGTGCGGAGATCGCCGGACCGCGCATCCATCTCCAAGCCCGCAGCGAAGGAGCAGTGCTCGGCGGGATCGCGCTGCTTCCCACCGGCTATACCCCCGAACATGTGATCCCTGCGGACCGCGCGCACATCGTCTCGCTCTGGATCCGCCCTGCTGCCCGGGGCACAGGAATCTCTCGTGCCCTCTTCACGGCGCTCGCCGACCTCTCCCTCGCGCTCGGGCGACCGGATCTGCGTCTGGACGTCGACGACACCAACGTTCCCGCGCAGCGTCTCTACGAGCGTCTCGGATTCACCGCCACCGGGAACCGGGAACCCCGAGAGAACCGCGGCAGCAGCTGGGTCGAGTACGCGATCGACGCGGAACAGCTCCTGCGCGACTGACCACCATGCGACGGTCCGGCAGGTGACGGTCCGACAGGCGACCGTCCGCCATGCGACGGTCCGACGGAGTCGCCAGGAATGGCCCCGGAGACGAGAAGGGCGCCCACCACGGAAGTGGGCGCCCTTCTCGGCGATGGGAGCGATCAGGCTCTGAGGTCCGTGATCAGTCCTCGAGCAGTTCGGGCTTGAGGTGGAGACGCTCGGTCTCGTCGATGATCTCGGCGGCGACGCTGGTGAAGGCGTCCTGATGGGCGCGAGCGTGGTGCGCGCAGAACATCAGTTCGCCGCCGGCCTCGAGGAGCACCTTGACGTACGCCTGAGCACCGCAGCGGTCGCAGCGGTCGTGTGCCGTGAGCCGGGGGGCTTCGAGAGTGAGGTTCATGTGGTCATTTCTAGCATCGAGTGGTGGTGCGAGGGGAGTATCCACAGCCTCGGTTCGCTGGGGGCGCAACACCCTGTGAGCCCAGCCGCTCGCAGCGGTGGGCCGCGCCCCGCGCTGTGAGCCGTGCGGCAGGTGCCAATGCCCGGATCCGTGCGTCCGGACCCGTAGGATCTGGGGGGTGTCCACCCCCAGTGCCTTGAAGAAGTCCGCCTATGACGCCCGCAACCTCCAGGTCCTCGAGGGTCTCGAGGCTGTGCGCAAGCGTCCCGGCATGTACATCGGCTCCACCGACTCCCGGGGTCTCATGCATTGCCTCTGGGAGATCCTCGACAACTCGGTCGACGAAGCGCTCGGCGGGCATGGCGACGCGATCGAGGTGGTTCTCCACGCCGATCATTCGGTCGAGGTGCGCGACACCGGACGCGGCGTCCCGGTGGACGTCGAGCCCCGTACCGGCCTCACCGGCGTCGAGGTGGTCTACACCAAGCTCCACGCCGGAGGGAAGTTCGGCGGTGGGTCCTACGCCGCCTCGGGAGGCCTGCACGGCGTGGGTGCGAGCGTCGTCAACGCCCTGTCCGGACGCCTCGACGTCGAGGTCGACCGCGGAGGCAAGACATATGCGATGAGCTTCCAGCGGGGCCAGCCCGGCATCTTCGACGATGCCGACGGCCCGGACCCCGACTCGGCATTCACCCCGGCGGCGGGCCCCGGGGAGCTGCGGGTGGTCGGCAAGGCCAGGCGCGGTGTGACCGGCACCCGTGTGCGCTACTGGGCAGACCCGCAGATCTTCGTCAAGGGATCCCACTTCTCCCTGGACGACCTCACGCGTCGTTCTCGGCAGACCGCCTTCCTGGTCCCGGGCCTGAAGATCTCGGTCAGCGACCTCCGCCCCGAGGCCTCGCCCGATCAGCCGACCACCCGCGTGTACAAGTACGACGGCGGGATCAGCGAGTTCGTCGAGTACCTCGCCCAGGATCAGAAGATCACCGACGTGATCCGCCTCCAGGGCGCAGGGGAGTACACCGAGACGGTCCCGGTGCTCGATGCGAACGGCCACATGGTCTCCACCGAGGTCGAGCGCAGCTGCGAGGTCGACATCGCTCTGCGGTGGGGATCGGACTTCGACTCCACACTGCGCTCCTTCGTGAACATCGTCGCCACGCCCAAGGGCGGCACCCACGTCACCGGTTTCGAGCAGGCGATGGTCAAGACCGTGCGCAAGCAGGTCGAGAACCAGGCCCGGCGGGTCAAGTTCAACACGAAGAACGAGAAGATCGAGAAGGATGACACCCTCGCCGGGCTCACCGCGGTGGTCAGCGTGCGGATCGACGAGCCGCAGTTCGAGGGCCAGACCAAGGAGGTGCTCGGCACCCCGGCGATCCGCGCGATCGTCGCGAAGGTCGTCGAGGACCGGCTGACCGAGTTCCTCAGCTCCACCAAGAAGGGGGAGAAGGAGCAGGCCGCCCTCGTCATCGACAAGGTGGTCTCGGAGATGCGCGCCCGCATCGCGGCCCGCATGCACAAGGAGGTCTCGCGCCGCAAGAACGCGCTGGAGTCCTCCACCATGCCCACCAAGCTCGCCGACTGCCGCACCCATGATGTGGAGCGCTCCGAGCTGTTCATCGTCGAGGGCGACAGCGCGCTCGGCACCGCGAAGAACGCCCGCTCCTCGGAGTTCCAGGCCCTGCTGCCGATCCGCGGCAAGATCCTGAACGTCCAGAAGGCGTCCATCACGGACATGTTGAAGAACACCGAGTGCGCCGCGATCATCCAGGTGATCGGTGCCGGCTCGGGTCGCACCTTCGACCTGGACGCCGCCCGCTACGGCAAGATCATCATGATGACCGATGCCGACGTCGACGGCGCCCACATCCGCACCCTGCTGCTGACTCTCTTCCACCGCTATATGCGCCCGCTGGTCGAGGCCGGCCGGGTCTATGCCGCTGTGCCGCCGCTGCACCGGGTGGAGATCATCCACGGGGGCAAGAAGAAGAACGAGCTGGTCTACACCTACTCCGAGGCGGAGCTGAACAAGCTGCTGAAGAACCTCGAACGCCGCGGGAAGAAGTACAAGGAGCCGATCCAGCGCTACAAGGGCCTGGGGGAGATGGACGCCGACCAGCTGGCAGACACCACCATGGATCCCGGGCACCGCATGCTGCGGCGGGTGCGGATCGAGGACGCCGAGGCCGCCAGCGCCGTCTTCGAGCTGCTGATGGGCTCCGATGTCGCCCCACGCAAGCAGTTCATCATCGAAGGAGCCGAAGAGCTCGATATGGAGAGGATCGACGCATGAGTGTCGCCGTGAGAGTCATCCCCTGCCTGGACGTCGATGCGGGCCGCGTCGTCAAGGGTGTGAACTTCAAGGACCTCCGCGACGCGGGGGATCCGGTCGAACTGGCCGCCCGCTACGGCGCCGAGGGTGCCGATGAGCTCACCTTTCTCGATGTCACCGCCTCCTCCGGCGGCCGCGACACCATGATCGACGTGGTCCGGGCGGCCGCCGAGCAGATCTTCATCCCGTTGACCGTCGGGGGCGGGGTGCGCTCCGCCGAGGACGTGGACCAGCTGCTGCGGGCGGGGGCGGACAAGTGCGGGGTGAACACCGCCGCGATCGCCCGCCCCGAGGTGATCAGCGAGATCTCCCGCCGCTTCGGCAACCAGGTGCTGGTGCTCTCGATCGACGCCCGCCGCGTCACCGACGAGACTCCCGAGGGCACTGCGCGCTCCGGCTCCGGCTTCGAGGTGACCACCCACGGCGGTCGCCGCGGCACCGGCATCGACGCGATCTCCTGGATCCGCGAGGTGACCGAGCGCGGGGCCGGGGAGATCCTGCTGAACTCGATGGACGCCGACGGCACCGAGCAGGGCTTCGACCTCGAGCTCATCACGCTCGCCCGAGAGGCGACCACCCTGCCGCTGATCGCCTCCGGCGGCGCCGGGAAGCCCGAGCACTTCGCGCCCGCGGTCCATGCAGGCGCCGATGCCGTGCTCGCCGCGAGCGTCTTCCACTTCCAGCAGATGACGATCTCCGAGGCGAAGGCAGCGATGGCGGCCGACGGGATCACCGTGCGGTGAGCGCCCCGCTCTCGGTCGCCGACCGAGCAGCCGCGACCATCCGCCCCCGGACGCAGCGGCTCGCTGCTGTCGGGCTGGTGCTGATCCTGCTGCTGCTCGGCACCGGCGGCTGGCTGCTGTGGGACAACCGCCGGCTCGATGTCACCACCTATGAGGTGGTCCTCGACGACCTGCCGAGGGCGGCCGATGGTCTGCGCATCGCCCAGCTCTCCGATCTGCATGCCGCACAGTTCGGCACCTTCCAGGACCGGGTGGTCGCGGCGACCACGGCCGCGCAGCCGGACCTGATCGCCCTCACCGGGGACCTCATCGACTACCGCACGTCGCAGCTGGACGGCGTGCTCACGATGACCGAGCGGCTGCAGTCGATCGCCCCGACGTACGTCGTGCTCGGCAACCATGAGGCAGATTCGACTCTCATGGCGGAGCTGATCACGGGCCTCGAGGCGCAGGGCATCACGGTGCTGCGGGATGAGGCCGTCGAGCTGCGGAGTGCCGGGGTCGAGCTGACGGTGGCCGGTCTCGACGACCCGTGGCTGCGCACCGCAGCAGGGCAGAGCCGCCGGGATGCCGCTGGTCTGCTCGCCGGACTCGACCTGCCGGAGGACGCCGCCACTGTGCTGCTCGCACATCGTCCGGAGCAGCTGGGCAGCTACACCGGAACCGGAGTCGATCTGGTGCTCTCCGGGCACGCCCACGGCGGGCAGGTGCGCATTCCCGGGGTGGGAGGGCTGTACGCACCGCACCAGGGGATGTTCCCGACGCTCACCGAGGGCGTGCATGAGCTCGAGGGGACGACCATGGTGATCAGCAGAGGGCTCGGGAACAGCAGCGTCGGGGTGCGCGTGAACAACCCGCGCGAGCTCGTCATCGTGGAGCTTCGCAGCGGGGCGTGACGCCTTTGCGCAGGGTGTGAGGCTTTGCCGGGCGCAGGGCGATCCCTGCGGCCGCTGCGGCGAACGGGCTGTGCTCGGGACTCAGCACGGCCCGCCCGGAAAGGATCCGGACGGGCCGCGACATGGCGAGCATCGGACAGGGTGGGACCCGGGCCTCACCGCAGGTGGGTGAGGCCTGCGCCGAGCACCGTGCGCTGCACGAGGAGCTCGTGCTCGCGGTGCGCCTGTTCGGCGGCCAGCTCCCGACGAGCCTGACGCACCGCGCGGCGACGGGCGAGGAACGACTGCAGCAGCGCCTCGACCGTCTGCTCGTCGACGGTCTGCATGAGCTGGTCCAGGGTGCGGGTGGCACTGGTGCTGGGGAGTGGGAAGGTCGGGCTGCGAGTATCGACGGTGGCGTGCATGGACATGGTGGGGCTCCTGGAGGAGTGGTGTGTGCAAGGGTCCTGCACCGAGCGGACAGAGACTGTCCGTGAAGCGCGCAGGAGGGTGCGCTCGCAGCTCGAGGCATCGAGCGGCGAGGAGTGTTCTCAGCGGCGCCGGGGCCTGCGCCGCCCGGCAGGGCGTCGAGCGGTGTGCTCCGTCAGCTCGCCGTGAGGCCGGCGCCATCGGCGGTGCTGCGGCCCCCCTCGACTGCTCGCAGAGTCACGGGTGCTCCGTGATGCCGGGTGGGGGAGGCGGCGCCACCGGACGACGAGGCGACCGGAATCGCCGGGCTCGTGGTCGGGGTCATGTGCATCTCCATACGGACAGTCGACCACCTCAGCCTCTGTGCCCGCAACGGAATATCCTTCGGCCGATGCCGAGCACCCGGCCGCCCCTGAGCGGGGCGACCGGGTCCAGGTCAGGTGCTCCTTCTGCGGAGCCGGGTCTCGGCGTCCTCAGGAGTCCGGGGCTCAGTGCTCGATGCGGTAGGTGACGCCGATGGTGTGCGACTGTCCGGACTCGAGGGCCACGAAGCCGTCCTTGGCGACAGCGGGCTCGATGCAGACGAACTCGGGCCAGGCCGTATCGGGGATGTCGGCCATGCCGGTCACCAGGGTGTCCCAGGGGTTCCAGACGACCGTCTTCGCGGTGCCGCGGGCGGTGGAGACGATGCGGCGCGCGTTCTTCTCGTCGGCGATGGTCACCACGGCGGTGGAGTCGACGACCCGGTCGGTGGCGGCGGTCAGCCGCAGCGGCTCGGCCGGGAGCACGTCGGGGGCCAGGCCGCGGGTGTTGTCGAGGAAGTCAGCGCCTTCGAGCCCGCGGATCTCGATCTCTCGCACATCGCCGACGGCGAGGTAGGTGTGCAGCGCGGCCTCGAGCTCGAGCGGACGAGGCCCGGCGGTGATGGTGAGATCGACCGCCAGCTCGGTGCCGATGCGGTACTGGACGGAGGCGGTGAGCGCCTTGACGTCCTCGGGGGTGCGGAGGGTGAGCACCACCTCGTCTCCCTCCCGCTCGGCCGTGGCCAGATCCCAGCGGAGGTTGCGCAGCCAGCCGTGCTTGACCTCCATCGCCAGGTCCCGACCCGGTCCGAACCAGGGCCCGATCAGCGGGATGCCCCCGCGCACGGCCTCACGCTCGCCGAAGGCGGAGGTCGGGCTCATCCACAGCAGATCCGCCTCACCGGCGGGGACGAAGCTGGTCAGGTGCGCGCCATCGAAGAGGAGCTCGGCCGTCGCGGCAGGCGTGTCGACCAGCAGGGCGTCGACCCCGTGGACCTGCGCGAGGCGCACACCGTCGGGAAGCGGGACGGAGGCGGAGGGGGCATCGGTGCCGGAAGAGTTCATGACCTCATGGTCGCACGTCACTGGGCTGATGATCCGAGGACTCAGCTGGTTGCCGCGCCGTCGCAGCGGGCACGGGACCGACATCCGGGGCTGGGGTCGGGGTCCGCTCCTCCGTGTCCTCCGCAGCGGCCGAGACCGTGCGGATGAACAGCAGCAGCCAGCCGTACACGATCGCTGCCGCGCCCATCTCGAAAGCGGTCATGTTCAGGTAGTCCACCCCCAGGTAGAGCACGATCACGGTCACCAGCAGGGCGAAGGCCGTGGCGGTGACGGCGATCAGCGCACCGGGCAGTCGCCGCAGCAGCACCGGCACGGCGAGCAGCGTGAGTCCGAAGACGACCACGAGCGACTGGGCGACCACGTCGTGCCAGAAGACGCTCACGGTCCGGGAGATCACCGCGACCAGGGCGACCAGCACCCCGACCGCGGTGAGCAGGGAGCGCACCGTGGTGATCAGCCATCGCGACTCCCCGGCGCTGCGAGCCCAGCGGTCCAGGTCGTGCGCCAGGAATTCGGCCACGGTCACCAGCGCGACCCCGGTCAGCAGCAGGGTGAGGTTGAAGGCGAAGCTCGAGAGGTCACCACCCTCGCCGAGCTCGGAGAAGTACCGCTCCCACCAGTAGGGATCTGCCGCGTTCATGGCGCTCGCGAGCACGCCCACCGTGAGGAAGGCGGCCAGCAGGGTCGCCAGGGAGCGACCGGTGAGCGAGGCGGCCGCCGCGGAGGTGATGTAGGCCGCCCCGCCGCCCGCGAGTGCTACCCAGAAGGTGCCCGCCAGGCGGTCGAGCGCCACTCCCTGGAAGGCCTGCTGGAACACCCCGAACAGGGCACCGGTCAGGAACAGCCCGAGGATCCCGTAGACGAGGGAGAGCCCGAGGACATCGATCGCGCGTCGCCCCCAGTGACGCCCTCCGAACCAGGGCAGGGAGTCCCGGGTGAGGGTCGAGAGCGTGAGGGCGGCCGTCGCCGCTCCGCAGCCGAACACCGTCAGCCCGGCGACCTGGCCGATCGATCCCGTCCCTGCGAGCGGTGCGGTCCCGCGCAGGGCGATCAGCCCGACGACGAGACCCACCAGGACGCCGGCCACGCCGACGCCGACATGCCGGGACTCCATCCGTGCGGCGCGGGAGGGCCGTCGGGGGGACTGCGGGCTGTCGGTGGGCGTCGGCGGAGGCACGTCCCGGCTCATCGCGGCGCCCACCGCTCAGCCGATGGCCGCGATCGGCACGGCCACCGGGGTGCCGGAGCCGTCCCGGCGCCCAGTGGGCTCGGGCAGGTCGATCGGCTGCCCTGCCTCGGAGGAGGCACGGGCGGGGTGGGGCACCACCCAGGCTCCGATCAGCGCGTCCTCGCCGCGCAGGAATCGATGGCAGCGCATCCCGGCGGTCGCCCGCCCCTTCGGCGGGTACTCGGTGAGGGAGGAGACCTTCAGAGAGCCGTTCTGCAGCAGCGGCAGGGTGCCGGAGCTGCCGGCAACGGTCACCACATCGGCCGGCGCGGTCACATCGATCACTCCGAAGGACACCACCCGGTCGCCGGCGCCGAGCTTGATCCCGGCCACGCCTCCGGCGCTGCGACCCTGCGGCCGGACCCCGGAGGAGGGGAAGTGGAGCAGCTGCGCCTCGGCGGTGATGAAGACCAGATCCAGGTCCTCGTCCTCCTCGAGGTCCACGACCCCGACCACGGCATCGCCGTCCTTGAGGGAGATGATCTCGAAGCCGTCGGCCTTCGGGAACTCGAGCTGCACCCGCTTGACCACACCCTGCCGGGTGCCGAGCGCGATCGCCCCGCCTCGGGCGAGATCCTCCTCGCCGAGCCGGATCAGCCCGAGCGCCCGCTCCTCCCGTTCGAGATCGATGAGGTCCGCCAACCGTGTGCCCCCGGCGAGCGAGGGCGCCCCGGCGGTCGGTGCGAGCGAAGGCAGGTCCACCACCGACAGCCGCAGCACGCGGCCTCCGTCGGTGACCACGCCGACACTCGAGCGCGTGGTGGTGCGCACCTGGGAGACGACCACGTCATGGGAGCTGCGGGTGCCCTCGCGCAGCACCGGGCCCTGTCCCGTGACCCGTGCGACCAGGCCGGTTCCTGTGAGGAGCACATGGCAGGGCTCGTCCGCCACCTCGAGGGAGCCGGCGGCCGAGATGACCGGCTTCTCCGCCGATTCGAGCAGGACGGTGCGGCGGGAGTCCCCGTGCTCGGCGGCCACGGCGGCCAGCTCGTCGGAGACCAGCCGACGCAGGACCGCATCCGAGCCCAGGATCTCCTCGAGCTGCTCGATCTCGCGGCGCAGGTCATCGCGCTCGGCCTCGAGGTCGATCTGCGAGAACTTCGTCAGCCGGCGCAGCCGCAGCTCGAGGATGTACTCCGCCTGGATCTCGGAGAGGTCGAAGACCGTCATCAGGCGGGTCCGGGCGATCTCGGCATCATCGCTCTGGCGGACGATCTGGATCACCTCATCGATGTCCAGGATCGCCAGCAGCAGACCCTCGACCAGGTGCAGGCGGGCCTTGCGCTTGCTGAGGCGGTGCTCGGTGCGGCGGCGCACGACCTTCAGCCGGTGATCCACGAACACCTCGAGCAGCTGCTTGAGGCCCAGCGTGCGGGGCTGCCCTTCGACGAGGGTCACGTTGTTGATCCCGAAGGACTCCTCGAGCGGCGTGTACCGGTAGAGCTGCTGCAGCACGGCCTCGGGGTCGAAGCCGGACTTCACCGTGAGCACCAGGCGCAGACCGTGGTGGCGGTCGGTGAGGTCCTGGTAGTCGGTGATGCCCTGGACCCGCTTGGCCTGCACCGCGTCGCGCAGCTTCTCCGCGAGCCGCTCGGGACCCACCTGGTACGGCAGCTCGGTGACGACGATGCCCTTGCGGCGGGAGGTGACGTTCTCGATGCGGGTCGTCGCCCTCATCTTGAAGGAGCCGCGGCCCGTGCGGTAGGCATCCCGGATGCCCTCGAGCCCCACGATCCGGCCGCCGGTGGGCAGGTCCGGTCCCGGCACGAAGCGCATCAGCTCCTCGAGCTCCGCCTCCGGGTGGTCGATCAGATGCCGGGCGGCGGCGATCGTCTCCACCAGGTTGTGGGGTGCCATATTCGTGGCCATTCCCACGGCGATCCCGGAGGCGCCGTTCACCAGCAGGTTCGGATACTGGGCGGGCAGCACCTCGGGCTGGAGGAGCTGGTTGTCATAGTTCGGGATCATGTCCACGACGTCCTCGCCCAGCGAGTCCGTCATCAGCAGCGCCGCCTTCGCCAGTCGCGCCTCGGTGTAGCGCGGGGCGGCGGGGCCGTTGTCCAGGGAGCCGAAGTTCCCGTGTCCGTCCACCAGCGGCAACCGCATGTTGAAGGGCTGCGCCATCCGCACCAGCGCGTCGTAGATCGCGGTGTCGCCATGGGGATGGAGCTTGCCCATCACCTCGCCCACCACCCGCTGGCTCTTCACATGGCCCTTCTCGGGGCGCAGCCCCATGTCGGCCATCATGTAGAGGATGCGCCGCTGGACCGGCTTCAGCCCGTCGCGCGCGTCGGGCAGCGCCCGGGAGTAGATCACCGAGTACGCGTACTCGAGGAACGACGACTCCATCTCGCTGGTGACATCGATGTCGACGATGTTCTCGTCGACCGCGTCCTCACCGGCGGGCGTCTTGGTGCTGCGTGATCGGGCCATGGAGAACATCATGGCGCATGACCGGCCACGTTCCGGGGAACCGGCCACCCTGACGGGACGTGAATCCCGTCAACCTCGACGCTGCGACGATAGGATCCACCCATGGCGGAAAGACGCGACGGCCTGCGATCACTGCGACGCCGTGCCCGGCCCGAGGATGAGCACGAGCCCACCTACCCCTCCCACTGGGAGGCGGACATCGCCCTGCGCGACGGCTCCGCCGCGCACCTGCGCCCCATCCTGCCGACGGACGCCGACGCCCTCCAGGACTTCCACCAGCGGCAGTCCGAGCAGTCCCGGTACCTCCGCTTCTTCGCTGCGATGCCGACGCTGTCCCGGCGCGACCTCGATCGGTTCACGCACGTCGACCACGTGGACCGGGTGGCCCTGGTGGCGCTGGTCGGAGCGGAGATCGTCGCCGTCGGCCGCTACGACCGCACCGAGCCGCGCTCCGCCGAGGTGGCGTTCAACGTCTCGGACTCCCGCCAGGGCACGGGCCTGGCCTCGGTGCTGCTGGAGCATCTCGCGGCCGCGGCCCGGGAGCGCGGCATCAACGAGTTCACCGCCGAAGTGCTCCCGCAGAACACGAAGATGATCAAGGTCTTCACCGAGACCGGCTTCGACGTCGCCCGGGTGCTCGACGACGGCGTGGTGATGGTCTCCTTCCGGATCGACCCCACCGCCCGCTCCCTCGCGGTGATGGCGGAACGCGAGCACCGCGCCGAGTCCCGAGCCATGGAACGGCTCCTGCACCCGCAGTCCGTGCTGCTGATCGGCGTCTCCTCCCGCGCGGATTCCGCCGGCGGCCGCTTCCTCACCGCGCTGGAGGACTCGGGATACGGCGGCACCGTGCACCTCATCTCCCGTGACGTCCTCGAGGTGAGGGGTCACCGCACCTGGGCCAGGGTGGGCGACGTCCCGGGCCCCGTCGACCTCGCGGTGATCGCGCTGCGTCCCGAGGCCTGCCTCGAGGCGATCGAGGAATGCGCCGCGATCGGGGTGCGCAGCGTCCTGATCCCCACCGAGGGATTCTCCGACAGCGACGAAGGCCGCCTGCTGCAGCGCGAGCTGGTGGCCCGCGCACGACTCCACGGCATGCGCCTGCTGGGACCCGGCTCCCTCGGCTTCCTGCGCACCGGTGACGACGCCATCAGCGTCTCCCTGGCCCCCCGGATGCCGCAGCCCGGAACGGTCGCGCTCGCCGGACAGTCCACGGCGCTCTCGGCGATGCTGCTGGCAGGCACCGATGCCCGCGGCATCGGCCTGCACGAGTTCGTGGGAGTGGGGAACCGCGCCGACGTCTCCCTGAACGACACCCTCCAGCACTGGGAGGACGACGAGCGGGTCGGCGTGATCGGGCTGGCCCTGGAATCGATGGGCAACCCCCGCAAGTTCACCCGGATCGCGCGCCGGCTGACCCGCACCACCCCGCTGATCGTGCTGCGGCCCCCCGGCAGCGAGTCCCACCTGCCGCCCGGACACGACGTGCGCCCCTTCACCCTGCCGCGCCGGGCCATGGACCAGGTGCTCGACTCCGCCGGGGTGGTGCGGACCGAGGGAGTGGACCACCTGCTCGACGTGGTCGATGCGATCGGACGGCAGGGCCTTCCGCTCGGCCGGCGCGTCGGGCTGCTCTCCAACACGGCGGCTCTGGGCTCCTCACTGCGCGGTGCCGCCGGTCAGGCCGGCTTCGAGGTGGTCGCAGAGAACCACAGCGTCCCGCTCTCCCCGGATCCGCGCCTCATCCAGCGTGCCTTCACCACGATGGCGGCGCTGGGAGAGGTCGACCTTGTGATCGCCGGCATGGTCGACCCCCAGATCGCTGATGCCACCGAAGTGCTGCGGCAGATGTCGATCGTGGCCCGCCATTCCGAGGTGGTGCTCCTGGTCTGTCTCGTCACCACCGTCGATCGTCTCGCCGAGGTGCAGCGAGCAGTGCGCACCGATCTCTCGCTGCCGCCGGTGCATGCCACCCCCTTCGCCGTGGTGCGCGCCGGGGCCGGGATGCTCGCCGCCGCGCTGCGCCCCGAGGCGGATGACGCGGAGCCCGCCCAGCGCGACGGCATCGATCGTGCGGCCGCCCGAGAGCTGGTGGAGTCGCTGACACCCTCCCCGGCGGCGTCCGCGGTGGATCTCTCCACCGCGGAGACGGCCGCACTGCTGGCCGCCTATGGCATCGATCAGCTGGCCACCCGGAGGATCACCGATGCCGAGGACGCCCTCGCCCAGGCCGCGGAGATCGGCTATCCGGTCGCGCTGAAGTCCACGGACCCCGTGCTGCGCCATCGGTCGGACCTCGGCGGGGTGCGGCTCGCCATCCCCGACGCGGTCCAGCTGCGTCACGCCGTCGAGTCCATGCGCCGTGAGCTGTCCTACTCGAGCGCGCCGCTCGAGGTCCAGGCGATGGCACCCGCCGGGGTGCCGATGGTGGTGCGCAGCGTCGAGGACCCCTCCCTCGGTCCCGTGGTCTCCCTGTCGGTCGCGGGGGACGCCACCGACCTGCTCGATGACATCGCCTATGCGATCCCGCCGTTCAGCGAGAGCGCTGCGGCGCGGCTGGTGGATGCTCCGGCCACCGCGGTGAAGCTCCGGGGGATGCGCGGCCTGCCTCCGGCGGACCGGGCGGCGCTCGCCGATCTGGTGGTCCGCATCGGTCTGCTCGCGGAGGACCTCCCCGAGGTGGCCTCCCTCGAGCTGTACCCGGTGCTGGTCGCGCAGCACGGCCTCACCGTCGTCGGAGCCCGGGCACGGCTGGCACCCGCTCCCAACCGCACCGACGGGGCCCGGCGCACGCTGTCCGGTCCACCGGGGTCCTGAGCAGCGCCGCCCGTCCGGTCGGAGCGTGGAACAATGGCACGATGACCACCGCACTTCCCACCGACCTGCTCAAGGCTCTCGAGACCGCCGGGTACTTCCCCCAGGCGGCAGCCCAGAGTCTGGAGCGCTCGTTGCGAGGCCGCTCCCCGCTCGCCCATCTGGTGCGTCCCGAGACCACCTTCGACGGGCCGGAGGTGCGCCGTCATCTCACCGTCCTGGTGCTCACCCCCACTCACCTGCTCATCACCCACCTCGATGATGATCCCGCCGATGCGCTCAATCCCAGCCAGGTGGTCTCCACGACCGAGCGGATCCGTCTGCAGCGGATCACCGCGACCGGTCTCTCGCAGGTCTTCGACACCGACGGGCAGCTCAACCCCGGACAGGAGTCCGAGATCACCCTCGGCGTCACCTGGGACGGCAGCCGCCGGGTGGATCTCGAGCGGGCGGTGTGCGAGGACCCCGGCTGCCAGCTGGACCACGGATACACCGGCTCCATCGCCCCCTCGGACCTCGCCCTGCGCATCAGCGCCCTGGCTGACGGCACCGGCGCGGTCGAGGAAGCGCTGGCCTTCCATGACCAGCTGATCGACGCGATCGATGCGGCCGGGGCCTGAGCCGGCGTGAACGCCGCGACACCTGGACCCCTCGCCCGCCACGAGCCCGGCACCGCGAAGGCCTGGCCCTCAGATCTGCTGCCTCCGCCCTTCGCGGGCGGGGCCCGGCCCGGCCTGCTGGACGTCCTGCGCCCGCTGGTCGAGGGGCCGAAGCCCGGCAGGGACCTGGTGGTGCTGGTCGACGGCCTCGGCGCAAATCTGCTGCGTGACCACCGGGCCTTCACCCCGACCCTGCGCCGTCTGGAGGCGCAGACCCAGCGGATCCGCACCGTGGCACCGTCGACCACCTCGAGCGCCATGGTCTCGCTGCACACCGGAGCGGCACCGATCGAGCACGGGGTCCTCGGCTATCTCACCTACGATCCGCAGACAGGTCGCAGCCTCAACCAGATCAGCGGAGCGACCGGCACCGACCCGCACGGCTGGATGCCGCTGCCGACCCTGGTCGGCTCCGGATCACGACGGGCGGTCCAGGTGGGCCCGAGCAGACATGCCGCCTCGCATCTGAGCGACGTCGCCTACCGGGGCTGGGAGTTCCGCGGTCACGGTCGCTCTGATCGCGTCGACGTCGTCCGCGCCGCCCTGCGCCGCGCAGGCGCCGACGGGCTCGTGCATCTCCATGTCGATGACATCGACCACGCCGGACATCGCCATGGCGTCGACTCCGAGCAGTGGCGTGACGCGCTGGCCGAGGTGGATGCCCTGATCGGGACGCTGCTGCGGCGGCTGCCGCGCGGCACCAGGATCCACCTCACCGCGGACCATGGCATGGTCGACACCTCGCCCGAGCTCACCACGGACCTCGCGGACCACCCGCGGCTCCTGCGCCTCATCCATGAGGTCTCGGGGGAGGCCCGGGCACTCGCACTGCATGCGGTGCGCGGGGACGGCGCTGCCGAGGAGCTCGCGGCTGAGCTCGAGGCGCTGCTGGGGGAGCGGGCCCTGGTGCTGCGCCGCGAGGACATCCTCGCCAGCGCCCTGCTGGGCCCGGTCGGGGCGGAGGTGACCGAGCGGGTCTCCGGGCGCATACCGGACCTGCTGGTGCTGTCCCGGGGTCGCTGGAGCGTCGACGACTTCTCCCGGCGACCGGACTCCGCACGGCAGATGATCGGTGTGCACGGCTCGCTCACCGCCGCCGAATCCTGGGTGCCGCTTCTGCGCACCGAGGTCTGATCAGCGGGCCAGCTCCGGGGTCAGTCCTGCTTCGAGCCGAAGACGATCTCGTCCCAGCTCGGCATCGAGGCGCGCCTGCTCTTCGGACGCGGCTTCTTCGTGCTCTTCGCCGGACCGTCCGCCGGGTTCTGCGCAGACCTCTCCGCGTTCTCTCCCTGCCCCGCGTTCTTCGCCGGCGCCTCGTCCGCGGCGCCGGGCGTGATCGCGCCGACGGCGTCGAATCCGGGCAACGGGGTGAGATCCACGGTGTCCTGGTACTGGATCTCGGCCTCGGGCTCCTCGGCGTGCCCTGACCTCGAGGAGAGATCGCCCTCCTGGTCCTGGCCCTGGTCGGCGACGTCGGATCCCGCGGCGGTGGCGGTGTCGTCCTCGGTGCTGTCGCCGAGAGCGTCCTCGCGATCACTCTGGGTGGAGTGCTCCTCGAGCGCCTCGAGGTCGGCCTCGTCGGCGGAGGGCCCGGCGGGGACTGCGGCGTTCGTCTCAGGAAGTTCGGTCCCGGAGTCCTCGTCGAGTCCGGACCAGACGGTCGCGGAATCGTCGGGGCGGGGAACGGAGCGCATGCCGCGACGCGCGTTGAGGGCGTCGAGCTCGCCATCGTCGATCACGGAGGGGTGATCCTCGAAGGAGGAGTGGTCATCGGCGACGGCGCGGCGAGGATTCCAGGTGCGCGCACGGGAGGGCTCCGCCGGGCTGCCCTCGAGGGAACCGTCGGCCTCGAGGTCGTAGACCGCGCTCTTGACGGCCTGGAGCCGGCCGCGGCCGCGCGTCGGCTCGGCCGGCGCATCCTCGTCGCTGATCCAGCGCGCCTCGTCGTCCACCGGCGAGACGCTGCGGTTGTCGATGTCGGCGACCCAGTGCGCCTGGCGGGTCCGACCACCGGCGGAGAAGGTCAGCTCGAGCGTCCAGGTGCCGTCCTGGCGGCGCCAGGCGTCCCAGGCCGTCTCCCCGGTGGCCTCTCGGGCGGCGAGTCGCTCCGCGACGACGACCTGCAGCGCCGGACCGCCGCGGCCGACAGGGAAGGTGCGGGCGCGAGAAGCGGTCCACTCACGCTCGGCGAGCACCGGGCCTTCGTACCGGCGCACCCGCTCGAGCGGGATCTCGGAGGCATCGGCGATGTCCTCGGCGCTGCGGCCGGAACGGAGCATCGCCTGGATCTCCCGCGGGCGGACGGGCGTGGAGTCCGCCGCCTGGATCATGTTCAGAGCCGGGCGGTCGGAGCGGACCGCGGCCCTCAGGGCCCGGTCGATGCGCAGCGTGTACCGCTCGCCGTCGGAGTCGACCAGGAGCAGATGTTCCCCGTCGTCATGGATCCCGTCGAGTTCGAGCTCGCGCATCGTCGTCCTCTCCGTCGGAGCCTGGTCGCTTGCATGCAGAAGTCTAGGCCGTGACCATATCGTGTACGACGCTGCAGTGCCGGTTCCCAGGGGCTCTGGCGTCCGCGTGTTGCGGCCTCCGGCGGACGCCGTGTTGTGAGTCGCAGGTCGCTCTGCAATAATGCCGCCGCATTCAGCGTTGAGACCCGGGCCGACCCGAAGTGGCCCGAGAGGACTCGCCGGCGCGGAACTGCCCCTAGCCACCCAGGTCGGAT
The DNA here is from genome assembly GCF_947500705.1 of uncultured Brachybacterium sp. Lineage (GTDB taxonomy): Bacteria > Actinomycetota > Actinomycetes > Actinomycetales > Dermabacteraceae > Brachybacterium. The sequence goes on along the minus strand of NZ_CANMSY010000005.1, from coordinate 195,356 downwards.
GAACCCCGATGACAACCAGGAACGGACCGTAGATGGCCACTGATTACGACGCCCCGCGCAAGAACGACGACGAATCGAATGACGACTCCATCGAGGAGCTGAAGGGACGCCGGAACGAGACGGCGACCCCCACCGTCGATGAGGACGAGGCGGACGCCGCCGACTCCTACGAGCTCCCCGGTGCCGATCTCTCGGGGGAGGAGCTCTCCGTGCGGGTGCTTCCCCGCCAGGCGGACGAGTTCACCTGCGCGAGCTGCTTCCTGGTGAAGCACCGCAGCCAGATCGACCACGTCGAGGGCACCCTCATCATCTGCAAGGAGTGCGCCGCGGCGTGACTCGTGCTCGCCTCGCATGACGACGGCGTCGTCCCCCGAGCGGGGGACGACGCCGTCGTCATGCGAGGGGTGCGCACCCCCGGCGCTCAGCTGCTCTGGCGCGCCTTCAGCTGCTTCGCGGTCCTCAGCGCGAGGGCCAGGTCGTCGGGACGGCGGGTCGAGGCGACCCAGGCGGTGATCGGATCCTCCGGGTCGAGCACCTCGACCCGGAGCCCGGAGCGGGTCCATCCACGGATGCAGTGATGGGCCAGCGGCTCGAAGTCCTGTCCGACCGTGCGAGCCCAGTCCTCTCCGTCGAGCGGGAGGGGGTCGCCGAGCAGCTCCACATCGATCTGGGCGCGGCTGAGGCGGAACCGACCGTTCGCCACCTCGAGCACGGGGGAGTACTGGTGGACCAGGATCAGCAGGGCGAGGATGCAGACGACGGAGAAGACGATCGCGACCGTGAGGTTCAGGGGGACCAGGATCAGGCCGAGCGCGGCACCGATGGTGACGGCGACCACCCAGACCGTGGGTCCGGGGAACAGGTGCTCACGGAACAGGACGGTGGTCTCGTCGTGAGCGGCGGCGGTGCCTGCCGGGACGGGGGAGGGGTGATCAGCGGGGCGATCAGCTGCTGCGGACATGCCGTCATCGTCTCACGCAGCACCTGGATGTCCCCGGCCCATCCTGCGAGGCTCCGAGCTCACTGGGAGCAGGGCGGCGGAACGGCATACCCTGTGCCCATGTCTGTCGATCACGCTGAAACCTCGTCGCACGATGCGGACGCCGCGCCTGCCGCCGGCGATCCCCTCCTGCGTATCCGCCGCAGCGGCGCGACGGCGCTGCCCGAGCGGGCCCATGCCGACGATGCAGGGCTCGATCTCGCCAGTGCGGAGGACCTCGTGATCCCCGCCGGCGGGCGCGCGCTGGTGGACACGGGCCTTTCGCTCGCGCTGCCACCAGGCACCGTCGGCATGGTCTGCCCTCGCTCCGGGCTCGCGGCACGCCACGGGATCACCGTTCTGAACGGTCCCGGTATCGTGGATGCCGGCTATCGAGGTCCCGTCAAGGTGTCGCTGCACAACACCGATCCGACGGAGCCGTTCGCCCTCCACGTCGGAGACCGCATCGCGCAGCTCGTGGTGGTGCCGTTCATCGCCCCGGTGCTGCAGGAGGTCGCAGACCTGGAGGAGACCGATCGGGCGCAGGGAGGCTTCGGCTCGAGCGGCGGATTCGGTGCGGCCACGATGAGCGCAGCGGCCACGACGGCCACGACAGCCGACGAGACCACGGAGGGATGACCATGGGACTGTTCTCTCGCAAGAAGCAGCAGAAGGTCGAGGAGATCGACGGCCTCGATGCCTTTGACTCGCTGAAATCCGATTCGCCGGATGCGGAGATCTCGCAGGAGGCGACCGACCCGCCGGACCGCGAGGACGTCAGCCACGACGGAGCGACCGAGCGAGCAGACGATCGCGATCGCGAGGTGGATGCCGATTCCGCCCCGCTGCGTGGTGAGCACCTCGAGAACGGCCCCTATGACGAGTCCGAGGCGCCCGCGGAGGACCGGATCGACCTCGGAGCGCTTCGCGTCCCGGCCATCGACGGCATGGAGCTGCGGATGGAGGTCGACCAGCGCAGCGGCTCGGTCACCGGGGCGAACCTGGTGATCGCCGGCTCCTCTCTCCAGGTCCAGGCCTTCGCCGCCCCCAAGACCCGCGGCCTGTGGGAGGACGTGCGCACCTCCCTGCGTGACTCCGTGGTCAAGCAGGGCGGTACCGCCGAGACCCGGCCCGGGGTCTTCGGCACCGAGCTGATCACCCGGCTGCCCGTGAAGCGGACCGACGGGCGCACGGGATACCGCCCGGCGCGGTTCATCGGCATCGACGGGCCGCGCTGGTTCGTCCGGGCGATCCTCACCGGCAAGGCGCTGGGCGACAAGGAGCAGTCGCGCCGCTTCGAGACCCTCATCTCCCGACTGGTGGTGGTGCGCGGTTCCGAGGCGATGGCGCCCCAGGAGCTGATCCCGCTGCATCTGCCCGGTGAGCGTCCGGGACTGAACCAGGTCGGTGCCGGTCCGCTGGACCCGCTGGCACGCGGTCCAGAGATCACGGAGGTCGGGTGAGCCCCGCGGTGCCCGCCGCCGGCTCTCAGGGCGAGCACCTGCCTGATGTCCCGCCCGACTGCGCCCCCGTGAGCGAGGATGCCTCACCGGAGCAGGGACCAGGCGCCGTGCCCGAGGACCGGTCGTCGACGTCCCGCAGCGGGCTGGGTGCCGTGCTGCAGGACGAGGAGTTCTCCGTCTCCGACGCCATCGGGGGTCCCCGCGGCATCGCCGAGTCGGTGCTGCCCACGCTGCTGTTCGTGGTGCTCTTCGTCGTCACCCGCTCGGTCATGGTCGCGGCCGTGACCGCGGTCGTGGTCGTCCTGGTGCTGCTGATCGCACGGATCGTGCAGCGCCAGAGCCCGGCCACGGTGCTCGGCGGCCTGCTCGGGGTCGCGCTCGGCGCGGTGCTCGCGATCCGCTCCGGGGAGGGCTCCGACTTCTACTGGCCCGGCATCGTCACCAACGCCGTCTCGCTGCTGGTCCTGCTGACCACCCTGGTGCTGCGGCGGCCGCTGGTCGGGATCTTCGTCGGGCTGCTCGATCCCGGGGTGAAGGACTGGGCCGAGGACCCTGACGCACGCCGGGTCTACACCCGGGCCACGCTGCTCTTCGTCGGGCTCTACGCCGCGAAGCTGGCCGTGCAGCTCCCGCTGCTGCTGACGGGGCAGGTCGCTGCGCTCGGCGCCGCCAAGATCGCGATGGGCCTGCCCGCGTTCGCGGTGATCGCCTACCTGGTGTGGCTCATGCATCGCGGACTGCTGGCCCGCCGCGAGCGACGTCGAGCATCTGTGTGAGTCGAGCATCTGTGTGAGGGGATTCCGCCGTGTCGCCGCCGCCCCGGGCGCCAGGACCGTCCAGTGGATGAGACAATGGACGGAGGGTTCCACGCGCCCGATGGCAGATCTGCGCGGAACCTCTCCCCAGATCGAGCAGCCACGGTCCGCGTCGTTCCCCCGCGCGGACGGGAAGAGAGTGGTCCGATGACCTCCGATGCCGACACCGCGCCGAGCAGCTCCGCCCTCGGCGGGCGCCTTCTGACCCTCACCGTCGGCCCACCCGCAGCCGGCGGCACCTTCGTCGCGCGGCATGAGGGACGGGTCGTGTTCGTCCGCGGCACCACTCCGGGCGAGACCGTGACGGCCCGACTGCTCGAGGACCCCGACGAGGCCGCGAACGCACGCTTCTGGCGCGCCGAGGCGCTCGACGTCCTCGAGGCGGGTCCGGACCGGGTCCCCTCGGTCTGGGAGGAAGCCGGGATCGACGGAGTGGGAGGCGCGGAGTGGGCGCATATCGCGCTGCCGGCCCAGCGCCGGATCGCCAGCGAGGTGATGCAGGAGCTGCTCCACCGCGCAGGGGTGTCGAGCTTCCCGATCGACCAGGTGCAGGTCGAGCCGGCACCGCACGACGCCGAGGGCATGGCATGGCGCACGCGCGTACGCTACGCGGTCGACGCCGATGGGCGAGTCGGTATGCGCGGCTGGCGTTCGCATGAGGTCCGTCCGGTGGGCGAGGACCCGCTCTCGGCCCAGGCCATCCGTGACCTGCGGCTGGGGGAGTGGACGGCGCCCGAGGGGACCGAGGCGATCGATGCGGTCGCTCCTTCGGCGGGCCCTGCCTCGGTGGTGCTGATCGGCCGCGAGCTGGACCCCGCCATGGTCGTCATCCCGGAGTCCTGGAATGATGCTGACGTCTCCGTCCGCACCGGGCGCGGCCTGGTCCCGCTGCGCGGGGACGGCATGGTCCACGAACGGCTCGGGGAGCGCATGTTCGCGGTCAGCGCCACAGGCTTCTGGCAGTCGCACCGACGCGCCGCAGAGCTCCTGAGCGACGTGGTCGAGTCGACGCTGCGCGCCCCGCGCGGCGGCAGCGCCTGGGATCTGTACGGCGGCGTGGGCGTCTTCGCCGCGGTCGCCGCCCAGCAGGTGGGGGCCGACGGCTCCGTCGTCTCCGTCGAGGGGAACCGTCGCGCCTCGCAGCTCGCGGCCGAGAACCTCGAGGACCTGCCCCAGGTCTCGACCGCGACCGCGGATGTGACGGACTGGGTGCGAGCCCGCCGCGGGGGCGTGGACACGGTGGTGCTGGATCCGCCGCGCAGCGGCGCCGGTACCGAGCTGATGGACCTGCTGGCCACCGCCGTGCGGCAGCGGATCGTGTACGTCTCCTGCGAACCCTCCACGCTCGCCAGGGATCTCGCGGCGATCGAGAAGAAGGGGTGGCAGATCGCGGACCTGCGCGCCTTCGATCTGTTCCCGCACACCCACCACCTCGAGTCGGTCGTGGTGCTGGAGCGCGTCTCGTCCTGAGCAGCCTGACGAGGCGCGGGGCGCAGACCGACAGGACCCGGGAGCGGCTGCATGCGGGCGAGCTTCGACACACCCGCAGACCAGCTGACGAGGTGTCAGGTCGCGTGCACCCGCCGTGGTACTATTTATCTTGACTTCAAGATATATGCCGTATCGAACCGGCGTCCCCTCGGTCGACCTGCATGAGCAGTGGTTCATCGCGAGGTGAGCGTTCTTCCGCCTGGCGCGGAATGCGCGCCTACGATGGAGGGGTCATTCCCACACCAAAGGAGTTCGCCTGATGAGCACTGTCGACTCATTCGCCGCGAAACAGGATCTCACCGTCGGCGGTACCGACTACGAGATCTTCGCGCTCGACGCCGTGGAGGGCGCCGACAAGCTTCCCTACAGCCTCAAGATCCTGCTCGAGAACCTGCTGCGCACCGAAGACGGTGCGAACATCACCGCCGACCACGTGCGCGCCCTGGCAGGCTGGGAGCCCTCTGCCGATCCGTCGGTCGAGATCCAGTTCACCCCGGCCCGCGTGATCATGCAGGACTTCACCGGCGTGCCCTGCGTCGTCGACCTCGCCACCATGCGCGAGGCCATGCAGGAGCTCGGCGGCGATCCCGAGAAGATCAACCCGCTCGCCCCGGCCGAGATGGTCATCGACCACTCGGTGATGATCGACGTGGCCGGCCGCCTGGACGCGCTCGAGAAGAACATGGAGCTCGAGTACGAGCGCAACCGTGAGCGGTACCAGTTCCTGCGCTGGGGCCAGACCGCCTTCGACGACTTCAAGGTCGTCCCCCCGGGCACCGGCATCGTCCACCAGGTGAACATCGAGTACCTGGCTCGCACCGTGATGACCCGCGAGGTGGATGGGGCCCTGCGTGCCTATCCGGACTCCTGCGTCGGCACCGACTCCCACACCACCATGGTCAACGGCCTGGGCGTGCTGGGCTGGGGCGTCGGCGGCATCGAGGCCGAGGCCGCGATGCTCGGCCAGCCCGTCTCCATGCTGATCCCGCGTGTGGTCGGCTTCAAGCTGACCGGTGAGATCCCGCCGGCGGCGACCGCCACGGACGTGGTGCTCACGATCACCGAGATGCTCCGTCAGCACGGCGTGGTGGGCAAGTTCGTCGAGTTCTACGGCGAGGGCGTCACCCAGGTGCCGCTCGCGAACCGCGCGACCATCGGCAATATGAGCCCCGAGTTCGGCTCCACCTGTGCGATCTTCCCGATCGACGAGGTGACCGTCGATTACATGCGTCTCACCGGGCGCACCGAGGAGCAGCTCGCGCTGGTCGAGGCCTACGCCAAGCGCCAGGGCCTGTGGCACGACGCCTCGCAGGAGGTCGCGTACTCCGAGTACCTCGAGCTGGATCTGTCCACCGTGGTGCCCTCGATCGCCGGCCCGAAGCGTCCGCAGGACCGCATCGTGCTGACCCAGGCCAAGGAATCCTTCCGTGAGGTCCTCCCGTCCTACGCGGGCGAGGGCCACCAGGTCGAGGAGGGCGACGACGCCGGCACCTTCCCCGCCTCGGATCCCGCCAGCCAGGGTTCGGACAACGACTCCGGCGGCTCCGCCCCCGAGCACCAGCACGTCACCGGCCGGGCCTCGAACCCGGTGCAGGTCAGCGGTCGGGACTTCTCGATCGATCACGGCATCGTCTCGATCGCCTCGATCACCTCGTGCACCAACACCTCGAACCCCTCGGTGATGATGGCTGCGGGTCTGCTCGCGCAGAATGCGGTCGATCGCGGCCTGGTCGCCAAGCCCTGGGTGAAGACCTCGATGGCCCCCGGCTCCCAGGTCGTCACGAACTACTACACCAAGGCCGGGCTCTGGCCCGCCCTGGAGTCGCTCGGCTTCCACCTGGTCGGCTACGGCTGCACCACCTGCATCGGCAACTCCGGTCCGCTGGACTCGGAGATCTCCGACGCGATCGCGGAGAAGGACCTCGCCGTCACCGCGGTGCTCTCGGGCAACCGCAACTTCGAGGGCCGCATCAACCCCGACGTGAAGATGAATTATCTGGCCTCGCCGCCGCTGGTCATCGCCTACGCGCTCGCGGGCACGATGGACTTCGACTTCGAGAACGACCCGCTGGGACAGGACAAGGACGGCGCAGACGTCTTCCTGCGCGATATCTGGCCGAATCCCACCGAGGTGGAGAAGGTCATCGCGGAGTCCATCTCCCAGGAGATGTTCACCGAGGACTACAAGGACGTCTTCACCGGCGATGAGCGCTGGCGGAACCTCGACACCCCCGAGGGCGCGACCTTCGAGTGGGATGCCGAGTCCACCTACGTGCGCAAGCCCCCGTACTTCGAGGGCATGACGGCGACACCGGAGCCGGTCTCCGACGTCTCCGGTGCACGCGTGCTGGTCAAGGTCGGCGACTCGACCACCACCGACCACATCTCGCCCGCCGGTGCGATCAAGCTCGATTCTCCGGCAGGGCACTACCTGCAGGAGAACGGGGTCGCCCGCAAGGACTTCAACTCCTACGGCTCGCGTCGCGGCAACCACGAGGTGATGATCCGCGGCACCTTCGCGAACATCCGCATCAAGAACCAGCTCCTGGACGGCGTCGAGGGCGGCTACACCAAGAACCTGCTGACCGGTGAGCAGGAGTTCATCTACGACGCGGCGCAGGCCTATGCCGCCGAGGACATCCCGCTGGTGGTCCTCGCCGGCAAGGAGTACGGCACCGGTTCCTCCCGCGACTGGGCGGCCAAGGGCACCAAGCTCCTCGGCGTCGAGGTCGTCATCGCCGAGAGCTTCGAGCGGATCCATCGCTCGAACCTCATCGGGATGGGCGTGCTGCCCCTGCAGTACCCCGCAGGGGAGAACGCCGAGTCCCTCGGGCTCGACGGCACGGAGACCTTCTCGTTCACCGGCGTGACCGCCCTGAACGAGGGTTCCATCCCGAAGACGGTCAAGGTCCTCGCGGCGAAGGACGACGGCTCCTCGGTGGAGTTCGACGCGCCGGTGCGCATCGACACCCCCGGCGAGGCGGAGTACTTCCGCAACGGCGGCATCCTGCAGTACGTGCTCCGCTCGCTGGTCGCCGCCTGAACCGACTGACGTGCTGCGAACAGCGAGCGGCAGGAAGTCGGTCAGACGGTCGAGCCTGATCTGAGCGCGACGACGCCCCGGCCCTGAAGGGTCGGGGCGTCGTCGCGTCACGGCGGGCTTCCGGCGAGTCGGGGCGGCATGGATCGGTGCGGCATGGATCGAGGCGGATTGGAAGAGCACCCGAGTGCACCATTGCTCGGCGGCTCTGCACCGTGATGCACACCGGCGCCACGGCCCGTGAATCACCGGTGAAGATGTGCACAGATGTGATCACGTTTCGCGTCGCTACAGGTCAGGAGGACCTAGGCTGGTCGAGTTCCGGCCCCGTCCCTGAGGGAGGACCACGCGTGTCCACCATTGAGCACCGCTCCACCACCCCGCGCCACGGGCGAGCTGCCGCGACGCCCACCGCGCCGTCTGCATCATCGGCACCGGTTCACCCCTCGGCACCGGCTGCGGATGCCGCGACGCCCCCGCCCGAGGTGCCGATCCCGAGCGATCCCGAGGCGCTGCGGATGCTGGATGCCGCACAGCTGCCCGGACTCGCGCGCACGCTGCGCCGGCGCCTGGTGGAGATCTGCTCGCACAGCGGAGGCCACCTCGGTCCGAACCTCGGCGTCGTCGAGCTGACGATCGCCCTGCACCGAGAGTTCCGCTCCCCGGCCGAGCCGATCGTGTTCGACACCGGTCATCAGGCCTACGTGCACAAGATGCTCACCGGGCGCGCCGATCTTCCCGGGCTGCGCACCGCCGGCGGCATCGCGGGCTACCCGGACCGGGGAGAATCCGTCCACGACCTGGTCGAGAACTCCCACGCCTCGGGCTCGATCGCCTGGGCCCACGGACTGGACCGCGCCCACCGGCTCGCCGGAGCCGACGCGACCGCCGTCGCGGTGATCGGCGACGGCGCCCTCACCGGTGGGGTGGGCCTTGAGGCTCTCAACCTGCTCGCCTCCGATCACGGCTCCCGCACCATCGTGGTGCTCAACGACAACACCCGGTCCTATGCCCCCACCGTGGGCGGGATCGCCGAGCATCTCTCCGAGCTCCGCGCCGGTCGGATCGCCGCCGGCGAGGACCTCTTCACCACACTCGGGCTGAGCTATCTCGGACCGGTCGACGGTCATGATCTCCAGGCCCTCGCCGACGCCCTGGCCGCGGCGCGCCGCGCCGCGGAGGACCCTACCGGCTCGGGCGTGCTCGTCCACGTGCTGACCCGCAAGGGCGCCGGCTTCGCACGTGCCGAATCCGACACCGTCGACCACTGGCACGCCACCGGTCCCTTCACCGCCGAGGAGCCGACTCCCGTCCACGAGCAGCCGACGCCGGGAGCCCCGGCCGAGACCTGGACCTCGCGCTTCGGTGCCGCGATGCTCGCCGCCGCTCGCGCCGATGAGCGCGTGGTCGCGATCAGCGCCGCGATGATCGACCCTGTGGGCCTCACCCCCATGCAGCAGGAGATGCCGGAACGCGTGCTCGACGTCGGCATCGCCGAGCAGCTCGCGCTCGACACCGCCGCCGCCCTCTCCGCGGGTGGCCGCACGCCGGTGGTCTCCCTCTATGCGACCTTCCTGAACCGGGCGATCGACCAGCTGCTGCTCGATGTCGCCCTGCACTCCGAGGACGTCACCATCACCCTGGACCGGGCCGGTGTCACCGGTGATGACGGCCCCAGCCATCACGGCATCTGGGACCTTGCGCTCGCGACGACGGTGCCCGGGCTCTCGCTGTGGGCACCTCGGGATGCCGCCCGTCTCGACGCCGCGGTCCCTGCCGCTCTGGCCACTCCCGGACCGTCACTGGTGCGCTTCCCCAAGGGTGCCTGCCCGCCGGAGCTGCCCGCCCTCGCCCAGCTGCCCTCGGGCGAGGTGCTCGTCGGTGACGCGGATGCTCCCATCGACATCCTGCTGGTCTCGATCGGTGCCCTGGCGGGCCGCGCACTCGAGGCCGCCGAAGAGCTCGAGGTGACCCATCCCGAGCTGAACCTCGTCCTCCTCGACCCGCTGCAGGCCCTGCCGCTGGGGGAGGAGCTGCTGGAGCTGGCGGCGAGCGCCCGCGCGGTCGTCACGCTCGAGGACGGCCTGGCCGAGCGCGGGATCGGCGCGGCACTCGGCACCCGGCTCGGCCGGCGCGCCACGCTGGCAGCCCCCGGCCCGGCCCTGCGCTGCCTCGGGGTCGACCTGGAGTTCATCCCGCACGGCAAGCGCGATGCGATCCTCGCGGCGCAGGGACTGGACGCCGCAGGCATCGCCGGCAGCATCCGCTCCCTCCTGCAGGGGAGCTGACGCGTCAGCTCAGCCCAGCGAGCTCCGCGGGGAGGGGTCGTCCGCCCGGGCGGTGAGGATGATCGGCGCGCCATCGGTGACCTGCAGGGTGTGCTCTGCGTGGGCGCCGCGGGAGCCGTCGGCCGAGAGCTGCGTCCAGCCGTCCCGCTCGTCGACCTTCAGCTCCGAGGTGGTGGGCACCAGGAACGGCTCCACAGTGATCAGCTGCCCCGCCACCAGCGTGGGGCCGCCGCCGGGCGTGCCGTGATTGGGCACGAAGGGCGCCTCATGCATGGTGCGTCCCACGCCGTGGCCGCCGAAGCGCTCGTTGATGGTGTATCCGAGCGCGTGGGCCTCGTTCATCACAGCATGGCCGATGTCGCCCACGCTGTTCCCGGCCCGCACCTGGTCGATGCCGGCCCACATCACCCGCTCGGTGTCGCGGATCAGCTGGAGATCCTCCTCGCGCGGCGTGCCCACGATGACCGAGAGGCAGGAATCCGCGACCCACCCCTCGACCTCGACGGCGAAGTCCAGGGAGAGCAGATCGCCATCCTCCAGGATGCGGTCATGGGGACGGCCATGCAGCACCCCGTCATTGACTGAGGTGCAGATCGCATGCCCGAAGGGGGAGGCCCCGAAGACCGGGTGGTACTCGATGTAGCAGCTGGTCGCGCCAGCCTCCCGGATCATCCGGTGAGCCTCGGCGTCCACCTCCAGCAGGTTCCAGCCGACGTCCACGACCTCGCGCAGGTGCGAGAGCACCGAGGCGACGAATTCGCCGGCCGGCCGGGCCTGAGCCAGGGTCGGCAGCTCCTGCGTGGAGCTGCGGCGGCGCTTGCCGAGGATCATCACGCCTCCGTGCTGTGGGGTGAGTCGCCGGCCGCGACCGCAGCGGGCTGCGGCTCCTGCCAGCTGACCAGGCGCGCTCCCACCCAGGCGATCCCCGCGCCGAACAGTGCCGCGCCGATCAGGTGCAGGAACACGATCAGCTCCGGCAGTCCGAGGAAGTACTGGATGTAGCCGATCATGCCCTGGACCAGGGTCAGGGCCACCAGCCACCAGGCGGCGACGATCGCCTCCCTCCGTGCGCCGGCTCGATGGAGCACGATCAGCAGCGCCGCGAGCAGAACGCAGAACGCGTAGACCGACAGGGCATGGATCCGCGAGGCCAGCATCGGGTTCAGAGCGATCCGGGTGACCTCTCCGGCATCCCCGGAATGCGGGCCGGTGCCGGTGACGATCGTGCCCAGGACCAGCACCACGAAGCCCACGACCGCGAGCGGCACGAAGACCTGGAGGGCGCGCACCGGGACCGCCCGCCGCATCGCGCCGTCGCCGTCGTAGAGGCGCACCAGCAGCACCATCGAGACCGCGGTCAGCACCGGGGAGATCAGGAAGTGGGGGCTGACGACGCCCGGGTGCAGATCCGCGAACACCACGACCATGCCGACGAGCGCCTGGACGGCCGTGCCGATCAGGGGCACCAGGGCCAGGCGGCGGAAGCCGGCACCCTTGTGCGCGAGCCAGCGCCAGCTCACCAGCAGCAGCGCCACCGCGAACACTGTCAGCACCCCGGTCAGCGTGCGATTGCCGAACTCGACGAACGGGTGGATGCCCGCCTCCATCGTCAGCACCGGCGTGAACTGTCCCGGCTCGCAGTTCGGCCAGGTCGAGCAGCCCAGCCCGCTGCCGGTCAGCCGCACCGCGGCGCCCGAGAGGATGATCCCCATCTGGGAGAGCAGGTTCCCCCAGAACACCACCGTGGCCACCCGGGCTCGGCGCCGCGGGCCCCAGGAGGGCAGGAGGGGATCGGGCAGGGTGGTCAGGCGCCGGTGGCGCTCGGGGGCGCGCGGCGCGGCAGCGACGGGACTGGACATGCCTCAGAGTCTAGATTCTGCCGCGGTGAGAACGCTGGGCGATGCGGGCGGATGCGACCGACGACGCATTCCGGGAGGCTCACCGTCTGGTCTGGTCAGCTGTCCGTCCAGCGGAACCAGCGCATGACGGCGAGCACCCCGCCGACGGCCCAGAGCAGCAGCACCACGACCGAGCCGACGGAGAACGGCCCGGAGGCCAGGCACGCCCGCATCAGCTCGCCGAGCGCACCGGAGGGCAGCAGGTCGACCAGGCCGCCCAGGATCCGCGGATAGGCCGCAACGGGGAAGGCGACGCCACCGGCCGCGATCATCAGGACGAAGACGAGGTTCGAGACGGCCAGCACCGCCTCGGTGCGCAGCGTCCCTGCGACCAGCATGCCGAGCGCTCCGAAGGCGACGGTGCCCACGAGCCATACCGGGAGCAGCCCCAGCAGCCCTGGCAGCTCGGGCCGCCAGCCGATGATCAGCGCGATCAGCCCCAGCACGATCACCTGCAGGACATGGGTGGTCAGCGTCGCGAGGATCTTGCCGGCCAGGTACCCGCCGCGCCCCAGCGGCGTGGTCGCCACCCAGCGCAGCACTCCGTTGCGGCGGTCGAAGCCGGTGAGGATGGCCTGTGAGGTGAAGGAGGTGGAGATCAGGGCCGTCGCGAAGGTCGCGGCGACGGCGGTGTCGATGGCGGCGACGCCCTCGAGCCGGCCCAGCGGGAGCAGCCACAGCCCGATCAGCACCATGGCGGGCAGGGCGACGGCGACCGTGAGCTGCTCCCCGTTGGAGAGCAGGACCCTCGCCTCGAGCCCGGCGTGGGAGAGGATCCGACGCAGTGCGGGTGCGGGCCGGGGGCTGCGCCCAGGCCCCGCAGCGGCAGGGGAGGTGGGGAGGGTGGTCATCGGGATTCCTCATCCATCAGGTCCAGCAGCACGGATTCCAGGTCGGCCGCGCCGCCCGAGCTGATCTCGAGCTCGGCGCCATGGCGTGCGGCGGCCGCACGGAGATCGGCTTCGAGCGCGGGTGCCACCAGTGGGTCGATGCCGGAGGCGGTGGCCCGCACCACCAGGGCGCCGTCGGCCGCGCGGTGGGCGTTGATCACATCCTGGACGGAACCGGAGGCGAGGACCCGACCACGCGAGATCACCTGGACCGCATCGGCAAGGCCCACCACGTCATCCATCAGATGGGTGGTGAGGACGACGGCGGTTCCCGTGCGGGCGAGCCCGCGGATCAGCTCCCGCACGCGGCGGCGGATCGAGGGGTCCATCCCTGCGGTGGGTTCGTCCAGGAAGACCAGGTCCGGGCGGCCGATGATGGCGAGCGCGAGCGCGAGGCGCTGACGCTGGCCGCCGGAGAGGCGCCGCACCAGGGTGCGGGCGAAATCGTCGATGCCCAGGTGCTCTGCCACCTCCTCGACGTCCAGGGGGGCGGCGTGGAGGCTCGCGCCGTAGCGCAGCAGCTGCATCGCCCCGGCACCCGAGGCGAGTCCGCCGTCCTGGATCATCACCCCCACCCGAGCTCGATGCTCAGGGCTCGAGCGCCAGGGGTCTGCGCCCAGCACCCGAACGGTGCCGCCGTCGGGGTGCAGCAGGCCGGTGGCGCAGGAGATGGCGGTGGTCTTGCCTGCACCGTTGCTTCCCAGCAGCGCGGTGACGGCGCCGCGCTCGGCCGTCAGCGTGAGCCCGTCGAGCGCACGGACGGAGCCGTAGCTGAGGGAGAGGTCGTCGGCGACGAGGGCAGGGGAGTGGTCGTCCATGGCGCCCACTATCGTAGGCCGCGACGCGCATGACCCGGCACCCGAGGTGAGTCACCGGTCATGCGTGCCGGGCCATGTCACTGTCAGCGGCCGGTGACCTGCAGGGGTGTGTGGGTGGGATCGACCACCTCGGCGGCCAGCGGGGCTGCGGGAGCGGTGCCCCCGGGCCCCCAGGTGTCGGTCTCGAAGCGTTCCCGATCGTGGGGCTCCAGCAGCGGGTCCAGGTCGGGGCCCAGCGGCACCACCTGGGTGGGGTTCAGATCTTCGTGCACGAAGTAGTAGTGGCGCTTGATCTGCTCGAAGTCGACCGTGTCCCCGAAGCCGGGGGTGGTGAACAGGTCCTTGGTGTAGTTCCACAGGTTCGGCATGCTCGAGAGCGTCTGCCGGTTCGCCTTGAAGTGGCCGTGGTAGACAGGATCGAAGCGGATCAGGGTCGGGAAGAGGCGAACATCCGCCTCCGTGATCGAGGCTCCCATCAGATAACGGCTGCGACCCAGGCGCTGCTCGAGCTCGTCGAGGGCCTCCCACAGCGCGAGGTACTCCCGCTCGTACGCCTCCTGGGAGCCTGCGAAGCCGACCTTGTACACCCCGTTGTTCACGTGATGGAGCATCCACCTGTTCAGCGCGTCGATCGCCTCGCGCTGCTCCTCGGGGTAGAGGTCCGGTGCGCCGGCGCGATGGTGCTCGGTCCACTGGGTGGCGAAGTCGAGAGTGATCTGCTGGAAGTCGTTGGTGACGACTGCCTTGGTGGGGACCTCCACCACCGCGGGGACGGTGATGCCGCGGGGGTAGTCCGGGAAGCGGGCGAAGTATGCCTGCTGGAGTCGCTCGTAACCCAGCACGGGATCCACTGCGCCCTCGTCGAGATCGAAGGTCCAGGAGCGCTTGTCATGGGTCGGGCCGGGCATGCCCACGGAGAGGACGTCCTCCAGGCCGAGCAGCCGCCGGGAGATCAGGGTGCGGTTCGCCCAGGGACAGGCGCGAGCAGCGATCAGCCGGTACCGGTCCACCTCGACGGGCCAGCCGTCACGGCCGTCGAGGGTGATGCGGTCGTCGATGTAGTTCATGTCGCGGTCGAAGGACTCGCCGGTGGCGACATAGGCGCCGCGGGTCGAGTGCTCGCCCTCCGCGGCGGGAGAGTCTGGGCTGGCAGGCTGTGTGCTGTCCGTGGTCATCGGAAGGCTCCTCGAGGGTCGGGGTGAAGACGACACCAGAATAGTTGAAACTGGCACTAAATGGAAGCGGGGTCGGCGGTTCCGACGGGCGCGCGGGGCTCGCTCGCGGGTGGGGCCGGAGTCTCGCACATGCCAGGCGGAAAGGTTCGGTGCCCCCATCCTTCC
This sequence comes from uncultured Brachybacterium sp., assembly GCF_947500705.1. Classification (GTDB taxonomy): domain Bacteria; phylum Actinomycetota; class Actinomycetes; order Actinomycetales; family Dermabacteraceae; genus Brachybacterium. Next base: position 180,334 of record NZ_CANMSY010000005.1, on the reverse strand, counting down.
AGGTAAGGGGATCCTTCGTGCTGTGGCGCACAAGGGCTGACGCGTATTTGGCAACACATATGTTGTAAAATCAAAGGTGCGACGGCAGGAGGAGGCGATCATGACCGCACCAGGCATAGCACCAGGCGGCGAGACGGGTGTCACGCAGACCACGCGTGACCGCCTCGTGGACGCGATCTCGACCCACGGCCCGATCACTGCACGTCGGCTGGCTGAGCTGTTCGGCCTCACCAGCGCTGCGGTGCGCCGCCATCTGGCGGCGCTCGAGGTGGAGGGAGTCATCGCCGAGCACGAGCTTCCCCTCGCCCCTCGCGGCCGTGGCCGGCCCAGCAAGTCGTTCGTGCTCTCACCCTCGGCCCACGAGGACCTGCCCGGCGGGTACGACGAGCTGGCAGTGATGGCCATGGACGAGCTCGCCCGATTGGGTGGGAGCGAGGCGGTGACCGCCCTGGCGGAACACCGCATCGCCGACTGGGAGAACGTGCTGGCCGAACGGGTCGCCGAGCGCGAGCAGGCGGGGGAGGACATCACCGTCACCCGCAAGCTCGAGCTGCTCTCCGAGCTGCTCACCGAGCGGGGTTATGCCACCACGGTGCGTCCGCTCCATGTGCCGTTGCCCGGCAGGGGCCCGGAGTCGGGCGTCGCACCGCGTACGCTCGTCACGGCCCAGCTGTGCCACGGACACTGCCCGGTTCTCGACGTCGCCGCAGATCACCCCGAGCTGTGCGAGGCCGAGTCCCGCGTCATCTCCCGGATCATCGGAGCACCTGTCCAGCGTCTTGCCACGCTGGCGCAGGGCGCCCACGTCTGCACGACCCACATTCCACTCACCGAGGGAAGGACACCATGACGAGCGCACCAGAAAAGCTCACACAGGACGAGATCATCGACTCCATCGGCAATTACGCCTTTGGCTGGCACGACGAGGACTCCGCCGGGGCCAGCGCGCGCCGCGGTCTGTCCGAGGACGTCGTACGCGATATCTCGGCCCGCAAGGACGAACCCGAGTGGATGCTCGAGCGCCGCCTGAAGGCGCTCAAGCTGTTCTACAAGAAGCCGCTGCCCACCTGGGGCCCCGACCTCTCGGGCATCGCCTTCGACCACATCAAGTACTTCGTCCGCTCCACCGAGAAGCAGGTCACCTCCTGGGAGGACCTGCCGGCGGACATCAAGGAGACCTACGACCGCCTCGGCATCCCCGAGGCCGAGAAGCAGCGTCTGGTCTCCGGGGTCGCCGCGCAGTACGAGTCCGAGGTCGTCTACCACCAGATCCGCGAGGATCTGGAGGAGCAGGGCGTCATCTTCCTGGACACCGACACCGCGCTCAAGGAGCACCCGGAGCTCTTCAAGGAGTACTTCGGCACCGTCATCCCCTCGGGTGACAACAAGTTCTCCGCGCTGAACACCGCGGTCTGGTCCGGCGGCTCGTTCGTGTACGTCCCCAAGGGCGTCCACGTCGAGATCCCGCTGCAGGCCTATTTCCGGATCAACACCGAGAACATGGGTCAGTTCGAGCGCACGCTGATCATCGCCGACGAGGGCTCCTACGTGCACTACGTCGAGGGCTGCACCGCGCCGATCTACAAGTCGGATTCGCTGCACAGCGCCGTCGTGGAGATCATCGTGAAGAAGGACGCCCGGGTCCGCTACACGACCATCCAGAACTGGTCGAACAACGTGTACAACCTGGTCACCAAGCGCACGATCGTCGAACAGGGCGGCGTGATGGAGTGGGTCGACGGCAACATCGGCTCCAAGGTCACCATGAAGTACCCGGCCGTCTGGCTGATGGGCGAGCACGCCCGTGGCGAGACCCTCTCGGTCGCCTTCGCGGGCGAGGGCCAGAACCAGGACACCGGCTCGAAGATGGTGCACATGGCACCGCACACCTCGAGCTCGATCGTCTCGAAGTCGGTCTCCCGCGGTGGTGGCCGCAGCTCCTACCGAGGCCTCGTGCAGGTGATGCCGGGCGCGGAGCACTCCGCCTCGACCGTGCTGTGCGATGCGCTGCTGGTGGACACCATCTCCCGCACCGATACCTACCCCTACGTCGACGTCCGTGTCGACGATGTCCAGATGGGCCACGAGGCCACCGTCTCCAAGGTCTCCGAGGAGCAGCTCTTCTACCTGATGAGCCGTGGCATGGACGAGACCGAGGCGATGGCCATGATCGTGCGTGGGTTCATCGAGCCCATCGCCCGCGAGCTCCCGATGGAGTACGCCCTCGAACTGAACCGCCTGATCGAGCTGCAGATGGAAGGAGCAGTCGGTTGATGACGACCACTGATGTGAAGGGTTCCGAGAACGCCGGAGACCCGGCCGCGAACGAGGCCGTGGGCCACGCCGCCGGGGCCGCCCCGGTCGCCGCCCAGACCGCCCTCGACGACGTCGAGACCACCGCGGCGCCGGAGCTGGAGGAGGAGAACCTGACCCTGCCCGGGCAGGAAGTCTCCGCCGCCCACGCCGCCTCGAACCGTGGCGCGCGCAAGCGCTCCTTCGAGGTCTCGGACCACGAGGTCCCCAAGAGCGATGTCGAGGAGTGGCGCTTCACCCCGCTGCGCCGTTTCGCGCCCCTGTTCCAGGACGTCGCGACCGACGACCGTGAGGGCGACGCTGCGGTGGACTACCAGGTCACGGTGCCTGAGGGCGCTCCGGAGATCTCCACCCTGGCGCCCGGCGAGGCTCCGCGCGGCACCGTCCTGGTGCCCGAGGACCTGGCCGCGGCGGTGGCCTCCGCACGCACCGCGCAGGCGCTGCACCTGGTCGCCGCGAAGAACGTCGCCTACGACGAGCCGTTCCGGGTGGATGTGACCGGTCGGGGCGCCGAGCGCCGTGCCAACGCGCACATCGTGCTCGAGGCGAAGGAGTCGAGCTCGGCGACCTTCGTGCTCAACCACGCCGGTTCTGCGCAGTACGCGCAGAACGTCGAGATCATCGTCGGCGACAACGCACAGATGACCGTCATCACCCTGCACGACTGGGATGACGACGCGGTGCACATCGCCACCCATCACGCCCGCGTGGGCCGCGACGCGACGCTCAAGCATGTCGCCGTGACGCTCGGTGGCAGCGCGGTCCGGCTGAACTCGATCGGCGAGTACGCAGCGACCGGCGGCGAGATCGAGAAGCTCGGTCTGTACTTCTCCGATGAGAACCAGTTCTTCGAGAACCGCCTGTTCATCGACCACAGCGCACCGCGCTGCACCTCCAACGTGGCCTACAAGGGCGCGCTCCAGGGCAAGAACGCCCGCTCGGTGTGGGTCGGCGATGTGCTGATCCGCAAGGAGGCCGAGGGCACCAACACCTACGAGCTCAACCGCAACCTCCTGCTCACCGAGGGGGCACGCGCCGACTCGGTGCCGAACCTCGAGATCGAGACCGGTGAGATCGAAGGCGCGGGCCACGCCGCTGCGACGGGTCGCTTCGACGACGAGCAGCTGTTCTACCTGCGTGCCCGCGGAATCGACGAGATCGAGGCGCGTCGCCTGGTGGTGCGCGGCTTCTTCGCCGAGATCATCCAGCAGATCGACGTCCCCGAGATCCGCGAGCGGCTCTCGGCCTCGATCGAGGGCGAACTCGCACGGAGCATGAGCTGATGACGGACGCCTTCGTCCCCGTCGCCACCCTGGCCGACCTCGCCCCCGGCGAGGCGATCGATGTCGTCGTCGGCGACATCGAGATCGCCCTGGTGCGCGCCGAGGACGGTGGCGTCCACGCCCTCGAGGACCTCTGCTCGCACGACGAGATCGCGCTGAGCGATGGCGACGTCGAGGGCTGCACCATCGAATGCTGGAAGCACGGCAGCCAGTTCGACCTGGTCACAGGTCGTCCCCTGCAGCTTCCCGCGGTTCTTCCCGTACGGGTCTTCCCCGTGCGGATCGACGAGAGCAGCGGCGAGATCCTGGTGGATCCGACCGTCGCCCCCGCCACCTGAACACTTCGGGCGTCCGTCCACGGCGTCCTTCCGACCTCACGAATCCACCAGCATCCCTGGTCAAGGAGAACCACCTATGTCGATCCTCGAGATCAAGAACCTCCACGCTTCCGTCGAGACCCCTGAGGGCACCAAGGCGATCCTCAAGGGCGTCGACCTCACCATCAAGGCCGGCGAGACCCACGCCATCATGGGTCCCAACGGCTCCGGCAAGTCCACCCTCGCCTATGCCGTCGCCGGCCATCCCAAGTACCAGATCACCGAGGGCGAGGTCCTGCTCGACGGTGAGGACGTGCTCGCGATGAGCGTCGACGAGCGTGCCCGTGCGGGGCTCTTCCTCGCCATGCAGTACCCGGTCGAGGTCCCCGGCGTCACCGTCTCGAACTTCCTGCGCACCGCCAAGACTGCGATCGATGGCGAAGCCCCCGCGCTGCGCACCTGGGTCAAGGACATGAAGGGTGCGATGGCGGATCTCAAGATGGATCCCGTCTTCGCCGAGCGCAACGTCAACGAGGGCTTCTCCGGCGGTGAGAAGAAGCGCCACGAGATCCTCCAGATGCAGTTGCTGAAGCCCAGCATCGCCATTCTCGACGAGACCGACTCCGGCCTCGATGTCGATGCGCTGCGCGTGGTCTCCGAAGGCGTCAACCGCGTCAAGGAGAACTCCGAGGTGGGCATCATGCTGATCACCCACTACACCCGCATCCTGCAGTACGTGAAGCCGGACTTCGTCCACGTCTTCGTCAACGGCCGGATCGCCGAGCAGGGCGGCCCGGAGCTGGCCGAGCGCCTCGAGGCCGAGGGCTACGACCGCTTCCTCGTCGGCGCCTGACGCCACCCGCCGGTCCGGCCCGGGACAGAACGCCCCGGGCCGGACCGGCCCCACCCCTTCAGGAGCAGCTCCTGCGCTCCCTATCCCCTCGGGAGGATGCGATGACCGAACAGAAGACCCCTGACGCGACGGTGACCGACGCCGACGTCATCGAGGCGATGAAGGACGTGATCGATCCCGAGCTCGGGATCAACGTCGTCGATCTCGGCCTCGTCTACGGCGTCACCGTCGAGGACGGCAATGCCGTCATCGATATGACCCTGACCTCCGCCGCCTGCCCGCTGACGGATGTGCTCGAGGAGCAGACCTTCGCGGCGCTGGACCCCATCACCGAGACGCACCGCATCAATTGGGTGTGGATGCCGCCGTGGGGCATGGAGAAGATCACCGAGGACGGCCGCGAGCAGCTGCGCGCGATCGGCTTCAACCTCTGAGCTGAGACTCAGCGCGCCGGCGCCGTCCGGCAGCACCGTGCCCCCGGCCGGAGCACCCCGCGTCCGCCGGGGCGCCCCGCGGCCGGGGAACGAAATGTCCCCGGAGGACCGATGCGATGACCCGCATCGGTCCTCCGGGGACATTTCTCGTCCACTGCCGTTCCTGCCGGCCACGGCCGTCCCTGCCGGCCACGGCTGGCGGCAGCCGGGGTCAGCCGATGATCTGCTCCGCGGTGGTGACCTCGAGCCCGTGGGCCTCGCCGGTTCCTGCGTGGGTGAGCCTGCCCTCGTGGGTGTGCAGACCCTTGGCGAGCGCACCGTCGGAGCGCAGGGCCTCGCGCCAGCCCGCCCCGGCGATCTTCAGGATGTAGGGGAGGGTCGCGTTGTTCAGCGCCGCGGTCGCGGTCACCGGCACCGAGCCCGGCATGTTCGCCACGCAGTAGTAGACGGTGTCGTGGACGCGGAAGGTGGGATCGTCGTGCGTGGTGGGACGGGAGTGCTCGAAGCACCCGCCCTGGTCGATCGCCACATCCACGAGGACGGAGCCCGGCTTCATCGTCGAGACCATCTCATCGGTCACCAGCTTCGGTGCTCGCTTGCCCGGGATCAGCACCGAGCCGACCACTACGTCCGCCTTCCTGATCTCCTCGGCCAGGTCCAGGGTCGTCGAGTAGCGGGTACGGATGTCGCCGTGGTGCATGGTCGCGATCTGCCCGAGCCGGGCGACGTTCAGATCCATCACGGTGACGTTCGCATGCAGGCCGTGCGCCATCATCGCGGCCTGCTCGCCGACCACGCCGCCCCCGACGACCAGCACGTTCGCCTCGCTCGTTCCGGGTACTCCGCCCATCAGCACCCCGGCACCGCCCAGCGGCGCCATCAGGTGGTAGGCGCCGACCTGCGTGGCGAGCCGGCCCGCGATGGCGCTCATCGGTGCGAGCAGCGGGAGCGAGCGGTCGGGGAGCTGCACCGTCTCGTAGGCGATGGCTGTGGCTCCCGAGGACAGGAGCGCCTCGGTGAGCTGCCGATCCGCGGCGAGGTGGAGGTAGGTGAAGAGGATCTGATCCTTCCTCAGGCAGCCGTGCTCCTGGGGGAGCGGCTCCTTCACCTTGATGATCATCTCGGCCTGAGCCCAGACCTCTGCGGCGGAGTCGAGGATCGTGGCTCCGGCGGCACGGTAGTCCTCGTCACTCACGCGTGAACCCACGCCGGCGCCCGTCTCGACCACGACGTCGTGGCCGCGTGCCACGAGCTCATGGACGCCGGGAGCGCCCAGTCCCACGCGATTCTCGTTGTTCTTGATCTCCCGGGGTACCCCGATCCGCATGGCGCGCCTCTCTGCAGCGTTGTTCGGCCTCGATCATGGCCGCTCGGCTCAGCATCTCATCTACTGGGCGCCGAAGGGAGCTGTGCTGTGGAACGCGGCACCGTGAGCGCTGTTCGCGTGCTCTGAACGGCGCGGCGACCTAGAGTGGTCCAGGCTCCGCGCGGGCCCGTCCGTCCGCTGCGCACCGAGCCACCGCCCCCTCGAACAGGAGCACCATCGAGTGATCACCGTGCACGACCTCGCCATCCGCGTCGGCGCCCGGCTGCTCATGAGCGACGTCTCCTTCCAGATCACCGCAGGGGACAGGGTGGGGCTGGTGGGCCGCAACGGCGCCGGCAAGACCACCCTGACCAAGGTGCTCTCCGGCACCCTGGACCCCTCCGAGGGCAGTGTCGAGGTCACCGGCGAGCTCGGCTATCTGCCTCAGGACACCCACAGCGGGGAGGACACCGAACCTGTGCTCTCCCGCATCCTCTCCGCGCGCGGACTCGACGGGATCTTCAAGAAGCTGCGTCGCGCCGAGGAGGAGATGGGGGACATGAGCCTCACCGAGGCGCGGCGGGAGAAGGCGATGAACCGCTACCCGCGGCTCGAGGCGGAGCTGGATGCCGCCGGCGGCTATGCGGCCGAGGCCGAGGCGAAGCGGATGTCCGCGAACCTGGGCCTGCCCAACCGTCTGCTCGAGCAGGAGCTGGGCACCCTCTCCGGTGGCCAGCGGCGCCGCGTCGAGCTCGCGCGCATCCTGTTCTCCCAGGCCGCCACCATGATCCTGGATGAGCCCACCAACCACCTCGACCATGACTCGATCGTCTGGCTGCGCGAGTACCTCATGACCTACCGCGGCGGGCTGATCATCATCAGCCACGACGTGGAGCTGGTCGAGCACGTCGTGAACAAGGTGTTCTACCTCGACGCCAACCGGGCCTCGATCGACATGTACAACATGGGCTGGAAGCTGTACCAGCGCCAGCGCGAGGACGACGAGAAGCGTCGCAAGCGCGAATGGACGAACGCCGAGAAGAAGGCCACCCAGCTCACCGCCCAGGCCGAGAAGATGCGAGCCAAGGCCACCAAGGCGGTCGCCGCCCAGAACATGCTCAAGCGCGCCGAGCGGATGCTCGACGGGCTCGAGGGCGAGCGCCAGCAGGACCGGGTCGCCTCCCTGCGGTTCCCGAAGCCCGCCCCCTGCGGCAAGACGCCGCTGATGGCCCAGGACCTCTCGAAGTCCTATGGCAGCCTCGAGATCTTCACCAGCGTGGATCTCGCGATCGATCGCGGCTCGAAGGTCGTCATCATCGGGCTCAACGGTGCCGGCAAGACCACCCTGCTGCGGATCCTCGCGGGGGTCGATGAGCCGGACACCGGCGGACTGCTGCCCGGTCACGGTTTGCGGATCGGCTACTACGCCCAGGAGCACGAGACCCTCGACCTGGGCCGCACGGTGCTCGAGAACATGATGACCGCGGCCTATGAGCTGCCCGAGGTCGAAGCCCGCAAGATCCTCGGCTCGTTCCTGTTCACCGGGGATGATGTCCACAAGCCCACCCGCGTGCTCTCCGGTGGCGAGAAGACCCGTCTCGCGCTCGCGACCCTCGTCGTCTCCAGCGCGAACGTGCTGCTGCTGGACGAGCCGACGAACAACCTCGACCCCGCCAGCCGCGAGGAGATCCTCGGGGCGCTCGCGGCCTTCGAGGGCGCCGTGGTGCTGGTCTCGCACGATCCCGGCGCGGTGGCGGCGCTGAACCCCGAGCGGGTGCTGATGATGCCCGACGCGGTCGAGGACCTCTGGAACGCGGAGTACCAGGAGCTCATCGAGCTCGCCTGAGCTCGACACGGGCACCGCTCCCACACCCCGGCACTCAACGATAATTCGCTGTATCGTCACGAACACCTGATATCTGCCGTCCCTGCCCTGCATCGTCGAGGAGTCGCCGTGTTCGTCCTGTCCCTCTCCGGCCGTCGCGGCCACGGCCGCGACGAGGGCGATCCGATCCCGGCACTGCTCTCCGCGCTGGAGGGGCTGGATCTGTCGCCGGCACCTGAGCGCACGATGGGTCCCGAGGCACTGGTCCTCGCCGAGCGGGCCGAGGTCGCCCTCGAGGTGCTGCTGCGTGCGGCGGAGATCGGCCCGCTCGCGACAGGCCTGGGGATCGGCGCCGTGACCCGGCCGCTGCCCGGCTCGGTGCGCGAGATCTCCGGACCTGCCGTCGACTCTGCGACCGCGGCGCTGCAGGCGGCGGTGACGACCTCCCAGGTCCCCGTGGCGGTGAGGGCCGCTGATGACCGTCATCGGGACACCGCCGCAGATGCCGAGGCCGTGCTGCGTCTGGTGGTGTGGATGATCCGCACTCGGAACCGCCGCCAGCGCGAGACCGTCGGCAGGCTGCGTGAGGATCCCGGGGCCACCCAGGCGCAGCTCGCCGAGCGCCTCAGGGTGACCCAGCAGACGGTCTCCCGGGCGGTGAAGACCAGCGGCTGGCGCGAGGAGAGCGCCGCTCATCCGCTGGCCGTACGGCTGCTGAGCATGATCGACCTCACGTCGGCTCGCTGAGTGCCCGCTCCACCCCGGCGCACACGTGCCTGCGCGCTATCCTGGGCACGCCCAGACGACTACCGAGGAGACTCATGGCGACGACGAATGATCTGAAGAACGGGATGGTCCTGGTGCTGGACCAGCAGCTGTGGAGCGTGGTCGAGTTCCAGCACGTCAAGCCCGGCAAGGGCCCGGCCTTCGTGCGCACCAAGCTGAAGAACGTGATGTCCGGCAAGGGTGTGGACAAGACGTTCAACGCCGGCCTCAAGGTCGAGACCGCCACGGTCGATCGCCGCGACATGCAGTTCTCCTACCTCGACGGCGACATGTACGTGTTCATGGACACCAGCAGCTGGGAGCAGACCAGCCTCACCGAGGAGACCGTCGGCGGTGCCAAGGACTACATGATCGAGGAGCAGGACGTGGTGATCGCCTTCCACGAGGGTGAGGCGCTGTTCGTCGAGCTGCCGGCCTCCGTGGTCCTCGAGATCAAGTTCACCGAGCCGGGCCTCCAGGGCGACCGCTCCAGCGGCGGCACCAAGCCCGCCACGCTCGTGACCGGGCGCGAGATCCAGGTCCCGCTGTTCCTCAACGAGGGCGACAAGGTCAAGGTCGACACCCGCAGCGGCGACTATCTCGAGCGCGTCAAGTGACCTCAGGTTCCGCGCGGGACGAATCCTCCGCACCGGAGGACGCCGGGGCCCCGGAGATCCGCCGGGTCCCCGGCCTGCCCCACCCCACCCGCGAGGGTGCCGAGGTCACCTTCGAGCGCACCGTCCCCGCCCCCTCCGACCGGCTCCACAGCCGTTCGCGTGACCGGATCCGGGCGATCGACGTGCTCTTCGAAGCCGATGCGAAGCAGCGTGAGGTGCTCGGCGTGCTGCAGGAGCGGCTGCGTCGCACGGCGGCGCAGACCCCGCTTCCGCAGCGCTCCCGTGAGCTCGTCGAGCTCTATGCCCCGAATGCGGTCGATATCGACGAGGACCTCGCCACCCATTCCCGGGACTGGCCGCTGCACCGGATGCCCGCGGTGGACCGCGCGATCCTGCGTCTGGGCAGTGCCGAGCTGCTCTACGGCGAGGACGAGTCCGGCCGCGGAGCGATCATCGGCGAGTACACGAAGATCGCCGAGGTGCTCTCCACCGACGACTCACCACGATTCGTCAACGGGCTCCTGCAGCGGCTGGTCGAGGTGCGCGGCCTGCTCTCCTGAGCCGGCGGCGGCGCGGCCCCTCCGGGTCGCCGTCGTCACCCCCGCCACCAGTCCGAGGGGCGGTCACCCCGGCATCGCCCGGCGCCCGCCCTCTAGGCTCGGCACCGCTCGCATGAGCGACAGACCCTTTAACGACACGTCCTGAGAGGCGTCGAAGGGAGACGAACGATGAATGACGATTCGCCTGCGGGCCGCCGGCCCGCGACGAACGATCCGGTGCCTGCCGCGGACCGCTCCCGCGTGCTCGGCCCCGAAGAGATCCGGCGGGCGCTCACTCGCATCGCCCACGAGATCCTCGAGAGCGGTCACGGAGCCGATGATCTGGTCCTGCTCGGCATCCCCCATCGGGGAGTGCCGCTGGCCCGGCGCCTGGCGGAGCAGATAGCCCGGGCAGAGGGCCGCCCCGACGGCGCGGACCTCACCGAGCTGTACGGCGCGCTGGACATCACCATGTACCGCGACGATCTGCGCAGCAATCCCACCCGCGCGCCGAGCCCGACCCGGATCCCGCGCTCAGGCATCGACGGCCGCATCGTGGTCCTGGTCGATGACGTGCTGTACTCCGGACGCACGATCCGTGCGGCCCTCGACGCCCTCGGTGCGATCGGCCGGCCCGCCGCGGTACGACTCGCGGTGCTGGTGGACCGCGGCCATCGGGAGCTGCCGATCCGTGCGGATCACGTCGGCAAGAACCTTCCCACCGCGCGCAACGAGCGGGTGCACGTCCAGCTCGTCGAGACCGACGGCGCAGATGCCGTGGACATCGTGCGCCCGGCCGCCGCACGGCCCGAGGGGGAGAGGGCATGAAGCACTTCATCACCATCGCCGATCTCTCCCGGGACGAGGCGCTCGAGGTGCTCGCCACGGCCGAGCACATGGCACAGACCCAGTCCCGCTCGATCCGGAAGCTGCCCACCCTGGTGGGCACCACCGTGGTGAACCTCTTCTTCGAGGACTCGACCCGCACCCGGATCAGCTTCGAGGCCGCCGCCAAGCGGCTCTCCGCGGATGTCATCAACTTCTCCGCCAAGGGCTCCAGCCTCTCCAAGGGCGAGTCGCTGAAGGACACCGCGCTGACCCTGCAGGCCATGGGCGCCGACGCGGTGGTGGTGCGCTCCGGCTCCTCCGGCGCCGCGCACCTGCTCGCCCACGCCGGCTGGATCGAGCAGCCGATCATCAACGCCGGCGACGGCGCGCACGAGCATCCCACCCAGGCGATGCTCGACGCCTTCACGATGCGCAGACACCTGCGCCCGGGGGATCCCACCGCGGACCTCGCCGGGATGCACGTGGTCATCGTCGGCGACATCCTCCACTCGCGCGTGGCGCGCTCGAACGTGCTGCTGCTGACCCTGCTCGGTGCCCGGGTCACGCTGGTCGCCCCGCCCGCCCTGGTGCCCGTCGGCGCCTCCGCCTGGCCCTGTGAGATCAGCTATGACCTCGACCAGGCGCTCGCGACCGGCCCGGATGCCGTGATGATGCTGCGGGTGCAGAGCGAACGCATGGTCGGCGGCGGCTTCTTCCCGACGGTGGGGGAGTACTCCCGCCGCTACGGACTGTCCACCGCCCGGGCCGCGACCCTGCCCGAGCACACCCTCGTGATGCACCCGGGCCCGATGAACCGGGGGCTCGAGATCGCCGGGGCGGTCGCGGACTCCCCCCGCAGCGTCATCGTCGAACAGGTCGCCTCCGGCGTCTTCGTCCGGATGGCCGTCCTCTTCCACCTGCTCGCCACCGACGCCCGGGAGGCCCCCCGTGACCACTGAGCACGCCACCACCGCTGACACCACCGCCGCCGAGGCGACCGCCGCTGCCGCCTCCGCTGGTGCGGCCGGCGGTGCGGGCTCGCCCGCCCCGCTCCTGATCCGGGGCGGCCGCCCCTACGGCGAGGACGCCCAGGACGTGCTCCTGGTCGCCGGACGCATCGCAGCGATCGGCACCGACCTCGACGCTCCCGAGGGCACCGACGTGATCGACGCCGACGGCTGCATCGTGCTCCCCGGGCTGGTCGACCTCCACACGCACCTGCGCGAACCCGGCGGCGAGGAGGCCGAGACCGTCGAGTCCGGCACCCGCGCCGCGGCCCGCGGCGGCTTCACCGCGGTGCACGCCATGGCCAACACCACCCCGGTCGCCGACACCGCCGGCGTCGTGGAGCAGGTCGCCCGGAGGGGCGACAGCGCCGGCTGGTGCTCCGTGCGCCCCGTGGGCGCGGTGACCGTGGGCCTGGCGGGCGAGCGGCTCGCCGAGCTCGACGCGATGGCGAACTCTCGTGCGAAGGTCCGAGTGTTCAGCGATGACGGCAAGTGCGTGCACGATCCCGTGCTGATGCGCCGTGCGCTGGAGTACGTGAAGTCCTTCGACGGCGTCATCGCCCAGCACGCCCAGGACCCCCGCCTCACCGAGGGCGCCCAGATGCATGAGGGCGTGGTCTCGGCGGAGCTGGGCCTGGCCGGCTGGCCCGCGGTCGCCGAGGAATCGATCATCGCCCGCGACGTGCTGCTGGCCCAGCACGTCGGCTCCCGCCTGCATGTGTGCCACCTGTCCACGGCCGGCAGCGTCGACATCATCCGCTGGGCCAAGCAGCGCGGCATCGAGGTGACCGCCGAGGTCACTCCGCACCATCTGCTGCTGACCGACGAGAACGTGCGGCAGTTCGACGCGGTGTTCAAGGTCAACCCGCCGCTGCGCACCGCCGAGGACGTCCAGGCGGTCCGCGACGGCCTCGCCGACGGCACCATCGACATCGTCGCCACGGATCACGCTCCGCACCCGCGCGACGCCAAGGACCGCGAGTGGGATCAGGCCGCGATGGGGATGACCGGCCTGGAGACGGCACTCGCGCTGGTCCAGCTGACGATGGTCGACGAAGGCCGCCTCAGCTGGCGGGACGTCGCCCGGGTGATGTCCGAGAAGCCGGCGCAGATCGGACGTGACGAGGACCAGGGACAGGCCCTCGCGCCCGGCTCCCCGGCTCACGTCCTGGTCTGGGACCCGCGGCCGGTCCGCATCGCAGATCCTGACCAGCACGCCTCGCTGAGCCGCAACTCGCCCTTCGCCGGCCTCGAACTGCCCGGCCTGAACCGGCTCACCGTGCTCGCCGGACGCCCGACCGTGCGCGACGGCGAGGTGGTCGAGCGATGAGCGATCCGCTCATCCCCGTCCTGCTGCTCGCGGTGCTGTTCGTGCTGATCCTGGCCGCGATGGCCTGGGGCTGGCATCGGCGCGGACGGTCCCAGCAGCAGCTTCCCGTTCCCGAGGACGCCACCCTCGAGCAGCTCGGGGAGGCGGTGACCCACGGCCCGGTCGCCGCCGTCTATGTCGACACCGTGCTCGCCGAGCAGCCGCTGGAGCGGGTCGTCGCCCACGGCCTCGGGCAGCGGTCGAACGCTGCGGTCACCCTCGGCGACCAGGGCTCGTGGCGGCTCGAGCGCGAAGGCGCCCGGAGCTTCACCATCCCCGGCGCCGACGTCACCGAGCTCACCTCGGGCCCTGGCATGGCCGGCAAGTTCATCGGCGGCGACGGCCTCCTGATCATCCGCTGGCGCCTCGGCGACCAGCTCCTCGACACCGGACTTCGCCTCGCACGGCGTGCCGACCACGACCTCCTGCTCTCCCGGAAGGAGAACGCATGACCTCCACCGCGTCCCCAGATTCCCTCGCCCCCACCAGGGCGCCCAGCCACCGCCTGCGCACGGAGAAGGCGCTGCTGATCCTCGAGGACGGCACCATCCTGCGCGGCTCCGCCTACGGGGCGCGAGGCTCCCGCCTCGGTGAGGTCGTCTTCACCACCGGGATGACCGGCTACCAGGAGACCCTCTCGGATCCCTCCTATGCCGGTCAGATCGTCGTGCAGACGGCTCCCCATATCGGGAACACCGGCGCCAACGCCCAGGACATGGAGTCACGGAAGGTGTGGGTGCGCGGCTATGCCGTGCGCGACGCCAGCCGCATCGCCTCCTCCTACCGCGCCGAGCAGACCCTGGACGAGCTGCTCATCAGCAGCGACATCGTGGGCATCAGCGACATCGACACCCGCATGCTCACCCGTCGGCTGCGCGAGCACGGCTCCCTGCGCGGCGGCGTCTTCTCCGGGGACGCCCTGGCGACCTCCGAGGAGGAGCTGCTCTCCCAGGTCCGCGAGCAGCCTGCGATGACCGGGGCGAGCTTCATCGAGGAGGTGACCATCGCCCAGCCCGTGACCCTCGAGCCCGAGGGCGAGGTGGTCGCGACCATCGCCGCCCTCGACCTCGGCATCAAGAGCGCCGCCCCTCGCAGCATGCTCCTGCGCGGGCTGCGGGTGCACCTGCTGCCGGCCTCGACCTCGCTCGAGGACCTGCTGGCGCTGGCCCCGGATGCCGTGTTCTTCTCCAACGGCCCGGGGGACCCCGCCGCGGCGACCGCCCCGATCGAGCTGCTGCGCGGCGTCCTCGACGCCGGCCTGCCCTTCTTCGGCATCTGCTTCGGCAACCAGCTGCTGGGCAGGGCGCTCGGCTTCGACACCTACAAGCTGAAGTTCGGCCATCGCGGCATCAACCAGCCTGTCCAGGACCGGGAGACGGGTGAGGTGGCGATCACCGCCCACAATCACGGCTTCGCCGTCGATCTCCCGATCGAGGGCGAGCACCTCGCCCCCCACGACGGCGGCCGCTACGGCCGCGTGGTGGTCTCCCATGTCGGCCTCAACGACCAGGTGGTCGAGGGTCTTCGCTGCCTCGACCGGCCGGCTTTCTCGGTCCAGTACCACCCCGAGGCGGCCGGCGGCCCGCACGACGCCTCGCCCCTCTTCGATCGTCTGGCAGAGCTCGCTGTTGCGCACCGCGCCGGCTCTGCATCCAAGGAGTCCTGATGCCCCGTCGCACCGATATCTCGTCCGTCCTGGTCATCGGCTCCGGCCCGATCGTCATCGGCCAGGCCGCGGAGTTCGACTACTCCGGCACCCAGGCCTGCCGAGTGCTGCGCGAGGAGGGCCTGCGGGTCATCCTCGTCAACTCCAACCCGGCCACGATCATGACGGACCCGGAGATCGCCGATGCCACCTACATCGAGCCGATCGACCCGCAGATCATCCGGACGATCATCGAGAAGGAGCGGCCCGACGCTCTGCTGCCCACCCTCGGCGGCCAGACCGCGCTGAACGCCGCCATCGCGCTCGCGGAGAACGGGACCCTGGCGGAGTTCGGCGTCGAGATGATCGGTGCCAGCCTCGACGCGATCAACAAGGCGGAGGACCGTCAGCTGTTCAAGGAGGTCGTCGAGCGGGTCGGCGGCGAATCCGCGCGCTCGAAGATCTGCCACAGCATGGACGATCTGCTGGCCGGAGCCGAGGAGCTCGGCTACCCGATGGTGGTGCGCCCCAGCTTCACCATGGGCGGTCTCGGCTCCGGCATGGCCTATGACGAGAAGGACCTGCGCCGCATCGGCGGCGACGGCCTGCACTATTCGCCGACCTCCGAGGTGCTGCTCGAGGAGTCGATCCTGGGCTGGAAGGAGTTCGAGCTCGAGCTGATGCGCGACAGCGCCGACAACTGCGTCGTGATCTGCTCGATCGAGAACGTCGACCCGGTCGGCGTGCACACCGGCGACTCGGTGACCGTGGCCCCGGCCCTCACCCTCACCGATGTCGAGATGCAGACCCTGCGGGATCTCGGCATCGCGATCATCCGCGAGGTCGGGGTCGACACCGGCGGCTGCAACGTCCAGTTCGCGACCCACCCCGAGACCGGGCGCGTGGTGGTCATCGAGATGAACCCGCGCGTCTCCCGCTCCTCGGCGCTGGCCTCGAAGGCCACCGGCTTCCCGATCGCGAAGATCGCCGCCCGCGTCGCGATCGGCTATACGCTCGACGAGATCCGCAACGACATCACCGGCACCACCCCGGCGAGCTTCGAGCCCGCGCTGGACTATGTGGTCGTCAAGGTGCCCCGCTTCGCCTTCGAGAAGTTCCCCGCGGCGGATCCGACGCTGACCACGACCATGAAGAGCGTCGGCGAGGCGATGGCCCTGGGCCGAAACTTCACCGAGGCGCTCGGCAAGGCGCAGCGCTCGATCGACGTCAAGGGCGCCTCCCTCTCCTACCTGGGGACCCCGCCGTCGCCCGCAGAGGTCACCGAGCTGCTGGAGGCCTCGCGCACTCCCACCGCGGAGCGGCTGGTCGACATCGCCCGGATCCTGTGGTCCGCCGCCGAGGGGATCCTCGATCCGACCGAGACGCTCGACCGGCTGGTGGAGGCCACCGCCATCGACCGCTGGTTCCTCGATCAGATGCTGCTGGTCGCCGAGATCGCTGCGGAGATCCGCGGCGCGCAGGTGCTGGACCCGGAGCTGCTCTCCCTGGCCAAGCGCCACGGTCTCTCCGACGACCAGATCGGCGCGCTGTCCGGGCGCAGCGGTGACGTGGTCAAGGGCGTGCGCGAGGCGCTGGGCATCAATCCCGTCTTCAAGACGGTCGACACCTGCGCCGCGGAGTTCGCCTCCGCCACCCCCTACCACTACTCCACCTACGACCAGGAGAACGAGGTCGAGCCGCGCGAACGTCCTGCGGTGCTGATCCTCGGCTCGGGCCCCAACCGCATCGGTCAGGGCATCGAGTTCGACTACTCCTGCGTGCACGCCGCGATGGCGCTGGGGAACCCGGAGCTGCCTGGCGGCGGCTACGAGACGGTCATGATCAACTGCAACCCCGAGACGGTCTCGACCGACTACGACATCGCCGACCGCCTCTACTTCGAGCCGCTCACCTTCGAGGACGTGGTCGAGGTGTACGAGGCGGAGAAGGCCGCCGGCCCCGTCGCCGGCGTCATCGTGCAGCTCGGCGGTCAGACCCCGCTCTCGCTCGCTCGCCGCCTCGAGGCCGAGGGGCTGCCCATCATCGGCACCAGCCCGTCGGCCATCGACAACGCCGAGGACCGAGGCCACTTCGGCGCGGTGCTCGCCGAGGCGAACCTGCCCGCGCCGCCCTACGGGACCGCCTGGGGACTCAGCGATGCGACCGAGGTCGCCGCGAAGGTCGGCTATCCGGTGCTGGTGCGCCCGAGCTATGTGCTCGGCGGACGCGGCATGGAGATCGTCTTCGACGAGGCGGGTCTCGTGGACTACGTGGCCCGCAACCTGCCCGACGGCGGCCGCGCCGAGGCCCCGATCCTCATCGACAGCTTCCTGGACACCGCCATCGAGATCGACGTCGACGCCCTCTACGACGGCACCGACCTCTACATCGGCGGCGTGATGGAGCACATCGAGGAGGCCGGCATCCACTCCGGGGACTCCGCCTGCACACTGCCCCCGATCACTCTCAGCGACGCGGTGCTCGAGCGGATCCGCACCTCCACCCTCGCGATCGCCGAGGGCGTGGGCGTGCGGGGCCTGCTGAACATCCAGTACGCCCTCTCCCACGGGGTGCTCTACGTGCTCGAGGCCAACCCGCGCGCCTCCCGCACGGTGCCCTTCGTCGCCAAGGCCACCGGAGTGCCGCTGGCCCAGGCCGCCGCGCTGCTGATGGCCGGCACCTCGATCGCGGACCTGCGCCGCGGAGGCGTGCTCCCCGCTCGGGGCGACGGCATGGACCTGCCCGACGACTCACCCATCGCGGTCAAGGAGGCGGTGCTCCCGTTCAAGCGCTTCCGCACCCGCGAGGGCAAGGCCGTGGACTCCGTGCTGGGGCCGGAGATGCGCTCGACCGGCGAGGTGATGGGGCTGGACTCGACCTTCCCGCTGGCGTTCGCGAAGTCGCAGCTGGCGATCTCCGGGCAGGGCCTGCCCACCGCCGGCACCGCCTTCGTCTCGGTCGCGGACCGGGACAAGCGGTCGCTCGCACTGCCGGTGGCACGCCTGGCCGCGCTCGGATTCGAAATCCTCACCACCGCGGGCACCGGCAGGGTGCTGCGCCGCTACGGCATCCCGTGCCGGGTGCTGCGCAAGGCCTCCGAGGCCGGCGACGAGGCGAGCGTCATCGAGCTGATCGAGGACGGCACGGTGGACCTGGTGATGAACACCCCCTCCGGCTCCAACGCCCGGGTGGACGGCTACGCCATCCGCGCCGCCGCGACCAGCATGGACGTGCCGATGATCACCACGCTCCAGGAGTTCCAGGCCGCGGTGCAGGCGATCGAGGCGCGACCGGTCGAGCCCTTCGAGGTGACGAGCCTGCAGGACCACACCGCACGGCTGAGCGCGGTGCGCGCCGCCCAGGTCGGCGCGTGACGACGCAGGGGAGGAGCTTCGGCTCCCGGCTGCAGCGGTCCGTCGCCGAGCACGGCCGGCTGGTCGCCGGGATCGACCCCCACGCCTCGCTGCTCGAGGCGTGGGGGCTCCCGGACACCCCGGAGGGCCTGCGGGAGTTCTCCCGGACCGTCCTGACCGCGGTGACCGGCCGGGTCGCTGCGATCAAGCCCCAGTCCGCCTTCTTCGAGCGCCATGGCTCCGCCGGGGTCGCGGTGCTCGAGGAGCTGCTGCAGAGCGCGCGGGACGCCCAGGTGCTCAGCATCCTGGACGTCAAGCGGGGTGACATCGGCTCGACCATGGCCGCCTATGCCGACGCCCACCTGCGGCCGGGGGCCCCGCTCGAGGCCGACGCGATCACCGTCAGCCCCTTCCTGGGCACCGGATCCCTGGACCCCGCGGTGCAGCTCGCGACCGAGCACGGCAAGGGACTCTTCGTGCTCGCGCTGACCTCGAACCCGGACGGACCCCAGGTCCAGCACGCCCTCACCGCAGCGGACACGCCGGTGGCGCAGGAGATCGCGCGACACGCCGAAGCGGTCGGCGGCGCAGGTCAGGGGGAGTGGTCGAGCATCGGCCTGGTCGTGGGCGCGACCGTCGGCGACAGCTATCGCCGGCTCGGCCTGGACCGCGTCGCACCGTCGGTCCCGCTGCTCGCACCGGGCTTCGGAGCACAGGGCGCGGGACCTGCCCAGATGGGGGAGGTCTTCGGTGAAAACGCAGGTCACGTCCTGGTATCGGTGTCCCGAGGGCTCCTGGGGGCAGGCCCCGACCCGGACTCCCTGAGCCGCCGGGCCGATCAGCTGCGCCGTGACTACACGGGTCCTCCCGACGCCTCCTGAGGACGGGATCGGGCAGTGGGCAGGCCCCGGCCCGGGCCCCCTCGGAAGCCCCCGATCTGCACCGGACCAGCGACGAAGCGTGTCAGAAGTGCGCTCGGCCACGGATATGGGGTTACGCTCTTCCCACATCGGGGTCCTCCCGGATCTCCTCGTCACCAGCAAGAGAACAAGAGGTAAGAACAGTGGCTCTCCCTCCCCTCACCCCTGAGCAGCGGGCCGACGCCCTGAAGAAGGCGGCCGAGGCTCGTCGCGAGCGCGCCGCCATCAAGGCTCGGCTCAAGGACAGCGCCGGACACCGCGGCGAGGAGATCAAGAAGGTCCTCACGGAGGCCGAGACCAACGAGGTCGTCGGTCGTCTGCGCGTCTCCGCCCTGCTGGAGGCCCTCCCGGGTGTCGGCAAGGTCAAGGCCCAGCAGATCATGGAGGAGATCGGCATCTCCCCCTCCCGCAAGATCCGCGGCCTCGGCTCCCACCAGGCTGAGAAGCTCGTCGCACACTTCTCCGAGTGATCGACCACTCCACCGGGGCCGGCGCCGTGAAGGCGTCGGCCCCGGTGACCGTGCTGGCCGGGCCCACCGCCGTCGGCAAGGGCACCGTCTCCGCGGCGATCCGCGCGCGCTATCCGCAGATCTGGCTGTCCGTCTCCGCCACCACCCGGGCTCCGCGCCCCGGTGAGATCGACGGCGTGCACTACCGCTTCGTGAGCGAGGAGGACTTCTCCTCGCTGATCGAGCAGGGGCAGATGCTCGAGTGGGCCGTGGTGCACGGCCGCAACAAGTACGGCACCCCGCGCGGTCCTGTCGAGCAGAAGGTGTCCGAGGGACGCCCGGTCCTGCTCGAGATCGATCTGGCCGGAGCGCGGCAGATCCGCGAGTCGATGCCCGAGGCACGCTTCGTGTTCCTCGCCCCGCCGGACTGGGCCACCCTGGTGGACCGACTCGTCGGGCGCGGCACCGAGGACTCCGAGGAGCGGGAACGCCGCCTGCAGACGGCGAGGATCGAGCTCGCCGCGGAGGGCGAGTTCGACGTCACCATCGTCAACGACACCGTGGACCGCGCCGCCGACGAGCTCGCCCGCCTGCTCGGCGTGCGCGACCTCACCTGACCACGCACGCTCTCGACCTCGCCCTCGCGCTCGCAAGGGCGTATCCTGAAGCGTCGCACGCCGAAACTCATGAAGGGACATCCGTGGCCGGAACAGTCGCTCAGCCCGAAGGCATCACGAACCCCCCGATCGACCGTCTCCTCGAGACCGTCGATTCCAAGTACGCCCTGGTGCTCTACGCCTCCCAGCGCGCCCGCCAGATCAATGCGTACTACTCGCAGCTCTCCGAAGGGCTGCTCGAGTTCGTCGGTCCGCTGGTGGATGTCGACAATCAGGAGAAGTCGCTCTCGATCGCACTGCGTGAGATCGATGAGGGCCTGCTGACCGTCCGCGAGATCGACGAGGAGGAGTACGCCGCGCAGAACGAGCCGGATCCGAACGCTCCGGCCCCGCTGATGCTCGGCGACGACGCTCCTGAGGTCCCGCCGTCCGGCTTCACCCTCTGACCCGGCCCACGCCGGGTTGAACCGATGACCATCCTGCCGCGCCCCCTCGCCGGGGCTCGCGTCCTGATCGGAGTCGGCGGCGGTATCGCCGCATACAAGACCGCGCACCTGGTGCGCGGTCTTGTCGGTGAAGGGGCCGACGTCCGCGTCCTCCCCACCGCCGCC
The DNA here is from genome assembly GCF_947500705.1 of uncultured Brachybacterium sp. GTDB lineage: Bacteria > Actinomycetota > Actinomycetes > Actinomycetales > Dermabacteraceae > Brachybacterium. Next base: position 159,283 of record NZ_CANMSY010000005.1, on the reverse strand, counting down.
TCCCTCGAATTCGTCGGGGCGGCGACCTGGGAGGCGCTGAGCCACCATCCGGTCCTCACCTCCGTCTTCGAGGACGTCGATGAGGTCGCGCACGTGCGCTTCGGCCAGGAGGCCGACCTGGTGGTGATCGCCCCTGCCACCGCGGACCTGCTCGCACGGATGCGGATCGGCCGCGCCGATGACCTCCTGACCGCCTCGCTGCTGGTGACGCGCGCTCCCGTCGTGGTGGCGCCCGCGATGCACACCGAGATGTGGGAGCACCCCTCGACCCGCGAGAACGTGGCGGTGCTGCGCGAGCGCGGCATCACCGTGATCGAACCGGCCGTCGGCCGCCTCACCGGTCCCGATTCCGGGCCCGGCCGGCTCCCCGAGCCGACCGCGATCCTCGAGGCCGCGAGAGCGGCGATCACCGCCCCGCGGGACCAGCACGGAGCGGTCCGGCGCGACCTCAGCGGCCGCGAGCTGCTGATCACCGCCGGCGGCACCCGCGAGGACCTCGACCCGGTGCGCTTCCTCGCCAACCACTCCTCGGGCAAGCAGGGCTGGGCACTCGCCCACGCGGCCCTGGTCCGCGGCGCCCGGGTGCGCCTGGCCGCCGCCAACGTCGACCTCGACACCCCGCCGGGCGCCGAGCGCTTCGACGTGGGCAGCGCCGCAGAGCTCGCGAGCATCGTCGCCGAGCATCGGGTACAGGTGGATGCACTGGTGATGGCCGCAGCAGTGGCCGATTTCACCGCCGCCGCGCGGGCGCAGGCGAAGATCAAGAAGGACGATGGTGATGAGGACTCCGTCCCGGCCATCGCCCTGCGCCGCACCGCGGACATCCTGCGTCACAGTGTGCTGGACCGCGCAGACTCCGCACGTCCCACGATCGTGGGCTTCGCGGCGGAGACCGGCGGCGAGGGCTCCACGGCTCTTGACCTGGCGCGTGCCAAGGCGCGGCGCAAGGGCGCGGACCTGCTGGTCTTCAACGACATCAGCACGGGGGTGTTCGGCGCGGCCGACAACTCGGTGCGCATCCTCGACCGAGACGGCGAGGAGGTCGCCCGCGCCGAGGGCAGCAAGACCGCCGTCGCCCACGCGGTGCTCGACGAACTCGTCGCCGCCCTCCCGGAAGTACCCTGAACCTCATGACCTCCAGCGAGCTGCGCACCTTCACGTCCGAATCGGTCACCGAAGGGCACCCTGACAAGATCTGCGACCAGATCTCCGACGCGATCCTCGACGATCTGCTGGCCCAGGACCGCGATGCGCGCGTCGCGGTGGAGACGCTGGTCACCACCGGGCTCGTCCACGTCGCCGGCGAGGTCCGCACCTCCGGCTACAGCGACGTCGCGACGATCGTGCGCGACGTGATCCGGGAGATCGGCTACGACTCCTCCGAGAAGGGCTTCGACGCCGATTCCTGCGGTGTGCAGGTCTCCATCGGCGCGCAGTCGCCGGACATCGCCCAGGGGGTCGACAACTCGCTCGAGACCCGCGGAGACTCCACCGCAGAGGCCTTCGCCCGGCTCGGCGCCGGAGATCAGGGTCTGATGTTCGGCTACGCCTGCCGCGACACCCCGGAGCTGATGCCGCTGCCGATCCACGCCGCGCACCGCCTGACCCGCAACCTCTCGACCGCTCGCCGCGACGGAGTGCTGCCCTACCTCCGCCCCGACGGGAAGACCCAGGTCTCGATCGGCTACGACGAGGACGGTGTGGCCCGCAGCGTCGAGGCGATCGTGGTGTCCACGCAGCACAGCGAGGAGGTCGACCTGATCAGCCAGCTCGCCCCGGCGATCTCGAAGGTCGTGATCGCCCCGGTGCTCGAGGACCTCGAGCGCCTCGGTCTGGACACCTCGGATGTCGTCACCCACATCAACCCCTCCGGACGCTTCGTGCTCGGCGGGCCCAAGGGAGACGCGGGACTGACCGGCCGCAAGATCATCGTGGACACCTACGGCGGGATGGCCCGCCACGGCGGCGGAGCCTTCTCCGGCAAGGACCCCTCGAAGGTGGACCGCTCCGGCGCCTACGCCATGCGCTGGATCGCGAAGAACATCGTCGCCGCCGGTCTCGCCGACCGCTGCGAGGTGCAGATCGCCTACGCGATAGGGGTCGCCGAACCGGTGGGCCTGTACGTCGAGACCTTCGGCACCGGCCACGCCCCCTCGCACCAGATCGCCGCTGCGGTGCGGAAGGTCTTCGATCTGCGCCCCGCCGCACTGATCGACGCCCTGGACCTGCTGCGCCCGATCTACGCGCTCACCTCGGTGCACGGCCACTTCGGTCGTGAGCTGCCCGAGTTCACCTGGGAGCGCAAGGACCGTGCCGAGGAGCTGGAGCGCGCACTGTGAGCACCGCTGACCGCGCTGCCGCTGACCGCGGCCTGCCCGCCTCGGGTCTCGACCCCGACCTCGCCTCCCGCCTCAAGCGGGATGCCGACGGCCTGCTCACCGCTGTCGTGCAGGACGCCACCGACCAGCGTGTGCTGATGGTGGGCTGGATGGACGACGAGGCGCTGCATCGCACCCTCAGCACGGGCCGCGTCACCTATTGGTCCCGCTCTCGCGGGGAGTATTGGCGCAAGGGCGACACCAGCGGCCACGTCCAATGGGTCCGCTCCGTCGCCCTCGACTGCGACGCCGACACGCTGCTGGTCCGCGTCGACCAGGTCGGCGCAGCCTGCCACCGCGGCACCGACACCTGCTTCGACGGCGGCGATCTCCACGCCGTCGTCCTCGACCCCACGGAGCGCACCGCATGAGCGTCCTTCCCGAGACCGGCCCCGGCGACCCCGCCGCCCGTGCCGACACCGCTCGCGCCGCGGCCTATCCGGAGCAGGTCGGGGGTCGGGAGGGGGACGCGCTCGGCGTGGTCACCCCGGACCGTGGGACCTTCCGCGAGCTCGCCGCTCGCCAGCGGGTGGTGCCGCTCAGCGTGCGCCTGCTGGCCGACGAGGACACCCCGGTCTCGCTCTACCGTCGGCTCACCGCCGACGGCGACACCCGGGGCACCTTCCTGCTCGAATCAGCGGGGGAGGGGGAGGCGTCGCGCTACTCGATCATCGGCACCAGGGCGCGGGCCGTCCTCACCGAGCGCGACGGCGAGGCGCACTGGCGCGGTGACGTCCCGGCGGGAGTGCCCACCTCAGGCAGCCCGGTGGAGGCGCTGCGCGCCGTCACCAGCGCCTTCCACGCTGCGCGCCAGCCGCACCTGCCGCCGTTCTCCGGGGGGCTGGTCGGCTTCATCGCCTATGACGCGGTGCGTCACTGGGAGAAGCTGGACGCGTCCCCGCCGGACGAGATCGGCCTGCCGGACCTCTCGATGCTGCTCGCCGAGGACGTGGTGATCCATGACGCCCATGACTCGACCGTGGTGCTGGTCGCCAACGCCCTGAACCTCAACGCGACGGACGACGGGGTCGATGCGGCGTACGACGATGCGCTCGCGCGGCTCGAGCGGATGCGTGAGCGCCTGCGCACGCCGGTGAGCACCGGGCCGATCGTGTATGACGCGGTGCGCGAGCTCGAACCCAAGGCCCGCACCTCGCAGCTCGAGTACGAGCGGGCCGTCCACGAGGCGGTCCAGGACATCATCGACGGCGAGATCTTCCAGGTCGTGCCCTCGCAGCGGTTCTCGCTGCCGGTCTCCGCGGACCCGCTGGACGTGTACCGCGTGCTGCGGAGGATGAACCCCAGCCCGTACATGTACCTGCTGCGGACGGTCGACGCCGAGGGCGAGCCGATCGACGTCGTCGGAGCGAGCCCGGAATCTCTGGTGACGGTGCGCGGGACCACCGCCACCACCCACCCGATCGCGGGCTCACGGCCGCGCGGCGCGACCCCGGAGGAGGATGAGCGTCTCGGCAGCGAGCTGCTCGCCGATCCGAAGGAGCGCTCCGAGCACCTGATGCTGGTCGACCTCGCCCGCAACGATCTGCAGAAGTTCTGCGCCCCGGGCACCGTGGTGGTGCGCGACTTCATGCACATCCAGCGCTTCTCCCATATCCAGCACATCGTCTCCACCGTCACCGGGCATCTGCGCGAGGGGGCGCTCGCCTACGATGCGCTGCGCGCGACCTTCCCGGCCGGGACCCTCTCCGGCGCGCCGAAGCCCTCGGCGATGCGGATCATCGACCGCCTGGAGCCCGTGCGGCGCGGTGTCTACGGAGGCACCGTCGGCTACATCGACTTCGCCGGTGACATGGACATGGCGATCGCGATCCGGACCGCGGTGATCAAGGACGGCACCGCACACGTGCAGGCCGGTGGGGGAGTGGTCGCCGACTCCGACGCGACCATGGAGCACCGCGAGACCCAGTCCAAGGCCGCCGCCGCGCTGCGTGCCGCGGCTGCCGCCGAGACACTCCGTCCAGCATGAGCGCGCAGTCCCCGACCCCGCGCCCAGCCAGGCCCGAGCGCTCCGCCCGCCCGGAGCGTCCGGTCCGTCTCAGCCGCCGCGCCACCGTGCTCGCCGCGACGGCGGCCTCGGCGCTGCTGGCCGGTGCGACCCGTACCAGCTGGATCCATGCCACCGCACCAGATCTGACCGGTACCGTCCAGCAGGTCGAGGTGATGGGAGCAGAGGCGGCCCCGGCGGTGCTGGCACTCTCCCTCGCGGCGATCGCCGCCTCCCTCGCGACCTCGCTCTCCTCCGCCTGGCTACGTTTTCTGACCGGACCGGTGCTGATCGCGGCCGGGGCGGGGGCGGCCTTCGCCGCCTACTCCGCGGCGCAGGCACCGCAGGACGCCGCCGGCTCCGCGGTGGCCTCCGCGACCGGAGTGCTCGGGGCCGCGCTGCAGGCCGAGGCGACAGCCTGGCCGCTGCTGACCCTGATCCCGGCACTCGCCGTCGCCGTGGTCGGCGTGCTCGTGCTGGTGGTCGGGCGGACCTGGCCCACCGGCAGCCGCTACCGCAGCGCGGCCCTCGCGGCGCCGGCGCGACGCGGTGATCCCGCCGAGGACCCGGCGGCGGCATGGGACGCTCTCACCCGTGGCGAGGACCCGAGCATCCTCAGCAATGAGCCGGGCGGCGCGGGGGACCCGGACATCGAGGACGACGGGCCCGAGCCTCCCGTCCCGGAACGACCCGCCACCGCCGGGTGATGCTCCTCACCGGACGCGACGAGGGTCCCGCGCCACGTCGCGGACCGGGCCTCTCGGGCGGCGGATGACGTGGCACAATGGGCCCGACCGGGACCCTGACTGGAGAAGGATCATGCCGAAGACCTACGCTGTGCCGCCGCCCCCTCACCACAACGAGGGCAAGACCGTTGCGGGCTGGACCATGAACCTCGGCATCGTCCTCGGTTCGATCCCCATCGCGGCCGGCATGATCCTGCCGGACATGAGCATTCTGATCTGGATCGGTGCGGGCATCGTCGTGCTCGCCATCGTGGCCGGCGCAGCGCTCTCCCTGGCCGGGCTCGGCCAGCCCCGTGGCTACGGCATCGAGCACGCGGCGGAGACCGCTGAGGACAGCGCTGATCACAACGCGCGCTCCCACCGACCTGCCGAGGCCGACGCCAGGTGATCGACGCGGGGAGGACGAGGCACGGCGACGCCGTGCTCCGCGCTCCCGCCCGCAGCCCGCGCCGTGCCCTCCTGCCGCTCGCGATCGGCATCGGCTCTCTGGCCGTCGCCGCCGGGGTGCAGCTGGTCTTCGACCCGTTCCGCACCCATGTCCCGCTGTGCATCCTGAACCATCTCACGGGGCTGGAGTGCCCCGGCTGCGGAGCGATCCGGGCCGTGCACTCCCTGCTCGCCGGTGACCTGCTGCTGGCACTGCGGAGCAATGCGCTGATCACCATCGCGATCCCGCTGCTCGCCGCAGGGCTGCTGACCTGGTCGGTGCGCCGTGCCAGGGGACTGCGCACGGACCTGATGCCCAGCACGACGGTGCTGCTGGCCCTGGTCATGATCGCAGTCCTGTTCGCGGTGCTGAGGAATCTGCCGGCCTTCTGGTTCCTCGCCCCGATCTCCTACGTCGGCGGCTGACCCCGCCCGCGACGATCCCCGGGGATCGACGTCTCCCTGGAATCCCGGCGGCACGGCGTGCCGCCCCCGCTCCGACCTGCTGCAGGAGGCCTGCGTGACCACCACCGGAACCGTCCTCGACGAGATCATCGACGGCGTGCGCGAGGACCTCGCGCCGCGTCGTGCCGCCGTGCCAGATGCCGAGATCCAGCGCCTGGCACGTGCGGCCGCCCCGGCCCTGGACGCGCGGGCGAGCCTGCTCGGAGACGGCGCGACGATGGGGCTGATCGCCGAGGTCAAGCGCTCCAGCCCCTCCAAGGGCGCCCTCGCGGAGATCCCCGAGCCGGCCGAGCTCGCCGCCACCTATGCGAGTGCCGGTGCCTCCGCGATCAGCGTGCTCACCGAGCAGCGTCGGTTCCGCGGCACCCTCGCCGACCTCGATGCGGTCCGTGCCCGGGTCGAGGTGCCCGTGCTGCGCAAGGACTTCGTCGTCGAGCCGTACCAGGTGTACGAGGCTCGCGCCCACGGCGCCGATCTGGTGCTGCTGATCGTGGCCGCCCTCGACGACGCCCGGCTGCGTGAGCTGCACGACCTGATCACGGAGCTCGGCATGCAGGCGCTGGTGGAGGTCCACACCGATCAGGAGCTGGGCCGAGCCCTCGCGCTCGGAGCAGACATCATCGGAGTCAATGCCCGCAACCTCAAGGACCTCACCGTCGACCTCTCGCGGGCCGCGGACCTGCTGCGCCGGATCCCCGCCGGACCGCTCGCGATCGGTGAATCCGCGGTCCTCTCGGTGGAGGATGTCGAGGCCTACGCCGCGGCCGGTGCCGACGCGGTGCTGGTCGGAGAGGCGCTCGTCACCTCGGGAGACCCGGCCGCAGCAGCGATGTCATACCGCCAGGTGGCCCGTCGCGGTCGCCCCCTCACGGAAGGAGCTCAGGCATGAGCAGCCCCGACCACGATCGTCCCCTCTCCGAGCGGGTCGTCACCGACCTCACCCGGCCCATCTCGGAGCTGCGCTCCGAGGCAGGGCCCTACTTCGGTGACTTCGGCGGCCGCTTCCTGCCCGAGGCGCTGGTGCCCGCCCTCGACGAGCTCACCGAGGTCTACGAGAAGGCGATCATCGACCCCGAGTTCACCGCCGAGCTGCAGCATCTCGCCGCGGAATACACCGGCCGGCCCTCCCTGCTCTCGGAGGCCCCGCGGTTCTCCCAGCTCGCCGGCGGCGCCCGCATCCTGCTCAAGCGTGAGGACCTCAACCACACCGGCAGCCACAAGATCAACAACGTCCTCGGTCAGGCGCTGCTGACCAAGCGCATGGGCAAGACGCGCGTGATCGCCGAGACCGGCGCCGGCCAGCACGGGGTCGCGACGGCCACCGCAGCGGCGCTGTTCGGCCTCGACTGCACCATCTACATGGGCGGCGAGGACACCGAGCGCCAGGCGCTCAATGTCGCCAGGATGCGCCTGCTGGGGGCGGAGGTGATTGCCGTGGAGCAGGGTTCACGCACCCTCAAGGATGCGATCAACGAGGCCTTCCGCGACTGGGTCGCCAACGTCGAGACCACCCACTACCTGCTCGGCACCGTCGCCGGCCCGCACCCCTTCCCGGCCATGGTGCGGGACTTCCACCGCATCATCGGTGAGGAGGCCCGCGCCCAGACCCTCGAACGGGTGGGACGACTGCCCGACGCGGTGGTCGCCTGTGTGGGCGGCGGCTCCAACGCGATGGGGATCTTCCACGCCTTCCTCGACGACACCGACCCGCTGGTGCGCCTGATCGGCTGTGAGGCCGGAGGCGATGGGGTTACCACCGGCCGCCACTCCGCGACCATCACCGGTGGCACCGCCGGGGTGCTGCATGGAGCCCGCAGCTTCGTGATGCAGGACGAGGACGGCCAGACGGTCCCCTCCCACTCGGTCTCCGCCGGCCTGGACTATCCCAGCGTCGGCCCGGAGCACGCCTGGCTGGCGGATATCGGCCGCGCCGAGTACCGCGCGATCGACGACGGCCCGGCCATGGAGGCCTTCGCCCTGCTCTCCATGACCGAGGGCATCATGCCCGCGATCGAGTCCGCCCATGCCCTGGCCGGGGCCCTGGTGCTGGGCCGTGAGCTCGGCGAGGACGCCGTCATCCTGGTGAGCCTCTCCGGCCGTGGGGACAAGGACGTGGACACCGCGTCGCGCTGGTTCGGCCTGGTCGGCGACGAGCCCGCCCGAGCAGATCTGACCGCGCTGCGCGCTGCGGCCCGCGCGACCACCGACCAGGCAGAGGAGTCCCGATGACCACCGCTGAGAGCCACCGGCTGCGCGCCGACGAGGTCCTGGACCGCGCCCGCGCCGAGAACCGGGCCGCGCTGATCGCCTACCTCCCCGTGGGCTTCCCGGACCTCGAGCGCTCGATCGAGGCCGCCCGCATCCTCATCGACCACGGCGCCGACATGATCGAGCTGGGTCTGCCGTACTCCGACCCGGTCATGGACGGGGCGGTCATCCAGCAGGCGGCAGCCTCGGCCCTGGAGGCCGGCACCCGCACCCGTCACGTGCTCCAGGCCGTCGAGGCGCTGTCCGGTCGCGGCGCCGCGATCCTGGTGATGAGCTACTGGAACCCGATCCTCGCCTACGGCCCCGACGCCTTCGCCCGCGATCTCGCGGCCGCCGGCGGCGCCGGGGTGATCACCCCGGATCTGATTCCCGATGAGGGTGCGGACTGGATCGCCGCGAGCGAGCGGCACGGCGTGGACCGCGTGTTCCTGGTCGCCCCCAGCTCACCCCGCGACCGGCTCGAGCATGTGGTCTCGCACACCCGGGGATTCGTCTATGCCGCGAGCACCATGGGCGTGACCGGGACCCGGGCGAGCGTCTCCGCAGCCACGGAGGGCCTGGTCGAGCGCACCCGCGCCGCCGGGGCGAAGAACGTCTGCGTGGGGCTCGGCGTCTCGAACGGTGAGCAGGCCGCGCAGGTGGGGGCGTATTCTGATGGAGTGATCGTCGGGTCCGCCTTCGTCCGGGCGCTGCTCGAGAACCAGGACGACGATGCCGCAGCCCGCACCGCGCTCGCGGCCGTGGCCGACGACCTCCGCGCCGGCGTCGAGCGCGCCCGCGCCTGACCCGACAGCACGACGCCCGATGAACTGATGACCCGATGACCCGATGACCCGAGGACAGGAGAGGCCGCGATGATCCCCAGCTCGCCGATCTCGGCGCTCTCCCTCGGTCCGCTGACGATCCACTTCTATGCCCTGTGCATCCTCTCCGGGATCGCGGTGGCGATGTGGTGGGCGACCAAGCGCTGGGAGAGGCGCGGCGGTGACGGCGACACCTTCTTCGACATCATCTTCGTCGCGATCATCGCCGGCATCGTCGGCTCCCGCATCTGGCATGTGCTCACCTCGCCTGCGCCCTTCTTCGGGCCCGACGGCGATCCGCTCGCGGTGCTCTACATCTGGCAGGGCGGGCTCGCGATCTACGGCGCAGTGGCCGGCGGCGCCCTCGCGGTCTGGTTCATGGCGCGCCATAAGGGCGTCTCGTTCACCGCCCTGGCCGACACCGTCGCGCCCACCCTCTTGATCGCCCAGGTGCTGGGGCGATTCGGCAACTGGTTCAACCAGGAGCTCTACGGGCCCGCGCTCGATGCCTGGTGGGCATGGGAGGTGACCTGCGTGACCAACGGCCAGACCATCGGCGGCTGCGTCCCCGGCACCTATCACCCCACCTTCCTGTACGAGCAGCTGTGGAACCTCGCAGGACTGGCTGTCCTGCTGCTGCTCAGCCGCCGCTACCAGTGGGCCGGCGGACGGATCTTCTGGGCCTACGTCGCGATCTACTCCACCGGCCGCGCCTGGATCGACGCGATCCGCAGCGAACCGGTGCTGATGATCGGTGAGATGCGCATCCACACCCTGATCGCTCTGGTGATGGCGCTGGTCGGCATCGGGATGTTCGTGATGCTGACGATCCGCAGGCAGCGGCGCGGGGGAGAGGTCGTCGCCGCGGACGGCTCCTTCGGGCTGCCCGCGCAGACTGCGGGCAACGGCCCCGACGAGGACGGGACGGAGAAGTCCGGCACGCCTCCTTCCGCAGCCGCGGATCCCTCCCCCGGACCGTAGGCACCGCACCCCCGAGCGACGCAGATCGCCAGGACGGGCAGCGCGCCCCGGCACCGGGCGCTCGTCACGGATGACGAGCACGTCACCGGCCGCCCCGTCGAAGGGTTCTCTGCGTCATGCTCCCTCTGCATTCCCGTTTCTCCGCCCTGCCTGCCGCCCAGGGCCTCTACCACCCCGACAGCGAGGTGGACTCCTGCGGTGTCGCGATGATCGCGACCCTGCAGGGCCGCCCCGGCCATCACATCGTCGAGCACGCCTTGACGGCGCTGCGCAATCTCGAGCACCGCGGTGCGGTCGGTGCCGAGGAGGACACCGGCGACGGCACCGGGATCACCGTCCAGCTGCCCGACGCCTTCCTCCGCGAGGTCAGCGGGCTCGACCTGCCGGCGCGGGGCGGATATGCCGCCGGCACCCTCTTCGTCCCCCGCGACAGGGCCGGTCGCACCGCTGTGCTCGAGGCCCTGGGTCAGATCGCCGCTGACGAGGGCCTGGTGCTGCTCGGCACCCGTGAGGTCCCGGTCACCGAGGGGCTGGTCGGCCCGTCCGCCGAAGCGGTCCGCCCCGACATGGTCCAGGTCTTCCTGAGCGACCTCGAGGAGGAACGCACCGGCCTTGCGCTCGAGCGGGCGGCCTTCGCCGTCCGCCGCCGCGTCGAGCACTCCACGGTGGGCTACTTCCCCTCGCTCTCGACCCGGGTGATGGTCTACAAGGGGATGCTGACCCCGGAGCAGCTGGATGAGTTCTACCCGGATCTGCGTGATCCCCGCTTCGCCTCGGAGCTCGCGATCGTGCACTCGCGCTTCTCCACCAACACCTTCCCGGCCTGGCCGCTCGCGCAGCCCTTCCGCACCCTCGCGCACAACGGCGAGATCAACACCGTGATCGGCAACCGCAACCGCCTGCGGGCCGCCGAGGGGTCGATGTCCACCGACGCCTTCGGCGAGGACTTCGCTCGCCTGATGCCGGTCAACACCCCCGGCGCCTCGGATTCGGCGAGCCTCGACGAGGCGCTCGAGCTGCTCCACCTCAGCGGCCGCTCCCTCGTGCACTCGCTCATGATGCTGATCCCCGAGCCATGGGAGAACGACCGCTCGATGGACCCGGACCTGCGGGCCTTCTACGAGTTCCATGCCGCCCTGCAGGAGCCGTGGGACGGACCGGCCGCCGTGGTCTTCACCGACGGCACCCGGGTGGGCGCCCGGCTGGACCGCAACGGTCTGCGCCCGCTGCGCTACTGGGTGATGGAGGACGACCTGGTGGTGCTCGGTTCCGAGACGGGCCTCGTGGACCTGCCCCGCAGCGGCGTGGCGCGCACCGGCCGCGTCGCGCCGGGCGAGATCTTCCTGCTCGACCTCGAGCGGGGCGGGATCGTCCCCAGCGAGGAGATCACCCGCGCCGTCGCCACCGAGCACCCGTATCGCACCTGGGTGCGCGAGCAGAAGGTCGCCCTCTCCGAGCTGCCCGCGCGCGAGCACATCACCCATTCGCGCGCCTCCGTCGTGCGCCGGCAGCAGACCTTCGGCTACACCGAGGAGGAGCTGCGCATCCTGCTCGCGCCGATGGCGTCCAAGGGCGCCGAGCCGCTCGGCGCGATGGGCACCGACACCCCCATCGCCGTGCTCTCGGAGCGTCCGCGACTGCTGTTCGACTATTTCACGCAGATGTTCGCGCAGGTCACGAACCCTCCGCTCGACTCCCTGCGCGAGGAGATCGTCACCTCCCTGGGCGTGGCCCTGGGCCGCTCGCGCAATCTGCTGGACGCCACGCCCCAGCACGCGCGTCAGCTCGCGCTCGACTTCCCGATCCTCGACAACGATGAGCTCGCGAAGATCGTCGCGATCGACGCGAACCCGGCCACCGCCGACTTCCACACCGTGCGCCTGCGGGGCCTGTACCCCGTGGGAGGGGGCACCGCCGCACTCGAGCTGCGCCTGCACGAGATCTGCGAGGAGGCCGGGCGCGCGATCGACGAGGGCGCCACCTTCCTGGTGCTCTCGGACCGTGACGCGAACCAGGTCCTCGCCCCGATCCCCTCGCTGCTGCTCACCAGCGCGGTGCAGCACCATCTGGTGCGCACCGGGCGACGCACCTCCGCAGCGCTGCTGGTCGAGGCCGGTGACGTGCGCGAGGTCCACCACGCCGCGCTGCTGATCGGCTACGGCGCGAGCGCGATCAACCCCTATCTCGCGATGGAGAGCGTCGAGGAGCTCGTCGAGCGCGGCGTGATCAGCGACGTGAGCACCGAGCAGGCGGTCGCGAACCTGAACCGGGCGCTCGGCAAGGGCGTCCTGAAGATCATGTCCAAGATGGGCATCGCCACGGTCGCCTCGTATCGCGGTGCACAGATCTTCGAGGCCGTCGGCCTCGCGCAGGACCTCGTCCAGGAGTGGTTCCCCGGCACCATCAGCCGGATCGGCGGGATCACGCTGGACGTGATCGCCCAGGAGAATGCGGCCCGCCATGCGCTGGCCTATCCCGTGGACGGCCAGCACCCCGCGCACCGCAGCCTCCCCGTCGGCGGCGAGTACCAGTGGCGACGCGAGGGCGAGCCGCACCTGTTCACCCCCGAGGCGGTTTTCCGTCTCCAGCACTCCACCCGCACCCGCCAGTTCGAGGAGTTCCGCCGCTACACGGACGAGGTCGACGACCAGCACGAGCGGCTGATGACGCTCCGCGGCCTGCTGCGCCTTCGCACCGGCGCCCTGGAGCCCGTACCGCTGACGGAGGTGGAGGGGGTCGACGCGATCACCCGTCGCTTCATGACCGGCGCGATGAGCTATGGCTCGATCTCGCAGGAGGCTCACGAGACGCTCGCGATCGCGATGAACCAGCTCGGCGGCATGTCCAACAGCGGCGAGGGCGGCGAGGACCCCGAGCGGCTGCGCGACCCGGAGCGCCGCAGCGCGATCAAGCAGATCGCCTCGGGCCGCTTCGGGGTCACCAGCGAGTACCTCACCTTCGCCAAGGACATCCAGATCAAGATCGCCCAGGGCGCCAAGCCCGGAGAAGGAGGGCAGCTGCCGCCGGAGAAGGTGTACCCGTGGATCGCCCGCACCCGGCACTCCACTCCCGGCATCGGGCTGATTTCCCCGCCGCCGCATCACGACATCTACTCGATCGAGGACCTCGCCCAGCTGATCCACGACGCGAAGTCCGCGAACCCCGCGGCGCGCGTGCACGTCAAGCTGGTCTCCCGCTTCGGCGTGGGCACCGTGGCCTCGGGCGTCTCCAAGGCGCATGCCGACGTCGTGCTGATCTCCGGCCACGACGGCGGCACCGGCGCCAGCCCCCTGAACTCCCTCAAGCACGCGGGCACCCCCTGGGAGCTGGGCCTCGCGGAGACGCAGCAGACCCTGCTGCTGAACGGCCTGCGCGACCGGATCACGGTGCAGGTCGACGGCCAGTTGAAGACCGGACGCGACGTGGTCATCGCGGCGCTGCTGGGCGCGGAGGAGTACGGCTTCGCCTCCGCACCGCTGGTCGTCTCCGGCTGCGTGATGATGCGCGTGTGCCACCTGGACACCTGTCCCGTGGGCGTCGCCACGCAGAACCCGGAGCTGCGTGCGCGCTTCACCGGGAAGGCGGAGCACGTGGTGACCTTCTTCCGCTTCATCGCCGAGCAGGTGCGCGAGCACCTCGCCGCGCTGGGGCTGCGCTCCCTCGACGAGGCGATCGGCCGCAGCGACCTGCTCGCCCTCGCCGAGGGCGAACGGGCCGGCAGCGTGCTCGGCGCCGCAAAGCGGGAAGGCCTGGATCTCGCGGCGATCCTCGCGCCGCCCACCATCCACGAAGGTGATTTCCGCCGTCGTCGGCGAGGCCAGGACCACCACCTGGATCGCGCCCCCGACCATCCCTGGATCGCGGCGGCCGACGGCGTGCTCAGCGGCGCGGTGCCGACCGTGCGCCTGCAGGACACCCTGCGCAATGTGCAGCGCAGCGCCGGCACCCTGCTCGGCCACGAGGTCACCCGCCGCACCGGTGGGGACGGACTCGAGGACGACTCGATCGTGCTGGACCTCGAGGGCACAGGCGGCCAGTCCTTCGGCGCCTTCCTCCCGCGCGGCATCAGCATGCACCTGACGGGCGATGCGAACGACTACGTCGGCAAGGGCCTCTCCGGCGGCATCATCGCCGTCGGCCACGGCGCCGGCACCGCCCCGTCGGTGACCTCGGCTCCGATCGCGGGGAACACCTGCGCGTACGGTGCGACCAGCGGACGTCTGCTGCTGGCCGGCTCTGCGGGCGAGCGGTTCGGCGTGCGCAACTCCGGGGCGACGCTGGTGGTCGAGGGCATCGGCGACCACGGCGCCGAGTACATGACCGGCGGCGCCGTGCTGGTGCTCGGACCCACCGGGCGCAACCTCGGCGCCGGCATGAGCGGCGGCACGCTGTTCGTGCTGGACCTCGACCCCAGCCGCCTGAACCCGGCCGACGCCGTGGGCTTCGCGCTCAGCTCCGTCAAGGACGAGCACCGCGAGTTCGTGCTCGAGGCGGTGCGGGACCATGCCGTGCGCACCGGCTCCGATCGGGCAGCCGCGCTGCTCGCGGACGAGGAGGAGCTGCTCGCGCGGCTCACCGAGATCGCGCCGCGCGCCTTCCTCACCATCACCGCGCTCCGGGAGGACGCGGTGGCCCGGGGCAACGACCCCGATGCGAACGATGTCTGGAACGAGATCTTGGAGGCCACCCATGGCTGATCCCCGCGGATTCCTGCGCTACCGCGACCGTGAGCTGCCGGCTCGCCGGCCTGTGCCGCTGCGGCTGATGGACTGGCGCGAGGTGTACGAGGCGCGTGAGCAGGGCACGCTCGACGTCGTCTCGAGGCAGGCCGGACGCTGCATGAACTGCGGCATCCCCTTCTGCCACCAGGGCTGCCCCCTGGGCAACCTGATCCCCGAGTGGAACGACCTGGTCTACCGCGAGGACTGGCAGGAGGCGAACGAGCGCCTGCACGCCACCAACAACTTCCCGGAGTTCACCGGGCGTGCCTGCCCGGCGCCGTGCGAGTCCAGCTGCGTGCTGGGCATCAATCAGCCGCCGGTGACGATCAAGAACATCGAGCTCTCGATCGTCGAGCGCGCCTTCGACGAGGGCTGGCTCGACCCGGTCGAGCCCACCCGCCAGACGGGCCGCTCGGTCGCCGTCGTCGGCTCGGGCCCCGCGGGCCTGGCCGCCGCGCAGCAGCTGACCCGGGCCGGCCACTCCGTGGTGGTGCTCGAGCGTGACGACCGCCTCGGCGGACTCATGCGCTACGGCATCCCCGAGTTCAAGCTCGAGAAGCGCTTCATCGACCGACGCCTCGAGCAGATGCGCGCCGAGGGCACCCGCTTCCGCACCGGGGTCGACGTGGGCGGCACGGGGAAGGGGGCCCTGAGCGTGCAGGAGCTCCGCTCCCGCTTCGACGCGGTGGTGCTCGCCACCGGCGCGAGCGTGCCGCGCGAGCTCGCCGTCCCCGGGCGCGAGGCCACCGGCATCCACCCGGCGATGGAGTACCTCACCCAGGCGAACCGCCTGGTGGAGGGGGACTGGGTCGGGAGCCCGATCTCGGCCGAGGGCAAGGACGTCGTGATCATCGGCGGCGGCGACACCGGCGCCGACTGCCTGGGCACCGCTCTGCGTCAGGGGGCCCGCTCGGTGACGACCCTCGCGATCGGCACCCAGCCGCCCCTCGAGCGGGACGAACGCCAGCCCTGGCCCACCCACCCGCTCCTCTTCGAGGTATCCACCGCGCATGAGGAGGGCGGTGACCGCTCCTTCCTCGCGTCGACCACCGGCTTCGAAATCGACGCCGAGGGCGCGGTGAGCGGGCTCGAGGTGGCGCGCACCCGCTTCGTCGATGGCGCACGCGTCCCCACCCCGGACACCGCGACGGTGCTGCCCGCCACGCTCGTGCTCATCGCGATGGGCTTCACCGGCGCCGACGAGGAGGGACTGCTCACCACGCTCGGAGTGGACATCACCTCACGCGGCAACATCGTGCACGATGCTGACTGGGCGACGACCGTGGACGGGGTGTTCACCGCGGGGGACTGCGCCCGCGGTCAGAGCCTCATCGTGTGGGCGATCGCGGAAGGACGCTCCTGCGCCGCAGCGGTCGACGAGCACCTGATGGGGGCCACATCCCTGTCTCGGCCCGTGAGCCCCGGCGAGAAGCCCGTCACAGTATGAAACACTAGGGGTCGAATACGCGATGCTGCGGCCCTAGGGCAGCGCACGCGCGCGGGCCCGCAGAATGCTGAAGAGGGTCGCGGCCCTGCACACGAACTACAGATGGGTTGACATGCGCAAAGCGAAGATCGTCTGCACACTCGGGCCGGCGACCGATTCCTACGAGCAGATCCGCACGCTGATCGAAGCGGGGATGAACGTCGCCCGGATGAACTTCAGCCACGGCACGCACGACGACCACGCGAGCGTCTACGCGAACATCCGTCGTGCGGCGGAGGACCTCGGCAAGAACGTCGCCGTCCTGGTCGACCTCCAGGGTCCCAAGATCCGCCTCGGCAAGTTCACCGACGGCCCGCACATGCTCGAGGTGGGCGAGAGCCTCACCATCACCACGGACGACATCGAGGGCAGCCGCGAGCGGGTCTCGACCACGTTCAAGGGGCTGCCGGGCGACTGCCGCCCCGGCGACGTCCTGCTGATCGACGATGGGAAGGTCTCGGTGCGCGTCACCGAGGTCACCGAGACCGACGTCGTCACCGTCGTCGAGGTCCCCGGACCGGTCTCCAACAACAAGGGCATCAACCTGCCCGGCGTCGCCGTGTCGGTTCCCGCCATGAGCGAGAAGGACATCGCGGACCTCCGCTTCGGCCTCCGCCTCGGCGCGGATCTCGTCGCACTGTCCTTCGTGCGCGATGCGCATGACATGGATGGCGTCCTGCGGATCATGCAGGAGGAGGGCCGCCGGGTCCCCGTCATCGCGAAGATCGAGAAGCCGCAGGCGGTCCGGGCGCTGCGCTCGATCGTCGGTGCCTTCGACGGCATCATGGTCGCCCGCGGCGACCTCGGCGTCGAGATGCCGCTCGAGCAGGTCCCGCTGGTGCAGAAGCGCGCGATCGAGCTCGCGCGACGCAACGCCAAGCCCGTGATCGTCGCCACCCAGGTGCTCGAGTCGATGATCGAGAGCCCGCGCCCCACCCGCGCCGAAGCGTCGGACTGCGCCAACGCGATCCTCGACGGCGCCGACGCGGTCATGCTCTCGGGCGAGACCAGCGTGGGCAAGTATCCCTTCGAGGCCGTGCGCACCATGGCCCGCATCATCACCAACACGGAGGAGAACGGTGCAGACCGCATCCTTCCGCTGGGCACCATCCCGCACACCCGCGGCGGTGCGATCACCCGTGCGGCCGCCGAGATCGGCGATCAGCTCTCCGCGCAGTACCTGGTGACCTTCACCGAGTCCGGCGACACCGCGCGCCGGCTCTCGCGTCTGCGGCCCACCATCCCCCTGCTGGCGCTGACCCCGTACCCCGAGATCGCTCGCCAGCTGTCTCTGACCTGGGGCATCGAGTCGCACCTGGTGCCGATGCAGAGCGACACCGACGCGATGGTCGGCAAGGTCGACGATCTGCTCCGCGAGCAGAAGGGCCTCCAGAAGAACGACCTGGTCATCGTCGCGGCGGGCTCGCCCCCCGGCGTCCACGGCTCGACCAACACCCTGCGCGTGCACCGCATCGGCGACCTCGACGGCACCGAGTCCGCCCGCATCGAGGCGAGCAACATCGCTGCGGGTCCGCAGGCCTGATTCAGCAGGGCTGAGCGACGTCCTGCGAGGCCGCGTGCGGTAGAAGCGCAGCGAGTTCAGCAGGGCTGAGCGAGACCCTCCTCACGACGATGGCGCCCGCAGCTGTGAAGCTGTCGGGCGCCATCGTCATCTTCGAGCAGGTACCGGGTGCGGGACTCGAACCCGCACGCCCTCACGGACAGCGCATTTTGAGTGCGCCGCGTCTACCATTCCGCCAACCCGGCCTGGCCCCCCGCGGGGGAGGGCTGGATTAGGATACCGCTGATGACCACCGGCCTCGACCGTGCGGGTGCTGAGCACCTGTGCGCAAGGCCCACACTGAAACACAGGGCGACATGACTGACGATATGACTTCACTTCCCGACGACGCCCAGGACGAGGCACTTCCCGGCGACGGCGCGCCGCGTCGCACCGCTGTGGTGGCTGAGGACGAGAGCCTGATCCGCATGGACATCGTCGAGACCCTCACCGAGGCCGGTTACGAGGTGCTCGCAGCTGTGGGTGACGGGGAGAGCGCTGTGGCCAAGGCGCGCGAGCTGCGCCCCGATGTGGTGGTGATGGACGTCAAGATGCCGCAGATGGACGGCGTCACGGCCGCCGAGAGGATCGGTGAGGAGAACCTCGCCCCCGTGGTCATGCTCACCGCGTTCTCGCAGACCGAGCTGGTCGAGCGCGCACGGGATGCCGGCGCGATGGCGTACGTCGTCAAGCCCTTCACCCCGGCGGATCTGCTCCCGGCGATCGAGATCGCGATCTCGCGCTTCCAGCAGATCACGCAGCTGGAGTCGGAGATCGCCGACCTCGGGGAGCGCTTCGAGACCCGTAAGCGCGTGGACCGTGCCAAGGGCCTGCTGCAGACCAACATGGGCCTGTCCGAGCCGGAGGCCTTCCGCTGGATCCAGAAGACGTCGATGGATCGTCGCCTGACGATGCGCGAGGTCGCGGATGCCGTGATCGATCAGCTGGGTGGTCAGAGCAAGGACTGACATCGCCAGGGCCGGGGTGGGCCGGGACGGAAGGGGAGCTGCGGGGTGATGGCGATCTCACGGCGCACGCTGGTGCGCGGGCTCGGAGCGGGGGTGCTCGGGACGGGCGCGCTGACGGCCTGCGGTGAAGGCGGCATGCGTCGAGGGCGTCGTCGCGCGACCACTCCCGCGGCCACGGCTGCAGCCCTCTCGGAACCCGAGACCCCGCTGGTGATCGGTCAGATCGGTGCGAACTACGGCCGGATGGCGTCTTTCGAGGACGCGATCGCGGTCTCGATCACCATGGCCCGGATCGATGTGAACGCCCGCTGGGACGGGCTGTTCGGCTATGAGGTCGAGCTCTCCGAGCGGTACGTGATGCAGGAGCCCGGGGAGGATCTCTCCACCGTCATCCAGGGTATGGCCGATTCCGGCGTGACCTGCGTGATCACGTCGATCGACGAGGAGTCGCTGATCGCGGCGATGCCAGCCCTGGTCGAGGCGGGGATGGCGGTGATCGATGTGTTCACCTCCGGCCGGGATCTGCGCGAGCCGGAGGTGCAGACCGCGAACCTGCTGGTGCGACTCTCTCCCACGGATCGCACGATGGCGGCGCAGTATGCCGAGATCGCGATCGGGAGCACGGCGGATAAGGCCGGACCGCCCGGAACGATCGCCTATCTCTCGGAGGACACCCTGCAGGGCAGGAGCCTGCTGCTCGAACTCGAGCAGATCCTCGCGCCACGCAGCGGAGAGGTGCTCTCCCAGCAGTTCTACGAGGTCGGGAACTTCGGCGACATCGCAGCCCGGGTGAAGGCGGTGACCGATGCCCCGCCGGCCCTGCTGGTCTTCAACGGCGGCGCAGAGGCCGCCCCTTTCCTGTCGGCGCTCTATGACGCAACTCTCGATGAGGGGCAGCGGCCCACCGTCGAGTTCCCCAAGCGGCTCGCTCCGGCGGCGACGGTCGACTACTCGCGCGAACAGGTGGCGAAGGATCTCTCTCCGGACTCTCTGACCTCGGCGACCAGCTATGAACCGGGCGCCGAGCTCACGATCGAGCACGAGAACATGATGCTCAACATCAGCGCCGACTTCCTGCGCTTCGGGTATGCCTATTCGCAGCAGGGCTATGACGCATTCACCATGGCCTGCCTGGCAGCTCAGCATGCGCTCTCGGTCGAAGGGACGGCGCTGGCGGCGGCGATCCCCGCGATCCTGACGGGCACGGAGGCCTGCAGCGACTACGGCGCGTGCCGTCAGGTGATGAGGACGGCGCTGGAGGCGGGGGAGAGGGCGACCGTCGCGTACTCCGGGCGGATGGGGAAGTTCGAGCTGGGCCCGCAGTCCGATGCCCGGCTCGGAGAGCTCCGCGAGTACACCTGGTCCGAGGCCAATGTGCTGCAGCGCGGCACCGCGAAGAACTTCGAGGCTCCCGAGTAGGGGAGACGGCAGCTTCGAGTCTCCCGAGGAGGTGAGACCGTGCTGAGCCGTGCCGGTTCCGAGCCGCGGGGCGTGCGCGTCGGTCAGCGCGGCGCGAGCAGCTGGGTGGAGACGGTGATCGTGCTCAGCAGCGTGCCCTGCTCGTCGTGCACCTCCACCAGATAGCTCGCCACCTGGCGCCCGAGATGCAGGGCGCGGCAGGTTCCGAGCACTGCACCCTGCTTCGCCGAGCGATGATGCAGCGCGGAGACCGAGGTTCCCACAGCCTGCGCACCGTCGCCGTGGACCTCGCGGGCCCGCAGGATCGCGCAGAACGACGCGATGGTCTCCGCCAGGGCGATCGTCGCCCCGCCGTGCAGCAGCCCGGCCGGCTGCAGGTTGCCTGCCACCGGCATGCTGATCGTCCCGCCGGACGCGTCGAGCGTCCGCAGCTCCATCCCGCACCGCTCCACCAGGGTGCCGCGCAGGAGCGGGGCGAAGTGCGCGCGTAGCTGAGGGCTCAGCGGGGGAGCATCGAGGTGGTCAGGGCGATTGCTGGCGGTCATGCCACGAGCGTGCCACAACCCGGCGGGGAGGCAGGGGTCGGCGCGACATGGGAGACTGCTCCCCATGACTGCGAGTGACACCGACGACCAGCGGATCCTCCTCATCGACGGGCATGCGATGGCGTTCCGCGCCTTCTTCGCCCTGCCGGCGGAGGGCTTCAGCGATGGCCGAGGGCAGGCCACCAACGCCGTGTACGGCTTCACCCGCATGATCATCAACGTGGTCGCCTCCGAGCGGCCGACGCACCTCGCGGTCGCCTTCGACCTGCCCGGCGGCACCTTCCGTGACCGCATCTACGACCAGTACAAAGGCGGTCGCGACGAGACCCCGGCGGCCTTCCATGGCCAGATCGGTCTGATCCAACAGGTGCTGGATGCCCTGGGGGTGCGCTGGCTCACCTACGAGGACTACGAGGCCGACGACATCATCGCCACCCTCGCCGCGCGCGCCGAGGCCGCGGGCGACGAGGCGCTGATCGTCACGAGCGACCGCGATGCGATCCAGCTGGTCGGTGAGAAGGTCACCCTGCTGCAGCCCATCAAGGGCGTCACCGAGATGCGTCGGATGACCCCGGCGGCCGTGGAGGAGAGGTACGGCGTCCCCCCGGAGCGCTATTCGGACCTCGCGGCGCTGGTGGGTGAGGCGGCGGACAACCTCCCCGGTGTCCCGGGCGTCGGCCCGAAGACGGCCGCGAAGTGGATCGTCCAGTACGGCGACCTGCCCGGGGTGATCGCCCACGCCGGCGAGATCAAAGGCAAGGCCGGTCAGTCCCTGCGCGACAATCTCGAAGCCGTCGAGCGGAACCGCTTGATGAATGCCGCGTACACCACTCTTGACCTGCCCGAGGATCCTGCGCACTACGCCCTCGGCGGCGGTGACCGCACCCGCACGCTCGAGGTGTTCGACGACCTGGCCTTCGGTGACACCATCCGCCGGGACCTGCCGGCGGCGCTGCTCGGCGAGACGGTGGCGGCGGCGGTCGCCGAGGAGGAGCAGCAGACCGTCGAGGCCCTCACGATCGAGGACGTCACCGGACTGCAGGAGCTGCTGGACACGGGGAGCGAGGTCCTCGCCCTCGATGTGGTCGACGACGTCCGCGGCGGTGCACTGCTGGGATTGGCCACAGCAGATGCCCGCGGTGCGGTGGCGCTGGAACGGCTCGACTCGGAGAGCTCCTCCCTGCTCGCCTCCGCTCTCGATCGCGCGACGGAGATCCTGGTCGCCGATGCTCCGGCGGTCCGTTCCTGGCTGGCCGAGCACGGTTACCGCCCCCAGGCCCAGCTGCACGATCTCTCCCTGGATTCCTTCGTGCTGCGGCCCGGTGCCCGCACCTATGACGCGGAGGCGCTCGGCACCGAGTTCGGCGGCGCGACCTTCGAGCCGCGCCCCCGCAAGCCCGCCCCCTCGACCCTCTCGAAGGAGACCCCGGAGGTGCGCGCCGAGCACGTCGCCCGCGCGGGCTCCCGCCTCGCGTCAGCTGCTGCCGCGCTCCACCCGGCGGCGGCGGCGCTCAGCGCGAGCCTCGCACAGGAGCCCTGGGCTCTTCGCATCCTGGACGAGCTCGAGCGTCCCCTGCAGGCGGTGCTAGAGACCATGCACGAGCGCGGGATCGCGCTCGACGGCGAAGAGGTCGCCTCGCTGCGCCAGGAGTTCGAGGGCTTCGTCGCCCAGGCCAAGCGTGAGGCCGGTGAGATCGTCGGGGAGGAGGTCAACCTCGCCTCACCCAAGCAGCTGCAGGTGGTGCTGTTCGAGACGCTCTCGCTGCCGACCACGCGGAAGATCTCCTCGGGCCACTCGACCGACGCCGAATCGCTGACCGACCTCTCCGAGTCCCTGGACCCGGACTCCGCCGGCCATCGCTTCCTCTCCTGGCTGCTGCGCTTCCGCGAGATGAGCAAGCTGACCGGCTATCTGGTGGGTCTGGACAAGGTGGTGGACAGCAGCTCCCGCGTGCACACCACCTTCCAGCAGACCGCCGCTGCGACCGGGCGGCTGGCCTCCACCGAGCCGAACCTCCAGAACATCCCCGTGCGCACCGCCGAAGGGCAGCGGATCCGCGACGTCTTCGTCGCCGGGGACGGTTTCGAGTCCCTGCTGACCGCCGACTACTCGCAGATCGAGATGCGCATCATGGCGCACCTCTCCGAGGATGAGGGCCTGATCGAGGCGTTCAACTCCGGCGAGGATCTGCACAACTTCGTCGCTTCACGGGTGTTCGGGGTGAGCCCCGATGCGGTGGATCCGGCGATGCGCTCGAAGACGAAGGCGGTCAGCTACGGCCTGGCCTACGGGCTGTCGGCCTTCGGCCTGTCCCGCCAGCTGCGGATCTCCCGCGCCGAGGCGACCGCGCTGCGCGACGGCTACTTCGAACGCTTCGGCGGGGTGCGCGACTACCTCCAGCAGAGCGTGGAGACGGCCCGCACCACCGGCTACACCGAGACCATCCTCGGCCGCCGCCGCTACCTCCCGGACCTCACCTCCGACAACCGCCAGCGCCGTGAGAACGCCGAGCGGGTGGCACTGAACTCGCCGATCCAGGGCAGCGCCGCGGACATCATCAAGCTCGCGATGCTCGCCGTCGAGCAGCGGATGCGCGACGCGGAGCTCTCGTCCCGGATGCTGCTCCAGGTGCATGACGAGCTCGTGGTCGAGGTCGCGCCCGGCGAGATCGACCAGGTACGGGAGATCGTCGAGGACGGCATGGACTCCGCCTACCAGCTCTCGGTGCCGCTCGAGGTCGGGATCGGCATCGGCCGCACCTGGCGCGAGGCGGCGCACTGAGGCCCCCTCGGCAGGGCGCACGGCGAGATCCACGGACGACTCGGGGCCACGGGAGCCGCAGCGGGAGGATCAGGACGGAACTCACATCCGCCACCCGCGTTCCGGACCGTCCTGCCCTCGCGGTTCCTCGCCTGGGCTGTTAGGCTTTCGAAGGTCTGTGGCCGAGCCGGCCGCGCCGTGTTCACCACGTCGTACGCGGCACGGGCACCGACAGGCCCTCTTCGGAGGGCTTGCACGTCCATCGACCCTACTCATTTCCTGTCCCGACGGAGTCCTTACCTACATGACCGACACCACGACCCCCCAGATCGCCATCAACGACATCGGCGGCGCCGACGAACTCATGGCAGCCATCGATGCGACCATCAAGTACTTCAACGATGGCGACATCGTCGAAGGCACTGTGGTGAAGGTCGATCACGACGAAGTCCTCCTGGACATCGGCTACAAGACCGAGGGCGTCATCCCCTCGCGCGAGCTGTCCATCAAGCACGATGTCGACCCCGGCGAGGTCGTCGAGGTCGGCGACGAGATCGAGGCCCTGGTTCTCCAGAAGGAGGACAAGGAAGGCCGCCTGATCCTGTCCAAGAAGCGCGCACAGTACGAGCGCGCCTGGGGCACGATCGAGCAGATCAAGGAAGACGAGGGCGTCGTCACCGGCCGCGTCATCGAGGTCGTCAAGGGCGGCCTCATCGTCGACATCGGCCTGCGCGGCTTCCTCCCCGCCTCCCTCGTCGAGATGCGTCGCGTGCGCGACCTGCAGCCCTACGTCGGCCAGGAGATCGAGGCGAAGATCATCGAGCTCGACAAGAACCGCAACAACGTGGTCCTGTCGCGCCGTGCCTACCTCGAGGAGACCCAGTCCGCGGTCCGCTCGGACTTCCTGCAGACCCTCCAGAAGGGCCAGGTCCGCGAGGGCGCTGTGTCCTCCATCGTCAACTTCGGCGCCTTCGTCGATCTCGGCGGCGTCGACGGCCTGGTGCACGTCTCCGAGCTGTCCTGGAAGCACATCGACCACCCCTCCGAGGTTGTCGAGGTCGGCCAGAAGGTCTCCGTCGAGGTGCTCGACGTGGACATGGACCGCGAGCGCGTCTCCCTGTCGCTGAAGGCGACCCAGGAGGACCCGTGGCAGCTCTTCGCCCGCACCCACGCCATCGGCGAGGTCGTCCCGGGCAAGGTCACCAAGCTCGTTCCCTTCGGTGCGTTCGTGCGCGTCGAGGACGGCATCGAGGGCCTCGTGCACATCTCCGAGCTGGCTCAGCGCCACGTTGATCTGCCCGAGCAGGTCGTCACCGTCGACCAGGACGTCTTCGTCAAGGTCATCGACATTGATCTCGAGCGTCGCCGCATCTCGCTGTCGCTCAAGCAGGCGAACGAGGGCGTGGACCCCGAGGGCGACGACTCGACCTTCGATCCCGCGCTCTACGGCATGGCTGCAGAGTACGACGCCAACGGCGAGTACAAGTACCCCGAGGGCTTCGATCCGGAGACCAACGAGTGGCTCGAGGGCTACGACGCCCAGCGCGAGGTGTGGGAAGGCCAGTACGCGGCTGCGTACGAGCGCTGGACCGCTCACAAGGCGCAGGTCGTCGAGGCGATCAAGGCTGACGAGGAGTCCGCGAACGCTCCGGCCGCCGCCTCCACGTCGTCCTCATCCTCTTCCTCCACGGAGTCCTCGGCGCCCGCGTCGCAGTCCTCCTACCAGTCGAGTTCCGCGGACGAGGGCACTCTCGCCTCCGACGAGGCCCTGGCCGCCCTGCGCGCCAAGCTCACCGGAAACTGATCCGCTGCTGATCGGCTGATCAGCGACTGACAGAGACGACGGGCGTCACCTTCGGGTGGCGCCCGTCGTCGCGTCCGGGGGCGGTGGTGCGGCAGACTGGTGCCATGACCACCGCGCTCTCCGACCACCCGATCCACTCCTGGCTCACCGACATGGACGGAGTGCTCGTCCACGAGGACGCCGCGCTGCCCGGGGCAGCGGATTTCATCGCTGCGCTGCAGCAGTACGGTCGCCCGTTCCTGGTGCTGACCAACAACTCGATCTTCACCCCGCGGGACCTGCGGGCACGACTCTCCCGCAGCGGCATCGACATCCCTGAGACCGCGATCTGGACCAGCGCCCTGGCCACCGCGCGCTTCCTCGCGGAGCAGCAGCCGGGAGCAGCCGCCTATGTGATCGGCGAGGCCGGCCTGACCAGCGCCATGCACGAGGAGGGATTCATCCTCGCCGACTCCGATGTGGACTTCGTGGTGCTGGGGGAGACCCGCACCTACTCCTTCGAGGCGATCACCCGCGCGATCCGTCTGATCACCCGAGGGGCGAAGTTCATCGCCACCAATCCGGACGTCACCGGCCCCAGTGCCGAGGGGCCGCTGCCGGCGACCGGCTCGGTCGCGGCGATGATCACCGCGGCCACCGGGATCCGGCCGTACTACGTCGGCAAGCCCAACCCGCTGATGATGCGCACCGCGCTGAACCGGATCGGTGCCCACTCGGAGACGTCGATCATGATCGGAGACCGGATGGACACGGATGTGAAATCCGGTCTCGAGGCGGGGATGCGTTCGCTGCTGGTGCTCTCGGGATCGACGCGAGAGGAGGAGATCGTCCGCTATCCGTACCGGCCCACCGCGGTGCTCGACGGCATCGCGGACGTGGTCCCGCTGGTCGGGCAGCTCACTCCGTTCGAGTCGGTGGAGCTGGGCGAGGACTGAGAGCAGTCGGGCCGGGTGCTCGCGGCGCGGCCGCGCCTCGCCCGGTCCGCCACCGCACGGACGCGGGTTCGTGACCTCGGCGCGCCATGACAGAATGAACGCCATGTTGCGCTGGCTCACGGCCGGGGAATCCCACGGCCCCTCTCTGATCTCCCTGCTCGACGGCGTCCCCGCCGGTATCGAGCTGACCAGTGACGATCTGAAGGA
Organism: uncultured Brachybacterium sp.; assembly: GCF_947500705.1. Taxonomy (GTDB): domain Bacteria; phylum Actinomycetota; class Actinomycetes; order Actinomycetales; family Dermabacteraceae; genus Brachybacterium. The sequence continues at coordinate 132,804 of NZ_CANMSY010000005.1, read as the reverse complement.
CGCGCTCGCGCGTCGTCGGCTCGGGCACGGCCGTGGCAGCCGCCAGAAGTTCGAACAGGACGTCCTCACCGTCCACGGCGGGCTGCGGCACGGCAGGACCCTCGGCTCCCCGCTCGCGATCGAGGTCGCGAACTCGGAGTGGCCGAAGTGGGAGAAGGTCATGAGCGCCGATCCGGTGGCCCGTGAAGACCTCCTGGTCGATGCCGGCACCGGGGACGAGCGCGAGATCGCGCGCAACCGTCCGCTCTCGCGGCCGCGCCCCGGGCACGCCGATCTCTCCGGGATGCTGAAGTACGGCTTCGACGAGGCCCGCCCGATCCTCGAACGCGCGAGCGCGCGCGAGACCGCTGCCCGGGTGGTGGCCGGCCGGGTCGCCGCTGCCCTGCTCGAGCAGGCCGCCGGGATCCGGCTGGTCTCCCACACCCTCCAGGTGGGGAGCGTGCGCGTCCCCGATGAGGCGGCGCTGCCCACGCCTGAGGATCTCGTTGCGTTGGATGCCGACCCGCTGCGCTGCTTCGACCGCCGCACCTCCGCGGCGATGGTCGCCGAGGTCGATGCGGCCAAGGCCGATGGCGACACCCTTGGCGGAGTGGTCGAGGTGCTGGCCTACGGAGCGCCCGTCGGCCTCGGCTCCCACATCCAGTGGGACCGCCGCCTCGACGGCAAGCTGGCCCAGGCGATCATGTCCATCCAGGCGATGAAGGGGGTCGAGATCGGCGACGGGTTCGCCACCGCCGGTCGTCGCGGCTCCGAGGCGCACGACGAGATCCTCGCCACCGACGGCGCGCAGCAGCAGGATGGCTCCGGCGCCTCGGGCACCTTCCCGCGCGTGACCAACCGCGCCGGCGGCCTCGAGGGCGGCATCACCAATGGCCAGGTGATCCGCGTGCGCGGCGCCCTCAAGCCCATCTCCACCGTCCCCCGTGCGCTGCGCACGGTCGACGTCTCCACCGGTGGGCAGACCACCGCCAACCACCAGCGCTCCGACACCTGCGCCGTGGCACCGGCCGCGGTGATCGCCGAGGCGATGGTGGCGCTCGCCCTGGCGGACGCGCTGCTCGAGAAGACCGGCGGCGACTCCGTCGCCGAGATCCGCGCCCACCTGGAGGGGACGAACGCTCTGCAGTCGGCACTGACCGACCGCCGGCCGGACCCCGCCTCGTGATGAGCCCGCTCGTCATCCTCATCGGCCCGATGGCGGCCGGCAAGACCAGCGTGGGACGCGCTCTCGCCGCTCGGCTGGGAGTCGACTTCGCCGATCTGGACGCACTGATCGTCGAGGCCGCGGGACGCAGCATCCCCGCTCTCTTCGCGGAGGAGGGCGAGCCCGCCTTCCGCGAGCTCGAGTCCCGGACTCTCGCCCGGGCCCTCACCGAATGTGGCGGGGTGCTCTCCCTGGGCGGCGGCGCGCCCCTGCATCCGGCGTCCGCCGAGCTGCTGCGGGGCCTGCCCGTCGTGCTGCTCGAGGTCGAGGAGCACATCGCCGCCCGGCGCCTCTCCTACGGCGCAGGTCGCCCGATGCTCGAGGGCCGGGACCCCATGGCCCGCTGGCGCGAGCTCGCCGAGGAGCGCGGCGGAAGCTACCGCGACGTGGCGGCGCACCGCATCGATTCCGGTCACGGCAGCCCCGCGCGCGTGGCCCGCACCATCATCCGGACACTGCAGCTCCCCCTGCCGACCGATCCCGAGAAGGAGACCGCATGAGCACCACCGTCATCCCGGTGACCACCCCGACCGGCGGCTACGACGTGCACGTCGGCCGCGGCCTGCTGGCCGAACTGCCCGCCCTGCTGCCCGAGCGCGCACTGAGGGTGGTGATCATCCACCAGCCCAGCCTGAACGTGGTGGCCGAGCAGATCCGGGAGTCCATCGCGGAGACGGGACGCAAGGCCTTCGCCGCCGAGATCCCCGACGGCGAGGAGGCGAAGACCGCTCAGGTCGCCGGATTCCTGTGGGGAGTCTGCGGGCAGGCCGAGATCGGCCGTGGCGACCTGGTGATCGGGCTGGGCGGCGGCGCCGCCACCGACCTGGCGGGCTTCGTCGCCGCGTCCTGGCTGCGAGGGATCGACGTGCTCCAGGTCCCCACCACCGTCGCCGCCATGGTGGATGCGGCCGTGGGCGGGAAGACGGGGATCAACACCTCCGAGGGCAAGAACCTCGTCGGTGCCTTCCATCCGCCGATCGCGGTGCTCGCCGATCTCGATGTGCTCGCCGGGCTCGGGGCGAACGACGTCGCCGCCGGCATGGCCGAGGTCGTCAAGGGCGGCTTCATCGCCGATGAACGCATCCTCGAGATCATCGAGGAGGACCCTCGCGCGGCGCTCGACGTCACCAGCGACGCCTTCCGCGAGCTCCTCGAACGCAAGATCCGGGTGAAGGCGGAGGTGGTCTCCGAAGACCTCACCGAGCAGGGCAACCGCGAGATCCTCAACTACGGCCACACCCTCGCCCACGCCATCGAGCGCAACGAGCGCTACCTGTGGCGGCACGGCGCCGCGGTGAGCGTGGGCATGATGTTCGCGGCAGAGCTCTCCCATCTCGCCGGCAAGCTCTCCGAGGCCGACGTCGATCGCCACCGCAGGATCCTCACCTCACTGGGACTGCCCACCACCTACCGCGACCGCCAGTGGCCCAAGCTGGAGGACGCGATGAAGCGGGACAAGAAGACCCGGGCCGGGCTGCTGCGCTTCGTGGTGCTCGACCGCGTCGGAGCAGTCTCCCGGATCGAGGGACCCGACCCGGCGCTGCTGCTCTCCGCCTACGCCGCCATCACCGAGGAGTGAGGACCGAGATGAACCACGAGACCACGCCCGAGGAAGAGACCACCACCGACAGCGTCGCCACCCCGGCGACCGACGTCCGTCGCCGCACCGCCACGGTGCGCGGCATCGAACTGGGCAGGGCCCGGCCGGAGATCATCGTGCCCCTGGTCGAGCCCGACGAGGAGTCGCTGCTGGATCAGGCTGCGGCTGCCGTGGGCACCCGGGCAAGGATCCTGGAGTGGCGCCTGGACCGGTTCCGACCGGACCTCGAGGACGTCTCGGATCACCGCGATGCGGTGCTCGCCGCACTGCCCCGGCTGCGAGGGCAGCTGGGCCCGGACAAAGCTCTGCTGGTGACCTTCCGCACCTCCGCCGAGGGCGGTGCCAGACCGATCTCGGACCAGAATCTGGGAATCCTGCTCGAGAGCCTGATCAGCGGTCGCCGCGCGGGCACCCAGGCCGCCGTCGACCTGGTGGACATCGAGACCTCACGCGACCCGGCGACGGTCGCCCGGGTGATCTCGGCCGCGCACCGTCACGGCACCGTGGTGGTCGGCTCGTACCACGACATGGACTCGACGCCGGCGGAGGAGACCATGGTCGAGATCCTGCGCTCCCAGCGCCGGCTCGGTGCCGACGTCCCGAAGATCGCCGTCACCCCACGCAGCTCACGGGATGTCCTCACCCTGCTCTCGGCGAGCCTCACGATCGCCGAGGACCTCTCCGGCCCGCACATCGCGATCAGCATGGGCCCACTCGGTGCGAGCAGCCGGGTCGCAGCGGAGACCTTCGGCAGCGCCGCGACGTTCGCGACCGTCGGTGCCGGCTCCGCCCCCGGTCAGCTCGCCGCTGAGGACGTCTCCCGGATGCTCGAGCTGCTGCGCCCCTGAGCAGCGTTCGTCAGCGCCCGCGGCCCGTCGGGTCATCGTCCTCGCGGATGCGGCGCTCGTGCTCGGCCGTCCCCGGCAGCTCCTCGACGTCGGCGGCGGCTGAGGGGTGGGCGGCGGGGAAGATGCGGTCCTCGTAGCCGCCGGCGTCGAAGTCCTCCGCGACAGTGTCCTGGGCCAGATCGTCGGTGCCCGCATCGACCACCGGGATCGCCCCGGTCTCGAGCGCCACCCGTTCCCGCTCGTTCCTGCGCGTTCGGCGCACCAGCTGCTTGAGCTGGGAGGCGGACATCGTCACCTGCCATTCGCTGTGGGCGGGAAGCGTCCAGCGGCGCCAGGCCGCGACCCCGGCGAGCAGCGACCCGATCGTCACGGCCACCATCACCGTGCCCGAGGGCAGCCCGAGCGCGAAGACTCCCCAGGTCAGCACCGCGGTGACCAGCGCCCCGGTGGCGTACAGCGGGCCTCCGCCGAAGACTGCCGGGATCCGTCCCACCAGGACGTCGCGGATCACCCCGCCGCCCACCGCGCTCATGACCCCCAAGAGGATGGCCGGGAGCACGTCGAGCCCATAGCCGAGCGACTTGGCGGTGCCGGTCGCCGCCCACAGCCCCATCGCGGCGATGTCCAGCACCGTCACTATGCGCCGCCACCAGGGCCCCTCGGTGGAGATGAAGAAGGAGAAGGCCGCCCCTGCCAGAGCGCAGGTCAGGTACCACGGCCCGGAGAAGGCGGCCGGTACGCCGAAGTCGAGGATCAGATCGCGCACGATCCCGCCGCCGAGTCCGGCAGCGATGCCGATGATCGCGAAGCCCACCGCATCGAAGTTCAGCCGGGAGGCCAGGGAGCCGGCCGCAACACCCATCACGAAGACCCCCACCAGATCCAGGATGCGCAGGAAGTCGTTGGTCACGAGCAGCTCGAGAGGGTCCACAGGCCCGACGGTAGTACGCGCCGGGCGGGAGCGTCAGACCGTACGATCAGGCCATGACCACGCTCACCTCTCCGCTGCGCCTGGGCCTCACCGGGGGCATCGGCTCCGGCAAGTCGACCGTCGCCGAGCTCTGGCGCGAGGCCGGGCACCGGGTGATCGACCTCGACGCCCACTCCCGCGCTGTGCTCGATCTGCCCGGGGACGGCGTCGAGGAGGCCATCGCTCGTTTCGGGGAGGAGTTCCGCACGGCGGGCGGCACGATCGACCGGGCGGCGATGGCGCGCCTGGTGTTCGCCGATGCCGCTGCCCGGGGGGACCTCGAACGCATCGTCCTGTCCCGGGTCCAGGAGTCGGTGGCCTGCGAGGAGCAGAAGGCGGCCCGGGCGGGGGAGCGGCTCGTCATCCATGACAGCCCCCTGCTGCTGGAGAAGCATCAGGAGGCGGACTACCGCGCGGTCGTCGTGGTGCTCGCCCGGCGTGAGGATCGCCTCGCCCGGGTGATGCGCGATCGCGGCAAGGACCGCGCCTACGTCGAGTCGATCATGGCCGCCCAGGTCACCGACCGCGAACGGATCCGTCGCGCCGACCGTCTGGTGCTGAACACCGCGGGCCGGGTGACCCTCGCCGGCCGCGCCCGGCACGCCCTCGAGGCGATCCTCGCAGGGCTCGAGGATTCCGCCCTGCGCTGACGGCGCCGGGCGGCCGTATCGTCCGTCGGCCACGGGTCGTAGGCTCGGGGGATGCGTCCCGTCACCGATCTGGTCCGCTCCGAGCATCCCTTCGAAGTCGTCTCCGAGTACAGCCCCTCGGGCGATCAGCCCACCGCGATCGCCGACCTCACCCGCCGCATCAACGACGGCGAGCAGGATGTGGTGCTGCTGGGCGCGACCGGCACCGGCAAGTCCGCGACCACCGCCTGGCTGATCGAGCAGGTGCAGCGGCCCACGCTGATCATGGCGCACAACAAGACCCTCGCCGCCCAGCTCGCGAGCGAGTTCCGCGAGCTGCTCCCGCACAACGCGGTGGAGTACTTCGTCTCCTACTACGACTACTACCAGCCCGAGGCGTACGTCCCGCAGTCGGACACCTACATCGAGAAGGACTCCTCGATCAACGCCGAGGTGGAGCGGCTGCGCCACAGCGCCACCAACTCCCTGTTGACCCGCCGTGACGTGGTCGTGGTCTCCTCCGTCTCCTGCATCTACGGCCTGGGCACCCCCCAGGAGTACGTGGACCGGATGGTGCAGCTGAAGGTCGGCCAGGATCTGGACCGCGACGAGCTGCTGACCCGCTTCGTGGACATGCAGTACGACCGCAACGACATCGCGTTCGAGCGCGGCACCTTCCGGGTGCGCGGCGACACGGTGGAGATCATCCCGATGTACGAGGAGCTCGCGATCCGCATCGAGTTCTTCGGTGACGAGATCGACGCGATCTACACCCTGCATCCGCTGACGGGAGAGGTGATCCGGCAGGAGGAGCACATCCACATCTTCCCGGCCTCCCACTACGTCGCCGGCCCCGAACGGCTCTCCCGTGCGATCGGCACCATCGAGATCGAGCTCGCCGAACGGCTCGAGGAGCTCGAGCACCAGAACAAGCTGCTCGAGGCGCAGCGGCTGCGCATGCGCACCACCCACGACCTCGAGATGCTGCGCCAGATGGGCTCCACCAACGGGGTGGAGAACTACTCCCGCCACCTCGACGGCCGTGCACCCGGCACCGCTCCGAACACTCTCATGGACTACTTCCCCGAGGATTTCCTGCTCGTGATCGACGAGTCCCATGTGACCGTCCCGCAGATCGGCGCGATGTACGAAGGGGACCGCTCCCGCAAGCGCACCCTGGTCGACTTCGGGTTCCGTCTGCCCTCGGCGCTCGACAACCGGCCGCTGACCTTCTCCGAGTTCACCGAGCGCACAGGCCAGACGGTCTACCTCTCCGCCACGCCCGCCGCCTACGAGCTGGGAAGGTCCGACGGCTACGTCGAGCAGATCATCCGGCCGACGGGCCTGGTGGACCCCGAAGTGATCGTCAAGCCCGTCAAGGGTCAGATCGACGACCTGCGCGAGGAGATCGAGAAGCGGGTCCAGCGCGACGAGCGCGTCTTGGTCACCACCTTGACCAAGCGCATGGCGGAGGACCTCACCGACTTCCTGCTCGAGAACGGGGTGCGGGTCCAGTACCTGCACTCGGACGTCGACACCCTGCGCCGCATCGAGCTGCTGCGCTCCCTGCGACTGGGCGAGTACGACGTGCTGGTGGGCATCAACCTGCTGCGCGAGGGCCTGGACCTGCCCGAGGTGTCGCTGGTGGCGATCCTCGATGCGGACAAGGAGGGCTTCCTGCGCTCGCGCACCTCGCTGATCCAGACCATCGGCCGTGCGGCCCGCAACGTCTCGGGTCAGGTGCACATGTACGCGGACCGGATCACCGACTCGATGGAGTCCGCGATCGAGGAGACGAACCGGCGCCGGGAGAAGCAGGTCGCCTACAACCTCGAGAACGGCATCGACCCCACCCCGCTGCGGAAGCGCATCGCCGATGTCACCGACATGCTGGCCCGCGAGGACATCGACACCGACACGCTGATGTCCACCGACTACCGCTCCGGGAAGGACCGGGTGGCCCGGGACCGGGCACGTGCGAACTCGGTCGATGCGGTCAAGGGCCGCAGCGTGGACCTCGGGGACGATCCCGTCGGCGCGCTGACCGGGATGATCGACGAGATGACCGCGCAGATGCACCAGGCCGCCGAGACCCTCCAGTTCGAGGTCGCGGGGCGTCTGCGCGACGAGGTGCAGGAGCTCAAGAAGGAGCTGCGCGCAATCCAGCGCTCGAGCTGACGGCTACGGGCGAGGGGCCGCCGGCGAACCAGGCTCTGCCTGGTGCGGGCCGTGTGCTCGCCAGAGAGGTGTCACGTGCGTGCCTGCGCTCGGCAGGCCGCACCTCGAAGGGGTCCGCCCAGCGCCGCGCTGACGTAGCAGAGGTCCAGTCCGCCGGCCGACAGGGGAAGAACGCTCCAGAACAGGGACGCCTTCCCGGCGGCTGTGTGTCGATGACGCAGTCCCACGGCGAGGAAGACAGTCCCTGCAGCGAGGCGGAAGGCCCGGCCGGCCGACGAGTTGATGAAACGGCCGAACGGTGATCGGTGGAAGCGCATAGCCCGGTTCATGAGCACTCCTCCCAAGGGTCCTTCAAATGTACGCCTGCCTGTCCGGTCTGGGAACTGTCCTGCCTCATGCGGGCTCCCGTTCCCACGGCTCGACATCGCCCGGTACGACCGTGAACAGCGGATGCGGGTCGGGGCCGTCGAGCTGCTGCTCGCGCTGCCAGCGGTCGGGGCTGCGGCGCTCGAGCTTCGAGAGCAGGTGCCGCCATTCGAGGGCGAGCTGCCCGTCGGTGACGAGGATCGGCTCAGGGGGTGCACCGCCGGCCGGCGCAGTGAGGATCCTCGTCCGGTCGAAGCGGTATCCCCGCGCCGTCGCCTCTGCGGCCAGTGCGTCGAGATAGGCGCCGACGGCGGTGAGCGGGTCGGCCTGGGCCCGGAACCGCTCCAGCTGCGGGTGCGAGCGATAGCCTCGCGTCCGCCCCGCGAGCACGGCCTGGGCCAGCAATGACTCACGCCAGCAGCCTGTGAGGCCTTGGCGGTCGAGGTGGCCGGGGTGAAGGGACCATAGGCGCATCTGCTCATCATCCCCTGTCGGCCCGCACGGACATCCGGGCGGTGATCGATCTGCACCGCCGCGGCGGCGAACGTCTCCCGAGTCGCCGACGATCGTCGGTGTGCGCCGGGTGCGGAGGCTCGATAGCTTCGGCCGCACTCCGCTCTCCGCGGCCCCGATCCAGGAGGACCCGTGCCCCAGCTCTCCCGCACCCGACTGGTCTCCCTCGCCGCCGGCACGATCGTGTCCACCGGTGTCGGGATGATCCCTCTGCACCGCCTCCCGCGCACCGTGCGGACCGGCTATGTCGTCCTTCCTGGGCTCTTCTTGACGGGAACCCTCTTCCTCGCGCTGCGGCGCGGCGGCCCGCGCATCCTCGACGATGAGGTGGAGGTCGCGACAGGCCCGCGGATCCCGACCGTCTCCGAGAGTGCCCTCTTCCTCGCGCTGGGGGGCATCGCCGCCGGAGCCGGTGCGGCGAGCATCCGCGTGGACCGCGGCATCGAGGATCTGCTGCGCCGGCGCGGGGTGCCCGGACCCCGGGTATGGATGGGGATCGCCTCCGGCGCGTTCACGCTGGCGATGGCCGTCCTCGAGGCGCGAATGCGCACGTCGAGCGATGCCGAGCAGCTGGAGGAGCGCGTGCTCGAGCTGCTCACCGCAGCGGATCCGATGGAGTTCACCGCCGGGCGGCCCGGGGGAACCCCGGCCGACGAGTACCAGCCGGAGGCGGAGACGATCTCCGCGCTCCTCCTCGCCGACGGCACGATCACCACGGCTCAGCTGGACGGGGTGTGGGAGCAGTGGTTCTCCGAGCCGATCACGCCGCTGCTCGGGCAGGAGAGGGTCGCGGCGCTGGCCGCTGAGCTGATCTCAGCGCTCGAGGCCCTCACTTCTCCGCCGAGCGCTCGCTGATCTGCAGGTCCAGCGGGAAGTCGATCGGGCTGCCGGGGAACAGCAGGCGTCCGGCCGCCTCGGCCGACCGGGTGATCGCCGCGGCGGCGGCCTCGGCCTGCTCAGCGGGGGCGTGGACGATCACCTCGTCGTGGAGGAAGAACGCCAGGTGCGCACGGCGCGAGAACACCGGTCCGGAGGGCGCGGCCGCCGCGGACTCCGGCACCTCCTCGAAGCGGGCGAGCTGCAGCCGCAGCGCCGCCATCCAGGACAGCGCCCATTCCGCGGCGGTGCCCTGCACCACGAAGTTCCGGGTGAAGCGCCCGCGGTCCCGGGCCGAGCGCCGCGCCGCCTCCTGCTGACCGGGCCCGGCGTCGGGCTGGTTCGCGGCGCGCTGGGCCTGGGTCCAGGCGTCGTCGACGGCGGGGGAGGAGCGGCCCAGCCACGTGGTCACGGTCCCGCCGCGCTCCCCGGTCGCGGCAGCACCGTCCACCAGCGCCATCGCCGCGGGGAAGTTCCGCCGCAGCCTGGGCACCACCCGCCCGCTGTCCCCGGTGGTCCCGCCGTAGAGCGCGCCGAGCACTCCGATCTTCGCCTCCTGGCGGGTCTGCAGGATCCCCGCCTCGACGATCCCGGAGTAGAGATCCTTCCCGGCCCCCGCGGTGATCATCGCCCGGTCCCCGGACATCGCCGCGAGCACCCGCGGCTCCAGCTGGGAGACGTCGGCGCTCACCAGCCGCCAGCCCGGATCGGCGCGCAGGGCTGGGCGCAGCTGGCGCGGGATCTGCAGCGCCCCGCCGCCGCTCGAGGCCCAGCGCCCGGTGACCACCCCGCCCGGCACATAGACCGGGCGGTAGCGCCCCTCGTGGACCCATTCATCGAGCCAGGTCCAGCCGTTGGCGGTGAGCAGGCGGGACATCTTCTTGTACCGCAGCAGCGGCTCGATGGCCGGATGCTCATGCGCCTGCAGCTCCCACTGCGAGGTGGAGGGCACGTCGATCCCGGCCCGGTGCAGGGCGCGCAGCAGCTTCGGTGGGGAGTCCAGCGGCACCAGCGGATCGCCGAGGGCCGTGCGCACCTCGACGCCGGTCTCCACCATCCGTGCCGGCGGCGCACCGGGTGAGGGGCGCGGCCCGAGGGCAGTGGTGAGGATCTGGTCGTGATGGGCCACGTCCCAGGGGATCCCGGCGGCCTGCAGCTCCGCGGCGATCAGCGCTCCGGCGGACTCGGCGGCGATCAGGAGCCGCAGCCGGGCCGGATCCTGCGCCCCGTCGATCGCGAGGCGCTGCCGCTCGAACTCGGCCAGAGTCTCCTCCGCGTCCGAGGGGACGGCACCGGAGCGAGGCGAGCCGAGCTCGAGCTCGAAGAGGGTGGCACCCTTGTCCTTCACCGGCTCGTGGGGGTCCAGCGGCGCGTCCCAGCCCGTTGCCGCACGCAGTGCCTGCGCGTCCTGGACGAGCTCCGAGTGGCAGAGGATCCGATGGATCAGCCGCAGATCATGACAGCGCTCGAGCGTGATCCCGGCCGCGAGCAGCCGCGGATACCAGGCCGCCGCATCGCTCCAGACCCAGCGCGGAGCATGCTCCGCCTCGTACCGGGCCACGAGCGCCGCCAACCCGTCGGCCGTCACCTCCTCGGCGCCGAGCGCGGTGCCCTCCTGATCCAGCGTGACGAGCCGGGTGAGTCCGCCGTCACCGCGACCGAGGACGCACCATGCGGGCGAGGAGGGGACAGGCACGGCAGCGAGGGGCGGGGCTGCAGGAGGCGGGGGAGCGGTCACCAGCCCCGCTCGCGCCACTCCGCCAGCGAGGGGCGCTCCGCGCCGAGCGTCGTGTCATCGCCGTGACCGGGGTACACCCAGGTCTCGTCCCCGAGCCGGTCGAAGATCCGCTGCTCGACGTCGTCGATGAGCTGTGCGAAGCGCTGCGGGTCCTGGTTCGTGTTGCCCACCCCGCCCGGGAACAGCGAGTCCCCGGTGAAGAGGTGATCTCCCTCGTCCCCGGCGCGCAGCAGCACCGCGACCGAGCCCGGGGTGTGGCCGCGCAGATGGATGATCTCGACCTGCTGCTCGCCGAACTCAAGCACGTCGCCGTGGGCGAGGGGGAGGTCGATCCGTTCGGTGATCTCCTTGGCGTCCGCCTCGCCGGCGGCGGTGCGGGCGCCGGTGGCGGCCATCATCTCCGCGAGGGCCCCTACGTGGTCGTGATGGGAGTGGGTGGTGACGATGAGGTCCAGTCCGTTGTGCTCCCCGCCTGCGGCGACCATGCGGCGCAGCGCGTCGGTGTCGGCGGCGGCGTCGATCAGCAGCTGCGCGCCGCTCGACCGACAGGTCAGTAGGTAGGCGTTGTTGTTCATCGGACCCACGGAGAGCTTGCGGATCTGCAGGTGGCGGAGGTCGCGCACCATCGGTTCGCTCCCTGGCTCGACGTGTCCGGTGTAGTGGTGATCGCTCATGGGTCCAGTATGTCGCCCACCTCTCCTCCGAACAACTGTTCGAAGGTGGGTGTGCGCCCCTAAGATGGTCCGGTGAGTGATTCCCTGGTCGTCCGTGGTGCGCGTGAGCACAACCTCAAGAACATCGACATCGACATCCCCCGCAACAAGCTGGTGGTGTTCTCCGGCCTGTCCGGGTCCGGCAAGAGCTCCCTGGCCTTCGACACCATCTTCGCCGAGGGCCAGCGCCGCTACGTGGAGTCGCTCTCCGCCTATGCGCGCCAGTTCCTGGGCCAGATGGACAAGCCCTCCGTCGACCTCATCGAAGGGCTCTCCCCTGCGGTGTCGATCGACCAGAAATCGACCAACCGCAACCCCCGCTCCACCGTCGGCACCATCACCGAGATCTACGACTACCTGCGCCTGCTCTTCTCCCGCACCGGCGAGCAGCACTGCCCCGTCTGCGGGGAGAAGGTCAGCTCCTCCTCGGCGGAGCAGATCGTGGACACCCTGCTCGGGGAGGAGCCCGGCACCCGCTTCCAGCTGCTGGCCCCGGTCGTCCAGGGTCGCAAGGGCGAGCATGCGGACCTGCTCAGCTCTCTGCGTTCGCAGGGCTTCGCCCGCGCTCGGATCGACGGGAAGAACCGCCGGCTCGACGAGGAGATCACCCTCGACAAGAAGTTCAAGCACACGATCGAGGTGGTGGTGGACCGCCTCGCGGCGAAGCCGGACTCGCGTCGCCGCCTCACCGACTCCGTCGAGACCGCGCTGCGGCTGGCCGAGGGGATCCTGTCGGTCGACTTCGTGGACCTGGACGAGACGGATCCGGACCGGATCCGCCGCTTCTCCGAGAAGCGCGCGTGCCCGAACGACCATCCGCTCGCGATCGACGACATCGAGCCCCGCACCTTCTCCTTCAACGCGCCCTACGGTGCCTGCCCCGAGTGCACCGGGCTCGGCCAGCGGCTCGAGGTCGACCCCGAGCTGGTGATCCCCGACGAGGACCTCACCCTTGCCCAGGGCGCGATCGCCCCCTGGACGATGGGCTCCACCGACCGTCACCTCGAGGTGATGGCCGGCCTCGCCGAGGAGCTGAGCTTCTCGATGGACACCCCCTGGCGAGCCCTGCCCGAGCGGGCGCAGGAGGCGCTGCTGCACGGCAAGGACCACAAGGTCCACGTGAAGTACCGCAACCGCTTCGGCCGCGAGCGCACCTACTCGACCGGCTTCGAGGGCGTCATGCACTTCCTCGAGCGCCGCCACACCGACACCGAGTCGAACTGGGCCAAGGACCGCTACGAGCAGTTCATGCGTGAGGTCCCGTGCCCGGTCTGCAAGGGTGCTCGGCTGCGACCCGAGGTGCTCGCCGTGACCGTGGGCGGGCGCTCCATCGCCGAGGTCACCGAGATGTCGATCCGCGAGGCGCACGCCTTCCACGACAGCCTCGAGCTCGGGGTGCGGGAGGCGCAGATCGCCGACGAGGTGCTGCGCGAGATCCGCTCCCGGCTCGGCTTCCTGCTCGACGTGGGCCTGGACTACCTCTCCCTCTCCCGCGCTGCCGGCACCCTCTCCGGCGGTGAGGCCCAGCGCATCCGGCTCGCCACCCAGATCGGCTCCGGCCTGGTGGGCGTGCTCTACGTGCTCGACGAGCCCTCGATCGGCCTGCACCAGCGGGACAACGAACGGCTCATCGTCACCCTCGAACGGCTGCGCGACCTGGGCAACACCCTGATCGTGGTCGAGCATGACGAAGATACCCTCAACGCTGCGGACTGGGTGGTGGACATCGGTCCCCTGGCCGGCGAGCACGGCGGCGAGGTCGTCTACTCCGGCCAGGTGGAGGGGCTCAGGCAGCACGAGACCAGCCTCACCGGGCGGTACCTCTCCGGCGCGCTCGAGATCCCGCTGCCGGCCTCCCGTCGGGAGACCGATAAGGAGCGGATGATCAAGGTCGTCGCGCCGCGCGCCAACAACCTCGCCGGGCAGGACGTCTCCTTCCCCCTCGGAGTGCTCACCGCGGTCACCGGCGTCTCCGGCTCCGGGAAGTCCTCGCTGGTCAACGACATCCTCTACGCGGTGCTCGCCAAGGAGCTGAACCGCGCCAGGATCGTTCCCGGCCGCCACAAGCGCGTCACCGGCCTCGAGCACCTCGACAAGGTCGTGCACGTGGACCAGTCGCCGATCGGCCGCACCCCCCGCTCGAACCCCGCCACCTACACCGGGGTCTGGGACCGGGTGCGCACCCTGTTCGCCCAGACCAACGAGGCGAAGATCCGCGGCTACACCGCCGGGCGCTTCTCCTTCAACGTCAAGGGCGGCCGCTGCGAGGCCTGTTCCGGCGATGGCACGCTGAAGATCGAGATGAACTTCCTGCCGGACGTCTACGTCCAGTGCGAGGTCTGCAAGGGCCAGCGCTACAACCGCGAGACCCTCGAGGTGAAGTTCAAGGACAAGAACGTCGCCGAGGTGCTGGGCATGTCCATCGCCGAGTCGCTCGAGTTCTTCGATGCGGTCCCCGCGATCCGCCGCCAGATGCAGACCCTCGTCGACGTGGGCCTCGGCTACGTGAAGCTCGGCCAGTCCGCGACCACCCTCTCGGGCGGCGAGGCGCAGCGGGTGAAGCTCTCCTCCGAGCTGCACAAGCGCTCCAACGGCCGCACCATCTACGTGCTCGACGAGCCCACCACGGGCCTGCACTTCGAGGACGTCCGCAAGCTCCTCGAGGTGCTGAACGGCCTGGTGGACAAGGGGAACTCGGTGATCGTCATCGAGCACAACCTCGACGTCATCAAGACCGCCGACCACGTCATCGACCTCGGCCCCGAGGGCGGCTCGGGCGGCGGCCGCATCGTCGCCACCGGGACCCCGGAGCAGGTGGCGCAGACCCCGGGCTCCTACACCGGGCACTTCCTCGCCCCGATGCTCGCCACCGGACGAGCAGGTCTCCGCTCATGACGCGCCGAGCAGTGGCAGCGGTGACAGCGGAGATCTCGTAGTGGCGGATCCGGCGACCTACCGTCCCGCCACCGGGACGATCCCCACCCGGCCCGGGGTGTACCGGTTCCGTGACGAGCACGGGCGGGTCATCTACGTGGGCAAGGCGAAGAACCTCCGCCAGCGCCTGGTCAACTACTTCCAGGATCTCGCGGTCCTCCACGAGCGCACCCGGCGGATGGTCACCACCGCAGCGAGCGTCGAGTGGACCGTGGTGGGGACCGAGGTGGAGGCGCTCACCCTCGAGTACACCTGGATCAAGGAGTTCGACCCGCGGTTCAACGTCAAGTTCCGCGACGACAAGTCCTACCCCTACCTGGTGATCACGATGGGGGAGAAGGTGCCGAGAGTGCACATCACCCGTCGGCCCCGCGCCAAGGGCGACCGCACCTTCGGGCCCTACCCGCAGGTGGGCGCGATCCGCGAGACCCTGGATCTGATGCTCCGGGTGTTCCCGATCCGCTCCTGCACCGCCGGGGTCTACCGCCGCGCCGAACGGGCAGGGCGGCCCTGCCTGCTCGGCTTCATCGGCAAATGCGCCGCGCCCTGCGTCGGGGACATCTCCGAGGACGAGCACCGCCGCCTCGCCGAGCAGTTCGCGGACTTCATGGCCGGCAACACCTCGAAGTACACCCGCCGCATCGAGCAGCAGATGAAGGGCGCCGCCGCGGCGATGGACTACGAGACCGCCGCGAGCCTGCGCGACGACCTCAAAGCCCTGAACAAGGTCATGGAGAAGAACTCCGTGGTGCTCTCCGACGCCACCGACGCGGACCTCGTGGGCCTCGCCCAGGACGAGCTCGAAGCCTCCGTGCAGGTCTTCCACGTGCGCGGCGGCCGGATCCGCGGCCAGCGCGGCTGGACCGCCGAGATCCTCGACGAGTCCACCGGCCCCGACCTCATCGAGCGCGCGCTGACCACCCTCTACGCCGAGAGCCCCGCGCCCAAGGAGGTGCTGGTCCCGATCCTGCCCCGGAACCGCGAGCAGGTGCTCGAGCTGATGGGCCCACGGGTGGACCTGCGGGTCCCGCAGCGCGGCGAGAAGAAGGACCTGCTGCTCACCGTCGGCGAGAACGCGACCGAGGCGCTGCGCCTGCACCGTCTGAAGCGCACCGGCGACCTCACCGCCCGCACCAAGGCGCTCGAGGATCTGGGGGAGGCGCTCGACCTCGCCGAACCGCCGCTGCGCATCGAGTGCTTCGACATCTCCCACTCCCACGGCACCAACGTGGTCGGCTCCCAGGTGGTCTTCGAGGATGGCCTGCCCAAGAAGAGCGAGTACCGCCGCTACGCCGTCAGCGGCGAGGCCGCCCGCGATGACACCGCCTCCATGTACGACGTCATCTCCCGGCGGCTGAAGCACCACCTCGACCCGCCGGAGCCGGCCGAGGAGGAGCAGGGCAGGTACCGGCGCTTCGCCTACCCGCCCTCGCTGATCCTGGTCGACGGCGGCCCGCCCCAGGTCGCCGCCGCCCAACGCGCCTTCGACGACCTCGGCATCACCGACATCGCCCTGGCCGGCATCGCCAAGCGGCTCGAGGAGATCTGGCTGCCGGGGGATGACTACCCGGTGATCCTGCCGCGCACCAGCGAGGCGCTCTTCCTGGTCCAGCGCCTGCGTGACGAGGCGCATCGCTTCGCGATCACCTACCACCGCTCCAAGCGCGGCCGCGCCATGCAGGCCAGCGCCCTGGACGGCATCCCCGGGCTCGGCCCTGCTCGTCGGCGCGCGCTGCTGGACCGCTTCGTGACGGTCTCCGCGATCCGCGCGGCGAGCGAGGAGCAGCTGGCCGAGGTCGACGGGATCGGGCCCGCGTTGGCCGCACAGATCGCGCTCGCGCTACGATCCGACCAGGAGGACCAGGCCCAGGCCGTCCAGGAGGACGGCGAGCTCGGCGTCACCGTGGACATGGCGACCGGCGAGATCCTCGACCGCTGACCCTGCCCGCCCCCTGTCCCCGACCCCGGAAGGAGCGCTCGTGACCGAGGAGCGCGTACTGACCCCCACCACTGACACCCGCGGTGACGTCGTCATCATCACCGGCCTGGCCGGAGCCGGGAGAGAGACCGCAGCCCACGCCCTGGAGGACATGGGCTGGTACGTCGTCTACAACATCGCCCCGCAGCTGATCGGAACGCTCTATGAGCTGCGCGCCACGGCCGTGGGCCGCGCGAACCGTTTCGCGGTGGTCGTCGATCCCCGGTCCGGTCCCTTCTTCAACGAGCTCTCCGATGTGGTCGCCGATCTGCGCAAGGCCGATCTGCGCCTGCGCCTGGTGTTCCTCACCGCCGACGAATCCACGCTCGTGCGTCGCTTCGACTCGGTGCGCCGCCCCCACCCGCTGCAGGGGGACGAAGGCGTGCTGGAGGGCATCCGTCGGGAGCGCGAGATGCTCGCCCCCTACCGGCGGATGGCGGATCTGGTCATCGACACCTCCCCGTTGAACGTGCACCAGCTGACGATGAAGATGCGCACCGTCTTCGGCACCAGCGAGGAGCAGCAGCTCACCGTGACGATGCTCTCCTTCGGCTTCAAGTACGGGATCCCGCTCGAAGCGGATCACGTCAGCGACGTCCGATTCATCCCCAACCCCTACTGGGTCCCGGACCTCCGACCGAAACGAGGGACCGATCCCGAGGTCGCGGATTTCGTCCTGCAGGACGCCAACGCGCAGGAGTTCGTGGACCGCTATCTCGAGATGATCCAGCCCGTGCTGCGTGGCTACACCGCCGAGAACAAGCACTTCACCACGCTCTCCATCGGCTGCACCGGCGGCAAGCACCGCTCCGTCGCCGTCTCGGAGAAGATCGGCGAGGAGCTGCGCCGTCGCGGGCACGCCGTACGGATCCGCCATCGCGATCTGGGGCGCGAATGAGCATCGCACCGCGCTCCCGGGGACATCGTCTGCGCGGCGCGGACCGTTCGGCCAGCGCACGGCGGGGCCGACGCGGTGATCCGCAGCGCCCGCTGCGGGTGGTCGCCCTCGGCGGCGGCCACGGTCTGGCCGCGAACCTGCGCGCCCTGCGGCTGCTGGCCGATGACATCACCGCCGTGGTGACCGTCGCCGACAACGGCGGCTCCTCCGGCCGGATCCGGACCGAGATGCCCGTGCTGCCCCCAGGGGATCTGCGGATGGCGCTCGCGGCGCTGTGCGAGGACTCCGACTGGGGATCGATCTGGGGGGATGTGATCCAGCACCGCTTCTCGACCAACGGCGAGCTCGACGGGCACGCGCTGGGAAACCTCCTGATCGTGGCGCTCTGGCAGATCCTCGAGGACCCGGTCGAGGCACTGGATCAGATGGCCGAGCTGCTCGGCGCCCGAGGGCGGGTGCTGCCGATGGCCTTGGACCCCCTCGACATCGAGGCCCGGGTGCGTGGGGCCGACGGCGCACTGCGCACGGTCTCCGGGCAGTGGCAGGTCGCGACCGCAGAGGGCCGGGTCGAGGACATCCGACTGATCCCGGAGCGGCCGCGGGTCCCGCAGGACGTGATCGATGCGCTGGGCCGTGCCGACTGGATCATCGTCGGCCCCGGCTCCTGGTACACCTCCGTGCTCCCGCACCTGATGATCCCCGAGATCGCCGAGGCGATCCGCACCAGCCCCGCTCGACGCTGCATCACCACCAACCTCTCGGTGGGAACGCAGGAGGCTGAGGGCATGACCAGCCTGGACATGCTCGACGTGCTGCTGGAACGGGCGAAGGGCACACGCTTCGACGCGCTGCTGGCGGACCCCACCACCCTGGAGGACGCCCTTGAGCTCTCCGAGGCGGCGCAGACCCGCGGCATCCGCACCCTCCTGCGCCAGGTGAGCGTGGGCGACGGGACACCCCACCACGACCCGGTCCGGCTCGCCGCCGCGTACCGTGATCTCTTCGACGACGTCTACGGCGATGTCGAGCCCGATCATGAGGGCATCGAGCACCGCATCACGGGGGCGAAGGCCCCCACCACCGAGGAGGATCTGCATGGCTCTGACGGGTGAGGCAAAGGAGGAGCTGAGCCACCTCGAGGTGAGCCGACCCTCCGCCCGCAAGGCCGAAGCAGCAGCAATGCTCCGCTTCGCCGGCGGACTGCACCTGATCGCCGGGAAGGTGGTGGTCGAGGCGGAGCTGGACTCCGCGGCCGTCGCCCGCCGCCTGCACGGCATCATCGCCGACATGTACGGGCATCGGGCCGAGTTCGCCGTCCTCGCCCCCTCCGGGATCCGCCGCACCACGCGCTACATCGTGCGGGTCGACCGCGAGGGCGGGATGCTCGCGCGGCAGACGGGCCTGCTCGATGCCCGGGGCCGGCCGGTGCGGGGGATGCCCCCCTTCGTGGTCGGCGGGGCGACGGTCGACGCGGAGGCCGCCTGGCGCGGAGCCTTCCTGGCCCGGGGGATGCTCACCGAGCCGGGACGCTCCTCAGCGCTGGAGCTGTCCTGCCCGGGCCCCGAGGTCGCGCTCGCGATGGTCGGGGCCGCCCGCCGGCTGGGCGTCGCCTCCAAGGCGCGCGAGGCACGAGGGACCGATCGCGTGGTGCTGCGGGACGGAGACGCGATCTCCATGCTGCTGACCCGCATGGGGGCGCACGAGACCGTCAAGAGCTGGGAGGAGCGCCGCACCAAGCGAGAGGTCAAGGCGACCGCGCATCGACTGGCGAACTTCGACGACGCGAATCTGCGCCGCTCCGCCCGCGCGGCGGTCGCTGCCGGGCAGCGGGTGCAGCGGGCGCTGGAGATCCTCGGTGATGAGGTCCCCGAGCATCTGCAGGCGGCGGGCCAGCTTCGCCTCGAGCACCGTCAGGCGAGCCTCGAGGAGCTCGGCCGTCTGGCGGATCCGCCCCTCACCAAGGACGCCGTGGCCGGGCGGATCCGGCGCCTGCTCGCCACTGCGGACAAGCGCGCGGAGGATCTGGGCATGCCCGGAACCGACCACGGAGTGGACGAGGACCGATTACCCCCGTCACCGGACCCAGGACGTTGATAAGATCGTCGTGGTCGTCGGTCACTTCCGGCGCCGTCCGAGCGTACAAGGGCGTGCGCACCATGTCAGTACCGGAATTTCGCAGTTCTCTGCGAATCTAGGAGGAACCCTTGACCATCAAGGTTGGAATCAACGGATTCGGCCGCATCGGCCGTAACTTCCTGCGCGCCGCACTCGAGCAGAAGGCCGACATCCAGATCGTCGGTGTGAACGACCTCACTAACAACGCCGCGCTCGCGAATCTCATCAAGTACGACTCGATCGGTGGCGTGCTGCCCTACGACGTCTCGTACGACGACGACTCGATCACCGTCGGGGAGAACACCATCAAGGCGTTCGCCGAGCGCGATCCCAAGAACATCCCGTGGGGCGAGATCGGTGCGGACGTCGTCATCGAGTCCACCGGCATCTTCACCGACGCCGAGAAGGCCAAGGCCCACATCGAGGCCGGCGCCAAGAAGGTCATCATCTCGGCCCCCGGCAAGAACGAGGACGGCACCTTCGTCATCGGTGTGAACGAGGGCGACTACGACCCCGCGAACCACCACATCATCTCCAACGCGTCCTGCACGACCAACAGCCTCGCCCCCGTGGCCAAGGTGCTGAACGACGAGTTCGGGATCGTCAAGGGCCTGATGACCACCGTCCACGCCTACACCTCGGACCAGGTGCTGCAGGACGGCCCCCACTCGGACCCCCGCCGTGCACGTGCGGCCGCGCTGAACATCGTCCCGACCACCACCGGTGCGGCCAAGGCCGTGGCGCTGGTGCTGCCGGAGCTCAAGGGCAAGCTGGACGGCTACTCGCTGCGCGTTCCGGTCCCCACCGGCTCGATCACCGACCTCACCTTCGAGGCATCGCGCGAGGTCTCCGTCGAGGAGATCAACGCCGCCATCAAGAAGGCTGCAGAGGGCCCGCTGAAGGGGATCCTGCGCTACACCGAGGATCCGATCGTCTCCAAGGACATCGAGGGCGATCCGCACTCCTCGATCTTCGACAGCCAGCTCACCAAGGTGAACGGCAACCTGGTGAAGGTCTTCACCTGGTACGACAACGAGTGGGGCTTCTCGAACCGCCTCGTCGAGCTCTCGCAGCTCGTGGGCAAGTCGCTCTGATCTCCCTCTGATTCCCGCGTCGTCCCCGGACGACCAGGACATCCCCGGAGCCCGCCGGTCGCCACCCCGAGGGGTCGGCCTCCGGCGGGCTCCGCTCGTCCCACGGCCGTCCCGGCGCTCCGGCGCCGCCCGGCCTCGAACCGAAGGAACCATCATCGTGCTGAAGACCATCGACGCGCTCGGAGAGCTGCGCGGCAAGCGCGTGCTCGTCCGAGCCGATCTCAACGTCCCCCTGGACGGCACCACGATCACCGACGACGGCCGCATCCGCGCCGCTCTGCCCACCCTCACCCGCCTCGTCGAGGCAGGGGCCCGGGTCGCGGTCATCTCTCATCTCGGACGCCCCAAGGGCGCCCCCGAGGACAAGTACTCGCTGCGTCCCGTCGTCGCCCGGCTCGGAGAGCTGCTCGGCCAGGACGTCGCCTTCGCGACCGACACCGTGGGCGCCTCCGCCCAGGAGGTCGTCACCGGCCTCGCTGACGGACAGGTGGCCGTGCTCGAGAATCTGCGCTTCAACGCGGCGGAGACCTCGAAGGACGAGTCGGAGCGCCTCGCCTTCGCCCAGGAGCTCGCCGCTCTCGGCGACGCCTTCGTCTCCGACGGCTTCGGCGTCGTCCACCGCAAGCAGGCCTCCGTCTACGAGCTCGCGACCCTGCTGCCTTCGGCGGCCGGTGAGCTGGTGCTGCGCGAGGTCGAGTCGCTGCGCAAGGTCACCGACTCCCCGGAGCGCCCTTTCGTGGTGGTGCTCGGCGGCGCGAAGATCGCCGACAAGCTCGGGGTCATCGACAGCCTGCTGGGCAAGGCCGACCGCATCCTGATCGGCGGCGGCATGGCCTACACCTTCCAGAAGGCGCAGGGCTACGAGGTCGGCAAGTCGCTGCTCGACGAGAGCAAGCTCGACGTGGTGCGTGAGTACCTGGAGCGCGCCGAGAAGAACGGGGTCGAGCTGGTCCTGCCGGTCGACACCGTCGTGGCGCCCGAGTTCTCCGCCGACGCACCCGCGACGGTGGTCCCGTCCTCCGAGATCCCCGCGGATCAGGAGGGCATGGACATCGGCCCGGAGACGGCGAAGCTGTTCGGCGAGAAGATCGCCGATGCCGCGACCGTGTTCTGGAACGGCCCCATGGGCGTCTTCGAGTTCGAGAGCTTCGCCAAGGGCACCTCGAGCGTCGCCGAGACGCTGTCGAAGGCTCCCGGCTACACCGTGGTCGGCGGTGGCGACTCCGCCGCCGCGGTCCGCATCCTCGGATTCGACGAATCCCTCTACTCGCACATCTCCACCGGCGGCGGCGCGAGCCTCGAACTCATCGAGGGCAAGTCCCTGCCGGGCATCTCAATCCTCGAGGAGGACGCCAAGTGACCACCCGTACCCCGCTGATGGCGGGCAACTGGAAGATGAACCTCGACTGGAAGCAGGGCCTCGCCCTGGTCGAGGAGCTGGGCGAGCAGCTCAAGCCCCTCGACACCTCCCTCGTCGAGACCGTCGTGCTCCCCCCGTTCGTGGACCTGCGCACCGTGCAGGTCGCCGTGGATGCCGGCAAGCTGCCGATCGCCTATGGCGCGCAGGACATCTCCGAGCACGAGTCCGGTGCCTACACCGGTGAGATCTCGGGCCAGATGCTGAAGGCCCTGGGATGCACCTATGTCGCCGTCGGCCACTCGGAGCGTCGCCAGTACCACGGCGAGGACGAGCAGGTCACGAGTGCCAAGGTCCGCGCGGCCTTCGCCGCTGGGCTCATCCCGATCCTCTGCGTCGGAGAGCCGCTCGAGGAGCGCAAGGCCGGCAACCATGTGCCGTTCACCCTCGCGCAGCTCACGGGCGGCATCGAGGGCCTGACCGCCGAGCAGGCGACGAAGATCGTCATCGCCTATGAGCCCGTGTGGGCGATCGGCACCGGCGAGGTCGCCAGCGCAGAGGACGCGCAGGAGGTCTGCCAGGCCATCCGCGAGTCGCTGCGCGAGCAGCACGGCGATGCGGTGGCCGACGCGGTCCGCGTCCTCTACGGCGGCAGCGTGAAGTCGTCCAACGTGGTCGAGCTCATGGGCAAGGCCGATGTGGACGGCGCCCTCGTCGGCGGCGCCTCGCTGAAGGCCGAGGAGTTCGCCAAGATCGCGGGCTACCAGGGCTGAGGCCCGCAGCCGGCAGAGGCTGAGCGACGTAAGCCGCACCACGCGGGCCGGACCCCTCTCGGGTCCGGCCCGTGCCGTATGCTTGATCAGTCCGTCCTACCCCGTGGAAGGTGTCTGCACTCGTGGATCTGCCCCTGCTGAAGCTCATCCTTCAGATCATGCTGGCCGTCCTCGGTCTGCTCACGATCATGTTCGTGCTGCTGCACAAGGGACGTGGCGGTGGGCTCTCCGACATGTTCGGCGGCGGTGTCTCCTCCAACGCGAGCGCCTCCGGGGTGGCCGAGCGCAATCTCAACCGCCTCACGGTCGGTGTCGCGGTGGGCTGGGGCCTGTGCGCCGTGGGCCTGGGCATCGTGGAGAAGATGCTCTGAGCCGCTGACCCTGCTGGGTCCGGCGGCTTGGGTCCGGTGAGCCTGCCGACACTCCTGGACCTGGGCACCCGAATCTGCTGAGAAGGGCCGGTCACCGTGATGGTGACCGGCCCTTCCCTCGTTCTCAGCGTCCTGTGGGACCGCTCATCCGGGCAGCTGCCCGGCGGCGGCGGTGTCGAGGAACCAGGTCGTCGACTGAAGACCGCGCACAGCGGAGGCGGGAACCTGCCAGGGGTTGATGTCCCGGTGTCCGTCGAGCACCGCCCCAGCCTTCTCCTCGCCGGCGACCAGCAGCGCCACATGGCGGGAGGAGTTCAGCACCGGCCAGGTCAGCGAGATCCGCTCCGAAGGCGGCTTCGGCGAGTCGGTGACTCCGATCGCGCTCGCTGCCACCTGCCGCTGATCCGGATGCTCGGGGAACAGCGAGGCGATATGACCATCAGGTCCCACGCCCAGCAGCACCACGTCGAAGAACGCCCGGCCGCGGGTTCGGAACGGCTGATCGCCGCCCATCTGGTCCAGCTGCTGCCCGTACCAGGCGGCGGCATCGTCCAGGGACATGCCATCGGCGGGGGAGGGCATCACATGAATGTTGCGGGCAGGGATCTTGGTGCCGGCCTGGAGCGGTGCGAGCAGGGACTCCCGCACCGCCACCTCATTCCGCTCCTCGGAGTCCGGTCCCACGAAGCGCTCGTCGCCCCACCACAGGTGCAGGCGGCTCACATCGACCCCCGCGGATTCCAGTGCCGCGGGCAGCGCAGCGGCGGTCTTGGTCCCGACGGTCCCACCGGTGAGCACGAGATGGGCGATCGGACGCTCCTCGAGCGCAGCCGCGAGCTGCTGTGCGGTGTGCTCCGCAGCGGCGGCCGCGACCCCGTCGGCGTCCGGCAGCACCTGATCGACGGGATCGGGCTTGCCCCCGGCGAAGGTGGCGGTGTCATCGATGCTGCTGTAGGTGCCGGCGAGCACCTCGCCGTAGACCTCGTCGGGATCCAGCCGGCGCAGCTCCTCGGTGATGAGCTCGGCGAGGGTGCGGCGCGGCATCGTGACGTGCTGACCGGTGTCGTCACCGGGGAGCTTCATCACGATCGAGGCGTCATCGACCCGGGTGAGGTCGATGGTGCCGTCCTCGCGGACCAGACGGACGCTGTGCACGCCCGCATAGTCGACGTCGCCGCTGTGGGGCGGCAGCACCTCTGCGTCGATCCCGAGTGCGTGCTCGAGCCAGCCAGCCATGAGCACCACCGAGGGATTGTCGACCGTGCCGACGACCTCCACCTTGAGGGGGGTGGAGATGGGCGGGACCTCGTAGGCGCTCGCGACCAGTCCGCGCCAGCGGGTCAGCCGGGCCCAGGCGAAGTCGGAGTCGCCGCTCGCATAGCCGCGGCGCAGCCGCTTGAGGGTGCCCAACGGGTCCTGGCAGCCGGCGGAGTCGGTGATGCGGCGCTGGGACATCGAGCCGAGCACGTCGTGGACCGGGGAGGAGGGAGCGTTCTCCGGCCACCAGGTCACGATCGGCGCATCCGGCAGGAGCAGCGCCATCACCAGGGTGTCCAGCGACCACTGCACGTCCCCGCGGGCGCGCAGGATCACGATCTCCCCGGCGCCGGCGTCACGGCCCACCCGGATCTCCGCGTCCAGCCCGGATCTCTCGGCGTCCGGCTCCGCATCGACCACGATCACCCGGGCCGGGTGCTCATGGCTGGCGGCGATGGCCGCCTCGAGCGGCTCCTCGACGTCACCGGTGGCGACGATGATCAAGGTGAGGACTCGGCCGATGGTGTTCGCACCGAACGTCTCCCGCATCTCGATCATCTGCTTGTTGATCGCCGACGCGGTGGTGTCGGTCAGGGTGGTGATCACGGTCGCCTCCAGGTACGCCCGTCGAGGGCGAGCATCTCGTGCGCAGTATCGGGGCCCCAGGTGCCAGGGCGGTACGGGGCGGGGTCGAGGTTCTCGGCCCAGAACTCGGTGATGGGGTCGAGGATCTTCCAGGAGAGCTCGACCTCCTTCTGCCGCGGGAACAGCGGCGGATCGCCGAGCAGCATGTCCAGGATCAGCCGCTCGTACGCCTCGGGCGACTCCTCGGTGAAGTTCATGCCGTAGGCGAAGTCCATGGACACGTCCCTCACCTCCATCTGGGTGCCGGGGACCTTCGAGCCGAAGCGCATGGTGACGCCCTCATCCGGCTGGACCCTGATGACGATCGCGTTCTGGCCCAGATCCGCGGTGTCCGTGGAACGGAACGGCAGGAAGGGCGCACGCTTGAAGACGACCGCGATCTCGGTGACACGGCGCCCCAGGCGCTTGCCCGCACGGAGGTAGAAGGGCACACCGGCCCAGCGACGGGTGGCGATGTCCAGGCGCATCGCGGCGAACGTCTCCGTGGTGGAATCGGCGGGGATGCCGTCCTCCTCGAGATAGGGACGCACCTGCTCGCCACCCTGCCAGCCACCCACGTACTGGCCGCGGGCAGTGTGGGCCGCCAGATCCTCCGGCAGCTCCACAGCAGCGAGGACCTTCTCCTTCTCGGCACGCAGATCAGAGGCACGGAAGGTGACCGGTTCCTCCATCGCCGTCAGCGCGAGCAGCTGCAGCAGGTGGTTCTGGATCACGTCCCGAGCGGTGCCGATGCCGTCGTAGTACCCGGCCCGGGAGCCGATGCCGATGTCCTCGGCCATCGTGATCTGCACGTGGTCCACATAGTTCGAGTTCCAGATCGGCTCGAACATCTGGTTCGCGAAGCGCAGCGCCATGATGTTCTGCACCGTCTCCTTGCCCAGGTAGTGGTCGATGCGGAAGACGTCCTCGGGACGGAACGCCTTCTCCACCACGTCATTGAGCTCGCGGGCGGAGGCGAGGTCGTGCCCGAAGGGCTTCTCGATGACGACTCGGCGCCAGGACCCGTCGCGGGGGGTGTTGAGCCCCGAGTCCGCGAGCTGCCCGCAGACCTGCGGGAAGGCGTCCGGCGGGATCGAGAGGTAGAAGGCGTGATTCCCGCCGGTGCCACGGGTGCGATCGAGCTCGCCGACGACCTCGGTGAGCTTCTCGAAGGCGGCGGTGTCATCGAAGGTGCCGGTGACGAAGCGGAGCCCGCCGCGCAGCTGCTCGAAGACGCTCTCGTCGAAACCGGTGCGGGAGTGCTCGGAGACGCTCTTGCGCACGTAATCGGCGAAGTCGTCGTCGGACCATTCGCGACGACCGAAGCCGACCAGCCCGAAACTGGGCGGCAGCAGGCCACGGTGGGTGAGGTCGTAGATCGCGGGCAGCAGCTTCTTGCGGGCCAGGTCGCCGGTGACGCCGAACATCACCATGGAGCTCGGTCCGGCGATGAGCGGGAGCCGGCGGTCGCGGGGATCGCGCAGCGGATTCGGCGCGTCGGTCCCGGTGGGGGGAGTGGGAGAGGCGGTCACGTTCGTCCTTTCTAGGACACGGAACAGAGGAACACGGCCCGCCCAGGGGGAGGGGCCGTGCTCCTCGGAGAGTCAGGCTCGGGCGGACTCGACGGACTCGGAGACCGTGGCGAGCAGCTCGTTCCAGGCCTTCTCGAACTTCTCGACACCCTCGCGCTCGAGCAGCGCGAAGACGTCGGCGAGGTCGACCCCGGCCTCGGCGACCCGCTCGAGCACGGCCTCGCCCGCGGTGGCGGTCTCGGCGTTCAGTGCCGCCTTGAGCTGGGCATGGTCCGCAGCGGCCTCGAGAGTCTTCTCGGGCATGGTGTTCACGCTCGGAGCGGCGACGAGGTTGTCCACGTAGAGGGTGTCGGGGTAGTCCGGGTTCTTGACCCCGGTCGACGCCCAGAGCGGACGCTGCACGTTGGCGCCCTCGGTCTTGAGCGCCTCGAAGCGCTCGGAGCCGAAGACCTCCAGGTACTTGCCGAAGGCGGCCTGCGCGTTCGCCACGCCCGCCTGGCCCTTCAGCGCGAGCGCCTCCTCGGTGTCCAGCGCCTCGAGCCGGCCGTCGATCTCGGCGTCAACGCGGGAGACGAAGAAGGAGGCGACGGAGTGGATCCTCGCGAGGTCCTGGCCCGCCTTCGCGGCCTGCTCGAGACCGGCGAGGTAGGCGTCCATCACGGCGAGGTATCGGTCGACGGAGAAGATCAGGGTGACGTTGACGCTGATGCCCTCGGCGATCACCGCGGTGATCGCCGGCAGGCCCGCCTCGGTCGCGGGGATCTTGATCATCACGTTCTCGCGGCCGACGACCTCGAAGAGATGCTTGGCCTGGGCGATCGTCTCGTCGGCCCCATGTGCCATGCGCGGGTCGACCTCGATGCTCACCCGACCGTCGAAGCCGTGCGTGGCGGCGTGGAGACCGGCGAAGAGATCGGCGGCGCTGCGCACGTCGTCGGTGGTGAGCACCTCGACGATCCCCTCGACGTCCTTGCCCTCCGCTGCGAGGCGGGCGATGTCCGCGTCGTACTCCGAACGGCCGGAGATCGCCGCCTGGAAGATCGACGGGTTCGTGGTCACGCCGACGATGTTGCGGCTGTCGATGAGCTCCTGGAGGTTCCCGGAGGACATCCGCTGACGCGAGAGGTCATCGAGCCAGATGGAGACCCCGGCGTCGGAGAGGGCCTGGGTGTTCGTGTTCTGAGCCATGTCGTTCCTTCCGGGCGCTGTGCGCCCTGTGTCGAACTGCTGTCGTCCGATGCAACGGTCTCAAGGGCCGGATCCTTCCTCGAGGTGAGGAAGGGAACCTCTGCGTCCGCGGACGACGGCGAACCGAGCTGAGGGGGGAGCTGAGGGGAGAGGTGAGGGGGAGGGAGGAGCAGCGGGGCGGGACCCGGAGGTCCCGCCCCGCAGGGAGTCAGGCCCCGGCTGCGGCGAGAGAGTCCTTCGCCGCCGCGACCACGGCCTCGGCGGTGAAGCCGAACTCCTTGAAGAGGGTGCCCGCATCGGCGGATGCACCGTAGTGCTCGAGCGAGACCGCGCGGCCGTGGGTGCCCAGGAGGCGGTACCACGGCATGGCGATCCCGGCCTCGACGGAGACCCGAGCGGTGACCGAGGCGGGGAGCACGGACTCCCGGTACGCCTCGTCCTGCTCGTCGAACCACTCCAGCGACGGCATCGAGACCAGACGGGCGGGGATGCCCGCGGCCTCGAGCTGCTTCTGCGCCTCTGCGGCGTACTGCAGCTCGGACCCGGTGCCGATGAGGATGACCTGCGGCTCTGCCGAGGCCTCCTTCATGATGTAGCCGCCCTTGGCGAGGTTCTCCGCGCCCGCGTACTCGCTGCGGTCGAAGGTCGGCATCGCCTGTCGGGAGAGGATCAGGCCGACAGGGCCGTGATCCCGCTCGAGCAGCGCCTTCCAGGCCTGCGCGGTCTCATTCGCATCCGCGGGGCGCACGATCGACAGGTTCGGGATCGCACGGTAGGCGGCCAGGTGCTCGACCGGCTGGTGGGTGGGGCCGTCCTCGCCCAGACCGATGGAGTCGTGGGTCCAGACATAGGTCGCCGGGACCTTCATCAGCGAGGCGAGGCGTACCGCACCACGCATGTAGTCGGAGAACTGGAAGAAGGTGCCGCCGTACGGGCGGGTCAGCCCGTGCAGCGAGATCCCCGTGAGGATCGCGCCCATCCCGTGCTCGCGGATGCCGAAGTGCAGCGTGCGCCCGTACTTGTCACCGGTGAACTCGGAGGAGCTGAGCTCCTCGGGGAGGAAGGACGGCTCGCCCTTCATGGTGGTGTTGTTCGAGCCGGCGAGGTCGGCGGAGCCGCCCCACAGCTCCGGCATGACCGGTGCGAGGGCCTCGAGGACCTTGCCGGAGGCGGCGCGGGTGGCGAGACCCTTGGCGTCGGCCTCGAAGCTCGGGAACGCCTCGGCGAAGCCCTCCGGCAGCTCACGGGCCTGGAGCCGGTCCAGCAGAGCGGCCTTCTCCGTGTTCGCGGAGCGCCATGCCTGGTAGCCCTTGTCCCACTCCGCCTTCGCGGAGGCCGCGCGCTCGGCGAGAGCGCGGGTGTGTGCGAGCACGTCCTCGTCGACCTGGAACTGCTGCTCCGGGTCCAGGCCCACGGCCTGCTTCAGACCAGCGACGCCCTCGGTGCCCAGCTTCGCGCCGTGCACCGAGTGGCTGCCTGCCAGCTCGGGGATCGGCCAGCCGATGACGGTGCGCAGCCGGATGAAGGTCGGCTTGTCGGTGACCTTCTGGGACTCGACGATCTCAGCCTTGAGCGCCGCGACGTCCTCGAGGTACGCGCTGCCGCCCTGGGTCCAGTCCACGGTGCGCACGTCCCAGCCGTAGGCCTCGTAGCGTGCGGCGGTGTCCTCGGTGAAGGCGATCGAGGTGTTGCCCTCGATGGAGATCTCGTTGTCGTCCCAGAGGACGATCAGGTTGCCGAGCTGCTGGGTGCCGGCGATCGAGCTGGCCTCGCTGCTGACCCCCTCCTGGAGGTCGCCGTCAGAGGCGATCACGTAGGTGAAGTGGTCGAAGGGGCTGGTGCCCGCTGCGGCCTCGGGGTCGAGCAGACCGCGCTCGCGACGCTGCGCCATCGCGAAGCCGACCGCGGAGGAGATGCCCTGGCCCAGCGGGCCGGTGGTCATCTCCACGCCGTCGGTGACGAAGTTCTCCGGGTGGCCCGGGGTCTTCGAGCCCCAGGTGCGCAGCTCCTCGAGGTCCTTCTTCTCGAGGCCGAAGCCGCCGAGGAAGAGCTGGATGTACTGGGTGAGGCTGGAGTGGCCGGCCGAGAGCACGAAGCGGTCCCGCCCGAGCCACGCCGGATCCTTCGGATCGTGACGCATCACGTCCTGGTAGAGCAGGTAGGCGGCCGGAGCGAGGCTCACGGCGGTGCCCGGGTGCCCGTTGCCTACTTTCTCCACCGCATCGGCGGCGAGGACGCGCGCGGTGTCGACCGCACGCTTGTCCAGTTCGGTCCAGCCCTCGGGGGCCCTGAAGTTCTCCGTCATTATCGGGTGCTTCCTTTCGCCGGTGTGCGGCCGTTCGGCCGCGTGGATCGACAGGCCTCGGCGGGCGATCCCGGCTGCACGTCCTACGACGTGCGGGTTCCCGGTCCGAGGCGACAGCGCCTACCTTAGTCGGGCGTGATCCGTGCCGCTCGCCTGTCCAGCCTGTTGCCGTGGCATGATGTCGTGCGCCTCCTGCGCTTGGACGGCGCTGCAGGATGGCGCGGGAGGATCAGACGACACGGTGCGGGTTCTCACCTCGCGCCTGGTGCCGCCCGGAAAGGGCACGGCCTAGACTGGCGTGGTTCACGCGGCTGTCGTGCCGCGCTCAGAGGAAGGACGGTGGGCGGTGACCGCCACCCAGGGAGCTTCGGTCCAGGACGCACGCAGGGGCGGTGGACGGGCACCGCAGTCCGCACGCTCCGTGATCCGCAGCTATGTGGCGCTGACCAAGCCGCGCATCATCGAGCTGCTGCTGATCACCACGATCCCCACGATGTTCCTCGCCGCAGGCGGGTTCCCCTCGGTGTGGCTGATCCTCAACACCATGATCGGCGGCTATCTCGCAGCGGGCGGGGCCAACGCCCTGAACATGTACCTCGAGCGGGACATCGACGCGAAGATGAAGCGCACCCGCAACCGGCCGATCCCGTCCGGAGCGGTGTCCCCGCGCGCAGCCCTGATCTTCGGCATCTCCATCTCGATCATCTCCGCGCTGTGGCTGGGACTGCTCGTCAACGCGGCCTCGGCAGCCCTGGCGGTCGGCGCGATCCTGCTCTATGTCGTGTTCTACACGATGATCCTCAAGCGCCGCACCAGCCAGAACATCGTCTGGGGCGGGATCGCCGGGTGCATGCCGGTGCTGATCGGCTGGGCTGCCGTGACCGGCACGGTGTCCTGGACCGCGGTGCTGCTGTTCCTGGTGATCTTCTTCTGGACCCCGCCGCACTACTGGCCGCTGGCCGAGAAGTTCGCCGCGGACTACGCCAATGCCGGCGTGCCGATGCTCCCGGTCGTCGCCTCGAAGGCGACCGTGGCCCGCCAGATGATCATGCACACCACGCTGATGATCGCCTCGAGCCTCGCGATCATCCCGCTGGGATCGACGGGCTGGGTATACGGCATCGCCGCCGTCGCCTCGGGGCTGTGGTTCGGCTACCTGGTGATCCGCTATGCGCTGCGCGTGCGTCGTGGTCTCACCGGGAAGGCCCTGGGCCCGATGACCGTCTTCCACGGCTCGATCACCTACCTCACCGTGCTCTTCGTCGCCCTCGCGATCGATCCCTTCGTCACCCTGTGACCGCCGGCGGTCCGGAGCCCATCGCGGAAGGCCCGGGCCGCACCGGGGAGCGTCCGGAGCCCACCGGGGAGCGGAGCCTGGGTCCCGCTGAGCGCCGGATCCTCGAGCAGTACCTGAGTCATCTGCGCATCGAGCGCGGCCTCTCGGCCAACACCCTGTCGGCCTACCGCCGCGACCTCACCCGCTATCTGGCCGATCTGGCCCGGCGGGAGGTGGATCCCACCGCGGTGGATCCGCAGCAGCTGGGGGCATGGTTGCAGTCGGTGCGCACCGGCGCCGACGGGGGCAGCGCTCTCTCCGCCGCCTCCGCCGCCCGTTCCCTGGCGGCGGTGAGGGGACTGCATTCCTTCCTCGACGCCGAACGGGTCTCCACCACTGGCGATCCCTCGCGCCTGGTCCCGTCGCCGGCGCTGCCGAGACGGCTCCCGCACCCGCTGAGCATCGACCAGGTCGAGGCGCTCATCGACGCCGCCGGCCGCCCCGGGACCGGGCGGGACGCCACCGAGCGTGCGCTGCGCGATCGCGCGCTGCTCGAGGTGCTCTACGGGCTGGGCGCCCGGATCTCGGAGGCGACCGGACTCGATCTCGACGACATCGACCCCCAGGAGCGTGCAGCCGTGCTGCGCGGCAAGGGCGACAAGCACCGGGTGCTCCCGGTGGGACGATTCGCGCTCGCGGCGCTCGAGGCCTACCGGACGCGCGGCCGTCCTGCGCTCGCGGCGCGGGGGAGCGGCTCGCCGGCGGTGTTCCTGGGCTCCCGCGGCACTCGGCTCACCCGGCAGGCCGCCTGGCAGGTGGTGCGCAGCGCCGCGGAGGCCGCGGAGCTGACCGATCTGCCGGAGCCGATCAGCCCTCATACCCTGCGCCATTCCTACGCCACCCATCTGCTGCACGGCGGCGCGGATGTGCGCAGCGTGCAGGAGCTGCTGGGCCACGCGTCGGTCACCACCACGCAGCTGTACACCCAGGTCACCGTCGATACCCTGCGCGAGACCCACGCCGGTGCCCACCCCCGGGCTCGGTGAGGGGCTTAGACTTGTCCGGCGCGACGTCCCTGCCGGGCCCGATCCCTCGGGGACGACCTGTGCGGGACGCGGACGGCATGGTGCAGCCGTTGTTCTCCGGACCACGGGGCCGGATCTCCTCCGGCCCGGTCACGGATCGTTCCGCACCACCAGACCACGACGCCGACGACAGGACACCGACGTGAGCCCGACCTCCTCCCAGCAGCTGGACATCGATCTCGGCCCGACCGGCCGACCGATGCCGGAGCTCCCGGAGCCGGCCCCGCTCGACTCCCATGGGCCGGCTCGCATCATCTCGATGGTGAATCAGAAGGGCGGGGTGGGGAAGACCACCAGCGTGATCAACCTCGGGGCGGCCCTGGCCGAGCTCGGGCGCAAGGTGCTGCTGGTGGATCTGGACCCGCAGGGAGCTCTCAGCGCCGGCACCGGGGTGAACCCCTACGACCTCGACGTGACCGTCTACAACCTGCTGATGGAGCGCGGCCATGACGTGCATGACGTGATCCAGGAGACCTCGACCGAGAACCTCGATGTGCTCCCGGCCAACATCGACCTCTCCGCCGCCGAGGTCACCCTGGTCAACGAGGTCGCCCGCGAGATGGCCCTGGCCCGCGTGCTGCGCCCGGTGGCCGACGAGTACGACGTCATCATCATCGACTGCCAGCCCTCGCTGGGCCTGCTGACCGTGAACGCCCTCGCGGCGAGCCACGGCGTGATCATCCCGCTCGAGGCGGAGTACTTCGCCCTGCGCGGCGTGGCCCTGCTGGTGGAGACGATCGAGAAGGTGCAGGACCGCATCAATCCCCGTCTCGAGCTCGACGGGATCCTGATCACCATGTTCGACCCCCGCACCCTGCATTCGCGCGAGGTGTGCCAGCGGGTGGTCGGTGCCTTCCCGGACAAGGTCTTCCACACCACGATCAACCGGACGGTGAAGTTCCCCGACGCCTCCGTGGCGGCCGAGCCGATCATCTCCTTCGCCTCCTCCACCAAGGGCGCCGACGCCTACCGCCAGCTCGCCCGGGAGCTCATCTCCCGCGGTGCGGCGGCCTGATGGCCGCCGATCGGCGCGGTGGAGAGCGCCCCGGTGCCGCAGGTCGTGCGAGCGGCCGGCCGCAGCGTCGCCGCAGCGCGTTCACCCCGCCGAAGCGGGTCCGGCTGCGCGACGAGGCGGGCACCCCGGTGGCGCCGACCACAGACCCGGACGGCCTCGCCCCCGAACCCCATCGCGAGGACGGCGAACGGCTGCAGAAGGTGCTGGCCCGCGCCGGCTTCGGCTCCCGCCGGGCCTGCGAGACCCTGATCTCGAGCGGTCGGGTGCGGATCGACGGGGTCGTCGTCCAGGAGCAGGGCGTGCGGATCGATCCCGCCACCCAGGTGGTCCACGTCGACGGACGCCGTCTCCAGCTGGACGAGACGAAGCTGACGCTGGTGCTGAACAAGCCCCGCCATGTGGTCTCTGCGATGAGCGATCCGGAGGGCCGACGCGACCTCTCCGAGTTCACCGCCGCCCACTCCCAGCGGCTCTACCACGTGGGCCGGCTGGACTACGAGACCGAAGGGCTGCTGCTGCTGACCAACGACGGCGAGCTCGCCCACCGCCTCACCCACCCCAGCTTCGAGGTCGAGAAGACCTACGTGTGCCGCTTCGAGGCACCGGGCGGTGCGCCCCGGGGCCTCGTGAAGGCTCTGCGCGAGGGAGTCGAGCTCGAGGACGGCCCGGCCCGCGCCGACCGCGCCCGGGTGCTCGCCCAGGACGGCCGCGAAGCGGTGGTCGAGGTCACCCTGCATGAGGGACGCAACCGCATCGTGCGGCGCATGTTCGCCGCGCAGGGATTCGAGCTCACCGCGCTGATCCGCACCCGGATCGGTCCGGTGCTGCTCGGCGATCTCGACTCGGGCAGCACCCGGGAGCTGACGGGCCGTGAGCTGGGCACCCTGATGGCCGAGGTCGGGCTGTGACCTCCGGGCCCGCGATGTCGCGGCCCGCGATGTCGCTGGTGCCCTCCCCGATCCGGATCATCGGCACCGGGCTGATCGGCGGCTCGCTGGGCATGGCGCTCGGCGCCGCCGGAGCCAGCGTGCAGGTCGAGGACGTCTCCCCGGGCACCATGGCGCTCGCGGTCGAGCTGGGAGTGGGGCACGCTGCCGACCCCGCCGGACCCGCCCCGCAGCTGGTGGTCGTCGCGGCCCCGCCGGATGCGACCGCCCAGCTGGTCGTGGAGGCCCTGCACACCTGGCCGGAGGCGCTGGTCACCGATGTTGCGAGCGTCAAGGGGATCGTCCTGCAGGGGATCTCCCAGGAGGTCGACGCCGAGGACCTCACCCGGTACATCGGTGCCCATCCGATGGCGGGACGGGAAGTCGCGGGTGTGATCTCCGCCCGTGGGGACCTGTTCCGTGGGCGTCCGTTCGTGATCGTGCCCCATCCGAGCACCCGCCCCGAGGCGATCAGCCGGCTCCAGGGCGTCGCCACCGCGATCGGCTCGGTGCCGGTGGTGATGGGAGCCATCGAGCACGACACCGCCGTGGCTCACGTCTCGCACGTGCCACAGGTGCTCTCGAGCCTGCTGGCGACCACGCTGCTGGAGCCGGGTGAGACGGCCCTGGGGCTGTCCGGGCAGGGCCTGCGCGACACCACCCGCATCGCCGACTCCGATCCGCGGATGTGGGTCGAGATCCTCGGTGCCAATGCCGAGGCGATCAGCGACGTGCTCGACGGGGTGCGCGGCAGGCTGGACGGGATCCTCGCGGCTCTCGCCACGATGCCCGGGGACCCGGACCCGGCCGTCGGCTCGCGTCGGGCCCTCGCCGAGCTCATCGCCGACGGCAACCGCGGGGTGCGGCGCATCCCCGGCAAGCACGGCGGAGCCTCCGACGCCTTCTCCACCGTGACGGTGCTGGTGCCGGATCGCCCCGGCGAGCTCGGTCGGCTGTTCACCGAGATGGGGGAGATCGGGGTCAACCTCGAGGACTTCCACCTCGAGCACAACTACGGGCGACAGGTGGGCCTCGGCCACCTCGCCGTGGACGCCTCCCGTGAGGAGCTGCTCACGCGGGAGCTCTCCGCACGCGGTTGGACCGTCGCGGAGTCCTGAACGCCCCGTATCCTTGCCGGATGCACACCAGCGCGCCGCACGACCCCTCCTCTCTCGCGAGCACCGGCCCCGTCCGGGGCATCGCCATCGCGATCGACGGACCGGCCGGCTCCGGCAAGTCCACGGTCTCCCGCTATGTCGCGGACGCCCTCGAGGGCGGGATCCTCGACACCGGTGCGATGTACCGCGCCGTGGCATGGGACTGCCTGGACCGCGGCATCGACCTCACCGACCGCGAGGCCGTCGCCCAGGCCGCCGAGGAGCTCGACCTCGAGCTCGGCACCGATCCCGACGGCGCGACCGTCGTGGTGCGGGGCCTCGACATCACCGCGGAGATCCGCACCGAGCGCATCTCCCAGCGGGTCAGCAATGTCGCCACCAACACGCTGGTGCGCGCGATCCTCCAGCAGCGCCAGCGCGAGCTGCTCTACGCCACTGCCGATGAACGCGGCTTCTGCGTCGCCGAAGGTCGCGACATCACGACCGTGGTCGCGCCCGACGCCCAAGTCAGGGTGCTGCTGATCGCCTCCGACGAGGAGCGGATGCGCCGCCGCGCCGCCGAGCTCGACCTCGAGGACAACGAGGACACCCGCGCCCGGATGGCCGATCAGGTGCTGCGCCGTGACCGCGACGACTCCACCGTCTCGGAGTTCCTCACCGCCGCCGACGGCGTCGAGACCCTCGACACCACGGGCCTCGGCATCGCGGACGTCGTCGAGCGGGTGCTGATGCTCGTCGCCGCGGCCGAGACGGCGCAGGAGGAGGCCGAGCACGGCAAGCCCGTGCCCGCCCGCCGCGAGCCGGCCACCTCGGAGCACGCCCCGATGGCGAACGCCTCGAGCGACGGTCCCACCGATGCGGATATCGAGAACGCGCTGCGGGCCGGCCTGTCCGACTACGAGCTCGATGACGAGGACCTGGCCCTGCTGACAGGGGAGGAGTCCGAAGAGCTGGCGCCAGAGACCCAGCGGAACCTGCCGGTGGTGGCGGTGGTGGGCCGCCCCAACGTCGGCAAATCGACCTTGGTCAACCGTATTCTCGGACGCCGCGAGGCGATCGTCGAGGACCGACCCGGGGTGACCCGCGACCGGGTCTTCTATGAGGCCGAATGGTCCGGAAAGGACTTCTGGCTGGTCGACACCGGCGGCTGGGAGGACCGGGTCCAGGGCATCGCCTACCGGGTCGCCGAGCAGGCCGAGGTGGCCGTCTCCCTCGCCGATGTGGTGATGTTCATCGTCGATGCGAACGTCGGTGTCACCACCACCGATGAGCAGCTGCTCAAGGTGCTGCGCAAGGCCAGGGTGCCTCTCGTGCTGGTGGCCAACAAGGTCGATGACCAGCGCGGCGAGCTCGAGGCCGCCGGACTGTGGAACCTGGGCCTGGGGGAGCCGCATGCGGTCTCCGCCCTGCACGGGCGCGGATCCGGCGACCTCCTGGACGCCGTGCTGGCTGCGATGCCCGAAGAGGGGCGCGGCGCCCCCGCCGACGGCGGTCCCCGCCGGGTGGCCCTGGTGGGTCGGCCGAACGTGGGCAAGTCCTCGCTGCTCAACCGGCTCGCCAAGGAGCAGCGGGTGGTGGTCGACGACGTGGCCGGCACCACCCGGGACCCGGTGGACGAGAAGATCATGCTCGGCGGCCGGGAGTGGACCTTCGTGGACACCGCCGGCATCCGGCGCCGCGTGCTCCAGTCCCAGGGCGCCGACTACTACGCCTCGCTGCGCACCCGCTCCGCCCTGGACCGGGCCGAGGTCGCAGTGGTGCTGCTGGAGGCCTCCGAGCCGATCTCCGCCCAGGACCTGAAGATCATCGACATGGTCCTGGAGTCCGGTCGTGCCCTCGTGCTCGCGTTCAACAAGTGGGACCTGCTGGACGAAGAGCGGCACAAGACGCTGGAGCGGGAGATCGAGCGTGATCTCGCACACGTCGCCTGGGCGCCTCGGGTCAACATCTCCGCCGAGACGGGCCGTCATGCCGACCGCCTGGTGCCTGCGCTCGAGGCGGCGCTGGAGTCCTGGGACCAGCGCATCCCGACCGGCAGACTCAACGCCTTCCTGGGCCAGCTGGTGGCCGCCCATCCCCATCCCGTGCGCAGCGGCAAGCAGTCCCGCATCCTGTTCGCGACGCAGGCCCGCACCCGTCCACCGCGCTTCGTCATCTTCGCCAGCGGCTTCCTCGAGCACGGCTATCGCCGCTTCATCGAGCGCCGCCTGCGCGAGGACTTCGAGTTCACGGGGTCACCGATCGTGATCGGTGTGCGGATCCGCGAGAAGCGCAAGCGCTGAGGCTGTTGCTGCGGACCGCGCCCACCCGAGGTGCGTCACCCCGGTCGCCTCACGTATCGTGTCCGGCATGAGCAATCCCGGTGACAACGGCTCCTGGAACACCCAGGGGAACGACTTCGACGCGCAGCAGGGTTCCCAGGATCCCTATGCCCAGCCGCAGCAGGATCCGTGGGCGCAGCCGCCGGCCGAGCAGCCTGCGGACCAGCAGGACGCCTTCGGTCAGCAGGCACCGGGAGCGCAGCAGCACGGCCAGCAGGACCCCTACGGCCAGCAGGCACCGGGAGCGCAGCAGTACGGCCAGCAGGACCCCTACGGCCAGCAGGACCCCTACGGCCAGCAGGATCCTTACGGCCAGCAGCCCGTGGCCGGGAACGACCCGTACGCCCAGCCCTCTGCCGGCTCTGCGTCCGATCCGTTCGGGCAGCCGCAGCAGAACTGGACCCCGGCACAGGGCTCCGGCGCCTCCGCCTCCGATCCCTACGGGCAGGGCGGGGCCGGATACGGCCCGGCCGGCGCCGGACAGGCACCCTCCGCTGCCGGGGGACCGGCACCCCAGGGTGAGCCGCAGAGCCGCCTGGTGGTGGGTCTGCTCGGCATCTTCCTCGGCGGATTCGGAGTCCACCGCTTCCTGCTGGGCTACACCACGATCGGCATCATCCAGATCGCAGTCACCGTGCTCACGTGCGGCATCGGCGCCTGGTGGGGGCTCATCGAGGGCATCATGGTGCTCGCGAAGTCCCCGACCTTCGAGCGCGACGCCCATGGGCGCCCGCTGAAGGACTGACCTGCCGAAGGACTGACCTGCCCGTCTCCACGGCCTGAGCGACAAGGATCCGCGAGCCATGAGCTATCACCCCCAAGGTCCGTTGCCGGACCGCAGCAAGCTCCAGTCCAGCGCGATCATCCTGATCGTCGTCGGCTTCCTCTGTGGAGGAACGATTCCGGCGATCTTCGGGATCATCGCCCTGGTGCAGATGGACAGCGATCCGTACTCCGCTCAGAAGATGAACAAGATCGGCTGGATCCTCTTCTGGGTGATGCTGGCCCTGATCGTGCTGTTCATCATCGTGTACGTGGTGTTCATGGTGCTCATCTTCGGGGTGGCCACCCTGCCGTTCCTGATGGGTGGCTGACGCCGCTGGACTGCTGGGAGGAGCTGCCATCGCGACCCCGGACTTCGTCCTGTCCCTGCGCGAGCGGGTGGGGCACGAACTGCTGTGGATGCCCGGCGTGACCGCCCTGGTGCTCGACCGGGAACGGACCTCCGTGCTCGCCGTGCGACGTGCGGATGACGGGGCCTGGACCCCAGTCACCGGAATCATCGATCCCGGCGAAGAACCCGCCCGCGCGGCGGTGCGCGAGGTCGCCGAGGAGGCGGGCATCCGGTGCACCGCGCTGCGCCTGATCGACGTGCGCACCCTGCCGCCGATCACCTACCGCAACGGCGACCAGGCGCAGTACCTGGACGTGTGCTTCCTGTGCGAGGCCGACGGTGAGTCCGAGCCCTATCCCGCTGATGGTGAGAACACCGAGGCGCGCTGGTTCCCCATCGAGGCCGCACCACCGATGAACGCACGCTTCACCGAGCAGCTCCGATGGGCGCTCGAGGACCGCTCTGAAGCGCGGTTCCGCCGATGAGGCGCATCGACCCGCTGCCCGGGACCCGGGTGAGGATCACGCTGACCGACCGGCCCGGCGACATTGCCGTGGTGAGGGTCATCGCGGTGCCCCGGCGAGACATGACGCGAGGCGGCCTGCTCAGCGTCCCGCTTCAGCCGTTCGACGAGTCCATCCTGGTGGACGTCTCGGTCGGGGGGACGCCCCTGCTGCCCGGTGCCTGGGTCCAGCAGGAGGTCCTCGAACGTGGAACCCCGCTCGCCCCCGTCCCGGTGTCTGCTGCTGATCTGCGGCCGCCAGCCGTGATCAGCGGCGCCGCGGAACATGCGAGCCTGCACTGGGGCGAGACCGTCTGGCCGCTGGATCTCGGCGGCGTGGTGGCGATCCCCGCTGCCTCCCGGGCAGATCCCCACCCGCTCTCCCGGCTGCGCCGGCTCACGCTGGTCGCGGCCGGTCGCCGTGAGGAGATCGGGCTGACGCTGTGGCGTGATCCCGCCTTCGAAGTTCCCTGGCAGGACGTGCGGCTGCTGCCGCGGGCCGCCTCGTGGTTCGAGCTCGCGCAGGTCCCGCCCGGCATGCGCTACGCCGACGCCGAGCACGCACAGGGCGTCGGCCGGGCACGACCCCGCGCCTGAGGGGCACCTCCGGCGCGGTCGGCCTGCTGTTCAGCGCCCCGATCATCGCGGTGTCCTTCGCGAACATCTGGCGCGGCACCGCCTTCTCGATGCTGGTGTACTCGGCGGCGCTGAGCGCTGTCCCCGCAGACGTCTACGAGTCGGCCTCGCTGGACGGCGCCGGCCCCGTGCGCCGCTTCCGGTCGGTGACGCTGCCGCTGATGCGACCGGCGATCGCCACCAACCTGATGCTGACAACGCTGCAGACGCTGTCGGTGTTCGGGCTGATCTTCATCATGACCGGAGGCGGCCCGGCTCGACAGAGCCAGACCCTGCCGCTGTACATGTACGAGCAGGCGTTCTCCTACGGACAGCTCGGCTACGGCACCGCCGTGGCCCTCCTGCTGCTGCTGATCGGGGCCCTGGCCTCACTGGTGTACCTGCGCCTGCTGCCCGAGGAGGACAAGCGATGACCACGACCGATGACACCGCCACCCGTGAGTCGTCCCCCGCCCCGCGGAGCGAGGCCGTCCGGCGCCCCCGCCGCTCCGGCACGGGGTCGAGGGAGCGCAGCAGCACGATCGCCAGCACCGCTGTGATGATCGTGATCGGAGCGGCCTTCCTGGTGCCGCTGCTGTGGGTCGTGCTGGCCTCCTTCAACACCGAGGCGACCCTGTCGGTCTCCTGGCCGGAGAACTGGTCGCTGGGCAACTTCGCGGCGATCTGGAACGCGGAGACCACCTTCCGGCCGCTGGCGAACTCACTGATCCTGTGCGGCGGCGCGACCGTCGTGACGATGGTCGCGGCAGTGCTGTGCGCCTACCCGATGTCGAGATTCCGCTTCCGCGCCAAGCGGCCCCTGCTGCTGACCATCATCTTCTCGACCGGACTGCCGATCACGGCGATCATGATCCCGGTCTACTCGCTGTTCGTGCAGGTGAACCTGATCGACTCGATGGGCGGGGCGATCCTCTTCCTCGGCGCCAGCTCCCTGCCGTACGCCATCTTCCTGACCAAGGGGTTCATGGACGGAGTGCCGATCGAGATCGAGGAGTCCGCCTGGACCGAGGGGGCGGGCGTCTACCGGGCGCTGTGGTCGGTGGTCCTGCCGCTGATGCGCTCCGGGCTGTCCGTCGCCACGATCTTCACCTTCGTGATGATGTGGGGCAACTTCTTCGTGCCGTTCATGCTGCTGCTGAGTCCTGAGAACCTTCCCGCCGCGGTCACCCTGTACACCTTCTCCTCGCAGTACGGGCAGGTCGCCTACGGTCAGCTGGCAGCGTTCTCGATCTTCTACTCGCTTCCGGTGGTGGTGCTGTACCTGTTCCTCGGTCGCAGTCTGGGCCAGGGCTTCGCCGCGGCCGGCGGGGTGAAGGGCTGAGCACGGGGGTTCCTCCGGCGCGCCCGACCGGTCGTTCTGCAGGGTCCCGGCCATCACGCATTAGCGTGGGGATACAGCCGATGACGAAGGAGCCCCGATGACCGAGCACGCCGATCAGCCCCTGCCCTCCGAGGTCGCCGAACATGCCCGTGCCCTGTCCACCCGTGACGGAGAGCCCTCCTTCCCCGCGCAGGCCCAGGAGCCGCCCGGACTCACGTCACCCATGCAGCCGGTCCCAGATCACGGCGAGGGCAGCTACGTGGGCCACGGCCGCCTGCAGGGCATGTCCGCACTGATCACCGGGGGAGACTCCGGGATCGGGCGGGCAGTCGCGATCGCCTACGCGCGAGAAGGCGCCGATGTGGCGATCTCGTACCTGCCCGAGGAGCAGGAGGACGCCGAGCTGACGCGACACTGGATCGAGCAGGCGGGACGGCGCGCCCTGCTCCTTCCTGGAGACATCCGGGATGAGCAGCTGGCCCGGTCGCTCGTGACCCGCACCGTCCAGGAACACGGCCGGCTCGACATCCTGGTGAACAATGCGGCCTTCCAATGGGGCCGAGCGGAGCCCAAGGGGCTCGAGGGCATCAGCTCCGAGCGGCTGCACCGCACGCTCACCACGAACCTGGAAGCACTGTTCTGGATCACCCAGGAGGCGGCCCGGCATCTGGGCGAGGGGGCGAGCATCATCAACTGCTCCTCGATCCAGAGCTACGATCCCTCGGTCCCTCTCATGGACTACGCGTCCACGAAAGCGGCGATCAACAATGTGACCGTCAACCTGGCGGCGGACCTCGGCCCGCGCGGGATCAGGGTCAATGCGGTCGCGCCAGGACCGATCTGGACTCCGCTGAACGTCGCCACGCGCGTCAGCGACGACTACGTGAGCTTCGGGGCGAACACCCCGTTGGGCCGCGCGGGGCAGCCCTCCGAGGTGGCGGGAGCGTTCGTGTTCCTGGCCAGCCCCGCAGAGGCCAGCTATGTCTCCGGCACGGTGCTCGGAGTGACCGGTGGCCGACCCGTCTTCTGAGCAGGTCTTCCGAGCTTGTCTTCCAAGCTGGTCTTCCCAGCTCGGCCTCAGCGGAAGATGACTGTGCGGGGCCCGTCCAGCAGCACGCGGGACTGCGCGAACCAGGTCACGGCCTGGCGGAGCGTCCGCACCTCGGCATCCTGACCGATCGCCATCAGCTCCTGCGGGGAGCGGGTGTGATCGACCCGGATCACGTCCTGCTCGATGATCGGTCCCTCGTCGAGGTCGCTGGTCACGAAGTGCGCGGTCGCGCCGATCTGCTTCACCCCGCGCGCGTAGGCCTGGCGGTAGGGGTTCGCGCCCTTGAATCCGGGCAGGAACGAGTGGTGGATGTTGATGCAGTGACCGGCGAGCTCAGCGCACAGCTCGGGGGAGAGGATCTGCATATAGCGGGCCAGCACCACTAGTTCGATGTCGTGCTCGGTGATCGCCTCGCGCACCCGCTCCTCGAAGGCGGCCTTCGCGCCGTCGCCCTTGGTGGGCAGGTGCTGGAAGGGCACCTCGTAGAAGCCCGCCAACCCTTCGAGGGTGGGATGGTTCGCGAGGATCAGCGGGATCTCGATCGGCAGGTTCCCCGCCTCGACCTGGAACAGCAGATCGTTCACGCAGTGCTTCGCGGTGGAGCCGAGCACCAGCGTGCGCAGGGGCCGGCCCACCACGTCGATGCGGTGCTCGAGCCCGAACCGCTCCACCACCGGGGACAGCGCGGCCTCGAGCTGCGCGAGCGGGGCCGCGGTGACGACCTGGAGCCGGAGGTAGAACCGGTGGGTGGTGCCGCTCTCGAACTGGCGGCTCTCGGTGATGTTCCCGCCGACCTCCACGATCGCTCCGGTGACCGCATGGACGATGCCGGGAGCGTCCGCGCACACGACGGTGAGGACGAACTCGTTCAGCGCCGTGGCGGACTCGGGCGGGGTCAGGGAGGAGGGGGTCGCGCTCATGCGGCAAGTCTAGGAAGTCGCGCAGGTTCTGAGGCTCAGGGCCTCAGAACCTGCGGGCTACGTCACGCCCGGCCCGACCTCCACAGCTTCGAAGGCCACCAGATGATCTTGCCCAGGTCCAGGGCGAGAGCCGGAACCAGCAGGGTGCGGACCACGAAGGTGTCCAGCAGCACGCCGAAGGCGACGATGAATGCCAGCTGGGCGAGGAACAGGATCGGGATCACGCCGAGCGCCGCGAAGGTCGCCGCGAGCACCATGCCGGCCGAGGTGATCACCCCGCCGGTGACGGCGAGGCCGCGCACGACCCCCTCGCGGGTGCCATGCTTCAGCGACTCCTCTCGGACCCGGGTCATCAGGAAGATGTTGTAGTCGATGCCGAGAGCGACCAGGAAGACGAACCCGTACAGGGGGACCGCCGGATCGGCGCCGGGGAAGTCGAACAGGGTGTTGAACACCAGAGCGGCCACCCCCATCGCCGTGCCGAAGGACAGCACCGTGGTGGCGATCAGGAGGATCGGAGCGAGGATCGAGCGGAGCAGGAGCATCAGGATCAGCAGGATCACGACGAGGACGATCGGGATGATCAGTGCCCGGTCATGAGCCGAGGCGTCGTTCGTGTCGATCGAGATCGCGGTGGGCCCGCCGACCAGCGCCGTGACGTCCTGCGCGGCGAACTCGGTGCGGAGTTCGCGCACGGTGGCCTCGGCTGCCGCAGAGTCGGGTGCGTCGATGAGGGTCGCCTGGAGGAGGACGTCGCCCTCGATGACGGTGGGTTCCGGGGCAGGCGTGCCGGGCGGGCCCAGGGGCTGGATGCCTTCTTCGGTGACGGGAGCAGAGCCGCTGGGGGAGTCCTCAGCAGTGACCGTCACGGAATCGACACCGTCCGATGCCAGCAGGATGTCGGTGACGTCCTGGAGGGCCGCGTCGTCGACGAGGATCTGGGCGGGGGTCCCTGATCCGCCGGGGAAGTGCTCACTCAGCGCTATCTGGCCCTCGCGAGCGGAGGATTCTGACAGCACCAGGTCGGATTGCGGGACCCCGTCGGCTCGCAGCTGGGTCACCCCGAGGCAGCCGACCGCGAGGATCAGAGCGGTGATGATCCAGATGCGCCGGGGCCGGCGTCGGACAGCGACTGCGATCCGTCCCCAGATGCCGTGGTCGGCAGGGTCGGCGCCGGCCTCGGGCGCGTCGGGCTCGAAGCGGGGGCGGCGCGGCCAGAAGGCCACCCGGCCCATCGCGTACAGCGCGGCCGGGAGGAAGGTCAGCGCCGCCGCCATGGCGAAGAGGATCCCGATGGCCGCCACGGGGCCGAGGGTGCTGTTCGACTTCAGATCTGACAGCAGCAGGCAGAGGAGGCCGGCGATGACGGTGCCGCCCGAGGCCAGCACCGGTTCGATGGTTCCGCGCAGAGCCTTCATCGTCGCGGCCCTGCGGAGCCGGGTGTGGCGGAGCTCGTCGCGATATCGGGCCACGTACAGCAGGGAGTAGTCGGTGGCGGCGCCGATCACGAGGATGAAGAGGATCCCCTGGGTCTGTCCGGACAGGAGCAGGATGTCCGCGGCGGCGAGATACCAGATCGTGAGCAGAGCAGCGCACAGTGCGAAGACGCTCGTGGCGAGGACGACCAC
The DNA here is from genome assembly GCF_947500705.1 of uncultured Brachybacterium sp. Taxonomy (GTDB): domain Bacteria; phylum Actinomycetota; class Actinomycetes; order Actinomycetales; family Dermabacteraceae; genus Brachybacterium. Next base: position 87,830 of record NZ_CANMSY010000005.1, on the reverse strand, counting down.
GGGAAGGATCACCGAGCGATAGACGATGATGAGGATGACGAACACCGCCGCGAGCGCCACGGCCAGGAGCAGCCCGTCGATGCCTGCGAAGGCGGCACCGAGATCGGCGGTGAAACCCGCCGGGCCGGTCACGTACGGGGTGAGGCCTGCGGGCAGATCGGCTGCCAACGTCGTCTCGATCTCCGTGGTCAGCTCGCCGATGTCCGCCTCCGGGTCGAGCGGGAGGAAGAGCTGTGCGGCGAGGCCGTCGTCCGAGATGATCACCGGTGAGATCTCGCCGGTGATCCCGTCCATCTGCGCCAGGTCGGTGCTGGTCTTCTCGAGCTCGGCAGTCACCTGGTCATCGATCTCCTCGTCCGAGGTGATGACGACGATCGCGGGCAGCGAATCCGATCCGAGGAAGTCCGAGGAGACGAGGGAGACCTGCGTCGCGTCAGCAGTCTCGGGAAGATACGCGGTGCGGTCATTGGAGGAGACCTCCTCGACCCGGCCGAAGTACGGCCCGCCCACTGCCGCCGCCGCGAGCCACGCGATGATCAGCAGCGCCGGTATCAGCACGCGGAGCACTCGCGGGATCACTCGCGTGCTGCGGCGGTGCGTCGGCTCACCGGAGCCGGCCGTCGAATCTTTCCTGGAGGCCATGATCGTCCCTTCGAAGTGGCGTGACCGGGACAGTGTCTCACAGATTAGTAGTTAGCTAAGATATATACTTAGTGACGTTCTGAGGAGTAGTGTTGTTTCCATGGAGACGTCAGAAGAGGGGTCGGCACCGCGGGCTCGAGAGAGCGCCACGCGGTCGATGTTCTCGATGGCCGCAAGCGATCCGCACCAGGAGCTGATCGACTACAGCGACCTTGAGGCCCAGGACATCGAGGAGATCGACGCTCTGATGGAGGCGCTCTCGAGGTTGCGCGCCGCGGAGAAGGCCCTCTCGGAGGCCTCCCTGAGGTACATGGAGCTCAGCGAGACCGACATGCGCGCCCTGCACTTTGCCATCGTGAGCGAGAACACGGGATCGGAGGCGACGCCCGGGGCGATCGCCCGGACGCTGGGAATCTCGAGCGCATCGACCACGAAGCTCCTGGACCGTCTCGAGAACGCTGGACACATCGAGCGGTTGCGGCACCCCACCGACCGTCGCGCGCTGGTCGTGCGCGTGGACCCCTCGACCCGCGCGACAGCGATGCGGACGATCGGCGCTCAACAGGCTCGCCGCGTGGATGCCGCGAGGAGGCTCGGCTCCGCCGAGCGCCGAATCGTCATCGGCTTCCTCGAGGACATGGCCTCGGACCTCTCCTTGGAGGGGGTCGACTGGGGAGACGCTCGAGGCAGCCGGGGCGCCTGACTCCGCGAGCGGGTCCGCCCGTCCGCGACGCGCCCGCAGGCGCACCGGCTCACGGTGGTGGGCACTGCCCTCTCGAGCCGGCCCCTTGACGGAACCGCCTCGGGTGAGTGAGGGTCGGCACACCGGCAATCACTTGCCAGACGGGGCGATCATCGCTATGCGGCCGGGCGTGACGAGCGAGGTCGCCCTGCACCGCGACGGGAGGCCCTTCATGGACAGCACCATCTTCGAGCAGCATGAGTCCGAGATCCGCGGGTACTGCCGCGCCTATCCGACAGTGTTCGCCTCCGCATCCAACGCCCGCCAGGTCGACGAGGACGGCACCAGCTACATCGACTTCTTCGCCGGGGCCGGGGTCCTGAACTTCGGGCACAACAACCCGAAGATGAAGGAGGCGATGATCGAATTCCTCCAGGCCGACGGCGTGGCGCACAGCCTGGACACCTACACGACCACCAAACGTGACTTCATCTCCCGCTTCCACGAGGTGGTCCTGGCCCCGCGGGGGATGGACCACCGGATGCAGTTCATGGGACCCACGGGCTCCAACGCGGTCGAGGCCGCGCTGAAACTGGCTCGCCTCACCACCGGCCGGCGCGAGATCGTCGCCTTCAGCCATGGCTTCCACGGCATGACCCTCGGCTCGCTCGCAGCGACCGCGAACGAGGCCTTTCGCCAATGGGCCGGAGTTCCCCTCACCGATGTCGTGCGCCTGCCCTTCGAGACCGCACCAGGTGGCCGCACCGGCGTCTCCGACTACGCCGCCGCGCTGCGTGATCCCTCCAGCGGGCTCACCCCGCCCGCAGCATTCCTCATCGAGCCGGTCCAGGCCGAGGGCGGCGTCAACATCGCCAGCAGGGAATGGCTGCACGAGATCCAGGACCTCGCGCGCGAGGTCGGGGCGCTGTTCATCATCGACGACATCCAGGCCGGGGTGGGACGCACCGGAGGCTACTTCTCCTTCGACGGGATGGATCTGGACCCGGACATCATCACGCTGGCGAAGGGGCTCGGCGGCTTCGGCACCCCGATCGCGATGAACCTCAACAAGCCGAGCGTCGATGACAACTGGTCACCCGGCGCCCACACCGGCACCTTCCGCGGGCAGGGGCTCTCCTTCGTCGCCGGGACCGTCGCGCTGGACTACTTCACCGACGAGACCTTCCTCGCCGATGTGCTCGCCAAGGGCGAGCAGATGCGCGAGAAGCTCGAGGCCATCGCCGCCGCCCATCCCGAGCAGGAGTGGGAGGTGCGCGGTCGCGGGATGATGCAGGCGCTGGACACCGGGGACGGGGCCTTCGCCAAACAGGTCCAGACGGAGTGCTTCGAGCGCGGACTGCTGATCGGCCCGTGCGGCAGCGGAGGCCGGGTGATCAAGCTGATCCCGCCGCTGACCATCCCCGAGATCGACCTGACGGAGGGCCTGGAACTGCTCGAGCAGGCCATCGACGCTGCGGCGAGGGCCCTCTGATGCGCCGTCGGTCCGATATGACCTTCGCCCCCGAGGAGTACGAACGACGGGTGGGGGAGCTGAGGCGGCGGATGACGGAGCGGGAGCTGGACGCGGTGATCATCACCGACCCCGAGAACCTGATGTACCTCACCGACTATCAGACCACCGGGTACTCCTACTTCCAGGCCCTGATCGTCCCTCTCAGCGCGGACTCGGTCATGATCACCCGCGCCCTCGAGGAGTCCAACGTGATCGCGCGGACCTGGCTCGAGAACTCCCGGGCCTATCCCGACAGCGGAGACGCGATCCTCGAGCTGGTCAGCACCCTGCGCGACCTGCGGCTGGGGGACTCCCGGGTGGGCTACGAGCGCAACAGCTACTACTTCCCCGCCTATCAGCAGGACCGCTTCCACGAGGCCTTCGGCGAGGGGCTCGTGGACTGCTTCGGGATCGTCGAGGAGGGACGGATCCGCAAGTCGCCCGCGGAGATCGAGGTGATGCAGCTCGCGGCCTATGCCGGGGAGGCCGGGATGGCCGCCGGGCTCGGCGCGGCCATGGCAGGGGCCACCGAGAACGATGTGGCCGCCGCGATCACCTCGGCGATGTTCCGGGCGGGCGGGGAGTTCCCGGCGGTGGCGCCCTACGTCGCCTCCGGCCCTCGCTCGATGATCGGTCATTCCACCTGGGAGGGCCGCATGATCCGGCCCGGCGAGCACGTCTTCCTCGAGGTCGGCGGGTGCTACCGGAGGTATCACACGGCGATGATGCGCACCGTGGTCAACGGGGCGCTCTCGGACTCGATGCACTCCGCGCAGGAGCTGATGAAGCAGACCCTCGCGGAGCTGCGAGCCCTGATGAAGCCGGGGGTGACCGTCTCCGAGATCGCGGAGCTGACCCGTACCCGCATCGAGAGCAACGACGTGGGTGCCCAGCTGGTCACCCGCGCCGGCTACTCGATCGGGATCGCCTTCCCGCCCTCCTGGGACGAGGGGTACATCGTCTCCCTCCTGGAAGGCGATGAGCGGCAGCTCGAGGAGGGCATGACCTTCCACCTGCTGCCGTGGATGTGGGGCGTGGACGGGAACAAGACCGTCGGCATCTCGGACACCGTCCACATCACGAAGAATGGCTGCGAGTCGTTCTTCACCCTGCCCGAGGACTTCACCGTCCACGAGAGCTCCGCCCGGTCCTTCCCGACCGGCGCCGTGCTCGCCCCCCGCTTCTGAGAGGAGCAGCACCCTATGACCGTGCTGACCGCCATCGATCCCACCACCGGTGCCGTCGTCCGCGAGGTGCCCGCCGCCACCCCCGCGGAGATCACGTCGACCATCGATCGCTCCCAGGCCGCGTACACCTCCTGGAAGGACACCACCCTCGCCGAGCGCGCCGAGGTGCTGCGCAATGTCGCGACCTATCTGCGCGAGCACACCGAGGAGCTCGCACCCCTGATGACCGAGGAGATGGGCAAGCCGATCAGTGAGGCCCGGGGCGAGGTCGCGAAATCTGCGTGGGCCGCCGAGCACTACGCAGAGTTCGGTCCCGAGTACCTGGCCGAGGAACATCTGGAGTCCGACGCGACCTCCTCCTACGTGCAGTACCTGCCGCTGGGGCCGGTGCTCGGGATCCTGCCCTGGAACGCTCCGTTCTGGGTCGCCTTCCGCTTCTGCGCTCCGGCGCTGATGGCCGGGAACACCGCCATCATGAAGCACGACCCGCATGTGCCGGGCTGCGCCGCCGCGCTCGAGGAGGTGTTCCGAGCCGCCGGTGCTCCCGAGGGCGTCTTCCAGACCCTGCTGGCCGCCACCGAGGACGTCGAGCAGGTGATCCGCGATCCCCGTGTCCAGGCGGTCTCCTTCACCGGCTCGGACCGGGCCGGGGCGAAGGTCGCCTCGATCGCCGGGAGCGAGATCAAGCCCGCGGTGCTCGAGCTCGGAGGCTCCGACCCCTGCATCGTGCTGGCCGATGCGGATCTCGCGAAAGCTGCGGAGGTCTCGGCGCTCTCGCGGATCATCAACGCCGGCCAGTCCTGCATCGCCGCGAAGCGGGTGATCGTGGAGCGCTCCGTGCACGACGAGTTCGTCGAACTGCTCACCGCCCAGCTGCGGGACCTGGTGGTCGGTGATCCCCGCGATGCGGCCACCAAGGTGGGGCCGATCGCTCGGAAGGAGCTGCGCGAGAACCTGCACCGACAGGTCACCACGAGCGTCGAGGCCGGCGCCACCCTGGTCCTCGGCGGAGAGATGCCGGAGGGGCAGGGCTTCTTCTACCCGGTGACGCTGCTGACCGGGGTCGAGCCGGGAATGGCGGCCTGCACCGAGGAGACCTTCGGGCCGCTCGCCGTGGTGATGGCGGCGGATGATGCGGAGCATGCCCTGGCCCTCGCGAACGACACCCCCTACGGGCTCGGCGCCGCGATCTGGACCGAGACCGAGCGCGGGGTCGCGCTGGCCCGCCGGATCGAGGCGGGGCAGGTCGCGGTCAACGGGATCGTGAAATCGGATCCGCGCCTGCCCTCCGGCGGGATCAAGCGCTCGGGCTACGGCCGCGAGCTGGGCCCGCACGGCATCCGCGAGTTCACCAACGCCCAGCAGATCTGGGTGGGGCCCGTGAAGAGCTGACGGTCCGGGACCGGAAGGGGCTGAGCATGCGGAGAGGTGGAGAATGCAGAACACCCTCCCACCAGCAGGTGGGAGGGTGCTCTCTCTCGGTCGACCTTATTGACCTCTGTTCCACATATTCCGTAACAGGGGTCGTAGCGCCGATTCTGGCCGCTACCAGGCCCGATACAGCCGCTCCTGTGGCCGTCCGCCCGGACCGCTCACCGGACACGGCTCCACGAAATCCCGCGATCACGAAGCCGCACCGCAAGTGGAACCGCCTCAGCGACACCGCTCGTGCTGATGTAGCTTCCCGCTACAGCGCAGGGGAGACCTCTACCGCTCTGGCCAAGGAGTACGGCGTCGCCAATTCCACCATCCTCGGCATCCTGCGCGCCAACAGCGTGGTGGTCCGCCGCCAGCCGCTCACCAAGCAGCAGGTGGCAGAAGCGGCTCGCCTGTATGAAGCGGGAAGCTCACTGTCTCAGGTTGCCGAGGTGCTGAAGGTGAACCAAGAGACCATGCGCATGGCGATCCTCAAGGCTGGGGTGGTGCTGCGGGATCCGACGAAGGCGAATCAGCCGACGTGAGGTGACGCCGTCGGCTACCTTGCCCGCAACCGCGATATCAGTTGAACTGGAACCCTCGATAGGAACGATCTACACGGAACCGGCCGCCATCCTTCCGCCGCTGGAGGTAGCCACCGATGGTGTCGACGTCAATCGGCGACAGCCCGAGCGCGCGACACCGTTCGCGCACCTGCTTCACCGTGACGCCGGCCCATCGCTCGGGCCGGTGCATCATGTCCGCCTTGAGCTTCTGCTCTTCGTGCCACTCCATGTCGGTGCCGAACTCCTGAGCCGTCAGGGCCAGGTACTGCAGTACGTTTTCCACGCCTTCCGGAAGCGAACCCACTGCTCCCGTGGCATCGGCCGGCTCAGCAGGCTCAACGATGCGGTCGGCGTACAGCTGCACCGGGTTGGCATCCTCGATCCACTCCTCCGTCTCCGGCTCGCCCCATTCGATGACGGCGAGAGCGTCCACCTTGACGCCGCACAGATCATTCAGGTGCTGCCGATCCGGCCAGGCAACGATTGCACGGTGGCCCGCGAGCGACCCCATGGAGGATCCGCGCCATCTCATGTGCGCCACGCCAGTCTTCGCCACCAGCTTGGTGAGGCTCTCGCTGGGGATGTCAGCGCGGGGCGTCACGACGACTACCGAGCCGCCGGGCTGCTCCAGGAGCCAACGTATGGCTCTCAAGTTCTGCGACTCGCGAGATTGTTCGCCCTTGGTGAGGCGTGAGACGGCGACGGGGTAGGGATAGGCATTCGCCGACACTGGAATCTCCTCTGGCTGGGCATCTACTCCGAAGCTACGCGAAGCCTCTGACACCTCACCGAGCCCAGCACCTGGCCCGCCTCCCGGTGGTGTCATAGCGTCGTAGCAACACTCCCGGTCGGTGGGGGCTCGAGGCGAGGAGGCCTGGGATGGTGCGGCGGCGGCTCACGTTCGCGGAGCGGATGGAGATCTCAACGGGATCGAAGGCCGGGTGGGGAGTCCGTCGAATCGCTTCTCACCTGGGCAGATGCCCGTCAGTGGTCTCCAGGGAGATGCGACGGAACTCGACGAAGACCCGTGGCTATCAAGCCGTGACCGCGGACGTGAAAGCGCAGCGCCAGCGCTCGCGCCCACAGGTCAGGAAAGTCGCGAAGGATCCCGTGCTCGAGGCCCGAGTGAACGCCGACCTCGCGGCGTCGTGGACGCCGAACGAGATCGCGGGCCGCTTGCGTCTGGAGGCCGCAGACCCGACCGTTGACCGCATGGCGAACTCTCCCGACGCTCAGGGCCGCACCGTCAGCGGAGAAGCGATCTACCAGTACATCTACGCGATCCCCCGCGGAGAACTCGCCAAACGTGGGATCTTCTTACAGTCCAAACGGACCAAGCGCCGGCCCCGCACCACCGGCCGGACCAGGGGCGGGCCGATCGTGGGGATGGTCCCGATCGCGGAACGGGGCGAGGACGCCGCGCAGCGGCGGGTGCCGGGGAACTGGGAGGGCGACCTGATCATCGGGAAGAACGGGGCCTCGTGCGCCGCGACCCTGGTAGAGCGGATGAGCGGGTTCACCGGCCTGCTCGCCCTGCCCTCCAAACATGCCGAGGGCACCGCGGACGCGGTCATCGAGTACTTCACCGAGCTGCCCAGGATGATGCAGGCCTCGCTAGCGTGGGACCAGGGCTCCGAGATGGCGCAACACGCGAAGGTCTCCCTGGCCACGGACATGCCGGTCTACTTCGCCGACCCTCACTCGCCCTGGCAGCGGCCCAGCAACGAGAACACGAACCGGCTCTACCGGGAGTACCTCCCCAAGGGCACCGCGATCCCCGACCACCAGCCCTACCTCACCACCATCGCCGAGGAGATCAACAACCGACCCCGACGCCGACTCGGCTTCCTGACACCGACAGAATCCTTCGCCCGACTACTGGCCGGCGAGCCCCATGTTGCTTCCACGCTTTGACACCACCGCTTTCAACTTCACGACACGCACCCCAAAACGCATCGGGGGGCCCGAATAAAGGGTTCACGATCGTTGAGCTACTGGTCGTCATCGTAGTTATTGCGATTCTGGCGGCGATCAGTATCGTTGCTTACGCTGGCATCCAGGAGAGGGCGAAGGAGTCGGTAAAAAAGTCTGACCTTCAGAGCGCCGCCAAGCTAATACAGATGTTTGGCGTAGAGAATTCGCACTATCCGATAAATCACATTGAGATACGCGGAGCCCTTCCGGCGGGAAGTAGGTTGACTAGAGAGCCTGACCCATACCATTACCTTCTATATTGATCAGATGGGGTTAGTTTTGTTCTCGGCGCCCGACCCTCCGGCAGCGAATCATACTTTCGCATCGGCTCATCCATCGGGCTTAGTGAAGTGCATGTCGGTCCCACTTCTCAATCTGCCGAAGCTTGCCCGGCGCTCGGCATGGATTCAGCCGCTTACAGCCCGTGGCTCAAGGGCGATGCGAGCTGGGGGACATTTTAAGTGACCCAGGGTTATGGTCCAGGACTTGACCCTGAGAGCTGTTAACAATACAAGTTGGCTAAGGCGATGGCTGGCACGTTAAGCCCTAAGAGGCTCCAAACCAATCGACTAGCGATCACCCGGACTTTCACGCACTGGCGGCAGCCCGCTGTCCAGCCAAATTTCCCAAGGCATTGCTCCCCCGCCAGGAGGCAGCTGTTTCTCGATCAGATCAGTTGCTGTCGCTCCGAGTACTGCGGATACGGCCTGCATCGCGAGCAGCGCGTCACCGCTCTTCCGAAATAGTCCTGTGGTGACGAGCGGGCTTGCATTCCCGTCGAGCTGCACGTCGTCAATAAGCCTACGAACGACCGGGTTCGGAGCCCAGTCATCGCGCATCTCCCGCTCGCTCGCCAAGATGTGTGGCCGACCGACCCGCGCGAGACGGCCGAGCCGACCGAGATGCCTATCGCGCGCCTCGAACGCGAACCTATGCTCGGTCGCCCGAACGTCATCAAACGTATCCGTCGGCTCCTCAGTGGCTCTAGCAAGCTCTTCTGTGCTTAGGACTTTGTCGTCGGCGCGCCAGTATTCATCGCGCAGTTCATCGAACGATTGGTGCTGGGTCGCGACCCAGGTCATCCGTAGTAGTTCGAACGCTTGCCATGCGTCTTCAAGTGGCTCGTGTCCGATCTTTAGGACGTCTTGCAGTAGTGGCGCGAGTTTTCCGTGAAGCCGGGTATCACGATCAGAGGCGTCTTCGTAGTACGTAGAGGACGAGCGGAGGGAGGCTCCAAGTGTCTCGAAGGCTCTGCCTTGGCCCCTAGATCGCCGCGCAGCGAAGAGCTGGCCGAGCAGGTCGTAGCGCTGTGCAGCTACTGCGGCGATCCCTGCCGCGTAAAACAGCATGGCCCCTGAGACGACACGTAAGTTCAGAAGCCTGACAGAACCGCTCCCGTCAACCCCGGTCGCGAAGCGCGGAACCTCGCTGAGCCACCAGCGATCGGTCTCCGGGCTCCCCCAATACGCCAAAGTCGCCACGAGCGCCGCCGGGAGCAGAGTCGCCTCCTCAACCCGTTCGACCAGCTCCTCGTAGGGGCCGGGGTCCTTCTGGGTGTAGACGTAGAACTCGGGCCGGTCGTGCAGCCGGCCAAGCTCTTGACGCAGACGATCGTGGAGCCCGATGGCCACGGGACGGCCGGCCAGCTCGCGCTTCGCTGTCTCAACGGCAACCGGGATCGTGAGCGGATGTCTCGACTGCCGTGCGGTGAGCGCCGCGACGCCGTCGGCGAGATGCCCGAAGGCCGTGTCTGCATCCGCCGTGACCGCTACGCCCTTCTTCAATATGCGTAGTTGCGCGGCATCTTCTTTCGCCTCGCTCCGTTCAATCCACGTCATCGTGAACCGCGTAGAATAGTGCTCCGCAATGGCCTTACGCAGCACTGGGTCGTACGCAGCAGACCAACCCGCCACGATCAGCCCGTAGTCCTGCAGAATGCGCTCGAGCAGGTTCTGCGTTGCCGGGTCGTACTCGCCGAGCTCGTCGACCGTGTTGCGCATCGAGGTCGGGTCAAGATAGTCGCCGTGCAAGTGCACGACGCAGCAGTCCAGCGTGTGCAGCGGTGCCATGCCCGTGATGTCTGCCGGGCTGGCGACGATCGTCGGCTCCAAGCCTTCGTCGCGGATTGCCTGCTCGATCAGGTGGTCGAAGTTGAGCGTCACGATCACCCGCACTGCGCCAGCCCGTACGAGCCGGGCGATCGCCCGATGCGCAGGGGTCGGGAGCTTTTCGTCCGCCTCGATGTCCTCCGCACTGCGCTCGAAGTAGCCGCGCAGCAGGCGCTGCCGCTCATGCTGGGTAGGGCCGAGCTTCTCCAGGACGCCCTCGTACGTGGGGGCGACTCCGAACTTGTCGAGGTACCAGGCCTCTGGATCCTCCGGCTCCTCGCCCTCAAGCGTTGCAACTTGACCGACCAGATCCATGAAGAGCGGCCACGCCGTAAGGATCCCGCTCGAGGCCGACACGCCTGCGCCAAGTAGCAGGGCGTAGGCCCCCGGATTCGAGTAGAGCGAGAACGAGGCGCTCAGTAGTGCGTCGTCGGCCTGTGTAGGACTGCTCATGGACATACTCTAGCGAGGTCGACAGAGGTTTTGACTCCACGGGTAATCCCGGGGAACATCTGTGTCGACTCAATAATGAGCTAACCGAAGGAACCTTCCGATGGCACGTAAGATTGAAACCTTGCTTATCGACGACATTGACGGCACTGAGGCCACCGAGACGTTCGTGTTCTCATACGACGGCAAGGCCTGGGAGATCGACCTCAACGCCGAGAACGCGGCAAGCATCCGAGCTGATCTCGGTAAGTGGCAGCAGCACGCGCGGCGCGCAACGTCCGCACCTGGTGGCACGGTGGGTTTCTCGAAGAAGCGCTCGTCCGGCCGCAGCCCCGAGCAGCTCAACGCGATTCGCTCCTGGGCGCGCGAGAACGGCTACGAGGTGTCCGATCGCGGCCGACTGGCCAAGAACGTTGAGGACGCGTACAACGAGGCGCACGGATCTAACTGACGACGTAGGTGGTGTCGGCGTCGTTTCCGAGGCCGGATGGGCCGGTCGCGCCACCTTCGTATCTGTGGGGAGCCAGGGCTACGGTGGCACTTGGTCGCACCGGCGGGGAGTGCAAGTATGGGCGGCGCCAACGATGACTCCCGAGGAAGCGACGTGTGCCGGTGGAACCTTTCACGATTCACTCACTCAACAACTACACGAATGTGGGTCTGACCAGTCTCGTTGAAGCCTTTGAACTTGGGCCACGGGCCGTGCGCGCGCTCATTCTGGGTGGCTACCTCAGCGTCGAGAGCCAGCTTGCGGCGGTCGGCATCAAGTACGCGTCACTCAAGGGCGCGCTCGTGCCGAACAATCGGCGCTATGAGGCAGCGTTCTTCTTCGATTCAACTCGTATTGATAGTGACTTTTACGGGCTCGAAATAGCAGACCACTGGGTCCCCGCGGTGGCGCAGGTTGGGCCGACCACAACAGCGCTTTCGGTGGGGGATATCGTGAATTTGCCCTCGGGGCTTGTGTGGGAGCAACTAGACAAGTACCTAGTAGGACAGAGGCCGTTCCCACGCGTCCCGAGCCAGCACTACTTCGTCGCTCACGTCACCAACCTCTCTAAGGGACATCGCGAGAAGCTTCACGTGGCAATTGGCGCATCGACAGATGCATATATCGGGTATGTCGACACAACAACCTGGAAGCCGATCATGACCGGCATGCTCCTGCCTCAGGTTGGTCTCCGGTCCGGCGACAAGGTCATTACCACACAAATCGAAGGTGAGGCACCGAACTTGGCCGGTTATCCGTTCGCGTCCAGCGGTCTAGTACCTGTCGGCGTGGACGATCTCAACTATGGAACGTACCTTGACTACCGACTCGACAACGGAATCCCGCAATGGGCGGCACAAGACAGCGTCTTCGCGCTAACGGCGCTTGGTGGCGACCAACAACCTGTATCGACGAGCGGGCTTACGATCGACGACTCCAGACTGGAGTACCTCCGGGAGGATCACAAAAGTTCACTCAGCGGAGCGGGGCTCGACGGGCTGGACCCGGGCGGTTTCGTCGCCGAGGTTCAAAAGAAGCTGGCCCGCGGGCTCGTGTACAACCTGCGCTTCATTCATGGCACCCGAGGTGACGTGCCTGCGCCGGAGAACGACGCAATGATGTATAGCATTCAGGTCGCGTTTCCCAGCTCCGATGGATCAATCAGGCGGTATCAAGTTGGCCTCAAGTACAAGGCTGACACCCACGCAAGCGAGATAACGACATTCTACTAGGGTGCGACGTGAGATCCGGGCTCAGCAGTAGGGTTCATCCCATGGAGTCGTTCAGCGAGTACGCCCCGGCGACGTGGAGTCGCCGGGGCCTTGAGGACGCTGGATACTTGGGCTTCTGCCGGTTCGGCGCGCTTCGAGAAAGCCGTCCGCCGACGGACCCGGGCATCTACGTCCTGCTTCGTGAATCCGACTCGGCACCCGTCTTCCTCGATCAGAGTCTGGCGACCAAGCGCGAATCCTTCACGGTTGACGTAGCGCTGCTTGAGCGTGAGTGGGTGCCGGGTGCTCAGGTCGTATACATCGGGAAGGCTACGGCTGGCCGCAACCACGATGGCATCCATCGTCGGCTGAAGCAGTACAGGCGCACGGGCGATGGACGGGCAGATAATCACAGCGGCGGGGTGTGGATCTTCCAGCTTGCCGATGCAATGGACCTGACGGTGTGCTGGAAGGCCGCTCCTGGTGCAGACGATGGGCGCATTGCCGAGCTGGAGCATGCGCTCCTCGCAGACTTTGTCCATCTTTACGGAAGGCTTCCGTTCGCGAACCGGGTACCCTTAGCCTTCGATTGGGTCGTACATACTGGGCGCTTACGATTCTATGCACAACCATCGTTGCAAAAACTACGACATTGTGACGGTTGAACAATGCTGCAAAGTTGCGCATAGTAGACAGCAATATGCAAACGCTTTCATTGGCAGGCCAGGCGCGAAAGCGCAACTTCGGCTTCACTATCGTTGAGTTACTGATCGTCATCGTGGTCATCGCCATATTAGTTGCGATAAGTATCGTCAGTTACATCGGCATCCAGAACAGTGCCAATGAAGCTGCCCTCAAGTCTGACCTACGAAACGCATCCACACAGCTCGAGGTAGAGCGTTCGGGACTGCCGCACGATCAGGTGTCACATGATCTGTGGCGCTGAGGAGCGTCACAGGGAAGGATGTGCACCATGCCCGCTCCCTATCCCCAAGAGTTCCGTGAGGACGTCGTCCGCGTCGCGAGGAACCGTGAACCCGGCCAGAAGCTCTCCGTGATCGCGAAGGACTTCGGGATCTCCGAGTCCTGCCTGACGAACTGGATGCGCCAAGCGGACGTCGAGGACGGCAACCGGCCTGGGAAGACCCGTGAGGATTCCACCGAGCTGCGCGAGCTCCGACGCCGGAACCGGCTGCTGGAGCAGGAGAACGAGGTGCTCCGCCGTGCTGCTGCATACCTGTCCCAGGCGAATCTGCCGGGAAAATCCTTTACCCGCTCGTGAGCGAGCTCGCCGCCGACGGGATCCCCGTTGCGGTGTCCCTGCGGGTCCTGAAGCTCTCTCGCCAGCCCTACTACCGCTGGCGCAAACAGCAGGTCACCGAGGCCGAGCTGGTCGAGGCCTACCGTGCCAACGCGCTGTTCGATGCCCACCGGGATGATCCCGAGTTCGGATATCGCTTCCTCGCCGGCGAAGCGGAGGCAGCTGGCCAGCGCATGTGTGAGCGGACCGCGTGGCGGATCTGCCGAGACAACCAGTGGTGGTCCGTGTTCGGGAAGAAGCGTGGGAAGAACGGCAAGCGCCCGGGCCCGCCGGTCCACGATGACCTCGTGAAGCGGGACTTCTCCGCTGACGACGTCAACGAGCTCTGGCTGACGGATATCACCGAGCACTGGACCGACGAGGGCAAGCTCTACCTCTGCGCGATCAAGGACGTGTTCTCCGGCCGGATCGTGGGCTACTCCATCAGCGACCGGATGAAGGCTCGCCTCGCGGTAAACGCCCTGGACAACGCAATATCCAGGCGTCCTGACGCTGCCAGTTGCATCGTGCATTCGGACCGCGGATCTCAGTTCAGGTCGCGAAAATTCGTGCACGCTCTGAACCGTCACCACCTCGTGGGATCGATGGGGAAAGTCGGTGCGGCCGGGGACAACGCAGCGATGGAGTCCTTCTTCGCTCTGCTGCAGAAGAACGTCCTGAACCGACGTCGATGGCGAACCCGGGAAGAGCTGCGGATCGCAATCGTCACCTGGATCGAGAGGACGTACCACCGTCGCCGTCGACAGGCCCGTCTGGGCCGGTTGACCCCCATCGAGTACGAGGCCATCATGAACCCGACCGTCAGCCTGGCGGCCTAACCTCAGCTGACACCTGATCGCGCATCAGTCCCTTGAGAATCCGCGTGAGCTGTACATCAGTCTGCCTGACACCGTCCGACGTAGCCTGCTAGCGGCCTTCTATACGCGCCTGCGGGTGTACGTCTCGGGAAGTGAGCTCAGCGTCAAGGCTGAGCGGACGATGGTCAATGCCGCTCTTCACTCCTGGCAGGAGCAACACCGCTTCGAGCTGTCCAATGCGGAGAACGACGGTGAGTGTGGGTGCGAACATGAAAACAGGGCTTCCCGTGTTTCCACGGGAAGCCCTGTTGTGACCCTGTACCGACTTACTCAGTCCAAAGGTTTGAGTAAGCCTGTACTGGTCGGGCTGACAGGATTTGAACCTGCGACCCCTTGACTCGGAGCGAACTAGGGGTAGATGCCCAGGTCGGACGACGAATGCGCTGGCAGTGAGCGGATACTTGCAGCCACACGCTTCACGGAGGTTCCGGGATGTGACCGCCAAATCCCGCCGCTAGCGGTCACTCTAGCGGTCACTTTCGAACATGGCGGCTGCCGCAGAGACCACAGCCTCCGTGCTCGTGACCGCCGTGTACCGCTGCCGATTCACGGCTGCCGTATGCCCGAACAACCGAGTGCGGGTCGCCTCCGGCAGCACGTCGTACAACAGGGTGTTGTTGGTCGTGCGCCACGAGTGCCCGCGCTCATTCTCGAACATCTCGATGTCCACCTTCTCGGCCAGCTCCTTGTACATCGCCGCGAGCTTCCTATCCCGGTTGCGCGGATCCCACGGCTTGGCCGGGTCCGTCGGCGACGGGAACAGCCACGGAGACCCCGACTCCAGCCTCGCCGCCAACCGCTTGCTCACCGCAGGGGCTAGGACAGGGACCGGGCGACCCGTCCGTGTCTTCGTGGCCTCCGGCGACAACTCAACGATGAACGTTCCCGAATCGTCCACGTGGCAGTCGTCCGTGGGCCTCATGCACAGCTCAGAGGTCCGCAGCCCCGTCGTCGCCTGCGCGAGCACGATGTCGATGCACGCGGCCCGCTCGACCACCCGCTGCCCGTGCGTCCACCGTCCACGCTTCGGCGCCTCCACGTCCTCCGGATCGGCGGCCAGCAGGTACTCGATCGCCGCGCGGTACTGCTCCGCGGTCAGCGCCCGGCCGCCCCGCGAGTATGCGGGCTTCTTCGCCCCGGACAGGTCGAGATCCAGCTCGATGAGGGGGTTGTACTCGATCACCTCATCCACGCGCAGTGGCGCCGCCAGGTACTTCTTCGCGACCGTCTTGGCATGTTTCGCGTTGACTGCGCCGTGCAGTCTCCCGATTTCCTCCAGGCACGAGATCAGGGCTCGAGGCCGCATCGCCTCTCGCAGCGACAAGCCGGCCAGAGAATGGGTGTGCTTGCATGCCTCGTCGCCGCACTCCCCGCGCAGAAGCCGGTACGCGAGCTCGTAGCGCCGGGTCGTCGTGTCGGCCAGTCGCTCGGCACGGATGGCCGGGAGCGTGACCTTGTCCAGATAGTCGAGGGTGTCGCTGGTGCCCTTCCACCTGCCGTCGCTGGAACTGCTCAGCAGGTCTGCAGCCCGCGCCCTCGCGCGAGCCCTCACCTTGCCCTTCGTTGGACCCTGAGTGAGCGGGCGCATGAGCCGCCCGTTATGAAGCCGAATCGACCATCGGATGGCGAAGCCGTCGCGGTACGGGAATACCTGAGCCCGGTCGATGCTGTGCTCTCCAGGTTCCAACCTGGTGGTCGCGGCGCGAGACATGCACGCACCTCCTCTCGCCGATCACATCAGCCTACGGTCACCGCGTCCTCGAGCGAAGTCCGTCCGATGACTTCCCAGCCCAGCGAAGGTCGACACGGTCTGAGCCCTCGTCGCCCTCTGCACCTCCTGCACAGACATCGCGTGCGTCCCCCGCATGGCCGTATCGAGGCACTCCTGCTGGTTCACGAGCAGGTCGGACCAGGCACACATCGCGTGACGCACGGTGAGGCCGCCTGCGTGCGCCGTTACCTCCGCGACAGGTTCTGTGAATCCCCGCCCACTGTCGCGGGGTACAAGGGCCGAACCGCGGCCCCACCACTTCGGAGGTCACGATGCCCCGCAAGCCCGCCGTCCACGATGTCGTCACGCTCGACGAACTGATGACCGCCAACGACGTCGCCGACGTCCTCGGACTCTCCACTGGAACCCTCGCCAACTGGCGCAGCCTCGGCATGGGGCCCACCTACGTCAAGCTCGGTGGACGTGTCCGCTACCGCGTCTCCGGAGTCAACTCCTGGGTCGCCAGCCAGGAACACGAGAGCGCCGGCTGACCCC
Source organism: uncultured Brachybacterium sp. (assembly GCF_947500705.1). Taxonomy (GTDB): domain Bacteria; phylum Actinomycetota; class Actinomycetes; order Actinomycetales; family Dermabacteraceae; genus Brachybacterium. Next base: position 71,147 of record NZ_CANMSY010000005.1, on the reverse strand, counting down.
CGATACCCTGCAGCAAGGGAGAAGACACAGGAGGGCAGATGACCAGAGCCATCCAGAAGCGGACGCCACTGCCCACGCCGGTCAGGCTCGAGGACGCCCAGAACGTAGGCACTCTCCTCGCGGCCAGTCGCTCCGCCGAGACCAGACGCTCCTACGCCTCCGCGATGCGCACCTTCACGGCCTGGTGCCAGGAGCGCGGCTACCCAGGTCTGCCCACGGGCCCGGAGGTCGTCGCGTCCTACATCGCGCACCGGTCCACGTACGTCGCACACTCGACGATCTCCCGTGACGTCGCCGCGATCGCCGCCGCGCACCTGGACGGAGGCCTCGATGACCCCACCGCCCACCACGGAGTCCGCCAGGCACTCCGCTCCGCCGGCAGGACGCTCGGGACCGCACCCTCCCGTCGAGCATCACCTCTGACGACCACCCTGATGCGTCAGATCATCGACGCGATGGACGACCTTGAGACCGCGACCGGCAAGCGCGACCGCGCAATCCTCCTCCTCGGACTTGCCGCCGCCCAGCGCAGAAGCGAGATCGCGGCACTCACCACGAACGACATCGCCCGCCAGGATGCCGGCCTGCTGCTGCGCATACGCCGCTCCAAGACCGACCAGACCGGGAGAGGAGACCTCATCGGCATCCCCCTCGGCGCCCACCCCGAGACCTGCCCGGTGCTCGCACTCGAGGCGTGGCTCGAAGCCAGCGGCAGACGCCTCGGAGATGGAACCCCCGTGTTCTCCCGGATCTACAACCACTCCCGGATCGCCAACGCTGCATTGTCGGACCGCTCGATCGCCCGCATCATCCAGGCCCGCGCCGCAGCCGCCGGCACCAGCGGGAAGGACTACGCCCACACCGCAGGAGTCGCCCAGACCTGGGTCTCCGGGCACTCACTGCGTGCCGGACACGCGACATCCGCCGCAGAGGAGGGCGTCGACCCGATGGCGATCTCCCGCACCACCAGACACCGTCGACTGGACTCCCTCGCACGGTACGTGCGCCCCGCCAGCGCCTTCGAAGACTCAACAGCGGGCAAGATCGGCCTGTAGGTGCGCAGCCGTTCGAGCTGACAGAGGGAACGCAAGCCCCCGGATCTCTTCACGACTTGACGAGGCACCTTACCGCGTCAGAGGCCTCACTTAGCTTGATCTCGGCCTCGTCTCCTCCTTCGCGGGCGGCATCGAGTACGCAGTGGTGGAGGTGGTCGCCGAGTAGGCCCAGCGCAACGTTCTCCAGCGCGCTGTCCAGGGCAGAGATCTGGGTGAGGATGTCGATGCAGTAGACGTCTTCGTCGATCATTCGGGAGATCCCCCGCGCTTGACCTTCGATGCGCTTGAGACGATTGAGATAGCGGGGCTTGTCCTGGATATATCCGTGAGGCCCGCTGTGACAGGCATGGCCCTCCGCGGTTTTGGGGACTGTGTTCATGAGTGATTCCGCTCGGTGAGACTGGGTCCGCGGCGAGCGCGGACGGCGGCGACGGTCGCCTCCGGGCGAAGGTCGAGGCGTCGCAGGAGCTGGGCGTTCAGGGCGACCACGATGGTGGACAGGGACATCAGGATCGCTCCGACGGACATCGGCAGCACGAACCCGATGGGGGCGAGGATGCCCGCCGCGAGCGGCACAGAGATCAGGTTGTAGCCGGCAGCCCACCAGAGGTTCTGCTTCATCTTCCGGTAGGCGCCGCGGGAGAGCTCGATGACCGAGAGCACAGAGCGTGGATCGGAGCTGGCCAGCACGACCCCAGCGGAGGCGATCGCGACATCGGTGCCGGCACCGATGGCGATGCCGACATCGGCCTGAGCAAGGGCAGGGGCATCGTTGACGCCGTCGCCGACCATCGCGACCTTCATGCCCTCCTTCTGGAGCTGGGCGACCTTCGAGGACTTGTCCTCGGGCCGCACCCCGGCGAAGACACGGTCGATACCGAGCTCATGGCCGACGCTGTTCGCGACCGCCTCGGCGTCACCGGTGATCATGACGACCTCGACCCCCAAGCTGTGCAGGGCATCGATGGCGTCGCGAGATTCGGGGCGCACCTCGTCGTGGAGCTTGAGGCCGCCGATCACCTCGCCGTCGCGGAGGACGTGGAGGATGATCGCGCCTTCCTGGCGCCAGGCCTCAGCCTCGTCGACTTCGCTCACTCCGGTCTCCTCGAGCAGTCGGGGACCGCCCACGCGGATCTCGTGCCCGTCCACCTGGGCACTCACGCCCAGCGCAGGGGTGGAGCTGATGTCGGAGCCCGCAGGGATCTGCGCTCCTTCGGCCTGGGCCCTGGCGACGATGGCGCGCGCGAGCGGATGCTCGCTCTCCGCCTCGGCGGCAGCTGCCAGGGCCAGCACCTCGCTCTCGTCCGCACCGCGGGTGATGATCTCGGCGAGAACGGGCTCACCCTTGGTGAGAGTGCCGGTCTTGTCGAACAGGACGGCGTCGACCGTGCGCATGGCCTCCAGGGCAAGGCGATCCTTGACCAGAACTCCGCCACGAGCAGCGCGCTCGGTGGCGATCGAGACCACCAGCGGAATCGCGAGCCCCAGAGCGTGGGGGCAGGCGATCACGAGCACCGTCACCGTGCGCACCACGGCGGCATCGGGCATGCCGAGCAGAGACCATGTGACCGCGGTGATCACGGCAGCGCCGAGAGCGAACCAGAAAAGCCACGCCGCAGCGGTATCTGCGATGCGCTGCGCCCGGGACGAGGAGTTCTGCGCCTCGGTCACCAGGCGCTGAATTCCGGCGAGGGCGGTCTCGTCACCCGTGGCGGTGACCTCGATGCGGAGGCTCGAATCGGTGGCGACGGTGCCCGCCACGACGGAGTCACCGGGAGAGCGCGTCACGGGACGGGACTCGCCGGTGACCATGGACTCGTCCACATCGGCGCGACCCTCGCGGATCGTGCCGTCGGCCGGGACGCTCGCCCCCGGGCGCACCAGGACCAGGTCCCCGTGCTGCAGTTCGGTCGGCGAGACCCTCACGAGCTCGTCACCGTCGATGCGCTCTGCCATATCGGGCAGCAGCGCGGCCAGGGAGTCGAGTGCGGACGTGGTCTGGGCGAGGGAGCGCATCTCGACCCAGTGGCCGAGCAGCATGATCACGATCAGCAGGGAGAGCTCCCACCAGAACTCCAGCTGGTGGTCGAGAATCCCGAGGGTGGCTCCCCAGGAGGCGATGAACGCGACCGTGATCGCGAGCCCGATCAGCAGCATCATCCCGGGCTGACGGGAACGGATCTCGGAGACGGCGCCGGTGAGGAACGGACGGCCACCCCAGACGTACATGACGGTGCCGAGGAGCGGGGCGATCCATAGGGAACCGGGGAAGTCGGGAACGCTGTACCCGAGCAGCATCGCGAACATCGGTGAGAACACGACGACCGGAATCGCGATGATCAGGTTGATCCAGAACAGCCGCCGGAACTGCCCGACGTGGTCCCCGTGACCGGCGTGGCCCCCGTGCCCTGAGTGACCCTCGTGTCCCGAATGGTCTCCGTGAGTTCCGTGGTCGTGAAGCGCGTCGGGAGCTTCGTGCTCAGCACTGCCGGTGTGGGCGTCCTGAGGCGTGGGGGAAGGATGAGGGTGCTGCATGCCGGGTCCTCCGTGGTCTCGACGGTGTGTCTGGTTGCCAGCGTTCATGCGTCCGACAATATACCCCTAGGGGGTATATGTCGAGGGGTCGGAATCCGCTGTGACCATCGGCGTGATCGAGGCGCGGAGGGGTGGCATGACATCCCTCAAGTCGGCGCCAGAATCCAAGCCGCTGACTCCGACCAGATGGCCCGCTCGCCTTTGATCGAGGCCCAGGAGGGCGACACCAATGTCGACCTACTTCGGCGCCGGGGGCCGGAACCCACGGCGTCAGGGCGCGTAGTCGATGCCGGTCATCATGCCGACCTCCTGGTGGTACGCGTTGTGGCAGTGCGCTGCCCACCGGCCCGGATTGTCCGCATCGAAGTCGAGAGCGAACGATTCCATGGGTGCCATCATCACCGTGTCCTTTCGGAGCCCCGATGGCAGGGCGATGGTATGCCCGTGGATGTGGAGGGGGTGACTCATCATCGTCTGGTTGGTCGCGATGATGCGCACCCGCTGCCCCTCACGGATGCTCAGTGGAGTGTTCTGCCCGTAGGGGGCGCCGTTGATGGCCCACTGGTACGGCTGCATCGAGCCTTGGAACGAGAGCCCGAGCTCGGTGTCAACTGCGCGGTCCTCGAGTCGCGCCGCCTCGGCCGGCTCCAGAGTAGATCCGATGAGGGCCTCCCCGTCGAGCTCTCGGACCCGGACGTCCGCAGCGGGCACTTCCCCGGCACCGGTCCTCAACACGGCGAGCCCCTGGCCGCCGCTGGTCTTCCCGACAGGACGCGCCACCAGAGGGAACATGCCGTCCTTCACGGTGACCACCACGTCGTACCGCTCGCCCATGCCGAGATAGAGCGCCTTGGCGGTGACCGGCTCGACGGCGAATCCGTCAGAGTGGGTGACAGAGAGATCGTGATCTCCGAGCGCGAGGGCGAAGATGGTGTCGGCGGAGGCGTTGATCAGGCGCAGGCGCACGCGCTGGCCGGGCTTCGCCTCGAAGATCTCCGGCGCTTCGGGGATCCGGCCGTTGAGGAGGAAGTGGGGGTAGGTCACGTCGCCGGCATCGCCCCAGGGCTCCTCGCCCATGGGCATGTCGCCGTGGTCCATGCCTCCGGATCCCCCGTCGGCGGGGTCGTCGCCCATTGGCATGTCGTCGTGGTCCATGCCGCCGGAATCCGAGGGGCTGGCACCGGTCAGCGCAGCCAGGACCTCATCGGGAGTCTGCCCGGTCCCATCGATCCAGTCATCGAGGGTCACGATCCATTCCGCGTCGTAGTCTCCGGGTTCGTCGGGGTCGTCGATGATCAGTGGGGCGTAAAGCCCGCGGTCGAGCTGCAGGCCGACATGGGAGTGGAGGAAGTACGTGCCGGGATCGGGGGCGACGAATTCGTAGGTGTAGGAGGTGTTCGGCTCGACCGGATCTTGCGTCATCCCCGGCACCCCGTCGGCCGCATTGTGCAGTCGGATGCCGTGCCAGTGGATCGTGGAGGCCTCGGGCAGGCGGTTCTCGAGCGTGATCCGCAGCAGATCGCCAGCTGTGGCGCGGATCAGCGGCCCGGGGAGGCTCTCGCCGTATGCCCAAGTAGAGACCGTCTTCCCTCCGAGGTCCACCGTCGTCGGCGCCGCGGCGAGGGCCTGGGTGACGACATTCTGACCGGCCTTCGGCGTCAGGGCTGGAGGCGGCGGGAATGCTCCGGCGTCGGTCGAGGTGGTGCGGTTACCGCATGCCGCGAGCGTCAGGGCTGCTGCGCCGAGACCTCCGGTGAACACGGTGCGGCGGGAAACGGTCTTCACAGGTGCAGTCCTTCTCGAGTGAGGGGGTGGTGTCATGGCCGAAAAGCCGTCAGGACCAGTTGTCGCTGTTGTTCGAACTCGTTGGCCGTGATTTCGCCTCGTGCGAGGCGCAGTGAGAGTTCTCCGATCGCCTCGTTCTCGTCCCGCGCGCGTCGGGGGCGCCCGGGCAGCACGGTGCATGCCAGCAGCAGTGCCGAGGCCCAGAGGAGAGCGAGCAGACGGGCGACTATCACCCACATCAGCCACGACATCGCATCGGTAGGCATCATCGAGCAGCTCCCTTAGTGGGTCGAGTTCGTACGCGGCACGGTCCACATCAGATTCCCCCGGGGCGGGCGAAGTTCTCGTCGAGAGTTCCTCAAGATCTGGTCCAGATAGTCCGTCTGCGCCTCCGTAGACACGCGATCTCCAGGGACGGGGACCAGACTGGAGCCATGAGGAGTGAAACGGATCGAGCAGCGGCGATGGTTCTCGTCGTCGAGGACGAAGCCGCGCTGTCGGATGTGGTCCAGGCGTATCTCGTGAAGGCCGGCTACGCGACTGCGAGCGCGCGGAGCGGTCCGGAGGCGGTGGAGGCAGCCCGCACTCTGTCACCGGACGTGATCGTCCTCGATCTCGGCCTGCCCGGGCTCGACGGTCTGGAGGTGATGCGCAGGATCCGCGCCTTCTCCGACTGCTACGTGCTGATCACGACGGCACGGTCAGAGGAGGTGGACCGCCTGGTGGGGCTGTCGGTGGGGGCGGATGACTACCTCACCAAGCCGTTCAGCGTGCGTGAGCTCGTCGCTCGGGTCCAGGCCGTATTGCGCAGGCCCCGCGCCGATTCCGGGACGGCGTCTTCGGACACAGTGCGCACTTTTGGAGAGCTCGAGATCGACACAGCTGCCCAGGAGGTGCGGCTCGCCAGCCGGCCACTTCCGCTGACCCCCACCGAGAGGGGACTCTTGATGACCCTGGCGCTCAGTCCTGGCCAGGCCTTCAGTCGCAGACAGCTGATGGAGGCCGTCTGGGGAGACAGCTGGCTCGGAGATGACCATCTCGTCGATGTGCACATCGCCAACCTCCGACGAAAACTCGACGAGACGGCTGAGTCTGCACGGTTCGTCACCACGGTGCGCGGTATCGGGTACCGGATGGGGAAGGGGTGAGCTCGTGACCGCACCGAATACATCTGTGCGAACGGTTCGCCCTAGCACCAGCTTGGCCTCGCGCCTGATGATCGGCCAGCTCATCGTGCTGCTCGCCGGCGCGCTCACCATCACGGTGCTGACGGTGATCATCGGGCCCGCCGTCTTCCACTACCACCTGCTCCAGACCGATCTCCCGGTGGGCAGCGACGAGCTCGTCCACATCGAACGCGCCTACCGTGACGCGCTCGCACTTGCCCTCGGGGTCGGACTGGTGGTCTCCCTCCTGGCCGCCGGCCTGGTCACCTGGAACCTGGCACGACGACTCCGCCAGACGCTTCACGGCCTCACCTCGGCTGTCGATGAACTGTCCCGCGGCCACTACTCCACGCGCGTGCCCTCCGTCGGAGCCGGGACCGAACTCGACTCCCTGGCCGCCACGCTCAACGACATGGCAGCGCGCCTGGACGCCGTCGAGGAGACCCGACGCCAACTGCTCTCCGACCTCGCCCATGAGCTGCGCACCCCCATCGCCACCCTCTCGGCACATCACGAGGCGATGGCCGATGGCGTCATCGAGCCGGAGGCAGCCATGCCCATCCTCGCCAGCCAGACCATGCGACTTTCGCGGCTGGCTGACGACATCAGTGAAGTGTCCCGGGCCGAGGAGGGCCAGCTCCCGGTACAGCTGCACCCCCTCGCCGTCGACGACCTGCTGGAGTCGATACTCCCGGCATGGGATGAACGGTTCGAGACAGCGGGCGTGGCACTACGACGAGAAACGGCCCTGCCCCACTCCGTGACGATCCACGCGGACCCGGACCGCCTCGCCCAAGTCCTCGGAAACCTGCTGAGCAACGCTCTACGGCACACTTCCCCCGGAGGCACCGTCACGGTCTCGGCAGCCACCCACGGCAGCACGGTGGAGATCACGGTAGCGGACGACGGCGAAGGCTTCACCAATGAGGACCGGTCACGCCTGTTCGAACGGTTCTTCCGCGCCGACAGCTCCCGCACCCGTGACAACTCCGGCTCAGGCATCGGCCTGACGATCAGCCGCGCCCTCGTCGATGCGCACGGCGGGACCATGGCCGCAGCCAGTGAGGGGCCCGGACAGGGAGCCACCTTCACCATTCGGCTTCCTCGTGCGACCGCTGACCGCTGAGCCCGCCGCGCACGGCGGAACGCACCCCTCAGACGATCGTAGTGAAGTTGCCGATCCGCACCTGCAGGAGAGCCATCCACTGCTCCCACACGCCGGTGACCAGCAGGAGTCCGATGGCGATGAGCACGGAGCCACCGACGATCTGGAGCGTGCGGCGATGCCGGGACAGCATTTTGGAGATGCCGAGGGCGCGCCGGAACACGAGGGCGAAGAGGATGAACGGGATCCCGAGCCCGATCGCGTAGCCGAACGCGAGGAGTGCGCCGCGGCTCGCGGAGGCCTCCCCGAGGCTGAGCGCGGCGACCGCGGCGAACGTTGGGCCGATGCACGGAGTCCAGGAGAAGCCGAACGTGATCCCGAGCAGGGGTGCGCCGGCGAGTCCGGCATCGGGGCGCTTCCGGATCCGTTTCTCACCGGAGAGACGGGGGAAGATTCCCACGAACACCAGTCCCATGAGGATCACCAGCACCCCGGAGATCCGATTGATCGCGCTGGTGTACTGGACCATCAATGACCCGAGGGCGCCGACGAAGCCGCCGATGACCAGGAACACCGCAGTGAATCCAGCCACGAACAGCACCGCGCCGGCGACCAGGCGCCACGGACGCTCGCCCGGATCACTGTTGCTACGCGGCCCGGTGCCCGGTCCGGTGAGCCCGGTGATGTATCCCAGGTAGCCAGGGACCACAGGAAGCACGCACGGAGACAGAAACGCGACCAGACCAGCCACGATCGACAGCAGCAGGGCTGCGGCCAGGGGTCCGCTCAGCACGGTGGTGGCGAACAGTTCACCCATCAGGCGGCCTCCGCCAGCACGGTATCCAGGAGGCTCTCGAGGGTGCTCTGGTTGGCCGCGCCCGTGATCCGGGCGGCTACTCGTCCTTCAGCATCCAGGATCAAAGTCGTGGGGACGGCGTTGGGCGAGACGCTGCCGTCCATGGAAGAGATGACGACTCCGTCGGGATCGGGGATCGAGGGGTAGGTGATGCCGAAGGTCGTTTCGAACGCGGCGGCCGGCCCCGCTTGGTCGCGGGTGTTCACGCCCATGAATGCCACTCCCCGGGCGTTGTATTCGCTATGCACGGCCTTCAGCGCGGGGGCTTCGAGCCGGCATGGTGGACACGAGGCGTACCAGATGTTGAGCACCAAGGGTGCGCCGCGCAGCGCCGTGGAGTCGAAGTCGTCGCCGTCGTAGGTGGTTCCCTGGATCGCCAGAGGATCGGCGCGTCCCTCTGGGGGGATCTCGACGACGACGCCATCGCCGGAGACGTACCCGGCGTTCGCCTCACTCGCCACATCTGAGGAATTGCTGCACGCCGCGAGGACGGGGGCAAGGACGAGCAGGCTCCATCCCAGCTGGAGCACGGTCCGCCTGCTCGGACTGGGCCGTGCCGCGCTCCGCCCAGCTGGGCCGACCACCGAGTGCCAGAAGGCAGACCGGGTGCTTCGCCTGCTCACGTCAGCTGGAGACTGGTCAGACAGGTCAGATCATCCTCCGCCTGAGTCGAGATGGACGCGGTCCCTGTGTAGTCCTCGAGGGTGCACGTGAGCTCCGCGGTGATCCCGCGCGGCAGCCAGAAACCGATGAACCCGTTGTCATGCGTGGTGCGAGGGCCCTCCTCAAGGACCTCGCCCGAGCCGCTGTCGACCACACTCACAGTGATCTCGCGGCTGCGCAGTTCCCCGCGGCAGGTGGTCAGGCTGTGGAAGGCGCACTCGTGGGTGGTCTCCACGAACGGGGCCACCGACAAGTAGAACTGGTCCTCGGGAAGGGGCAGCTCGGCCTTTCGCTCTGCATCGTCTTGGAGCTGAAGAGACGTCGCGGTGACGCTGGCAATCAGGTCCTGCGGTCGCTCAGCCACCGGGAGCGCCTCGAGACGGTCGATGATCTCGTGCGCGTCCGCGTCGGCGAAGCCATGTTCCCGGAGCAACTCCTGATCACCCGTGACGGATGCGGGCTCGGACCCGCCGGTCCCGCAACCGGCGACCACGAGCGGGAACAAGCCAGCACCGATCAAGACCGATCGCCGGGGCAGCCGCACAGTGCGACGACGCGGCCCATCCCCGGAGGAGGCGAATGCACTTCGAGGGCTCGACGGGGTGGTCATCACGCAGGCTCGATCTCGCTCTCGACGACCCACTTGTGGTTCGTCATCATCATCCCGTCGGCCTCGTAGTCGACCATGTACACGGTCTCCTCGGTGGCACTGTCGATGGTGGCTTCAGCACCCTCCATACCCGCCATGTGATCAGCGGTGATGACCACCTCGGTGCCCTCTGCCAGCGGTGCCTCGCCCGGGTTCTCGAGCTCCTCGTGAACGACCCACTTGTGGTCAGTGACCGGCTCGCCGCCATCGGTCGGGGTGAAGCTGACCGAGTAGGTCGTGGTGTCGAAGGCACCGGAGATCGTCGCCGTCGCCCCCTCCATACCCTCCATGTGGTCCGCCGTGAGCGTCACCTCCGTGCCGACCGGGAACTCGGGATCCTCCGCAGGCTCCATCCCCTCAGGCGCTGGGCCGCCATCCATCGGGTGCTCCATGCCCCCGTGGCCACCACCATCGGACGCCTCCGATGCCTCGGACCCACCCGACGTCTGACCGCCGTCAGACCCGTTGTCGGTGCATCCGGCAAACACAATCGCACCGGTGAAAACGACGGCCGCGAGGCGACCGAAAGAACGACGAGAACGCATAATCTCTCCTAGTCAGAGCACACTTTGCACCAGCCTATGCGCCCCAGGTCAAGATCTCCTCAAGGCCAGATCTGGACTTCTTGAGCACCGCGCTGACCAGTCGGCCCGCATTGCCTCCGAAACGGACGGTCTACTCGCTTCCGTCCTACGGGGCGCCCTGGCTATCGTCGTCGAGGCGGGCTGGTATCCGCCGGTCCGTTCGGAACGAGAAGGAGCAGGACCATGACCCATCACGTCGCATCAATGCTTCAGACCTACCCGAAGGACCTCGGCACCATCGACCAGCAGAAGCTCGCCGCATGCATCGAGGCCTGCTTCGAGTGCGCCCAGACCTGCACAGCCTGCGCGGACGCCTGCTTGGCCGAGGACATGGTGGCGGAGTTGACCCAGTGCATCCGCCGGAACCAGGACTGCGCCGACGTCTGCGAAGCCACCGGACGCGTCCTGTCCCGTCAGACGGGCGAGAACATCGCCCTCAACCGTGCTCTACTCGAGGCGTGTCAGGCAGCGTGCCGGTCCTGCGCCGAGGAGTGCGAGAAGCACGCCGGCATGCACGAGCACTGCAAGGTCTGCGCCGACACCTGCCGTCGCTGCGAGCAGGCCTGCGCCGAAATGCTGGCCTCGATCAGCTGACGACGCTGCGTCTACACGCAGAGGGAGCCCCAACCGTTGGTCGGGGCTCCCTCTGCGCGGGCGTTGCGACCTGCGGTCAGCGGAAGGTGACGAAGGTCGGCGAACCCCAGATGGTCCGCTCCGTGACGGCACCCGGGGTGCGCCCCGCGTCGATGACCGTGTCGCCACCGGCGTAGATCCCGAGGTGGCCGGGCCACACCACGAGGTCACCGGGCTGGGCCTCGGACTTCGAGATCGTGGTTCCAGCCGCAACCTGCTGCGACGAGGTACGGGGCAGGTCGATACCGGCCTGCTTGTACGCGTACGAGCTCAGACCCGAGCAGTCGAAGCTGACGCCCGGCTTGGAGGTCCCCCACGAGTAGGAGGCACCGATCTGGCTGCGCGCGGCATCGACGATCGCCTGCTGCGAGTTCGTCGCGGAGTTCGAGGGGGCGGGAGCAGAGGTTCCACCGCCCGAGGTCGATGCGCCGCCGTTCAGTGCGCCGCGCGTCTCGGGGCCCACGATGCCGTCGATCTTCAGGCCATGCGAGCGCTGGAAGTCCTTCACGGCCCCATGGGTGAGCTTGCCGAACTTTCCGTCGACGGACAACGAATCACCATGGTCGTTCAGAGCTGACTGCAGCTGCTCCACGGCGCGGCGAAGGGGAATCCCGGCCAGACGGTGAGGTCCTGGGCCCGCTGGATCAGGCCATGGGAAATGAATGCATCCAGCACCGCCAGCAGGCGCCGTCCGCGGGCCTGCTCGTCGAGGATGTAGGCGAGGGTGACGTGCCCGTTCGCGGTGCGGGACTCGGTGGCCTCGAGGATGTGCAGCACCTGGACGATGACGGCGCGGGCGCGTGCGGCGCCGATCCCCGGGCCGGCGGTGATGATCTGCTCCAGGCGCAGGCGCAGCAGCGGCTTCTCGCCAGACGCCGCGGCGGCGATGATCGCCTCCCACGGGGTGATCGTGCCGTCCGTGATCAGCTGCAGGAGTTCGCCGCGCGCTGCGTTGGCGACGCGTCGCTGGCTGATGAGTAGCGTCATGTCGATCTCGTCGGTGGGGTGCTCAGACATCACTGGCCTCCACGATGTTGCGAACGGCGGTGGATTCGAGCGACGGGGCGACGGTCAATGCTCGGATGGCGCGGGTGGTGGACACCCGGTCAGTGGGGTGGAGGTCGTTGTAGCGGTCGATGATCTGCTCGAGGCCGGCGCCGGTGCCGAGTGAGCGGGCGACGCGACGGACTCGAGGGCCGACCTGGGGATCGCCGATGGCGACGCGGACCTGGTCGCCGAGGTCCCGGCGGATCTGGGTGGTGAGATACCGGATCGGGTCGACGTTCCGAGTGGTTGCCGGGTCCAGGCAACGGTCCAGGGAACGCAGAATGCGGCTGTCCGGGCCGGCAGAGCCGTAGAGCACGTGGGTGACGACGAGGTCGAGCTGCTGATCATCAAGCAGCCGCACCGCGGTCTCGTGATCCTCGATGCCGGTGATCTCCCGGCAGATCGACGCCGCAACCTGATGGACGCACTCCTGGGCGAACTGCTCCAGGTGCGCGAGCATCGTCCACCGTGCGAGCTCACCGCGCTCGATGAACTCATCGAGCAGCCGCGTCGCCTGATACGCGGACAGCACGGGTGCACGGTGCGCGGGCCACATCGTGCCCGTGGGGCGCCCGAGATCGGTGTGTCCTTCGGTGAGGTCGATGGCGCCGGCCAGGTGTGTGCCGGCGGCGTCCACGCTCCATCCTGCCGAGACGGGGCGCCCCGTGGCGGGGTCGGCGGCGTGCAGAGCCCCGTGGTGCCAGTCGATGGTGGCGGGCATAGTGCCGGATCGAGCGGCTTTGTGGCCGCCGACGCCTCGGGCGGGGCGGATCCACATGGTCGGCGGCAAGGCGTGCAGCCGCACCCGGCGCCGCGGTCGCGCCTGTTCGGTGGCGCAGCGCGCCCAGATCATCTGGTCCAGGAGCGTGCACAGCTGCTCGGAAGTAGCCCAGTTCATCGTCGCAGCCACCTCTTCCACCACGGCAATCCAAGTCGCACCGTTCCCGTGTCTCGTAGGTCGAACTCCGGATCGCCGGTGACGGAGAGAAGCACATCCATGACAACGCCGTAGAGGGTCGGGACCGCGTAGGGGATGCGCCGGGCGACGAGGTCGTCGTAGATGCGGTCGTCATAGTGGATCGCGCCCTTCCACGACGAGTCCCTGCCCAGCAGCAGCGGCAGCTTGCCGTAGTCGGTGATCGACGGCCGGACCTTGTTCGCGATCGACATCATCCGCGTCGCCTCGGCGCCGTGCTGACGAAGCGACTCCATCGCCACCAGCAGGTTCTCCACCCCCGGCGTGGTGAGCTCGCAAATCCCGACCCCGTAGCCCCCGCGCGCCAGCAGCGGCGCAATGACCCGGTCGATCACGCCGGTCGTGTCCAGGCCTTCGGTGATCTGGGTGTCGATGATGACCAGGTCGAACCGGGCCCGTGCGATCTGTAGGACCTCGGTGTAGTGCTCGGCCGTGACCGTAGCGATCTCCGCAGAGATATCTTCGCTGCCCTTGACCGGTCGGGGCGCCTGGACGAACGAGAACGCGAGGTGATCGCCGCGGCCTTGCCGTGCCTGGTTCAACTGCTCGGGGGAGAGGATCGCCGAGGCGATGTCTCCGATCATGACGGCGTCGTAGATCGAAGGGAGGTCCGTGGTCCGTATCCGCAGGTAAAGGCCGAGATCGCCCTGGGCACGGTTCGCGTCGATCAGGCACACCGACTTGCCGCCAATCTCGGCGGCCGCCTGTGCAAATGCCAGCGCGAGGGTGGACTTGCCCTCCCCGCCCTTCCCGGAAAAGCAGGCGATCACTTCGGCGGGGGCGGTGCTGCGCCGACTGCGTCTGGTGGCACTGGCCTTGGTGACGTCATCCAGCGCGGTATCGGCATCGACCTCGCCCTCGACGGCTGGCCCCTCGAGGCTGTCCGTGAGGCCGTCGAACAGCTCCTCGTCCAGGAGATCGAGCTGCCGATCCGGATCGGAGATCGGCGCTGAGTCGGTGCCGGCGGCGAAGGTCGGCAGGGCGATCCGACGCCTGCCCGGAAAAACCGGCACGCTCTCATCCGGTAACGGCTCGACCCGGGCACTGCGCGAGCCTTTGTGCGAGGTGGGGGAGTGGAACCCGTCGAACTCCTCCTCATCCTCCGCTTCCGAGCCGCCCGACAGCGCTGCCGCGGGCTCGGAATCATCGTTGGAATCCTCGAGCCAGTCCGTCAGCGCCGACTGCGCCGCGGCGCGTTCGGTGACGGGCGCAGGCTCTGCGAGGGACGGTGCCGGATGCGCGGCATCGTCGCCCTCATCGTCCAGCCAGTCCTCGACAGGCTCGGCAGGCGCCCGATCAGACGAGTCGGGCTCAGTCGTGGTTGAGTCGACACGGTGCTCCCGGGCTGGGAGCGTTTCGGGTAGGGGCTGGGGGATCGTGCCGTCGGCCTCGACGCGGACGCCCTGCAGCATCGGGTCAAGATCCTGGAACCCGAGCGCACCGAGATAGTCGCCCAGGCTCGACGCCATCGGGATCGAACTACGCGTCTCTCCAAGGATCGGGTCCGCCCCGCGCACGATCACCACCGGAGCTGTCTCGGGCAGGCGGGAGATCAGCTGCTCGAGCCCGATCTGCTTGTGATCCTCGACCAGGACCGGAAGCGACGAAGTGGCCGCCGCCTCGCGGATGCGCCGAGAGACCTCGGGGAACCCGTCGCCGGAAACGACCTCGAATCCGAAGCTCTCCAGCGCTTCTCGCACGTGGGGCAGTCCGATGACTGCGAGTGAGTTGCTCATACTGGTTATATGCCACGGTGCACCGAATCAAGTGCACGAGACTTCGTTCCTGCAGGCAGACATGGAACGATGACCTGATGCAGTTCGAGCGAACGACGGGCGGAATCATGGAGATCACACGCGAGGAAGCAACCTCGCGCCGGCGCACATTCGCCCAATGGGCCGCCGCCGCGCACGACCCCCTCGTGCCCATGACGACCCGCGTCGACATCGACCGCCGCTTCCGCGAATGGACCCGCCGCACCCCCGCCTTCACCATCGCCTGGGCCACCGGCGTGACCGCCACGATCCTGGACACCCTCCCGCCCTCAGACCCGTGGCGAACCCCGCATCCGGGCTTCGGCACCTTCCGCGACGGCAACGACGTCACCTTCGTGCCCGACGACGAAGACGAATGGGACCGCGAACGGCTGCTGCTGGACATCAACCTCATCGCCATCGCCGACCCCATGCCGCCCGGCGCAGCCCGGGTCATGGCTGCCTGTGCCGCTAGCAGCGAAGACGGCCAATTCACCCTCACCGAGCTCCGCAAAGGGACTGAGTCCCGCCGCGACGCCATCACCGCCGACATCGCCCAATCGATCGTCCTGTGGGCGCTGTGGCGCCGGCGCAGCTACTGCGGCAACGACGACGCCTTTCCGCTGTCGATGATGTACGGCTGGCTCTCCTACGCCTCCGCAGTCGAAGACGGACGTCCCGTCCCGCACGAGATCATCGACCCCGACATCTTCACCGCAGCACTCACCGACGAGGACTACCGCGCCACCGCGGACATCGAGGATCAGCGCGACATCTGACGGTTCCGGCCGACTGCCGCGGGTCAGGTACGAATGCCGCCCGTGGATGGCGGTTGCCCTGCAAAGATGCACGCATGACCTACACGGATCACTTCGGAGTGCCCCCGGCCCTGTCCCTGCACGAACTCCTCTGGGACGTGTCTTTCCACGCGATGAAGGACATCGTCACGATGGATGAGCTCGTGAAAACTCGAGGCGTGAACCTTGCAGCGACGCCCACCCCGATGGACGAGGAGATTTCCACGATCAATCTCGTCCGCCGCCTGGCGCTGCTGGGAAAGCGCCTCGGCGTCACCGCAGTGCTTCACTCCCGGAACCTCGAGGGAAAGTACACCCAATCCATCCCGGGGCAGCACACTGCGCCGAGCGGCGCAGACCTCGAACTGAACGTGGAGATCGCACCTGGACGGTGGTTGGATCTGCTTCTACAGGCCAAACGGCTGTACCCGAGGCAGCGAGTGGCCTCGCGTTACGACGAATGGAAGCAACAGCAGACGGCCAATATGGTGGCGTGGGCGGCCACCCACGGACACCGAATTCCAGGAATGCTTCTGTTCAACGGGCTCTGCCAGCCCTTCACGAAGAAGAAGGCTCCAGTGTCATTTGGAGACTTCCACTGCAGCGCCTTCGGCGCATGTAGCGGAGCCAACCACCTGCAGCTGCACAACCATACGACGATGACGGCGAAAGGATGGAGCCTGTTCGACGGCACTCCCGGGGGCGTGAGCCTGGTGCTCGACGCGATTTTGCTGGCGACGGCCTCCGCGCCGCGGGCGCCGGATCTGAAGAGTGTTCACTTCCCTTTGGAGCATCTCGCGCATCGAGGGTGCGGCTCGGCGGGCATACCCGCGGGTCCCCAGGGCGGTGGCCCGAGGGGGATCGGTCCAGGCGGCGGTAGCCCGAGTGGGACTGGTTTGGGGGGCGAATCAAATCAGGGCAGTCCGGGCCGCGACGGACCAGGTCAAGACGGTCCGGACGGGACCGACCCGGACTTATCCGGCGCCCCGACTTTCGACCCTGCGTTCCTTGCGGATGAAGTTCCGGTGGTCCGGTCTGAAGCTGCGCCTTGGGCTCGCCGATTGGAGCTCCTGAGCGCAGAGGGAAACGTGGAGGAATACCGAAACCAGCGCGACGAGGAGGAGTTCCCCATCGGTGCCTCAGTGGTGATCCGACACCCCGCACTCCAAGACTTGCCCAAGGAGGCATGGAGCCATGGCATTGCCCCAGGCATTCGCGACATTGATAAGTCCGCGCGCTCCGTGCAGTCGGGCGAGCGACGCCGCCCCGGGCATCGAGAATGAGGCCGGCCGCGACGACTCGTGAGCGTCGTCAGTTAGCTGGACTCGCCTCAAGTCGGGGAATGACGGTGGCCGAGTGACGCCTGGAACCGGATGAGGTAGCCGTCGGGATCCACGACCAGGAACTGTCGGACGCCGGCTTCTTCACGGTCGCGGATGCGGTACCACTTCTCCTCGGGTGTCATGAACGGCGGGTGGCCCGCGTCGTCCAGGGCAGTGAGAATCGGATCGAGGCTCTCCACGCTGATCTGGAAGTTGATCCCTCGCCCGAGTGGAGGCTCCAGCGGCGCCGTGATCCAATTCCGGCCCACGCCGTGTTGCTCGAGCATGAGGTGCGCGCTCCCACGCGTGATGTAGGCGAAGCCCTCTTCGGGACGCTGATACTTGATCTGGAACCCGCAGAGACCGCACCAGAACGCGATGCTCGCCTGTGTATTGCTGACGAGCAGTTCGGGGACGAGATCGGGATCCGCGGATGGTGAGTTCACGTCCTCATGGTGCCAGGCGAACCTCTCGACGGACCCGGAACTGACCATCCCGTGTCCTGCATCGAGCGGTTGATGCGAACGGGATCGAGCCCTAGCGCACCGTTTGATGGCTCATCCCAATCGGGGGTGTAGGAGTTGGGGTCTGAAGCCGCCGGTCTCGAGCAGGCTTCGGGCGATGTAGTTGGTCAGGTTGCGGAACCCGAGTGCGGAGCCGCGCAGGTGTTCGAGCCGTCCGTTGAGCGCCTCGGTCGGCCCGTTGCTGGTGCCGGGTCGTTCGAAGTAGGCGAGCACGTCAGCGGCTCGCTTCTTCAGGGTCCGGCCCAGGGTGGTGAGCTCGGTGAGCACCTTGGGGACGCCGGCGCTGAGGTCGGTGATCAGCTTCTCCATGAGCTCGCGGCCACGTTGCCGGTCCTCGTGGCGATAGGCGGCGATCATGCGCTGGTAGACACCCCAGGTCGCCTCGACCTCGACGTGAGCGTCATCAACGAACAGCGCGCGTAGCCTGTCGCTCTGCTTGTCGGTGAGCAGGTCCGCGCCGGTGTGCAGCGTGCGCCGCGACTTGTAGAGCGGGTCGTCCCTGAACCCACGGTGCCCGTGGATCGCGAGTTGGACCCGGCGCCGGCACCTGTCGAGGGCGTCACCGGCCAGGCGCACGACGTGGAAGGGATCCATCACCGTGACCGCGTCCGGGATCTCCTCTGCAGCGGCGGTCTTGAACCCGGTGAAGCCGTCCATCGCGACCACCTCGACCGCGTCACGGAAGGCGTCGTCGCGGTCGGCGAGCCAGGTCTTGAACGCCGCCTTCGACCGGCCCTCGACCATGTCCAGCAGCCTTGCTGGGCCGGCGCCATCGCGGACCGGGGTGAGGTCGATGATCACGGTGACGTACTTGTCGCCACGCCTGGTGTGGCGCCAGACGTGCTCATCGACGCCAATGACCTTCACGCCCTCGAACCGCGTGGGGTCGTTGATCAGCAGCCGCTTGCCTTCAGCCAGGACCGCGTTGTTGGCGGTGTCCCACGCGACCCCGAGTCCCTCGGCGACACGTGCGACGGTGAGGTGTGCGACCACGATCCCTTCCAGCGCCCACCGCAGCCCGGTGCGCGAGAGCTTCGCGCGTGGCTCCGCCGCGGCGCTGGTGTCTTGGCGCCACACGTGTCCGCAGTCGGCACAGCGGTAGCGGCGCACTACAACTTCCAGCACGGTCGGTCGCCAGCCCAGCGGCTCGTGGGCCAACCGCCGGATCACGGTGTCACGAGCAGCGCCTTCGCTGCCGCACCGTCGGCACCACTGATCTGGTTCCACCATGCGGCACGCGAGGACCGCACGATCCGGTTCAAGTCGTTGTCCGGTCACGCTCAGACCGAGGCCGTCGAGTCGAGCGAAGGCGGTCAGGTCAGGGCGGCCGAAGCCGGCCGGCGGGGTAGCGTCGGACACGTCGAGGTCTTTCGGACGGATGGCGTAGGAACCTCCATCGTCGGGAGACCTCGACGTCTATCTGCGGACCGACGCTCCCGGCCGACCTACACCGTCATCTGAGAAGACCCCTCACGGCTCTGCCCGACACCGACGTCGCTCTCCTCTGCGACGGACCCCTCGCCGGCTGAGCGCTCGCGGCCGGCATCCTGTCCGTGTGCCGATAGGCCTCGCACCGCTCGGCAACGCAGCGTGGCGTTGCGTCGCGACCTGGCGACGGCTCGGCGGGGCGCGATCGTCTCGTGCGTTGGCGGACTACGGGAGCTTGGACGCGAGGACGTCGGCCGCCAGGATCTCGGGTGCTGCGCCGAGGAGGTGCTGGTTGGCCATCAGGGCTGCGACGATGGCGCCGTTGGCGTGGGCGTCGCGAGCGGCCTCGTCGGGGAATGCATCGAAGATCCAGAAGGTGTCGGCGTGGGTCCTGACCGCGAACCAGACAATCGTTCCCACTTCTTCGTTGGCGAGTGCGACAGCGCCGGCGAGCAGATCGGCGACCGCGTCGTGCTGTCCATCGGCCGCGACGATCTTGGCGACGAAGGCATACGGAAGTGATGCGGGTGTGGACATGAGGGACTCTCCTTGACGTCGGGGTTCTTCGTGGGACGAGTTCAGCGTATGACGAGCGAGGGCCGATGGGGAGTGGCGTATACGACAGTATTGCTATTGTTTACGTCATGCGTATCGGACTGATCGCGATCGACGGCTGCTTCGGTTCGGCTGTCGCGTCGATCATCGACATCGTGCGGGTGGCCGACGGAGCCCGCGGCGATATCGACCCGCGGATCGACCCGATCGAACTCGCCATCCTCGGACCGAAACGGCGAGTGACCACGACGGCATCGATGACCCTGTCGGTTGACCACCCGCTGTCGGAGTCCGGAGAGTTCGACGTGGTCGTCGTCCCTGCGCTTGGAACCCTCACGGCCGCCGCTACCAACGACGCCCTCCAGAGCCGAGATGCTCGTTCGGTCATCGCCTCGCTCGGGCGCCTCGACGACGCGACCACCCGGATCGCCGCGGCGTGCACCGGCGTGTTCGCCGTCGCCGAGACCGGACGGATGCATCATCGGCGGGCGACGACCAGCTGGTTCCTGGGGCCGGAGTTCCTGAAGCGCTATCCGACCGTCGCCCTCGATCTCGACACCATGGTCGTGGTCGACGGGAACCTCGTCACCGCCGGCGCCGCGTTCGCCCACATCGACCTCGCGCTCTCACTCGTGCGATCGATCAGCCCCGACCTGGCCCAACATGTCGCCAAGCTCCTCATCATCGACGAGCGTCCGTCGCAGGCGGCCTTCGTCGCCTACGAACATCTCCGGCACGAGGACCCGATCGTCGTCGAGTTCGAACGCTTCGTGCGCGCCCGCCTGGACGAACCGTTCAACGTCGCCTTCGTCGCGCAGTCGCTCGGCACCAGCCGGCGCACCCTCGAACGACGAGTCCGTGCGGCGCTCAACCTCACTCCGCTCGGCTTCGTCCAACGGCTTCGCATCGAACGAGCTCGGCACCTCTCAGCAACCACGGACTTCACCTCCGCCGAGATCGCGCTACGGGTCGGCTACGCGAACGCCGAGACTCTGCGCTCCCTCCTGCGCAGGGAGCGACGCCGTTCCTGACCTATCGCCATGCCTGTAGCCGGTGTCCTAGCGCCCGGTTGGAACCACCTCTCAGCACGTCGCGTCGACGCTCCTGCGTCGCCCCTGGATGACCCACTCGACACGCCAGCAGCACAGGCCATGTGACGTGCCCCGGCTTCCCGGCCGGTCGGGGTTGGGTGGCTGTGATGTCGCTGCGTTCTCGTCGAGGGGGTCAGCAGACCCGATCAGGGTCGACTGGGATGAGACGCGAAGGCGGTCAGGTCAGGGCGGCCGAAGCCGGCCGGCGGGGTAGCGTCGGACACGTCGAGGTCTTTCGGACGGATGGCGTAGGAACCTCCATCGTCGGGAGACCTCGACGTCTATCTGCGGACCGACGCTCCCGGCCGACCTACACCCTCATCTGGGAAGAGCCACGTTGAGTTCACGCGTCATACAAAATTCATCAACAGAGGGCCGGACACCTCTTCAGTAATCAGCTGGAGGAGCCTGACGCAGAGAACTTGAGCACTCCGCAGATGGTGCCCGGACGGCCAAATATGCGTTTCGGTGCAGCGGGATGGCTTCCCGCCGCGACGTGGGTCCAGAGCGCCCCGACGGGTAGCCGAGGTGCAGGGGCACTTCGAGGCGTACGTGGGAGGTGACCCAGTGGATGACCCGTGAGGGCGGCGCTATCGATGCCCCGACAGCCGAGAGTGGCCGCGCCGACATGGCCGCAGTTCCTTCTCGCGTGGGAGCTCCGACGGGAAGGGCAGCTTTGCGACGGGCGAGACTGCCTGCCTGGTCTTGAGTCGCGGCGAAGAGAGAACATGGGGGGAGACTTTGGCCTTGGCCACCAGCCGGCCCCGTTCTGTGCTCACCCCGCGTGCCCCTGGTCCGGGTGCGGCACTCGAAGGTCGATCGCCGTCGTGATGGTGACTCGAGGCTCGTGCGGTCTCCAGCCGGCGCGACTCTAGCGGTCACATCGCCGCTAAAAAAGACAACGCCCTGGCGAGAAACTTGTTCTCACCAGGGCATTTGTCGGGATGACAGGATTTGAACCTGCGACCCCTTGACCCAACCGGGCCGAATCTGGACAGAACGCGAAGCGTCCCAAACGGTCCGAATAGAGCCTATGACCTGAACGAACAGGGCAGGCGAAGGTTCCCGACCGATAGCGATTAGACCGGTCCGATTCTGGTGCCATGACAGCCAAATGACAGCCAGACAGCCACCCCCGACGCCTCCGCGGACCACGGTTCTCGGGGGCGTCGCCATGCTTACCGGCGGAACAGCCGGCGCATGTCGTCCGCCGTCGCCTCGACGACAGCGATCCCCTGGTCCTCGACGCCCGCGGGCGCGCCGCGCATGAACCGCGCGTTGATGGACTCGCCCGCTTCGAGCCGCCTCGAGAGCGCCCGCGCGTAGCCCTTGTTCACGTAACCGACCCGCCGCGCCTTGCCGTCAGCGTCGAGCGCGAGAACCGCGACAGCGTTCGGGTCGTACTCGTTCCCGGGCTCCCGCTTGAACCGCGCACGCTTCCCCGGCGAGGTATCCGCAGCCAGGCAGTCGTCTGGGTAGTAGGACGATCCTCGAACCCGGAAGCTCCGCATCCCCGCGCGGGTCAGCGGGCGACTCCCCGGCGGCACCTGCTTTCGAGTCCCGTCATGCACGAAGAACCCGCCTGCAACCCGAACCGGCAGCCGCCCCTCGCTATCTCGGACCAGGTAGTAAGCAGCTTCCTCTTCGCTCAAGTACTTCCGTGACTTCGAAGACGGCGGAGGGCTGGCACGCCGGGGCGCGGCGCGATTCTGTCCCGGCGCGGGATCAGATCGAGGCGAGTCCGCGCCGGCATCCGATCGCTCAGGACCTGACACGAGCCAGACGAAGCCCGCGAGAACAAGCAACATGATGAATGCGAAGACGAGCAAGGCAAGGAACAGCTCCATGAGCGAAGTATGCCCCGCCGTCTGCCCGCGAACTCACCGCCGCCCTTCCCAACGTCGCCGACCAGATCAATGGCTGCGAGTCCCAGGTGCTCAGCCTCCCCAGCGAGGCGGAAAATTCCCACGACACCGCTACGGCACCAGCATCCGCCGCCCTCCTCGACGACATCGACCCGCGAGAGATCATCGACGGCTCGACCATCCCGGCCTGCGCCGCGGAGCTCGAGCTCGGCGCACTGGTCGCGATCCTCAACGACGCCCCCTCGCCTACTTGCGCGGCACGATCGCCGCCGGCAACCTCGCCCGCGCCGGCGTTGCCCCTGCCGACGTTCGCCGGATCGTGACACGCGCCTGGCACCACCACGACGCCCCCAACGACCCTTCGCCGGCTTCTCGGAGGCGTCGTCAGGCTCCGCGGATGATACCGCTCACGTCATCGATGAACTTCGCACTTGCGGCGTTCCAATCGTCTTGAATCAGCACCGCGTCGACAAGTTTCAGGGCGGACTGCCCGGCCTTCCGATGTCGCGCGCTGATCCTCACCGCGAGCGACATCAACCGCGCTCGTTCGTCATCCCGACGCCGGCTCGCATCCGACCGAGGCGCACTGAAACCCTCCGCAATCACCGCAAGTGAGTTCATGACCGGGAAATCCTTATCCGCTGCGAGGTACCGCTCGCAACCCTCGAGTAGTTCGCCGGCTAGATCGGAAATCACCTCGTGACGCGCCGCCGTGCGCGCGCGGGAGTCCGCCCAGACGCCCAGCAGGCCGGGGACCAGAGCGCCTACGAGCGCCGAGAGAATCGCGACAAGCCCGGTCGCGAGGATGGTGTTGGTGTCCATCGCCGAAGTATGCCCGACCGTCCATCCCGAGTGGCCGCCGCGTTCCACACCATATGATTCGGCCATGACAGATGCCTGGACAGTCGCCACGGCGGTGGGGACCATAGCCGCGGCCGTGGTGCCCGGTCTACTGTTTCTGGTCGAGCGCAAAGATCGCAAGAAGGCCCAGTCAGAGCTCGATGCCGAACTTACGCGTCAGGCCGAGCGAGAACGAGCCCGGGCCACGGAGGAGACGCTTACAGAAGTCCGCCGAGTTGCAATATGGAACGAATCGGATGCTCAAGGCTCTCCGATTGTTCTGCACCTGTTGAATGGATCAGCTGAACCGATCTATCAGGTCTGGACTTTCACCGAGTCGATGCATCGGTACGACCCCAGCAGCCGCGACGAGGTCAGATCTAAGGACGGTACGCGAGTGAATGTGGGCGTCGGACATTGGGACGTGCTCATGCCCGGGGAGCACGTCACAAAGTCAACGCGACAGGCGGCGATAATGCCCGCATGGGTCGAATTTAACGACGTTCGCCAGCGCGGCTGGAGGCGATACAACAGCGGGAAAGTGGAAGATCGTTGGTCGCGAAGGACCGTCGACCCGCAGTAGACACCACACCGTGCGCGCGCCCGCGCGCGCGACCCCCAGGTACCCCGTCGGAGAGAGAGATGCCTACCCGCAACCTCACTCGGGCACCCCGGGTCGCCGAGATTCCGACCCCCCTACCCCGCCCAAGTGGGAGAGAGCCGGCCAGCGACGCGCGGCGGTGCCAGGAAGAGCCTGACGGCGAGTCATCGACGTCCGGCCAGGCTGCACCCGGTCTCGCCCGTCTACAGGCCGCACAGCGCCTCCGGGCATGAGCACAGCCCCCAGGCTCGCAGTCCTGAGGGCCGTGCAGGCCCCGCACCCGGAAGGGAGCGGCGGGGCCAAGGGCGGACGCGAGGGCCCGCCCGGTCAGGGCACCGCCGGTCAGACGGTGGTCGTATCGGTCAGGCTCACCGCGCAGAACCCGGAGGGCCGGTAGCAGTCGAAGGCGAACCGTCCCTCCGCGCGGATGCGCACCTGGTTGCGGATCGCGTCGTCGTTGATAGTGACGGCGCGGACGTCCATGCCGTGAACGTGGGGGCGAATCGCCGCGGACCCGGCAGTGACTACCATCGCCGTCCCAGCGGGCAGGCCTCGCGTGAGCCGCACAGGGTGACCCCAGATGGTGCGGGCCGCAGCGTCGACCGGGCCGTTGAGGTCGAACGCCCCGGAGGTGTTCCGAGTCGTCGCGAGCGCCACCCAGTCGTCCGGGTGGATCGCGATGCCGGAGACGGTGAACCCGTCGGACTCGAGCCGTGTCGCGGCGACGGCGAGGGACCCGAGCCCGTCCCCGGTGAACTCCTGCTGGAGCACCCCGGTGGTGTTGAGCAGGCCCTGGAAGTGTGCTCCCACGACCTTGCCCGGGGTGTCGGCCGCGATGATGTCCGACCCGTCGCCGGAGAACACCTCATCCTCGAGCCGGAGCCGGATGTCGAGCAGCAGTTCGCCCTGGAGGAACCGGACGAGCGCCGGGTAGTCCTGGAGGGTCTGTTCGCTGATCGGCCCGGCGACGGTCGCGATGACGCCGAGCCGGTTGGTGATGTCCTCGAACTCGAGCTGGGAGGTGGGCTTGATCTCGCCTGTGCCGACGATCTGCGCGGCCAGGGTTCGGCCGGTCGCGCGCCGGTACGTCCACGCCGGGGCGAGGGTCGTCACCGCGGGGATGATGTCGAGGATCGTGTCGAACCGCCCACCCTGTGACACCGGGTCCGCGTCGATCACGACCGGGATCGTCTGCGCGGTCCCGGTCGGCAACGCCTTGACCCCGCCGGGACCATGCGCGGTCATGAGCCGGCGGGCGACCATCTCGCCACCGGCCTTCGCCGAGAACACGGTCGGCGTGGACTGATCCAGCGCCGGCCACTCCGTGCCGTCGTCGTCGAGGCCGGGCAGCCCGTTCGCGTCCTTCGGCGCGTACTTGCCGACGCCGGCGAGCCGGTCGATGCCGTCCATCGACTTCGCCGCGCGGGCGAGCTTCTTGTCGAGCTCCTGCACCTCGTTGATCTTCGCGTCGATCAGCGCGGACTCGTTCGCTGTGAGGTCACGGCCCGCGGCCTTCGCCTGATCGGCGACCGCCTGCGCTTCGGCGAGCGCGTCGGCCCGCTGCTTCTTGAGATTCATCGGTTGCACCCTTCGTGGTGTGAGGGCCGCGATCACGTCGCGAGCGCGGCCGGAATGAGAGGGAGCGCCGCGTCGACCCCTCAAGGGTCGCGCCTGATGCGCTCCGAGGACACCGCCCCCATGGCGGTCGTCCCGGTTGTTCCGTGTCCCGCGCCTCGCCTCCGACTTGCGCCCAACCCGGGTCGCCTCGCCGTTACGTGCACCGACAGGAACAGACTACCGCTATTCGAACGGCTGTTCGAGCAGGTTCGGACCGGTTCGCCGCGCGTCCCAGTAATCCCGGGCACCCGCCGCCGGTACCGTCCACGCCACCGGCACGCGCCGCCCGAGCACGTCGACCTCGAACCGGATCGGTACCGCGCCCGGCGTGCCCTCAGGCACCTCACCCGGCCCCAGCCCGCCCCCGCTGTTCTCGGGGCGGGCTTCTGCCCAGCCGCTCACCAGCCGGCCCCGTCGATCTCGTTAACCCCGTCCGCGAGCATCGCCTGAACGATTCCTACGAACCGGCCCGGCGGCGTGCTCTCGGGGGCACGGAGCGCCGTCAACGCGATCGACGCCAACGCTCCCGCGATCGCTTCATGCTCACGCTCATCCGCGCCGGCCCAGATCAACCCAGCCCGCTCCTTGTCCCCGACCCACAGCGCCTCGAGGTACCCGGCAGCGTCACGCGCCGCAAAGGCGACCTCCCTGCCAGTCAGCAGCCCGCGCTCGTCCTGCCCAAGTTTCCGGTCGTTCATCCTCGTGTTCCCTTCACTCGTCCTGCTCGATGCTTGAGCCCGACCCCGTCCCGCTTAATCACGCCCTCCTCCTTCCCTCGCGCCGGCCCCTTGCCGGCAACATCGATCGATCCATCCGCCAGCCCGCGAGACCCGTCACCGGATCGACCCGACTCACCAGATGGGGCTTGCATACGGAGCAGGGGAGCGGCCCGCAGCCGCCACCCGTCCTCGCAGTCGTGCATGTCCTCGACGATCACCGGCACGAGCCCGAGGGAGGTCCGGTCGTCGTCCCGCGCCGGCAGTCTGCGCTCGCTCATCGCTGGCTCTCGCCCTCGATCTGCTCGTGGACCGCACGCAGCTGGTCCGCGACATGAGCGAGGTCTGTTCCGCGGATCCAGAAGTTCCGGCCTGTCACCGGAATCTTGACCATCGCGCCCGGCGTTCGACTCTCACCGTCCCGCCACTCGTAGGCCCGCACCTGGGGCCGTCCTGCTCGAGTTGTCATGCTCAAACTCCTGCCTGCTCTTGCATCCGCCGCATTGCTTCCGAGGGAACAGCCAGCGGCACCGTGGCAAGCTCCCCTTCGATGACCTCGCCGCCGCGCCGGCCCTTGCCGATCGTGTTCACGACGAGCGGGACGGGGGAGCCGCTCGTGAGCATCCCGCGGGCTGTGGACTCCTCGACGCCCTCGAACCCGTGCATGCGATCGGCGACCAAATCGACGAGGGCTTCGACGTCGACTTCCAAGCGCTCATCCGCCGGGATCGCCGCGGCCAACGCTCCGCGTTGGCCCCGATCGCGCCAGCGATCGGAATCTGGTTCCCGTTCCGGTTCTGTTCCGGTTACGTTCCGTTTAGGGCCGGACCCTGGTCCGGTCTCAGGGCGGACAGTGGTCCTGCTCTGCCCGGACCTCGGTCCACCCTCAGCCCGGACGTTGGTCCGCCCTGGCGTCGCTTCGTTCCGGTCGCTGGTCGCCGAACCATCACCCGAGGCCGGACCCTGGTCCGCCCTGGCAGAGAAGTTCGGCAGCCGGTACGTGGTCCGGTGCCCGGAGCGCGCGTAGAACGGCCGGCCGATTTTGTCCGTGCCGAGCGGAACACGCACCTCGAGCCCGCCCCGTGCGAGGCGCTGCAATGTCTTCGACAGGTTGTCCTCCGTCATGCGGCAATCGCGCAGCATGTCCGCACGCTCCGGGAAGCACTCACGCGCCGGTATATGCCGCCCGCCGATGACCCGTGCTCGCGTCTGGGACCTCTCTGCTATCACCACGAGGACAAGCAGTTGTGCGGGTGTTAGGTCACGCGGCGCGAGGCTGAGGACCTCGCGCACCAGCTCGCCGCTCATCCGCACCACCGCGCCCCTTCAGCGCGACCCGCGCCGCTCATCGCGCGCCGGGGCTCTCGAACCTGGCGGCGGCGGTGAGAATCTTGACGGCAAGGCGGACGGCGTCGCACCGGTCGATGTCGACCAGCCCGCCGGCGTCGATAAGCACACGCGGCTCCGCGCCGGCGTGAGCGGCGCGCACCTCGACGCCCTCGACGGTCCCGACGAGGTCCGAATGGATCGCGGAGCCGTCCATGGTGTCGGTGATGCACTCAGCGCCGCAGCGATGGGGGATCTGGGCCGCGCTCATCGGTCGGCCCCGACCATGTTCTCCGTCTCGTACGCCTCGACGTCCTCGAGCCGGTAACGCACCGCGCCGCCGAGCTTCATGAAGGCCGGGCCAGTGCCCTGATAGCGCCACGCTGCCAGGGTCTTCAGGGGAACGCCGAAGCGCTCCGACAGGTCCGTCGGGGTCAGGTGCCCTCGCGTCTTGTTCATCTGCTCCACTCCCTAAGTGATCCGGACGCAACTATTAATGCGTCATTCAGGAATCGTAGGCCGGGGATGATCCAGACGCAACCGTGCACGGCTCAGTAGTGCTAAAGTGGACGCTATGTCTACTCCCAATAGACGCCCCTGGTGGGCGGACGAACCGATCGACAATTGGCAGGTGACCTGGTCAAACCATGACCTAGCTGAGCTCGCCCCGAACATTTACGGGCCGCTCGCGCTTCGGCTTGGCGTCGCCAACTGGCGGGGGATAGACCTCGCCCTCGAGGTCGTCGCGACCCCTGAGGGCTACAGATGCCCCAGCGTCACGCTCAGCCGCCGCGACGGGGTCATCGACTACGCCGCGTTCCGGCTCACGCCGATCGAGGAAGTCCTCAGAGCCACCGCCCAGGCGCTCGTCATGGTCGCCCCCGACGGTGGCACTTTCTGGTGGCCGATCGACGGACAGATGCTCGACGACCTCCGCAAGCGGGCAGCCGCCGACAAGGCGACCCGAGACGGGCTCGTGGTGATGGTCCACGCCCTCGCATCGTTCGCGGGACTACCACCGCGAGACACCGTCGTGCGCGCTCTTGAGATACCCACAGCCACGGTCACGCGAATCATTGCGCGAGCCCGGAACGGCGGCACCTATCCCGAGCCGTTCCCAAAGCCCCGCCCCATCAGGAATCCGCCCGCCGAAGTCGGCGAAGCCCTGGCCGAGCACTTCGGGGCACCCGCAGACCACCCGCACGTCGGCGAGGCCGTCATCGAACAGGAGGCCTGACAATGGCCCGCGCATGGATTGACGACCGCTGGAAGGGCAAGGACGGCAAGCCCACCGCCCGCCACGGCAAGGGCTCACGCTGGCAGGTGTTCTGGTGGGCCGAGGAGCCCGGCCCCGGCGGCACACTCACCCGCCGCCGCCGCACCAAGGCGTTCACCCGGAAGGTCGACGCCCAGAACTACGCCGAGCATGTCGGCACCACGACCCGGGACGGCACCTACCGCGACCCGAATGCGGGGCAGGTCACGTTCGGGGCGCTGTGGGACACCTGGCTCGCCGCCCGGGTCGACCTCAAGGGCGCGACCCTCGCCCGCTACCGGCGCGACGCTCGCACCTACGTCCTACCCCAGTGGGGTCACCGCCGAGTCGGCACCATCACCCGCGAGGAGGTCGCCGCATGGGTCGCCGACCTCGCCGCCGGGCGCGCGCCCGCCGAGTATGTCAAGCGTGGCACCGGTGAAACGGTCCGCCAGGTCCAGCGTGGCCCACTCGCCGCGAACTCGATCAAGCACCTGACCACGCTCACGAGCGCCGTGCTCGAGTGGGCGGTCGATACCGGGCGCGTCGGCTCGAACGCCGCGCACAAGGTGAAGCGGCCGCGGCCCGAGCACCAGGAGATGGTGTTCCTCAATCACGCCGAGGTCGAAGCGCTCGCCACCGCGGCCGAGGGGGTCACCGGCGCGCGCACCGACCGGGCGTTGGTCTTGTTCCTCGCCTACGCGGGCGTTCGGATTGGCGAGGCGACCGCGCTCCGAGTCGGTGACGTCGACCTCGCCGCGCGCCGGGCTCACGTCCGGCAGACGTGGACCATCGACGCCGACAGCAACCGGGTCCTCGACACGCCGAAGAACCACGAGCGCCGCGCCGTCCCGCTCACCCGAGCCGTCGTCGACGCGCTCGGCCCCCTGCTCGAGGACCAGCCCGTTGACGCGTTCGTGTTTCGAGCCGCCCGCGGGGGAGCGGTCAACGATGGGAACTGGCGCAACCGCGTGTTCGTCTACGCCGCGAGCGACGCCGGCCTCGCCGGGCGAGGCCTCACCCCGCACAAGCTCCGGCACACCGCCGCGTCCTCAGCTATCGCCGCCGGGGCCGACGTCCAGGTCGTGCGGACCATGCTGGGTCACCGCGATGCCTCGATGACCCTCGACGTGTACGGCCACCTGTGGCCCGACCGCCTCGACGAGGTCGCCGACGCCATGGACGCCGCCCGCGACCGCGAGCTCGCCCGAGCGACAGCCAGGCAGACAGCCTCCGAACGGCATGACAGCCAAATGACAGCCACGGGCGAAGGGGGCGGACATGAAGAAGGCCGCCGACCAGTGTTGTCACTGGTCAGCGGCCTCTCTCGGTCGGGCTGACAGGATTTGAACCTGCGACCCCTTGACCCCCAGTCAAGTGCGCTACCAAGCTGCGCCACAGCCCGAGATCCTGCGTGATCCTCCGTCACCGGAGGACCGAGGATCACAGTACCCCGAGCAGGGCCCTAGGAGCCAATCGGACGGTGCGTGACCTGCGGCACCTGCGCCGTACCCGCCCGCGAGGACGCGGATGCGATAGTGGGCGCAGGCCGTGCCCCCGCCATGGCCGAGACCATCCACCCAGCGGGACCCGACGCGCAGGAGGATCGATGATGACCGACGAGCAGCAGTTGCAGCGCTGGCGAGAGGCCCTCGCGGAGCAGCCGACGGGGTGGGACGTCTCCGCCCTCGCCGGCTTTCGGGAGACGGAGCCGCCGTGGCGGTGGCGCACCCTGGTGGAGAACCTCGCCCCGATGGCGGACCGGGTGCTGGACCTGGGCACCGGCAGGGGAGAGGTGCTCGCCTCCCTCGCGGATGTGCTGCCGGAGGGGACGACCGCGACCGAGGGACGGGCCTCCCACCTGCCTGCCGCCCGGGAGCGCCTGACGCCGCTGGGCATCGAGGTCCACGAGCACGACCCGGAAGCCGCCGGATCGCGCCTGCCCTTCGCCGACGCCGCCTTCGGACTGGTGCTGAACCGTCATGGAGCCTTCGACGCGACGGACGTCGCCCGGCTGCTCCGCCCCGGCGGCACCTTCCTCACCCAGCAGGTGGGCCGAGACGACGGCCACGAGATCCGCGAGCTGTTCGGCATGGATGATCCGAAGGAAGAGGAGACTCTCGAGAGCACGGTCCACGCACTCACCAGAGCCGGCCTGCGCGTGGACCGTGCAGACACCTTCCACGGCCACTTCGAGTTCGACGATGTGCCGACCTTCCTGCGCTACCTGCGCCGGGCCCCCTGGGATGCCCCGGAGGACTTCGATGTCGACGGCTACCGGGACATGCTCGAACACCTCCAGGCACAGGTGCGGAAGGGACCTTTCTCCGCCACCGTGAGCAGATACCTGGTCCAGGCGAGCGCGCCCGAGACGCCAGATGCCGGCCGCACGGACTTCTCGGCCCTGCTCGGTGAGCAGCTGGATGTCCCGCGGGTCTGACGGCTCCGCACTGCTGCCGCTCCTACACTGCTGACATGCGCGAACGCGAGCACGAGACCCCGCACGGCGAGACGCCGTACTCGCCGACCTCGCTGCTGCGCGCACTCACTGCGGACCCGTACGGCGTGGACACGCTGCGGAAGGACGAGCATCCGGCCGCCGAGGCCGCACCTCCCGACAACCGCATCATGCGGGGGGTGACCCTGCTGCTGGCCTTGGCGCTGGGCTTCGCGGTCGCCGTCTCCGTGCTCGATCTGCGCCACGAGGCCGGGGCGCAGGACAGCCCGCGCGACCTGCTGGAACAGGAGGTGCTCGAGACCCGCACCGAGGCCGAGCAGCTGGAGCAGCGCCAGGCCGAGCTCGAGGGCCAGATCGCCGACGCCCAGGGCGTCATCCTCGACAGCACCGACGCCGGGGCCTCGGACCAGCTGGTCAGCTATGAGCGGGCCGGGGGAGGGGTGGCGCTGAGCGGGCCGGGAACGGTCCTGGAGCTCGAAGACTCCGCCCCGCTGCCGTCGAGCCCCGGCGGCGGCGCCGGCACCGTGAACCGCGTGACCGATGGGGACCTGCAGATCGCCGTGAACGGGCTGTGGGCCGCCGGCGCGGAGGCCGTGGCCATCAACGGCCAGCGCATCACCGCCACCACCGCGATCCGGACCGCGGGCTCCGCGGTCCTGGTCGACTTCCGCCCCCTGTCCCCGCCGTACAGGATCACGGCGCTCGGCAGCTCCGAGCAGCTGCGCACCAGCGTGCTCAAGGCTGAGACCGGCGACTACCTCACCGAGATCTCGACCCGCTACGGCATCCGCATGTCCTGGGAGGACGGCGAGGAGCTCACCGTGCCGGCGCGCGCCGTGGGCACCCTCCGGGAAGCCTCGGTGCTCGACGACGAGACGCAAGGTGCCCCGGACACCCCGCCGACCCCCAGCTCGACCCAGCCATCGA
The DNA here is from genome assembly GCF_947500705.1 of uncultured Brachybacterium sp. Taxonomy (GTDB): domain Bacteria; phylum Actinomycetota; class Actinomycetes; order Actinomycetales; family Dermabacteraceae; genus Brachybacterium. The sequence continues at coordinate 39,017 of NZ_CANMSY010000005.1, read as the reverse complement.
CCGCCGGCAGCGGCGCCGAGGAGGAAACCCCATGATCGCCATTCTCGGACTGGTGCTGGGCATCGTGCTCGGGGTGATCGTCCAGCCGGATGTCCCCGCTGTGCTCCAGCCGTATCTCCCGATCGCGGTGGTGGCGGCCCTGGACACCCTCGCCGGCGGTCTGCGAGCGAGCCTCGACGGCGCCTTCGATTCCCACGTCTTCATCACCTCGTTCCTGTTCAACGTGCTGATCGCAGCATTCTTGGTGTTCCTCGGCGATCAGCTCGGAGTCGGCTCGCAGCTCTCCACCGCCGTGATCGTGGTGCTCGGGATCCGCATCTTCTCGAATGCGGCGGCGATCAGACGCCTGCTGTTCCGGTCATGAGCGACGGCACCCGCAGGCCCGACTCCCCGGCGCAGCAGAAGCTGGTCTGGCGACGGCTGGGTGACATCCTCCGCCCGCAGGCGAACCTCTCCCAGCTGATCGTGGGGCTGCTGTGCCTCCTGCTCGGGCTCTCGATCGCCGCTCAGGTGCGCCAGGGCGATGACTCCCTCGAGGGCGCGAGCCAGCAGGAGCTGGTGCGGCTGCTGGACGAGTCAGGGCGGCATGCCTCTGATCTCGAGGTCGAGAACGCGGAGCTCGATCGCACCCTGGAGGCCCTGCGCTCCGGCCAGGAGGACGACGTCGCCGCACAGAACGCCGCCGAGGAGCGCCTCGAGGACCTCGAGATCCTCGCGGGGACCGCCCCGGCCGAGGGTCGGGGAGTCGTGGTCTCGATCGACGACCCGAACGGCGAGCTGCGCGCGTCCACTCTCCTGGGAGTGATCCAGGAGCTGCGCAACGCAGGGGCGGAGGTGATCCAGATCGAGGATGTCCGGGTGATCGCCTCGAGCTCCGTCACCACGACCCCGACGGGCTCCCTGCGGGTGGACGGCACGGAGATCGAGGCGCCCTATGAGATCCGAGCGATCGGTGACCCCTCCGTGATGGAGCCCGCGCTGCGGATCCCGGGCGGGGCCGCGGACTCGGTCGCCGGGGACGGCGGGACCCTCGCGGCCACCGCCGACGACGGGGTCCGGGTGGAGGCCACCGTCCCGCTGAAGGACCCCGAACACTCCCAGGTGGTCAAGTGATCGTCAATTCTTGACGTCACCACGCCTGGAAGGTCCCCCACAGGGCGATTCGCATGCAAAGATGGTGGAGCCGAATCCTGTGCGCCATTGCGCAGGGTCCGTTGCAGGCCAGGAAGGGGTGCGAGGTGTCAGGGAACACCGAGTGGAACGACGAGAATCTCGATCACACGTCGAAGCTGAGTGCGATCTCGCCCAACGATCCCCTGGAGGAGACCGAGCCCGGTCTCTCGTCCCAGGATCGCCGGGCGATCGAGAACCTGCCCCCGCGCAGTGCGCTGCTGATCGTGCAGAAGGGCCCGAACCTCGGCGCCCGCTTCCTGCTCGACTCCGAGACCACCATCGCGGGACGCCATCCCAAGAGCGAGATCTTCCTCGATGACGTGACGGTCTCGCGAAAGCACGCCGCCTTCGTGCGTGACGGCGATGGCTTCCTGGTCCGGGATCTCGGCTCGCTCAACGGAACCTATGTGGGCAAGGACCGGGTCGACGAGGCTCGCCTCCACGCCGGTCAGGAAGTCCAGATCGGCAAGTACCGCTTGACCTACCACCTGTTCCACGGGACGGCCTGACCTGATGCCGGCCTCCGCCGCGCGCAGGCCGAGCTCTCCCGCTGCAGCGCGCCTGAGCATCGGGCAGGTGCTCGAGATGCTGCGCGATGAGTTCCCGGACCTCGCGCACTCGAAGCTGCACTACCTGGAGTCCGAGGGCCTGATCTCCCCGGAGCGCAGCGGCACGGGCTATCGCAAGTACAGCCGCGAGGACGTGGACCGTCTCCGCTTCGTGCTGCGCGCCCAGCGGGACCGCTTCTGGCCGCTCAAGGTCATCAAGGAGCACCTACTCGAGCACGGGGTCGACTCCGAGGTCACGTCGATCGCCTCCCGCCCCGGCCCCACCGCCTCGCTCCAGGCGGTGCGTCTGGACCGGCGGGGCCTCGCCCGTGAGGCCTCGGTCGATGAGGCCTTCCTCGCAGAGCTCGAGCAGTACGGGCTGCTCGGCGATGGTGCCCTCTTCTACGGTTCCACCGAGCTGGAGCTCGTCGGCGCAGCTCGGGACCTGGCCGAGCAGGGCCTGCATCCACGCCACCTGGTGATGCTGCGCACCGCCGCGGAGAGGCAGGCGCACATGATCCGTTCGGTCGCCAGCCCGCGCTCCCGCGCCGGCGACTCCGCCGCACGCGGGGAAGCCGAGAACTTCGCACGCGACCTGGGCGAATCGATGATCACCGTGCACGGCGCGGTGCTGCGGACCGCACTCCGGGATCGCTGACCGGGAGAGGGCCGTCACCTCTCCGTGACCTTCGGGCGGCGCGTTGCTGTCGACCGACGGGCACTTCGCGCTACTCTGAGCAGGTGCTCTCACCCTTCCCCCTCGGAGAGCCTGAACCCGGAGGTACCCGTGAACGCCACTGGCGATGATCGCACTGAGCAGTCCACCGTCCCCGCAGAGCCAGCCCAGGGCGTGCTCTTCGACGACATCGTGGATACGCCGGGTGAGCTCGGATATCGCGGCCCCGCCGCGTGCAAGGCCGCGGGCATCACCTACCGTCAGCTCGACTACTGGGCGCGCACCGGGCTCGTGGAACCGGGCGTCCGCGCCGCCCACGGCTCCGGCAGCCAGCGCCTCTACGGCTTCCGCGACATCCTCGTGCTGAAGGTCGTCAAGCGCCTGCTCGACACCGGCGTCTCCCTCCAGCAGATCCGCGTCGCCGTCAGCGCTCTGCGCGAGCGCGGGATCGACGATCTCGCCGGCATCACCCTGATGAGCGATGGCGCCTCCGTCTACGAGTGCACCTCCGCCGAGGACATCTTCGACCTGGTCCAGGGCGGCCAGGGCGTGTTCGGCATCGCCGTGGGCCGGGTCTGGCGCGAGGTGGAGAACGACCTGCTGAGCCTGCCGGGTGTCAACCCTGCTGACGATGCGGCACTCGCGCTCCAGGACGAGCTGGCCGCACGCCGCCGCTCCCGCCAGGCAGGCTGAGCCGGCCCGCACGACCGATGCACAGCAGAACGGCGAGCCCTGGGAAGGGGCTCGCCGTTCTGTTGTGCGGAGCAGATGCGCAGGGCCTGCTGGGATGCAGGACCCGCCGCGCCTCAGGAGTTCTGGCGTGAATCCATCACGGTGGTGAGCAGGGCGTCGAAGTCCTCGGTGAGGCGCTTGCCGGAAGCCCCTTCGTAGCGGTGCAGCGGCACGGCGCCGCCCTGAGCCTGCTGGAGCCCGACGCGCTCCTCGATGATGGGTTCGAGCACGGCGTCGCCGAACAGCTCCCGCAGCTCCGCGAGACGGTACTGATGCTCGACCGAGCGCGGGCGGTAGCGGTTGACCACCAGGCCCAGCGGCTGCAGCCGAGGCGCGATGCCGTCCTCGTGCATCTCGGTGGCGAGCTTCAACGCCCGATCCGCAGCGGTCACCGCGAAGAATCCGGGTTCCGCGACCACCAGGGAGCGATCGGAGGCCGCCAGCGCCATCTGGGTGAGGCCGTTGAGCGAGGGCGGGCAGTCGATCAGCACGATGTCGTACTGGTGGGAGCGCTTGTCGAGGGCCTGTTGCAGGCGGCGCACGTCCTTGGGTGTCGGTGCGGGGGAGTCCATGATCGACGAGCGGCTCGAGCCCGGGATGATGTCCAGGTGGGAGGCCGCTCCGGCCGCCCAGGGCGTCTCGATGATGGCCCGGTCGACGGTCTCGGTGCGCGGCGAGGACAGCACCTCGGCGATGTCCAGCGTGCTCGCCGGCTCGCCGAGCAGCCCCAGGGTCGAGTCGCCTTGAGGATCCAGATCGACCACGAGGGTGTTCACCCCCTGATGCAGGGCGGCAGAGGCCAGGCCCAGGGTCACGGACGTCTTGCCGACGCCGCCCTTCAGGGAACACACACTCACGATGAACACGCTCCGCAGTCTACCGACCACACCTGCACGCCGACGCCACGACGGGCGGTAACCTGCCTGAATCATTCGAAGAACAGCTGATCAGGGGGAATCGATGGGACAGATCACCCACGAGCTGGTGCTCGAGGTGCTCGACGGCTGCGGCGCGAGCGCCCTGCAGGAGGCGGGCCGGCTCGGCTTCGCACGTCTGGTCGGACCGACCGAGCTGGTGCTGAGCACCTCCGACCTCGATGCGGTGCGGGGACTGCGCCGCGTGGTCGCGGCCTCCACAGGCCTTACAGTTCCTGCCCGTCGGCCGCGTGAGCTGCTCGAGACCTCCGTCCAGCAGCGGCTCGGCGAGCTGCTCGAGGACGTGCGTCGCCAGCGGCCCAGGATGCGCTTCCACGGACTCCGCCTCGAGGCCGCCGGTGCCGACACGCCCGATATGCGCCGCCTGGCCGCTGCCGTCGCCGAACTCGCCGAGGTGCCGGTCGCCGAGAACGGCGACCTGGTGATGCGGGTGCGGCGCGGAGCCCCAGCCGGGACGTGGCAGGTGCTGCTGCGCACCACCCCTCGACCGCTGGCCACCCGTGCCTGGCGCACGGTGGACTACCCTGGAGCGGTCAATGCGACCGTCGCCGCGACCGTTCTCGATCAGCTCCAGGTGGGGGCCGACGACACGCTGCTGGACATGACCTGCGGCTCCGGCACCTTCCTGGTGGAGCAGCTGCACGAGGTGGCGCCGGCGCGGGCGGTCGGAGTGGACCTGGACCCCGCCGCGATCGACGCCGCCCGTGAGCACCAGCGCGCCGCCCGACGCAAGGGGAAGGTGGACTGGCTGGTGGGTGACGTGCTGCAGGTGGACCTCGAGCCGGGCTTCTCCCGCTTCGTGACCAACCCGCCCTGGGGCACTCTGCACGGCGAGCACGAGACGAACGAGGAGCTGCTGACCGCGCTGCTGCGCCGGGCCGCAGAGCTCGCCGCCTCGCAGGCTCGGCTGGGCGTGCTCACCCACGAGATCACCAGGATGCAGCGGGTGCTGGAGACCTCACCCGCCGGCTGGCGCCCCGTCGGCGAGCACCGGTTCTTCCAGAAGGGTCACCACCCGCGGCTGTTCCTGCTCGAGCGCGGCTGAGGCCGGGTCGCACGGGCCCGCCTGCCACTCCTCACAGACCTCGTCGGCCGTCCTGCAGCGCGCGCAGCGCTGCCGGCTCCCCGTGGACCTGCACCCTGGCCACCTCATCGCGGCCGCTGACCCACAGCAGCAGCTCGAGCGGCTCGCCATGGACCCGCAGGCTCCCGTCCGAGTGGCGGGCGCGCAGGCGCCTGCCCCCGAGTGAGGAGACCAGGGTGACATCAGCGCGGACCGACATCGTCAGCGGCGCCATCAGGCCGACCGCCCGCCACGCATCTTCGGCCTGTGCGGCAGGAAGGCGCCGGGGCTCCCAGCCGTCCTGCGCCCGGCGCAGGTCCTCGTGATGGATCAGCAGCTCCGACTGGCCGCTGAGCGCATCGAGTCGGCCGATGGGGGAGAGGGGGCCGGGGCCGGCGCGGAAGCCCGCCACCCGCTGTTCCCAGGGAGTCCTGCGGTAGCGCTCGAGCGCCGCTCGGACTCGCCCGGCCAGGGGACCCGGCAGCCGGTGCGCAAGCATCAGGTGCGGTGCCCGCTCCCGCAGGTGCAGATGCTCCAGAAGAGCGGCGGCATCCCAGCCCGGCAGGATCGTCGGTGCCGTGGGGCCGAGGGCGAGGAACGTCGCCGCAAACTCCTCGCGCTCAGTTCCGGAGTTCCTTCCGTGGTCGTTCATCTCAACCCTCCTGGGAGAAGGCGGCGTCGAAGGAGAACTCGGAGGCGGGGTAGTCCAGGCTGCGCAGCAGCTCGATGGCCTCCTTCGCGCCGTGGAGCCGATCCATCCCGGCGTCCTCCCATTCGATCGAGAGCGGTCCGTCGTAGCCGATCGAGCGCAGCGCACGGAATGCTGCATCCCAGGGCACATCTCCCCGACCGAAGGAGACGAAGTCCCAGCCCCGGCGCGGATCGCCCCAGGGCAGGTGCGAGCCCAGGCGAGTGTTGCGTCCGGTCGTGCGGACCCGGACGTCTTTGCAGTCGACGTGGTAGATCCGGTCCGCGAAGTCGGTGATGAAGGAGACCGGGTCGATCTCCTGCCACATGAAGTGCGAGGGATCCCAGTTCAGGCCGAAGGCTTCGCGATGGCCGATCGCCTCGAGGGTGCGTCGGGTCGTCCAGTAGTCGTAGGCGATCTCCGAGGGGTGAACCTCGTGGGCGAATCGCACCCCGCAGTCGTCGAAGACGTCCAGGATCGGGTTCCAGCGGTCGGCGAAGTCCTGATAGCCCTCGTCGATGACGTCCTGGGAGACGGGCGGGAACATCGCCACGTACTTCCAGATCTTCGAGCCGGTGAAGCCGATGACGGTCTTCACGCCCAGCTTCTGCGCGAGCCGGGCGGTGTTCTTCATGTCCTCGGCGGCGCGCTGACGCACGCCTTCGGGGTCGCCGTCGCCCCAGACATCGGCGCCGACGATCGCCTGGTGGCGGAAATCGATCGGGTCATCGCAGACCGCTTGGCCCTTGAAGTGGTTGGAGATCGCCCAGCACCTCAGCCCGTGCTTCTCCAGGATCCCCAGTCGCTCGGCGACGTACTCGTCGTCGTCCCAGCGCGAGGCGTCCAGGTGCTCGCCCGAGACGGAGATCTCGAGCCCGTCATATCCCCAGCCGGCTGCGAGCTCGGCGACCTCGTCGAGGGTGAGGTCGGCCCATTGGCCGGTGAACAGGGTGTGCGGATGGGACATGGGGTGATGCTCCTTCTCGGGGTGGTTCTCAGGAACAGCGGGGCAGGGGTGCTGCAGATCAGAGCGTGGCAGCCGCGTGATCGAAGTCCACGGGCATCTGCGCGAAGTGGGTGAGGTACTGGGCGGCGATGACGCCCGCGCCGATGATGCCCACTCCGACGAGGCCGGTGGTCCGGCTCATGCCTGGGCCTCGCGGAGATGCTGGGTCAGCACGCGATAGGAGCGGGTGACGGCCTCGAAGATGTCTCCGTCGTAGCCGTCGAACTCGATCACCCCGAGCTCGAGCCAGGGGGCGGCCGCGAGGATCGAGGGCACGTCCATCTCGCCGTCGCCGAGGCTGAGCTGATCGCGCACCTGGCCCTGGAGGGGGCCGTCCTTGAGATGGGCGAGCTGGATGCGCTGGCCGAGCCGGTCCAGCAGGGCGGCCGGGTCGGTCCCGCCGACGGCGGACCAGAAGGTGTCCAGCTCGAGCACCACCCGCGGATCGAGATGATCGACCAGGACCTCCAGGCCGCAGCGCCCCTCGAACACCGGGCGGGCCTCGAAGTCGTGATTGTGATAGCCGACGCGCACCCCGTTGTCCGAAGCGATCCCGGCGAGCTCGCCCAGCCGCTCGGCGGTGGCTCGGATGTCGTCCTCGCGCGTCCAGTGCGCGCGGTCCCGATGCGGGTCGATCACCGTCCGCACGCCGAGCGCGGCGGCGGTGGCGAAGACCTCGGCGGGATCCTCGGCTCCGAGCAGCGAGACGTGGGCGGAGGGGGCGGTCAGCCCGTACTGCGGCAGCAGCTCTCGGAGGGTCTCCGCATGGTCCATCAGACCGTAGGGCTCGACGCTGGTGAACCCGATCTCGGCAAGTCGCTGGAGGGTGCTCGCAGGGTCGGCGGCGAATGCCTCGCGCACGCTGTAGAGCTGGACGGAGATCTGCACTGCTGCTCCTGGAACCGGACCGGAGGACCGGGGAATAGGTGGTGACGACTGGGTCACAACTCTATGTGCCAGATCACGCACCGGCAAAGGCAGGCGGCAGCGCGCGCCTCCGCCTCCCAGATGCTGGACACTGGAGGGGTGAAAAGACATGTGCGCGCGTGGATGAGGGCCGAAGTGGCCGCAGGCACCGACATCGCCCTGCTGGTGGCGGTCTCCGACGCCCCTGCTGCGGAGGAGTCGCTGCAGGTTCTCGCAGACGGGGTCGAGCATCCTGTCACCGAGACCCGTGACCGCTTCGGCAGCCGGCTGCACCTGCTGCACGGCCTTCCCGAGGGGGCGGTGGAGATCGTCTACGAGGCGACAGGGGTGGGCGCTGCCGACGTGCCGCCGAGCGACGAGTCGGATGCCGTGCTGCATCTGCGTCCCTCGCGCTACTGCGAGGTCGATGAGTTCGAGCGGATCGCCGCGGAGATCGTCGGCGACACCACCGGAGCAGGCACCGTGGAGGCGGTGGTCGACTGGGTGCACGACCACCTGGATTATGTGCCCGGCTCGAGCACCATCACGGATTCCGCCCGTTCGACGTACCTGGCGCGTCAGGGGGTGTGCCGCGACTACGCCCATCTCACCGCGACGCTGCTGCGCGCGAGCGGGATCCCCGCCCGGTGCTCGTCCGTCTATGCACCAGGGCTCAGTCCGATGGACTTCCACCTGGTGGTCGAGGCGCTGGTCGACGACACGTGGCAGGTGGTCGATGCGACGCATCTGGCGCCTCGCGCCTCGATGGTGCGGATCGCGACCGGCCAGGACGCGGCGGACACCGCCTTCATGACCACCTTGGCAGGGAACGTCACGCTCACCGGCATCCAGGTCACCGCCGTGGTGGATCCTGAGCTGCCGTGGGAGATGCCGGGGGAGTCGCTCCCGCTGCGCTGAAGCGCGCTGCTCCGCCGCTATGCGACGCTCCGCTGCAGCTCGTTCGACGTGAGACGAACCTCGGCCAGGGCATCGCTCAACCCGCCCGATGGGAATGGTCCGACCGTGACTTCTTCCCCGCCGCTGCTGCACGTGATCCAGATGCCCGCGGAGTCCGAGGTGATCGTCAGAGCGTCGCCGTCGGGGTCGGTGAGCTCGACGGCGTTCATCGGTTGTCCTGCTCTGCAGTTCATGGGCTATACCTCTATGCGGCTGGGCCGGAGAGGATCAGGACGTGATGACCCCCGTTGACTCGATTCCACCGCGGCCACCTCAAGTCATCCGTCGGGAACCGATGAGGATTGGCGCAAGATCCGGCGCAGATTCAGGACAACCGTCTTGAGGTTCTCTCCGGAGGGTTGTCGTCGCGAAGGCATGATCGCTGCGTGCGGGTGCGCCCGAGCTCGGCGACACCTCAGTTCGAGCGGCCCGACCGGGCTCACCTCTCCAGCAGGACCAGCGTTCTGCAGTGTGTCAGCACCCGGTGTCAGCACCCACGCGGCGTGGGGCCTCGTGAGCGTCAGCCCGCTGCTCAGGCTTCCGGATCCTGCGTGTCCGTCGGTCTGCTCGGAGAATCCGGATCGCTCGGTGCACCGGCGGGTGGGGTCTCAGGATCGTCGAAGGTGCCGGGCCCGCTCTGCGCCTCGGGAGTGCCCGGGGCGTCCGGCCCGTCGGGGTCCGAGGTGCTCTCGCCGTCCTCGCCCTCCGCGTCGAAGCTCGCGAGGTACTCCTCGACCTCGGCGGCGATCGCGTCCGCAGTGGGGACCTCGGCGTTGGCGCCGGAGGTGATCATGCGATCGAATCTCTTCTCGAGGCTCTGGACCATCTCCTGCAGCTGGGGCTGGGCGTCGATCTGTGCCGCCACCGCCTCGCGCACCGGCCCTGCCTGGGACTCGAGCGCGTCCAGGGGGAGCTCCGGTCCCTGCTCCTCGGTGATCGCCCCGAGCAGGGCGATCGCCGCATCCGGATAGGTCATCTCGTGCAGATACTGGGGGACGTGCACCGTCAGCCCCACCACCTCATGGCCGCCCTCGGCCAGGCGCATGGTCAGCAGCGCGGTGAAGGGGGCACGCAGCCGGAAGCTGCCCGGCATGGTGCGGCGCACGGTGATCGAGTCCGGGTCGCCGGCGAAACGGGTCACCGGCAGCTCACGGGTGTGGGGGACCGGCGCCGGGAAACCCTGCAGCAGCAGGGTGCGCTCGATGCCCAGCTGCTCGACCACGATCCGCAGCGCGCCGGCGACACGCTCCCACTGGAACGACGGCTCCGGCCCGGTGAGCAGGAAGAAGGTCTCGCCGTCGAGCGCGGTCACCTCGTGCAGGAGGATCTCCGGCTTCTCGTATTCCGTGAAGTGGTCGAGCTGGAGGGTCACCTCGGGGCGACGGCCCGCGTAGTCGAACACCTGGTCCATGTCGAGCCGGCCCACGACGCGGCTGGAGAGGGTGTTGAGCAGCTGATCGTCGACCATCCGCTGGGCATCGCCGGCATCGCTGTAGGCGCCGAGGGTGATGAGCAGGGTCCGGCCGCGCAGGGCGCGCGAGTCGACGTGACGCTCGTAGGTGAACAGAGTCGTCGGATCCATCATGACCTCCAGGGCGACAGGCCGCGGGAGAAGCGGCGCGGGTGACGCTCTTTGCAACGAGATCCGCGGCAGGCCTATTCCATCCTGAGCGGACACATCACGTGAGCAGCGCCACCGAATCGACCGCGAGGCGCAGCGCGAGCGCGCCGGTGACTACCAGGAACACCACCCGCACGAACCTCGATCCGAGCTTGAGCGCGAGCCGGGCCCCGAGGTAGCCACCGGTCAGGTTCGCGAGCGCCATCACCGTCCCGAGGATCCACCACACCTCGCCCTGCAGTCCGAAGACCAGCAGCGCGCCGAGGTTGGTGGTGAGGTTCGCGACCTTCGCGTGGACGCTCGCCTCGAGGAAGCCGTATCCCAGCAGCGCGACCATCGCGATGATGAAGAAGGTGCCGGTTCCGGGACCGAGGATCCCGTCGTACACGCCCACCGCGCCACCGATCCCGCCCGAGCGCAGCACATGGGCACGGCCGCTGTGGAGGGGCTCGTGCACGAGCCCCATCGCGGGCCGCAGCAGGGTATAGGTGCCCACGGCGAGGAGCGCGACCAGCACGATGGGGGAGAGCCAGGGCCGGGGGAGGTAGGACGCCAGGCCTGCGCCCAGGGCGCTCCCGGCGAGCGCGCACAGCACCAGCGGCACGGCGGTCGCCACCACCGGGGTGATCCGTCGGACGTAGGTCCAGGAGGAGATGGCAGTACCCGCCGCGGAGGCGACCTTGTTCGTGCCCAGCACCGCGCCGGTGGAGGCGTCGGCCGGCAGAGCCGTCAGCAGTGCGGGCAGCTGGATCAGCCCGCCCCCTCCGACCACCGCATCCACCCAGCCCGCCACGAACGCGGCGCCGATCAGCAGCACGAGCGTGAGGGCGGAGAGCTGGAGCAGCTGATCGAGCAGGGGCACCGGTTCAGTGAACACCGGCAGCCGCGCGGGCGACGAATCAGTCCGCTCCCTGACAGACTGTTCGGATGCGAGCAGTGATCTGGGACCTCGGCGGCACTCTGGTGGACACCTATCCCGATGTGGACCGTGCCCTCGCCTCGGCGCTCGATCCGCAGCCCGGCGAGGAGCTGATGGGCGAGGTGGGGCAGCTGACGCGCATCTCGAGCTCCCACGCGATCAGCACCCTCGCCGCCAGGCACGAGGTGTCGGAGCGCCGGTTGCGCACCGCCTATGAGGCGACGAAGCAGCACTGGCAGGAGCATCCGCCCGCGGTGATGGACGGAGCCCGGGAGCTGCTCGCAGCGGTGCACGGGTCGGGCGGCCTGAACCTGGTGGCGACGCACCGGGAACGGGGCAGCGCCACCGCACTGCTCACGGCGCTGGAGCTGCCGATCGATGACCTGGTCTGCGCACCCGACGGCTTCGCGCGGAAGCCCGATCCGGCGATGGTGCTCGCCCTCCTGGCAAGGCACTCGCTCGCGCCCATGGACTGCCTCGCGGTGGGCGACAGACCCGGTGATGTCATCGCGGCCCGTGCCGCGGGTGTGCGCGGGGTGCTGCTGGAGACCGCCGGCATCGAGCTGGATGCCGGGGACGCCGAGCGGGTCACCTCGCTGCACGCCGTCCGGTCACTGCTCGACCGGCCTGAGCGGTGACACGGGCGAGCACCGCCTCCATACTGGATCGATGGCACTGACGCTCTCGACCCTGCCCGTCCCCTCGGACTGGACTCCCCAGACCGTGTTCAGCGACCCGGGCGAACATGCGGCGCTCTTCGACGAGATCCCACCCGTACCGGAAGCCATCGGGCCGGTGGTGCGAACCCTTCTGGCCCACTACCGCGCCGAGGCCGAGCATCTGCCCGCCAGCAGCCGGGCGGACGTGGACCTGCGCTGGGTCGCCGCGCAGCTCTCCTTGGACCAGCAGCGCCACCCGGGACTGCCGCTCACCGCGGAGCGGGCGATCGGGGATCGACTGCAGGGCTGCTGCCGCGACCACACACTGCTCGCCGTGAGCATCCTGCGCCATCACGGGATCCCGGCGCGCAGCCGCGTCGGCTTCGCCGACTACTTCCGCGAAGGGTGGCATCACGACCACGTGGTGGCGGAGATGTTCGACGGGCAGCGCTGGCGGCGCTTCGATCCCGAGGTCGCCCCGGAGTTCGGCCTGCTCCCGGACCCGCTGGACCTGGCCACCGGCCCGGATGCACCCTTCACCACCGCGGCCGAGGCCTACCTCAACCTGCGGGACGGCTCGCTGGACCCCTCCTCGTACGGCGTGGCCCCCGATCATCCGCTCAGCGGTGCCGACTTCGTGCTCTCCGAACTCTTCTGGGAGCTCGCGCACCGCTATGGGGACGAACTGCTGCTCTGGGACGGCTGGGGCGCGATCCCACCGCCGGGGGAGTCGCACGGGGAGGGACTGCTCATCATGCTCGACGAGATCGCCGCGCAGCTGGTGGCCGCCGACGCCGGGGACATGGAGGTCGAGCGCACCCTCTACGAGCGCTATCGGCGCGATCCACAGCTTCACCCCGGCGCTGCAGTGCTGCAGTTCTCCCCGACGGGCACCGAACCGGTGCTGGTGCCCCTGGGCGACGCGGCCGGGTCCCGCTGAGGCTCACCCGCCTACTGGTGGGCGGATCACTTCCTCACGATGGCCGACGGTCGGATCAGCGGGGAGCTGGCGATCCCTCCCGCGGCTTGACCGGAGGCAGCACCGCAGGATCCAGGCGCAGCATCCCGTTGCGCGCATCATGCTGGAAGAGGCTGAGCAGGGACGCGAAGGCGACGGCGACACCGCTCATCTCCAACAGCTCCTCGAGCATCGTGCCGTAGATGTAGGCGTTGTTCACGATGTGGTCGTTGCCGGCGAGGATCATCCCGTTCATGCTCTCGACACCGATCGCGCCGAGCAGGAAGAGCGCCCCACCGAGGAACAGTCCGTTGCGAGCCCGGGCGGGCAGGGCGAGGACCAGGCGAAGCAGCAGCACCCCGATCACCAGTGCGATCGGTGCACCGAACAGCACCCACGAGAATCCGAGGTCGAAGGGCAGGCGCTCGAGCAGACGGTCCGCCGGCAGGTCCAGGCGCTCATGCACTTCGAGGTATTCATCCACAGAGGCGAACAGCGCCACTGCGGTGAGCAACCACCAGGAGCGGCGATGCGCCGAGCGGGCGACCGCGATCGCCGCGGACAGCGCACCCACCAGCAGCCACAGCCCGGAGTTGTACCAGGTGGCCATGTTGTACTCGCGCCCCACATCGAAATACCAGAACACCGTGTGCAGGTTCTGCGAGAGCACTCCGGTGGTGCGCTGATGCGCGAGCAGGAACACCAGGGCGATCACGATGATCGCCGCGGCCACAGCGATGAGCCAGAGCGCCACCTTGTGGAGAGTCAAGGGGCGGAAGTGGTGCGTCTCAGGCGAACTGGGCGTCATGCGGGAAGTCTATGAATATTTGATGAGGTCCCGAGGAACCTCCGATGTGGGAGCTCTCATGCGTGTCGCGGGGGAGCATGGCACTACCGTGGAGACATGGCGATCATCTACCGGGCCGAGCTCAGCCCCAACAAGACCGAGATCCTGCACAGCTTCCTGTCCGAGCGTTCCTGGGGCGAGACCGGTGAGCTCGAGCTGCTCGGTACCTACCGCTTCGATGACCCCGAGGGTGAGGTCGGCGTGGAGTGCCATCTGGTGCGCATGGGGGAGACGACCTACCATCTGCCGCTGACCTATCGACCGGCCCGGGTCGACGGTGCTGACGAGCATCTGCTGGCCACCATGCAGCATTCGGTGCTCGGGGAGCGTTTCGTCTACGACGGCCTGGCCGATGAGACCGCGCTGGACTGCTTCCGTCGCGCGATCTGCGGGGAGCAGCAGCAGGCAGTGTTGGAGATCCACGACGAGGATGGGACGCTGAGCGAGACGCTGCCGCAGAGCGTGACACTCAGCCTCGAGGTCGACGAGGGCGAGCAGCCGCCGACGGGCGACGAGCTGCTGGAGGGCGCGCCGTTCACCATCGCCCGCACCATCGGTGATCTCGACGGCACCGTGCGGCTGCTCGCCACCTGGTCCGACGGACAGGGCGTCGTCGCCGCGTTCTGAGCACGGCGCACTCGAGACCCTCGGCCAGCAGATCGAGGTGAGCAGGGGACTGGTGGCTGGGTGGGGCCGCGCCTACGCTCAAGCGCATGGACATGCTCGGAACAGCTCAGATCGCCGCAGCCCACCTGAAGGACTGGTGCCAGCTCGCCCAGGGCCTGCACGCCCGGTATCTCATCGACGACTTCGAAGCGGGAGCGCGTTTCCTCGTGGACATCGGCGAGGTCGGAACCGAGCTCGGACATCATCCCCGAGTGACGATGGACGCCGGTCATGTCGATCTGAAGCTGGTCAGTGACGACGCGATCTATCGCGAGGGGGAGACCGAGTACATCGTCCAGTGGGTCACCCAGAAGGACCTGGACCTGGCGCAACGGTTCCATCTTGAGGTGTACGTGACTCCGGAGGTCGCACCGCAGCGGATCGCGGCGGCCGTTGCCGCCGGTGGGACCGTCGTCGATGACGGACAGGCACCCTCGCTCGTGGTGATCGCCGACCAGGACGGCAACAGGGGAGCCGTGTGCGCTCCGGCGCCCGCGGCGAGCATGAGGGACTGACATGCCCGACGGACCGACGTACCGCATCGAGCCCCTGGACATCCGGACCTGGCCTGCCTTCGAGGCCCTGGTTCAGCGGCACAACGGCATCTTCGGAGGCTGCTGGTGCCTGTACTTCCATCCTGACTGCGAAGGGCGCGGGGAGAGCTTCGAGGGCAATCGCCTGCTGAAGAAGGCCCATGTCGAGCAGGGGACGGCGCACGCTGCGCTGGTCATGGACGGCGATGAGGCCATCGCCTGGGCCGAGTACGGCACCCCGGAGGAGCTGCCGACGATCCACCACCGCAAGCAGTACGACGCCACCAGCACGACCACGCCGGACTTCCGGATCACCTGTGTCTTCGTCGACAAGCGCCACCGGCGCCAGGGTGTCACCGAGCTGGCGATCACCGGAGCGCTGGAGCAGATCGCGATGGCAGGCGGCGGGAGGGTCGAGAGCTATCCGCACGACCTGACCCACCAGACCAAGAAGATGTCCTCGTCGTTCCTGTACAACGGAACCCGCCGTCTGTACGAGCGGCTCGGTTTCGCCTACGACCGACCCAAGGGGCTGAAGAACTGCGTCATGGTCATGACCGTAGAGCCGGCGTGAGCTGAACAGGACGCCGGGCGCAGGGTGCAGGACCGTCCGGAGTGCCCTCTTGTGGCGTCGCTCCGGCACCACTTTACATAACGTGCATTATCGGCGACGCATGGAAGGGGTTGACCCGGCGGCCGGGGGTCGTTCCGTCACCCGTTCCGTCGCCTGGGCCGATTCGACGACGGGTTCGCGCGCCGACTAACGATGATGCCGAGGTGCAGATGTCGAGGCGCAGATGCCGGATCGCCGATGCTGATGCGCCTGCGCCTGCGCCAGAGCTTCGGCGTCCTGGCGCTCGGTACGGCATTTACTCGCCATTGGCAGCGGAAGCTCGAACACAGCATCTTAGAGGTGAACGCCGAACTACGTACCGTAAACGCTGTATGCAGTTTCGCCAGATCGTCACCGTGCATACCCACCGGCCGCTCCCCCACCATCCTCCCGAAAAACATGCTCCTGACCTGCAGGTTCTCTGCATCATTGCTGGCCAGGATCGGTTCGGCTGTCCGCCGGGAAGCCTTCCGTGCGTCGGGCGGAGACCGCAGACTGATCCGCATGGACCACACGGACTCCCCCGGCCGGCTCCTTGGGGACCTCATGCTGCGCGGTGCACGGATCACCGGCGGCGACCTGCGGGACCTCGAGATCCGTGACAGCCAGGTCGACGGGCTGCGGATCCTCGACAGCATCGGGACCACGGTGAGCGTGAGCGGCGCCCTGCAGAAGACGTCGTCCATGACGTCGACGTCACGGCGCACGTGCAGGGCGTGCTCGATGCGCGCAACCCGGGCCGCCGGGAGGCGCGCGAGGCAGAGACTCCGGAGGACTTCCGTGGGGCCTGGCAGATCGTGCAGGCCAGGTGGGACGAGCTGCTCAGCGCACTGCGAGAGGCGCCGTCGGCCCGCGCGCACGCCTCGGTGAACGGCGAGTGGTCGCTCGTGCAGACGCTGCGGCACCTGCGCTTCGCGGCCGATACGTGGATCGGGACCGCCGTGCTGGCCGAGCCCTCACCGCACCACCCGTGGGGCCTGCCGGCGGGAGGCACCCCGCGCGAGATCGTGGATGAGCTGGGGCTCGACCCTGCGGCGGAGCCGACGCTCGCGCAGGTGCTGGAGGTGCGCGCAGCACGGCGGGCCGACGTGGAGCATCTGCTCACCCACCTCACCGAGGACGAGCTGGACCGGGTGTGCACCGGCACCCCGGGCCCGGCTATCCCGAGCGCGAGTACCGGGTGCGGCGCTGTCTGCGGGTGGTGCTCACCGAGGAGGTCGAGCATCTGCGCTACGCCGTGCGCGACCTCGCCATGCTCGCGCGCGACGAGGCTTGACCAGGACGACGCCGGCTCACAGCGAGAAGAGCGACCAGCAGATCGCGTCCCGACTCCGCTGGTCCTCGAGCACGAGCTCTCGCACTGCTGCCGGCAACCGGGCGCGCTGCCGGTCCCGCTCGCTCCTCAGCGCGTCATCGCCGGAGGCGCTGCGTACGGCCTTGAGCGCATAGGCGGCGGCACCCAGATCATGCTCGGCGATGTGGCCCACGCAGGCGGCCTGCCCAGCGGCATAGGCGGCGAAGCGAGCGGCACCGCGCAGCGGGCGGGCGGCGCCCATCGCGTGCCCGCCGAGCGCCCGGGCGCGCATCATCGGCATCGCGCCGTCGGCCCAGGCGCGCGCCGCGACGATCGCATCCCGGGGACGCGCGTCGCCCGGCTGGACGGTCTCGAACAGCACGAGCACGTGCTCCGCGCAGTCGGCCGCCCAGCGGGCCAGCAGCCGATGGTGCTCGTCCTGCAGGGTGCCCCCACGACGGACCGTCACCATGCGCGGATCGCGCACCTCGGGCAGGATCATCGCCGGCTCCTCTCGACAGCTTCGCTCGACAGTTCTGCTCGACAGGTCTGCTCAGGCCGTGGCCGTGTGGGGGTTCGCGGTGCCGCTCCCCCGGCCGGCCATGATGAAGAACCCCGCCGAGATCAGGCTTCCCACCACCATCGTGATCGCCATCGGCAGTGAGGACTGCGTGCCTGCGATGCCCACCAGGGGCGCCGCGATCGAGGCCGAGAAGGAGAATCCCAGGCCGAGCATCGCCGACCCGGTGCCCGCGAACTCGCGCGCCTGGTCCGAGGCGAGGGCGCCGCCGTTGCCGAAGATCATGCCCTGCGGCGCGACGGTGAAGAAGAACGCCGGCAGCACGATCCACGCCGGGGTGTCCAGGAACAGGCTGCCGATCAGCAGCGCGAAGCTCGCGAGCGACACCGCGATCAGACCCACGCGGATCAGCGCGCGCGGGTGGATGGTGCGGGTGAGCCGCGCCGAGAGCAGCGAGAGCGCCATCATGCCCATCGAGTTGATCGCGAAGCTCACCGAGTACTCGGTGGAGGTGAATCCGAGCATCTCCTGGACCACGAAGGAGGAGGCCGAGACGTACGCCATCAGCGCGAAGGCGGAGAACGCGTTCACCAGCAGGTAGGCCACGAAGATCCGGCGGCGCAGCAGCGACCGGACATTCCTCAGGAAGGTGCGGAACCCGCCGGAGTGACGGCGTGCGACCGGAAGGGATTCGGGGATCAGGAAGATCACCCCGAGCAGCGAGACCAGCGACATCGCGGCGATGACCAGGAAGATCTCGCGCCACTGACCGACGATGAGGATCAGGCCGCCCAGCAGCGGTGCGACGATCGGAGCGACGCCGCCCACGCCCTGCATGATGTTCATGATCCGGAACAGTTCCGGGCCGTCGGTCATGTCGATGAGCACGGCGCGGCCCAGCACCATGCCGAAGCCGCCGCCGATCCCCTGCAGCACTCGCATCACCAGGAGCATCTCCACATCCCCGGCGAGGGCGCAGCCGATCGAGGCCACCAGGCACAGCACGATGCCGATCAGCAGCGGGATACGGCGGCCCATGCGGTCCGAGAGAGGGCCCGCGACGACCTGTCCGCTCGCGGTGCCGAGGAAGAACGCCGTGATCGTCAGCTGCATCATCGAGGCGGTGCTGCCGAGCTCCTCAGCCACTTCCGGGAAGGCCGGGATGTACATATCGGTGGCGAGCGGGCCGATCGCGCTGAGCGTGGTGAGCACGAGGATCACCATCGCGGTGACCTTGCTGCGGGTGCGGCTGAGCTGCTCCTCATCGGGGAGGCGGGCCATCTCGTGGTCCGCCGGATCCTCGAGCACGGGGATCGCGCCGGTGATGGTGGGGATGGAGCCGGTGATCGTGGGAAGGGAGCCGGTGGAGGTGGTCGGCTCTTCGCGAGCGTCCTCGCGGGAGATGTCGTCGGCGGCGGGAGCCACGGGGTGTTCCTTTCGGGCAGTCAGACGTCGAGCCAGGGGGATCACAGGGATCCCGCCCGGCTCGATCCGACCATCCTATGCAAGCGCTTGCGATGCGTATAGCCCGACTCAGGCAGCGGACTCCTGCGCCTCGGCCAGCCGTCGCTGGTAGCTGGGGTCGGTGCGCTTCAACCAACGGATCACCGCGGCGGTCACCGGGATCATCGCGTACTGGACGGCGACCTTGTACACGACACCGAGGATCGTGTACTCGGCCCACTGCTCGAAGGTCGTGATGCCGATCGCGACCGACGCGATCGAGCAGAAGATGATCGTGTCCACGAGCTCGCCGAGGCCGGAGGACGTGAACAGCCGGGCGATCAGGCCCCGCTCCCCCATCCGCTGCTTCATGCGAGTGACCACGAACGAGTTCAGGCTCTGCCCGGCGAGGAAGCCTGCGAGCCCGGCGAGCACCACGATCCACACCGGTCCGAGCGCGAGCTCGAGCGCCTCCTGCTTGGCCAGGCCGTACTCGTCGGGGAACGGGGGCAGCGCGATGATCACCTGATAGCTGATCGAGGCGAGGATGCTGACGGCGAAGGAGGTGATGATCGCGCGGCGAGCGCTGCGGGCGCCGTACAGCTCGGTGATGATGTCGCCGAGCACATAGGCGAGGGGGAAGAGGAAGAAGCCGCCATCGGTGATGATCTCGAAGCCGGTGCCGGGGATGTTTCCGAAGCTGACGCCTTTGGCAGCTCCGATCCCTGAGAGCACGACCACGGTGACCATGGCGGCGAGGAGTATGTCGAAGTGAGAGCTGCCCCGGTCGGCGTAGACGGCGCCGGCCGGGCTTCCAGAGTGCTGGGCGGGAGACGGTGTGCGGGGGCTGTGTTCTTGAGTCACCGGGGCAGGGTACACAGCGGGCCGGGCCGAGACCATGAGGTCAGGGCCCGGCCCGTCCGGTGCGACGTATCGCTCAGCTGCCGTCGGCTCAGATGCCGTCGGCGCCGTAGTCGTATTCGCCGACGAAGCGCGCGAACTGCTCCTCGCTGCCATGCCAGAGGTTCGAATCCCCGGCGAACGGGCCGGACTCCGAGTACTGCCACATCTCCCAGCCCCACCAGCGTCCCGGCAGGGTGCTGGGGCGGCAGGAGCTGTAGGAGGCGAGGAAGAGCGGCGAGTTCTTCGGGGTCCAGTCCCCCACCACGTCGTTCCACCAGTGCAGGTTCGTGTAGATCACCGGGCGCCGGCCGGTCTGCTCGCGGTAGTGGTTCGAGAAGCCGACGATCCAGTCGCGCATCTCCTGCTGGGAGAGTCCGTAGTCCCGGGGCAGGCCGTGATATCCCTCGAAGTCGACCATGCCGGGCAGGGTGATGCCGTCCTCGCTCCAGCCGCCGCCGTTGTTGAGGAAGAAGTCCGCCTGCTCCTCGGGGCCGCCGGAGTCGGGGCGGGCGAAGTGGTAGCCGCCGCGTACGAGACCCGCATTCCCGGCACCGGAGTACTGGTGGTCGAAGGCTGGACTGCGATAGCTGCGACCCTCGGTGGCCTTCACATAGGCGAAACGGGAGCCGAGCTCGGCCTGGGCGGCCCAGTCGACCTCTCCCTGCCAGCCGGAGACGTCCTGGCCGTAGATGCCGGCCGCATTCGCGGCCGGGGCCGCGAGCGCGGCTGCTCCAGTGCTGAGGGCCGCGGCGCCGAGGACTCCGCCGCGGAGCACGGACCGGCGTGAGGCACCGACGGGCTCGGTGGGAACGGGAGGAGGGGTGAGATGACGGGGTCGATAGGACGACATGGCGTCTCCTGGGGAAGCAGGGAAGCTGGGGAAGCTGGGAAAGCAGGGAAAGACCGTGCGACGAGCGTCACACCGCGGCCACCGTACGCGGAACCGCTCCCCGGGGGAGCCGTCGCTGCTGAACCCGGCGTGTCGCGGCGAAACGGTCAGACCACCCCGAACTGGGACCCTCGCTCGCTCGCGGTGCTCAGTCCGCGCGCGGCGCTATGAAGGCCTGCAGCGTGCCCAGGATGGTGGTCGCAGCAAGCTCGGTGACGTCCCGCTGCTCCATGTGCTCGCGCAGCATGAGGTCGATGAAGATGCCGATCAGCAGCTGCGCGAGGTCCTCCGGTGCCAGCAGTGCGCGGGCCCCGGACGCCTCCAGCCGCAGCGAGAGCATGGCCCCGATCTCGTCTCGCAGCCGCTCACGCTGCACGGCGAGCTCCACCCGCATCTGCTCGTCCCGCAGGGAGTGCGCGATCGCATCGGAATAGAGCAGATACCACTGGCGGCCGAAGGGTCGGATCCCCTCGAACACCGCGAGCATCACGCCGGCATCGTCGAGGTCGGGCAGTCGCCGGGAGTTCTGAGCGGAGGCCTGGGCCACCGCGTCCTCGACGGAGCTGTTCGCGATGCCGATGAGCTCTGCGGTCACCTCGTCGAACAGAGCGGTGAAGACCTCCTCCTTGGTGGAGAAGTTCGAGTAGAAGGCTCCGCGGGTGAACCCGGCCGCCTTGGCGAGATCGTCGACCGTCGCACCGTCGACACCTTTCTCGACGAAGACCTCGAGCGAGGCCCGCACGAGCTTGGCGCGCGTGTTCTCCCGGCGCCGGGTGCCGGCGGACTCAGGCAGCGGCTCGAACAGATCGCTCATGGCTCCTCGTGGGGGTGCGGTGGGGCCGCTGGGGGCGGGCTGGGGTGGGATGACTCTCACCCCGGCAATGCGCAGCTGGCGTTGAAGTCCGTGCGGACCAGCCGATACTATCGCACCGATACGTTCGTGTATCGAATGCGTGGGCGTCTCCAGTGGGGCCCGACGTCTCCCCCTGCTCGTGCCGTCCTGGAGGTCTCGTGTCCTCGTCCCTGTACCGCCTCGGTCGTCTGATGGCCTCCCTGCGCTGGAAGATCGTCGGCGCCTGGATCGCACTGCTGCTGATCGTGGGCGGCCTCGCCGTCGGCCTCGGCGGCACCTTCGCCACCGACATCGAGATCCCCGGCACCGAGGGGCAGCGCGGCATCGATGCTCTCGCCCAGCGGTTCCCGGAGCTGGGCGGCACCGCCGGCCAGGTGGTGCTGGTGACCCCCGACGGCGTCACGGTCGATGAGCATCAGGACGAGATCGAGGCGCTGATGGGCGAGATCGCCGCCGTCGACGGCGTCGCGGCGGCGCCTTCACCCTTCGATGACCTCGCCCCCGGTACGCGCACCGAGGACGACACCGCGATCATCGCCCAGTTCCAGATGGCACCGTACGACGGGGAGTACCCCGCAGAGTCCATCGCCGAGATCACGCAGCTGGTCGAGGAGGCGGAGACCCCCTCGCTCGGCACCCATATCGGCGGGCAGGTGCTCCAGAGCGCGGAGATCCCCTTCGGCGCCGGTGAGGTGATCGGCGTCATCGTCGCGCTGCTGATCCTCGCGATCGTGTTCCGCTCGCTGATCCCTGCGGTCATCCCGATCATCACCGCGATCGTCGGCGTGGGCGTCTCGATGCTCGCCCTGGTCGCACTCTCGGCCGGGGTCGAGATCCCCTCGGTGACCACCGCGCTCGGCGCGATGCTCGGCCTCGCCGTCGGCATCGACTATGCGCTGTTCATCCTCTCGCGCCACCGCGACCAGCTCAGCCAGGGCGATGACGTCCTCGAATCGATCGGCAAGGCGCTGGCCACCTCCGGCAGCGCAGTGATCTTCGCCGGCATGACCGTGATCGTCGCGCTGGTGGGACTGTTCATCACCGGCATCCCCTTCCTCACGGTGATGGGCGTCGCCGCCGCGGCCACTGTCGCCCTGTCCGTGGTCGTCGCGCTCACCATGCTCCCGGCGATGATGGGGATCCTCGGTGAGCGGCTGCGCCCCCGCAAGATCCGTCGACGGATGGCGGAGCACGGCGGCAGGCTGCCGGCCCCGGATCCGGAGGCACGGCCCCGTCGCAGCTTCGGCCGCACCTGGGTGCGCCTGGTCACCAAGGTGCCTGCGCTGACGATCCTGCTGGTGATCATCGGCGTCGGCGCCCTCGCCATCCCGATCAAGGACCTCGAGCTGGCGCTGCCGGACCTCGGCACCGAGCCGCAGGGCACCTCCGCCCGGGACACCTACGACCTGGTCGCCGAGGAGTTCGGCCCCGGCTACAACGGTCCCCTGCTGGTCACCGCCGACATCATCAACACCACTGATCCACTCGGCGTGGTCGACGAGCTGGAGAGCGACATCGCCTCCCTCGACCATGTCAAGGAGATCCAGATGGCGACCCCCAACCGGGGCGCCGACCTGGCCGTGGTGATCGTGATCCCCGAGGGCGGACCCACCGACCAGTCCACCAAGGACCTGGTCGCCGCGCTGCGCGGCAGCGCCGACGGCTGGGAGGACGAGCTGTCGATCTCCGACGTCACCGTCACCGGCGCGACCGCGGTCGGCATCGACGTCACCGACAAGCTCTCCGACGCCCTGCTGCCCTTCGCGCTGTTCGTGGTGGGCCTCTCCCTCATCCTGCTGGCGCTGGTGTTCCGCTCCATCTGGGTGCCCCTCAAGGCATCCGTCGGCTATCTGTTCTCGGTCGCCGCGGCGTTCGGCGTGACCTCGATGGTGTTCGAGTACGGGTGGTTCAACGGTCCGCTGTTCGTCGACGTCAACGGCCCGGTCGTCTCCTTCATGCCGATCATGGTGATGGGCGTGCTCTTCGGCCTGGCCATGGACTACGAGGTCTTCCTGGTCTCCCGCATGCGCGAGGAGTTCGTGCACACCGGCGATGCCCGCGGCGCGATCGAACGCGGATTCACCGCCAACGCCCCGGTGGTCACCGCCGCGGCGCTGATCATGGTCGCCGTGTTCGCCGGCTTCGTGACCTCCGGCTGGTTCATGCTGCAGCCGATCGCCGTGGCGCTCGCGGTCGGAGTGCTGGTCGATGCCTTCGTGGTGCGGATGACCTTCGTGCCCGCGGTGCTCGCGCTGCTGGGCCGGCACGCCTGGTGGTTGCCGGGATGGCTGTCCCGGGCGCTGCCGACGGTGGATGTCGAGGGTGAGGGGCTGGCCGCGGTGCTCGAGCACCGTCGCTGGACCGAGGAGAACGGAGAGAACGCGCTGCGCCTGGACCAGGTCGTCGCGCCGCTGCTCGGCGCCTCCGGCACCGTGGGGCCGCTCACCGGCTCCATCGCTCCGGGAACCCTGCTGGTGGTGCGCGCACCCGATGACGCCGCGCGCGCGACCTTCCTCGCGCTCGCCGCAGGCCGCCACACCCCGGCCTCCGGCATCCTCGCCGTCCACGACCGCCTGGCCCCCGACGACCTCGGGGCGATCCAGGGCCGTGCCCACTGGATCGGCGCCGGCGCACCGGTCGCGTCCCGACTCTCCGAGATCGATGGCCGCGGCATCGGCCGGGCGGTGATCGTCATCGAACAGATCGAGGACCTCGCCCACGCCGCCACGGTGAACGACGACACCCTCATCGAGCGCCTCGACGCGCTGCTGGAGAAGGGCGCCACGGTGATCGTCGGCTCGCGCGCCGACCATCCCGTCGACGCCGAACGTCGCCTGCTGGGAAGCCTGCGCGATCCTCGCCGGCTGCTCGCCCTGTCCGTCCAACGCTCCCCCGCGCCGTCCCCTGACGCTGCGCCGTCCACCGATGCTGCGCCGTCCCCCGAAGGAGCCCTCGCATGAACCGCCTGACGCACCCCCGCACGCTGATCGTCGTCCTGGTGCTGCCCCTGCTGGTGGCGGCGCTGGGCATGTGGGCGCTCAGCGGGCGCGTGGACCGCCTGGACACGGTGCCCGCCGCGGTCGTGAACCTCGATGCGGGCGCGGAGATCGAGGACGCCGACGGCGAGGTCCAGACCGTTCCCTTCGGTCGGCTGCTGGCGGGAGCGCTGACCCAGCCTGGCACCGTCGAGGGGCAGGACACCCCGGAGACCACCGGCTTCGACTGGCAGCTGACCAGCCAGGACGACGCCGAGCAGGGTCTGAAGGACGGCACCTACTCCGCCGTGGTCGTGATCCCCGAGAACTTCTCGCAGGATCTGGCGACGATCGGCACCCCCGAGGCCACCCAGGCGATTCTCGAGGTCACCACCAACGATGCCAGCGGCCAGATCAACGCCCTGGTGGGCACCGCTGTCGCCGAGGCCTCCGCCTCCACCATGGGCGGGCAGATGGCGCAGCAGTACCTCGATGGCCTCTACCTCGGCTTCAACGACCTCGGCAAGGGCTTCAGCGACGCCGCCGACGGTGCAGAAGAGCTGTCCGAGGGCACGAACGATCTCGACGAGGGCACCCAGGAGCTCGCCGAGGGCACCCGCACCCTCGCCGACGGCAGCGAGGAGGCGGCCGAGGGCGCGCAGGAGTTCTCCGGCGGGGTGTGGACCTTCGCCGATGGCACCTGGCAGGCGGCCGACGGGACCCGCACGCTCGCCGACGGCCTCGATGAGCTGGCCACGGGCAGCGAGGATCTCGCCGAGGGAGTCCTCGGACTGCAAGAGGGGATGAACGGCGCCGACGGTCAGCCGGGTCTGCTCGATGGCGCCTCCCTGCTCGCCGCCGGCGTGGAAGGCGACGGCACCCCGGAGAACCCGGGCCTCGAGGCCGGCGCCGATCAGCTCGCCACCGGCATCGAGCAGTTCGCGGACGGCGTCTCCCAGGTCGGGACTGCGGTCACGGGCGACGGCACCGCCGAGAACCCCGGCCTGGTCCCCACTGCACAGAGCGTCGCGGAGGGCACCGCGGAGCTCGGCCAGGGCGCGCAGCAGGCGGCCGACGGGCTCGCCGGCACCCCCGAGCAGCCGGGCCTCGCCCAGGGGGCGCAGGGCGTGGTCACCTATTCCGAGTCCGTGGAGGAGGTCGCCGGCGGCATCGACGGGCTCGTGGAGGGCGACGGCACTGCGGAGAATCCCGGCATGAGCGCACTGTCCGACTCCATGCTGGAGTCCGCGTGCAGCTTCGCCGAGCGCTACCCCGATGATCCTGAGGCCCAGGGCCTGTGCCAGCAGGCTGGAGGGATGACCGGCTATGTCGCCGGGGTGGGCGAGGCCGCCAGCGGTCTCGACACCATCGTGAACGGCGACGGCACCGCCGAGAACCCCGGCCTGACCGCCACCGCGCAGAGCGTGGGCGATGGCGCGAGCACCGCTGCGGGCGGCGTCCAGCAGATCGCCGATGGCCTCAACGGCACCGAGGAGCAGCCGGGACTGGTCCAGGGCACCGAGGGCGTGGCGACCTACGCCCAGGGCATCGGGACCGTCTTCGACGGGGACGGCACCGCCGAGAACCCCGGTCTCACCACCGCGGCCCAGCAGCTCGCGACCGGTGCCCGTACCAGCGCTGACGGCGCCGGGGAGCTGGTGAGCGGGGTGAGCGGCCTGCATGACGGGCTGGTGCAGTACGCCGACGGCGTCGATCAGCTCGCCGAGGGCGCTTCACAGCTCGCCACCGGCGCCCGGACCAGCGCCGACGGTGCCGGAGCGCTGGCCGATGGCACCGATCAGCTGGCCGAGGGTGCGACCGAGCTCGGCACCGGCGCGCAGCAGCTGGCGCAGGGCAGTCAGCAGCTGGCCGACGGCTCCGGGGAGCTCGCGGACGGCACCGAGGAGCTGGCCGAG
The DNA here is from genome assembly GCF_947500705.1 of uncultured Brachybacterium sp. Taxonomy (GTDB): domain Bacteria; phylum Actinomycetota; class Actinomycetes; order Actinomycetales; family Dermabacteraceae; genus Brachybacterium. The sequence goes on along the minus strand of NZ_CANMSY010000005.1, from coordinate 12,724 downwards.
GGCACCACCGGTCTCGCCGAGGGCACCGAGGAGCTGGCCGGCGGTCTGCGCGAGGGTGCGGATTCCGTGCCCTCGTACACCGAGAGCGAGCGCACCCGGATGGGTGAGATGGCCGCCGCTCCCGTCGGCACCGAGGCGGAGCGGCAGAATGAGGCGAACGGCGCGGACACCGCCACCTTCCCCTTCGTCACCGCGCTCGCGCTGTGGCTGGGCGCCTTCGGCACCTTCCTGCTGCTGCCCGCGCTGCGGCGCAGCCTGCTGGACCGGGCGCTGCCGATGTGGCAGGTGGTGCTGCGCTCGCTGGCACCGGCGCTGCTGATCGCGGTGGTGCAGACCATCGCGGTGCTGGCGGTGCTCACCGCCATCGGCATCTCGCCGCTATCCCCGCTGTCGGTGGGCCTGGTGGCCTTCGCCGGGGCGGTCATGTTCGCCGCGCTGCACCAGATGCTGCTGACGCTCCTGGGCGACCGGATCGGCCGGATCTCCTCGGTCGTGCTGATGGTGCTGCAGGTGGTGACGCTGGTGGGGATCGTGCCGGTGCAGACCGCCCCGGAGCTGCTGCAGTCGATCGGCTCGCTGATGCCGCTGTCGATCGTCACCCAGGGCCTGGTCCATGCGGCGCTCGGCGGATCGCTGGTGAGCACCTCGAGCACCCTGCTGGCAATCGTTGCGTGGGCGGCGGTCTCGCTGCTGCTGACACTGGTGGCCTCGCGCAGGGCCCGTTTCGCGCGGCGCTCCGTGCGGGTGGGCGCGGGGGCGGTCCCGGCGGCAGCCTGAGTCACTGGAAGTCCCTGGACCTTCCCGCCGCGGCCAGGTCCAGGGCGGTGACGTCGTCGGCGAGCAGGCTCACCGCCGCGGTGCGGTTCTCCACGATGCCGCGCAGCACGACCGACCGGGCGGTGCGCAGCAGCGCCCGGTGGCGCACCCAGAAACCCTGGGAGCAGACCACGTTGAGGATCCCGGTCTCGTCCTCGAGGCTGAGGAAGGTGACGTTCCCGGCTGTCGCCGGGCGCTGGCGATGGGTGATCACCCCGGCGACCCGGATCCGGGTGGAGTCCTCCGCCTCGCGGGTGCCGACGATCGAGAGCACCCCGTCCTTCGTGAGCCGCTCGCGCAGCAGCGCCATCGGATGGTCGTCCAGGGTGATGCCGGTGGCCCAGGCATCGGCGGTCGCGAGCTCCGCCTCGCTCATCCCCGGCAGCATCGGCGCCTGCGCACCGATCGCGAGATGCGGCAGGGTGCCCGGGGATTCCTGCGCGGCAGCCCCCGCGGCCCACAGCGCCTGCCGGCGCGAGCTCGCCAGAGCGTCCAGCGCCCCGGCGGTGGCCAGCGCTTCGAGCTGCCGGGCGGTCAGCCGCACCCGTCGGGCGAGATCCGGGACCGAGACGAAGGCCCCGCCGCGCTCCCGCTCCCCCGTGATCGCCTCCGCAGTCTCGGTGCTGATCCCGCGCACCTGGTCCAGGCCCAGCCGGATCGCGGGCCCGGCCGCGGCGGCCTCCCCCTGGATCTGGGGGCGGAGCTCGCCCTCGATCCGGTAGCCGTGATGCTCCTCGTCGGTCTCCAGATCCGTGCGGGCACGGCTGCGCAGCACGTCGGGTCCGCGCGTGAGCACGCCGTGGCGGCGAGCATCGGCGACCAGCGACTGCGGGGAGTAGAAGCCCATCGGCTGGGAGCGCAGCAGCGCCGCGGTGAACGCCGCCGGGTAGTGGCACTTCAGGTACGAGCTGGCGTAGACGAGGTAGGCGAAGGAGTAGGCGTGGGACTCGGGGAAGCCGTAGTTGGCGAAGGCGAGCAGCTTGCGGTGGACCGCGTCGGCGTCCTCCCCCACGATCCCGTGCTTGGCCATTCCCTCGAACAGTGCGTCGGAGAGCTCGAGCATCTTCTGGGTGGAGCGCTTGGAGCCCATCGCCCGGCGCAGCTGATCGGCCTGGGCGGGGCTGAAGTCGGCGACGTCGACCACCATCTGCATCAGCTGCTCCTGGAACAGCGGGATCCCGAGCGTGCGGCCGAGGGACTTCTCCAGCCTCGGGTGGAGGAAGGTGACCTCCTCCTCCTTGTTCCGGCGCCGGATGTAGGGGTGCACGGAGCCGCCCTGGATGGGGCCGGGCCGGATCAGTGCCACCTCGACCACCAGGTCGTAGAACACCCGGGGTCGCAGCCGCGGCAGGGTGGAGATCTGGGCGCGGGACTCCACCTGGAACACGCCCACGCTGTCCCCCTCGCACAGCATGTCGTAGACCGCCTCGTCCTCCTGCGGCAGGGTGCGCAGCTCGAAGTGCTGGCCGTGGTGCTCGGCGACGATCTGCAGTGCGTGGTCGAGCGCCGTGAGCATCCCCAGCCCCAGCAGGTCGAACTTCACCAGTCCTGCGTCGGCGCAGTCCTCCTTGTCCCACTGCAGCACGGAGCGGTTCTCCATCGCGGCCCACTGCACCGGGCACACCTCGATCACCGGCCGGTCCGCGAGCACCATTCCACCGGAGTGGATGCCCAGGTGGCGGGGGGCATCGCGCAGCCGGTGGGCGAGCTCGATCACGTCGGCGGGGATGTCGGCGTCGGCGAGCGAGGAGAAGGAGCGTTCGATCCGCTTGGCGAAGGCGTCCTGTGCGCCGGGGTCGTAGCCGAGCGCCCGGGCGGCGTCGCGCACCGCGAGCTTGGCCCGGTAGGTGATGACGTTGGCGACCTGGGCGGCGTTCTCCCGCCCGTAGCGGTCGTAGACGTGCTGGATCACCTCCTCGCGGCGGTCGGAGGCGATGTCGATGTCGATGTCCGGCGGGCCGTCCCGCTCCGGCGCCAGGAACCGCTCGAACAGCAGGTGGTGGCCGACGGGTTCGACCGCGGTGATCCCCAGCGCGTAGCAGACCGCACTGTTGGCGGCCGAGCCGCGCCCCTGGGCGAGGATCCCCTCCCCACCGCAGAAGTCGACGATCTCATGGACGATCAGGAAGTAGCCGGGGAAGTGCAGGTCGATGATGACCTTCAGCTCGTGGTCGATCTGCGCCCACGCCCCCGGGATCTGCTCGGGACGCTCCGCCGTCGGGCGGGGCCCGTAGCGCTCGCGCCCCTCGATCTCCACCAGCTCCATCAGCCAGCTGGCCTCGTCATGCCCCGACGGCACCGGGAAGGGCGGCAGATCCGGGGCCAGCAGCCGCAGGTCCAGGGCGCAGTCCCGGCCCAGCCGCGCGGCGTGGGCGATCGCGCCGGGATAGCGGGGCAGCAGCTGGGCCATCTCCTCGCCGCTGCGCAGGTGCGCGGGACGGGAGGAGAGGTAGGGGTCGGCCTGGGCGAGCGGGACCCCGGCGCGCAGGGCGGCGTGGGTGTCCGCCAGGCGCTTGTCCGCCGGGCGGGCGTAGTGGGCGTTAGTGCTCGCCACCAGCGGCAGGGAGACCGCGTCCAGGCCGTGGCTCTCGCGCACCAGGCGCGCGCCCTGGGCGAGGGCGTCGTGCAGCTCGTCCGCCTCTCCCCCGCCGCCGGCGATCAGCTCGACGGCGACGTTGCCGGGTCCGAACAGCTCCAGCAGGCGCGTGATGGCCTCTGCGGCGGCGTGGGCTGCCGCTTCGAGGTCCCCGGCCTCCAGGTGCGGTGCCGCGGCGCGGGTCACCGAGCCCTTCCGGCAGCCGGTGAGGATCTGCCAGTGCCCCTCGCGGGCGAGCCGGGAGAGCTCGGCGAGCCGGTAGCGCGGGGCGGCCTTCTGCCTGCTGTCGAGGTGGGCGCGGGCGATCGCGGCCGAGAGCTGCCGGTAGCCGTCCGTGTCGCGCACCAGCACCAGCAGATGCTCCCCCTCCGGGTCCGGGACGCCGGTCCGTGACGCGGAGATCACCGGGGTGGCGCTCGCCGCCTCCGCCCCGGGCTCGAGGCCCAGGGTCAGCTCGGCCCCGAAGACGGTGGCGATCCCCGCCTCCGCCGCGGCCTTGGCGAAGCGCACCGCACCGGGCAGCCCGTCATGGTCGACCAGGGTGAGCGCGCCGAGCCCCAGCCTCGCGGCCTGCGCGGCCATGTCCTCGGGGCTCGAGGCGCCGTCGAGGAAGCTGAAGTGGGAGTGGGCATGCAGCTCCGCATAGTCGACGGCGCGCGCGGGCCGATACGCGTCATCGGAGGCCTTCCCGGTGTGCTCGATGACGACCGGCGGGGAGACCAGCTCCGCCGGACGGTCCGAGAGGACCGCCTCGATGTCCTTCCACGCGGGGGGGCCCAGGAACCAGCGGGCCATCAGTGATTCTCCCTAGTCATACAACCCCTCCAGCGTCCACTCCCCCGTGCGGGACAGCGCCAGCACCGCGGTCTCCTCGGCGCTCGCGCCGCGCACCACCAGCTGCAGGCGGGCGGCGCGGTGGCCGTCCCGCGCCCACCAGCGCTCGTCGATCACGGTGGGGGCGCCGTGACCGAGCACCGGATAGCCGGAGCCGGCGCGCAGTCCCGCCCGCTGCAGGGCCGGGGTGCCGGGCGCGCTGACCAGCAGCTGGGCGGGTGGGGCGCTCAGCAGTCCGCGGGCGGTGACCACGACGGGCCGGCCGGAGGCATCCTCGAGGTGCACCGCGGGCGGCTCGCGGAACACGGTGGCGGGCACCGGGCGCGGCAGGGAGCCGGGCCAAGGGCCTCCGCGCCGGGCGGGCTTCTCGCTGCGCCAGGGCACCAGCGTCACCTCTTCGGCGAGCAGCCGTCCGCCGGCGAGGGCGGGGACCTGCACCGCATCCTCCCCCGCCAGACCCTGGGCTCGGGCGAGGGCGCGGGAGGCGCGCTGGGTCGCCTCCCCGGCACTGCCCCACAGGGCGGGAGCGTTCTCCCCGGCCGGGGCCAGCTGCAGCGGGTGCAGGCCGATCCGGGTGATCGCGCCGGTCGCGGGCCCGCCCAGGCGGGCGCGGGTGATCCAGCCGTCGCACTGCCAGCGGATGCGGTCCACGACGTCGGCGACGGTGAGCGCCCCGTCGTGCCGCCAGGTGCGCTCCATCTCCTCGCCGCCCTCGGTGCGGGCCACGATCCGCAGCCGGGTGCACACCAGGCCGTTCGCGACCAGCATCGCGTGCAGCTGCTCGGCCAGCGGGCGGGCGATGAAGGCCGCCTGGTCGGTGCGCACCAGCGGGGTCTCCAGCGTGGTCTCGGCGAGGATCGGCTGGGTGGGATGGTGCGCCGCGGGCGGGGTGGGCTCCTCGCCGCGGGCCAGCAGGTGCAGGGTCGCGACGTCGGGCCCGAAGCGATCCGCGACGGCAGCTGATGGGAGCGCAGCGAGATCCCCGAGAGTGGTGATGCCGAGCCGCTGCAGCAGGTCGACGGTCTCGGCGAGGTCCAGCCTGCGCTCCGGGCGGGTGGCTGAGGGCTGGCCGCGATGTCCCCAGCCGGGGCCGACGGGCGCGCTGCGCAGGGTCTGGATCGGGTGCGGGGCGAGGTAGTCGGCGCTGCGGCCCTCGCGCACGATCCGCCCGCGCGGGGAGGCGAGCAGCGCGGCGAAAGGGCCGTCGGCGATCCCGACGGTGCAGTCCCAGCCGGTGAGCTCGGCGACCGCATCAAGGATCTGCTCCGCCAGGGGCCCTTCGCCGCCCCGGTGGCGGGCGGGGCCGCGGGCGGACATCAGCAGCACCCCGGGACGCAGCACGTCGACCCCGGCGGCGATCGTATCCACTGCGGCGGCGACCAGCTCGAACAGGGCGGATTCATGCTCTCGGTCTGCCTCCAGCACGAGTGCCTCGGGGCAGGCGGCGCGGGCGGCGCGACGTTTCATCCCCGGCAGCACCCCGGCCGCCTGGGCGGCGGCCCCGGCATGGGTGACGCGGTGCTGGTCCAGCAGGATCACCGGAGCGGCGGCGAGATCGAGCACGGGCGGGGCCTCCCCTGTCTCTGCCCTTCTCGCTGTCTCTTTCACAGCCTCCGCCTCGCTCTCGCTGCGACGCTGGTGGCGGTCCAGCGCCGCCAGCAGCGGCCAGTCCGGGACGGTGACGGCGACGGTGCGGGTCGCGGTGGCGATCACAGGTGTGCTCATCAGCCCGCCCTCCGCACCGGGCGCAGCAGACGCACCGGCTCCGTGCTCGCACGGTTCCGTGCGGAGCTCTGCGTGGCCTCTGCGCCCTGCGAGTGCGGGGCGTCGGCGATCATGCCGCGCACCTGAGGCAGCAGCACCTCGGTGGTGCGCTGCCCGGTGATCCCCCGCCCGTCGGAGATGATCTCGAGGCGGCGCCTGCGCAGTCGGCCCGAGCCTGTCCCGAGCCCTGCCCAGCCCCGGGTGATGGCGCGCAGGGTGAGGTCGGCGCGGCCGGGCGGAGTGGCGGCGAGGACCAGGGTGTCGGCGGTGCGGGCCCGGTTCAGCAGGCTGCGCCAGAGCGCGGGGGCGAGGTCCAGGTCGGGGCCGAGCACGAGCACGCCCACACCGTCGGCCAGGGCGGAGAGCACCTGGGGGCGCTGGTCGCCGCCCGCCGGGGCGAGGGCGAGGCGGCAGGGATCCAGACCGGCGTCCAGAGCGGAGCGCAGGCCCAGATCGGGCATGCCGGCGATCGCGCACCAGGAGTCCTCCCCCGCCGCGGCGACCGCGAGTGACAGCAGCAGCGAGGTGGTCGCGGCACCCTCGATCGCCACGGAGCCGCCGGCGCGCAGGCTGCCGCGCGGGAACAGTGACTCGAGCGGCCCTGGGACCGGCAGACGGGTGCCGAGGCCGTCATCGGCGGGTCCCGCAGCGGGCTCTGCGACAGGGGGCGCCGACGACTGCAGGGCGGTGCGGTCGATCCTCCCGCCCCAGCGCGCGGCGGAGCGCTCAGCCGCCCCCAGCGCCGCCCGAGCCCGGGACAGACGCTCCTCGCGATCCTCCATCTGGAGTGCTGTGCCCATCGTGATTCCTCCTTCCGCCTCTCGCCGTTCCCCTCGCACACATGTTCGAACAGGGGTTCGAACTGTACGCCCCGAAGGGGTGGCGCTCAAGGTGTCCAGGTCGTGACTTCGAACGTATATGCGAAGCCTCTGGGAGGGGTGTGACAGACGGCGTCGGGACGGCCGCAGAGCGCAGGAGGTGGCGACTGGGCCGATCAGCGCGGGGGCTGGTATACATGCCGGTCATGAGCATCACGATCCGTCGGGCCGTCGCTGAGGACCTCGACGCGGTGCGCTTCATCGGCTTCTCGACATGGCCTCCCACCTACGGGCCGCTCAAGGGCGCCCGCTATGTCCTCGACGCCCTGGACACCTACTGGAGCGCGGATGCTCTCCGTGCCGCCATCGAGGCCGGCGACATCGACGTTGCCGAGACCGCGCAGGGGGTCGTGGGCATGGCTGAGGTCGCGGAGCTCGGGGACGACCTGGTCCTATGGAAGCTCTACGTCCTGCCCTCGCAGCAGCGCTCAGGAATCGGGCATGAGCTGATCTCCGCCGCGAAGGATCGGGCACGGGCGCGGGGGCGCGGTCTGCTCACCGAGTACGTCTCGGAGAACTCGAATGCCGGCCGCTTCTACGAGCGGGAAGGGTTCGTCCCGGCCGCCGCCCCGTGGCCTGGAACGGCTGCTGCGTGGGTGCGCTGGCAGCGCGATCCGCGCCCAGCCTTCAGCATCCGTCCCGCCACCGCAGACGATGCTCGCAATTGCGCGACGGTGCATCACACCTCATGGGTCGAGACCTACTCCGAGCTGCTTCCGGCCTCGCACTGGGAGACCGACACGCTCGAGCAGCGTGCTGCGACCTGGCAGCGATGGCTCGACGGCGGAGTTGCCGTGACCGTCGCGGAATCCGCTGGGCAGATCATCGGCCTCGCCATCGCGCATACCGGGCGGCAGATCGGCCCACATGCACCGGTGCGCGACCGGGAGCTGTACTCGCTCTATGTGCTCTCCGCGCTCCACGGCAGCGGGGCCGGCCAGGCCCTGCTCGAGGCAGTGCTTCCTGCCGACGTTCCTGCTCAGCTCTGGGTCGCCGCGGAGAACCCTCGTGCGCGCCGGTTCTATGAGCGCAACGGCTTCACTCCTGATGGTGCCCGCCACGTCGACGAGACGCTCGACCTCGCCGAGGTCCGGCTCGTCCGCTGATGCTCCGCCACGCTTCTCGACCGACCTTCAGAAGGACTTCCCAGCATGACTCTGAGTCTCCGACGCGCGAACAGCACGACCGGCGCCTGCGTGCGCGGAGCGATGCTGAGGGCCGGGTCTCACTCGACCGCCCGGTCCCGGCTCGTCGCGAGGTAGGCGCGCAACAGTCCGTAGCCATTGCCGGGGGACGGTATCGTTCGGTTGAGCATTGTTCTCGCGGCCGACCCTCGCGCGAAGGTGTTCGGATCTCGTGCCGCAGGTGCTCGGTTGGCCAGGGAGTAGGTCTTCCGGATGTCCTGTTGAGGTGTTCGGCGCTGCATGGCAGGCAGGTCTGTCACGAAAGTCCCGGCGGGGACAGAGCGCTCAAGTTCGAGGCAGTCGGTTACGGGACGGCCGTTTCTTTGGTCCCCGGGACGATTGCGGGCACGATTCGGACGAGGATGACCATGGCGATGAGTTCGACCAGGGTCTGGGTGACAACTGCGAGTGGCGCGATCGCAAATGCGTCTGGGAGGGCCAGTGCGAGGGGAAGGACGACCAGGGAGTTGCGGGTGGAGACGGAGAACATCACCGCCCGCGTCGATGGCGTATCCAGCCTCGTGGCTCTTGAGGCAACCGCACCGATGAGAACAGCCCCAACGACGAATCCGGTGTAGAGGGGGAGGAGGCGTGCCAGGGTCCCGATCTGCGAGCCGACCGCAGCGATCTGGGAACCGATCACGGTCGCGAGGGTGATCATCATCAGCGGAACCATGGCCCGCGCCATTGCGCCTTCGATGGCTCGGCCCGACTGGTGACGGCGCGCCAGCGCCTGCACGGCCGTCGCCGCGGCCAGCGGCACCACGATCAGCAGCACGAACGCTTCCACAAACGGGGCCACGTCGATCACGCCGACGACCTCGCGGCCCGCGAAAACGAACAGGTACAGCGGCAACAACGCCAGTTGGAGGAGCATCAGCAAGGGCGCTGCTGCCAGCAGTTTCGCGTGCGCTCCGCCAGCCAGGCCTGTGAAGACGATGACGTAGTCGATGCATGGGGTCAGCAGCACCAGAAGCACGCCGAGCAGGAGCCCTTGGTCGTCCGCGACGAACCGTGATAGCGCCCAGGCCAGCAGCGGCACGATCGCGAAGTTCGCCACGAGCACGGTGCCTAAGAACCTCCGGTCGCGGAATGCCTGGCCGAGTTCGATCAGGGGCACGCTCAGGAACGTGGCGAACAGCAGCAGCATCAACACCGGCTCGATGGAGTGCTCCAACGTCGGCGCGAGCCCTGGCGCAGCCAGTCCAAGTGTGGCGCCGGCTGCGATAGCGGCCAGGTACAGGGTGATCTGGTGGGTGTCCCACCAGGAGACAAGGCGATTCACAGTCGGGGATCTCCTTCGTGGGCGTCACGGGAGGTACAGGGCTGGTGGCGGTCATCTAGGAGGATGCATTCGCTGCGGCACGCGGCGCCGCTGTCCGGGCATGCGGTGACGCGCTGGTTCGCAGAGTCGAGTTGATTCCGCAGCCGCTGTAGCGCCGCGAGGTGCTCATCGACCTCTCGGAGGCGGTCGGCCAGCCGGGGAGCCAGGGCCTCACGGACCTGCGTGCAGGTTTCCTCCTCGACCACGACCAGCAGGCCCGCGATCTCGGTGAGCGGCAGTGACAGGGCTTTGGCCGCCTCGATGAAGGCCAGGCGCTCTAACACGGTGTCGTCATAGGACCGGTACCCGTTGGCTTCCCGGCGGGCCCCAATGAGACCGATGGTGTCGTAGTAGCGCAGCGTGGTCGCGGGAACACCCGACCGGGCTGCGACCTCGGAGATTCGCACCACCGAAGGCTAGACCTTCCAGTCGACTCGAAGGTCTAGCTCTATCGCTGTGACCTACATGATCGTCCTGCCCTGCATTGACGGGGACTGATGCACGGTTACGCACCGGCAGCAGTGGAGAGGCCGGTGCGGGAACCCTGGCTCCGGCCATGATCTTCCATAGTGGTCAGCGACTACTGTATGGTCAGCCTGTGCTGACTATTGCTTCTCGTTTGGACATCATGAACCGCCTGGGCCGTGCGATGGCAGATCCGACGCGGTCACGAATCTTGCTGACACTTCTGGAGGCTCCGAGCTATCCAGCAGTGCTCTCACGCGAGCTTGAGTTGACGCGGTCGAACGTATCGAACCATCTAAGTTGTCTACGGGACTGTGGGATCGTGGTCGCCGAGCCGGAGGGACGGCAGACCCGGTATGAAATCTCCGATCCGCACCTCACCGCGGCCTTGAACGCGCTGGTCGAGGTGACTCTCGCGGTCGATGAGAGTGCCGTGTGCCTCAATCCTGCTTGCCCGGTCCCGGGCTGCTGCGATGCGGGGGCTCTCGCGTGAGCGCGGTGACGGATCCGCAGGTGAACAGCGTCGACGTCGACGATCACGACGACGGTGACGGGCCCTGGTGGAAGGACCGCGAGGTGCTCCTTCCCGTGCTCTCCGGGATCGCGTTTCTTACTGGCCTCCTTTGTGAGTGGTCCGGCGCGGAGATACCCGCCCTTGCGTTTTTCTGGAGTGGCCTGCTTCTAGGCGCCTCAACGTTCACGCCCGGCGCGATCCGGGCACTGCTCAAGGGCAGGCTCGGCATCAGTCTGCTGATGACGATCAGCGCGGTCGGTGCGGTGATCCTGGGCTACGTCGAGGAAGCCGCGGCACTGGCGTTCCTCTACTCGATCGCCGAAGCGCTGGAGGATAAGGCGATGGACCGGGCCCGTGGCGGGCTGCGGGCCCTGTTGAAGCTGGTCCCCGACACCGCGTCCGTCTCCATCGACGGTGCGTGGACTTCGATCGCCGCACGGGAGCTGACAGCGGGTCAGGTGATGCTGGTGCGCGCCGGTGAGCGGATCGCGACCGACGGGATTGTGCGCTCAGGGCACAGCAGTCTGGACACTTCCGCGATCACCGGGGAGTCGATTCCCGTCGAGGTCGAACCTGGCGATGCGGTTTCGGCAGGGGCGATCAACAACGCCGGAGCTCTCGAGGTCGAGGCGACCGCAGCGGGGACGGACAACTCGCTGACCACTATCGTGGAGCTGGTCGAGCAGGCCCAAGCCGAAAAGGGCGACCGCGCCCGTCTCGCCGACCGCATCGCCCGCCCTTTGGTTCCCGGGGTGCTGATCCTTGCGACCTTGGTCGCGCTGATCGGATCGATACTCGGCGATCCGGAGTTGTGGATCACCCGCGCACTGGTGGTCCTGGTCGCCGCATCGCCGTGCGCGCTAGCGATTTCCGTACCGATCACCGTGGTCGCGGCGATCGGCTCGGCCAGCAAGTTCGGGGTGGTCATCAAGTCCGGTGCGATCTTCGAACGCTTTGGCGGCATCCGCCACGTCGCTCTCGATAAGACAGGCACCCTGACTCGTAATCAGCCGACCGTCACCGCCGTCCTCACTGCCGATGCAGTCGAAAGCGAGGTAGTGGCCTGGGCGGCCGCGCTCGAGCAGCACAGTACCCACCCGCTGGCAGCCGCGATCACCGCCGCTGCACCCGAAGCACCGAAGGCGACCGAAGTGACGGAGCTGGCTGGTCAGGGAATCCAGGGAGTCGTGGGCGGAGCCGTGATCACGGTCGGAAGCCCGCGCTGGCTGGCATCGGGCGCACTCGCGGAGCGAGTAGAGGAACTCGAGACTCAGGGCATGACCGTGGTCATCGTGCACCACGAGCATGAGCCGGTCGGGGCGATCGGAGTACGCGATGAGCTGCGGCCGGAAGTTCCCGAGGTGATCCGCACCCTCAGCGACCGAGGCATCGGGATCACCATGCTCACCGGAGACAACCTGCGCACCGCGCAAGCCCTCGCAACCCAGGCCGGGATCAGCGACGTCCGGGCCGCGCTGCGCCCCGAGGATAAAGCTGCCGCGATCAGCGAGCTCTCCCGCACTGCTCCGGTGGCGATGATTGGTGACGGCATCAACGACGCCCCAGCACTGGCCGCCGCGGACATCGGGATAGCGATGGGCGCCACCGGTTCGGATGCAGCCATTGAGTCGGCCGACATCGCATTCACCGGGCACGACCTGCGCCTCCTCCCGGCCGCCTTCGACCATGCACGTCGTGGACGGCGCATCATCACCCAGAACATTGCCCTGTCGCTGTTGATCATCGTCGTGCTCCTCCCCCTCGCACTGAGTGGAGTCCTCGGTCTCGCTGCGGTCGTCCTGGTCCATGAGGTCGCCGAGGTGGCCGTCATTGCCAACGGAATGCGCGCCGCCCGGACACGCAGCCACGCCGCTGCGCAGGAGTCACCCAGCCACGTCCGAGACGATTTGCGAAAGCCGACGACCACAGGAGGACCCGCATGAGCAGGAGTGTCAAGCTCACATTGGGGCTGATCGCCGTAGCCGCCCTGGTCTTCGCGGGGTTCGTGATCTTTCTCGACCCCAAGGAAGATCAGACGGCACCCTCGGAGGCCACGGGAACCGCGACGGGTCAGCTCGTTCGAGAGGACAGCCCGCGGCTTTCGGAAGGTGGCGAGGCCGTCTTCGTGGAGTACCTCGACTTCGAATGTGAAGCCTGTCTATCCCTGTATCCCGCGGTCGAAGAGATTCGTGCCGAATACGGCGACCGGGTGACCTTCGTGGTCCGCTACCTGCCCTTGCACGGCAACTCCGTTGAAGCCGCCAAGGCGGCTGAGGCCGCCGGAGAGCAGGGCGAGTTCGAGGCCATGTACAAGGCGCTGTTCGACAACGCGGCCGAGTGGAGTCACCA
>NZ_CANMSY010000004.1 GCF_947500705.1 uncultured Brachybacterium sp. | reverse complement strand
CGTCTGAACCGCGAGATCCGCCGCCGCACCGACTCGGTGGGCATCTTCCCCTCCCGCGAGGCGATCGTCCGCCTCGTGGGAGCGGTGCTGGCCGAGCAGACCGATGAATGGGCCGAAGGACGCCGCTACCTCGGCCTCGACGTCCTCGCCCGCTGCCGCCTCACCCTCACCACCAATCCCGTGAACGAGGTGAGCACCGATGCACTTCCCGCGCTGACAGCCTGATCCCTATCGCCGAAGGATCGCTACACCACTTCCGGGGACTTGACCGTCGCGGCGCACTGCCGCCGCGTCCACCGGGGAGGGCGAGCGCATCATCCCGCAGGTGGACCTCCCGCTGACGTCGCGCCCGACCGGAGTCGCCCTGGAGCAGAGCGGCGGCGCCACCGGAGGAGCGGTCACACCGTTATCGAACCGAGTCGGGCGATACATCTTCTCGTCACCGGGTCTTCTTCCGGGACCACTACTACTGGGAGCGCTCCCACCTCCGCGGGGAGCACGTGCCCCGCGCTCCCCACCCCGGAACGGACTCCTCATGCCCTCTGCCCTCACGGCGCGCCCCCGCGTCCTGCCCGCCAGCACAGGAGGTGCACACGCCCGTCGCGCCGCCGTCGCACTGCTGGCGGGTGCCGCCTTCGCCGTCGGCCCGACGCTCCTGCCGCTCGACGGAGCCGGAGCCCTCCACGGTCTGGGCACGCCCGCGGCCCACGCCGCCCCGCTCCTCGGCGCGCCGGCCCCCGCGGCCCCGGGCTCCACCGCCGCGGCGTCGCCGCTGCTGATCACCGAGATCGCCCCCGACATCGTGGGCCATGACGAGTTCGAGTTCTTCGAGATCACGAACATCTCCAGCGCCGTGGTGACGGTCGGCGGGGCCGATGGCCACGGCCTCTCCTACCTCTACGCCGATGACTCCGACACCGCTCGGGACGTGCCGCTGACCCTCGAGCAGCCCGTCGAGCTCGCCGCCGGAGCCTCCCTCGTGGTCTGGCTCAGCTACGAAGCGAGCAGCATCGACTCCTTCGCCCACACCGTCGAGGACTTCCGGGCGCACTGGGGCGCGGCCGAGGGGACCCAGGTGGTCCGGGCGACCGGGCAGGCCGGGATGGCCAACGGCGGAAACCGGGGCGTGCGCGCGCTCGACCCCGCCGGCACCGAGATCTCCCGCAGCTTCTACCCCTCCGGGTCCGTCGCCGCAGGGCAGAGCGCCCACTTCCAGCTCCCCGCGACCGAGGGCGAGCTCTCCGCCGCCCGGCTCGCCGGTCCCGCCGCCCCCACCCCGGGCACGATCGACCCTGCACAGCTCACCGCCCCGACCCTGGAGGAGCCCGAGGAGCCGGAGACGCCCGAGCAGCCCGCCGAGGCACCGTCGGCACCGCCCGCGGACTCGCTCGTGGGCCACCTCCAGATCACCGAGGTCACCCCCGACAGCACCAATGTCGGCGGGTCCGACGGCTACGAGTTCATCGAGCTCTACAACGCGACCACGGCACCGATCTCGCTGGCCGACTACGAGCTGCGCTACCTGTACACCAATGACGGCGCAGCCATCTCCAGCACCGCCGACTGGCCGCTCGTCCCGACCGATGCCACGATCGCCCCCGGCGGCACCATCGTCATCTGGGTGAAGAACGGCGCCAACGACGCGCTGACCAGCGAGGACTTCGCGACGCACTACGGCGTGGACCCTGCCGCGCTGCACCTCGTGGAGACCTTCACCGGCGGCATGGCCAACGGCAGCGGCCGCGGGCTGGAGCTGATCACCCGCGCCGGAGACAGCGTCCACCGCACCTTCTACAACCTCTCCGGCGCGGACGACACCGTCGCCGATCAGGGCATCCAGTATCGCACCGGAGGAGCGGCCGACGGCGAAGTGCCCGACTTCTCCCGCGGCACCCTGACCGGCACCACCGCCGCCACGCCCGGTGCGGTCGACCCCGCCCAGGTGCCCGCCGAGCTGGTCGAGGTGCCGGCCGACGGCCAGGCACCCCAGGTCACGGACCTAACCGCGACCGAGCTCGACCCGTCGGCCGATGCCGTCATCAGCCACCAGGTCACCGATGACGTGCAGGCCCGCACCGTCACTCTCCACCTGCGCTCGAGCGCGGGCGCGGACTTCACCGCCCACACCGTGCGCCGCACCGACGGCGACCGCTTCGACCACTCGATCCCCGCCGCGGACCTCACCGGCAAGCGCTGGTACGAGTACTACCTGGTCGCCTCCGACGGCACTCACGAGACCCGCACCGAGACCGCCCGCGTGAGCCTGACCGGCGTGGATGCGGCACCGCTGCGGATGAACCTGGCCGAGGGCCAGTTCGTCTCGGGCGCCACCGCTGTCTCCGTCGCCGGGGACGAGCACCCCGCCGATGCGGTCCTGAGCATCGATGGCCAGGCCCGCGCTGACGCCGCGCCCGCGCTCGAATCCGCTCCCGTGTTCGCGATGGAGGCCAGTCAGACCGACGTCTTCTTCCGCAACGGGATCCTGGTGGGCGACGAGGTCATCGAGATCTTCGACGAGGGCTTCTACGGGAACTGGGTCACCGTGGACACCGAGGTGCCGCTGCAGCACGTGGTCCAGGGTGAACAGCTGGTGGTGACCGTCGCCGCGGGCACCAAGGCCTATCCCGGCATCGACGAGAACGAGAACAACGACGACTTCACCATCCGCAACCTGCGCCTGATCCTGCCCGACGGCCGCACCCTGCGCCCGGCCGATCACGCGGATCCGGCAGAGATCATCGCCATGGGCGACTCCGCCGGCAAGCACGACCTGCTCGACGCGGTCTTCACGCTGCCCGAGGATGCCTTCACCGCCCGCGCCGTCACCTGGGACACCACCGCCGTCGAGGACGGCGAGCACGTGCTGACCGGCACCGATGGTGCCGGGAACACGGTCGAGCGCACCGTGGTCGTGGACAACACCGCGCCGGTGATCACCAGCCCCCTCGAGGACGGCGCCACCTACCAGGGCGAGTTCTCCCTCGATGCCTCCGCCGAGGACGCCGGCAGCGGGGTCGCCTCGGTGACCGCCACCCTCGACGGGGAGGACGCCGGCCTCCCGCAGGACGTCTCCTCCCTGACCCTCGAGCCCGGCGAGCACGTCCTGGAGATCACTGCGGTCGACGTGCTCGGCAACGAGGCCACGAAGACCCTCACCTTCACCACCCCGGAGGAGAACCCCACCGCCACAGCGCTCACCGCGGACGGCGCCACGGCCCCCGTCTGCGCGGACCCGCAGGTCGAGGTCGAGATCACCGATCCCTCCGGAGACCTGATGGACGTCTCCTTCCGCTCCGGGACCAGCGCGTCGCTGAGTGAGGGCACGGTGCAGGGCACCTCCGGCGAGGTGCGCGATGCGGACACCGCAGAACGCTCCGGCCAGGAGCTCGTGCCCGGACAGGCCACCGGCTCCGAGGACGCGCTGCCGTTCCACGAGTTCGCGGTCGACGTGCCGGAAGCCTCCGAGGACGGCGCCGAGGTGCGCCTGACCTGGGAGGGGGGCGCCGACCCGGGAGCCCGGGTGCGTCTGCTGATCGAGGATGCCGCCACCGGAGAGCTGGTGGAGGTCACGCATGCGTTCGCCGCCGAGGACGGCACCGTCGCCTTCGACGAGGTGGTGCCGGCCGCCGGGCACGTCGTCGACGGGCAGGTCCGGGCCGTGATCCAGCATTCCGTGGGCTGGGCCGGAGCGGACCTCTCCTCACGGGGCACCGCCGTCGAGCCGCACCATCCGGAGGCGACCGACCGCTCCGACTACGACTTCACGCTCGCCTGGGAGTCGGACACGCAGTACTACAACGAGGAGTTCTACGAGCACCAGCTGAACATCCACCGCTTCCTGCTGGAGGAGCGGGAGAGCCTGAACCTCCAGTACCTGTTCCACACCGGCGACATCGTCGACAACTTCGACCAGCCGGCGCAGTGGGCCAACGCCGACCCGGCCTACCAGATGCTCGATGACGCCGAGCTGCCGTACAACGTGCTCGCCGGAAACCACGACGTGGGCAGCATGGCAGGCGACTACTCGCAGTACGGGAAGTACTTCGGTGAGGCCCGCTACCAGGACAAGCCCTGGTACGGCGGCTCCTACGAGAACAACCGCGGCAGCTACACGCTGTTCAGCAGCGGCGGCGTCGACTTCATCGTGGTCTCGCAGGGCTGGGGCCCGGGGGAGGAGGAGATCGCATGGATGAACGAGGTGCTCGCGCAGTACCCCGAGCGCACCGCGATCCTCAACGTGCACGAGTACATGCTCACCACCGGCGGACTCGGGCCGATCCCGCAGCAGATCCAGGATGAGGTGGTGGCCACCAACCCGAACGTGTCCATGGTGATGAGCGGGCACTATCACGACGCGCACACGCGCGTGGATTCCTTCGATGACGACGGCGACGGCACCCCGGATCGCGACGTCACCCAGATGCTCTTCGACTATCAGGGACTGCCGGAGGGCGGCCAGGGCTTCCTTCGCCTGCTCCACTTCGACAACGAGGGCCAGCGGATGCTGGTGCGCACCTACTCGCCGTCCCTCGAGCAGTACTCGAGCGACGATCCGACCCTCACCCCCGAGGATCAGGACTTCGAGGTCTCCTATGAGCAGCTCGGCATCACTCCGCAGGAGAAGGAGCTGACCACCACGGAGTTGAGCGCCGATGTGCTCGATGATGAGGAGTTCGCCCTGGTCGAGAGTGCGGAGTCCGGGACGACGGTCGCGGCCGACGCCACCGTGCTCGGGGCCGGCACCCACTCCTGGTACGCGCAGGTCACCGATCCCCACGGCGGTGTGGCCCGCACCGAGGTGCGGGAGCTGACGCTCACCGAGGACGGGGCGGACTGCACGCCGACGGAGCCGGAGAAGCCGGGTAAGCCGGGTAAGCCGGGTAAGCCGGATCATGCGGGCACGCCCGGGAAGCCGGACCACGCGGGGACGCCGGGGAAGCCGGACCACGCGGGCACACCCGGCAAGCGGGGTCACGCGGGCACGCCCGACCACGCCGGTCGAGCGGACGGCTGACCAGCTGATCCGGCGCGGTCGCCGCGGCGCCGGATCCCGCCCCCGCTGAATCAAGCGGCCCGTCCTCCCTCGGGAGGGCGGGCCGCCTGCAGCTGATCGGAGTGATCACTCCCGTCCCGTGTACACCGGCGCAGGAGCCTGCTATGGTTCCTCTCCGAACCACCGTGTTCACCGGATTGTCATCCCCCGTCCTCGACGAGGGAGCAAGACCTGGAACCTGCTCATGCGCTCCGACGCATCTGCCGGGACCCGGGTCTTTTTTGTTGCCCGGAACCTGCTGCCGCAGGTCCTTCGACCCCAGGAAGACCGACCCAGGAAGGATGCGACGTCGCATCATGAGCACCTCCTCACCAGGGAGCACGTCGATCGCCGAGGACATCGTCCGCGGCGTCGGCGGTCCCGAGAACATCGAGAGCCTCACCCACTGCGCCACCCGCCTGCGCTTCCAGCTCCATGACGGCGAGAAGGTGGACCAGGAGGGTCTCGACGCGCTCTCCGGCGTGATGGGCACCGTGCCGCAGTCCGGCGATCGGTTCCAGGTCGTCATCGGCGGCGCGGTCGCCGGGGTCCACTCCCAGATCATGAACCTCCCCGCGATGGTCGACGGCGGCACGCCTCGCCCGCAGTCCGACGCCGAGGTCAAAGCCGGGATCCGTGCCAAGGCGAAGGGGAAGTGGTCCTGGCTGGACAGCTTCTTCGAGTACCTCTCGGACTCCTTCCGCCCGCTGATGGGCGTGCTGCTGGGCGCCTCGCTGATCATCGCGATCGCCTCGGTGCTCGACGCCCTCGGCATGATCGACTTCCGTGCGGAGAACAAGACCGCGACCTGGGTGTTCGTCGACGCGATGTGGCGCTCGGTGCTGTACTTCCTGCCGATCATGGTGGCCTTCAACGCCGCGAAGAAGCTGCAGATCGACGGCTGGGTCGGCGCGGCCGTGATGGCAGCGGTGATGACTCCGGATTACATGGGCCTGCTCGACGGCACCGCCCCCGGCGTCACCTGCACCACCAACGAGCTGCTCGGCACCGAGCAGTGCATCGCCCAGGTGTTCGGCCTGCCGATGCAGCTGAACGACTACGGCGGCCAGGTGTTCGTGCCGCTGCTGATGGTGGCGCTGCTGGCGCTGGTCTACAAGGGCCTGCAGAAGGTCTTCCCGCCCAATGTGCAGCTGGTGTTCGTCCCCTTCCTCGCGATGCTGGTGATGATCCCGGTGACCGCCTTCCTGATCGGCCCCCTCGGCATCTGGGCCGGCAACGGCCTCGGCGCAGGTCTGGCCTGGCTGAACGGCAATGCACCGCTCGTCTTCGCGATCTTCATCCCGCTGCTGTACCCGTTCCTGGTGCCGCTGGGTCTGCACTGGCCGTTGAACGCGCTCATGCTGCAGAACATCAACTCCCTCGGCTACGACTTCATCCAGGGCCCCATGGGCGCCTGGAACTTCGCCTGCTTCGGCGCCACCGCCGGCGTGCTGCTGCTGTCGATCCGTCATCGCGAGGCGGAGATGCGTCAGACCGCGACCGGCGCGCTCGCCGCGGGGCTGTTCGGCGGCATCTCCGAACCGTCCCTGTACGGGATCCACCTGCGCTTCAAGCGCATCTACCCGCGCATGCTGGTGGGCTGCCTCGCCGGCGGTCTGATCGTGGGCCTGCTGGGCGGCGTGAACACCTCCGTCTTCGCCTTCACCTCGCTGCTTACCATCCCCGTCTTCGACCCGATGCTCACCTATCTCATCGCGATCGTCGTCGCCTTCGTGGTCGCCATGGTCCTGGTCTTCTTCTCGGACTACCGGACCGCCGAGCAGCGCGCCGAGGCGAATGCCCGGCGCGACGCCGCCGAGGCAGCCGCCGCGACGTCGGGTGCGCCTGCCACGGCGGAGGCCGCTGCTCCCGTCCAGGAGCGCGAGCTCGCGACCGTCGGCGCTCCGGCGGCGGCGGGTGCTGCCGTCGCCGGTGGTGCCGCCACGGGTGCTGTCGAGACGGGTGCTGCTGGGACGGCCCCGGCCGCCCTGGCCGCCCCGGGTGCCGGCGACGTGGTCCTCACCGCCCCGGTCGCTGGTCGCCTGGTCCCGATCGGCGAGGTCTCCGATCCGGTGTTCGCCTCGAAGGCCCTCGGTGAGGGCGTGGGCATCATCCCGGCCGACGGGAACATCCTCGCCCCGGCGGATGGTCTGCTGGCCACCGTCGCCACCACCGGTCACGCCTTCGGCCTGCTGGCCGACGGGGGTGCGGAGGTGCTGGTCCACGTGGGCATCGACACCGTGAAGATGGACGGCGAAGGCTTCGACGTCCGCGTCGAGCAGGGTCAGAAGGTCCGTGCCGGCGAGCTGCTGGCCGTGGTCGACCTCGAGGCGATCCATGCCGCGGGATACGACCCGATCACGCTCCTGACCGTCCCGAACACCTCGACCTTCGCCGCGGTAGAGCCTGCACCTGCGGCCGATGTCGTGGCCGGGGACTCGGTGGTCATCGCACGCCGCTGACCCGCTGGTCCGGTGCGCGTACCCTCCCATGCAGAGGGTGCGCGCACCGCAGGGCCGACAGGCCGCCGGCCGGCAGCTGGTGCGAGCGCCCTCGACGACGAGGGCCGAGAGGAGAGGTGCTGTGCCGATGAAGGTGCTCAGGGTCCTCAACAACAACGTCGTGCTCTCCCGCGACGAGGGCGGTCAGGGCGTCATCCTCACCGGGCGCGGCATCGGCTTCCGCGCACAGCCCGGTCAGGAGGTCGATCCCGAGAAGATCGTGCAGGTCTTCGTCCCGGCCGATGGGCGGGATCCCGACCATCTCGCCGAATCCTTCGCGATGATCGACCAGGAGGTGCTGCGGGCCGTCGTCATCGCGCTGCGCGAGACGGGCATCGAGGATCGCGAATCCCATCGGCCCACCCTCGCCATCGCCGTGGCCGATCACATCTCCGGAGCGCTCGAGCGGCTGCGCCAGGGGATCGAGATCGAGTACCCGCTGCAGGCCGAGGTCCGGACCCTCTACGCCGAGGAGTACGACAGGGCCCGCCGGCTGCTCGTCGAGGTCAACCGACAGGTGGATCCGAAGCTGCCCGAGCATGAGGCGACAGCTCTCGCGCTGCACCTGGTCAATGCCGGGTTCGCGACCGGCGACCTGTCCTTCACGTACACCATGACCGGTGTCATCCAGCAGATGCTGGCGATCGTGGGGGAGCGGTTCGGGATCCTCGTCGACCGCCACTCGATGGCCGCCGCCCGCTTCATCACCCATGTGCGCTATATGTTCGTGCGCATCCAGCAGCACCGTCAGCTCGACGGCGAGCAGTCCCTGATCAGCCGCACCATCTGCGAGGCCTATCCCGAGGCGGCACGCACGGCCGAGCAGCTCGCCGTGATCGTCCGGCTGCGGATGGGCGATGCCCTCTCCTTCGACGAGATCGCCTACCTCGCCCTGCACGTGGCCCGGATGACGACGGAGGCCGAGGCCGCCGCGGCGATGCGGCCGGGTGGCGCCGCGGAGGGGTGACCCCTCCTCGGGGAAGAGCGTCTTGCGCAGGGGCTGAACGTCGCCTTGACTGAGCAGATGGACTCCGCCGCCGACGACCCCGGACCGGTCCTCGTGACCGAGCGCCTCCACCTCCGGCCGTGGAAGGTCGAGGAGGCCGCGATCCACCGTCGGCTCTGGATCGACCGGGATCCGCGGGTGCCCGTCCACCGCCGGATCGATGCCGAGGGCCGCCCGAGCATCGGTGATCTCGAGGACTGGATCCGCCGCAGCACCGCGGAGTCGGGACCGGGGCTCGGTCTGCTGGCGCTCGAGCGCATCACGGACGGCGCGGTCCTCGGGTACTGCGGGCTGGTCCACGACGGCCCGGGCTCCGCGGCGCTGGAGGGCGATCCTCCCGGCCCGGAGATCGCGTTCGAGCTGCTGCGCGCGGCCCAGGGCCACGGCTATGCGACCGAGGCCGGGCGGGCCGTGATCCGTTGGGCGCGAGAAGCGGCCGTCGAGCGGGTGCACGCCACCGTCTGGGCCTGGAACACGGCATCCCTCCGAGTCCTGGACAGGCTCGGGTTCGAGACGAGGAGCCGCCGCACGGCCCGTCCGAAGGACGGAGAGCTGCTGGTGCTCACGACGGTCCTCTGACCGGGCGGCTCCTAGGGGTGCTCGACTTCCCCGGAGGTATCTGCAACCCGTAGTATCAGGAACGTCGGGCATCGTGCATATCGCCGAGCCCGGCCGGCAACCGCCCCAGACACCGCCGTCGAAGGAGAACCCTCGTGCCCGAGGCCGTCATCGTCGCCACCGCCCGCTCACCCATCGGCCGCGCCCGCAAAGGGTCGCTGAAGGACATCCGCCCCGACGACCTCGTCGGCCAGATGATCCGGGCCGCCCTCGACCAGGTCCCGCAGCTCGACCCCACCACGATCGACGACCTGCAGCTCGGCTGCGCGATCCCCGAGGGGCAGCAGGGCGGGAATCTCGCCCGCACCGTCGCCGTCCGGCTCGGCCTGGACACCGTGCCCGGCGCGACCGTGACCCGCTTCTGCGCCTCCTCGATCCAGACCACCCGTGCCGCCTTCCACGCGATCGCCTCCGGCGAGGCCCGCGCCGTGATCTCCGCCGGTGTCGAATCGATCTCCGCGAGCTCCGGCAAGCTCATGGAGGAGGACGCCCGCGACCCCCTCTTCCGCGAGGCCTGGGAGCGCACCGCGCAGCGCGCCACCCGGGAGATCCCCGCCCCCTGGCACGATCCGCGCGAGGACGGCGAGCTGCCCGACGCCTATATCGCCATGGGCCAGACCGCCGAGAACGTCGCCGAGCTGCGGGGCATCTCCCGTGCGGCCCAGGACGAGTACGCCGTGCGCTCCCAGAACCGCGCCGAGGCCGCGATCGCCTCCGGCTTCTACGCCCGCGACATCACGCCGGTCACCCTGCCCGACGGCACCGTGGTCAGCGCGGACGACTCCCCGCGCGCCGGTGTCACGCTCGAGGCCGTCGGCGGGCTGGACCCCGTCTTCCGCCCCGAAGGGACCGTCACCGCCGGCAACTGCTGCCCGTTGAACGACGGCGCCGCGGCGCTGATCGTCATGGAGGCGGAGTACGCGAAGGAGCTGGGCATCACCCCGCTCGCCCGCGTGGTCGCCACCGGTGTCTCCGGCCTCAGCCCCGAGATCATGGGCCTCGGTCCGGTCGAGGCGACCCGCAAGGCGCTCGCGCTCGCCGACCTGACCATCGAGGACATCGACCTGGTCGAGTTCAACGAGGCCTTCGCCGCGCAGGTGCTGCCCGCCGCGGAGGACCTCGGCATCGACCACAACAGGCTCAACGTCCACGGCGGAGCGATCGCGCTCGGCCACCCCTGGGGTTCCACCGGCGCCCGCATGACCACCACCCTGCTCCACGGCCTGCAGGAGCGCGAGGGCCGCTACGGCCTGGCGACCCTGTGCGTGGGCGGCGGCCAGGGCATGGCCCTCATCATCGAGAGGATGATCTGATGACCAGCCACGACTCCCATACCCAGCCCAGCACCCAGCCCTCCGGGTGGGGCAGCCCGACCCCGGGCCACATCTCCCTCGGCGGCAACCCCGGACCCCCCGAGGACGACCGCCGGGACTCGGTGGTCACGGGCCGCGCCGTCGTCTCCCCGCCCGACGCCGCCGCCGCGACCCCCGCCGAGCTGATGCCCGCCGCCGCGGATCACTACGCCCTCTTCCAGGACATCGCCGGCGAGGACCTCAAGGCCTGGGCCGACGCCCGCTCGCTCGCCGCCGAGGTGCTGCCGCAGATCAACGACTGGTGGGACCGCGGCGAGTACCCGATCGAGCTGATCGGCCGGCTCGGCGAGCTCGATCTGCTCACCGACGGCCTCGACGTGCCCGGTCACCGCACCCTCTCCCCGCTCGCGACTGGCCTGGTGAACATGGAGCTCTCCCGGATCGACGGGAGCGTCGGCACCATGGTCGGTGTCCAGGGCGGCCTCGCGCTGCGCTCGATCATGCTGCTGGGCTCCGAGGAGCAGAAGCGGCGCTGGGCCGAACCGCTCGCGCGCGGCACCGAGTACGCCGCCTTCGCCCTCACCGAGCCCGATCACGGCTCGGACTCCGTCTCGCTCGAGACCGTCGCCCGCCGCGACGGCGAGCACTGGGTGCTCTCCGGCCAGAAGCGCTGGATCGGCAACGGCGCCGGCTGCCACCTGACCGTGGTGTGGGCGAGAGTGGATGATCCCTCCGATGAGGCCCTGAACGGCCAGGTCAGCGGGTTCCTCGTGGGCCAGTCGCTGCCCGGTTACGAGGCCGAGGTGATCCGCGGCAAGGTCGCCCTGCGCGCCATCCACCAGGCCCACATCACCATGACCGACGTGCGGATCCCGCTGGATCAGCGCCTTCCCGGCGCTCGCTCCTTCAAGGACACCTCGAAGGTCCTCTTCGCCACCCGCGCGGGGGTCGCCTGGGGCGCGCTCGGTCATGCACTGGCCTGCTACGAGTCCGCGCTCGAGCATGCCCAGAAGCGCATCCAGTTCGGTCGGCCGCTCGCGAAGGCCCAGCACGTCCAGGTGCGCCTCGCCTCGATGCTGCAGACGCTCACCTCGATGCAGCTGCACTGCGTGCGGCTCGCAGAGCTCGAGGCCGCCGGCACGATCCGCCCCGAGCAGGCCTCGCTCGCGAAGGTGCACAACACCCGCGCCGCCCGCGAGATCGCCTCCGACGCCCGCGACCTGCTGGGCGGCTCCGGGATCCTGCTCGAGAATCGCGTGGTGCGCCACCGCAGCGACATCGAGGCCCTGCATACCTATGAGGGCACCGACACCATGCAGTCGCTCATCGTGGGCAGGTCGATCACGGGGGTCAGCGCCTTCGCCTGAGGTGGTCCCGTGAGGGCATCCGCTGCGCACGCCTCTGGGCGTGCTCGAGTGCGATGACGTCCCGTCCGAAGGAGACGAGCAGCAGCCCGAGCGCCACCGCGATGATCGCGGTGGCGGCCTGCGTCGGCAGCACCGGCACCATGGCGGTGAGCAGGGCGACGCCCTGGAGTCCGCCGATCACCCGCCGCAGCTGGCTGAAGTCCAACGGGCGGCGCAGCGAGGGCCGGATGAAGGATGCCGCGACGTACGCATAGCGCATCAGTCCGATCGCGAGCGCCCAGGGCCCCACCACGGTGGCTGCGAGCACGGACAGGACCAGGGCCAGGCAGGCGTCGGCCTCCATGTCGAGCCGGGCCCCGACCGGGCCGGCGGTGCCGGTGCGCCGGGCGACGGGGCCGTCGAGCGCGTCGGAGAGGAGCGCCGCCGCGATGAGGGCGGCGAGCGGCCAGGACTGTGCGGTCAGCGCCCCGCCGAGCACGAGCACGGCCGCGGCCGCGAGCGCCCCGGCCGCCAGGTGCCGCAGCAGCGTCAGCAGATCTGCGGTGGTCACTTCGCCGGGTGCGCGCGGCCTCAGGGTCGCGGCGGCGACCAGGGCCGGGGTCAGCGAGGACACGAGTGCGACGGCGGAGAGCGCTGCAGCAGCGGGCGCGGCGAGCAGGAGGATCGCGAGCGCGAGGATCAACTGCCCCAGCGCGAGCAGCGCGAGCACCGTGCTCACGCGCCGAAGGGTTCGCGGCGGGGCAGGATCTGGCAGCGCCGTCGTCATCGGGCGAGCGTAGCGTGCAGGGATCGCCGCTCGCGGAGAAGGGGACGGCGCCGGTCTGCCGAGCTCGCCGTGGTCGATGCTCCGGTCGGGGGCCGACGGAACCGCCCTAGTGGTGTGTCAGCAGGTCGGCGAGGCTTCTCACGTGGTCGACGGGGTCAGCGCTGCTGACGTCGATCCTTCGAGCGGGCGGGGCGGACTCGGCGTATGCGTCGCGCTGCCGCAGAGCGTGCTGGAGCACCGCCGCGCGGGTATGGCTGGTGGCACCCACCAGATCGTCACCAGCGAGACGCGCACTGTCACCGCCGTTGCGGGCTGCGATGCGCTCGATGAGCACGTCACGCGGGGCATCCAGAAGCACCAGCCGTGCACGAGATCCCTGAAGCGTCGCGACCAGGGCCGGGGTCAGGTTGCCGTTGACGACGGTGCGGACCGCTCCGGCGTCAGCGAAGGTCTGCGCCAGAGAGGCGACGGAACGACAGATCAGCTGGTCGCGCAGCGCCGCGTCGGCATGCACGAATCCGAGCTGGTCCGCATCGAGATAGCCGGTCGGCTCACCTCTGCCGGCGCAGTCCATGAAAAGGCCCCAGGAGATCGTGGACTTTCCGACTGCGCGCGGTCCGTAGACGACGACGAGGTCGTCACCATCGAGCGGCTCGAGGCGTGGCGGGCGCTGGAGTGCGGCGGTGGGCCGCAGGTGCAGGAGGTCGTCGGCCGTTCTCGCGGCGTCACCGGGAGTCGTGGCTGTGGTATCGATGCGCGGTACCGCGTCCACGCTGCGCCAGGCGTCAGCGTCGGCGATGACCATGTCCACGAGGTGCGGAGAC
The DNA here is from genome assembly GCF_947500705.1 of uncultured Brachybacterium sp. Classification (GTDB taxonomy): domain Bacteria; phylum Actinomycetota; class Actinomycetes; order Actinomycetales; family Dermabacteraceae; genus Brachybacterium. The sequence goes on along the minus strand of NZ_CANMSY010000004.1, from coordinate 301,727 downwards.
CAGCCCCGCTCTCGGACGCGGCGCCGCAGCGTGCCGTCGTCGGCGGTGACCAGGCACCACGTCACGACGGCCTGACCAGCTACACCGGCTTCGAGGACCGGCAGCTGATCCGGGGTGATGACGCCGGAGACGATCAATGCTCGAGTTCCGAGACTGCGATGGACGTCCACGAGACGGGCAAGGTTGGCAGCGGCCAGATCGAACACGTCGCCGGACTCCGGCGCACGCATCGTGAGCTGATCGATATCGACGTAGCCGACCCGTTCTCCGTGATGGTTGCCGAACACCTCCCACGCGATCACCGACTTGCCGGCCCCCGGGGGCCCGCAGAACCACAGGATGGGCAATGGCCCTTCGGCGGCCTCCGGCTGGGCCCAGGCCCGGTGGGTCCGATCCGTCATGGAGATCCTTTCGGGGAATGCGGGGAGGGCGCATCCAGCACCCCGCATCCAGCACGAGTTCCGCTCAGCGGTCCGGCCGGGTGTCCTCGTCCCACCCGGTCTGGGGGTTCTCGCAGGTCTCCCGGAAGACGAACTGGGAGGGCAGCTTCCGCTCGCGGCTGGACCAGTCGATCGCTGGCCGACGCGACGTCTCGGGCAGATAGCCGAGGCGGTAGACCGCCATCAGCTCGAGCTCCTCCGGGACCCGCAGGAGCTCGACGATCCGTCGCCAGTTCTCCGGCACCTCCATCGGGAAGGAGACGAACTGGATGCCCATCCCGAGCTGGGTGGTGGTCAACCAGAGGTTCTCCATCGCCGCGCCCATGCTGAACACCGAGTAGAAGCCTGACAGCGCCTCGGGGCGATACTCCCCCCGCTCGAGCATCACCCCGACCAGCAGCGGTGACCCCGCCACCAGCTTCCGGTTCTCCTCACCGAGCTTGCGCGGCACCCGCAGCCGGTTCATCAGCTTCTGCCCCGAGCTGGTGAACACCTGGCTCGTGAAGGGGCGCAGCAGCGCCGGGAGACGGTCGAACAGCATGCCGCTGCGTGTCTCGTCCATCTCCTGCTGGGAGAAGCGGAAGTACTTGCGGTAGCGATGGAAGAACGTGCCCTCGCCCATCACCTGCGTCATGCTCTCGCCGCTGACCCGGGCGATCTCGCCGATCGTGCCCGGATCCTCGATCAGCACGAAGCGCCACGGCTGGCTGTTGAACTGGGAGGGTGCTGCGGCGGCGGCGCGGATCAGCAGCTGCTGGTGCTCGGGACTGACAGGGTCGGGGCGGAACGGACCGTTGGTGGTGCGGCGGCCGAAGACGGCATCGAGGAATTCCATCATCATCTCCGTGTCAGAAGCAGGGCGGCGGTGAAGCAGGGGGCTGCGAGGGCGGCGGTCCGTGCGTGGCGGGAGAGCGGACGCGACCCCCGGCGCTGCAGCAGCACGAGCGGGAGCACGGCCACCCCCAGGGCGACCGCCGACGGGTCACGGTGGGCGACGCCCAGGGCGAGGGCGAGGCCCGTGGTGGAGGCCGTGGCGATGAAGAGCCCATGATGCACCCACCGCGCTCCCGAGGTGTCGACCACGCCCAACGCCACGCTCACGCCCAGCGCAGCATTGGCGGCGTAGCAGGCGCTGGCGATGCCCACCGCAGTGCGGACGATGCTCATGGACGGGTCCCCTGGGGGCTTCCCAGCGGCAGCATCCGCGCGAGAGCCTCCCGCCACGGCCCCAGCTCCCAGCCCTGCGCCGCGACCCAGTCGTCGTCGAAGTAGGTGTCGGAGTAGCGGTCCCCGGGATCGCACAGCAGGGTGAGCACCGAGCCGGCCTCGCCGCGCTCGCGCATCTGTCCGATCAGCTGCGCGGCGGCGACGAGGTTGGTGCCGGTCGAGGCGCCGACCCGTCGGCCCAGGTGCTCCGAGAGATACCGGGCCGCGGCGACGGAGGCCGCATCGGGCACCCGGATCATCCGGTCCACCACCCCGGGCACGAAGCTCGGCTCGACCTGCGGGCGGCCGATCCCCTCGATCCGGGAGCCCTGGTCCGTGGTGACCATCGGATCCTGCTGCACCCAGCCTTCGAAGAACGCAGAGTTCTCCACATCCGCGACGCACAGCGAGGTGGGCAGGCTGCGATACCTCAGCAGGCGGCCGAAGGTCGCGCTGGTCCCGCCGGTGCCGGCGCCCACCACGATCCAGCGCGGCACCGGATGCGGTTCGAGCTCCAGCTGCGCGAGCGCGCTGACGGCGATCGAGTTGTTCCCACGCCAGTCGGTGGCCCGCTCCGCATGGGTGAACTGGTCCATGAACAGCCCGCCCTGCTCCTCGGCCAGCCGCTGCGCCTCCCGGCTCATCAGCTCCGCGCTCTCGACCACGTGGCAGTGCCCGCCGGCCGCTTCGATCAGGGCGATCTTGCGGGTGCTGGTGCCGCGCGGGATCACCGCGACGAAGGGGATGCCCAGCATCCGCGCCACATGCGCCTCGCTCACCGCCGTCGAACCGGAGGAGGCCTCGATCACCGGCATGCCCGGCCGCAGCTGACCGTTGACCAGCGCGAACAGGAACAGCGAACGGGCCAGGCGATGCTTCAGGCTGCCCGCAGCGTGGGTCGACTCGTCCTTGAGGTAGAGCTGGATGTCCCAGCTCGCGGGCAGGTCCACGCTCACGAGATGGGTATCGGCGCTGCGGCGCCCGTCGGCCTCGAGACGACGGATGCGCTCCGCCACCCAGTCCCGCAGGGAGATATCGCTGCGATCCACGTCCTCGAGCCGCTGCGGCCACGTCGCTGTGTCGGTCATAGGGACGACGGTAGCGGGCTCCGGGGAGAGCGGGCACCACCGACGCCGACCTCCGAGATCGCGTGCACGGCGCGAGGAGCAGAGGAGGAGATTCTGCAAAGAGTGGTGCGCGCAAGCGTCAAGAGATCGTAAAGTCCATCATGAGGTCGCCGGACGGCGGCCGTGCTCCACGGCCCGACGGCACCGCCGTCGCCGTTCTTCGGGGGAAGGGACGCCTCATGCACACCACCACCACGATCACGCGCTATCGAGCAGGACTGCTCGCGCTCGGGGCCCTCGCCGCACTCCTGGCCGGCTGCACCACGGGACCGGCATCCGCCGAGGACCCGGCCGCCGCGGGAGGTGCCGGTAAGACCGTCGTGCAGGAGGCACCCGACCAGGAACGCTCCGACGTCCACGACGCCGCAGCTCCTGCGGCGGAGGACGCAGAGGGCGCCGCCGCGCCCGACTCGGAGATCCCCGGACAGTGGGACGGGACCGTCTCGACCGAGCGATTCGCCGCGGAGGCCGACGGCTCGTACCTCGCGATGATGACTCTGCACGGCGAGGCGGCCGTCACCACGATGAGCGCCGAGGACATCGCGGTCACCGAGTTCCTCGCCGGTGCCGACGCGCAGTGCGAGGGGGAGGCCGTGCTCGACGGTGCCGCCGCGAGCTGCACCTTCGTCGCCATGGACGGCTCGGGGGACCAGCAGTTGGCCCAGGTCCGTCTGGTCCCCACCGGCTTCGGCAACACCGCGCTGCTGTTCGGGGTGACCGACGAGCCCGGCGCCGCTCTCCCGGTCGCACCCGGTGCTGCACAGGGCCTGCAGACCCTCGGGGGCGGGGACGTCTCCGTGGTCACTGACGAGGAGCTGGCAGGCGCGGCGACCAGCGGGATCCTGCTGGGCTACCGCAACGACGGTGAGCTGCCCGCGGACCTGTCGGTGACCTGCGAGGTGAGTGATGGCGGCGAGCACGGGCTGTGCGAGGTGACCGGCACGCCGGACGGCGGCGGGGACGGCACCTGGTACGCCTCCGCCCAGCGCGGGTTCGACGGGGACCGTGCCGCGTACCTGTTCACCCAGCTGCCGCAGGAGTGAGCGCAGCAGTGGTCGAGGCGGCGGGGCGTGCGGTGGGGGCCGCACGCTCCGCGCCCTCGCCCGCCGGCGATGTCACGGCGTGCGGACGGCTCCGAAGCTGAGCCGGCGCCGGAGTGCAAAGCCGAGCTTCTCGTAGCCGCTGATCGCGGAGGTGTTGTTCGCGGAGGCATGCAGCAGGGCGCGGTCTCCGCGCTGCTGGATGTGGAAGGCGACGTCGAGCACCAGGCGCGAGGCCAGACCCTGTCGGCGATGCTCCTCGTCGACCGCGACGGCACTGATCTCGGTCCAGCCTGCCGGGTGCAGGCGCTCCCCGGCCATCGCGATCAGGCGGCCCTCACGACGCAGGCCCACGTAACGACCCATCTCGTGGGTGCGGAGCTCGAAGGGCCCGGGCCGGGTGCGCTCGACCAGCGCGTGCATGTCGGCGGCGTCCGCAGCGCCCAGCTCGAGCGCCTCCTCATCGGGCCGCGGGGCGAGGCGGCCGGTCTGGACCAGCTGCACCCCGGGGATCGAGAACACCGGGGCCCAGCCCGCGGGCAGCAGCGGATCGGCGTGGGAGACGCTGACGGTCGCGCCGTGCCCGAACTCCTCGAGTATCGCGTCCCACACGTCCGGATGCCCCCAGTCGCGCACCCCCACGAAGGGGGAGACGTCGCCCGGATAGCGCAGCACGTGCTCGTTCCCGTGGGCGAGGTGTCGGTGATGGCCGGTCAGCGAGGACCAGGCGGGGTTGTCCAGCACGGCGGCGTCCGCCTCGGCGACGCTCGAGATGGCGGGGGTGGCGGCCGCACCTTCTGGTTCGCGAGCATCGATGTGCAGCGGCTCGGGAACGGACGGGTCATGAAGTGTCATGCGAGGTCCTCGTGCTGGGGATGGGTACGGCCGGGCCCGGGGTCGAACAGGGATCACGAGGATCGATGGACAGCCGGCAGGACCGGGCGGGGGCGACGTGGTGACTCGGACACGCTACTCCCGTCATCCCGGCGCTGAGCCCGAGGTATGGGCTCGTCGTTCTCGGATAGCGTGATCTCGTCCGTCGTCCTCGCGGCGGGCCCCTCATGCGACCGAAAGGACCCCGGCCGCCTCGCGCCGTCCGCTCATGACTCAGCCTCCTCAGCCGCCTCAGTCCCCGCTTCCGCCCGGTCCCGGCAAGGGCCCGATCCTCGCGATGGTGGGCTGCGGCCTGCTGGCGCTCGTGCTGCTGCTCTCGCTCGTCGGATTCTTCGGTGTCCGCGCGCTGATGGGCGACGGCGACGACGAGCAGCCCGCCACCTCGCAGGAGGAGCCCCCGGCGGACGAGGGCTCGACCGAGCCGGAGGCGACCGCAGAGCCCGCGGAGGAGACCACGGAGCCCATGGAGGAGGCGACCACCGAGCCCGAGGAGTCGCCCGAGCCCACCGAGGAGACGGCGCCCGTCGGCGAGGCCAACGCCGTGCCCAAGGGCACCGTCATCACGCTGGAGGACCCCAACGAATTCGCCGGTTCGCTGGATATCGCCATCGGCGACGTGAACTGGGATGCCACCGCATGGGTCAGCGAGCAGAACAGCCACAACCCTCAGCCCACCGACCAGGGCAGATACATCATGGTCCAGGCCGAGGTGACCTACCACGGGCCGGACACGTTCAACTCCTTCGCGTTCGTCCCGCTGGACTACGTCGCGGCCGACGGCACTCCTTACGAGGATGCCGGCGTCGTCACCCCGGACACCTCGGCCACGCTGAATCTGCAGGACGGACAGTCGGGCACGCTGCACTCCGTGTTCATGATGCCCGCGGACGTCCCGGAGGGCGGTCATTTCGTGGTCTCCGACGGCATCACGCAGGAGGAGGCCCTCGTCGAAGGGCAGTGGATCGAGGCAGCCTGAGCCGCAGCGTCCCCGGTCACCGCGGGTGGCCGGCGACGCTGCGCATGCGGGGTCGGATCTGCGGTCAGGCGACCAGTGCGTCGATCTGGTCGATCGCCGTGCGCGAGCCTTCCTCGACGCCCATGTCCAGCACCGTCTGCAGCCCTTCGCGGCTGGCGTAGGAGGTCACGTACACCGCGCGGGTGCCGTCGTCCTGCGCGCTGAAGGTGGAGACGCAGGTGGAGATCGGCAGGTCGGTGTTCGGGGTGAAGTCCTCGTGGGCGAAGCCGTCCTCGTAGCTGAACGAGCGGGGTTCATCGACCTCGAGCACCGTCCAGTACCCGTAGAAGCGCTCGCCCTCGGGGCCGGTCATGTAATAGGTGACCCGGCCTCCCGGGGTGAGGCTGTGGTCCACCACCGTGGCGGGGTACTCCGGGGGTCCCCACACCTTCTCGAGCTGGCGCGGATCCGCATAGGCCTCCCAGATCCGCTCCACCGGCGCGGCGAACTGCGCGGTGATCGTGAGGGTGAGGTGGTCCAGGTCGTGGGTGATGTCGGTGACGGGCATGGTCACTCCTTCGTGGTGGGCCCGGTGCCGTGGGGGGATGAGGCGGGGGTGGCGTCGGACTCCAGCAGTTCGTCGATGCGGGTGATGGGGTCGCGCCAGCCGGACTCGAGCTCGGTGAGGAGCGCGGAGGCGGAGCGGAGGGCTCCGGTCTCGCCGCGGGTCAGGGTCTCCCTGCCATGACGGCGCCGGATGATCAGCCCGGCCCGCTCGAGCACCACGACGTGCTTCTGCACCGCGGTGAGGCTCATGGGGTAGTTCCGGGCCAGGGAGGAGACCGACTGCTCACGCTCCAGCACCCGTCGCAGGATGTCCCGCCGGGTGCGATCCGAGAGCGCGTGGAACCAGGCATCCGCCTGGTCGTCGTTCCTCTGCATACGAAAAATGTACAACCGTAGGGTTGCGGGTGCAAGGGGTGGGAGCGAGCCAGATGCAGGACCGGGTTCAGTCGCGTCGGGGGCGGGGTCGATCCGTGAGCCCTGTCGCGCCTATGCTCGACGGCATGGCACAGGGGCGGGATTCTCCCACCGGCTATGACTGGGAGGCGCACTCCGACCCGTCCGAGCCGGCTCCCCTCGCGCTGCCCGATCGTGATCGCGTCCTCCGCGACGATGCGCCCCACGATGCGCCTTACGGGGCGCCCTCCTTCACCTACGACCCGCAGGAGCCGCTCGAGGAGGGGCCTCGACGTGGCGGGTTACCGGCCTGGGCGATCGTCGCCATCGTCATCGTGCAGGCGGCCGCGCTGGTCGCCGTCGTCGGCCTCGTGATGGGCGGGCTGCAGCGGCTCGCCGACCCGTCGCCCGCTGCGCCCGTGGCCGCCCCCTCCAGTGAGGAGGAGAGCGCGAGCGTGGCGGCGTCGCAGTCGTCGCAGGAGCGGGAACCCGGCGTCGTCACGGATTCCGCAGGGCGGGAGGTGACCGACGGGACCGGCGGGTACGACCGCCCGGCAACCGTCGGCGAGCACACCGTCAGCTGGACCGCCTGGACCGACGGGGCGCTCGGCGTCACCCCGCTCGAGGTGGACACCGCCGCGACCGCTCCGGGGGCCGACGGCAAGGACGTGGTCCAGGACGGCTACCGACTGGTCCTGGTCACCTACGAGGTGCGCTACGACGGTCCCGGCCAGCTGGCCCCCGCCGAGGAGCTCTGGCTGACCGGCGAATCGGACCGCACCTACTTCCCCGACATCGCCGAGGGCCTGGTCCCGGACCCGATGACGTCGATCAGCCCGCTGGACAGCGGTGAGAGCGCCCGGTTCCGCAGCGCCTTCCTGGTCCCGGAGAAGGAAGTCGACACCTTCCGACTGGGCGTGGAGACGTTCAGCGGAGAGCTCCTGTACTTCACGACCGGTTGACCATGCAACAGGCTCCTCCCCGCCCCCGTCGCAGCACGCTGCGCAGCGCACCGCTCGTGCTTCTCGACGACCTGCAGGTGCCCGACGGCAGGGTCTGAAGGGAGGCGTCCTGAGCGGGGACCCCCGCTGGGGGAGTGTCCGCTCCCGGTGAGCCCTGCCGCCGATCGCCTCGGTGGACACGCGCCATCGGCCTGAGGCATGATCTTTATGAAACCCGCAGTATCAGACAATCCTGCGGATGCCGCCTGCCCTCGATGAAGAGAACGCGAAAGGTCACTGATGAGCAGCTACACGGAGCACGTCACCCGAGTCCTGGCCGAGGACCGCGAGCATCCCGGGCTGGGCACGGTGGCCGTGCTGACCTTCGCCCCACCGGAGGGGGAGGAGCGACGCCCCGCCACCCTCGGGCCGCGCTCGATCGACGCCGTGACCGGCGCGATCGGTGCCGCGCTGGACCGCGCCGAGGCCGGAGAGATCCAGGCGATCGCCATGACCGGCACCGGCCGCGTCTTCCTCGCCGGCGCCGACCTCTCGATGTTCGCCGATCCCACCGCCGTCGCGAATGTCGAGCGCATGACCCGCGCCGCCCATGACCTGCAGGTCCGCGTGCGCACCAGCGCGGTGCCGGTGCTCGCCCACCTCAACGGGGTCGCCCTCGGCGGTGGCCTGGAGGTGGCGCTGATGGCTGACGTGCGCACCGCAGCCCCCGCGGTGCGCGGCCTGGGCCTGCCCGAGACCAGCCTCGGCATCCTGCCCGGCTGGGGCGGCACCACCCTGCTGCAGTCCGTCGTCGGCGCCGAGATCGCCGTGCGGATGATCCTCGAGGACCCGGCCCGCGACCGGCAGCTGAATGCTGAGCAGGCCCTCGAGGTCGGACTGGTCGACGAACTCGCCGAGGACCTCGACGAGGCGCTCGACGAGTTCGCCGCCCTGGTCGCCGCGCACGTGGACCTCGATCCGGCCGACGCCGACGTGGTCGACCCCGCACTGGCGGAGTCCGCTTCTGCCGGCCCGGGACCGGCCGACGGCACTGCGTCAGCAGGCGGCGCCTGGGGAGGCCGCACCCCGCCGCTGCCCGCCGCCGATACGCCCGAGGCCGAGGCGCTGCTGGATGCGCTCGATGCCGCCCACGGCACCGCCGAGACCCGCCGCACCTGGGCCGCGCGGCTCGAGGCGCAGGGCGCCCCCGCCGTCGGCCGCGCCCTCGAGCTGCTGCAGCAGCTGCCGGGCTCGACCCTCCCCGAAGCCCTCGCCCGGGAAGCCGCCGCCCTGGCGGAGCTGGTGCGCAGCGACGGTGCCGCAGCCTCGATGTACACCGCTGAGCTGCTGCGTCGCGGCAAGCCCGGCCGCGCCCCGGTCGAGGGCGCGCGCGAGATCCGTCGGGTCGGCGTGGCCGGTGCCGGGCTGATGGCCTCGCAGATCGCGGCCCAGCTCGCGCTCGGCCTCCAGGTCCCCGTCGTGATGCGCGATCTCGATACGGAGATCGCCGCCAAGGGCCTCGCCGCGGCGCGCGAGGTGATCGCCCAGACCGCCGCCCGCGGAGTGCTCGACGAAGCGGCCGCCACCCGGATCTCCGAGAACCTCTCCGCCACCACGGACCTCCAGGAGCTCGCCGGCTGCGACCTCGTGCTCGAGGCCGTGCCCGAGGTGCTGACGATCAAGCAGTCCGTCTTCGCGGAGCTCGAGAGCGTTCTGACGGAGGACGCCCTGCTGGTCACCAACACCTCGTCGCTCTCGGTGACGACGATGGCAGAGGGCCTCGCCCACCCCGAGCGGGTGCTGGGCCTGCACTTCTTCAATCCGGTCGCGAAGATGCCGCTGGTCGAGGTGATCCACACCGGCGCGACCGACGACGCCACCCTGGCCACCGGCCTCGAGGTGGTGCGGAGGCTGCGGAAGTTCGCGGTGCGCAGCGCCGACGCCCCCGGCTTCATCGTCAACCGGTTGCTGTTCCGGGTGCTCGGCGCGGTGCTCGCCTCCGTCGACGCGGGCGCCGATCCGGCGGAGGTCGATGCCTCCCTCGACGCGCTCGGCATGCCGATGCGCCCCTTCGAGCTGCTGGACCTGGTGGGCCTCGCCGTGGCGGACCACGTGGGCACGGTGCTCGCCGAGGAGCTCGGGGATCGCTTCCATGCCTCCCCGGGACTGCACTCGATGGCCGAGAGGAAGGCCCACTTCACCGAGCGCAGCAAGACCGCCGTGCACCCGCCGGTCTCGCCGACGGTCGCCGAGGTGTTCGCCGCAGCACCTGACAGCGCCGCGGCAGTGAGCAGCGCTGCGGGTGCGGAGGCACCCGTCGGCGAGGCGCTGCTCGAGAAGGTCCAGGACGGACTGGCCGAGGAGATCTCCCTGATGCTCCACAGCGGTGTGGTCGAGCGACCCGAGCAGGTGGACCTCGCGCTGATCCTCGGCGCCGGCTTCCCCCGCCACCGCGGCGGCATCACTCCGTACCTCGATGCCTCGGGCGCCTCGCAGCGGGCCACCGGCCGCACCTTCCACGGGGAGCTGTTCACCGGCCGCGGCTGAGCGGCGACGCAGTGGACGCCGCCCCGGGACCTGGCTCGAGCCGGGCCCGGGGCGGCGTGCATCGTGACCGGAAAGCGACCAGGAGAACCTGAACAGAGCCTGAGCGCGCCGTACGATATGGCGCACGGGCCCAGGGGGTCTCGGCCAACACAGGTCGTGTCAGCAGAGAGGGGACGGCGCCGTCGACGGCGCCGGAGAAGAACATGTCGCAGCCACCGCAGAACGGATGGGGTCAGCCCTCGTTCGGAGATCCCGATGCCCAGCAGCCCGAGCAGGGCGGCTACGGCTCCCCCTCGCAGCCGTCGCCGGCATACGGCCAGGACCAGGCCGGATACGACCAGCAGGGGTACGGCCAGGAGGGGTATGCCCAGCAGGGATACGACCAGCCGGGGTATGCCCAGCAGGGGTACGGCCAACAGGGTGCCGGGCAGGGATATGGCCAGGCGTCCCCGAGCGCCGGCTACGGGCAGGATGCCTCCTCCGCCCCGAGCTTCGGGGACGGAAGCGGGCAGGGCTTCGCGCCGCAGGGCGCGACCCCGAAGAAGTCCAACAAGCTTCCGATCATCATCTGCGCCGGCTGCGCGGTGCTCGCGCTCCTGCTGATCGTGGTGGGCGGTGGCATCTTCCTGTTCGCCCGCAGCGGTGGGGAGCCCACCGGTGGTGGCGAGACCACCACGCAGGGCCCCAGCGAGGAGCCGAGTGAAGAGCCCTCCGAGGCACCGAGCGAGGAACCGTCGGAAGAGCCCAGCGAGGCGCCCTCGGAGGAACCCAGCGAGGAGCCGTCGGAAGAGCCGTCGGAGGCACCGGCCGGTGAGGGCGAGGGCACCAAGGACAGCCCGTACGCCGCCGGTCAGATGTTCACGCTCGAGGACGGTTCCGGCGGCACGCTCGACGTGACGATCGGAGCGGTGAACTGGGATGCCACCGAAGCGGTCATGGGGGCGAACGAGTTCAACACCGAGCCCGCCGAGGGGGAGACCTACATGCTCATCCCCGTCGAGATGACGTATCACGGTGACGGAACGGCCGAACCGTTCCTGTCGCTGATGGTCGACTACGTCACGAACGGGGGGAACACCTACTCGGACGACGGGTCGATCACTCCGAACAGCTCCTTCGACGTCGGGACCCTTCATGACGGCGGCACCGGGACCTGGGAGGTCGGCATCATCATCCCGGCGGATCAGGCGAAGGACGGGGCGCTCACGGTCGACGTCCTGTTCAACTTCGACAGCGAGCCGGTGTGGGTGGCCGCCGGCTGACCGAGCACACTCGGCCCGTCCGCCCCGGCAGATCGGTGGGCCGGGCGGGCCGTTCGTGTGGAGTCGTGCGACATGCCCGCAGGCCCGGGGGCGGCGCTCAGCGGCGCGGCGTCGCCCAGGCATCGAGCTGCTCGAGGGCCCGCTCGATCGTCCCGCGGCTCTTGCAGAAGGCCATTCGCAGGTAGGCGCTCGCCTCGCCGGCGTCCCCGTCGCGGTAGAACGCGGACAGCGGGATGGCCACCACCCCGGCCTCTGCGGGGAGGCGCTCGGCGAGCGCGTCGGCGTCGGGCTCGCCCAGCGGGCCCGCATCCGCGACCGTGAAGTATCCGGCGTCGGGCACGCTCACCCGGAAGCCGATCTCGCGCAGCCCGTCGGTGAGCAGATCCCGGCGCTCCCGCAGATCGGCGGCGAGATCGTGGAAGGCCGACGGCGGCATCGCCAGCCCCACCGCCACCGCGGGCTGGAAGGGGGCTCCGGAGGAGTAGGTCAGCCACTGCTTCACCCCGGTGATCGCGGTGATCAGTTCCGGACGGGCGGTGATCCAGCCGATCTTCCAGCCCGTCACCGAGAACGTCTTGCCGGCGGAGGAGATCGAGATGGTGCGGTCCTGCGCCCCGGGCAGCGTGGTGATCGGCAGGTGGGCGGGACCGAAGGTGAGGTGCTCGTAGACCTCGTCGGTGACGATCAGCGCGTCATGCCGCCCCGCCTCGTCGACGATCGCCTGCAGCGCCCCGACCCACAGCATCAGCCCGGTGGGATTGTGCGGCGTGTTCACCAGCACCAGCCGGGTGCGCTCCGAGAACGCCGCACGCAGCGCCTCCTCGTCGACATCCAGCACCAGATCGCCGGAGGCGGGGGCGGAGGCGGAGGCGGAGTCGGAGCGCGAGCCTGAGGCCGGGCGGGAGGTGACCGGCACCGTGCGGTGCACCCCGCCGGCCAGCGCGATCATCGCCGCGTACTGGTCGTAGAAGGGCTCGAGCGTGATCACCTCGTCCCCCGGCTCGACCAGCGCCAGGATCGTCGCGGCGAGCGCCTCGGTCGCACCGGTGGTCACCAGCACCTCGGTGGCGGGATCCCAGCTCACGCCGTACCACTGGGCCTGGTGCTCCGCGATCGCCTCACGCAGCACCGCCTCCCCGGCGCCGGGCGGGTACTGGTTCCGGCCCTCGCGGATCGCTGCGACCGCGGCCTCGGCCACCTCCGGCGGCGGGGAGTCATCGGGGAAGCCCTGGCCGAGGTTCAGCGCCCGGTGCTCTGCGGCGCGGGCCGACATCCGGGCGAAGACGGTGGGGCGGGCCACGCCGTCCTTCAGCAGCCCAGCAGCGGCGGTGGCGCGGGTCCAGGGGCCTGAGATCTCCATGTCCCCGAGTCTGTCAGAGAGCGCCGTCAGGGCGCAGGCGGAGAGCGACGCCGTGCCGCAGAGCGCAGAGCGTGCCGCCGGCACTCTGCAGCCGGCAGTGCGGCGAGGTGCGCTGGAGGCGTCTCAGCGGTTCGAGCGCCGCCGCACGTTCTCGATCAGGATCGGCATCAGGCGCTGCCGGGTGCGGTCGGCCTTGCGCAGTGCCTGCCCATAGGCCCGGGCATGCTTGCGCACCAGTCGGCTGGAGACGATCTGGCCGCCGGCGGCGGCGATCTCGTCGTAGTCGTCCTCGGCGCGGACCATCGCGCGCAGGTAGTCGTCGCTGGCCCCCAGCAGCCGGGCCTCGACCCACTCCCGCACCACCGGCGGGGTGCGGTGCACGGTGAACCAGCGCTCGACGGCCTGCTCGAGGTCATCGGCGTCGGCCTGCAGATTCCACAGCCGGCCGCGGTAGTCGCGCAGCGTCTCGGTGAGCTCGGTGGCGAGCTCCTCATGCCAGTCGTCGAGGTCGGACTGCTCGATGAGGGACAGGGCCGTGCGGTGCTTGCGGGGGAGCACCGCGATCTCGCTGAAACCCTGTGTGTACGTCGGCCGCTGGAGGACCAGCAGCAGCGGCTGCACGATCCGCAGCGAGACCCGGCGTGCGACCTTGCGGGAATGGCGCTGGGCGGCCCAGATGTCCAGCAGCCATAGCGCGAGGCCGATGATCAGACCCGTGATGCAGCCGATCACCATGTCCGGCCAGAAGGTGGACCAGTCGCCCGGCCAGGTGGGACCCGTGGCGAGCAGGGGAGCCGGACCGGTCGTGAGGGCAGGAGCAGTCATCAGGGCAGGAGCGGACATCTCGACGGGCACGGCTCAGCGCCGGGGGAAGACGAAGCGGCCGTAGGTGACATAGCGGAAGGAGGTCGAGACGATCTGGCCGATGAAGGTGCCGGAGATGTTGTCCGCCAGCACCGTGTCCAGCCCCAGCACATAGCGCGAGAACCCCAGGCAGGACAGCTGCAGAGCGGTCGCGATGAGGTTGATCAGGATGAACATCATGATCGAGCGGGTGGTGTCCGGGCGCGGGCGGTCCCCGAAGGTCCACAGCCGGTTGCCGAGATAGGTCAGGCAGGACGCGATGGCGATGGCGATGATCTTCGCCGTCAACGGGTTCGCATGCATCAGCCCCTCGCCCCAGCCGTGGGTCGGATGCCAGAACACCAGCACGTTGTACATCGCGGCATCGAGCAGGAACACCGCCCCGCCCACCAACAGGAACTTCAGGGTGGGACCCAGATGCTCCGCGAGCAGTCCCGGAGCGCCGCGGCGCAGGGCTCCTCGAGGCGCAGCGGTCCCCGAGGAGGAGGGGGGCGGAGGGTTCTTCTCCGTCGTCGAGTCCGGGGTCAGCACGAGCGGCACTGTACCCGAGGCGTTACCATCGGAGGTCGGCCGCTGCGACGGGCCGGAGCGAACTCACAGGCGCCCCGGACCCTGGGAGCGCGCGGCCCGACCGTTGCGACGGGCAGGCGGGGCCCACCGGGTTCCGAGCCCTGGGAGCGCGCGGTCACCGCCGTTGCGTCGGTCCGGTTCGTCATGTCCGACGGGCCACGTGCGCACGGCACCGCCACGACACCTCCAAGGAAGGCCCCCATGACTCACGTCGCCCTCACCATCGCCGGCTCCGAGACCACCGGCGGCGCCGGCGCGCAGACCGACCTCAAGACGTTCCAGCAGCTGGGCACCTTCGGCACCGCGGCATTGACCTGCATCGTCTCCTTCGACCCGAAGAACAACTGGGCGCACCGCTTCGTGCCGGTCGACCCGCAGGTGATCGCGGACCAGATCGAGGCGACCACTGCCGTGCACGAGATCGACACCGTGAAGATCGGCATGCTCGGCACCCCGACCACGATCGACACCGTCGCCGCCTCGCTCGCCGAGCGCTCCTTCACCCACGTGGTCCTGGACCCGGTGCTGATCTGCAAGGGCCAGGAGCCCGGTGCCGCGCTCGACACCGACAATGCGCTCAAGGAGAAGATCCTGCCGCTGGCCACCTTCGTCACCCCCAATCACTTCGAGGCGCTGACCCTCTCCGGGATGGAGCGCATCGAGTCCGTCGAGGACCTCACCGAGGCCGCTCGCCGCATCCACGACATCTATGACGTGGTGGTGCTGGCCAAGGGCGGCGTGGTGCTCGAGGGTGACGACGCGGTGGATGTGTTCTACGACGGGGAGCAGACCGTCGAGCTGCGCAGCCCGAAGATCGGCGAGCACCGGGTCTCCGGCGCCGGCTGCACCCTGGCCGCCGCGGTGACCGCGGAGCTCGCCAAGGGCGCGACCCCGCTCGAGGCCGCTCGCACCGCGAAGGCCGTGGTCACCAGCTCGATCGAGCATCGCCAGGAAGGCGCGACCCCGTTCGATGCGGTCTACCAGGGCGCGTACCGGGCCTGAGCGGCGCACCTGGGCTGCGGGGCAGGAGCTGCCCCGCAGCGACCAGGAGCAGCTGAGCGGCTGAGCAGCTAGGCAAGTGAGCAGCTGAGCAGGTGAGCAGGTGAGCCTCGGCCCTGAGGGAGCGGGTGGGGAGCAGAGCCGTGCGGAGCATCACGTCGGATGGCTCACTGTTACGAATTCGTTCCGACATGCGAGCACTCGACCCAGGATGTGGACAGATGTCGCCGAGCACCGCATTCTCGGAGGATGAACGAGAGCAGCACGCCCCCGGAGACGCCCCGCAGCGGGACGCCCCGCAGCGAGACGCCAGACGGGACCACCGGAGGCACCCCCGCGGCGCCACCGGCGTCCCGGTCCTCGCGGGCCCGCTCGCGGTCGACGTCGCGGTCGACGACGATCGGTGAGCCCCTGATCTCCGCGCGCGGAGTGGACAAGTTCTTCGGCGACTTCCAAGCGCTGAAGAACATCGACCTGGACATCCACCGCGGTGAGGTGGTCGCGCTGATCGGCGCCTCCGGCTCCGGCAAGTCGACCCTGTGCCGTTGCCTGAACCGCCTGGAGACCATCACCGCCGGCGAGATCACCATCGACGGAGAGCTCCTGCCCGAGGAAGGCAAGGAGCTCACCCGGCTGCGCGCCGACGTGGGCATGGTGTTCCAGAGCTTCAACCTCTTCCCGCACCTCAAGGCGATCGACAATGTGACCCTCGGTCCGCGGAAGGTGCGCGGGGTGTCCAAGGCCGAGGCGGATCAGCAGGCGATGGAGCTGCTCGAGCGCGTCGGCCTCTCCGACAAGGCGAACTCCCTGCCCACCGCGCTCTCCGGCGGCCAGCAGCAGCGAGTCGCGATCGCCCGCGCGCTCGCCATGAAGCCCAAGGCGCTGCTCTTCGACGAGCCCACCTCGGCGCTGGACCCCGAGGTGATCAACGAGGTCCTCGACGTGATGACCGAACTCGCCGAGCAGGGCATGACTATGCTCGTGGTCACCCACGAGATGGGCTTCGCCCGGCACGTCTGCGATCGCGTGGTCTACATGGACCAGGGTGAGATCGTCGAGCAGGGCGACCCCGAGGAGTTCTTCACCGCCCCGCGCAGCGAGCGGGCGAAGGCCTTCCTGTCCAAGATCCTCGCCCACTGACACGGCGCCCGGCGAGGCCCGCAGAGTCCGTCGTCCGCAGACCTGAGCAGGACCCCCACCGACCACCGCGACAGCGGACCTCCGGCACCTGCCGGACCTGACCCGCCGCTCCTTCTGGAGCAGCTCGAAAAATGGAGAGAACCATGACGTCCACCAGCTTCCGACCCGGCCGCCGCGCCGTCGTCGCCGCCGCCGCAGCCCTGCCGCTGATCGGCCTCGCCGCCTGCTCCTCCGACACCGGCGCAGGCCCCGACCTCGGCGGCGGCGACTCCGATGCCTCCGACGGCGGCGGCGAGGGCGGTGGCTCCGGCGACGTGATCGCCTCCGGGCCGATCGCCTCGGACGACGCCATCGCGGCGAGCCCCTGGGCCACCGCCATCAAGGACAAGGACCAGCTGGTGCGCGGCGGCACCGTCGCCAACCAGGTGTTCTCTCTGGCCAGCGTCTCCGGCGGGCAGCCCACCGGCTTCGACGCCGGAATCACCCAGCTGCTGGCCAAGTACATCCTCGGCGAGGGTGGGGAGGAGAAGGTCGAGTACATCGACACCACCGTCGAGACCCGCGAGACCCTCGTCCAGAACGGCACCGTGGACTGCGTGATCGCGACCTACTCGATCACCCCCGAGCGCCTCGAGGTCATCAACTTCGCCGGGCCGTACTACCTCTCCGGTACCGCGATCCAGGTGCGCACCGAGGATGCCGAGACGATCGCCGGCCCCGAGGACCTCACCGGGCTCAAGCTCGTCACCCAGGCGAACTCGACCGGGATCCAGGCCATCGAGGAGTTCGTGACGGATCCCGAGAGCGTCGAGACCCTCCCGGACAACGAGTCCTGCGTCGCCGCGCTCAAGCAGGGCCGCGTGGACGCGTACGTCCTTGACCAGGGCGTGCTGCTGGGCAACTCCGCCGCGGATCCTGAGGTCACCGTGGTGGGCGAGCCCTTCGTGGACGATCCCTACGGCATCGGCCTGTCGAAGGACAGCGAGGATGCCGTCGACTTCGTCAACACCTTCCTGCAGGAGATCATCGACTCCGGCACCTGGCAGGAGCTGTGGACCTCGACCGTCGGCGAGGTCATCGACGGCGAAGCCCCCGAGCCGCCCGTCCCCGGCGAGCTCCCCGCCTGATCCGTCGGAGGCTCCCTGAGCCTCTGACGACGCCGACCGCCCTCCGCGCGGAAGGGGATCGCCCATGCCGGGCGATCCCCGTCGGCCCCCGACCGCACCGAGAGGCACCCCATGGACGAGTCAGACGGGATCATCCAGTACCTGCGAGACAGCGTCGCCCTGCTCGCGGAGAATCTTCCGCTGCTGCTGCAGGGCATCGGCTTTACCGTCGCGCTCACGGTGCTCGGCTACGGCTTCGCCCTGATCCTCGGCACGGTGCTCGCGATCTTCCGGGTCAGCCCGATCCCGCCGCTGCGCTGGGGGTCCGCGGTGTATGTCGAGATCTTCCGCAACATCCCCCTGCTGAGCCTGCTGATCCTGATCGCCTTCGGACTGCCGGACGTCGGCCTGCTGCTGCCGTACTTCTGGTGCGGCGTGCTGGGGCTGACCCTCTCCTCGGCCGCCTTCGTGTGCGAGAACGTGCGCTCGGGCATCAACACGGTGCCGATCGGGCATGCCGAGGCGGCGCGCTCGATCGGGCTGGGCTTCTTCGGCACGCTGCGCTTCGTGGTGCTGCCGCAGGCGTTCCGCTCCATGGTCCAGCCGCTGGTGAACGTCTTCATCGGCACCGTGATCGGCTCTGCCCTGTGCTCGGCGATCGCGGTCAGCGAGATCACCTGGGTCACCCAGACCCTGAACATCCAGTCAGGGCGGGCCGTGGTCATGTTCTTGGTCGCCGGCGCCGTCTACCTCGGGATGTCATTGGGCGGTGCGGCGCTCGGCGGCGTGATCGAACGGGCCGTGGCACCGTCCAAGGGTGCCTCCCGCTCACAGTCCCGCACCACGCTGGACGTCACGGCAGGAGCACAGGCATGAGCGCTTCCACAGCCACGTCCAGCACCGCCACCCAGGTCCTCTTCGACGCCCCCGGTCCGAAGGGCCGCCGCCGCATCCTGCTGCTGTCGGTCCTCAGCATGCTCGCGATCGCGGCGCTGCTGGCCGGAGCGCTGTGGCAGTTCCACGCCAACGGTCAGCTGGACCCGAACAAGTGGATCGTCTACCTGCGGGTGGACTACCTCGCATTCCTCGGACAGGGCCTCTGGGGCACCCTCAAGGTGACCGCGATCGCGGCGGTGGTCGCCTTCCCCTTCGGACTGCTGCTGGCGCTCGCGCGGATCTCACGCTTCTCGCTGCTCAGCGGCGCGGCCATCACCTGGATCGAGTTCTTCCGCGGCATCCCGATGCTGCTGGTGGTCTACGCCTTCCTGCTCGCCCTGCCCGCCTTCGGCGTCACCTTCCCACGGTTCTGGATGCTCGTGATCCCGATGATCCTGGTCTCCAGCGCTTCCACCGCAGAGGTGTTCCGCGCCGGCATCAAGGCCGTGGACATCGGCCAGCACGAGGCCGCGGCGGCGATCGGGCTGAGCCGACGTGACGCGATGTTCTCCGTGGTGCTGCCGCAGGCGGTGCGCCTGGTGCTGCCCAGCCTGATCCTGGCGCTCGTGACCCTGCTCAAGGACTCCACGCTCGGCTATGTGGTCAGCTACAACGAGCTGCAGTTCCAGGGCAAGACGCTGGTCTCGATCACCCGTTACCTGGTGCAGACCTACCTGGTCGTCTCGCTGATCTACATCGTCATCAACTTCCTGCTCACCCGCATCGCGCTCGTGCTCGATGCGCGGATGAAGGCCCGCGCCGCATCGAGCTGAGCCGTGCGCCGCACTGAGCGCCGTCTTCCCTCCACCACTCGAAAGCTGGTCTGTGCATGTGCCGTCTGCTCGGTGTCGTCTCCCGTGAGCCCATCTCCCTGGATCGCGCGGTCGCGGAGGAGATCGAGCCGTTCACCGCGCAGTCCGAGGTGCACAGCGACGGCTGGGGGGTGGCCTGGTTCGAGGCGGCCGATGGGACTGGCTCGCCGGAGGGGTCCGGTGCGGCCGGCGGGAGTGAGAGGCCGGCCGACGCTGAAGCGAGCGATGCCCGGCCGATGCCGCTGCCCAACCCCCGTCGGCCGCAGATCCGTCGGCACCTGGACGTGGCGCGTGAATCCGCCGCCTATCGCGAGGCGGTGCGCTCAGCGACCGGCCCGATGATGCTGATCCACCTGCGCAAGGCGAGCCCGGGTCTGGCGCTGCGGATCGACAACACCCACCCCTTCCGCGAGGGCGAGACCGTGTTCGCGCACAACGGCCAGTTCGACCTGCCGGAGGGCCTGCGCGAGGCGGTGCTCGCCCGCGGCGGCCGCACCCCCGAGGGCACCACTGACTCCGAGCTCTACTTCTCACTGATCGAGCTGCACGCCCGGGACACCGACCCCGCGACCGCCGTGCAGCGCGCCGCCGCGGAGATCACCGCGCTGAGCCTCGAGCACGGGACCAGGGTGCCGGAGGCGCTGAACTGCCTGTACATGACCCCGGACCTGCTGATCGCCTACCAGCAGTCCGATCCCGCGCAGGCCCGGCCCCACCACACCGCGGACAACTACTCGCTGCGCTATCGCATCGATGCCGACCGGGTCATCGTCGCCTCCACCGGGATCCCCCAGACCGGATACCTTGAGGTGGGCGAGGGCCAGGCGCTCGTGGTCCATCGCCACGACCTCAGCGTCTCGGTGCGCCCGCGGATCGCTGCGCTGGTGACCTGAATGCTGCGCGCCGACCAGCCGGTCTGCTTCCGGCCGTGTCGTCCACCGGTCGGGCCCTCTCGGTAGGCTGGGCCTTCCGACAGTGACAGCTCGTCGGCCCGACCCCCTCTGGGAGGCCCCGTGATCGGATTCGAGAACGTCCGGAAGGAATATCCGGGCGGGACGCTCGCCGTGCAGGATTTCAACCTCGAGATCGCCTCCCACGAATCCGTGGTGCTGGTCGGCTCCTCCGGCTCCGGGAAGACCACGCTGATGCGGATGATCAACCGCATGGTCGACCCCACCTCCGGACGCGTCCACATCGACGGCGACGATGTGGCCAGCCTGGACCCCGTCCAGCTGCGCCGCAGCATCGGCTACGTCATGCAGGCCTCGGGCCTGCTCCCGCACCGCACCGTGCTGGACAACATCACCACCGTGCCCGTGCTGCGCGGCACCGCCAAGCGCGAGGCCCGCGAGCGCGCGCACGAGCTGATGGAGACCGTGGGGCTGGAGGCGGCACTCGCCGGGCGCTATCCCTCCCAGCTCTCCGGCGGCCAGCAGCAGCGCGTCGGCGTGGCGCGCGGCCTCGCCGCCGACCCCAACATCCTGCTGATGGACGAGCCCTTCGGCGCCGTGGACCCGATCGTGCGCCACGAGCTCCAGCGCGAGCTGCAGCGCCTCCAGCACGAGCTGCGCAAGACCATCGTCTTCGTCACCCACGACATCGATGAGGCGTTCCTGCTCGGCGATCGCGTGGTGATCCTGAAGCCCGGCGGGATCATCGCCCAGGTCGGCACCCCGCAGGAGATCCTCGCCGATCCTGCCGACGACTTCGTCGCGAGCTTCGTCGGCGCGGACCGCGGCGCCCGCACCCTCCACATCGAACGCGTCGACGGCCGCGACGTCGTGGTCGACGCCGACGGGCGGCCCGCCGGGGTGCTCGCTGCACAGACGGCCGGACGCGCCGGCGACGGCCCGATGGGGGAGCGGCCCTCGTGAACTGGGTGCTCGAGAACCTCGAGGTGATCGGCGGCTACACCGGCGCTCACCTCCTCCAGGCGTTGCCGCCGATCCTCGTGGCGTTCCTGCTCTCGTTGCCGCTCGCGAAGCTCGCCAACGCCCGCGGCTGGCTGCGCACCTCCGTGACCACCACCTCCTCGCTGATGTATGCGATCCCCTCGCTGCCTCTGTTCGTGCTGCTGCCGGGCCTGATCGGCACCAGCGTGCGCAGCCCCGTGAACATCTCGATCGCGCTGTCCCTGTACGGGCTCGCGCTGATGGTTCCCACCGCCTCGGATGCCTTCCGTTCGGTGAGCCGGGACGTGCTCGGCTCCGCGACCGCCCAGGGCTACGCGCCGGCCGCTCGGTTCCTCCGGGTCGAGCTGCCGCTGGCCGGTCCGGTGCTGCTGGCCGGGGTGCGCGTGGTCGCGGTGAGCACCATCTCGCTGGTCACCGTCGGCGGGGTGCTCGGCGTGCCGAGCCTGGGCATGCTGTTCGTCGACGGTGTACGACGCGGGATCGTCGCGGAGATCGCCGCCGGGGTCGTCGTCACCGCCGCCCTCGCACTGCTCACCGACGCACTGCTGGTGCTGCTGGGCCGCGCGGTGATGCCCTGGACCCGGCAGAGGGAGGTGCGCAGAGCATGACCGGAAATCCCTACGTCGGCTCCCTCGCCTGGCTCACCGACCCGGCGCACTGGTCCGGTCCGGGCGGCATCCCCCTGCGCACGCTCGAGCACCTCGGCTACACCGCCCTGGGGGTGCTCGTGGCAGCGCTGCTCGCGGTGCCCGTCGGCCTGTACGTCGGCCACACGGGCCGTTTCAAGGGCCTCGCCGTGGCCGCGGCCGGCGCCGCCCGCGCCCTGCCCACCCTGGGCCTGGTGACCCTGTTCGCGCTGCTGGTGGGGATCGGGCTCACCGCCCCGCTGCTCTCGTTCGTGATCCTCGCGATCCCGTCCCTGCTGGCCGGGGCGTATTCCGCCATCGAGTCCGCAGATCCCGCCACCGTCGATGCCGCGCGCGCCCAGGGGATGACCGAATGGCAGATCCTCACCCGGGTCGAGCTCCCGCTGGGCATGCCGCTGCTGGTGGGCGGGTTCCGCGGCGCGACCGTCCAGGTCGTCGCGACCGCGATGCTGGCCGCCTATGTCGGCAGCGGCGGGCTGGGCCGGTACATCTTCCAGGGCCTCGGCTCCCAGAACTATCCGCAGATGATCGCCGGCTCCCTGCTGGTGATCGCGCTCGCGCTGATGCTGGATCTGGCCCTGCTGCTGGCCCAGCGCCTCGCCACCCCGCGCGGGGCGAGGACGGCATGACTCGCTCCCGTCCGCAGGTCCCATCCATCCCGCACATCCCACTCGGCCCGCACCATCATGAGGAGAACACCATGACCATCCACAGCACCCGCCGTCACCTGCTCGGGGCGTTCGGCATCGGCGGCGTCGCGCTCGGCGCCGCGGCCTGCGGCAGCTCCGACCCCTTCGCAGAGGAGGACGGCACCGGCGGCGAGGGCGGAGCTTCCGACTCCGGGTCCGGCGAGGGCGGGAATGGCGGCACCCTCGCCATCGGCTCCCAGGCGTACTACTCCAACGAGATCATCGCCGAGCTGTTCGCGCAGGTCCTCGAGGCCGAAGGATTCACCGTGGACCGCCAGTTCCAGATCGGTCAGCGCGAGGTGTACATGCCCGAGCTCGAGGCCGGCTCGCTGGACCTGCTGCCCGAGTACCTCGGCAACCTGCTCCAGCACTACGACTCCGAGGCAGAGTCCGCGAGCCCCGAGGAGATCCACAGCGCCCTCAGCGAGGCGCTGCCCGACGGTCTGCGGGTGCTCTCCTTCGCCGAGGCGTCCGACCAGGACTCCTACACCACCACCTCCGACTTCGCCTCCACCCACTCCCTGGTCACGATCGGCGACCTGGCAGGCGTCGACGAGGACCTCAAGGTCGCCGCGAACAGCGAGTTCGAGGTGCGGCCCTACGGCCCCGAGGGCGTCAAGGCGGTCTACGGCGTGGACCTCACCGTGGTGCCCGTCGAGGACTCCGGCGGCCCGCTGACCGTGCAGGCCCTGCTCGACGGCGACGTGCAGCTCGCGGACATCTACACCGCCGACCCCGCTATCGCCGAGAACGACCTGGTGGTGCTCGAGGACCCCGAGTCGCTGATCCTCCCGCAAAACGTGGTGCCGGTGGTCTCCGAGAAGGTCGACGAGGCCGCCGCGGCCGTGATCGACGGGGTCCTCGCCCAGCTCAGCGCCGAGGACCTGGTGGAGCTGAACCGCCAGAGCGTGGTGGACCAGTCCAGCAGCGCCGACATCGCCACCGGCTGGCTGACGGAGAAGGGCCTGCTCTGATGCGGATCGTGGTCACCGGGGCCACCGGAAAGATCGGCGGGCAGGTGGCCCGGCTGCTGGCTGCGGCACCCGGGGTCGGGCTGCGGATGGTGGGGCGCAGCCTGCACCGCGCCCCGCGGCTCGAGGGAGTGGAGACGGCACGAGCGGAGTTCTCCGATGCGGAGGCCTGCCGCACCGCCTTCGACGGCGCCGACGCTCTGCTGCTGGTCTCCGCGGGGGAGGCCGAGGATCGCCTCGCCCAGCACCGCACAGCGATCGACGCCGCCGTCGCGGCAGGGGTGGGCCATGTGCTCTACACGTCCTTCCTCGGCGCCGGGGCCGATGCCGAGTTCACCCTCGCCCGCGACCACGGCGCGACCGAGGAGATGCTGCGCGGATCGGGACTGGCCTGGACGTTCCTGCGGGACAGCTTCTACGCCGACGTGCTGCTCGACTTCGCCGGTCCGGACCGGGTGATCCGGGGACCCGGCGGCACCGGCCGCTGCGCCTTCGTGGCCCGGCGCGACGTGGCCGAGGTGGCCACCCGGATCCTGCGCGATCCCGCTCCCTGGGCCGGCCGGACCCTGGATCTGACCGGGCCGGTCTCGGTGAGCCTCGCGGAGGCCACGCTGCTCATGACCCGCGCGCGCGGTGAGGAGTACGAGTACGTCGACGAGACGCCCGCCGAGGCCCGCGCCTCCCGCGCCCCCTACGGGGCGCCGGAATGGCAGGTCGACGCCTGGATCAGCACCTACACCGCGATCGCCTCCGGGGCGCTAGATGTGGTGGGAGATGGGGTGCGGGAGGTGCTGGGCCGGGAGCCGACGGCGATCGCCGAGGCCGTCGCGGACCCGCTGTGAAGTCGCGCAGGCCCGCGATGACCAGCAGGAAAGCCGACAGTTCAACCGCACGGTCGGCCCATAGATGACATCTCGCCGCGGAGACGGCAGGGTGGACAGATGAACAGCAACCAGACCCACCTGACCGTCACCCGCACCGTCGACGTGCCCGCGAAGGACCTGTTCGACCTGCTCACGCTGCCCGCGAGGCACCCTGAGTTCGACGGCTCCGGCACCGTGCGCAGCGCGGACAACACCGAGCGCATCCACAAGTCCGGCGAGAAGTTCGTGATGAACATGCACCGCGAGGCGATGGGCGGCGACTACCGCACCCACAACTTCGTCACCGCCTACGACGAGAACAAGATGATCGGCTGGCAGCCCGCCCCGGAAGGGGAGGACGGCAGCGCGCCGACCGAGCCGCTGGGCTGGGAGTGGCTCTACGAGCTGAAGGCCCAGGGCTCCGACTCCACCGAGGTGGCTCTGACCTACGACTGGTCCAAGGTCACCGACCAGAAGCTGCTCGAGCAGGTCGGCTTCCCGGCCATCCCGCAGTCGGATCTCGAGGAATCCCTGAACCTGCTCGCCGCGGCGGTCACGAAGGCCTGAGCAGCATGCGCTGACCTCGGGGCTCGGGGCTCGGGGCTCGGGGCTCGGGGCTCAGGGCTCCGGCCCCAGGGCCTGGGTACCGGGTCTCGGGTCCCGGGTGCCGCGCCGCGCGCCCGGGCCCCGGCACCGCACTCGACCGCCCGTCGCGGCTGGGCCCCGTTCAGCCGCCCGTCGCGGCTGGGCCCCGTTCAGCCGCCCGCTGCGGCGGACCGTAGCCCCTGTCGGCCATGGCGCGCCTGCGCTCGAGCCGCATGGGGCTCGCCGGAACGCCGGAAGTCTGTCAGGCTTCCTCTCACGCGGCGACGATGCCGCAGTCCGACCCTGAGGAGCACAGTCATGGCTGTCGAATCCCCTCTCCCCGCCGGTGGCGCGGTCCCCGATGAGATCGTGCGCAGCGTGCTGATCCACGCGAGCGCCGAGACCGTGTTCGCGGTCATCCGTGAGCCGGGCTGGTTCATCAACGACGGGGAGTACCGCAAGCACACCATCAACCGCAGCGGCCCGCTCACCGAAGTCATCGATCCTGTCCACGGCAGGTTCCAGCTCGCGATCGAGGCCCATGAGCCACCGAACCGGATCTTCTTCCGTTGGCTCGGCGGCGGCCTCGGGGAGATCTCCGATGCACCGAACAACACCGTCGAGTTCGTCATCGACCCCGCCGGGACGGCGATGCGCAACCTGGTGCGGCTCACCGTGCGCGAGCGCGGCTTCGCGAAGCTCGGCCTCGAGGAGGCGGTGCGCCGGCGCAACTACGAGGAGAACCTCCGCGGCTGGGAGCAGCAGCTCGAGATCGCCCGCGATCTCGCCGAGGGCGAACGCTGACCCAGGACACTTTAGTGCAACCCAAAGGTTGCACTGCGAGGTTCTCGCGTGCCAGGATGGTGGTACCGGACGGCCGCGCTCGAGGCGATGGTCGCCACCGACGGAGAGGCAGTCATGACCCGGAGCCCCGACCCCGTGACCACCGACGACGTGCCCGACGAGATCCTCCGCAGCATCCGCATCGCCGCAAGCGCGGAGACGGTCTTCGCGATCATCAGCGAACCCGGCTGGTTCATCAACGACGGCGAGTACCGCGAGCACGAGGTCACGACTGACGGCGACGTCTCGCGGGTCGTCGATCCCGTCCACGGTCCGTTCGAGATCGGCACCGTCGAGCTCGACCCGCCCCGCCGTGCCGTCTTCCAATGGCTCGCCGGCCAGGCAGGATCGCTCGAGGAGTTCCCCGCCAACACCATCGAGTTCACGATCGAGCCCGACGGGGAGGGGGTGCTCCTCTCGGTGCGGGAGACAGGATTCTCCGGGATCTCCGCCGACGCCGCCGAGCGGCGGAGGCGCTTCGAGGACAACACCCAGGGCTGGAACGAGGAGCTCGCCGTGGCGCGGACCCTCGCCGAGGGCGGCCGGTGACCCACGGCCTGCTCGCCGAGGGGGCCGACGAGGTCTTCGCGGCCCTCGCCGACCGCACCCGTCGGCAGATCCTCGTGCGTCTGGCCGAACGGGCCGACGACGCCGGCGCCGTGGCCCGGGACCTAGGGGTGAGCCGACAGGCCGTGGCCAAACACCTTCGCGTCCTCGAGCGGGCCGGCATCGTGCAGGCCTCCCTGGTCACCCGGCGCCGCGTGCACCGGGTCGATCCGTCCCGGATCCGCGAGGTCTCCGATCTCCTCGGCGTGGTCGCCGCCGGCTGGGACGGTCGCCTGGCGAGCATCAAGGAGCGGGCGGAGGAGCGCGAGCGAGCGCAGTAGGTGCAACCGGACTGCTGCCGGGCAACCGGACTGGAGCCGGGCTGCCGGGCTGGAGCCGGGTTTCCGGGCTGGAGCAGGGTCGGAGCCAGGCTGCCGGACGGTCTCTCCGTGCAGATTCACTGCAGGTGAGGGGGCTATCCTCGAGGAATGGGCAGGGTCACCGACAGAACACGGATCCGCACCGTCAGGGTGCGTGAGGGCAGGCTGTACGCCGGCCGCAAGGGCGACCACGTCGCCGTCGAGGAGCCGTTGGACATCCGGCTGAACGGCCAGCAGCTCTCGCTGACGATGCGCACCCCGGGACATGACGTCGAGCTGATCCACGGCTTCCTCCATGGCGAGGGGATCATCGCTCACCGCGAGGACATCACCGAGGCCCGCTACTGCGACGGCGCGGTGGTGGACGACGGCAGCGGCTTCGCGCAGAACACCTACAACGTCATGGACTTCACGACCACCCGGCCGCAGCTGCTGCCGCCGGCCACCAAGAACTTCACCACCAGCTCGGCCTGCGGGGTGTGCGGCTCCGAGAGCATCGACGCGGTGCGGCAGAAGAGCCGCTACGCGCTGGTGAAGGATTGGCAGGTGGATCCCCGCACCCTCCTCGCCGCCGCCCGCGCTCTGAACGATGAGCAGGCGGTCTTCGCCCGCACCGGCGGGGTGCACGCCGCCGCGCTCGTGGACCTGGACGGGAACCTGCTGGTGGTGCGCGAGGACGTGGGCCGACACAACGCGGTCGACAAGGTGATCGGCTGGGCGCTGCTCGCAGACCGGCTGCCGCTGCGGGACTGCTTCCTGCTGGTCTCCTCCCGGGCCAGCTTCGAGATCGCCCAGAAGGCCTGCATGGCAGGCATCCCGCTGCTGGCCTGCGTCTCCGCCGCGAGCTCCCTGGCCGTCGAGACGGCCCAGGAGTTCGGCCAGACGCTCGTGGGCTTCACCCGCGCGGCCGAGGACGGCGACGGGCGGATGAACGTGTACACGCATCCCGAGCGGGTCGACCTGGAGGACGAGGAAGGCTGACTGTGCCGCCCAGGGCTGAGTGGCTCGGGTGAGGAGATCGGTGAGATCGAATGGGCCGAGCGCGCCATCGATGCCGACCGCGCTGGGTTTTCGGTCGCTCGAACCCTAGGAGCCTCGAGCGGCGAGGAGGTCCTGCGCCAGCAACGCCACACTCTCGGAGACAGCAGCCGGGTCACCGACCAATTCCTCAGCAGCACCGGCCATGAGCGACCCGCGCGCACCTGCTCCTTGTGCGAAGAGCTCGCCGAGCTGGTCGAGCGCCTCGCGTGTCACGTCAGCGCCGCCTTCGTCCCCGAGCAGTCGACCGATCGCGTCGACGAACACGTGCGTCTCGACTGCCCTCAGCAGTCGGTAGACGTCATGGGCGTCCTTGTTGTCCTGTCTCGACGGGGTATCGAGGCGGTCGTGGATCTTGTGAAGCTTGGCCACCAACAGTGCGGCCGGCCCGGCCACAGACACCTCGAATCGCCTATCGTCAGCGGTGGGGTCGAGCGCTTGAATGATCATCTTGGAGTTATCGAGCAATGTCGCTTCGATCCCTCGTGCCCGACGCATGGATCTCGAGTCATGCGGTGGCACTCGAACTCCGCGTCGCCCGGCTCCAGCTACTGCGTCCGGCACCATCAGATCGACCGGAACTCCCCGTGGGGAGATCCACGACCCGATCGCACTCGATCGTGGATCCGGTACGAACCCCACGGCGCGCATCGCCTCCTCGACCAGCGGGTCCGAGCCCAGCAGGTCTGGATCCACTGCGACATCGCCGTCGGTGGTGAACTCGGCCAGAGCGATCTCCGTTGCCCCTGTGTGCAGGTATACGGCCTGTGCGCCGATGATGACGAGTGCGTCGAGGTGCGACTCCAGCGCTTCCAGCGCGTCGAGCAGCCCGAGCCGGGCCATCGTCACTTCGTCAGGCACGACGCCAGCGCTCCTCATTGGCCTTCATCCATTCGATCAGGTACTCGCCTTCTGCGGGTTCGCGACCAGGGCCATTCAGCAGGTCGGCCGCCACCTGCGCGGGCGCGGCCACCGGGTAGCCTTCTGCAGTGACAGCGGTGTTCCGAAAAGGCACGTCACCAACAGTCCTAGGCTCCAGCAAGATGACATTTGGCGCGGCTGTGTTGGGGCGGAGGCCCCACTGTTCGCCGGCCTCCAGGATCGATGAGACGTAGACGTAAACGGCCTTGGCGGGTGCGTACGTCGCCCATTCCTTCGCTGCTATTGAACCTGTCACGGCGATGGGGAACTTCGGGCCGGCAGCGACCTTCGCGAGAAAATTGTCGACGCCGCGAGGCTCGATGTAGGTCATCACCCGATTCGTGGTCTGGAAGGCAGCGTCGGCGCTCCACGTGCGCAGCAGACGTTCCCAGTCGGTCACCCGGTAACGTTTATTCTCCTTGACGACCAGATCCTCGCGCTCCAAGTACTCCAGTACCCGATATGCGGCACCGCTGGAGGAACCGGAGGAGGTCATGAGCTCGCGCACGGTCCAGTCGCGGCGGTAGTCCAGCAGCGCGCGTGCGATCCGGGCCGCCGGCTCACCTTTGAGCGTTCCTCGGGGCCGGCCCTTGCGCCATGGATCCCGATCCTGGCCCTGCGAGGAGATGAACACGGCGGGCGTGTTGATCACGATCCGCAGATTGCCCGTGGCGTCGGCATACGACAAGCCTTCTCCAATGAGTGCCTCGCGCACGGAGGCGGACAGATAGCGAGCCGCAACGACAGGAATATCGGTTGGCCGGGTCACCAGGCTTCGCAGCTGCTCGGCCGCCCGACCGACGGCTCGCCGTTCCAGCACCTGCCTGACGTCAATGATCAGACGCGCGGAGCGTCCGTCCGGCGCATCGAGGGCTACCGCCACGTCAGGGCGGCGTGCCCCTCGGTCCGAGACGGCGGACTCGACCACTTTCCACTCTTGGGGCAGTCGCTCGCTCACCGAGGAGACGACGAGGCGCGCGACGTCGTCACTGGTGGGAGCATCACTCATTGCCATCCCCGACCCCCGTTCAGGTATTTACATGATCCCGCCGCCAGCGGAATGCTTGGGTTACCCGAACAGCATAGCAGAGACGTTCGGGAAAATCCCGCTCCCCGCTGACAGCCGACTGCCGCCGTTCCGGGCGCGCGATGGGGCTGGCGCGGTATGTTCCTTCGGTCATCCTGTGTGCACGTCTTCCTCAGGAGATCCCCTGCCTGGACCGGGCAGGGAAATCGCTGGGGCGGTATCCGGGGTCAGCAGTAGTGTCCTGGCGTGAACACACCTGACCCCACAGCGCCCGCGGGCACGGCAGCGCCCGCAGACGCCGCCGCACTCGCCGATTTCTGGGCCCTGGTCCGCACCGACCATCCTGCGCTTCCCGCGGAGCCCCCGGAGGCCTGGGCCTTCGGCGCCACCCCCGAGCACGCCGACGGGCTGCTCGCCCTGGTGCTCGCAGGAACGAAAGTCGCCACGGCCTCCTCGGTGTGGGACTACGAGGACGAGGACGAGCCGCTGCCGGCGGTCGGCGACCTGTCGATCATCCTCGATGGCGAAGGCCGGCCCCGCGCCGTGCTCGAGGTGACCGTGATCGACATCGTGCCCTTCGACCAGGTCACTGCGGAGCACGCCCGCGATGAGGGGGAGGACGACCGGACTCTCGCGGCCTGGCGCCGGATCCATGAGAAGTTCTGGACGGAGCACTCCCCGCGCGGCTTCGCCCCGGACATGCCGGTGGTGTGCGAGCGCTTCCGGGTGCTCGCGGCGCCGTCCGCCGATCGCGGCTGAGCACGCGCTCGGGAACCGGCCCGCGCCGGGGAGCTCACCAGCGCCCGGGGCCGGCCCCGCTCAGCGCAGGGCGAGCAGGTGGGCTGCGGTGACCTCATCGACGACCACGTCGGTCGCGACGCCGGCTCGCAGCGCCGCACGCAGGGGGAGCGCCTTGCGGGAGCCGGCGGCCACGAGCAGGCGGCGCGGGATCCGGGTGAGCTGATCCGGTGGGGTGCCGGAGCCGCGGGCGTTCATCGAGATGTCGCGGTAACTGCCGTCGGCGCGCAGGAAGACCGTGCACACATCGCCGACGGCGCCGTCGGCGCGCAGCGAGTGGAGGTCCTCCTCGGTGAGGTAGTTGTGGGTGTAGACGTGGCTGGGCACTTCGGCATCGAACGCACCGACGCTGAACACGGCGACCGTCGCCTGCCGCTGCACGTCCAGCACCCGCTGCACGGAGCGCTCACGCCACATCGCCTCGCGGGTCGCGGGATAGTCGAAGAAGGCGGGCACCGGGAACTGGTGCACGGTCGCATCCCAGCGGGTCGCCGCGCGGGCGAGCACGGTGGTGATGTAGGTCAGCCCCGAGCCCTCCACGTTGATCGCGCCGTTGAGCTGCACGATCCGCAGGCCCGGCACCGGCCTCGTCCGGACCTTGCTGAGCAGAGCCGCCATGGTGGTGCCCCAGGCGACGCCGAGGGTCGTGCCGGGCTCGAGCATCTCGTCGAGCAGAGCCGCGCCGGTCTCGACGACCGTGTGCAGGCGCTCGCGCTCGTCCTCGCCGGTCTCCATCGGCACCACATGGGCCTGGACCCCGTACTGCCGGGAGACGCGCCGACCGAGCTCCTCCACCCGATGCGCCTCCGGCGGGCGCAGCGAGATCTGCACCAGCCCGGCCTCCCTGGCGTCGCGCAGCATCCGCGAGACGGTGGAGCGTGAGACGGACAGCGAGCTCGCGATCGCGTCCATCGTCTGGCTCTCGCCGTAGTACATCCGTGCAGCGGCGAAGGCGGCGTCCAGGCGACCGTCGGGAATCATGCCCTCAGTGTTGCACGTTCGTGCATCGGCCTTGCATCGAACTGCACGGAAGCGTCACGATGGCGGTCACGGGCGTTCCGCGGGCTGCGGCACCCGAGACGTCACGGCAAAGGAGCATCCACGTGTCCGATCAGCATCGGTCTGAACTCACCCCGGGGAACCGGGCGGAGCACCTCTCGCGCCTTCGCGCCGCGACCCCGCAGAACCCGCTGGACGTGCTCGTCATCGGCGGCGGGGTCAACGGCGCCGGTGCGGCCTTCGACGCCGCCACGCGTGGTCTCTCCGTCGGCCTGGTGGAGTCCCATGACTGGGCCAGCGGCACCTCCTCCCGCTCCTCCAAGCTCATGCACGGCGGCCTCCGCTACCTGCAGATGCTCGACTTCAAGCTGGTCGCCGAAGCGCTGCGTGAGCGTGACCTGCTGATCCAGCACACCGCGCCCCACCTCGTGAAGCCGATCAAGTTCGTCTTCCCCTTCTTCAAGAAGGTCGTGGACCGCGCCTTCATCGGCTCCGGCGTGATGCTCTACGACGCGATGCAGTCGATCGGCCACAAGCGCGCAGTCCCCTTCCACCGGCATCTGCTGCACGACAAGATGCTCGAGGTCTTCCCGGGGCTGGACGGCGAGAAGGCCGTGGGCGCCCTGGAGTACTACGACGCGCAGATGGACGACGCCCGCTTCGTGCTGATGCTGGTGCGCTCCGCCGCGCAGCATGACGCCACGGTCGCCAACTACACCACCGTCGTGGGCTACCTCAACGAGGGCACCCGCGTGATCGGTGCCCGGATGCGCGACGAGGAGACCGGCGAGGAGTTCGACGTCCACGCCCGGGAGACCATCCTCGCCGGCGGCGTCTGGACCCAGGAGCAGCAGGAGCTCGCCGGGGCCGATGCCGGACTCGAGGTGCTCGCCTCCAAGGGCATCCACATCGTCGTGGACCGCGAGCGGATCTCCGCCGTGCCGGACACCGGCATCATCACCCAGACCGAGAAGTCGGTCCTTTTCATCATCCCGTGGGACGAGTACTGGGTCATCGGCACCACCGACACCCCGTGGACCCAGGATCCGCGTGACGTGGGCGCGACCAGCGACGACATCGAGTACGTGCTCGAGCACGCCAACGCCGTGCTCGCGGAGGACCTCGGCCGCGAGGACGTCATCGGCGTCTACTCCGGCCTGCGCCCGCTGCTGCAGCCGGTGAAGAAGAACTCCGGCTCCGGCTCGACGAAGGTGTCCCGCGAGCACACCGTGATGGAGGTCGAGCCCGGCCTGACCGCGATCGCCGGCGGCAAGTACACCACCTACCGGGTGATGGCCGAGGACGTCGTCGACTTCGCGATCAAGGACTCCCAGCCGGGCCGCCCCAGCCTGACCCGCTCGATCCCCGTCGTCGGCGCCCAGGGCTATGAGGCGCTCGTGCGCGACAAGCAGGAGATCGGCCGACGCTACGGCCTCGACGAGATCAGGGTGGACCGGCTGCTGTTCCGCTACGGCGCCCTCCTGACCGATGTGCTCGCCCTGATCGATGAGGATCCCGCACTCGGGACGCCACTCGAGCACGCCCCGCGCTACCTGCGGGCCGAGATCCTGTACGCCGTGCGTGCCGAGGGCGCCCGCCACCTGGCCGATATCCTCCAGCGCCGCACCCGCCTGGACTATGAGACCCGCGACCGCGGCGTCGATGCGGCCGACGAGGTCGCCGCTCTCGTCGGCCCCGAGCTGGGCTGGGACCAGGCCGAACGCGCCCGCGAGGTCGAGACCTACCGGGACTTCATCGCGGCCCGCCTGGACGGTGAACGCACCACCAGCGATGACGAGGCAGCGGCCCGCCTCGCCGACGTCCCGGAGGTGCCGTCCCGACACTGACCGATCCGGTGCCCGGAGACGAGATCCGGGTATTGCGTGGGGCGCGCAGAGTGTGCGTCCCGGCAGGGCTCCCCGCGAGCCCTGCGACCGGTTGATCGAGCTCCGCCTGTCGGGCCCCCGCTCCACGACGAGCGGCCGGGCCGGCGTCTCCCGTGCACCATGCTGCGCCCACCGACGCCGCAGCATGCCGGGGCAGGCCCTCGATCAGCCGTATCCCGATCCGCATCGACGCGGATCGCTAAGGAGAACCACCCATGGAAACACTCGGAACCATCCTGGCCTCGGAGATCGCGGGCACCGCGATGCTCACGCTGCTGGGCGGCGGCGTGGTCGCCAACGCCATCCTGGGCAGGACCAAGGGCAACGGCGGTGGCTGGCTGATGATCAACTTCGGTTGGGGCCTCGCGGTCTTCGCCGGTGTGTGGGTCGCCTTCAAGACCGGTGCGCACCTGAACCCCGCAGTGACCATCGGCCTCGCCTCGAGCGGCGCGGCCGAGTACGCGCCGGGCATCCCGATCACGGTCGGCACCACGCTCACCTACTTCGTGGCCGAGCTGATCGGTGCCTTCCTCGGCGCGATCCTCGCCTGGATGGCCTACAAGAACCACTACGACCAGGAGACGGACGCCGGCACCATCCTCGGCACCTTCTCCACCGGCCCGGAGATCCGCTCCAAGGGCTGGAACCTGGTCACCGAGATCATCGCGACCTTCGTGCTGGTGTTCGTGATCATCATGTTCGGCAACACCCCGCATGAGCTCGGCCCCCTCGCGGTCGCCCTGCTGGTGCTCGCGATCGGTGCCTCCCTCGGTGGGCCGACGGGCTACGCCATCAACCCCGCCCGAGACCTCGGGCCCCGCCTCGCGCATGCGATTCTCCCGATCAAGCACAAGGGCGGCAACGACTGGGGATACTCGTGGGTGCCGATCGTCGGCCCCATGCTCGGCGGTGCCCTCGCGGGCTTCGCCTCGATCCTCTACTTCTGATCAGCACCTCTGATCGAATCAGCAGCCTTGCGCTGAACCGTGGCGCTGCGACCTCACGACCTCTCATCCACGACGAAGGAGTTCCGATGAACGACGAGACCATGTACATCATGTCGATCGACCAGGGCACCACCTCGACCCGAGCGATCATCTTCGACCACGCAGGCCAGATCGTCTCCAGCGGCCAGAAGGAGCACGAGCAGATCTTCCCGAAGTCCGGCTGGGTCGAGCACGACCCCAAGGAGATCTGGAAGAACACCCGCGACGTCGTCGGCCAGGCGCTCGTGGGCGCCGACATCAACCGTCACCAGCTCGCCGCCGTCGGCATCACCAACCAGCGCGAGACCGCCGTGGTGTGGGACAAGGCCACCGGCGAACCGGTCTACAACGCGATCGTCTGGCAGGACACCCGCACCCAGAATATCTGCAACGAGCTCGCGGGCGACGAGGGCGCCGACAAGTACAAGGAGCGCGTGGGTCTGCCCCTGGCGACCTACTTCTCCGGCCCCAAGGTGAAGTGGATCCTCGACAACGTCGAGGGCACCCGCGAGAAGGCGGAGGCCGGCGAGCTGCTGTTCGGCAACACCGACTCCTGGCTGCTGTGGAACCTCACCGGCGGCACGAACGGCGGTGTGCACGTCACCGACGTCACCAACGCCTCGCGCACGATGCTGATGAACATCGACACCCTGGACTGGAACGAGGACATCGCGAAGGACATGGGCATCCCGCTGTCCATGCTCCCGGAGATCAAGTCGTCCTCCGAGGTGTACGGCAAGGGTCGCAAGAACGACCTGCTCATCGACACCCCGATCGCGGGCATCCTCGGTGATCAGCAGGCTGCGACCTTCGGCCAGGCCTGCTTCGAGATCGGGATGGGCAAGAACACTTACGGCACCGGCAACTTCATGCTGGTCAACACCGGTGAGGAGCTGGTGCGCAGCGAGAACGGGCTGCTCACCACCGTCGCCTACAAGATCGGTGACAACAAGGCGGTCTACGCCCTCGAGGGCTCGGTCGCGGTGACGGGCTCGCTCGTGCAGTGGGTGCGGGACAACCTGGGCCTGATCAAGGACGCCCCGGAGATCGAGGATCTCGCCAAGGAGGTCGACGACAACGGCGGCCTGTTCATCGTCCCGGCCTTCTCGGGCCTGTTCGCCCCGCACTGGCGCTCCGACGCCCGCGGCGTGATGGTCGGCATGACCCGCTTCCACACCAAGCACCACATCGCCCGGGCCGTCCTGGAGGCCACCGCCTTCCAGTCCCGCGAGGTGCTGGACGCGATGGTCGCCGACGCGGAGGCCGACGGCGTCGAGCTCACCGAGCTCAAGGTCGACGGCGGCATGGTCATGAACGAGACCCTGATGCAGTTCCAGGCCGACATCCTCGGCGTGCCCGTGGTGCGTCCGCAGGTCATCGAGACCACCGCACTCGGTGCGGCCTACGCGGCCGGCATCGCGGTGGGCTTCTGGGACGGTGAGCAGGACGTCATCGACAACTGGTCCGAGGGCAAGCGCTGGGAGCCCCAGATGGATGAGGAGACCCGCGACCGGTACATGCGCCTGTGGAAGAAGGCCGTCGAGCGCACCCTGGACTGGGTCGACGACGACACCGAGGCGCTGTACAGCTGACCCGCTGAGCACAGCGGAGTTGCACAGCCCTGTGCACGTGCTTTCCGATGGGAGCCGCGTGCGCAGGGCTGTCGGACACGGTCGACGCGCGGGGGTGACCCTTCGGTAGCAATCTGCTCGTGTGAGACCCTGGCGGGTGAGGTGGATCACGCTCCGCCACGCCGGAGGGCAGGGCCCGTTTCACAGTGCTGTGACCAGCAGGGTCGTCGACGATCCGTCGTCGATGCATGACTGCGATTCCCCCACCTCGGCAGTTCGCGGCGAGTATGGTCGGAGGGATCACCATCGACCCAGACGCCGTGCGGCGTTCCGTTGCCGCGCCGTGAGGTGCTGAGCAGGCGCGCCGAGCAGTCGTCCCGTCCCTGTCCCCACCTCCTCGCCTCCCCGCATCTGAGATCGGAGTCCTCCCATGGATCTCGCCTTCAAACTCGTCGCCCTGGCGGTCTACTTCCTCGCGATGATCGGCATCGGCATGTACGCCTTCCGCAAGACCAAGGGCGGTGAGGACTACATGCTCGGCGGACGCCAGCTGCATCCGTTCGTCGCCGCCCTGTCCGCCGGCGCCTCCGACATGTCCGGCTGGCTGCTGATGGGCCTGCCGGGTGCGCTCTACATGAATGGTCTGGTCGAGGCGTGGATCGCCGTCGGCCTCACCGTCGGCGCCGGTCTGAACTGGTTCTTCGTGGCCCCTCGGCTGCGGCAGTACACGCAGATCGCCGGCAATTCGATCACCGTGCCGAGCTTCTTCGGCAACCGTCTTCACGACCGCACCAACGTTCTGCGGATTGCTGCGGGCCTGATCATCCTGGTGTTCTTCACCTTCTACGTCTCCTCGGGCATGGTCGCCGGCGGCGTGTTCTTCCAGTCGATGTTCGGCGGGCCCTATCTCACCGGCATGCTGCTGGTCGGCGGCGTCACCATCCTCTACACCCTGTTCGGCGGGTTCCTCGGCGCCAGCTATACGGATGTGGTCCAGGGCATGATCATGCTGGTCTCCCTGATCCTGGTGCCGGTCACCGCGATGTTCGTGGTCGGCGGACCGGCGCAGATGTTCGCCTCCGTGCGCGAGGTCAACGCTGACTTCGGCTCCATGACCTCCGGCGGCACCGCCATCGGCATCATCTCGGCACTGGCCTGGGGCCTGGGCTACTTCGGCCAGCCGCACATCATCGTGCGCTTCATGGCGCTGCGCTCCTCGCGGGATGCCAAGTACGGCCTGTTCGTGGGCATGAGCTGGATGATCATCTGCGTGATCGGCGCCGTGTTCACCGCACTCGCCGGCCTGGCGTACTTCCAGCAGAACGCGGACGCGATCCTCACAGACACCAAGAACGGCGAGTCGGTGTTCCTGGACCTCTCGCAGCTGCTGTTCCATCCGCTGATCGCCGGCGTGCTGCTGGCTGCGGTGCTCGCAGCGATCATGTCCACCATCTCCTCACAGCTGATCGTCTCCAGCTCGGCGCTCATCGAGGACCTCATGGGCGGCATCGGCATCAGGCTCAGTGCCAAGGGTGCCCTGTGGGGCGGCCGCATCGGTGTGCTGGTGGTCTCGATCATCGCGGTGCTGCTGGCCCTGGACCCGGGCAGCTCCGTGCTCGGCCTGGTGGCCTTCGCCTGGGCCGGCTTCGGCGCCGCCTTCGGGCCGATCGTGCTCCTGTCGCTGTTCTGGCGTCGCCTCACCGCGGCCGGTGCCGCAGCGGGCATGGTCGCCGGTGCCGCGGTGGCCTTCGTCTGGGGACAGTTCTCCCCCGATGTTGCGTGGGGTCTGTTCGGCGAACAGCACCTGTACGAGATCATTCCCGGCTTCCTGGTCTGCCTGGTGCTCGCCGTGGTGGTCAGCCTGGTCACCCCGCAGCCGCCCGCGAAGGCGATGGAGGAGTTCGACGACATGCTCGAATCCTTCGCCAGCGGCGAGGCCCGTGACCGCAGCGCGGGGGCGGCCGGGGCCGCACCCGCCGCCGGTACCACGGGCACCACCGGCACCGTCTGAGCCGCAGGGAGCACCGGGTCGCCACGCCAGAGGCCCGCTCCCGCTTGAGGCCATGCGGCCGCGATGGATCGGACGATTCCGAGCCAGATCTTCCACATTTTGGCTCGGAATCGTCCGATTGCGGGTGCCGGGTGCCGGGTGCCGGGTGCCGGGTGCGGGTGCGGGTGCGGGTTCGGGTGCGGGGTGCGGCAGTGCGCCCGGGCCGGGTCAGCCGCCGAAGAGCAGCTCTGTCTCCGGCCCGCGCACCCCGGGTCGCACTGCGAACAGCGATCCGGCCGCCGGGTCCTCCCCGTCGGGCAGGTTCTCGCGGCTGGTGGTGATGAAGAGGGTCGACCTGTCCGCGCCGCCGAAGGTGCAGGCGGTGACCTGACGGGCGTCCACCGAGATCTTCTCGGCCACTGCGCCGTGCTCGTCGAGTCCGAGCACCTGACTGCCGGAGTGCATCGCCACCCACACCCGGCCCTCGGCATCGAGGCAGAGGCCGTCGGGATGGCCGTCCTCGCCGCTCAGGTCGGCGAAAGGCCTGCGCTCCACGAGCCCGTCCTCGTCGGACCAGTCGAAGAGATCCACCCGGCCGGTCGGAGTGTCGACGTAATAGGCGCGGGTGCCGTCTGCCGTGAAGGCGAGACCGTTCGAGATGGTCAGATCGCCGAATTCGCGGGTGGTGGTGCCGTCGGGCCGCAGTCGCCACATCGAGGCCGCGCCCTGCGGCGCGCCGTAGCCCATCGTGCCGCACAGGAACGAGCCGTCCGGGGCGATCGCCCCCTCGTTCATCCGCACCGGCTCGTCCCACAGCGTCGGGAGCAGCTCGATCGTGCCGTCGGCATCCTCGAGCCCGAAGCCCTTCTCGAGCGCGAGCACGGCACCGCCGCTCGAGGCCGGGCGCACGCAGGCGACCACGGAGCTCGGGGTCGGGAAGCGCGTCACCGCACCGTCCGGGCCGTCCTCCAGCAGGGGCGCGCCGGCCGCCCGGACCGCACCCTCCGGCCCCAGATGCATGATGTCCCCGGCGAGCATGTCCACCCAGCGCAGGCCGCCCCAGGTGTCGGACCAGTACGGTCCCTCGGCGTGCTGACAGAGCGAGTCGGTGATGCGTTCGGCGTGCATGGGAGCCTCCGGTTCCGCGCGGTGATGCAGGGCGCCGACGAGCAGCTCGTCGGTCCGGCCCACCGTACGCGGGGTCCGGCGCGGAGGGCAGCGGTGCTCACGCAGGGTGTGCTCTCGGCAGAGCGTCCACGCCCCGCCCGACGTGGCGGGCCGAGCAGTGGCGGGCCGAGCAGTGGCGGGCCGTGCTGTGGCGGGCCGAGTGATGGCGCACGGAGACCCGCAAATGTGCCCTGAGACGCACTGCCATGCCCATAATGGGGTCTACCACCGGCACCGAGGCCGGTGGGCGGCATCTTCCCTGACCGAATGAGCTCCTCATGACCGATTCTCCGAGTCGGGTCCCGGGCACAGACGCCCCGCAGACCCCGGTTCCGGACGCCCCCGGCCGCCCCCAGGCACCCACGAACCGCCCTCCGCTGCGACGCCGCCGGATGAACCGTCGGGCCCGCCGCGACGCCCTCGTGTTCCTCGCCTTCGCCGCCCCGAACCTGGTGCTGATCGCAATGTTCACCTACCGCCCCCTGATCCTGAACATCCAGTACTCGATGCTGGACTGGACGCTGGGCTCGCGCACCGCGACATTCATCGGGCTCGGGAACTACGTCGAGTTCTTCACCTCCGACGAGGGCCTGACGAGCCTGCGGATCACCGCGATCTTCACCCTGTTCACCGTGGGTGGGGCGATGGTGCTGGGACTGCTGATCGCGCTCGCGCTGAACATCAACATCCCCGGTCGCACCATCGCCCGCTCGGCGGTCTTCGCCCCCTACGTGCTCTCGGGCGTCGGGGTGGGCCTGGTGTGGCTGTTCATCTTCGACCCGAACTTCGGAGCGCTGGGATGGATCCTGCGGCAGCTGGGCATGGGCAGCCCGCAGTGGTTCCTGGATCCGCAGATGTCGCTGGTCATGGTGATCATCGTGTACGTCTGGAAGAACCTGGGCTACTGCGCGATCGTCTACCTCGGCGGGCTGCAGTCGCTGCCGCAGGACGTCATGCACGCCGCCCAGCTCGATGGCGCGGGCGCGGTGCGGCGCTTCTTCAGCATCTCGATCCCGCTGCTGTCGCCCACCACGTTCTTCCTGCTCATCACCACCACCTTGAACAGCCTGCAGGCCTTCGACCTGCTGCGGATCATGACGCCCACCGGACGTGGCACCAACACGATGATCTTCGAGTCCTACCTGCAGGCCTTCGGCGGCTACTCCCGAGCCGGCTATTCGGCCACGATCTCGGTGCTCCTGTTCGTCATCCTGATCGTGATGACCGTCGCCCAGATCATGTTCGTCGAGCGGAAGGTGCACTACGCATGAGCACGTCCACCCTTCCCCGCCCTGAACAGGGGACCGCGGACCGGCCCGCACCGAAGCGCCGGAAGAACGGCCCCTTCTCCCGGGCCAACCTGGTCTCCACCATCACCGGCGGCTACCTGCCGCTGGTCCTCGCGACGCTGGTGATGGTGCTGCCGCTGCTGTGGATGATGATCAGCTCCCTCAAGGCACCGCACGAGATCCTCTCCACCGACCTCGTGATCCTGCCCGAGAGCCCGTCGCTGGCGAACTACGAGGCCGCCTGGAACTCGGTGCCGATCCCGCGCTTCTTCCTGAACTCGGTCATCGTCACCACGATCGGCTCGAGCATCAAGGTGCTGCTGGCGGTCTTCACCGCCTATGCGCTGGTCTTCGTGCGCTTCCCCTTCAAACGCGTCATCTTCGTGCTGATCCTGGTCGCGCTGATGGTGCCCCCGCAGGTCTCGATCCTCCCCAACTACGTGCTGATCGCCGGTCTCGGCGGGGTGAACACCTACTGGGGGATCATCCTGCCGGGCCTGGGCACCGCCTTCGGCACGTTCCTGCTGCGCCAGTACTTCCTCACCATCCCCCCGTCCATGCTCGAGGCCGCCGAGATCGACGGCGCCGGGCATCTGCGCACCCTGTGGTCCGTGGTGGTGCCGATCTCCGTGCCGACGGTGGCCACGGTCGCCCTCGTCACCATCGTCACCGAGTGGAACGACTACATCTGGCCCCTGATCATCACCTCGGAGGCCAGCCGGATGACCCTGCCCGTGGGGCTGACCGCCCTGCAGAACTCCGAGGGCAACACCGGCTCCGGCTGGGGCATCCTCATGGCCGGCACGGTCCTGGTGATCGCCCCGGTCCTGATCGTCTTCGCGATGCTGCAACGGCACATCGTCTCCGGCCTCACCCAAGGCAGCGTGACCGGCTGACGCGCCCGCGTCCGTCCACCACCCCCGAAAGGATCTGTCCCATGACCAGTTCACTTCATCTTCCCCGCGGGTTCAGCCGACGCTCCCTGCTCGGCCTCGGTGTCGCCGGTGCTGGCGCGCTGGGCCTCGCCGCCTGCGGCGGCGGCCCTGAGGTCGGCGGCGGCGGTGCCGGCGGCGGCGAGGAGCTCGACCTCGACTTCTCCGGTGTCGAACCCGCCACGAAGATCGACTTCTGGACCAACCACCCCGGTGGCTCCCAGGAGGTCGAGGCGCAGCTGCTCGCCGCCTTCACCGAGGAGACCGGCATCGAGGTCAACCACGTGACGGCCGGCTCGAACTACGAAGAGATCGCCCAGCGCTTCCAGACCGCGCAGGCTGCGAACTCGGGGCTCCCTGCCGTCGTGGTGCTCTCGGACGTGTGGTGGTTCCGGTACTTCCTCAACGGCAACATCATCCCGATCGACACCCTCGTCGAGCAGCTCGAGATCGACCTGTCCGACTACCGGGACTCGCTGGTCCAGGACTACCAGTACGAGGACCAGCAGTGGGCGCTGCCCTACGGCCGCTCCACGCCGCTGTTCTATTACAACAAGGACCACTTCTCCGCCGCCGGGCTGCCCGATCGTGCCCCGGAGACCTGGACCGAGTTCGAGGAGTGGGCGCCGAAGCTCACCGAGTCCGAGACCGCGTACATGTATCCCGACCTCGCCGGATATGCGGGTTGGACCCTGCAGAACGTGCTCTGGGGACAGGGCGCGGGATGGTCCGACGAGTGGACGATCACCTGCGCCGAGCCGGCGGCCGTCGAGGCGTTGCAGTGGGTTCAGGACTCGGTGTTCTCCAAGGGCTGGGCACAGGTCGCCTCGAGCGACTCGGCCGACACCTTCGCCGCCGGCGTGTGCTCCTCGACCATCGCCTCCACCGGCTCACTGGTGGGCGTGCTC
Source organism: uncultured Brachybacterium sp. (assembly GCF_947500705.1). Taxonomy (GTDB): domain Bacteria; phylum Actinomycetota; class Actinomycetes; order Actinomycetales; family Dermabacteraceae; genus Brachybacterium. The sequence continues at coordinate 259,619 of NZ_CANMSY010000004.1, read as the reverse complement.
GAGTCCGCGACCTTCGACGTCGGGGTGGGCTTCCTGCCCGGCGGCTCCGTGGAGGGGCCGGTCTGCCCCACCGGCGGCGCCGGGCTCGGGATCCCCTCGGCGGTCACTCCGGAGGAGCAGCTCGCCGGAGCGATGCTCATGGAGTTCATGGGCCGCCCGGAGAGCACTGTCGCCTTCTCCGCCGCCACCGGCTATATGCCGATCCGCAAGAGCGCTGACCTCACCGAGCTCACCGCCGAGACCCCGCAGATCCAGCTCGCGGTCGACCAGCTTGACGTCACCAAGCCCCAGGACTTCGCCCGCGTGTTCCTGCCCGGCGCGGACCAGGAGATGGCCGAGGCGATCGCCTCCATCGCGACCGCCGAAGGCGATGTCCAGGCAGCGATGGACGGGCTCAAGGAGACCCTCGAGGGGATCTACACCAAGGAGATCCAGCCCAAGCTCGAGGGGTGAGCAGGCGGCCGACGGCGAGGGCGGGTGCCGGAACTCCGGTGCCCGCCCCCGCGAGTCGGGGCCGGCCGCGCCTCAGCCCTGCTGCATCCGCGCCAGGGCGTGGGTGATGTCCCGGGTGGCGGGGTAGAGCTCACGGTAGAGCCGGTACAGCTCGTCGTAGCGGGCACGGTGCACCGGATTCGGGACGCACCGGTGGTCGGTGCGGTTCCAGGAGCTGGTGTCGACGCCGTGGGCGAGACGGGCGGCCAGCATCGCGCCGCCGTAGGAGGCGCCGACGGTGCTGCGCGGGATCAGCTGGGTCAGCCCCGTGACGTCGGAGACGATCTGGGGCCACAGATCGTGCTGGGTGCCGCCGCCCACCGCCATCACCCGGCGCGGCGTCAGGCCCGCCGCCGCGAGCGTCTCCAGATGATGACGGACCCCGTAGGCCACCGCCTCGAGCGTCGCGCGGTACAGGTCCCCGCGGGTGTGGGAGAGGGTCAGTCCCGCGACCACGCCGCGCGCGTCGGGATCGGCGATGGGGGAGCGCTCGCCGGCGAAGTACGGGAGCATCACCAGGCCTCCCGCGCCCGGGCCGCTGCGCTCGGCCTCCGCGAGGAGTCCCGTGAAATCCGCTCCGCCGGTGAGCTCCCGCAGCCAGCCGGTGATGGCCCCGGAGGCGGCCATGCCGCCCGCCAGGCTCGACGAGCCGGGGGTGACCCCCGGCGTGGACCAGAGCGTGCGGCTGGCCAACGGCTCAGGGGTCGTGGCCAGCAGGAGCGTGGTGGTCCCGTACATCAGCATCAGATCCCCGGGCTCGGTGGCGCCGACGCTCACCGCCTCGGCCCACGCATCGATCGTCCCGCTGAGCACCGGGATCCCTGCCGGCAGCCCGGGGACCAGGGCAGCGACCTGCGGATCCAGGGACCCGGCGGCCTCGCCCGCCCAGCGCAGCCGCGGGAGCTCGATGCCGGGGGCGACGTGCTGTGACCAGTCGATGTCGGAGCTGCCGTGCCCTGATGCGGAGGAATGCCATTCCTGCTGGCGAAGGCAGTACAGCGGCGCCGTCTGGCTCGCGCTGACATGATCCATCACGTACTGCCCGGTCAGTCGGAAGGCGAGATATGAGGCGGGCATGAACAGGCGCCGGGCGCGGGCGTAGAGCTCGGGCTCGTGCTCGGCGACCCAGGTGATCTTCGGTCCGGCGGACTGAGCGGTCAGGACCACGCCGCAGTGGGCGACGATCTCCTCCTGGCCGAGCACGTGGGTGAGGTCCCTGATCTGCTGCGCGGCACGGGAGTCGACGCCGTAGAGGATCGCCGGCCGCACCGGGGACCCGTGCTCGTCGGTGAGCACCACGCAGGGCCCCATCCCCGAGAGCCCGATCGCGGACACCTCGACGCCTTCCGCCGGGGCGGCGGAGGTGAGTGCGCGGGCGATCGAGATGAACTCGTCCCACCAGGTCTCCGCGTCCATCTCCACCTGGCCGGGAGCAGGGCGACGCACCTCGTGCTCGCGCACCTCGGTACGCAGGATGGTGCCGTCGAGAGCGACCAGCACCCCTTTCGTGCTCGAGGTGCCGACGTCGATGCCGAGCACCGCGCTCGCGCGATCAGCAGCAGCACCAGCTGCCGTGCCCGCCGCCGGGCGAGCTGCTGCGCCGTCCGCCGCACCACCGGCTGCGCCAGCTGCCGCACCACCGGCTGCGCCTGCCGCCGGGCCAGCACTCGCAGCAGCTTCCGCACCAGCAGCCATTCGTCGTCTCGCTTCCCGTCCGGAACGGAGTCCGGTCCGAATTCTGTCGTCGGCCGCGGCGATGCTCGCCCCGCCCTCTATCCTGCCATCGACGCCTCCCCTCGTCGGGCGGGCCCCGGGCCTGCGCTCGAGGCTTGCACTCGGGACAAACGTGCGGAACTATTGTTCCCACGTGGCGATGACGGCACCGTGCTGCCGCCCTCGCGGGCGCAGACCCGCACCCTCTGTCACGCCCGAGCCATGGCGCATGGCTCGGCCTCATGGGACAGGAGTGACGCCATGCTCGAGACGTCGATGGACATGCATCAGCTGCATCGCGCCGCCACCGCCTACTATCTCGACGGCCAGCGACAGGAAGAGGTCGCCCGGCGGATCGGGGTCTCCCGTCCCTCCGTCAGCAAGCTGCTCGCCGAGGCGCGCCGGATCGGCATGGTGCGCTTCGAGGTGCTGGACGTCCCCACGGTCGACCTCGCCGACCTCGCCGAGCGGCTGCGCGACCTGCTGGGCATCGACTCGGTCCGGATCGCCCCGGGAGACCAGGTCCAGCGCGAGTTCCGCGGCATCGGCGATCTGCTGGGGGAGGAGCTGCGCAGCCTCGAGATCGCGGAGGGGGAGGTCGTGCTGCTCGCCTCGGGCGCGACGGTCTCCGCGGTCGCGAGCATGGGCGGCATGCCGCGGATGCCGGGAGCGCTCATCGTGCCCACGGGAGGCGGTCAGCAGGAGCCGGAGCCCGCCTTCCAGACCAACGAGATCGTCCGGCAGTTCGCTGACCGCACCGGGGCGGAGCCCCGCTTCATCTTCGCGCCCGCCCAGACCAGCCCCACGCTCTGGGCATCGCTTCAGGAGGATCCCGGTTTCCGCTCGGTGGTGGATCTCTGGGATGGCGCCCGCGCTGCCGTGGTCGGCATCGGTGCGCCGTATGACGGCCGCGCCAGCCTCACCTCCGTGGTCCCCCGTGGCGAACCGGCGCTCGAGAAGGCGGCCGGGGATGTGTGCCTCCACTTCTTCGACGAGGACGGCGCGATCCTCGCCTATCCCGGTTCCGAGTTCCTGGTCCGGCTGCCGCTCGAGAAGCTGCGTGCGATCCCCACCTCGATCGCGCTCGCCGCCGGGCGGGAGAAGTCGCCGTCCATCCGCGCCGGGGCGAAGGCGGGGATGTTCACCTCGCTGATCACCGATGTGCCGACAGCCGAGGCCGTGCTGGCAGACGCCGGGGTCGGCCCGCACGGCTGACTGCAGGGTTGTGGGCTGCGGCGGCTTGCTGCGGGACGACGGGTGGGGCGCTCTCCGCTCGCCGTCGCGGGATGAGACGTGGTTCACGCGCTCCCGCTCGAGTGCTCATTGATCTGGGGTGATGCGAGATTCCAGGGCCGAGAACCCTCGTGCGCGCGGCCCTGGAACATTTGTTCTTGACGATTGTTCCGAGGGCGCTTAGAGTGGTTCTCGGACGGGCGCCCCGTGGTGTCATTGATGACGCACCCTCGGCCCCGAGGTCGGCCTCGCGCCGACCCGCTCAGCCGGGGCCGGCCCGGAACGTATCGAAGGAGATGTGCCGAGATGACCGAGATCCCGAAGACCATGCAGGCAGTCGTCATGCATGCGCCCGAGGACTACCGCCTCGAGGAACGCGCAGTGCCCACCCCGTCCGCAGACGAGCTGCTGATCCGGGTGGAGGCCGTCGGGGTCTGCGCGAGCGACCTCAAGGCCTACGCCGGCGCCGCCAAGTTCTGGGGCGATGAGAACCGCGAGCGCTGGGTCCAGCCCGGCATCATCCCCGGCCACGAGATCACCGGCGAGATCGTCTCCGGCTCCGAGGAGGCCCTGGCCAAGCACGGCGCAGCCCTCGGGGATCGCATCGTGGTCGAGCAGATCGTCCCCTGCGGCGAGTGCATGTACTGCCAGCGCGGCTGGTACTGGATGTGCGATCCGCACGACATGTTCGGCTTCAAGAGCTTCAACGGCGGCATGGCCGAGTTCATGATCGTGCCCCCGCTGGCCCGCGTCCACACGATCTCCAAGGAGATCGCCCCCCAGCACGCCGCCTACGCCGAGCCGCTGTCCTGCTCGATGCACGCCGTGGAGCGTGCTGAGCTGCAGTTCGACGACGTCGTGGTCATCGCCGGCGCCGGCCCGATCGGCCTCGGCGCGATCATCGGCGCTGCTCACAAGAACCCCAAGCTCGTGATCGCCCTCGACTTCGACGACGACAAGCTCGAGCTCGCCAAGAAGTGCGGCGCCGACCTCACCCTGAACCCGTCGAAGGTGGACCTCGACGCGGAGATCCGCGCCCTCACCGGCGGCTACGGCGCCGATGTCTACATCGAATGCACAGGCCATCCCAGCGCCGTCCCGCAGGGCCTGAACCTGCTGCGCAAGCTCGGCACCTTCGTCGAGTACTCCGTGTTCAAGGAGCCGGTCTCCGTGGACTGGTCGATCATCTCCGACGACAAGGAGCTCGACGTGCGCGGCGCGCACCTGGGCCCTCACACCTGGCCTGCGGCCATCAAGATCATCGAGAAGGGCGACCTCCCGCTCGACGAGATCTGCACCCACCAGTTCGCGCTCGCGGACTTCCAGCAGGCTCTCGACTCGGTCGCCGACTCCGCCGGCGCCTCCGTGAAGGTCTCGATCCTCCCCGGCCTCTGACCCTCCTCGGCCTCTGATCCTCCCTGGCCTCTGATCTCGCCCGGACTCTGCTCCGTCCCGAGATCGCGTCCCACGTGACGGCCGACGCCGACCGCGCCGTCGGCCGTCACGTGCCGCCCTCACCTCAGCACACAGGAGTGCCCGCATGAGTTCCGCATCCGCCTCCACGGCCAGCCCGGCCGTCCCCGCCCCCGGCACCGCCCAGGAGACCTTCCTGGACCGCCTCGGCATCCCGCACGTCCTGCGCTGGGGCTTCCTCGGCGTGCTCGTCTTCATGACCGGCAACGGCGTGGAGACCAACTTCGTCTCCCCGCACATGGCCAACGTGTTCGGCGGTGGCGACGACATGATCAACCTCGCCGCCACGGTCATCACCCTCTACGCCCTGGCCACCCTGATCGGCTCCTACCTCGCCGGCGCCCTCTCGGACCTCTGGGGCCCGCGCAAGGTGATGCTGCTGGGCGTCATCGTGTGGGTGGTGTTCCAGGCGGCCTTCGTCGGCGCCCTCTCGACCGAGTCGGTGCCGCTGATCTTCCTGACCTACATGGTCCGCGGCTTCGGCTTCCCGCTGTTCGCCTTCGCCTTCCTGGTGTGGGTCAACGCGGTCTCCCCGAAGGAGCGCGCCGGTGCCGCCGTCGGCTGGTTCTACGTCATGTTCACCGGTGGCATGCCCACCATCGGCTCCCTGGTCGCGATCGGCATGATCCCCGCCTTCGGCGGCGGGCTGCTCGGTGAGCGCTGGGCCATGGTCGCCTCGACCGCGATCGTGATCGCCGGCTTCCTGATCGCCTACCTCGGGGTGCGTGAGGAGCACGGCGACCGCCGCCTCGCCCCGGCCGGCGAGAGCAGCCGCCAGGTGATCCTCTCGGGCGTGGTGCTTTCGCTGAAGAACAAGCGCGTGATGATGGGCTTCCTGACCCGCCTGATCAACACCGCCCCGCAGTTCGGCATGTTCATCATCCTGCCCACCGTGATCGCCGAGACCCTCGGCTGGGGACAGTCCCGCTGGCTGCTGATGACCTCGATCGTCTTCGCCGGCAACATCCTGTTCAACGCGGCCTTCGGCGCCCTCGGCGACAAGATCGGCTGGACCACCACGGTGCGCTGGTTCGGGATCGTCGGCTCCGCGATCGGCCTGCTGCTGTGGTGGTACGTGCCGCACTGGGTCCCGGCCGGCTCCGACTGGGGCTTCGTGGTCTCCGTCATCGCGGGCACCGTCTTCGGCATCCTGCTGGCCGGGTTCGTGCCGCTCGGCGCGATCATGCCCGCACTGGCACCGGACCACAAGGGTGCCGCGATGGCGATGTACACCACCGCTGCCGGCGGCGCGACCTTCCTCGGCTCCGCCGTGGTCGCCGTGGTGCGGCCCTGGGGCGGGAACGTCGGCGTGGTCTGGGCGTTCATCGCCCTCTACGTCCTCGCCTTCCTCATGACCTTCGCGCTGAAGGTCGATCAGCCCCGCGTCGGCAAGAAGGACATCGCCGCCGAGGCCTGAGCCTCAGCACCCGGGGCCCGGCCTTCACCTCGGCCCCGGGGTGCGGGGACCGGCCCCGCGCCCCCGTCCCAGCTCCACCTCACCCCGCATCGAGCTCCCGAAGGAATCTGACATGACTCGCAGCATCTCGCCCCTCTTCGACCTCACCGGTCGCACCGCTCTGGTCACCGGCGGTGCCAAGGGCCTGGGCCTGGCGATGGCCCGGGCGCTGGCCGAGCACGGTGCCCCCATCGTGCTCGCCGATATCGACGACGAGAACGGCCAGCAGGCCGCAGAGCAGCTCGCCGCCGACACCGGCGTGACCGTCTCCTACCGCCACCTCGATGTCACCGACCAGGAGATGGTCGAGCAGGTCGTCGGCGAGGTCGACGCGGAGACCGGCGGGATCGAGATCCTGCTGAACAACGCCGGCCGCACCATCCACCACCCGCTCGAGGACGGCGACGCCGAGAAGTGGCGTGCGGTGATGAGCCTGAACCTCGACGGCGTCTACCACGTGCTCTCCGCCGTGGGTCGCCGCATGCTCGAGCGCGGCCGCGGCAGCATCATCAACACCGGCTCCATGAGCGGCATCATCGCCAACGTCCCGCAGACGCAGGCCTCCTACAATGCTTCCAAGGCCGCCGTCCACAACCTCACCCGCAGTGCCGCGCTGGAGTGGGCGGGCCGAGGCGTGCGCGTCAACGCCATCGCCCCCGGCTACATGCGCACCGAGCTGACCCGCGGCTTCTACGAAGAAGGCGGCGCCCAGATCGACCAGTGGAACCTGATGACCCCGATGGGCCGCCCGGGAGAGCCCGAGGAGCTCGCCGGCGCTGCGGTGTACCTCGCCGCCGACGCCAGCAGCTTCGTGACCGGGTCCATCCTGTCCATCGACGGCGGCTACACGGCCGCCTGACCGCCCGCCCGCCGCTGACCGCCCAGTAGCCGACCGCCAGAGAAGAGAACACCGTGACCTACCTGTTCGACGATCCCAAGACCTTCCCCGCCGACGCCGTCGAAGGCCTGGTGGCGGCACACCCTGAGGAGCTGCTGCGCGTGCACGGAGGGGTGGTGCGCAAGCAGGCCACCCCTGCCGGCCAGCCTGCCCTTGTCGTCGGGGGCGGCTCCGGCCACTACCCGGCCTTCGCCGGCTGGGTGGGTCCCGGCTTCGCCCACGGTGCGCCCTGCGGGAACATCTTCTCCTCGCCGTCCGCCGACCAGGTCTACGCGGTGGCCAGGAACGCAGAGAACGGCGGCGGCGTGATCCTCGGCTTCGGCCACTACGCCGGGGACGTCCTCCACTTCGGGGTCGCCGCCGAGAAGCTCCGCGCCGAGGGCATCGACGTGCGCATCATCGCCGTCAGCGACGACGTGGCCTCGGGCGAGAAGGGCAACCACCGGGACCGCCGCGGCATCGCCGGCGATCTGCCCGTGTTCAAGATCGCCGGCGCCGCGATCCAGGCCGGCGCCGACCTCGCCGACGCCGAGCGACTGGCCTGGAAGGCCAACGACGCCACCCGCACCCTCGGCGTCGCCTTCGACGGCTGCACCCTGCCCGGTGCGGAGGACGCCCTGTTCCACGTCCCCGAGGGGACGATGGCCATCGGCCTGGGCATCCACGGTGAGCCCGGCATCGACGAGCGGCCGCTGCCCTCGGCGAAGGAGCTCGCGAAGATCCTGGTCGACGGCGTCCTCGCCGAGACCCCGGAGCTCGCCTCGGACCGGGTCGCAGTGGTCCTCAACGGCCTCGGCACCGTGAAGTACGAAGAGATGTTCGTGGTGTGGAAGCATGCCTCGCAGCTGCTCACCGAGGCGGGCCTGACGATCGTGCGGCCCGAGGTCGGCGAGCATGTGACCAGCCTGGACATGGCGGGCCTGTCGCTGACGGTGGTGCGCCTGGACGAGGAGCTCGAGCAGCTCTGGCTGGCCCCCGTCGAGTCGCCGGCCTTCCGGCGCGGCGGCACCGTGGGCGGTGACCTCGGCGGGGAGCGCGGCGAGATCTACGGACCCGGCGAGGATCCGATCCCCGCCGCGTCCGAGGAGTCCCGAGCTTCCGCGCAGCGCATCGCCGGCATCCTCGGCGACGTCGAGGCGCTGCTGACGGAGCTCGAGCCGGAGCTCGGCCGGCTCGACGCGATCGCGGGCGACGGCGACCACGGCCAGGGCATGGTGCTCGGCATCCGCGCCGCCCAGAACGCTGCCCGCCGCACCGTCGAGGGTGGCTGCGGGGCGCGCACCGTGCTGGTCCAGGCCGGTGCCGCCTGGTCCGCCGAAGCCGGCGGCACCTCCGGCGCCCTCTGGGGCGCGGCGCTCACCAGCCTCGGCAGCGCTTTCAGCGATGACGCCGCGGTGAGCGGTGACCAGCTGCTCACCGGACTGGTGCAGGCGGTCGAGGCCGTCGAGCGTCTGGGCGGCGCGACCCCCGGCGACAAGACCATGGTCGACGCCGCGGTGCCCTTCCGCGAGGCGCTCGCCCTCGCCCAGGCCGCCCGCGACGAGGCCGCCTCCGAGCCGGCCGACTCCGCGGCGCGAGCGATCACGACGGCGGCCGCCCGTGCGGTCGAGGCCGCCGAGTCCACCGCCGACATCTCCGCGAGCAAGGGCCGCGCCCGGAACCACGGCGACAAATCCGTGGGCACCCCCGACCCCGGCGCGATCTCCTTCTCGCGGATCGTCACGCTGCTGGGCGAGAAGCTCTCCGCCTGAGGCACCGGCCACCGCCGGCCCCGCCCACGGAACACGCTCCCGAGGTGGCGCGTTGTTCCAGGGGCGGGGCCCGGCACCCATCGCACGAGACTGCGGATCTCGAGGCCCCCGCCCCGAGACCACGACACGAAGGAGCACAGACATGGGCTGGAAGATCATCACCGGATCGGACAACGCCGGCTACGGCCACAAGAGCGCGCTGAAGGAGCTGCTGGAGAACGACCCCCGCGTCGACGCAGTCATCGACGTCGGCGTGACCGGTCGCGAGGACGGCACGTTCTACCCGAACGTCGCGGTCGAGGCGGCGGAGAAGATCGCCGCCGGCGAGGCCGACCGGGCGCTGCTGATCTGCGGCACCGGCCTCGGCGTCGCGATCGCCGCCAACAAGGTCCCCGGCATCCGCGCCGTGACCGCGCACGATCTCTACTCGGTGCAGCGCTCCGTGCTCTCCAACAACGCGCAGGTGCTCTGCATGGGTGAGCGCGTGATCGGCCTGGAGCTGGCGCAGGAGCTGGTCAAGGTGTGGCTGGACCTCGAGTTCGACCCCAGCTCGTCCTCCGCCGCGAAGGTCGACGCGATCTGCGCCTACGACGGCTCGCTCGACCAGGCCTGACGGTCGGGGCTCCCCGGTCGGGCGTTCTCCCTCGACCGTTGCGCAGTGGGCGTTCTGAACGTTCAGAGCGCCCACTGCGCAACGGTGGACCCGGGAATGGTCGAGTCCGGAGCGGAGCGGCTACTCCGCGAGGGCCTTCCCGCGCTGCTCGGGGAGCGTGAACGCAGCCGCCGCGGCGAGGGCGAAGGCGATCGAGAAGGCGACGAAGACGAGCACCTGCCCGCCGGTCACCAGCAGCACGGGCACGAGGAACGGGGCCAGCATCGAGGCGATGCGTCCGAAGGCCGCGGCGGCGCCGGTGCCGGTGCCCCGCACCCGGGTGGGATACAGCTCCGGCCCGATCGCGTACAGCGCGCCCCACGCCCCGAGGTTGAAGAAGCTCAGCGCACAGCCTGCGGCGATGATGGTCCACTCGGTGTCCGCGAGTCCGTATCCGATCGCGGCGAGAGCAGAGCCGGAGAGGAAGATCGTCAGGGTCCAGCGCCGGCCGAGCACCTCGATCAGCCAGGCCGCCACCGCATAGCCGGGGATCTGGGCGAGCGTGATGATGAGGGTGAAGGTGAACGACTGCGTCAGGGTGAAACCGCGGTCCACCAGCAGTGTCGGGATCCAGATGAAGGCCCCGTAGTAGGCCAGGTTGATGCAGAACCACACCGCCCACAGACCGGCGGTGCGGGCACGCAGCGGCTTCGACCAGATGCCTGCCTTCGGGTCGACCGTATCTGCCACCGGGATGGCGCCCACCTCGTCGGCAGCGACCCGGGCCTCGACAGCAGCGTCGGCGGCACCGTGCGAAGCGCCCACCCCGTCGGCCCTGGCCACCGCGTCGGCCCCGCTGGTGTCGGCCCCGCTGGCGTCGTCCACGGGGGCATCGATCCCGGCGGCGCTCTCGAAGCTGCGCACCACCTGCTCGGCCTCCTGGTGGCGGCCCTTCTGCTCCAGGAAGCGTACGGACTCGGGCATGCCCAGCCGTACCACCAGCGAGTAGGCCGCGGGCACGAGCCCGATCGCGAGCGCCCAGCGCCAGCCCGTCGGCCCCGAGGCGGCCACGAAGGTGCCGATCACGGCGGCGAGGATCCAGCCCAGCGCCCAGAACGCCTCGAGCCAGACGATCACGCGGCCACGGATCCGGGCCGGCGCGAACTCGCTCATCAGGGTCGAGGCGACGGGCAGCTCGGCGCCGAGGCCGAGGCCCACGATGAAGCGCAGCACGATCAGGGCGCCCACGCCCATCGCGAGCGCCGAGGCGCCGGTGGCGAGGCCGTAGACCAGCAGGGTCAGGGCGAACACGGAGCGGCGGCCGATCCGGTCGGCCAGCAGCCCGCCCACGCTCGCCCCGATCGCCATCCCGGCGAACCCGGCGGAGGCGATCAGGGAGCCATCGGCCTTGCTCAGCTCCCAGTGCACGCTGAGTGCGGCGATCACGAAGGAGATCAGGCCGACGTCCATCGCGTCCAGGGCCCAGCCGATCCCGGAGGCGCCCAGCAGACGGCCGTGCTTGCGGGTGAAGGGGAGGCGGTCCAGGCGCTGTGACCTGGTCAGACGGCGGTCGGCCGAGGGGGCCGACAGCGGCGAGGAGGTGGTCGAGTTGCTCATTCTCAGCTCCGACGACGGGGGATGGGGTGGCCACAGCATGCACCAGATGTCGCCCATGTCATGAGGTCTGGATCACACTCGGGGTCGACGGGCAGGAGGGATCCGTACGACACTCCTGGTCACTGTGAGAAAAAGCCCGAGGTCTCAGATGTGTTGCGTTTCGTCCGTGCCCACAGTTCGGACGGGCGGCGCGAGCGTCAGGTGAGGCGGTGGGACACCAGATCGACCTCGAGCTCGCCCCGCAGCACCGCCAGGGCCCGACGGGCACGGGCCGCCCCCCAGGGCCCGAGCCGATCGATCTCGGACTCGTCGATCAGGGCCCAGTCGTCGAGCTCGGAGGCCTGGGGCACCACCGTCGCCTCGAGCTGGGCGCGGGGGATCACGCCGGCGTCGAAGAGGAAATGCACCCCCATCGGAGAGCTGCGTACGGCGCTCGAGGGCAGCCAGTCGGCCGTGAGCATCCGCCCCACCTCGACCTCGATGCCGAGCTCCTCATGCACCTCGCGCCGGGCGCACTGCCGGGCGTCCTCGCCGGCGTCGACCCCACCGCCGGGCAGCAGCCAGTGGTCGCGATAGTTCGGCTTCTCCACCACCAGATGCCCGTGCTCGTCGCGCAGGATCACCGCCCCGGAGCTGATCACCTTGGGCAGTGAGGCGAAGTATGCGGGATCAGGGAGCAGGCGAGGCATGGGGCCATCGTGTCATCACGGTGGGACCGGTCGGACCGGTAGTCCAGGTGGTTCCGGTGCGCGCGTCGGCACCGGCGGGCGCGGCGGTGCCGGACTGCAGGAGGGAGACCGGACTCCGGGACGCATGGGTACTCCTCCCCATGGCGATGCATCGCGGCTCGCTCTACGCTCGGGGCATCGAGAGGGATGGTCCTGCAGGGGCCGTGCAGATATTGGGGGAAAGTCATGGCAGGGTTCTACGGCGCCGACACCGATGCGCTGCGCGATATCGCGGGTGTGTTCGAGCAGCGAAGCCGACGTCTCGGCGAACTTCGCGAGACCCTGCACTCGGCCGTGATGCGCGAGGAGATCTGGACCGGCACGGATGCCGAGTCCTTCCGCGACCGCTGGATCGGGGTCAGCTCGCAGTTCTCGGACGCCTCGGAGGGCATCGAGCGCCGGCACGTGGACCTCGAGGACCATGCCGAGCAGCAGGATGAGGTCTCCGACCCCCGGGACGGCGGCTTCCTCGACTCGATCGGCGACTTCTTCAAGAACATCACCGGTGACGTCAAGGACCTGATCAGCGGCGCCCGGAAGGTCATGAAGGGGATCGACGCCTTCAAGTTCTTCAACGATCTGCAGAAGCTCGGCAAGGCAGGCTACGAGGGTCTCAAGGAGATGCTGAACGGCAAGTTCATCGACGAGCTGGTGGACAAGACCCGCGGGCCCGCTCAGAAGATCATGGACTTCGTCAACGGCAAGGGCTGGAACCGGATCGCCGACGTCGCTGAGGGGATCCTGGACTCCGGGGTCGTCAAGGGCGCGGGCAAGGTGCTCGGCAAGCTGCTCCCGGGTCTCGACATCGGGGTGGGCATCCATCAGATCGTCACCGCGGAGGACGGCTGGGACGTGGCCGCCGGCGGGCTGAGCGTCCTCAGCGGTGGGCTCCTCCTCGCCGCCCCGCTCGCGGGACCGTTCGCCCCGATCGTCGCCGGTGCCGGCCTGGTCGCAGGCGGCATCTCGCTCGGGATCGATGCCGGCAAGGCGATCGTCGAGAACTGGGACACCATCACCGAGAAGGCGGGCGAGGCGTGGGACGCGACCAAGGACGTCGTGGGTGACGTGGCCGAAGGGGTGGAGAACTTCGTCGACGATCCCATCGGCTCGCTGAAGTCGATCTTCTGACGCACGCTCCGGCACCCAGCCCGCTCCGGCACCCAGCCCGCTCCGGCGATCCAGCCCGTTCTGGCATCCTGGAGGGGCTGCGTCCCTCACTCATCGAGCTCCATCGCCGTAAGGACACGACATGACCGACTCCCTGCCTGGGAACGACGCCCCCGAAGAGTTCCCCTACGGGGTGGGCCGCTCGGAATCGGCCGACGGACCGATCGAGTACACCCGCTACGACGCCGCCAGCGCGCTGGCTGTGCTGAAGCGGTCGCACGATGCGGAGGCTCCCACCGAGATCGCCATCCTCAGCGATGAGCAGCTGCTCGGGGTCGAAGGGCACCTGCGCAGCCAGCCCACGGCGCTGCCCTGGGCGGAGGACCGCACGGACTCGCGTGCGGTCATCGCCGCCGTCGGACTGCGCAGCCTGATGGCCTCCGGCATGGTGACGATGGGGCAGGACCAGGACAGCGGTGAGCGCCGCTGGCTGGTGGACCCGGGGATCAACGGCTGCATCGTCCTGCGCCGCACCGCTGACCTGATCGGTTCCGCCGAGCGGCAGGTGCGCTCCGCGATCGGCCCGCAGACCCACCGGATCTACTTCTACGTCCACCCCGAGGGTGTCCTCGAGGAAGAGGTCACGCCCTCCGGCATGCACATCTTCCGAGCGGCGCAGCCGGAGATGCTGCCTGAACGGATGCTGCGGCTGATCGATCAGGACGAGGTGGCCTCCACCTCCTCCGAGCCGGAGACGGTCACCGACGAGGACCTGCAGGAAGGCGGCGCCTACGCCGCGCGCCTCGCCGACGCCCGCGCGATCACCATCGTCTCCTCGCTGGACACGCGGTCCGAGGCCGTCAAGCAGCTGACCGTGTACGCGACCACCGAGGAGGTGCTGGTGCAGCAGATCGACGACATCGACAGCGACGCCCCGGAGGTGTCGCTCAAGGCGGTCGACCGCGAGGAGCTCCTCGGGCTCGCGGCCTGGTTCCTCGCCCCCGAAGAGGGCTGAGCCGTGGGCAAGGCGTCGCGCCTCGCCCGGCGCCAGGGCTTCGGTCGCCTCGTGCGCACCTACCGGCAGGCCTTCCCGCTCTGGTTCCACCTGCTCTTCGTCGCGATGATCGTGATCATCGTCGGCGCGACGGCGGTGAACCAGAACCTCGGTATCGGCACCAAGGTGTGGGGCGCCTCGATCCCGCTGGTGCTGCTGGTGGTGGTGTGGTGGCTGCTCTGCGACGTCCGTCTGGTGCTGTGCGAGGCGGGACTGATCGTCGGCCGCTTCTTCCCCGGGATGAGCCCGTACGTGATCCCCTACCGGGCCCTCGAGCCGAGGGGCATGACCTGCGTGAGCAATGTCGGACGGCTGTCCGCGGTGACCGGCCGGTCCTACGGCTCGACCCTGTTCTACCTCCCGCAGTCCCGGCGCGGCCTGGTCTTCGACGGGCCGCTGCCCGCGCAGGCTCGGTCCCGCAGCAGTGTGGTGGCCCACGGTTTCGACACCTCGGCGGATACGGTGCGAGGCGGCAAGCTCTGGGCCTTCGCCTACCGCGGCCGGCCTGAGGAGCTGATCGCCACGCTGCAGCAGGGGCTGGTCGCACAGCAGGTCCCGCACGCCGAGCAGCTGGCACAGGTGGCGCTTCCCGAGCGCGGGGTCGGGGCGAACCGCGACGAGGCACGGTCCAGGATCAACGGCTTCGCCCGCTGACGGGCAGTGCGGCGAAGACTCAGCGGCGTCGACCCAGCGGCGTCGACCCAGCGGCGTCGACCCAGCGGCGTCGACCCTGCGGCGTGGACCCTGCGGCGTCGACCCTGCTGTGGTGATTCTGCTGCGCGGACGCTGCGGGGCTGATCCGCGAGCGTCACCGGGCCGCGAGGAGCCGCACCCTCGCCCCCGGCGCCGCCTGAGCCAACCGGTCCAGACCTGCGCGCGTGACCACCGCGATCACCGGATACCCACCGGTGGTGGGATGGTCCGGGCCGAACACCACGGGCAGCCCCGCGGGAGGGACCTGAATCGCACCGGGCACCATCGGTTCGCTGGGCAGAGAATCGATGCCCGACAGGACGGGCAGGGCCGGCCCGGCCAGCCGGACCCCGACCCGGTCCGACTCCGGCCGGACGGTCCAGGTGGTGGAGAGCAGCTGGGAGAGGGCCGACGGGCCGAGGAGCCCGTCGCGAGGTCCGGGCTGCACGACGATGTCGAATTCCTGCTGCGACACATCGAGGTCCCTGGGTGGCTCCTCGCGCGGGACGACGGCCTGGACCGCGTCGAGCCCCTGCTCGTCGCCGACCTGCACCCGGTCCCCTGCCGTCAGCGGCGTCGGGCCCAGGTCGGAGAGGGTGTCACGGGACATCGATCCGAGCACTTCTCCACCCTCGGCACGGATCCCACCGCGCACGGCCAGGACGATCCGCAGCCCCTCAGCCGCAGGCCCCACGGTGAGCAGGTCCCCGGGATCCAGCGCGATCGGCCGCTCGCCCTCGGCGGAGGTCGATGCTCTCGGCGTGCGCCCCGGGTCGTCGGCACGATGCACCTCCCAGGGTGCCGACGCCCCGGAGATCGCGACGACGGTGTGCGCCTCCGCCCGCAGCGTCAGGGGCCCGATCAGCGTCTCGAGCACCGCAGCTCGCGACGGATTGCCGACCGCAAGGTTCGCGCGGATCCGCGCCCCCTGGTCGAAAGCGCCTGAGCTGCTCACCCCGATCGCTGCGAGGCCGGGTCGTCCTGCGTCCTGGATCAGGGTCAGCGGGCCGGAGGAGAGCACCTCGAGAGCGGGGCGGAACGCGGAGCGGGGCGAAGCTGCGGTGGCTCGTGACCTGACGGAGCGGACGAGCGCGGTGGCCGCGGCCCGCCCCGTCGCCCGCTGCGGGACGAACCGGACCCGGGTGCCGGGGACCAGCAGCGCCGGAGGGTGCCGGTGCTCATCGAACAGCCTGGCATCGCTGCGCCCGATCAGCTGCCAGCCACCGGGGGAGGACCGCGGATAGACGCCGCAGTAGCGCGAGGCGAGACCCACCGACCCGGCCGGCACGGCGGTGCGCGGCTCGGCACGGCGGGGAACGTCCCAGCGGGGAACGTCCCAGTGGGGAGCCTGCCGGGGAGAGCCGAGTGCGGAGTGGCTCTCGAGGTCGGGGACCAGGTAGGCGAAGCCGGGTGCGAAGCCGCCGAAAGCTGCCGTCCAACGGGTCGCGGAGTGCAAGTCGGTCAGCGCCTGAGCGCTCATTCCGAGCAGTGCGGCGACGTGGTCGAGATCCTCGCCGTCGTAGAGGATCCCGAGCTGGACCTCCGCAACGGTCCCCTCCCGCGCCTCGGGCACGGAGAGCTCGCCGAGGAGGGAGGTGAGGGCGGGGAGATCCCGGGCGGCGGTCCCCACCAGCAGCAGGGTGCGCTCGGCCGGGACCAGGTCCACCAGGTGGGGCGGGGCGAGCAGCTCGACCGCGGCCGCCGCAGCGAGCACGGCGGCGGTATCCGGGTACTCGGCCAGCAGCGCGGTCTCTCCGGTCCGGTGCGTTGTCAGCGGCGGATCCAGTCGTTCTGCGCCCGGGGCCGACGAGGCGTCCGTCGTCATAGCGCCGCCTCGAGCCGCACGCCCGCCGTCTCCAGACGGGAGCGCACAGCCCGTGCGAGTGCGACCGCCCCGGGGGTGTCCCCATGCAGGCAGAGCGTGCGGACCGGCAGCTCCACCCAGCTCCCCTCCGCGGTGCGCACCCCGCGCTCGATCGCGATCGAGCGTGCCTGCGCGGCCACCGCCGCCGGGTCGGTGAGCACCGCGCCGGGGCGGCTGCGCGGGGTGAGGGTGCCGTCGGCCAGATACGCACGATCAGCGAAACCCTCGAGCACCACCTCGATCCCGGCCTCCAGTGCCAGCTCCACCACCACGGCCCCCGGAGCGGCGACCAGCGGAAGCTCGCCGCCGAGCTCGACCAGCGCCCGCACCACCGCCGCCGCCTGGCTCTCATGAGACGCGATCGCGGTGTACAGAGCACCGTGCGGCTTGATCCCCTGCACCGCGGTCCCCTCCGCGTGAGCCATCGCCTGCAGTGCGCCCACCTGCACGATCAGCTGATCGGTGAGGTCAGCTGGGGTGATGTCGAGGAACCGTCGGCCGAAGCCCTGCAGATCCGGATAGGCGACGTGCGCGGTGAGCACAACGCCCCGCTCGCGGCATGCCCGCACGGCCGCGCGCATCGTGCGGGGATCCCCGGCATGCCCTCCGCACGCGATGTTGGCCGTGGTCACGACGTCGAGCATCGCCTCGTCCTCACCCATCGACCAGTCCCCGAAGCCCTCTCCGAGATCGGCGTTGAGGTCGAGCAGGGGCGGCTGAGCGGTCATCGGCGATCGTCTCCTTCGCGCGGGATGGCGGTGCCCGTCCATTGTCCTCCCCTTCGCACTGTCGCTTCGCGGCCTGGCAGGCGACAGCTGGGAGGGGAAGGGCGGGGAGGGGCGGGACAGAAGAGGTGGGGGAGGACGGCGGGGCCGGGTGCAGCAGGACAGCAGCGCAGCGGGAAGGGCAGGCCGATAGTGTCGAGGGATGAGTCAGTCCTCCGCAGCCCCGCACCGCTCTTCGCGCGCAGACGCAGCTGAGGGGCCACCCTCGCCGGCTGCGCCAGCTGTGCCGGCTGCGCCCGCCGGCGCGGACCCGTCGACGCCCGGGGCGGTCCCGGATCTCCCGGCCGGACTCGGCTCGAGCGACCCGCAGGCGCCGGTGGCGTACACCGCGGGAGACGTCACCGCCGCCGCTGAGGTGCTGGCCCGTGCCGCCGAGGGTGAGCCGGAGCTGCTGGTCGCCCTCACCGATGAGCAGCTCGCGGCGCTCGATGGTCACGCGAGACCTCAGTTCGCAGCGACCCCCTGGCTCGATGAGCACCCTGATCAGCGACGCTTCGCAGCCGGGGTAGGGCTGCGGGCGCTGATCGCCGCCGGACAGGTGAGCGCAGTCGCCGCACCGGGCGGCGGCCAGCAGTGGAGCGCCGATCGGGAGCTCGCCGGGTGCCTGGTGCTGCGCCGCACCGCCTCCGTGTTCACCACCGCGGAGCGCACGGTGCAGAGCCCGCAGGGCCCCGAGGTGCACCGCCTGCACTACTACGTGCACGAGGGCGGGGTGCTCGAGGAGGAGGTCACAGCGCTCGGCATCCACCGCTTCACGCCGCTGATCCCTTCGCAGGTCAACGCCCGGTTGCTGGCCTTCGCGGACCCCAGCGGAGTGGCGGCCGGTCACGGGGAGCTCACGCAGGTACGTGCCTCCCAGCTGGCCGCGAGCCCGCTCGCGCCGCGCCTCGCCGCCACCCGCGCGCTGACCGTGTTCACCCTCGTCACCACGGCCGACGGCGGAGTGCGACAGGCCAGCGTGTACACCACCGGGGACGAGGTGCTCGTGATGGAGGCGCTGGATCCGGGCACTGAGGATCCCGTGCTGGAATTCCGCAGCGTCGACTCCGCGGAGCTGCACGCACTGGCGACGATGCTGGTGGGCGCGCAGGGCTGAGCCCCGCAGTCCCGAGCCGCGCAGGGCTGAGCCCCGCAGCGCAGGCGGGTCCGGGCGGTGCAGTCCAGGTCCGGGCTGCTCAGGCCCGGGCCACCCAGCGCTCGAGGACCTCCTCGAGCCGTCCGTGCAGGCGCAGCGTCGCATCCGGATCGGCGCGGGTAGGGCCGTCGTTGAGGATCACCACGGGTTTGCCCTGGCGGCCGGCGGCCCTCACGAACCGCAGCCCGGACTGCACCGTGAGGCTCGAGCCGAGCACCAGCAGCGCTTGGGCGGCCTCGAGCGATGCGAAGGCGGCGGCCACCACCTCGCGGCGCGCGGACTCCCCGAAGAACACCACATCGGGCTTGAGGATCCCGCCGCACAGCGGGCACGGCGGGTAGCGGAACCTGCTGGTGCGATCCACCTCCGCGTCGCCGTCGGGAGCCTGGGCGGCGTCGGCCGCGAGCTGGTCCAGGCGTGCGGCGAGCTCGGGATTCATCGACAGCATCCGCAGATGCAGGGCGGTGCGGGAGGAGAGCGCATCGCACTGCTGGCAGCGCACCCGGTCCAGCCTCCCGTGCAGGTCGATCACCGGATCGGAGCCCGCGGCCGCATGCAGGCCGTCCACGTTCTGGGTGATCACCGCGGTGATCGGAAAGGCTGCGGGGTCCAGCGCCGAGAGCAGCCGGTGCGAGGCGCCCGGGCGGGCGGTGCGGAACTGCTCCCACCCCACCGTGGAGCGCGCCCAATAGCGCCGACGGGCCAGGTCGTGGCCCATGAACTCCTGGTAGGTCATCGGGGAGCGGGGCACCGCATCGCGGCCGCGGTAGTCCGGCAGGCCGGATCCGGTGGACATCCCCGCGCCGGTGAGCACCGCGACCGGCTTCCCCGCCAGCAGAGCGAGGGCGGAATCGACCTCCTCGGCGGGGCTGCGGCGACCGTACTGCGCGCCGTGCATCGGGCCCCAGGCCGGCAGCCTGGGCCCGCCGCGGGTGGGACCGGGGCCGTCCAGGGAGCGGCGGGTGGCGGTGGCGAACCAGCGGCCGACGTCCGCGGCGGGGCCGACGTCGGCGGGGCCGGCGCCCACCGCAGGGCCGGCGCCCACCGCGGGGCTGGCACCCGCCGCAGGGCCGGCACCCGCGACTGCGGCGGTCTCTGCCGCGGGCTCGGGGCTGCCGGCGCCGGGGGCGCCGTGCTCGAATCCGGAGGAGGGCTGGCTGGTCATTCCTCGAGCGTAGGTGGTGCGGGGCGCTCCCGTCCGGCCCGCACCCTCCGCACGACGACAACGATCACGGCGATCACCCCGAGCACCGCCACGATCCCGGAATAGAGGCGCACGAACCCCTCGAGCGCCTCGCCGCCGGCCTGTCCGAAGGTGTATCCCGTGACCACGAACAGTGCATTCCACACCCCGGAGCCCAGCCCCGTGGCCAGGGCGAAAAGCCACACCGGCATCCGCTCGATCCCGGCCGGGATCGAGATGACGGTGCGCACCATCGGCACGAAACGGGCGATCGCCACCGCCGGGAAGCCCCAGCGGTCGAAGAAGCGCATCGCCGCGTCGACGTCGCGCTCCTCGAGCAGCGGCAGGCGGCGCGCCACCGCTCTGGTGCGGCGCAGCCCCAGGATGCGGCCGACGGCGTAGACCCCGAGCCCTCCCACCACCGAACCGAGCGTGGTCCAGGCCAGCGGGACCAGCACGTGCTGGCCGTCGGCCGCTGCGGCGACCCCTGCGAAGGGCAGCAGGACCTCTCCGGGGATCGGCGGGAACAGCGCCTCGGCAGCGATCACCAGGGCGGTGCCGGGCCCTCCGAGCAGCTCCATCAGGGCGAGGGCCCATGCGGTGAAGTCCACGGCCGTCTCCTCGCTCGTGCGGTGCTGTTCTGCGCACCGTAGCGATCGTCGATGGCGAGCAGTTGAACAGCGTGCATCACGCGGTGGCTCGTGCCTGCCGGGCTCAGACCGTATCCAGCGGTCCCGGCAGCGGCAGGATCCCCTCCCAGCGGGCGTCCCAGGCCGCAGGCAGGCCCGGGGTGCGGGGCCCGCCATCCCAGCCGGCAGTCATCAGCGCCAGCGCGATGAGCGTGCCGCCGTTCGCAGGCAGGTAGGCGGGCAGGCCAGGCCGCTGCGGGAAGTGCCCGGCGCCGTCACAGCGGTTCTTCACGGTGTCCAGCAGCAGGGCATCCACCGCAGTCTCGGGGCGCTCCAGCCGCGCGGCGGTCATCGCGAGCGCCGGGTAGTCCCAGCCCCAGGTGGACTCCCAGTCCCAGTCGCGCAGCGCGTCCTCGAGCGCCTCCTCAGCGGCGGGCGCCGGGATCGTGCCGGTGGGCGGGACCATCCCGTAGGCGAGCAGGTGGGAGGGGTGATCGGAGCGCTCCATCGCGGGGCCCGCACGGAAGGTCCGCAGCGACCCCTCGGTGGTCAGCGGTGAGCGGATCCGTCGGGCGATCGCCGTGAGCTCCCCGGCGTCCCGGGCGCCGCGCCGGGTCCGCCAGGCGTCGGCGATCCGCAGCGCCCAGGCGACATAGGCCAGCTCGAAGGCAGGGTCCTGCAGCCGGTGCCGCTCCGCGACGTGCCGCTCCTGTGCCCCGACCAGCGGCGGTCCGAGTCCGAGATGCGCACCGTCGGGACGCAGCAGGTCCACCAGGCACAGGGCGCTGGCCTCGACCACCTCGATCAGCGCCGGATCGCTGGCTGCTGCGGGGTCCGCGCGGCGCAGCAGCTCGGCAAGGTGGATCGGGTGGGGTTGCTGCCAGAGCAGGAAGGGGCCGATGTCGCTCGGAGCCTCGCGCAGATCGGGTCCGATCTGCTTGGGCCAGCGAGCGCCCCGGCAGCCCTGCCGTCGGGCGGTCTCTCGCGCGAGGGGCAGGGTGGCGCTGTAGAAGGCGAGCCCGCGACGCAGGGACGCGGCATCGCCCCACAGCGCGAAGTGCGCGGCATGCCACCAGTGCATCTCGAGATGGAACTTCCCGCGCCAGGAGTTTGCGAGCAGCCCGGTCTCCGCAGGCGGCAGCACTCCGGCGGCGTGGACCCGCTGCAGATAGAGGGAGAGCACGGCACGGCGCTCGAGCTCGTGCGCGCGGGGGTCGTCGGCACGACTCAGATCGAGCACACCGGCGCCCTGCCAGTGCTCGGTCCAGAAGCGGGCCGAGCGCTCGCGCACGAGGTCCCCGGACAGGACCGTCCCGGCATCGGCTGCCGGGGAGGCTGCCCCGGCGAGGGCTGCTCCTCCCGAAGGCAGCGACAGGGCCGGCACCTCGCGGGGCACCAGCTCGAGGACCACCTCGAGAGAGCCGCTCGAGCGGGAGTGCAGGCGTGCGGTGTGCAGGGCCGTCGGCTCCGCCTGTGCACCGTGGACGTGCACGTCGTAGGCGAGATCGTCCATCCGGCGCCGGATCACCGCGCCGTCGCAGCGGGTGCTGTGCGCTGCGGGCCGGTCCCAGCGCGCTGCGCGGTCCCAGTCCGTGCTCCCGTAGGGGAAGTCCAGGGCGAGCTCGAGCCCCGGGGCGTCGAGGCGCAGCGCGAGCGCGGCGTGCTCGGGATCGGCGACGGTGACCACCTCGCACTCCTGCCCCCGGTACCGGAAGCGCGAACGGAGCGTCCCGCTCCACAGCTCGAGGTGCTGGACGGCGCCCGTGATCTCCTCGGCCGAGGGAGAGCGCCCGGTGCCGGGATCCACCAGCGCGAAGCGCAGCAGGGACGCCTTGTGCGGGTTCTCCCGGAACCAGGCCGCGCTGGGGCTCAGATCCTCCATGCCGCCGGGAAGGTCCATGTGAAGCGCCGGCCCGCGCGCGGAATCGTAGGGACGCAGCAGCGACTCCCAGGGCTCCGGAGGAGCGGTGCGCATCGTGTGCCAGCCCCATTCGGCGAGCACCCCGATCCGGGTCTCCTCGCTGCCGGGCCCGGCGAAGGTCTGCGTCCCGGTGCGGTCCACTCCCACCGCGAAGCTGCCGTTGCCCACCGAGAGCACGGCGTCCTGCGCAGAGGTCAGCCGCGGATCATGCCGGCTGACGAGGGCACGGCGATCGATCGGGACGGGGCCCGTCATCCGGCGACGGCCGCCACGGCCTCGGTGTGCCAGGCCTCGGCGGCCTCCTGCGCGGTGGCGCTGCCGAACAGGACGATGTTCTGGTGCCGCGGGGTGATCTCCGCGACGGCGGTCGAGCCGGCCGGTCCGATCCAGGTTTGCTTGAGCTCCATCTCGCCGAGCTCCGAGATGTACTCGACCTCGCGCCGGGCGGTCTCCGAGAGCTCGGGCAGGATCGCCTGCCGCACCGACTCGACGGCCGGCACGCCCCGGTCGGTGAGGATCAGCTTCCCCGCCTCCGGGTCGGTGACCAGGAAGTTCACGAACGCCGCGGCGGCCTCGGGGGCAGAGGTGCGGGCGGAGACCGTGTAGAACTGCGAGGACTGCAGCCAGGCCCCGGTCTCGACGGACTCCCCGGGGATCTTCACGATCTCGAGCTCGGTCCCGGCGGCCTCGGACAGCGCGGTCAGCGAGCTGGACCAGGTGAGCATGAACGCGGCCCGGCCCTGCCCCATGAGGGTCTGCTCGGGGCCGACGTCGGTGAGCTCCACCAGCTCCTCCGCCCCGGGGGAGGCGCCAGTGTCCACGAGCATCTTCGAGTACTCGAAGAAGGAGCTGACCGTGTCGACGTCCACCCCGATCTCCCCGTCCTCGGTGTAGAGGATCTGGCCGTGCTGACGCGCCCACAGGTCGATCGAGTCATGGGTGAACACCGATCCGGAGCCGTAGATGCCCTCCCCGCTCGCCTCGCTGACCGCGATCGCCGCAGCCGAGTAGTCGTCCCAGGTCCAGGTCTCCGGGTCGGGCATCTCCACCCCGGCCTCGGCCAGCACCGCCGGGTTCACGATCATGCCGGGGGCGTTGATCCCGGTGGTCACCGCGATCTGGGTGCCGTCGACCTGTCCGTTGGTGCGGGCGTTCTCGTCCATCACCGACAGGTCCAGGGTGTCCTCGACGGTGCCCAGGTCCAGCAGCACTGAGCGGGCGGCGTACTCGGCGGGATAGGCGCCGCCCATCACCATCACATCGGGCTCGTCACCCGCGGCGACCGCGGTGGCGAGCTTGTCGAAGTAGCCGGAGATGTCTCCGGGCTCCGCGCTCACCGTCAGCTCGGGATTCTTCTCGAGGAAGAGATCGATCACCTGCTGTGTGGTCGCGGCCCGTTCAGGGTTCCCCCACCAGGAGAAGCGCAGCGAGGACTCGTCGCCGTCCCCGCCGCCTCCGCCGGACGCATTGGGACCGCAGGCGGCGAGGGTGGTGCCGACGAGGGCGGCGAGGGGCAGGGCGGTCAGGGCGGTGCGGCGGGACGGGATCACGGGTCGCTCCAGGTGACAGAGGTGGCAGCGGTGGGGGCGGCGGAGGGGACATGCAGGGTCACTGCGCGGGCTGCATGCCCTCGAGGATCGTGAGGAGCTCCTCGGCGACGTCGGCCGGCGGCCGGTTGCCGAACAGGGACTCCTCCCCGAGGCGGGAGAGCTCGTCGCCGAAGCCGACGCCTGAGGCGGGGGTGACCAGCGGTGGACGCACCACCTCGGACTGCATCTGCCGCGCGAAGTCGAGGGAGATCATCTCGTTCTCGTCGAGCACGGTCTCGATCTCGTCCTGCAGCTCGGGGAAGGCGGTCACGCCCCGCTCGATCTTGAGGATCTTCGCCGCCTCGGGATCGCGCAGCAGGAAGTTCACCAGCGTCGCAGCGGACTGGGGATCGGCGGCGGTGGCCGCGATCGACCAGTACATCGAGGCCTTGTTGACCATCTGCGGGTCACCGCTGGTGCGGGCGGGCAGTCGCAGCAGCCGCAGCGGTGAGCCGGAGGCCGCCTGGAAGGTCTGCACCTGGGTATGGAACTGGAAGTGGAACGCCGAGCGGTTGTTCCCGAACCGGCCCTGCTCCACTCCGGCGGCGAAGTCCTCGATCTGCTCCGAGGGGCCTACCACCGCGCCGCTCTCCACCAGCGCGAGGGCGTACTCGAGGTAGGCGAGGATCGTGTCCTTGCTGATCAGCGTCTCGTCCTCGCGGGGGAACAGCTGCTCGCCGCTCTGCCGCGCCCACGCGCCGAGCTCTGCGGCACTGGTGCCGAAGAAGTCGAAGCCCACCACGTCCTCGCCAGCGCTCGAGGCCCAGTCGCTGACCGCGGTGCAGAGCTCGGCGAAGTCCTCCCAGGTCCAGGTGGTGTCGTCCGGCATCGCGAGACCGGCCTGCTCGAGGATCGTCGGGTTCACGCCGACAGAGAAGATTCCGACGCCCAGCGGCGCGCCCACGAGGGTGCCGTCGGCCAGGCGGCCGGTGTCCAGCACGGCATCGTCCATCGCGCTGAGGTCCAGCACATCGGAGACCGTCTCGAGGTCCAGCAGCGAGGAGCGGGCGCCGTAGGAATCGATGTACGCCTCGTCCATCTGGAGCACGTCAGGGGCATCGCCGCCGGCGAACTGGGTGGCGAGCTTGTCCCAGTAGCCGGTCCACTCGCTGTACTCGGGGGAGACGGCGATGTCGGCGTGCTCGGCGGTGAACAGATCGAGCGCCTCGCGGGTCATGCCGTTGCGCAGATCCCCGCCCCACCAGTAGACGCGCAGCGCCCCGCCACCTTCCTCGGACCCTCCGGGGGAGGCGTTGGGTCCGCAGCCGGCGAGGGCGGACAGGGCCGGCACGGAGCCGGCGGCGGCGAGCAGGGACAGGGTGCGGCGGCGCGAGATCATCATCGATCCTTCGGGGTGGTGGAGGCGGGGTCATCCCCGCGGTGAGCCCTTGCTGAGTCGTTTCAGACTTAGTTATAGTGGCACACTAACGCTGGCGCACAGCGAGTGCAAGGGTGGCGATCGTGCTGGTCCACGACAGGAAGCCGCCCTGGAGTGCAACGTTGGCATGTCGCGGAGCCGGACGGGACGAAGGGGCTTGACAAACCCTCTCGTCAAGCGCTTTCCTATGGGTGCCATCCGGGCATGATCCCGGTCGGTCCGCACGGACAGCACCTTGCACCCTGATGCGGCGCAGGACGGATGAGAGCCCGACCCGCAGCGCACTGGGCAGGACGATGGAGTTCCCGCCCAGGCACAACCCTCTCGGAGGACCACGATGGTCCGCCGGCCCGCCGTCCGCCGCAGCAGGCGACGATGACAGGAGAACCGATGTTCACCCGACGCACAGCCCTTGCCCTTGGTCTCGCCGTCCCCGGTCTGGCAGGCCTCGCCGCCTGCGGCCCCAACGCCTCCGGTGGAGGTGGTGGTGAAGGAGGAGGAGGTGGCGGGGATGGCAGCGCCTCCCTCCGCGTCGCCTGGTGGGGCAACCCCACCCGCGACCAGAACACCCAGGACGTCGCAGCCGCCTACGAGGAGGTCGCCCCGGACGTCACCCTCAGCCTCGAGCCCGGCGAATGGAGCGGCTACTGGGACAAGCTCGCCACCCAGACCGCCGGCGGCGACTTCCCCGACGTCGTCCAGATGGACGAGAAGTACCTCGCCGAGTACGGCCAGCGCGGCGCCCTGCTCGACCTCGCCGGTGCCGGCCTGGACACCGCGGACTTCGCGCCGGGCTCGGTCGAGGTGGGAGAGCTGCCCGAGGTGGGCCTCGCAGCGATCAACGCCGGCCTGAACGCCTTCGCCTTCCTGATCAACCCCGTCGTGTTCGAGGAGGCAGGCGTCGAGATCCCCGACGACTCCACCTGGACCTGGGACGACCTGGTCGACACCGCGGTGCAGATCTCGGAGAGCACCCCGGACGGCACCTGGGGCATGACCCAGATGGGCACCGTGCAGGGCCTGTTCCAGGTCTACGTGCGCCAGGCCGGCCAGGACCAGTACAAGGACGGCGGCGCCGGGTTCGACGCCGCCACCGGCACCGCCTGGTTCGAGTGGACCAAGAAGCTCCAGGACTCGGGTGCCTGCCCCGACGCGAGCCTCTCCGTCGAGGATGCCGCGAAGTCCATGGACCAGTCGTTCTTCGCGACCGGGAAGGTCGCCATGACGGTGGCCTGGTCCAACCAGGTCGTCGCCCATGACGGTCTCGTGCCCGAGGGCGTGCTCGTGCTGCGCCCGCCGTCGATGACGGGCTCCGCCGCCGACGCACACCTCTGGTACAAGGCGTCGATGTACTGGGCCGTCTCCGCGAACGCGGCGAACCCCGAGGCCGCCGTCGCCTTCGTCGACTACCTGGTCAACTCGCCCGATGCCGGGAAGATCCTCTCGGTCGAGCGCGGCGTACCCGGCAACCTGACCGTGCGCGAGGCGATCGTCCCCGACCTCGACGAGGCCAACACCAAGGCCGTCGACTTCCTCGAGGCGATCGAGAGCGAACTGGGCAGCGCCCCCGAGATCACCCCTCAGGGCGGCGGCCAGTTCGAGGACATCCTGACCCGCGCCGGCGAGGACATGCTCTTCGGCACCATCACCCCGGCAGAGGCCGGCCAGCGACTGCTCGACGAGCTCGACGCCGCACTGGCCTGATCACCTCCATCGCACCGCCGCGGCCGGCCGGGGAGAACCCCGTCGGCCTCAGCGGTGCCCCGACCACGAAGGGAAGACGCCTATGAGCGCCGTGGGAGAACTCGCCTCCATCGTCTCGTCACGAAAGAAGGGCGGACCGAAGGAGAAGCATCCCGACAACAAGCAGGCAGTGGTGTTCATGCTGCCGTGGCTGCTGGGCTTCCTCGGGATCACCCTGATCCCGATGATCGCGTCGTTCGTACTCGCGTTCACCGATTACAGCCTGCTGGCCCCGCCCGAGTTCGTCGGGCTGGACAACATCAAGGAGATGATCGGCGATACCCGCCTGCACAACTCGCTGCTGGTCACCTTCATCTACGTGTTCGTGGGCACGCCGCTGCAGCTGATCGCCGCGCTGCTGCTGGCAGTGGCGCTGAACCAGGGCATCAAGGGCCTGGCCTTCTACCGCTCGGTGTTCTATCTGCCCTCGCTGCTGGGCGGCTCGGTCGCGATCGCGATCCTGTGGCGCCAGATGTTCGGTGCCAACGGACTGATCAACCAGGTCGGCGGGATGCTCGGCTTCGAGAACCTGCCCGGCTGGGTCTCCAACCCGGATACGGCGCTGGGCACGATCATCCTGCTGCACGTGTGGACCTTCGGGTCCCCGATGATCATCTTCCTGGCGGGACTGCGGCAGATTCCCGAGATGTACTACGAAGCGGCGTCCGTGGACGGCGCCTCGAAGCTCGCGCAGTTCTTCCGCATCACCATCCCGCTGCTCACGCCGATCATCTTCTTCAACGTGGTGCTGCAGGTCATCAACGCCTTCCAGTCGTTCACGCAGGCGTTCGTGGTCTCCGGCGGCACCGGCGGTCCCTCGGATTCGACGATGTTCTACACGCTGTACCTGTACATCAAGGGCTTCACCCAGTTCGACATGGGGTACGCCTCCGCGATGGCCTGGCTGCTGCTGATCATCGTCGCGATCTTCACCGCCATCAACTTCTTCGTCTCCAAGTTCTGGGTGTTCTACGATGACTGATCTGCAGAGCCGTCCCGCCGCGGGCCCCTCGGGCCCCGCGGCCGAGGCCCCCGCCCGAGTGGTCCCCAAGCCCCGGCCCCGTCGTCTGGGGCGCCGGATCCTCCGCCACGCGATCATGATCGTGGCGAGCATCGCGATGATCTACCCGCTGCTGTGGATGGTGGTCTCCTCCCTGCGGCCCAATGAGGAGATCTTCCGCAATCCCAGCCTGTTCCCGCTGAGCTTCGACCTGTCGAACTACGCACGGGGCTGGGAGTCCCTCGCGCAGCCGTTCTCGCACTATCTGATGAACTCCACCCTGCTGGTGCTGGGATGCGTGATCGGCAACCTGGTGGCCTGCTCGCTGACCGCCTACGCCTTCGCGCGGCTGAAGTTCTGGGGCCGCAACATCGCTTTCGCGATCATGCTGATGACCCTGATGCTGCCGATCCACGTGGTGATCGTGCCGCAATACATCATGTTCTCCCAGACCGGCTGGGTGAACACGATGCTGCCGCTGATCCTGCCGAAGTTCCTGGCCACCGACGCGTTCTTCATCTTCCTGATGGTGCAGTTCATCCGCGGCATCCCCAGGGAGCTGGATGAGGCGGCCCGCATCGACGGCTGCGGTCACTTCCGGATCTTCTTCAAGATCATCCTGCCGCTGATGCTCCCGGCGCTCGCGACCACCACCATCTTCACCTTCATGTGGATGTGGAACGACTTCTTCGGCTCCCTCATCTACCTCACCACCCCGGACAACTTCACCGTGCCGCTGGCGCTGAAGTCGTTCCTGGACACCCAGGGCTCCTCCGACTGGGGCGCGATGTTCGCGATGTCGGTGGTCTCCCTGATCCCGCTATTCCTGGTGTTCCTGTTCGGCCAGCGCTTCCTGGTCAAGGGCTTCGCCACCACCGGGATCAAGTAGCCCCGACCCCGCTGCCCGTTCTGCCTCGCCGCCGCAGCACCCGTCCCCGTCGGGTGCGATCGTCCGATTCCGAGCCACTTCCGGCTCGGAATCGGCTCGGAATCGTACGATCGCGGGCCGCACCGGGTACGCCTCGCTCCCTCACCCCTTCGCAGTCCGCACACACAGGAGAGACATGACCACCCGCTATGCCGTGATCGGCACCGGTCACCGCAGCCAGATGTACCTCGATGCGATCGCCGGTCCCCACGCCGACGTCGCCGAGCTGGTCGCCCTGATCGACGTGAACCCCAGCCGCCGCGAGTACCACCGGGGCCGCCACGGCGCCTTCGCCCAGGTGCGGCTCGGCGGGCCGGACGAGCTCGAGCAGATCATCGCCGAGGAGTCCGTGGACCGGGTGATCGTCACCAGCGTGGACCGGCTGCACGCCGAGCACGTGGTCCGCGCCCTCGAGGCGGGAGCCGACGTGGTGGTCGAGAAGCCGCTGACGATCGATGCGCCGTCGGCCCGCGACATCCAGGAGGCGATCGACCGCACCGGCCGCTCCGTGGTGGTGACCTTCAACTACCGCTACAGCCCCCGCAACACCGCGCTGAAGCAGATCATCGCCTCGGGCGAGATCGGCGAGGTGGTCTCGGTGGTCTTCGAGTGGGTGCTGGACACCCAGCACGGCGCGGACTACTTCCGGCGCTGGCACCGCGACAAGGCCAACAGCGGCGGCCTGTTCGTGCACAAGGCCGCCCACCACTTCGACCTGGTCAACTGGTGGCTCGCAGACACCCCCGCGCAGGTCTACGCCCGCGGCGGGCTGCGCTTCTACGGCGCCGACGCCGCGGCTGCCCGCGGCCGGGACCCGCTGCCCGAGCGCGGCACGCACGACGGCCCGCACGATCCCTTCGAGCTGGACCTCCGCTCCGACGAGCGCCTCGAGGCGCTCTACCTCGACGCGGAGGAGCACGATGGCTACCGGAGGGACCAGTCCGTGTTCGCCGGCGGGATCACCACGGAGGACAACCTCACCGCACTGGTGGACTACCGCCGCGGCGCCGTGCTGACCTACGCCCTGAACGCCCACAGCCCGTGGGAGGGGTACCGGGTCGCGGTCAACGGCACCGCCGGTCGGGTCGAGCTCGAGGTCATCGAGCGGGCCGAGGTGGTGCCCCAGGGTGAGGACGGGCGCTCTCACCTCGACCCCAGTGCTGTCGCCGTCACCGGCGCGGAGGCCGGGGCGCGGGAGCGGGGCGAGCGCCTCGTGGTCCAGCGGCACTTCGAGCCGGCCCGGGAGGTGGAGATCCCCGAGGGCGTCGGCGGTCATGGCGGCGGCGACGCGCTGCTGCTGAGCGATGTCTTCGTCGGCCCGGTCCAGGACGAGCTGGGTCGCCCCTCCGATCACTTCGACGGGATCCGCGCGATCGCGGTGGGCATCTGCGGCAACCTCTCCCTCGAATCCGGCGCACCGATCCAGGTCGACGCCGCACTGGGCATCGACCTGAGTCGCGAGGCGCCCGTCGCTGTGGCGGGGCGGGCATGAGCGCTCCCGGCCCGGGGCCGGTGCGCGTCGCGCTGATCGGCACCCGCGGCTACGGCACCGCCCACCTGCGGAATCTCGCCCGCCTGGAGGAGGCGGGGATCGCCCGCCTGGTCGGAGTGGTCGACGTGGCGGAGCCGCCGGAGGAGCTGAGGGGGATCCATCACCGCTCGCTCGCCGCGCTGCTGGAGGCCGCCCCCGCCGAGGACCGTCCTGAGATCGTCGCCATCGCCACCCCGATCGACACCCATGTGCCGCTGGCCACCGAGGGGCTCGCCGCCGGGCTCGACGTCTACCTCGAGAAGCCGCCGGTGCCCTCCCTCGCCGACCACTGGCAGCTGCTCGAGGCCGCCCGGGCGGCCGGACGCAGCGTGCAGGTCGGTTTCCAGGCCCGCGGCGGGGCCGGGGTCGATCTGCTCGCGGGAGAGGTGGCCGACGGGAGCCTCGGCGAGATCACCGCGGTCCGGGTGCACGGCGCCTGGCAGCGGGACCGCGCCTACTACCACCGCTCGGCCTGGGCGGGCAGACGACGCCTGAACGGCCGCCGGGTGGCCGACGGCGTGGCCACCAATCCGCTCGCCCATGCCGTGCACGCCGGCCTGGTCATCGCCGGGATCCAGCAGGCGGCGGACATCTCCTCGATCACCACCGAGCTGCGCCGCGCCCACGACATCGAGGCCGACGACACCACCTTCCTGCGGATCGACCCCGCCGGGGACGGCCCCGCTGTGGTCTGCGCCCTGACCACCGCCGCCCCCACGCAGCATGCCCCCTGGATCGAGATCATCGGCACCGGAGGCCGGCACCGGCTCTGGTACACCGACGACCGCTCGGCCCGCACCACGATCGACGCCGCCACCAGCACGGACGGCTCGGTCGAGGAGCTCGTCCACGCCCGCACCGATCTGATGGAGAACCTCGCCGCGCACGTGCGCGACCGCTCGGTCCAGCTGCTCTCCCCGCTCGAGAGCACCTCCGCGTTCTCCGCCGTGCTCGAGGCGATCCAGTCCGTCCCCGACCCGCTCCCGATCGCAGACTCGGCCATCGACTGGCAGGGGGAGGGGGAGCAGGCCCACCCCGTCGTCGAGGCCATCGAGGCGACCCTGCTCGCGGCCCTCGCTGCGGGCCGCCCCTTCACCGAGCTCGGCGTGAGCTGGGCGCGTGAGGATGCGGTGCACACCTGGACCTCGCTGGCCGAGCTGGTGCACGCACCGACGGGGTGAGCCCCTGGGCGCGGGTGCTCAGCTGCAATGCTCAGCTGGGCATCCCGGCGGCGGTGCGCAGCCGCCTCCGGGACAGGGCTCGTACGGTCGCGAGCACACCGGTATGGACCAGCATCACCACGGCCGCGGCGAACCCGCCGCCGACGAACAGGAACGACATCGCGGCCTGGCCGGACGGGCTCGTCCACACCATCGGGGGGATCAGCTCGATGGTGAACAGGAAGATCCCGACCGACACGAGCAGCAGGACGATCGCAGGGATCACCAGCGCGTAGGGCGACCAGCGGGTGGCTGCCATGGTGGCGAACAGCAGCAATGCCCCGAGCACCACGAGGGCCACGTTCAACAGGTGGATCTCGGTGTTGAACGTCATCACGGCCACACGCACCCCGGCGGCATGACCGTGGAAGAGCATCAGGGCGGCGATCAGCAGCAAGAGCGGTATGAGGAGCAGGCCGAGCAGGGAGGCGACCAGATGCGGAGCGGGGCGGCGACGCGCGATCACCAGAGCCAGCCCGAGCCCGCCGATCAGCGGATGGAGCACTAGGGTGAGGCCGTAGGAGATCCCGTCGAGCAGCTCGAAGGGGATCTCCGGCGGGAGCAGCGTGTAGACCTGCAGCGCCAGGGCCGGGATGGCGGCGATGAGGACGCTGAGCAGCCCCACCGCACCGGTGGCGAGCAGACCCGCGGAGCTGACGATCCCGGTGGCCACGATGCTCGCCAGCAGCAGGACTCCCAGCCCGACCCCGACGATGACCCGCACTCCCGCGGGGCCGGCCAGCAGCTCGCCCAGCGACGCACCGAGGTAGCCGCGGGACATCGCGTAGTTCATCAGTGTGCTGCCACCGTAGGCCAGCAGCCCGGTGGCGATCGGGGTGACCACCAGGGCGTAGAGGGCGGTGAGGATGCGGGCGAGCACGCCGGATCCGTGGCGCGGAGGCACGACGGGGGGTCCGTCGGCGCGGCCGTCGGCAGGGATGTCCGGCCCTACCGGGGTGATGCTGTCTCGTGGATCGGTGCTCATCGTGACCTCCCAAGGCCGTCGCCTGCTCGGATGGAGGCCCCGAGTCTCCCCACCACCCTGCGCGGGTCCCCTGAGCCAGAGCATAGGGCGCGGAGCGACGTCCGGGGCAGGGTGAGTCGCTTTCGTGATCTGGGCCGACGGCGGGGTCAGGTGCGGCGATCCGCCGCCTCTTCGCGCACGTCAGGATAAAATTGGGGCAGTGGCTCGCGGCGATCTGCCCGAGCCGAGCGGACCAGCTGAGGAGCATGCGTGATGGCCACAGCCCGCACCGTGGGCATGAAGGACGTCGCGCGAGAGGCCGGGGTCTCCGTCGGCACTGTCTCCAATGTGCTGAACCGCCCCGACATCGTCTCCCCGGACCGCCGGGAGCGGGTCGAGGCCGTGATCGTCCAGCTCGGCTATGTGCGCAATGATGCCGCCCGCCAGCTGAAGCTGGGACGCTCCAGCACCGTCGGCGCGATCGTCCTGGACTCCGCGAACCCGTTCTACGCCCAGCTGGTGGGCGGGATCGAGGCCGCCGCCGAGGACTCGCAGCTGATGGTCATCACCGGCAGCACGGGCAACCGGGAGCAGCGCGAGCGGCTGTACCTCTCCCTGTTCGAGGAGCAGCGGGTGCGCGGCATCCTGCTCGCCTCCACCGGTGGCAGCGCCGGGGTGGTCGAGGCGATCCGCGGCCGCGGCACCCCCGTGGTGCTGCTCGAAGGCGAACCTGGGACCGGAGGCTCCTCGGTGAGCGTGGATGACATCGCCGGGGGCGAGATCGCCGTGCAGCACCTGGCAGGGCTGGGACGACGACGCATCGAGGTGGTCGCCGCCCGGCAGGACCTCCGCCAGGTCGCCGACCGCCTGCGCGGAGCGAGACGGGCTGCCGCGGCGGCAGGGATCGAGATCGAGGTGCTCGAGGCCGAGGACCTCACCGTGCTCGCCGGTCGCACCGTCGGCGAAGAGGTGGTGGCCCGCTCCGTCGCGGAGCGTCCCGACGCGGTGTTCTGCGTCAACGACCTGCTCGCCGTCGGCGTGCTGCAGGCCTTCGCCTTCCGCCACCAGGTCGCGGTGCCCGAGGAGATCGCCCTGGTGGGCTACGACGACATCGCCTTCGCCCGCTCCACCGTGGTGCCGCTGACCTCCGTGTCCCAGCCCGCCGATCTGATGGGCCGCACCGCGCTGGCGCTGCTCGAGGAGGAGATCGCGACTCCCGAGGCCTCCCCGCGGCATGTGAGCTTCACGCCGACGCTGGTGGAGCGGGAGTCGACGACGGGGTGAGGTGCTCGGGGACCGGGCCGGCAACGGCAGGACGGACGAGCACTCGGAGCCCACGCCGTCCGGTGGCTTCTGCAGCGGAGCAGAGGGTGAACGGAGCCCTCCCTTGTGCAGCTCGAGCCCCGGTTCGTGATTCGCGGGTCGACCGCGTCGCCGCACCTAGAGCGGGGTGGGCGCCGCGTGCAGGCGATCGGCCGCCGCAGCGGGAGTCGGTGGTCGGCTGAACCGGGCTCCGAAATCGTCGCGCGTCCGCCTTCTCCCTAGACTCGGACCATGGAAGCTCCGGTGCTGGATGTCTCCAGCTGGTTGCGCGCAGATGACGAGTGGCTTGGCGAGCAGGAAAAAGAGTGGCTGGTCGAGCCGACAGTTCTGCACGACGCACCGGAGAGGCGTTGGCTGTTCAAACCGTCGCGCCGCAATGAACTCCCGGGACGAGCTGAGTCTTCATCCCGGTTGTTCACCTGGTTCGATGCGCAATCCGAGTGGATCGCACATCAGCTTGCGACATCGATCGACGTGCCGTCGGCAGACATCCACTTCGCCCGGAGGGATGGCGCTGCGGGTGCCATCTCTCGAAGCGTCAAGTCGCCAGACGAGGATATGCAGAGCGGGGACGTCTTCCTCTCCGGCCTGTTGGGGCGTCACTACGTGCCGAATGCCGAGAAGGCTCGGAACCGAACAGGGCATCACCTCGACGCGATCGGCCGGGTGCTCGAGGGATTGGAGGGGCCGGTCTCGGGCGGCGCACTGAGTGCTCGCGAGACGTTCTCTGGGTACCTGGTTCTCGATGCCTGGATCGGCAACACCGATCGACACGCAGACAACTGGGCACTCACGGTCGACGGCACAGTCCTTCGGCTGGCAGCAAGCTTCGACCACGGTTCCGCACTCGCAGCGGGGAGGGAGGACTCCTTCCTTGATCGCACGGATCCACGAGACTTCGCCTACGGTGCTATGGCCAGGAAGTTCGAGAACGGCAAGAATGTTCACCTGGCCGACCTTGCGCTCGACGCCATGAGTCGTTGGGGAGGCCCGTGGCTCGACGCACTGGTGCAGATCAGTGCGGGAGACGAACGAGCGATCGTCGACGCCGTGCCAGGAATGTCGGAGCTACGACGTACATTCATCTGTCGACTGCTCGAAGAGAACAGAAGGAGGTTGCTGACACCATGACCACACTGGCCACGCTCGTCCGTGGCGGCACGGGCCCTGTTCTCGACGTCGCCCGCAGCTTCCTCGTCACCCGGCAGGACCGCGAGAGCCGTCGATACGTGCGCCTCGGCGTGCTCTCGGAGCACGGGGACGGATGGACCTTCCGATACTTCAGCGAGGTCGAGCGCGACCCCGCTGTCCCGCGGCTTCCGGGGTTCCCCGACGCCGCTGTCGTCGCCGAGTCCCCGTTCCTGTTCCCGCTCTTCGCCCAGCGCGTCATCTCGCGGCGCAGGCCGGATCGAGCTCGGATTCTCGAGACGCTGGGACTGGGCGAGACGGCGACCGCGTTCGAGATCCTTGCGAGGAACGGCGGGCGTCGACAGGGCGACACCATCGAGCTGATCCAGATGCCGACACCCCATCCGGGCGGCGGGGAGGTGCTCGAGTTCCTCGTCCACGGCGTACGGCATCGCAGTGACCAGGAACAGCGTGCGATCGATGGCCTGTCCATCGGGGACGAGCTCCTGATCGTTCCGGAGCCGAGCAACCCCGTGGATCCCGGCGCTCGTCTGGTGACCACTCGTGAAGGAGCCGACTTGGGGTGGGTCCCCGGTCCGCTTCTCCCGCTGCTCGAACGCGCAGGTGCAGTCTCAGCAGACGTCGCGCATGCGAACCGCATCGGGACGAACCCGCACCTGCGGTTGCGGGTCCGGTTGCGGGGCGAGCTGATCCGCGCAGCCCATTTCGACGATCCTCGCTGGGACCTGGTCGGCTGACTCCGCTCAGGCGCGGGGCGTGAAGCTCTCCAGCTCCACGCTCGCCCGCACCAGCTCCCGGATCGCGCCGGCCCCCTCGGTGATCGCGCCCAGCGCCCGGGACTGCAGCGCCACGTTGCCCAGCGCCGTGGCCTCCATCGGCCCGGCGACGACCTCGATGCCGAGCGCGTCGGCCGTGAGCTGGTTCAGCAGAGAGTTGCGGCTGCCACCGCCGACCACGTGCAGGCGCTCCGGGAGCGGCACCCCCGCAAGGCGGCACGCGGTGTGCAGCTCTTCGCGGTAGGTCTCGGCGAGGGACTCGAGGATGCAGCGCACCAGCTCGGCCGGGGTGCGGGGGAACTCGTCCTCGCCCACGAGCGGTCGGGCCGCGGCGGTGACGCGATCGGCCATCCGACCAGGGGCGAGGAACGCAGGATCCGTGGGATCGATGCGGAAGCGGTCCCCGGGCACCGCCGCGGCGGCATCGAGCAGGTCCGCCAGCTCGACGCGCGCACCGGCCTCCTCCCACTGCCGGATCGACTCGCTGACCAGCCACATCCCGGCGACGTTCTTGAGCAGGCGCACGGTCCCGCCCACCCCGCCCTCATTGGTGAACCCCGCCTCGCGCGCCTCCTCGGTGACCACCGGGGCATCCAGCTCGAGGCCGATCAGGGACCAGGTGCCCGAGGAGATGAAGGCGACCGGCGCCGCGCCCTGCGCGGGGACGGCGATCACCGCCGAGGCGGTGTCGTGGGAGCCGACGGCGATCACCGGCACCTCCCCGATGCCCAGTTGCGTGCCGAGCTCCGGGCGCATCGTGCCGAGCTGCTCCCCGGGACGGATCAGCGGGGCGAACAGGCCCGGGTCGACGCCCACGACCTCGAGCAGCTCTGCGCTCCAGCCCTGCCCGTCGGCCGAGAGCATCCCCGTGGTCGAGGCATTGGTGAGCTCGGTGCGACGCCGCCCGGTGAGCAGGAAGCCGATCAGGTCCGGGACCATCAGCAGCGTGCTGCCGCTGGGCAGGTCCGCCAAGCGCTGTTCGGCGGCGAGCTGGTAGAGGGTGTTGAAGGGCTGCTGGGCGATACCGGTGAGCGCGAACTGCCGCTCCCGGGAGACCTGCTGTGCGACCGTCTCGGCGACGCCGCCGGTGCGGGAGTCGCGGTAGGCGATCACCTCCCCGATCGGCTCCCCGCCGCCCGGAACAGGAGCGCCGTCGGCCGCGAGCGGCTCGGGGCCCACCAGGCCGTAGTCCACCGCCCAGGAGTCCACGCCGATCGAGGCGAGACCGGGCAGGCCGCGCACCAGGGCGAGGTCGTGCGCGTCGGCGAGCCCCTGCCGGATCTCGGCCCAGAGGGCCTCCAGATCCCAGCACAGGTGACCCTCGCGCTCCACCAGCGTGTTCTCGAAGCGGTGCGCGGGGACGAGCTCGATCCGGCCGTGGTCGACCACCCCGAGCATCACCCGGCCCGAGGTCGCGCCGAGGTCGATCGCCGCGACCGCGAGCGGACCGAGCCGGGGGCCGGGACCGTCGGTGGCGCTCATCGCAGGAACGCGGCCGCGACCCCGGCGTCGACCGGGATGTGCAGGCCGGTGGTGTGCGAGAGGTCCCCGGCGGTCAGCGCGAACACGGCGTTCGCCACGTTCGCGGGTAGCACCTCGCGCTTGAGCAGGGTGCGCTGGGCGTAGAACTCGCCCAGGTCCTCCTCCTCGACGCCGTACACCTTCGCGCGGGACGCGCCCCAGCCGCCGGCGAAGATGCCGGAGCCGCGCACCACCCCGTCGGGGTTGATGCCGTTGACGCGGATCTGGTGGCCGCCGAGCTCCGCGGCGAGCAGCCGCACCTGGTGCGCCTGATCAGCCTTGGTCGCCGAATAGGCGATGTTGTTGGGCCCGGCGAACACAGAGTTCTTCGAGGAGATGTAGATGATGTCCCCGCCCATGGCCTGGTCGATCATCACCCGTGCGGTCTCGCGGGAGACCAGGAACGAGCCCCGTGCCATCACGTCGTGCTGGAGGTCCCAGTCCTTCGCCGTGGTCTCCAGCAGCGGCTTGGACAGCGAGAGCCCGGCGTTGTTGACGATGAGGTCCAGACCGCCGAAGGCGAGCACCGCATCCGCGACGGCCTGCACGACGGCGGCTTCGTCGGCGACATCCGCGCGCAGCGCGACAGCGCGGTCGGGCCCGCCCAGCTCCTCGGCGGTGGCCTGGGCGTTCTCGAGGTTCAGATCCGCGATCACCACGCAGGCGCCCTCGGCGACCAGGCGTTCGGCGGTGGCCTTGCCGATGCCGGAGCCGCCGCCCGTCACCAGCGCCACCCGGGTCGCGAGGGGCTTCGGTGCGGGCCTGCGCTGCAGCTTCGCCTCCTCGAGCGCCCAGTACTCGATGCGGAACTTCTCCGACTCCTCGATGGGGGAGTAGGTCGAGATCGCCTCCGCCCCGCGCATCACATTGATCGCGTTGACGTAGAACTCGCCGGCCACGCGGGCGGTCTGCTTATCGGCACCGAAGCTGAACATGCCCACACCCGGGACCAGCACGATCGCCGGATCCGCACCGCGCATGGCGGGGGAGTCCGGCTCCGCGTGACGGGAGTAGTACGCGGAGTAGTCCTCCCGGTAGGACTCGTGCACCTCCTTCAGCCGCGCGATCGAGTCCTCGACGGAGGCGTCCGACGGCAGGTCCAGCACCAGCGGCTTGACCTTCGTGCGCAGGAAGTGGTCGGGGCAGGAGGTCCCGAGCTCGGCGAGCGGGGCGAGCTTCTCACTGGCCAGGAACTCGTGGACCGCCTCGGTATCCGTCCAGTGCCCGACCATCGGGACATCGGTCGAGGCCAGGCCCCGGATGACCGGGAACAGGGCCGACGCCTTCGCGCGGCGCTCGGCCTCCGTCAGCGCCGCGCGGCGCGCATCATGCGCGCCGAACGGTGCGGAAGCGCCGGTGCGCTCGATGAACGCGGTGGCCTCGCGGATGATCCGCAGCGAGTTCTCGCGGGCCTCATCGGAGGTCTCGCCCCAGGCGGTGATGCCGTGACCACCGAGGATGCAGCCGATCGCGGAAGGGTTCTGCTCCTTGATCGCGGCGATGTCGAGCCCCAGCTGGAAACCGGGCCGGCGCCACGGCACCCACACCACCGCGTCACCGAAGCACTCGCGGGTCAGGCGTTCGCCGTCGGCCGCGGTCGCGAGCGCGATCCCCGCATCGGGATGCAGATGGTCCACATGCGCGGCGTCCACCAGGGCGTGCATCGCGGTGTCGATAGACGGGGCGGCTCCGCCCTTGCCATGCAGGCAGTAGTCGAAGGCCGCGACCATCTCGTCCTCGCGCTCCACCCCGGGGTACACGTCCTGCAGGGCGCGCACCCGGTCCAGGCGCAGCACCGCGAGGCCCTTCTCCTCGAGGGTGCCCAGGTCGCCGCCGGAGCCCTTGACCCACAGCAGCTCGGTCTCCTCGCCGGTGACCGGGTCGGTGGCGGATCCCTTGGCGGAGGTGTTCCCGCCGGCGAAGTTGGTGTTCTTCGGGTCGGAGCCCAGGGCGTTGGAGCGCTCCAGCAGGGCGGCGACGGTCTCGTGCGATGTCGTCGTATCGGTCATGCTCAGGCGCCCCATCCCATCTGGTTCCCGCCCACGCGCTCCGCGGCGACCTTCTCCTCGTAGCCGCTGGCACGGAAGGCCGCGAAGGGATCCGCGGGCAGGCCCTGCTCCTCGCGGAAGGCCGCGAGCGCCGGGCGCACATCGGTCCAGAAGGCGTCCATGAGGATCTCGTGCGCCAGCAGCACGTCGTTGCTGCTCTGCGCGGCGGCCAGGGCCTCACGGTCCACGAGCAGGGCCTTGGCGAGGGTCTCCTGCACGTTCAGGACGGAGCGGATCTGGCCCTGGATCTTCGACTCGAGATTGTGGCACTGGTCGAGCATGAAGTTCACGCCCGCGGCGGGCCGGTGCGCGTCCTGCTGGACGATCTCGAAGAGGATCCGGAACAGCTGGAAGGGATCCGCGGCGCCGACGATCAGGTCGTCGTCCCCGTAGTTGCGGGAGTTGAAGTCGAAGGCGCCGAGCCGGTTCTGGCGCAGCAGCTGGGCGACGATGAACTCGATGTTCGTGCCCGGGGCGTGGTGGCCGGTGTCGAGCACCACCTGCGCCTTCTCACCGAGCGCGAGGCAGTGCAGCAGGCTCGTGCCCCAGTCCGGGACGTCCGTGTGATAGAACGCCGGCTCGAAGAACTTGTACTCGAGCACCAGTCGCTCATCGTCGCCGAGGCCCAGGTAGATCTCCTGCAGCGACTCCGCCAGGCGGTCCTGGCGGGCGCGGATCGAGTCCTGACCGGCGTAGTTGGTGCCGTCGGCCAGCCAGATCTTCATCTCTTTGGAGCCGGTGGCGCGCATGACGTCGATGCACTCGAGGTGATGGTCGATCGCCCGGCGGCGCACGGTCTTGTCGCCGTGGGTGAGGGAGCCGAACTTGTACTCGTCGTCCTGGAAGGTGTTGGAGTTGATCATCCCCAGCGTCATGCCCTGCTCGGCGGCGTACTCGCGCAGCACGCCGAAGTCCTCGACCTTGTCCCAGGGGTAGTGCAGGGAGACCCGCGGCGCGGAGCCGGTGAAGGCGTGGGTCTGGGCGGCGTCGGCGATCTTCTCGAAGGGGTCGCGCGGGGTGCCGGGGGTGCCGAACACCTTGAAGCGGGTGCCGGAGTTGCCGTAGCCCCAGCTGGGGACCTCGATCGTGAACTCGGCGAGGTCGCGGGCGATCTCGGCGGGGAGGGTGGAGGGGGTGGGCATAGGGGCTCCTTCGAGGTGCGTCGGCTTCCGGTCGGAGACGGCGGATCCTCGGCGCGAAGACGGTAAGACATGGCTATTGAAACGACTCAACATTGACGCTATCACGAGGTCGAGCGATGCGCCAGAGGGCGGTTGCGCGCCGCGTTCATAGAGGTCGACGCGCTGCCGGTGCCTGATCGCAGGCGTCCCAGCGCGGCGGGAAAGCGGTTGACAAGGACGTTCTCACCGTCCAGGCTGTGGCGGCACCCCTATATCCGTTGCCAGATGAGGATCGCTATGGCCACCCCGGATCTCGACCATCTCCTCGCCACCAGCACCGCCCGCAGCCCGCACCGCTGCTGCTTCCTGCTCCAGGTGCGGCCCGAGCGGCTGGTCGACTACGTCGCCGCGCACCAGGATGTCTGGGAGGAGATGCGCGAGGCGCTCACTGACGCGGGCTGGCGCAACTACTCGCTGTTCCTGCGGTCCGAGGACGGCATGGTGGTCGGCTATTTCGAGGCCGACGACGTCGACGCCGCCCAGGACGCGATGGCCCGCGCCGTGATCTCCCCGCGCTGGGAGGCGGCGATGGGGGAGTACTTCGCCCCCGGCGGCGGGGAGAAGCAGGTGCTGCCGCAGTACTTCCACCTCGCCTGACCGCACGACCCACCTGAACCCGTCACCCCCGCGCACCACCATCTCGCGCACCACCGCCCCGCGCACCACCGAGCAGAGGAACCCGATGAGCTCGCCCGATCCGCACCCCACCCGACCAGCGCCATCAGCGTCCGTCCAGGTCATCAACACCGACGGCGCCTGGTGCTGGTTCCAGGACGAACGTGCCCTGGCGGATCCCGACGCCGGGCTGCTCGTCGTCGGCTCCATCGCTTCCGGGGGCGCGGCACAGGATCCCGCGCGGCGCGGCGACCTCGATCTCACGGTCGTCGATCTCGCCGCCGGCACCGCTCAGGTCGTCACCCTGCACCCGGGATTCGAGGCCGATGACCACGACGTGCCCGCGATCTGGCGTCGGCCGGACCGCCGCTGGCTCGCGGTCTACGCCCGGCACAAGACCGACGACCTCACGTACTGGCGGATCAGCGAGCCCGGTGACCCCACCCGCTGGGGCGAGGAGCGCGTCTACGACTGGAGCGAGCAGACTGCCGGGCGCGGCGTCACCTACTCGAACCTCCGCGAGCTCGACGGCCGCCTCTACTGCTTCGCGCGCGCCGTGAACGACGACCCCTGCGCCCTGGTCTCCGACGACCACGGCGAGACCTGGAGCTACGCGGGCAAGCTCTTCGACCGCCCGAAGATCGGCTACGTCAATGGATACGCCCGCTATGCCGACGGCGCCGAGGGACTGCATGTGCTGGTCACCGACCACCACCCGCGCGACGTCGACAACTCGATCTACCACGGCACCCTCTCCCTGGGCCGCCTCCACGACAGCGCCGGCCGCCCCCTGGAGACCGCGCTGTTCGCCGAGCCCGTCCCGGACCAGGCGCAGCTCACCACCGTGCTCCCCACGGGCATCGAGCTCGGCGGCGCGAAGCTCAGTCACGCCTGGACCACCGACCTCCGCGAGGCGGGCGGCCAGCTCGCCGCGGTGATGACGGCCCGCGCGAACCACCCCGCCGAGCCGGACGGTTCCGACCTCGGCCGGAATGTCCCTGTCGACGACCTGCGCCTGGTCTACGGCCGGCTGGGGGCCGACGGGCAGTGGACGCTCTCGCCGCTCGCCCACGCCGGGCCCGGCTTGCTGCCCCATGAGCAGGACTACTCGGGCCTGGCGGCGATCGACCCCTATGACGTCTCCACCGTCTACGTCTCCACTCCGGTCGATCCGCGCGACGGCACCCGCCATGACCACCACGAGATCTACCGCGGACGCACCGCCGACGACGGGCGGGGCTGGGACTGGACCGCGATCACTGAGGCCGCCGAGAATCCAGGGGTCGACAACCTCCGCCCGATCGTCGCTCCCGGCGATCCGGCAACCACCCACCTGCTCTGGTTCCGCGGAGACATGCGCTCCTCGCAGGACTACGACTGCGAGGTCGTGCTCCGCAGCAGACCCCGCTGACAGCCGCTCCCGCTGACATCCTCCCCGCTGACTGCTGCCGGCGCGTCTCAGCGTTCCTGCCCCCCCGCACCCCTACCGAAAGGACCCCTCGATGACCGAGCAGACCTCCCCGGACCTCCGGCCCGCATCCCGTGATCTCGCGGCGGAGGTGACCGCCGCTTCCACCGCCCTGGGCGAGATGGAGCGGCGGCTGCGCACCCTCGGTGGCGTCGCCGCCTGGGACGATCTCGATCCGGAGATGCATCGCCGCTGGGATGAGCCGTACGGCCCCGCCGAGGACTGGGATCTGCAGGTCGAGGACCGCGAGATTCCCGGCCCCCATGGACCCGTTCCGGTGCGGATCTACACCCCGCACTCCCGACAGACTCCGGCCGAGGGGCCCCGCCCCTGCCTCGTCTGGCTGCACGGCGGCGGATTCATGCTCGGCGACCTCGACATGCCCGAGGGCGATCATGTGGCGCGCGGTGTCGCGGGCCGCGCCGACGCCGTCGTGGTCTCGGTCGACTACCGGCTGTGCGACGAGATCGATGGCTCCCCTGCCCGGCCCTTCCCCGGCGGCCCCGAGCACGTCCTCGCACCGATCCCGCTGGATGACGTGTGCGCGGCCGTGGCCTGGACCCGGCAGCACGTGGATGCACTGGGCATAGATCCGGACCGGATCGCGATCGGCGGCGCCAGCGCAGGCGGCAACCTCGCGGCGGCCACCTCCCTGCGCCTGGCCGACGAGGGCGCTCCGCTCGCGGCCTCCCTGCTGCTATATCTGGTCGCCCACCCGCTGCGCCCCGAACCCGACGCCGACGAGGCCCAGGCGCTCGACGCGACCCCGCCGATGCTGCGCTTCTCGGAGGAGACGATGCGTGCGATGTCGGGCAACTACATCGGCCGGCCACTCGAGGAGGCGACGCCCTACGACTTCCCGGGGCTGGCCACCCGGGAGCAGCTGGCGGGGCTTCCCCGCACCTACCTCGAGACCGACGAGCACGACGACCTGCGCGTCAGCGGCCGCCGCTACGCGGAGCAGCTGGACGAGGCCGGGGTGGACGTCGAGTACGTGGTGCGCCGCGGCGTGTGCCACGGCCACCTGAACCGGGTGGGCCTGGCGGAGGCGCGCGCGTCGATGGACCGGATGGGAGAGATCGTCCGCGGGCTGTGACCTGCGAGCTGTGACCAGGGCGCCGGCGCGGCACACGCACCGACTCCGCAGGATCCGACGGGAGGCATCCCATGCAGTCCCCTCAGTACGGAGTCATCACGCCTGATCAGGACGCTGATGCGTTCCTCGCTGCCGGCGCCGACTACCTCGAGCCGACGATCGTCGGCAACGTGATCGTGCAGGATCCGGACGGCAGCTGGCAGCCGGATCCGGCGCTGCGGGAGCGGGCGCTGTCTCCGTCGTTCGCGATCCTCTGCCCCGGCGGGCTGAGGCTCTCCGATCCGGCGTTCCCCCTCGAGCAGGTCCGCGACTACCTGGGAACCGCCTTCGCCGCGGTGTCCGCGCTGGCCCGGCCCGGCGCCACCGTGGTGCTCGGCAGCGGCAGAGCACGGCGCCTCCCCGATGGAGTGGACCCGAGTGCGGGGCGCCGACAGTTCGCTCGCTCCGTGGAGCTGGCTCGGGACCTCGCCGCCGAGCACGGGCTCGAGGTGATCCTCGAACCGCTCCACCGCGGGGAGACCGACCTGATCAACACCCTGGCCGAGGCGGTCGAGTTCCTCGACGAGTTCGGGATGGGCGAGGTCAGGGTGGTCGCGGACTTCTTCCACATCATGCTTGAGCAGGAGCCCTTCGACGTGCTCCGCGC
Source organism: uncultured Brachybacterium sp. (assembly GCF_947500705.1). Taxonomy (GTDB): domain Bacteria; phylum Actinomycetota; class Actinomycetes; order Actinomycetales; family Dermabacteraceae; genus Brachybacterium. Next base: position 215,119 of record NZ_CANMSY010000004.1, on the reverse strand, counting down.
CCACGCCGGCCGCGTCGCCCACGCCCATATCGCCGACACCGACCGCCGCCCGCCCGGCCAGGGGGACTGGCCGCTCGCGGAGTTCCTGCAGGCCCTGCGCAGCGGCGGCTATCTGGGCCATGTCTCGATCGAGTGCACCTGGGCCGATGTCGCCATCGAGGCCGCCCCTGCGCTCGCCGCCGTCCGCGGCGCAGATCCGGTGAGGAGCGCCTCGGGCGTCTGACCCGGGGGCCTGAAGGGCTGAAGGGCGGTGACCGCCCGGTCGGCGCCCGGGACGTCGGCCGCTTTCGGGCTCGAGTCGGGCGCCGGTCTCCTACAGTGCACTCATGACTGCGAAAAGCAGCGCCCAGCATGGCGCCGAATCCGTCGAGAACGCCGCCGAGGACGTCACCGACCATCCCGCCTTCGAGAACGCGGCCCGCGGTGGGTTCGTGATGAGCGGACTCATCCACGTCCTGATCGGTGCGATCGCGCTGCGGATGGCGCTCGGCGGATCCTCCCAGAACGCCGACCAGTCCGGTGCGCTGCAGACGGTCGCCTCCGCGCCGGGCGGGAACATCCTGCTCTGGATCGGAGGCCTGGCGATGAGCGCCCTGGTGATCTGGCACCTGGCCGAGACCTGGTTCGGAGCGAAGTGGGCGCAGGGCGCGAAGGACCGCGCCGCCCACGTCATCAAGACCCTCGGCAAGGCCGTCGTCTACGGCGCGCTCGCCGTGACCGCCCTGCGCTTCGCTGCGGGGGCCGGCAGCGATTCCGGCCAGCAGACCTCCGAGCTCACCGCCGGCCTGATGGGCAGCGCCGCCGGGCGGATCCTGGTGGTCGTGGCCGGCCTGGTGGTTCTCGGCATCGGCTGCTTCCATGTCTATCGGGGCGCGAGCCGGAGCTTCGAGGACGACCTCCGCGTGCCCTCCGGACAGAAGACCGCCGGCGCGATCGTGGTCACCGGCGTGCTCGGCTACATCGCCAAGGGCATCGCGCTGATGGGGGTGGGCCTGCTGTTCGGCTGGGCCGGCCTCGGCGCGGACCCGGAGAAGGCGACCGGCCTCGACGGCGCGCTGAAGACGATGGCCGACCTGCCCGCCGGCTCCGTGATCCTCGCCGTCATCGGTGCCGGACTCATCCTCTTCGGGATCTACTCGGTGCTGCGCTCGCGCTACGCGCCGATGTGAGCGCGGCGCAGCTCAGCCCTGCGGCCGCAGCCGCAGCAGCACCGCCCCATGGCGCGGGATCACCACATCGATCGCGCTGGACCCCGGGGCCACGCCGCGCGCGGCGTCGGACTGCACGGAGACCGCCTTCACCGGCACGGGCTCCCCGATCCACAGCTCGGTGACCTCGCCGTCGCCCACCACGGCGGGCAGGCCCACGTCCTGGCTGTCGAGAGCGACCGTGAGCTCCACCTCGCCCACATTGAACGCCGCGACGTAGCGCTCGCCGTCCGGCCCGTCGGCCGTCCACAGGATCAGCGGATCCTCGCGGAACACCTCGCGCGTCCCGCTGCCCTCTCGGTGCACGGCCAGCACGTCCGGGTTCTGCAGCAGCGCGATCGTCGCCGGATCCGAGCTGGGCAGGTCCCCGCCCACCATCAGCGGTGAGCGCGCGATCATCCACAGGGTCAGCAGCGTGCGGCGCTCGTCGGGGGTGAGCAGGTCATCGCGGGGCTCGCCGCGTTCGGCCCGGATCCCGATCCTGCCCAGGGGCAGCATGTCGCCGTCGGGCCAGCCGTCCGGACCGGCGTGCGGTGCCCAGCGGGCGAAGCGGGAGAAGTTCGCCTCGACGTCTTCCCACCGGTCCCACAGGTCATCGCAGATCCGCCACATGGTGGCGTGCTCGCGCAGGTGATCGAGGCGGGTCAGGGACAGGTCCCGGCCGGGGGAGAGGCTCAGCTGCATCGGGCGGCCGCAGCCGTCGATCGCGCCGGCGAAGGCTTCGATCTCCGCGGCCTGGTAGGGCCACAGCATGTCGTCGACCTTGAGGAAGTCCACGCCCCAGTCCGCATACAGCGCGAGCACCGAGTCGTAATAGGCGTGCGCCCCGGTCACGGAGTGGTCGATGCCCACCATGTGCGGGTTCCACTCGCAGGAGTTGGTGGGATCGGCGATGTCCGAGGCCCGCAGCGTGCTGCCGAGCACCGGGGCGTCGGCCGCGACCGCGCGGCGCGGGATCCCGCGCATCACGTGGATCCCGAGCTTCAACCCGAGGGCGTGGATCTGCTCCGCGAGCGGCCCGAACCCGGCCCCGCCCGAGCTGCTGGGGAAGCGCGCCGGGTCCGGCAGCAGCCGGCCGTGCTCGTCCATCGTCAGCGGTGCGTCGTCGTTGTAGCCGTGGGAGCGGGCCGACGGATCCGACCAGTCGATGTCGATGACCACGGTGTCCCAGCCGAACGGTGCCAGGTGCTCGGCGAGGAAGCGGGCGTTGGCCAGCACCTCTGCCTCGGTGACGGTGGTGCCGTAGCTGTCCCAGGAGTTCCAGCCCATCGGCGGGCGGGACGAGCGCGGGGTGGGCGAAGCGGTCATGGGGTCACTCTCCGAGCAGACGGTCGACGTAGGCATTGGTGAAGACGCGGCCCGGGTCCAGGCGCTCGCGCAGGGTCAGGAAGTCCGCGAGCCGCGGGAACTGAACGCGCACCTGCTCGGGATCCAGGGTGAAGACCTTCCCCCAGTGCGGGCGCGGCGCGAACGGCGCCAGTCGCTCCTCGATCTCGGGCAGCAGCGCCGTGACCTGTTCGGGGAGCTGCTTCCACGTGAAGTGCACGCAGGCGCTGTCGCGCCGGTAGGCGGGGGAGAGCCACAGCTCGTCGGCTGCGACGGTGCGGATCTCGGAGGCGTGAAGCAGCGGCCGGATCCGCTCGCCGAGCGGCATCACCGCGGCGAGGGCTGCGGCGAGGTCCTCGCGGGCCACGAAGTACTCCGACTGGATCTCCTCGCCGTTGCTCGGCGTGAACTCGAGCCGGAAATGCGGCAGGCGCTCATGAGCGGGCCCGGGCTCCCCGGTCTGGTCGGTGCAGAAATCGGCGGGCAGCCCGGGCAGCGGATGCACCGGCCGACGGGACCGTCGGCCGCCCAGCCACTGCTCCGGCAGCTCTCCGTCCCTGCCCACCACCTGCTTCACCCAGGCCTGGTCGATGCGCCCGTCCCAGTGATGGAAGAGGCTCACGCTGGTTCCGCCCGCGAGCATCGTCAGCAGTCCCTCGCTGGTCATGCTCTCCGAGGGGAAGTCCAGGTGGACCGTCTGGCGCATCGGTGCGGCGGGCATCAGATCCAGCGTCAGGTGGGTGACGATGCCGAGCGCGCCGAGCGCCAGCACCGCCCCGTCGAAGATCTCCGGATCCTCGTCGCGGGACAGGGAGAGCAGATCCCCGCCGGCCGTGACCAGGTCGACCGCCCGTACCGAGGAGGACAGCGAGCGTTTCCCGTCCCCCGAGCCGTGGGTGCCGGTCGCACTCGCCCCGCCCACCGAGATGTGCGGCAGCGAGCCCATGTTCGCCAGTGCCAGTCCGTGCTCGGCCGCCGCGAGGGCCAGCTCCCCGTAGCGCACTCCCGCCGCGACCCGCACGGTGCGCGCCGCGATGTCGACCTCGAGGTCGGCGGGCAGGTGCGCGAGGGTGACCAGGTCCGCATCACTCGCGGCGATCTCGGAGAACGAGTGCCGGGTGCCGAGCGCCCGGATCCGGCGACTGCGGCCCACCAGCAAGCGCAGCTCCGCGACCGAGGTCGGGGCGTGCAGCGGCCCGGGCCCGTAGTCCACGGTCCCGGACCAGCTGAGCCCGGGGCGGGCGAGTTCGTGGCCGAGCGAGTCGCTGGGGGAATGCACGGGGTCCGCCTCTTCATGGTCTGCGGTGATCAGGACGTCGAACGCGGTGCTCGGGCGCTCGGGGTGCCGGCTGGCAGCGGACCGCCGCACGGAGGCAGACGGCAGGTTTTGTGCCCTGAGGACCGATGGTGCGCTCTGCATAGGTCCTGCGGGGCGCAAAACTCGGGCCGTCCGGTGCCGGACCGGGCCGGGCCGGGCCGGCGTCGCCGCCGGCCGGACCGCGCGCCCGGCCCGGCCCGGGCTCAGAAGCCCTGGCCGAGGCGGTAGAACACCTGGTTGGTGCGCAGCTCCTGGGCGAAGGAGCGCACCGTGGTGTCCTCGTCGATGACCGCGAGCTCGAGGTCACCGAGGGTGGCGAGATCCTCCCAGACCTCGAGCCCCACGGCGGTGGTCATCACCGTGTGATGGGCGGCGCCGGCGGTCAGCCAGCACTCGGCGGAGGTCGCGAAGTCGGGGGCGGGCTCCCAGACGGCGCAGGCCACGGGCAGGTTCGGCAGCTCCTGCGCGGGCTCGACGACATTGACCACGTTGGCGACCAGGCGGAACCGCTCGCGCATGTCGGAGAGCGCGACCACGACGGCGGGGCCGGCGTCGGCCGTGAACTTCAGGCGCACCGGGTCCTCCCGGTCGCCGATGCCCAGCGGGTGGATCTCGAGCGACGGCTTCGCGGTGGTCAGCGAGGGGGAGACCTCGAGCATGTGGGCGCCGAGGATCTGCTCGCGGCCGGGGGTGAGCTCGTAGGTGTAGTCCTCCATCAGGGAGGCGCCGCCGGGCAGGCCGTGGCCCATCACCGCGGCGACCCGCACCAGGATCGCGGTCTTCCAGTCGCCCTCGGCGCCGAAGCCGTAGCCGTCGGCCATGAGGCGCTGCACGGCGAGGCCGGGCAGCTGGCGGAGCCCGCCGAGGTCCTCGAAGTTCGTGGTGAAGGCGCCGAAGCCGCCGTCCTCGAGGAAGGTGCGCAGGCCGATCTCCTGGCGGGCTCCGTAGCGCAGCGACTCGTGGCGCTCGCCGCCGGCCCGCAGCTCGGGGACCACCTCGTACAGCTCCTCGTACTCGGCGACCAGTGCGTCGATCGCGCTGTCCTGGACGGCATCGACCACGGCGACCAGGTCGTTGACGCCCCAGGTGTTCACGGAGACGCCGAGCCGCAGCTCGGCCTCGGTCTTGTCGCCCTCGGTGACCGCGACACCGCGCATGTTGTCCCCGAAGCGGGCGAGCTTCAGCGAATGCATCTCCGCCCAGCCGGTCGCGGCGCGGGCCCAGCGGCCGATCTTCTCCTGCACGCCCTCGTCCGAGGAGTGGCCCACGACGGTCTTGCGGTGCACGCCGAGGCGGGTGGCGATGTAGCCGAACTCGCGGTCGCCGTGCGCGGCCTGGTTGAGGTTCATGAAGTCCATGTCGATGCTGGACCAGGGCAGCTCGACGTTCGCCTGCGTGTGCAGGTGCAGCAGCGGGGTGCGCAGCGCATCCAGGCCCTGGATCCACATCTTCGCCGGGGAGAAGGTGTGCATCCAGACGATGACGCCCACGCAGGCCGGATCGGAGTTCGCGGCCAGGGCGATCTCGCGGATCGCCTCCCGATCGGTGAGCACCGGCTTCCAGACGATCTTCACGGGGATCGAGCTGCCGGCGTCGAGGGTCTCGGCGATCACGCGCGACTGCTCGGCGACCTGGTCGAGCGTCTCGGGGCCGTACAGGCCCTGGCTGCCGGTCAGGAACCAGATCTCGCGGGCTTCGAAGGGGTTCTGCATGGGAGTGTCCTCATCGTTCATGGGATGGGCCGACGGAGCCGGCGGGTCGGGTGGGGCCGTCGCGCGACGGCCGGGGCGGGGCCGGTCTCAGCGCTGGCCGTAGACGTTCTGGTAGCGGTCGTAGAGCGAGTCGATCATGCGCGGCTCGATGGGCAGCGGCTCGCCGAGCTGGCGGGAGATGTGCACCGTGCGGGCGACCTCCTCGACCATCACGGCGGCCTTCACCGCGGCGCGGGCGTCCTTGCCGATCGTGAACGGGCCGTGGTTCTGCATGAGCACGGCGGGGCTGCGGTGGCCTTCGAGCGTCTCGACGATGCCGCGGCCGATGGAGTCGTCGCCGATCACGGCGAAGGGGCCGACGGGCACGGGGCCGCCGAACTCGTCGCCCATCATCGTCAGCACGCAGGGGATCTCCTCGCCGCGCGCGGCCCAGGCGGTGGCGTAGGTCGAGTGGGTGTGCACGACCCCGCCCACCTCGGGCAGGTGGGAGTACACGTAGGCGTGGGCGGCGGTGTCCGAGGAGGGGGTCAGGGTGTCGGGCGTACCGTCGTCGATCTTCTCGCCGTCCAGGGTGCACACCACCATCGACTCCGGGGTGAGCTCGTCGTAGGAGACGCCCGAGGGCTTGATGACCATCAGCCCCGGGACCTCGGGGGAGGTGGCGGGGACCCGCGCGGAGACGTTCCCGGCCGTCCACACCACCAGTCCGTTGCGGGGCAGCTCGGCGTGCAGTGCGGCGACCTGCTCCCGGGTGGCGGCCACGGCCTCCTGGGTGTCGTGGGGGAGGGCGGTGAGGGCGAGGGTCATGGGGACTCCTGGGAGGTCGAGACGACGGGCGAGGGGGCGGGTCGAGGTCGCCGGGATGAGCTGGGGCGCCTGGATGAGCTGGGGCGCCCGGAGGAGCGGGATCAGCCGAGCAGCTCGCCGGCCAGCCGCTCGACCGGGAGCCCGGTGCGATAGCTGGTCAGCCACTGGGCGTGCCCGGCCATCCCGGTCTCCTCGGGGGCGAGGGTGCTGAGCTGCTGGGAGGCGAAGATCTCGGTGGCCAGGAAGTCGCGGAGGGTGGTCTGCTCCGCGGGTCGGGCGGCGGAGGTCCCGGCGGCGGCGGTCCGAACGCGGGCGGTGAAGGCGGCGAGCAGGGCCATGCCCCAGGCGCCGCCCTCGGCCGCGGAGTCGCCGACGGCGACCGGGGTGGCGAGCGCGTCGGCCAGCACCTGCTGGGCGACGCCTGCGGTGGCGAAGATGCCGCCGTGGGCGTACATCACGTCCAGCTGCACGCCCTCGTCCTTCAGCAGCGCCTCCATGCCGACGGCCAGCGCCCCGAAGGCGCCGTAGAGCTGGGAGCGCATGAAGTTCTCGAGCGTGAAGCGGGCCTCCTGCTCGCGCACCAGCAGGGGCCGGCCCGAGGGGACGCCCGTCTGGTGCTCGCCGGAGACGTAGTTGAAGCTCAGCACCCCGCCGGCGTCGGCGTCGCCCTCGGCGCCCGCGCCGAACAGGGTGCCGTACAGCTCCTCGGGGCCGACGGGGTGGCCCAGCAGCTCGGCGAAGCGGGCGAAGAGGCCCAGCCAGGCGTCGAGGTCGGTGGTGCAGTTGTTGGTGTGGATCATCGCCACCGGATCCCCGGCCGGGGTGGTGACCATGTCGATCTCCTCGCGCGGGCCGGAGAGCTGCCCTTCGAGCACGACCATCGCGAAGGCGCTGGTGCCGGCGGAGACGTTCCCGGTGCGCGGGGCGATGGCGTGGGTGGCGACCATGCCGGTGCCGGCGTCCCCCTCGGGAGGAGCTGCGACCGCGCCGGGCTGCAGCGCGCCGCGGGGATCCAGCAGCGCCGCACCCTCGGCGGTCAGGGAGCCGGCGTCCTGGCCGGCCACGAGCACCTCGGGGAGCACGTCGGCAAGGGACCAGGGGAGGTCGGGCACGCCGTCGAGCGCGGAGAAGCGCTCGAGCAGCTCGGGGTCGAAGGCGTCGCCGGCGGCGGAGATCGGGAACATTCCGCTGGCATCGCCGACGCCGAGAACCCTGCGCCCGGTGAGCTGCCAGTGGACGTAGCCCGCGAGGGTGGTGAGGAGGTCGAGGCTGCGCACATGCTCCTCACCGCTGCGGATCGCGTGGAGCAGGTGGGAGATGCTCCAGCGCAGCGGGATGTTGAGGGCGAGAGCGCGGCTGAGCTCGCCGGCGGCGTCGGTGGTGAAGGTGTTGCGCCAGGTGCGGAAGGGGGCGAGCTGTTCACCGTCGGCCCCGAAGGGGAGGTACCCGTGCATCATCGCGGAGATCCCGAGGCTCGCGAGCTGCGTGAGCTCCACTCCGTGCCGTTCGCGCACCTCGCGCACCAGGTCGGCGTAGCAGTCCTGGATACCGGTCCAGACGCTGTCCAGGGAATAGGTCCAGCTGTCGTCCACGAGCTGGTTCTCCCAGGCGTGGGAGCCGGTGGCGAGCACCGTGCCGGCGTCGTCGATCAGAGCGGCTTTGATGCGGGTCGAGCCGAGCTCGAGCCCCAGGTGGGCGCGGCCCTCGGCGAGGAGGGAGGCGGCGTCGAGAAGCGAGGCGGGGGCCACGTCGTCGGGCGTCATGGGACCACTGAACCATCAGCTCTCGGCGATGTCAACGTTCACATTAGCGGTCCCGGAGCGTGGACAAAGGGTTCCGGAGCGTCGGCGCGAGGTGGCCGGAGGACGCTCAGTGCGTGCGCTCAGGTCGTGTGGAACGGCGCACGACCAGCCGCGGCGCGAGCGTGAGCGGCGACTCCGGAGCCGGCTGCTCCCCCTCGAGCAGGCTCACCAGGTGGCGCAGCGCCGCCCGCCCCACCTCGGCGAACGGCTGTGCGACCGTGGTCAGCGAGGGGATCAGGAACTCGGCGCCCAAGGTGTTGTCGAAGCCGACCACGGCGACGTCCTCGGGGACCCGCAGCCCGTGCTCGTGCAGGGCATGCAGGACGCCGATCGCGATCATGTCGTTGGCGGCGAAGATCGCCTCCGGCAGCCCGGAGCGGAGCACGGCCTCCGTGAGCTCGTAGCCCGAGCGCGGGGTCCAGTCGCCCGGCCCGACGACCTCCCCGTCGAGCCCGAGCTCCTCGAGCGCGGCGGTGAAGCCGCTGCGCCGTGCCCGGGCATCGAACCAGTCCGTCGGCCCGGCGATGTGCACGATCGAGCGCACGCCGGTGCGCTGCAGGTGCTCGACCACCTCGTGCGCCCCGCGTCCCTGGTCGATGCCGACCACCTCCACCCCGGCCTCGTGCGGGGGCTGGGCGGAGACCGCGACCACGGGGGTGGAGCGCGCCACGGCGGAGAACGCAGGGGTCATCCCCTCGTGGGCGGCGATCACCAGGATCCCCTCGACCCCGGAGCCCAGCAGCTCCGCACCGATCCGGTGGGCGCTGTGCGGTCCGTGGGGCATCGAGGTCAGCACCACCGAGTACCCGGCCTCGCGGGCTGCGGTCTCGATGGCTGTGGTGGTCTCGGCCGGGCCGAACAGCGACAGGTCGTCGGTGAGCACGCCGATGAGCGAGGAGCGGGAGGTCTTCAGCGCACGGGCCGCCCGGTTGCGGGTGTACCCGAGTTCGGAGATCGCCGTGAGCACCCGGTCGCGGGTGTCCGGTCGGACGATGCCCGGCTCGTTGAGCACGCGGGAGACGGTCTGATAGGAGACGCCGGCGCGGGCGGCGACATCGCCCATCGAGGGGCGGCGCAGGGCGGGGCTCATGAGGGGGCGCCTCCTGTCGGACGGGGCGGCGGGCGGAGGGGCCGGGGCCGCCGAGGTGGTGCGACGGGCCCGGGAGGCCGTGCGCATCAGTGGGAGTCGCCCGTAGGCCCCGGGAACGTGCAGCTCAGGAGGGAACTGCTGAAAGATTTCGCGCCCGTTGCCGAGTTGTGACCCGCTCGGAGCGAGGGGCGGTTGACTTCCTCTGCGATGTGAACGTTACCATTCGAGCGGTCCCCGCCGTCGGCGGAGTCGCGCCATGGTCGGCGCGCGGACCGCCCGACGGGCCCGCCCGGGCCCAGCAGCACCGCCGACACCCCGTCGGCACCGCGCCTGGCATGGACGCCTGCGGTGCCGCCCGGAGTCCCGGCGGGATCTCTCTGCTGTACGCAGCAGACGGCGATTTCGACGAGGAGAAGCCATGTACAACCGGAGAACCTTCATGCTGGGAGCGTCGGCCGCCGCGGCCGCGCTCGGACTGGCGGCCTGCGGTGGTGAGGGCGCCGGTTCCGGCGGCCCCGATCCCGATGCGGAGCCGAGCGAGCAGACCGTCGGCGTCGCGATGCCCACCCAGACCTACGAGCGCTGGGTGGCCGACGGCAACAACATCAAGTCTGGCCTGGAGGAGAAGGGCTTCGTCGTCGACATGCAGTACGCCGACGACGACATCCCCACCCAGCAGCAGCAGATCGACCAGATGATCAACTCCGGCGTGAGCGTGCTGCTCATCGCGTCCATCGACGGCGCCTCCCTCTCGGCGCAGCTCGATGCCGCGGCCGCCGCGGGCATCCCGGTCATCGCCTACGACCGCCTGCTCACCGACAACGAGAACGTCGACTTCTACGTCACCTTCGACAACTACAAGGTGGGCGTGAACCAGGCCAACGCGCTGATGTTCGGCCTGGGACTGCTCGACGAGAGCTTCGAGCCGGCCGCGGACGCCCCCGAGGGTCCGCTGAACGTGGAGCTGTTCGCCGGCTCGCTCGACGACAACAACGCCCACCTGTTCTGGAAGGGTGCGATCGACACGCTGCAGCCGTACTTCGACGACGGCACCCTGAATGTCGTCTCCGGGCAGATGGACATCGATCAGGCCGCCACCCAGCGCTGGGAGCAGGAGACGGCCCAGAAGCGCATGGAGACCCTGCTGACCACGCACTACAGCGGCGGCGAGGAGCTGGCCGGCGTGCTGGCACCGGCCGATCCGCTCTCGCGCGGCATCATCAACGCGCTGCAGAACACCGGCATGGGCCCGACGATCGAGGAGGGCCTGCCGGTGGTCACCGGACAGGACGCCGAGATCGCCACGATCAAGCTGATCGCCGATGGCGTGCAGTCCTCGACGATCTTCAAGGACACCCGAGATCTCGCCGAACAGGCCATCATCGCCGCGGAGTCGATCCTGAACGGTGAGGAGCCCGAGGCCAACGACACCGAGACCTACGACAACGGGGTGAAGGTCGTGCCCTCGTACCTGCTCGAGGTGCAGATGGTGCTGCAGAACAACTACGAGGAGATCATGGTCGACTCGGGCTACTACACGCCGGAGCAGGTCGAGTCCGGCCAGCTCTGAGCAGGCCGCCTCCGCAGAATCCCGGTGGGGCCCCGGCATGCGCCGCATCGCCGGGGCCCCCAGCCCGAAGGAGGGCCCCTTGACCGAACACATCCTCGAGATGCGGTCCATCACCAAACGATTCCCCGGCGTGGTCGCGCTCAAGGACGTCTCCCTGAACGTCGCCGAGCACGAGATCCACGCGATCTGCGGCGAGAACGGCGCCGGCAAGTCCACGCTCATGAAGGTGCTCTCCGGTGTCGAGCCGGCCGGCAGCTACGAGGGCGAGATCCACTACCGCGGCCGACCCGTCAGCTTCGCGAACATCAACGATTCCGAGGCCGAGGGCATCGTGATCATCCACCAGGAGCTCGCCCTGGTGCCCCACCTGTCGATCGCCGAGAACATCTTCCTCGGCAACGAGCAGGCCCGCGGAAGGGTGATCAGCTGGCACGAGACCAATGCGCGGGCCGCCGAGCTGCTCGAGCGCGTGGGCCTGAAGGAGAAGCCCGTTACGCCCGTCGGTCAGCTGGGCGTCGGGAAGCAGCAGCTGGTGGAGATCGCCAAGGCGCTCTCGAAGAACGTCAGCCTGCTGATCCTCGACGAGCCCACCGCGGCGCTGAACGACGACGACTCCGCGCATCTGCTCAGCCTCATCCGGGGCCTGCGCGACGAGGGCGTCACCAGCATCATCATCTCCCACAAGCTGGGAGAGATCGCGGCCGTCGCCGATGCCACCACCGTGATCCGCGACGGTTCGACGATCGAGACCATCGACATGCGGGTCCCGGCCGAGCAGCGGCACACGCTGATCCCGCGCCTCATCAAGGGCATGGTGGGGCGCGACATCGAGAGCCTCTATCCGCAGCGCCACGCCGAGATCGGTGAGGAGATCTTCCGGATCGAGGACTGGCACGTCGGCCACCCCACTCAGGCCGGTCGCACCGTCGTGGACGGCGCGGCGCTGGACGTCCGCGCCGGCGAGGTGGTCGGGATCGCGGGCCTGATGGGCGCCGGACGCACCGAGCTGGCGATGAGCGTGTTCGGCCGCTCCTACGGCCGCGACATCTCCGGGACCGCGTTCATGCACGGCCGACCGGTGCGGCTGCGCACCGTCGCCGACGCGATCGATGCGGGCATCGCCTACGTCTCCGAGGATCGCAAGCAGTTCGGCCTGAACCTGATCCAGGACATCCGCACCAACGTGACCGCCGCCGCGCTGAAGAAGGTCACCACCGGTGGCTGGATCAACGGCAACGAGGAGATCGCGGTGGCCGAGCGCTACCGCTCCTCGCTGAACATCAAGACCCCGACGGTGATGGCGACGGTCGGGAAGCTCTCGGGCGGCAACCAGCAGAAGGTGGTGCTCAGCAAGTGGCTGTACACCGAGCCGGAGCTGCTGATCCTCGACGAGCCCACCCGAGGCGTCGACGTCGGAGCGAAGTTCGAGATCTACTCGATCATCAACCAGCTCGCCGAGGCAGGCAAGGCGATCATCGTCATCTCCTCGGAGCTGCCCGAGGTGATGGGCCTGGCCGATCGCATCTACACACTGTCCGCGGGCCGGGTCACCGGTGAGGTCACCGCCCAGGACGCCACGCAGGAGCGCCTGATGGAGCTCATGACCATGGAGAGGGAGTGAGCGCGCCTCATGGCCGGAACTTCTGACATCAAGGAACTTCTCACGCGCAATCTGCGCCAGAGCGGCATCTACATCGCGTTCGTGTTCATCATCGTGCTGTTCACGTTCCTCACCGGGGGCCAGCTGCTGAGCCCCGGCAATCTCACCAACCTGGTGCTGCAGTACTCCTATATCCTGATCCTCGCGATCGGCATGGTGCTGATCATCGTGGCCGGGCACATCGACCTGTCGGTGGGTTCGGTGGTCGCGCTCACCGGCGCAGTCGCCGCCGTGGTGGTGATCGGGAACGGCCTGCCCTGGTGGGTGGGCGTGCTCGCGGCGCTCGGCACCGGCGTGCTGGTGGGGCTGTGGCAGGGCTTCTGGGTCGCGTACGTGGGCATCCCCGCGTTCATCGTCACCCTGGCCGGCATGCTCATCTTCCGCGGCCTGACCATGCAGGTGCTGGGCAACGTCTCCCTCTCGCCGTTCCCCGAGCAGTACCAGTACATCTCCGGCGGCTTCCTCAACGGCCTCCTCGGCGGTGACGGCTACGACGCCTTCACGCTGTTCCTCGCCGCGGCGCTGGTGGCGGTGTTCGCGATCCAGGAGTACCGCGGGCGCCTGGCGAAGCTGAAGTACAAGCAGCAGGTCGAGGCCTTCCCCCTGTTCTGGCTCAAGATCGCTGCGGTGGCGGTCGTCGTGATGGCCTTCGCCTGGCAGCTCGCGCACTCCCGCGGTCTGCCCGTGGTGCTGATCCTGCTGGCGGCGCTGGTGCTGATCTACGGCTTCATCAGCCAGCGCACCATCTTCGGCCGTCATATCTACGCCATGGGCGGCAACCTCCAGGCCGCGCAGCTCTCCGGCGTGAAGACGCGGCGGGTGAACATGTGGCTGTTCGTGAACATGGGCTTGCTCTCCGCGGTCGCGGGCATCGTCTACTCGGCCCGCTCCAACAGTGCCCAGCCCGGCGCCGGCAACATGTTCGAGCTCGACGCGATCGCCGCGGCCTTCATCGGCGGCGCGGCGGTGACGGGCGGCGTGGGCAAGGTCCACGGCGCGATCATCGGCGGCCTGATCATGGCCGTGATGTCCAACGGCATGTCGATCATGGGCATCGATCAGTCCACCCAGTCCGTGGTCCGTGGCGTGGTGCTGCTGGTCGCTGTGGCCTTCGACGTCTGGAACAAGAAGCGGTCCCAGTCGGGCGCGTGAGCCCCTCGGATCCTTTGCACCGGGACCTGCAACGATGTACAGTAAAACTGTGATATAGGGCACAAACCGGCGTTCCCCCGGGGGCGCAGGAGTGCCCCCCGAGGCCCCACCGGGCCGGTGTGCTCGCAGGGCGCACCGTCGCGGTGGGCGCTCCGGGGCGCGGCCCGTCCGCGGGCGTCGTCCCGGTCTCCTGACCGAGCCGTGCTCTGCATCCGGCGCCCGGCACCCTGATCCCGATGGAGTGTTGAGATGAGGAATCGTCCACCCCGCTCGGCGTCGAACCGGCCCCCGACGGCCAGGGGAGTCAGCCGGCGACACCTGTTCGGTGCCGGAGCGCTGGCGGCCACGTCGTTGCCCCTGGCCGGATGTTCCACCCCGCTGGCCGCCGGTCTGCTGGGCACCCGGGTCTCCCCGGACACGCTGATCTACTGGAACCTCTTCGGCGGCGGCGATGGCGTCCGCATGCAGGACATGCAGCAGGGCTACCGTGAGATCTACGGCCCGAACTCCTTGCAGGCCACGACGCTGACCTGGGGAAATCCGTACTACTCGAAGCTGACGCTGGCCACGGTCGGCAATCAGCCGCCCGACGTCGCGGTCGCCCACCTCACCCGTGCCAAGCCGCTGTGGAGCGGCGGCCTGCTGGATCCGATCACCGAGGAGGATCTCGCCGGTGTCGGGCTGTCCAGCGCGAGCTTCAATGCCCGGAACTGGGAGGAGCAGAAGGTCGACGGCCAGAACATCGCCATCCCGCTCGACACCCACCCGTTCACACTGTTCTACAACAAGACGGTGTGCGAGCAGGCCGGGCTCCTGGACGCAGACGGGCTGATCGTGGACCTCACCGGCATGGACGCCTTCGAGGCCGCCCTGGCCGAGATCAGCGCCGTCACCGGCGGCCTCGCGATCACCGTCGCGAACGTCTCCGAGACGTCGACCCCCTGGCGCTTCTTCTGGACGCTCTACAACCAGATCGAGGGCGTCACCCCGTTCCTCTCGGACGACGGGGCCACCATCAGCGTCGACGAGGAGGCCTTCATCGAGGTCATGAGCAAGGTGCAGCACTGGGTCGACCAGGGATGGCTCAACAGCGGTCTGGACTACGCGACCTCGCAGACGACGATGTTCGCCGGTGATTCCGGGTTCTACCTGCAGGGCGAGTGGGAGATCGCCACCGCCCAGTCGATCGAGGGTCTCGAGTTCGGGATGGCCCCGGTCCCGCAGGTCTACGACCGGCCCGCCGTCCAGGCCGATTCGCACACCTTCATCCTTCCCCACATGGACCGGACCCCGGAGCAGAAGCAGAACGCGATGGAGTTCATCAAGGCCATGCTGGAGCAGAGCCTGATCTGGGCCGAGGGCGGGCACATCCCGTCGTACCTGCCCACCTTCGAGAGCCAGGAGTACCAGGACCTCGAGCCGCAGCGCTACTACGCCGAGTCGGCCGACTATGCGGTCTACACCGACGCGGCCTGGTACAGCGGCTCCGGGTCAACCTTCGAGAACACCGTCGGCGCTCAGCTCGGCCTGGTGCAGCAGGGTCTGCTCACGCCGGAGCAGGCGCTGCAGGCGATCCGGGACCAGCTCGAGATCTACACGACCACGCCCAGTCCCCTCTGATCCGGAAGGAACATCTCATGACGACGACGTCTCCCACCGTTCCTCGGCCCGCTGGGGCGCAGGCGGCCCGGCGCCCCTCGGGCGGCAAGACCCGACGACGGACCCCTCAGGCGTGGCTCTTCCTCGCACCCTTCGTGATCTTCTATCTGGCCTTCATGGTCGGACCGATGATCTGGATGTTCGTCGCGAGCTTCTTCCACACCTCGACCGTCGAGAGCGGTCTGGGGCAGTTCGCGGGCGTCGAGAACTATGCCGAGATGTTCGCCCGGGAGGACTTCTGGTCGGCGCTCTGGCACACCCTCCAATTCACCCTGTACACGGTCCCGCCGCTGGTGATCATCGCGTTCGTGATGGCGGTGCTGACCAACCGCGCGGTCCGCGGTCAGTGGTTCTTCCGGCTGGCGTTCTTCCTGCCCTTCATCCTCCCGTCAGCGACGATCTCGCTGATCTGGGTGTTCATCTTCACGCCCAAGACCGGCCTGTGGTCGCTGCCGGCGACCCGGCTCGGCCTCGACGTCGGGAACGGCATCCTCAGCGACCCGCGCACGGCGATGATCGGCATCGCGATCGCCACAATCTGGTGGACCATCGGCTTCAACTTCGTGCTCTACCTGGCGGGCCTGCAGGAGATCCCGCGGGAGCTGTACGAGGCGGCCGCGGTCGACGGCGCCACCCCTCTCCAGCAGATCTGGAAGGTGACCGTCCCGCTGCTGAACCGCACCACCGGGCTGGTGATCCTGCTGCAGATCATCGCGAGCCTGAAGATCTTCGATCAGGTCTACCTGATGACGAACGGTGGTCCCGGGGTGTCGACGCAGGTCGCGCTCGGGCTGATCACCGTCACGGCGTTCACGGACAACCGGATCGGTGCCGCCTCGGCGGCCTCGGTCCTGCTGTTCCTCATCATCCTGGTGATCGCCATCATCCAGCAGATCGTCACCTGGGCCAGCACCAAGCGCGAGGAGGTCTCCTGACATGACTGCCACCGCCACCACCCCCCGAAAGCGCCGCAGCGGAGTCTCCGGCGCCGCGCCCGCCCGCACGGCACCGGTCCGCGACAGCGGCCGCTCGTTCGTCGTGGTCTCCCGCGTCGTCCTCGTGGCGCTCGCCATCCTGTGGCTGATCCCCACCGTGTTCGCGGTCAAGACTTCGCTGACGGAGAACGGCATCGCCGCCCTCGGCGCCCAGGAGATCCTCGCCGACCTCAGCCCGACGCTCGAGTCGTACGTGACGCTGCTGTCCCAGGGCGACATCTGGAACTGGTACCTGTCCAGCTTCCTGACCGCGATCGTCACGGCGGTGCTGACCCTGCTGTTCGCGTCGATGGCCGCCTTCGCGCTGTCCCGGCTGACGTTCGTCGGGCGCACGCTGATCTACCTGTTGATCATCGCCGGGCTGATGATCCCCGCGCAGGTGCTCATCGTGCCGCTGTTCGAGGAACTGCGCTTCCTGCAGCTGCTGAACACCTACTGGGCCGTGATCCTGCCGCAGGTGCCCTCCGTGCTCGCGGTGTTCATCTTCAAGAGCTTCTTCGACGGCATCCCCAAGGAGCTCGAGGAGGCTGCTCGCGTCGACGGTGCCGGACTGTGGCGGATCTACTGGTCGGTGGTGATGCCGCTGTCCCGCCCGGTGACCGCGGCGGTCGCGATCCTGACCTTCGTGTGGACCTGGAACAACCTGCTGCTCCCGCTGTTCGTGCTGTCCAACCCGAACCTGATGACCATCCCGGTCGGTCTGGCCACGGTGCAGGGCACGTTCGGGCTGCGCTATGCGGACATCCAGGCCGGGGCGATCCTCGCCGCGCTGCCCGTGGTGGTGCTGTACCTGTTCTTCCAGCGCCAGATAGTCGAGGGTGTGACGGGCTCCGGCATCAAGGGCTGACACGGGCGTCGGCCGCCCCGGGCGGAGGACGCGGAGTGCCTGCGGTCGTCGAGACGGCGACCGCAGGCACTCCGCTCCGTCATGCCTGAACCGTCGTCGGGCCTGAACCGACGTCATGCCTGAACCGACGGACGATGCTCGCGGAGACGTCGCTTTGCGCACCGAGCCCGCCGAGGCGGACGCATCTGTTGACGCTTGCGTTACAACGATGTAAATTCTGGGTTCTGCACCCGTCCCCGGGTCGCGGCCACCCCGTCTCCTCGGGCTTCCCGCGCCCGACCACGAAGAGGTGGATTGATGAAGCACAGTTCTTCTCGCGCCGGGAGCCCCCGGTCCCGACCGGCGTCTCCGGCGCCCCGATCAGGGCGACGCGGTGAGGGCGGCCCCGCCCTCGGTCGCCGCTCCCTATTGCACGGCGCCGGCGCCCTCGGCGCGCTCGGCGGTCTCGGCGCCCTGTCCGGCTGCGCCGGATCCAGCGCTCGGGCGGCCGACGACATCGCCTTCTGGCACCTGCTCTCCGGGCCCGACGGCGTGACCATGGGCGAGATGCTCGGCGACTACATGACCACCGAGGGCGCCGCCACGGTCGAGCAGACTGTTCTCGCCTGGGGCGCTCCCTACTACACCAAGCTCGCGATGGCGTCGGCCGGCGGGCGTGCCCCCGACCTCGCCGTCATGCATGCGGCGCGCGTACCGGGCTACGCGCCCGGCGGGCTGCTCGATGAGTGGGACATCGACCTGCTCGGCGAGTTCGGGGTGCGGCAGGAGGACTTCCCGGAGCTCATCTGGGACAAGATGGTCGTGGACGGCCAGCTCAGCGCCATCGCCCTGGACTCCCACCCCTTCGTCCTCTACTACAACACCGAGATCGCCGAGGCGGCGGGGGTGCTGGGCAGCGACGGGCTGCTCATGCCCACCGACAACCCCGAGGACTTCCGAGCGCTCGCCCTCGAGCTCGGCGGCAAGGCGCCCAGCGGGTACGGCCTCTCCTTCGGGTACCTGGGGGACGGTTCCAACCAGTGGCGCATGTTCTCCACCTACTACACCCAGCTCGGCGGCACGATCGAGCTGCCCGTGGGCGGGGAGATGGTGTACCAGGAGGAGCTCGTCATCGAGACGGCCGAGTGGATCCTCTCCCTCATCGACGGCGAGGTGGGCAACCCCGGCCACGACGGCGGCACCGCGATCTCCGAGTTCGCCACCGGCGGCTCCGGGGCCTTCTACGGCGGCGTCTGGGAGTCCGGCAACTACCGGAACCAGGGCGTCCCCTTCGACATGACGATGATCCCCGGCGTCTTCGGCGACCCGGTCGCCTATGCCGACTCGCACGCGTTCGTGCTGCCTCATCAGATGAGTCCGGACCCCGAACGGCGCCGCAACGTCCACGCTGTCGTGGCCCACCTGCTGAAGAACTCGATCGACTGGGCGGCGGCCGGGCACATCCCGGCCTACTCGCCGGTGATCGAGGACCCGGCCTACGGCGAGCTGATCCCGCAGTCGCACTACGCCGACGCCGTCGACCACCTCGTCTATGACCCGCCGGCCTGGTTCAGCGGCTCGGGCAGTGACTTCCACACCTACTTCGGCAATGACATGCAGAACGTCTGGGCCCGTCGCGCCGATCCCCTCGAGGGATGGAACGCGTTCGTGGCCAGGATCAACGCTCTGCTGCTCAAGCCCACCCCGATGTGATCGCCGTGCACCAGCCGAACCCCCTCCGCCACCGGGGCACCGCCGCCCCGAGTCGCCAATGCTCCACGTCCGTGCCCGCCCGTCCGCTCGTCGAAGGAGACGTCCGATGACCACCGCCGACGGCCTCGTCGCACCGCCCCGCGCGGCCGACAGGACCGACCACCTCTCCGCCGGGCGCTCCCGCCGGCGCCGCTCCGAGAACCTGCGCGGCTGGATCTACTGCGCGCCCTTCCTCATCGCCTTCGGGCTGTTCCTGATCTGGCCCACCCTCTACGGGCTCTGGATGAGCTTCACCGGGACCAGCCTCGCCGGGACCAACACCCAGTTCGTGGGTCTGGACAACTGGAAGGAGGCCCTCGGTGACCCGCAGGTGTGGACCTCCCTGGGCAACACCGCCTGGTTCACCCTGCTGTCGACGATCCCGCTCGTGGTGATCGCGATGGTGCTCGCCGTGCTGGTGAACCTGGGCCTGCCCGGCCAGTGGTTCTGGCGGCTGAGCTTCTTCATGCCGTTCCTGCTGGCCTCCACCGTGGTCTCCCAGTTCTGGAACTGGATGTACAACCCGCAGCTGGGCCTGATCAACACCTTCCTGGGCTGGTTCGGGATCACCGGCCCCGCCTGGTTGCAGGACCCGAGCACGGCCATGATCGCCGTGGTCATCACCACCGTGTGGTGGACCATCGGCTTCAACTTCCTGCTCTATCTCGCCGCGCTGCAGAACATTCCCGACCAGCTCTACGAAGCCGCCTCCCTCGACGGCGCCGGCGGCTGGCGGAAGTTCCTCTCGATCACGCTGCCCCAGCTGGCGCCCACCACCGTGCTGGTGCTCGTGCTCCAGCTGCTGGCCTCGCTCAAGGTCTTCGACCAGATCTACCAGATGACCGGCGGCGGGCCCGGCGGCACCACCCGCCCCGTGCTGCTGTACATCTACGAGGTCGGCTTCACCGGATACCGCCTGGGCTATGCCTCGGCGATCTCCTACATCTTCTTCTTCCTGATCATCATCGTCTCGATCGCCTACATGGTGATCGCATCCCGACGGAGCGTGAAGGCATGAGCGCCGCGACCCCCACCAGCCCTGCCCTGAGCAAAGCCGTCCCCGCGGTGAAGGCTCCCACCCTGGCGGCGACGGGAACCCGGTCCCGACGGCGCGCACCGGCTCCGGCCCGCATCCTCGCCTTCGTGATCCTCGCCGTTCTGGCACTGGCGTGGCTGACGCCCGTGCTGTGGGCCACGCTCACCTCGTTCAAGAACGAGGCCGAGGCCGCCGCGATGCCGGTGACGATCGTCCCGGAGAACGGCTTCACGCTCCAGGCCTACGTCAACGTGCTCTCCGAGGGCCTGGTGCCCCGCTGGGCATGGAACAGCCTGATCACCTCGGCGGCGGTCACCCTGATCACCGTGGCGATCTCCGCCCTGGCCGGCTATGCGCTGTCGCGCCTGCGGTTCGCGGGGAGGCAGATGCTGATCACCCTGATCGTCGCCTCGATCATGATCCCCGGGCAGATCCTCATCGTGCCGCTGTTCCACCTGATGCTCAATCTGAACCTGGTGGACACCTACTGGGGCATCATCCTGCCGCAGGTGGTCGCCGCCCCGATGGTGTTCATCCTCAAGAAGTTCTTCGACCAGATCCCCTTCGAGCTGGAGGAGGCCGCCCTCATGGACGGTGCGAGCCGCCTGCGGATCCTCTGGTCGATCGTGCTGCCGCTGTCGCGGCCGATCCTGGGCGCCGTCGCGATCTTCGTGTTCATCGGCGCCTGGAACAACTTCCTGTGGCCGTTCATCGTCGTCAACGACTCGAACCTGATGACGCTGCCCACCGGCCTGCAGACGGTGATCAGCGCCTACGGCATCCAGTACGCGCAGAACATGGCCCAGGCCGTGCTCGCCGCGCTGCCGCTGATCGTGGTGTTCATGTTCTTCCAGCGCCAGATCATCAAGGGCATCGCCACCACCGGCATCGCCGGCAGCTGAGCCCCGCAGCGCCCGCCGGCGTCGCAGCTCACGCTGCGGAACCGGCGGGCGCTGTCTGCGTCGCGGCGTCGCGCGCTCAGAGCTCCTTCGTGCCCCAGAGGCTGCGACCGTCCCCGCCCAGCACGCTGAAGGTGAGGGTCCAGGCGCCGGCGCTCTCCCGCCACCCGCGGGTGAAGACCCCCTCGAAGGTCTCGCCCTCGAGCACCACTGTGGCCCGGTACCTGCCCGTGAGCCGCCAGCGGCCGCTGACAGTGCCGGTGATCGTCCCGTCGCGGTGCAGCCGGACCGAATGGGACGGGGTCACCTCCGCGCTGATCTCCCGGCCGTGGTCCACAAGCTGCCAGGCACCCTCGAGCTCCGAGCGGTGGGGAAGGGCGCCGTGCTCCTCGGCGGGAGGCTCTCCCGCGTAGCGATGGGGCGAGATCACCGGCCAGCCGTCGCGGCTGATGTGCATCCGATGCACGCGGACCTGGTGGAGCTCGCCGGTGCCGGGGAACCTGCTGTGGAGGAAGAGGAAGGTGTCCTTCTCCTCGGGGCTGCTCCAGGCGGAGACGTGACCGGGGGAGACGTAGCCGGAGCCCGGCCCGTCCTCGGTGGCATCCGCATAGCGATGGTTGCCCAGCAGCTTCGCCCCGTAGGGCTCGATGGACGCATCGTCGAACAGTGGCAGCGTGGGATCAGCCTTCGCCTCGCGCAGGTCCTGCCCCATCGGGTCGAGATACGGGCCTTCCACGGCGCGGGAGCGGCCCACCCGCACGTTGTACCCGCCGTTCGCGTCCAGGCCGCCGAAGGTGAGCAGCAGGTAGTAGTAGCCGGCTGCCCGCGAGTGCAGGATGTAGGGGGCCTCGATGCGGGCGTGGTTGCCGCCGATGAGGTGGATCCCGTACCCCTGGCCGGGCGTGGGCTGCCCGGTGGCGGGGTCGAGGTCGAGCAGGAAGATCCCACCCGAGTACGAGCCGTAGACCAGGCGGTGGAGGCCGTCGGCGTCCACGAAGGCGTGCGGGTCGATGGCGTTGGGGTGGATCCGGGCGTCGTAGATCTCGCCGTCCTCGCTGGGCTGGTCCCACATCCCCGAGCGCAGGAAGATCCCTTCGTCCCGATAGGGGCCCTCGACATGGTCGGCGATCGCGGTGCCCATCGCCGAGCGCGGCGAGGAACCCTCGCAGGCGCAGTAGTACATCCGGAAGCGTCCGTCGGGGGTCTCGCTGACATCGGCCGCCCACAGGGTGTCGGTGTTCGCCCAGGCGAAGGCCTCGGCGAGCTCCTGGGTGACGTCCTCGAACAGCGGGTTCTCCGGGGTCACGAGATCCGCGACACCCTCCCAGTGCAGGAGGTCCTCGCTGCGGGCGGCGGCCAGATGGGAGCCGAACACGTGGAAGCCCTGCTCGGTGACGATCACCGAGGGGTCGTGCACCGAGATCTCGGTGAAAGAGGGAGTCGGGAGCGGCGGGACTCCCGGTGGTCGGGCGCCGGCGGGGCCCGCGCCGAGCGCGACGCCCCCGGCTGCGGTGGACAGGGTCGCAGTGGCGGCGAACAGGCCGCGTCGTGAGATGGTCGCCATGCTCAACTCCTTCGTCGAGTCCCCGGGGCCGCCCAATGGCCGGGCGCCGCGCTCGACGGTTCCGTTCCGGGGAGGAGGTCGCAGGGTTGCGGGAGGTGAGCGCGGGGAGCGCGACGGGCCGTTCGAGGGTCATCGCGCCGAGTCCGACGTTACAACGTTGAAAAATACCGCGCAAGAGTATTGCCCAGGCTCGGTGGGCAGAACGGCGGGGCGCGGGTGCCGAGCGGCAGCCCGCATACCCGTTCGGCGTCAGCGGCGGTAGGTGAGGATCCGGTAGCGCAGGCCGTTGGTCGCCTCGTGCCAGCCCTCGGCCGGGTCGGCGCTCTGCAGGGAGAACTCCGCAGAGATCTGCGGCGCGGTGGTGTCGCCGTCAACGTCGAGGTCGATCTCGGTGACCACCAGCAGCTCCGCGGCCGCGATCGCGTCCGCGTAGATCGACCCGCCGCCGATCACCCAGATGGTCCCGTCAGGGCCCGCCTCGGTCGCGGCGAGCTCCAGGGCCTCCGGCAGCGAGCGCGCCCGCACCGCGCCGGTCAGCCCGAGGGCGTCGTCCCGGGTGATGACGATGTTCGTACGTCCCGGCAGTGGGCGGAACCGCGAAGGGAAGGAGTCCCAGGTGCGCCGTCCCATCACGACCGGGCAGCCGGAGGTGGTGCTCCGGAAGTGTCGCAGATCCTCCGGGAGGTGCCAGGGCATGGTGCCGCTCGCGCCGATCACGCCTCCGCGGGCCTGGGCCCAGATCATTCCGATCCGCGGCGTCGCCGGGTCATCGGCTGCAGGGCGGGCCGCGGTGTCGGCCCCGCGATGCGTCGTCCCGTTGGCCGCCGTGCTCACACCGCCACCGGGGCCTTGATGCCCTTGTGATGCTGGTAGTCGAGGATCTCGAAGTCCTCGAGCTCGTAGCCGAAGATCGACTCCGGCCGGCGGGCGATCCGCAGCGTCGGGTACGGGAACGGCTCGCGCGAGAGCTGCCGGGTGACCTGCTCGTGGTGGTTGTCGTAGATGTGGCAGTCCCCGCCGGTCCAGATGAAGTCCCCGACCTCGAGATCCGTCTGCTGGGCGATCATGTGGGTGAGCAGCGCGTAGCTGGCGATGTTGAAGGGCACCCCGAGGAAGAGGTCGGCGCTGCGCTGGTACAGCTGGCAGGAGAGCTTCCCGTCGTGCACCTCGAACTGGAACAGCGCATGGCAGGGGGCGAGCGCCATCTTCGGGATGTCCGCCGGGTTCCAGGCGGAGACGATCAGCCGGCGCGAGTCGGGATTCGTGCGGATCTGCTCGATGACGTCGCTGATCTGGTCGATCACCCCGCCGCCGGGGGTGGGCCAGGAACGCCACTGCGCGCCGTAGACGGGGCCCAGGTCGCCGTTCTCGTCGGCCCATTCGTCCCAGATCGTCACCCCGTGCTCCTGCAGCCAGCGCACATTGGTGTCCCCGCGCAGGAACCACAGCAGCTCGAGGATGATCGAGCGGGTGTGCACCCGCTTGGTGGTGATCAGCGGGAAGCCCTCGGAGAGATCGAAGCGGATCTGCTTGCCGAACAGGCTGCGGGTGCCGGTGCCGGTGCGGTCGCTCTTGGCATTGCCGGTCTCCATGACCTCGCGCAGCAGGTCCTCGTAGGGGGTGGGGATGCTCATCGCGTCACTCCTTCTCGATGGCGGTCTGGATCGCGACAGTGGTGGACTCGCGCATCACGAGCCGGTACGGGGCGTCGATCACGCGCGGCGGCCCGTCGTGACCCTGGATGCGTTCGCTGAGCAGGTCCAGGGCGGTGCGGGCGAGCGTCTCCTTGTCCGGGGAGATCGTGCTCAGCGGCGGAGAGGCGAAGGGGGCATCGGGGGTGTCGTCGTAGCCGATCACGGCGACGTCCTCGGGCACGCGCCGGCCGCGGCGGCGAAGCGCGGCGAGCACGCCGATCGCCAGGTCGTCGTTGCCGCAGACGATGCCGTCCACCTCCGCGAAGCGATCCAGCAGGATGTTCGCTCCTTCGAAGCCGTCGGGCCGGTGCCAGTCGTCCACGGCCTGCACCGCCTCGTCGCCCGCCGAGAGCCCGTGCTCGCGCAGCGCGGCGAGGAAGCCGTCACGTCGCAGCGTGCCGGAGCTGTGCGGCTGCCGGCCTCGCTCAGTGGCGATCGCACCGATGAAGGCCAGGCGTCGACGGCCTGCCTCGAGCAGGTGGGTTGTCGCCTCGAAGGAGGCGGCTCGGTTGTCGATCCGCACGTAATCGCTGCCCTCGGGGAGCGCCTCCGGCAGGTGCTCGCCGATGAACACGGTGGGCTGGGTGGTGCGGAGCATCCGGGCGTACTGCTCTTCCTCGAGGAACAGCGGATTGAAGATCACGCCGTCGCCGAAGACGCGCTGGAACCCCTCGAGCACGGTGCGCTCGGCCTCCGGACCGGCGGAGGTCGAATGCAGCACGACTGTCTGGCCGCGGCGCTGAGCCTCGTCGATGAAGCGCTGGGAGAGGTCAGAGAAGTACGAGAAGGTCAGCGAGGGGACCGCGAGGGTGATGACCCCGCTGGCGCCGGTGCGCAGCTGCCGGGCGGCCACCTGGGGCCGGTAGCCGACCTGCAGGATCGCCTCGCGCACCTTCTCGCGCGTGGAATCCCGTACGTGGGGATAGTCGTTGACCACGTTGGAGACGGTCTTGATGGAGACGCCCGCAAGCTCGGCGACATCGCGCAGCGCAGGCGGACGCCGCTGGCCGGAGGTGGAGCGAGAGGGCATGAGGTCGATTCTCGCATTGACGGGTCGCCCGCGGCGGGCGCGATTCGCACCTCACATCAGGACGCCCGGAACAGCTCGTACTGCCGGCACCGCGGGAGGTCGGTGCTCTTGACGAGCGCGTCGGCGGCGCGCCGCCCGGGGTGTGCGCGACCGTCGCGGACTGGCGGTAGTGGCCGACGAGCCGTCCCGGCGCTGTCCTCTCCCCCGATTCCGCTCAGATCTGGGCGGAACTGGGGGATAGGTCAGGCGTGGCGCGGGCGCGGACGCGGGCGCGGACGGGGTGGAGGTCAGGGTCGTCGATCGCCGCTGAGCGGCAGCCGGACTACGATCTCTGACATGTCGCTGCCGAACGATGATGGGTCGAAGGCGAAGCCGCGGTCCCAGCTGTACGCAACGGCCTCATCGATGTAGGCAGGACCCAGCTGATGGTTGAAGGCCACCTCGAGCGCCTCTCGCGCGTGCTGCTTCGGCCGAGCTGGTCGAGCTGGGATCATCGCGCTGGGCAGCTCCGCATGGAGCAGGGCGCGCCACACGTCGTCGAACCTCTCGTACTTCAACAACCACGGCAGCGAATGCTCGATGAGGTCATCGAGGAAGTCGGAGCGGTCCGCTTCAGAAGAGACCTGATACGCGGTTTCGCGGCGAGCTAGCTCGAGCTGGCTGTCGAAGATGCACTCACGAAACGGCGTCGCTGGGGTCGGTGATGCAGCCACGATCGCCTGCAGTTCCCCGCCCACGGCCGCCCACGGGCCAGATGGGCGTGAGCCCAGCTCCAGCTGGAGGCGCACGGCGATCTCGGCGAGATCCAACCGCCAGGTGTTGATGCTCGCTTTGCGGAAGCCCGCCGCTCGGAGATGAGGGGCGATGCTCTGCCGCACCTTGTCGAGAGCGGCACGGTTCTCCTCAGCGCGCTCTCTCTCGCGTCTGGTGAGCATCGAGGCCCCTTCCCAGAGTCCGACCGCGGCCACCGCGGCCCTTCCTCGAACGATAAGCCAGCTCGCACGAGTTCGCTGGCGTGGCAGGAACCCGCTCGGGACGTGTCCGCGAGCCTCTCGGAGAATCTCCCAGGCATGCTGATCTCGACCGGCAGCGAAAGGGACTGGACGGCTGTGAGATCGGGACGCATGCTGTGCTGACAGTGAGGCGGATCGGCACGAGGAGGTGCACCGGGCATGAGCAAAGCACGGTCGTCCAAGAGCGGCAGGAACGGTGGATGGGCCGGCACGATGCGGGAGATCGTGGACGAGGTGCATCGCGGCGTCGATCCCCTGGAGAAGTATGCCCGCATGGTCCCGGGGGACTTCGATGGCGAGGACATGCAACTCCTGCGACACCCTTCCGGCGAGCTGCTCCACCTGGCCGAGTGGGATATCGAGCTCGACGATGCCCGCAACATCGTCCGCTCGGGGGCCGATGTCTATGTCAATCCGGAGGACTATTCACTGTTCGGCGTGTGGCCGGAGGGCGAGGGTGACCAGCAGCAGTGGCTGCTCGGCCCGATGGCTGCGCTCCTGCATGAGGCGGTGCCGCTCGTCGGCAAGAACTACGCCTGGATCCGGATCTCGCTCTACAAATCCGAGAACGGCCTGGTGACCGTACATGTCACCGGGGACTTCGCCTGGCCTGAGTCATTCCCGACGTCACGGGGCATCGGCCGGGTCCGGCGATGAGGTAGCGCACCGGGAGCTCCCGCTCCAGGGCCTCCATCTCATCGCTTGTGATCGCCCGTCCCTCCACCGTGGGGAGGGGTCCGGCGGGTCAGCTCCGCGGCGGTCTCGTCGTCGGTGTCCACCTCTCCGTCCAGGAGCCGGGAGTGCGCGAGGATCTCGGCCTGCAAGACCGCGATGCGGCCATGCGCCTGGCCGCTGCGGGCGCAGGAGTCCAGGTGATCGAGCTTCAGGGTCCCGGACTCCCCGCCGAGAGGAGGGGTGTGGAGGCACGGATCGAAGTGTCTTCGTCGCTGCTCCCGCGCGGCCACGCGTTGACGCCGCGCCCCGCCTGTGGAAAGCTACTTCCAACGTTGCAGAACTGGCCGCCGCGCCCCGAGCGCGCACCCGTGCCCCTCCCTCACGAAGGACGCAGACACTGATGTCATCGCAGGTCACCCTTACTCTCAACCCCGCCTTCCGGGTCGCCCCCGTGCGCCGTCGCACCTTCGGTGCCTTCGTCGAGCACCTCGGCCGCTGTGTCTACACCGGCATCTTCGAGCCGGACCATCCGTCGGCCGACGAGGACGGCTTCCGCTCCGACGTCCTCGCGCTGACCCGCGAGCTCGGTGTGAGCTCCGTGCGCTACCCGGGCGGCAACTTCGTCTCCGGCTACAAGTGGGAGGACGGCGTGGGCCCGGTCGAGGAGCGCCCCGCCCGCCACGACCTCGCCTGGCACTCGACCGACCCCAATACCGTGGGCCTGGACGAGTTCATGGCCTGGGCGAAGAAGGCGGAGGTCGAGCCGATGTACGCGGTGAACCTCGGCACCCGCGGCGTCGAGGAGGCGCTCGACGTGCTCCAGTACGCGAACGCCCCCCAGGGCATCGCCCTCTCGGACCAGCGCGCCGCAAACGGCCACCCCGAGTCCCACGGCATCCGCATGTGGTGCCTGGGCAACGAGATGGACGGCCCCTGGCAGACCGGCCACAAGACCGCCGAGGAGTACGCGCGCGTGGCCACCGAGGCCGCCCGCGCCATGCGCCAGGAGGACCCGGATCTCGAGCTGATCGCCTGCGGCTCCTCGAGCTCCTCGATGGAGACCTTCGCCGCCTGGGAGAACACGGTCCTCACCGAGGCCTACGACCACGTCGACATGATCTCCGCCCACGCCTACTACGCGGAGAAGGACGGCGACCAGGCCTCCTTCCTCGCCTCGGCGGACGACATGGACCACTTCATCGACGCCGTCGTCGCGACCGCGGACCACGTGCGCGCGAAGCTCAAGCGCGAGAAGCACATCATGGTCAGCTTCGACGAGTGGAACGTCTGGTACCAGCACCGCGCCGAGTCCCGTCCCCCGAGCGGGGACGACTGGCCCGTCGCGCCGGTGCTGCTCGAGGACACCTACAACGCGATGGACGCGGTGGTCTTCGGCAACCTGCTGATCTCCCTGCTGCGCCACAGTGACCGCGTCGCCTCGGCCTCGCTCGCCCAGCTGGTCAACGTGATCGCCCCGATCATGACCGAGCCCGGCGGCGCGGCCTGGAAGCAGACCACCTTCCATCCCTTCGCGCTCACCTCCCAGCACGCGCGCGGCGAGGTGCTCGATGTGCGCCTGACCGCGCCCACCTTCGAGAACGCCCGCTTCGGCACCAGCTCCGCGGCTGACGCCGTCGCGACCTGGGACGAGGAGGACGGCGCGCTGTCCGTGTTCGTCGTCAACCGCGGCACCGCCGAGGAGCTCGCGCTGGATGCGGACCTCTCCTCCTTCGGCGATCTCGAGCTGATCGAGGCCGTCACCCTGCACCACGAGGACCCCTACGCGGCCAACTCCAAGGATGCGCCCGACACCGTGTCGCCGGAGGCCAACGACTCGGTGCGCCTCGAGGGTGGCCGCCTGGTCGGCGCGCTGCCGGCGATCTCCTGGTCGCTCGTGCGCCTGGCCCGTCCTTCGGCCTGACCACCTCGGGGGCCGACGGATCAGCCGGTCCGTCGGCCCCCGCCCATACCCGCTTCCGCACCTCTGCTCCAGGAGCACCCATGACCGACTCCGTCCCCACCCTCGCCGCCGACCTCACCTCCGCGCTCGCCTCGACCACCCCTGGCTCCCGCGCCAGCGGCTCGACCGGACCGTCGGCCGCCCCCACCGACGGCCCCGCCCGCGTGGTCGTGGACCTCGACCTGCCCGGCGCGACGATCAGCCGCCACCTCTACGGCCACTTCGCCGAGCACCTTGGCCGCTGCATCTACGAGGGCTTCTTCGTGGGCGAGGACTCCGAGATCCCGAACACCCGAGGCATCCGCGACGACGTGGTGGCGGCGCTGCGCGCCCTGAGGATCCCGAACCTGCGCTGGCCCGGTGGCTGCTTCGCCGACGACTACCACTGGAAGGACGGGATCGGCCCGCGCGAGCAGCGCCCGCAGATGGTGAACTCCCACTGGGGCGACATCGTCGAGGACAACTCCTTCGGCACCCACGAGTTCATGGACCTCGTCGAGCTGCTCGGCACCGAGGCGTACGTCAACGGCAACGTCGGCTCCGGCACCGTGCGCGAGATGAGCGAGTGGATCGAGTACCTCACCCGCGCCGACGACTCGCCGATGGCCTCCCTGCGCCGCGAGAACGGCCGCGACGAGCCGTGGAAGGTGCCCTACTTCGGCATCGGCAACGAGGCCTGGGGCTGCGGCGGCAACATGCGCGCCGACGACTACGCGGCGCTCGCTCGCCAGTACTCCACCTACGTGCGCGACCACGCGGGCAACGAGGTCACCCGCATCGCCGCTGGTGCCAGCGACCACGACTACGCCTGGACCGAGGCGCTCATGCGCGCGGCGACGAACCTCGAGAAGCGGGACGGCAAGGCCGGCCCGTACCAGGCGATCTCGATGCACTACTACACGATGTCCGGTCCCTGGGAGGACAAGGGCTCCGCCACCGAGTTCACCGAGGAGGAGTGGTACCGCACCCTCTCCCGCGCCGCGCATGCCGAGGAGCTGGTGGCCCGTCACGCGACGGTGATGGACCACTACGACCCGCATAAGAAGGTGGGCCTGGTCTTCGACGAGTGGGGCACCTGGTGGAACGTGGAGCCCGGCACCAACCCCGGCTTCCTGTACCAGCAGAACACCGTTCGCGACGCGCTGGTCGCCTCGATCCACTTCGACGGCTTCCACCGCCACGCGGATCGCCTGATCATGGCCAACATCGCTCAGACGGTGAACGTGCTGCAGGCGATGATCCTCACCGATCCCGATACCGGCGCGCTCGTGCTCACCCCGACCTACCACGTGTTCGCGATGAACGCGGGGCACCAGGACGCCTCCGCGCTCGCCGCCCACGTGCTGCTGCCGGAGGAGACCGTCGAGGTCGACGGCCGTGCACTGCCGATGATCTCCGCCTCCGCCTCGACCACAGGGGAGACGGCGCTGGTCTCGCTGTCGAACCTGGATCATGCGGAGTCGCGGACCCTGGTGCTGGACCTGCGCGGACGCTCCGTCACGGGTCACACGGCGACCGTGCTCACGGGCGCGAGCTCCGCCGCGCACAACACGCCCGAGCAGCCCGAGGCGGTCGCCCCGGTTCCGCTCACCGACGTGCGCCCGCACGAGCGCGGGCTGGAACTGACCCTGCCCCCGCACTCCTTCGCGACCGTGGAGCTGCAACTGGGGGAGTGAGCCCGCACGGCAGAGGCGACTGGCCGGTATCCCCTCTGAGCTGCTGGTACGCGCATCGCGTGCCGACCGCTCAGAGGGGATGCTCACGCACGGGCGACCCGCGAATCCGGCCTGCGCCTACTTCTGGCCCGCCATGGCCGAGGGAGAGCCCGCCGCAGCACCCGCCGCAGCGCCCGTAGCGGTCTCCCCCGCGGCGGGCAGCTGCTGCAGCAGCGGAGCGAGCAGCTCGGCGACGATCTCGGCCACGGCGATCGCACCGTCGATCGAGAAGTGGGTGTTGTCCTCGATGCCCTCGGGATAGAACTCGCTCGTCCCTGCCGGGAGCTGGGTGAACAGCTGGCGCGAGGGTTCCTCGCCGAGGGTCGTGATCAGCGCGCGGGTGCGGGTCTGGAGCTCGAGCAGCGGCACGTCGAAGGTCTCGGAGAGGGCCAGCACCGCCGTGGGGTGCTCCCCGTGGGTGCGCAGCAGCTTCCCGCCCTCGTAATGTCGCCGCGCCACCGGGGTGCACAGCACCGGGTGCGCGCCGAGCTCCCGCACCTCCGCGATCATCCGGGTGAGGTTCTCGGTGTATCCGTCCCAGGCGGCGAGGTGCTCGTGCTTCTGGTCGTTGTGCCCGAACTGGAGCAGCACCAGATCTCCGGGCGCCGCCGCATCGAGCACCGCCGCCCACAGCCCCTCGGTGCGATGGGACTCGGTGGTGGCCCCGTTCTTGGCCAGGTCGATGACGTGGAGCGGGATGGCATCCCCGTCCAGCAGCGCGCAACGCGCCGTCAGCGCCGCCCCCAGGTGGGCACCCCAGCCGGACATCGGATAGGCCGTGGCCACATAGGGCGCGACGGTGGAGTCGCCGGCGAGCACGATCCGCCGCCGGCGGGCCGCGGGAAGCACCTGTCCCATGCTCAGCCCTCCCATGCTCAGACCTCCCCTGCCGCGGCGGGCACGACCCCGAGCAGCTGCGGGACCTCGTCGATGCTCACCTGACGGTCCAGGAGCAGCATCCGCAGCGAGATCTCGAGCGTCGCGCCGAGCGGCACCTCGCGAGCGTCGTCCCAGGCGAGGCCGGGGCCGACGCCCACATAGTCCGAGGCTCGCACGAACCAGGGGTCGATGCGGCCCTGGTCCTGCCCGTCCTGCACCATCACCAGGCTGGACCAGGAATTGCCGTGCCGGCGCTGGATCACCAGGGCCGCGCCGTTGGAGCCATGCGCGAGGGCTTCGCCGGCCCCCTCCTGCACCAGCACCCGGGTCTCGTCCGCACCGGGTAGGCGCCAGAACAGCCCGCCGTAACCCGCACCGGGCCGGCCGCGGGTGGCGGGGCTGGTCAGATGCAGCGGCTCGGAGCCGGGGGTGAGGATGCTGTGCCAGGCCAGGACCCAGCCGCGTTCCTCGGGCAGCAGCGTCGCGGAGAGCGTGCGCTGCTCGGTGAGCAGGTCACGGCCCTCATGGGAGAGCCAGGCGATCTGCGAGAGCAGGGAGCTGCCGTCCTCGGATGCACGGGTCGCCCGCACCTGCTGGGTGCCGTGGTTGGACAGCAGGGTCGAGCCTCGTCCCTCGACGAAGGTCCGGCCGCCCCAGTAGGTGGTGCCGTTGACGTCGGGCAGGGCGAGCGAGACGCCGTAGTGGTGGCGATGATCCACGGGGGTGACCACGGTCGTCGGCCGCCCGTCGAGCGAGCGCACCGGGTGCAGGTGGGGGCGGGGGCTGTGCACCGGCACCATCGCGCTGCCGTCCACAGCGGTGCTGAGCAGGGTGGTGCCGTGCGTGAGGTTCCAGGCACCGTTCTCCTGCATCCAGCCGAGCGGCGAGGGGTCGAGCTCGTGACGGGGCTGCTCGGCGCTGGCCGGTACCGCCTGCATGGACGGAGCCCGGGAGGGAGGCACCCGCCCGGTGCTGTCGCCGAGCAGCAGCCGCGGGGTCAGCAGCGCGTGCTCGGTGGGTTCCGGGGCGCGGCTCGGATCCAGCTGCCGATACAGCAGCGACCAGGCGACGGCCCCGGTGTCGAGCTCCTCCTGGTCGACGGTGGTCAGCGTCGGCACCGCGAATCGCACCAGCTCGATCCCGTCGAAGCCGGTGACCGAGAGGTCTCCGGGCACATCGACGCCGAATTGGTTCAGCCGGGCGAGGAGCCCGAAGGCGACGAGGTCGTTGAAGGCCATCACGGCGGTGGCCCCTGACTCCAGCACCTGCTCGGCCACGCGGTGGCCGGCGGTCATGGTGGCACCGCCGAGGATGGTGCGGATGCTGAGGGAGGGCCTGGTGTCCGCAAGAGCGTTCAGCGCGCTGAGCCGCTCCTGATGCGCCGCGCTGCGGGGCGGGCCGGAGACATACAGCAGGTCACGATGGCCCAGCGACTCCAGATGCCGTACCAGCTGGGACATGCCGCTGGCGTAGTCGATGCCCACGCTCGCTACCCGCGGGTCCTCGAGCCTGCGGTTCAGGACCACCACGGGGGCGATCTCCGGGATCAGCGCCTCGAGCTCGAGCTCGTTCATGCGCGGTGCCACCAGCACCACCGCATCGCATTGGCGCCGGGCATCCCGGGCGATGCCGGCCTCCCGCTCCGGGGTCGAGGCCTCGGCGACCAGCACCCCGTAGCCGTTGGCCTCCGCCGCTCGGGTGAGGCTGCGCAGCACGCTTTGGAACATCGGGTTGCCGAGGTCGGGGATCACCAGGGACACGGTCATGGTGCGACCGGTCGAGAGATAGCGGGCGGTGAGGTTGGGGCGGTACTGGAGCCGGTCCGCCGCCTCGCGCACGCGAGCGCCGATGCCGGGGTCGACGGAGGTGCGGCCGTTGAGGACCCGGGAGACGGTCGCGCGGGAGACCCCGGCGGCCTCGGCGACCTGCGTGATGGTCGGGCCCCCGGTGCTGCGTGCCATCAGATCTCACGTCCTTCTCGGTCGACGGTGACCGCACCGAAGCGCGCGCTGCGCTCGGTGAGGCCATGGTGCACCATGCTGTCCACCGTGGCGAAGAGGCCCACTTCGGCCCCGACCCAGTGGCCCTTCGTGGCCAGCCAGCCCTCGAGCAGCGCCTGCTGCTCGGCCAGGAGCCGGATCCGGCCGACGCGATCGCACTCCAGCCGCAGCTGCACCGACACCGGGGTCCCGGGATCGTCCGTGAGCAGGCGATGGGTGGTGACCACCTCGTCGACCTCGTCCTCCGCCATGATCCCATGCACGAGCCCGACCTGGCCGTCGACGCGGTGCAGACCCACCCAGGCGTAGCTCAGCCCGAGCACCACCAGCCCCGCGCGCTCGGTGCCGACCTGCGCACCCGCCGGCGTGGCGGGGAGCTCGAGCGTCACCGTCCAGGTCGAGGGCTGCCCGGGCAGCTGCTGCGCGAGGATCGCGCCGAGATCCCGCAGGTCACCCCGGGGGCTCGGCGCGAAGGCGAGGTCCAGCCGGCCATCGCCGCAGCGGGCCCACGAGGGCTGCGGGTTCGCCTGCCAGTGCCAGCGAGGGTGGAGCTCGGCAGCATCTCCCGCAGCGGTGAAGGAGTCGGAGCGGGTTGGCTCGCGGTAGGGCTGCGGTGCCGCCGTCGCGTCGTGGTCAGCCGGCTCGGCCGCGGGGCCGGGCCCCGGGGTCGGGACCAGCGCGACCGGACGGCCGCGGACCTCGTCGATGCTCTCGCCCATGTGCGGCCAGCCGTCCTCGTCGAAGCGGACCGGCTGGACATGGGTGACCCGGCCGAAGACGCCGCGGTCCTGGAAGTGCACGAACCACCAGCGGCCCTCGGTGTCGTCCACCAGGGCGCCCTGGTGGGGGCCGTTGACCGGGGTCGAGTCCTGCTCGAGCACGATCCGGTGCTCATAGGGGCCCTCGATCGAACGCGCGCGGAAGACGACCTGGTACCCGTCGGCCACCCCGCCGGCCGGTGCGAAGATCCAGTACCAGCCGTCCTTCCGGTAGGCCTTGGGCCCCTCGAGCGTGAGCATGCCGGTGAGCTCGGCGCCGTCGATCACCACGTGCGACGGAGACAGCGCCGCGGTGAGATCCGGGGTGACCTCGAGCAGGGAGAGGCGATTCTTCACCCCGGCCCGGGAGCGGGCCCAGCCGTGCACCAGATGGGCGCGGCCGTCCTCGTCCCACAGCGGGCAGGGATCGATCAGGCCCCGGCCCGCGAGCAGCAGCCGGGGGGCGCTCCATGGCCCTGCCGGGTGCGGGGCATCGAGCACGAAGATGCCGTGGTCCGGATCGGGGTAGACGATGTAGAAGGTGCCCGCGTGCTCACGGAGGCTGGGGGCCCACACCCCGCTGCCCCGACGGGGGAGGCCGTAGTGCTCGGTCGGCACCAGCGCCGGCAGTGCGTTGGTGACGTGCTCCCAGTCCACCAGGTTCTGCGAGCGCAGCACGGGCAGTCCCGGGGCGCGATGGAAGCTGGAGGCGATCATCCAGTAGTCCGCGCCGACGCGGATGACGTCCGGATCGGGCCAGTCCGCGTCGAGGACGGGGTTCGAACGATGCTCCAACTTCACTCCTCCAGAGGGATGGGTTCGACGTCGACCCCGGGGTGCGGGCTCGGTGAACGGGATGGCGTCATACGCCTGCGCAACCGGCGGTCCGACGCCCGAATAGCTCGCGAGGAGACCGCTCCAGAAGCCGCACGAGAAACGGATGGGGAACCGATTTCCCGCCCTGTGGTCGCACACAGTACCAGCACCGCAGAGGTGCTGCGAGAGGGGGTCAGCCCCGCAGGGGATGGGCGGCTCGGGGAGCGAGGTACCGCTGTGAACACGCTTTGACCTGCGGAGTTGAGGCGCATTCTGCGCCAGCCCTGAGACCTGGTCCGGAATTCTTCCGGCGAACGTGTTGACAGCCACGCGAACCGACTCCACAATTGGGGCTCAGCGGGATACCGGTTTCCGATAGAGCGGTTTCTCGCTCGGTCTCACCGTCCCGACCCGCCCTCGACGAAGAGCAAGGATGGCCAATGGTGGCTGACTCCGTGATCGATCCCCGGGCGAGCACGTCCCTGCTCGACAGCCCGAACGCCGGCTCGCCCTCAGGCGCCGGTGCCGGCGACGGCCGCGCCCCGCTGCGCCGTCGGACCCTGGCCGCGAAGATGTGGCGGCACCGGGCGCTGTACCTGATGGCGCTGCCCGGCATCCTCTACTTCCTGGTGTTCAAGTACCTGCCGATGGGCGGGCTGATCATCTCGTTCCAGGACTACAAGCCGTTCCTCGGCATCATGGGCAGTCCCTGGGTCGGCTTCGAGCACTTCGTGCGCCTGTTCACGCAGGACACCTTCTTCATGCTGCTGCGCAACACGCTGCTGCTCTCGGTGCTGCTGATGCTGATCTCGTTCCCGGTGCCGATCGTGCTGGCGCTGCTGCTGAACGAGCTGCGGGGCCGGTTCTTCAAGCGCAGCATCCAGACCATCATCTACATCCCGCACTTCATGTCCTGGGTGATCGTGGTGTCGCTGTTCTACGTGATGCTCACGACCGACGGCGGGGCGATCAACAACCTCATCGTCTCCCTCGGCGGCGCGCCGATCGGCTTCCTCACCGATCCCGACTGGCTGCGCCCGATGTACGTCTTCCAGCACGTGTGGCGCACCGCCGGCTGGGGGACCATCGTCTACCTCGCGGCGCTGACCGCCGTGGACATGGCGCTGTACGAAGCCTCCGAGATCGACGGCGCGAACCGCTGGCAGCAGACCTGGCACATCACCCTGCCGGCGATCCGCCCCACCATCATCGTGCTGTTCATCCTCTCGATCGGTGACTTCCTCGAGCTCGGCTTCGAGCACATGTTCCTGCTGCTGAACTCGATGAACCGCGAGGTCGGAGAAATCTTCGACACCTTCGTCTACACCGCCGGCATCCAGAACGGCCAGCTCAGCTTCGCCACCGCCGTGGGCCTGTTCAAGGGCCTGGTGGGTCTGGTCCTGGTGATCGGCGCGAACTCGCTGGCCAAGAAGTTCGGCGAAGAGGGCGTCTACTGATGTTCGGCTTCGAGCAGTTCCTCGCGGTGAACCGGAAGCTGAGCGGCTTCTGGCGGCTGGCCTGGCTGAACCTGCTGTGGATCGCCGTGACCGTGCTGGGCCTCGGAGTGCTCGGGGCGGGACCCGCCAGCTACGCAATGGCGAAGTACCTCCACCGCTGGTTCCGCCATGGGGAGACCCCTCCCTCCACACGGACCTTCTTCCGCTACGCCCGTGAGCTGCGCTGGCAGCCCGTGCTGGTGGGTGCCGTGCTGATGGGCGTCGGCGGCGTCATCTTCGTGAACCTGGTGAGCCTGGGCGACTGGTACCTCCGGGCCGCGAACCTGGTGGCCCTGGGCGTGCTGTGGATCGTCTGCGCCTATGTCTTCACCGTGCTGGCGGCGCTCGACGTGAAGGGCCTGCGCGCCCAGCTGACCAGCGCCCTGCTGCTCGGTCTCGGCTCGCTCCACTGGACGATCATCGGCACCACCGTGGTGGTGATCGGCTACGCGCTGATGCTCCGCTTCGCCCTTCCCCTGCTGGCGATGTTCGGCGTGGCGCTGCCCGCCGCCGTCTTCGCCGCCATCTGCTCGCGGATCCTCCGCGACCTCGAGCCCGCCGCGGCCGAGGACCCCGCAGTCCCTGCGCGGACCATCGCGCCTCCCGTGCAGCGCACCGACGCGCTCACGCCGCACCTGGCTTCGGCCTCCGACCGGGTGCACTCCCTCTCGAAAGGAACCCCAGCATGATCTCTCGCAGGAATCTCCTCCAGTCCGCTCCCGTCGCAGCGGCCGGCGCGCTCGCGCTCTCCGCCTGCGGCGGCTCCGCCAGCGGCAGCGGCAGCGATGGTGGGGAGGGCGGCGCTCCACTCACGTGGATGTCGATGCTCCACACCCCGACGACCCCGGAGCATGACGGGCCCGTGATGAAGGCCCTCGCGGAGCACACGGGGACTGACTTCGAGTTCCAGTGGGTCCCCGACGCCTCCAAGGAGGAGAAGATCAATGCGGCCCTCGCATCGAGCTCGGTCACGGATATCACCACGCTGAACCAGCTGGCTATGCCATCCATCCGCTCCACCCTCGCCTCCGGACTCTTCTGGGAGGTCGAGGATCACCTCGCCGACTACCCCAACCTCTCACAGATCAACCCGGCGACGATTGAGGGCGCACGGTTGAACGGTGTGCTGTACGGCGTGCCCTTCCAGAAGCCGCTCGCGCGCTATGGCGTGCTGATCCGTCAGGACTGGCTCGACCGACTCGGTCTTGAGGTTCCCCACACGATCGAGGAACTCGGGGAGGTTGCGAAGGCCTTCGCCGAGGGCGACCCCACCGGCACCGGTTCATCCGCGACAGGCTTCATCGACCGCCAGGAGAGCTTCCTCGTCGGTTTCCGTTCGCTGGCCGGCTACTTCGGGGCGGGCGACAAGTTCCAGCTCGACGACTCGGGGAAGATCGTCCCGGCATGCACCACGGATGCGTGGAAGGAAGCGATGGACTGGTATCGCGGGATCTTCGAGGCCGGCGGCATCAACCAGGAGTTCGTCACCGTCCAGAAGCAGAACCAGCAGCAGGCGATCGCTCAGGACAAGGGAGGCATTGTGGTCACCGGCTTGTTCGAGGCGAAGAACTACGTCGCGCTCGCTGAGTCGATCAACCCCGACACCGAGGTCAAGTGGACCCTGATCAATGACCTCACCTACGGCGATGTCCCGCGTCGGATCGTCTCCGACACCGGCGGTGGCATGGGTGGCCTGATGAGCTTCTCCACCCAGTCGTTGAAGTCCGAGGAGGACCTCGCCCGTGGCTTGAACCTGATCGACAAGCTGCTGGACGAGCCTGCCTTCCAGCTCATGACCAACGGCATCGAGGGCTCTCACTACGAGATCGACGGCGATGGTGCCGTGACCATCACCGACCAGGCGATGTGGGAGCAGCAGGTCCAGCCGTACTCGAGCTCGCGCCCGTCCGACTCGGTCAAGACCTATACGTCCACCGACGAGTATGTGAACCTCGCCAACCAGATGATGGAGGAGAACGGGGAGTACGCGATCACCAACCCCGCGCAGTCCCTCACCTCCGCGACCTACGACAGCCAGTGGGGCACGATCGAGCAGTCCCTCAATGACGCCTACAACATCTTCATGGTGGGGCAGTCCTCGATGAGTGATTACGAGGCGGCTATTGAGTCTGTCCGTTCGCAGGGGCTCGACGACATCATCGCGGAATACACCGAGGCGCACGACGCCGTCAGCTGACAGCTCGCGATGGGCCGGCCGCCACGGTGGCCGGCCCATCGATCCTCTTTGCTCCTCAGAAGGAAGGCACGATCCCATGACGACCGCTGACAGCCTCCAGCGCACGACGGAACAGCTCGCGACCAGCCGGCTGCAGCGCGCCATCGATGAGGCCGCGGCCGTCGGCGGCGGTCAGGTCCGCATCCCCGCGGGGGTGCATCGCACCGGGGCGCTGCGCCTGCGCAGCGGCATCGACCTGCACCTCGAAGCGGGTGCGGTCCTGCAGTTCGTGCCGGATCCGGCGCTGTATCCCCCGGTGGATGCGCGGTGGGAGGGCGCCGTGGGGACGGTGCACTCCCCGTGCCTCTTCGCCCACGGCGAGCAGGACGTCGCGATCACGGGCCTCGGCACCATCGACGGAGCGGGGGAGACCTGGTGGGACACCTTCCGTGACCGACGTGAGGAGCTCGCCCATCCCCGGCCCACCCTGATCGGGCTGCACGAGTGCGAGCGGGTCACGATCAAGGACGTCGCCCTGCGCAACTCCCCGGCCTGGACGGTGCACCCCGCGCTCTGCGAGGACGTCACCGTCTCCGGGGTCAGCATCCGCAACCCCGCGGATTCTCCGAACACCGACGGCATCAACCCCGAGTCCTGCCGCAATGTGCGCATCAGCGACTGCCACATCGACGTGGGCGATGACTGCATCGCGATCAAGTCCGGCACCGAGCGCACCCCGGACCGGGTCGCCACCGAGAACGTCACCGTCACCGGCTGCACCATGGTCCACGGCCACGGCGGGGTGGTGATCGG
Source organism: uncultured Brachybacterium sp. (assembly GCF_947500705.1). GTDB lineage: Bacteria > Actinomycetota > Actinomycetes > Actinomycetales > Dermabacteraceae > Brachybacterium. The sequence continues at coordinate 175,718 of NZ_CANMSY010000004.1, read as the reverse complement.
CAGCGAGATGAGCGGCGGCGTGCGCAACGTCGTGATCAGCAACTGCATCTTCCAGGGCACCGACCGCGGCATCCGGCTGAAGACCCGCCGGGATCGCGGGGGAGTGGTCGAGAACCTGCGGGTGACGAATGTCGTGATGGACGACGTGCTGTGTCCCATCACCGTCAACCCCTTCTACTTCTGCGGGCCCGACGGCAAGGACCCGCACGTCGGCGACCGCGAGGCACGCCCGGTCGACGCGGGCACCCCGTTCCTGCGCTCCCTGCACCTGGCCCACCTCACCGCGACGAACGTGCATGCCTCCGCCGGGCACATCTTCGGGCTGCCGGAGGCTCCGCTGCAGGACTTCAGCCTGCACGATGTGACCATCGGCTTCGCGGCCGACCCGCGAGCCGCCGCCCCGGAGATGGCGCTGGACGTCCCGGAGCGAGTCCGCTCGGGGATCGAGCTCGGCTTCGTCGCCGGCGGCGAGCTCAGCCGGGTGCGGGTGCGGGGAGCCGACGGTCCCGCCGTCCTCACCACCTCCTGCACCGACCTCGAGCTCGACGTCAGGGGGAGCGATGTCCACCATGACTGAACCGCGCCGCACTGCCCGCACCGGTCGCGCCTCCCGCACCGCCGAGCAGGCCGCCCCGCGGGTCTCCCGCACCGCCGAGCTCTGGCTGCTCGGGATCGGGATGGCCGTGTCCTTCGTGGCCCTGGGCGGATTCGCCCTGGTCATGAACCGGATCGACCTGACCACCTTCGAGCAGGTCGTGATGCCCGCGCTGGTCGGGACCGAAGCGGACTCCGGCGTCGGCGTCGCCGAGGCTCACGAGCTGGCCCGCACGCTCGCGGCCTGGTTCTCCGTCACCCTGATCGCGGTGCTGCTGCTGTCGGCGATCGGCTGGTTCATGGCCCGTCGGCGCCCCTGGCGACGCACCGCCGGCTGGTGGATCCTCGCCGCCGGCCTCGCCTGCCTGCTGGGCAGCCAGCTGATCCTGTTCCCCGTCGCCTTCATCTTCTTCGTCGCCGCCGGCGTCTTCGCCCTTCGACCGGTCACGGATGGGAGCCCCTCATGACCACCTCGCAGACCGCCACCACCGCACCTGTCCAGGCCGTACTGGCCACCGACCCGCAGCCCCGTCGTCGGCGCCGCCGCGACGGCACCCCGAAACTGCGCCCGCTGACCCCCGGCGAGCAGGTCTTCCGGGTGTTCAACGTGATCATCCTGACCGGCTTCGCGCTGCTGTGCGCGATCCCCTTCGTGCACGTCATCGGCAGCTCCTTCGCGACCCCCGGTGAGCTCGCGACCAGCAACTTCCTGCTGATCCCGCGCGAATTCACCCTCGACGCCTATCGCTACATCCTCTCCACCCCCACCATCTTCCGGGCCATCGGGGTCTCGACGATCGTGACCGTGGGCGGCACCTTCCTGAGCCTGGTGGTGACCTCCCTGATGGCCTATGCGCTCGCCAAGCCGTATCTGCTGGGGCGGCGCGCCATCAACTTCATGGTCGTGTTCACGATGCTGTTCAGCGGCGGCATGATCCCCACCTTCATCGTGGTCACCAAGCTGGGGCTGCTGGACTCGCTGTGGTCGCTGGTGCTGCCGGTGCTGATCAACGCCTTCAACTTCGTGATCATGCGGAACTTCTTCTCCGGCATCCCGGAGAGCCTCGAGGAGTCCGCCCGCATCGACGGCTGCTCCGAGCTGGGGGTGTTCCTGCGGATCGTGCTGCCCCTGTCGGTCGCCTCGATCGCGACCATCGGCCTGTTCTACGGCGTGACCTACTGGAACACCTATATGCACGCCGTGCTCTACATCAACGACTCCTCGAAGTGGCCGATCCAGGTGCTGCTGCGCCAGATCGTCATCGTCTCCAGCGGCGTGAACGCCGACTCCACCGCCGTCGACGTGGTGCCCCCGGCGCAGTCGGTGAAGATGGCCGTAATCGCCGTCGCGACCCTGCCGATGCTCCTGGTCTACCCGTTCATCCAGCGCTTCTTCGTCAAGGGCGCCCTGATCGGCTCGGTCAAGGGCTGAGCGCGGTGAGGGGAGCTGCGGGGAGGACTGCCAAGCCGACGGACGCCGAGCGGCAGCGGGAGCGCCTGCGCACCTTGCTCGGTCTGCGAGAAGATCCCGTTCTCGATCCCCAGGCTGACCAGGCCGACGAGATCCGCGAGACGGCACGTCTCGAGGCCCTCCCGTCGGAACCCGCGACCGGAGCCCCCGAAGAAGTGCGGGTGCACACCGTCGGCGGCGACTCGATCCCGGCCTTCCTCCTGCGCCCGGCGCCGGAACTCGCCAGCGGCGTCGGTGTCGTGCTGGTCGCCGGCCACGGCCGCGGCATCGATGACCTGGTGCGCACCGACCCGACGGACGAGTACCACGAGGGCCTCGCGCACAAGCTGGTGCGCGCCGGGTTCACGGTGCTGTGCCCGGAGATGATCAGCTTCGGACGGCGGCGTTTCCCGCGCCCCGTCGGCGCCGAGCCTTACGAGCCGGCCGAGAACTCCTGCGGCATCGATGCCGCACGCCTGCTCCTGCACGGCCGTCCCGTGATGGGCCACCGGGTGGCGGACGCCCGCGCCGCCGTGCAGGCTCTGCGGCAGCTCCCCGGGGTGGATCCCGGCCGGGTGGCCGTCGCCGGCGGCTCCGGGGGAGGGGCGGTCGCGCTGCTGCTCGCGGCGTCCGACCCGTCGATCGCGGCGGCCCTGGTCGCGACGTACTTCTGCAGCTTCGAGGCGAGCCTGTGCTCGATCAGGCACTGCCCCTGCAACATCATCCCGGGGCTCCTGCCCGAGCTCGAGATGGCGGACATCGCCGCCCTCGTCGCGCCGCGTCCGCTGATCCTCGAGGCGGGGGAGCAGGACCGCATCTTCCCGATCGCGGCGACCCGGGAGTCGTTCGCGCAGCTCGCGCCGGCATGGGAGGCGCACGGCGCGGTCCCGCCCGAGCTCGTGGTCACGCGCGGCGGTCATGCTTTCCGCGCCGAGCGCTCCCTCGAGGCGCTGGTCCAGGCGCTCGCCGGCTGACTCCAGCTGGCGGGACGAGGACGGGGTGCGCGCGCTGAGCTGTCGCTTCGTGGGGGCCACAGCGACATCTCAGAGGGGCTACCGGCGAGTAGCCCGTGCGGGATCGGGATTCTGAACGTGGTCAATCCGGCATGGATGCGGAAAAGAGGCGTTCCTGACGTACGTTTAAGGGGTGGACGTTTGCTGCGACCTCTGTGACGCGCGCGCCACCAATGACTTGAGACCCTGACCCTTCGACGATGGAGAGAATTTCCTATGCCCACCCCCCGCCAAAAGCTCACTGCTCCTCCGCGCCTGCCCCGGAACGGACTGCGCATCACCGCCCTCGGCGGTCTCGGTGAGGTCGGCCGCAACATGACGGTGTTCGAGCACGCCGGCAAGCTCCTGATCGTCGACTGCGGCGTGCTCTTCCCCGAGGAGCACCAGCCCGGCATCGACGTGATCCTGCCGGACTTCACCTCGATCCGCGACCGTCTCGACGACATCGAGGCGATCGTCCTGACCCACGGTCACGAGGACCACATCGGCGGCGTGCCGTACCTGCTCAAGGAGCGGGGCGACATCCCCCTGATCGGCTCCGAGCTGACCCTGGCCTTCATCACCGCGAAGCTCAAGGAGCATCGCATCACCCCCAAGACCCTCCAGGTCGAAGCGGGCCAGAAGCATAAGGCCGGTTCGTTCGACCTCGAGTTCGTCGCGGTCAACCACTCGATCCCCGATGCGCTGGCCGTCATGATCCGCACCAAGGCGGGCAGCGTGCTGCACACCGGTGACTTCAAGATGGATCAGTTCCCGCTGGACGGCCGCATCACCGACCTGCGCGCCTTCTCGCGCCTGGGCGAGGAGGGTGTGGACCTCTTCCTCACCGACTCCACCAACGCCGAGGTCCCCGGCTTCACGATGTCCGAGCGTGACCTCAACCCGGCCATCGACCAGGTGTTCACCACCTCGCCGCGTCGGATCATCGTCTCGAGCTTCGCCAGCCACGTGCACCGCATCCAGCAGGTGCTCAACGCCGCCCACGCCAACGGCCGCAAGGTCGCCTTCGTCGGCCGCTCCATGGTGCGCAACATGGGGATCGCCCGCGATCTCGGCTACCTGACCATCCCCAAGGGACTGGTCGTCGACTTCCGCAAGATCCAGTCGATGCCCGATCACAAGGTCACCCTGATCTGCACCGGCTCGCAGGGCGAGCCGATGGCGGCGCTGGCCCGTATGGCCAACGGCGATCACCAGATCCAGGTCGGCGAGGGCGACACCGTGCTGATGGCCAGCTCGCTGATCCCCGGCAACGAGAACGCGATCTACGGGATCATCAACAAGCTCACCGATCTCGGCGCGAACATCGTCCACAAGGGCAACGCGAAGGTCCACGTCTCCGGCCACGCGAGCGCCGGCGAGCTCGTGTACTGCTACAACATCGTGCGTCCGAAGAACGTGATGCCGGTGCACGGTGAGTCCAAGCACCTGCACGCCAACGCCGAGCTGGCCCGCCGCACCGGCGTGCCGGAGGATCACATCGTCATCGCACAGGACGGCTACACCGTCGACCTGATCGACGGTCACGCGAAGATCTCCGGCAAGGTCGAGGCCGGGCTGGTCTACGTCGACGGCCAGACCATCGGTGCCGCGACCGAGGACACGCTCGCAGAGCGCCGTCTGCTCAGCGGCGGCGGTGTGGTCACCGTGGTGGCCCTCATCGACCCTGACACGTACCAGCCGGTCGAGCCCGTCGAGTTCATGACCAAGGGCTTCGTGCACGACAAGCGCACCTTCGACGGTGCATCGACCCAGGTCAACAAGGCGCTCGCCCGCGCCAAGCAGGACAAGATCGAGGACATCGGCGCGATCGAGAACATCATCGTGGACACCGTCAGCGGCTACCTGCGCCGCACCTACCGTCGCGAGCCCGCCGTCATGGCCGTGGTGGTCGACGCCTGATCGGCGGACGTCCTACCGAAGGCCCCTCCGGCCCGGCCTCGCTGCGGCCGCCGGAGGGGCCTTCGGCGATACTGAGTGCATGACTGGACCAGCACTGCAGCTTCTGGTGGGAGGCCTCTCCCGAGAGCAGCTGCGGGAGCGGCTGGCAGCGTCGGCGGTGCAGCTCAATGCGTATGCGGAGACCCTGCTCGCGCGCCCCTGTTTCGACGAGCGGGCGCCGGAGGCCATCACGGTCGCTCAGTGCCGGGTCGAGGACCTGGGCCTTCCGGAGGGCGGCACTCTTTCCGAGGTCATCGCTGCGTCGCTGCGGCAGGAATTCGAGCTCTGCCCGCAGGACACGGGTCCCTACCTGAGGCTGGCGATGGCATCTCAGTCTCCGGCGCCGGATTCGGTGCTCTCCGCGGGACGCCTCCCGACCGGAGCGCTCCACGTGCTCTCCGTCCCGCTGGGCGCGGACCATGACGACCCCAAGGGCTTCTACCTGCGGGTGGTCGACGGGGTGTCATGGCTGCGTGGGTTCCGCTGCGATGACGACTATGTCTGGGCACCGGAGAGCGTGATCGCGCTGCGCGGGGCCGACGGGAGCTGAGCGGCGGGAGCCGATCGACATCGCCCGTGCAGCAACAGCCAGTCCTCCCGCGTCAGGTCAGTAGGGTGGCTCGGGCTCTGCGGCCGGGACCGGACGCGGCATCGGTGCCGGATCAGCGTCCTGGAGGAGTCCGCGATGCCGTGCGTCCTCCCAGGCGAGCATCTCCTGATAGACGTCCCAGGAGTGCTGGAGAGCCTTGGCGAGCACGGGCGTGAGCAGATCGTGGTTCTGGCGTGCGTGGATGCGGGTATGTCCGCCGATGATCCAGGTGGTGCTCCCATCTGGTTCGCGCACGGGGTCGATGAGGCCGCGAGTCTTCATGTCGTGGTGTTTCCAGCACAATCGGTGAAGATTGTCGATCTCGGTCTGTCCGCCATTCTCGGGGTTTTCGTGATCGTATTCTTCGATATGGTCGGCTTCGCCGACGGTGCACACATTTCTGGTGCATCCGGGGACGGCACATACGGGATCGAGAAGGCGCAGATGCTCCTGCATCGTGGGGGTCGGCGAGTATCGCGACGGCGGCAGGGGGAGAAACGCGCCTGTGGAGGGCTCGGTAAGTATCCGGTACCAGGTGTCTTCGCCGGCCGCGAGGTGGCGGGCCATCACGGCGGGCAGCGGAACCGTCCCGTCGATCGTCCCCGGAGCCTCTGATTCGCCGAGCAGAGTCATCACCGGGACGACGACGTTCAGTCGGAGCCGACTCCCCGGGACCTCGATCCCTCCGGTGTCGAGCATGCTGCGGGTGAGGATCGCGTACCGCAGCTCCGCGAGGGTCAGGTGGTGACCGTCGCGGCTGGCATCGCCATCGATGTCGAACGGCACGGGGCGGCTGTCCTCGAGCGCGCGGCGCTGCTCGTTCTGGACCGCACGCGCGGCGGCGTCGAGGCGGTGGGAGAGGGCGACGATCTCGTGGACCGGCCCGGTGATTCCGAGCCGGGCGGTGCCATCATGCTCGGGATTCACCTCGAGGGCGACGTCACGCTGTTCGGCAGGGCTGGCCTGCACTGCAGCAGATCCGAACCAGGCGATCAGCTTCCCGAGCTCTCGGGAGAAGCGATCACAGCTGATGTTCTCGAGGTCCCAGTCCGCCACACGCTCATCGACCTGCCAACACTGATCGGAGGTGAGGCGACGAATGCGGCGCAGCAGCTGCTCGAACCAGGCGACAGGGAGGTGCCCAGCGGCGAGACGCGCGAGGGTGCGAGGGAGAGAGGTGACGGCAGTGCAGGCATCCCGAAGCAGTGACCGAGCCTGATCAAGGGTGACCCGCCGCGCATCGGCGACGAGGATCGCGTAGGTGTCGCCGTCATCATCCGTGTCGACCGTGTCATCCCAGAGCATCGCGAGCTTCCGCAGCCGGCCCGCGTAGTCGCGAGCCTCATCATGATGGGTCGCGAAGAGTTCCTGCGCGGCGTGGTCCTCGAAGGAGCCCGGCTCGCACCAGGCGTGTGCGGCGAAGTTCTCCGGGTTCAGCGGCTTGCGGGCGCGAACCGTCGGGCGGGGAGCCTCTGCATCAGTGGCGATCGGAGTATCGGAGGCAGGCTCGTGGGACGGCCGTATCTCCATGCTCGAAGACATCCTGCCACCCCCTTCTCGATCGCTTCTCAGTATTTCGGATCAGTGTATTCGACGCCTGCTCTCTCCATCTTATTTTACGCCACTTGCCCTCTCTTCGCCAGGGACGGAACCCTATTGGTGGATATTGTGGATAACTATCATGTGTGGAGGAGAGGTGTGGTCCGGAAACGACACGATGGGACGGAAGGGAATGTGGATAACCCTGTCGTGGGGAGGAACGGTGACTGCTGGCGAGAAGGGGTACGGGCCGACGGCGGACGGGGCCGACGGCGGACAGGGCCGACGAGCTCACTGCCGTGGGGGAGCGGGGCTGCACGCCCGCTGACGTCATGGCCGGGCTCACTGCGCCGTCCGGCTCGCCTGACCTGCCCCGCATGTCCGGAGCGAGACAATGGTGAGCATGACCCAGCATGTCGACTCACGCTCCGCAGCGGGGCAGCCCTTCCGGGGAGATCTTCCCTTCCGCGTGGTCGCCGTGGTCTGGGTGATTATCGGAGGGCTCATCGCGGCGGTGACGAGACCGCTCGGGCTCGAGCACGGATCCTGGGCTGCAGCGTTCCTGGTGCTCGTCGGCGGCGTGCTGCAGTCAGGTCTCGGCGTCGCCCAGCACGCCCTCGCAGCGCCGCGGCCCTCGCCCGGAGTCCTTCGCGCCGAGCTGCTGACCTGGAACCTGGGGTGCCTCGCCGTGATCGCCGGGACGGTGCTCTCGTCGCCGTGGATCGTCGATGGTGGTGGGCTGCTGCTCGTGGTGACGATGGCGCTGATGATCCGCACCGTCGGCCGCGGTGCGACGGGCCCTTCCTGGGCGCTGTGGACCTATCGTGCGGTGCTCGTGCTGACCGTGGTCAGCATCCCGATCGGTCTTCTCCTCGCGCACGTGCGCGCCGGCTGAGCACGAGAGCTCAGCGCGGCTCCCAGGCCAGCACCGCCTCGACCAGCTGAGCGCCGGGCCGGGCGCCGTCCAGGTGCGGCAGCGGCTTCTCCAGGGACTCGAGCCACGCCTCATGGCCCGCCCGGCTGCGCCCGGTGAAGGTCGGATCGTCATACCGGCGCGCCCAGTTCCGGAACTCCTCCCAGGCGGTGCCGTCGAACTCCTGCCCCGCCCGACGGACCGCCTCGTGGGTCTCGAGCCTGCGCAGGCGCTCCGCCGGATCCAGAGTCAGGAACACGCCGGCATCGCACTGCTCCAGGACACTCTCGCCCCAGTCGAGCAGCGAGCCGGACAGCACCTGCGCCTCTCGCGGCAGGAGGAGGAGCTCACTGGTACGAGACGAACCAGGGCCGGGGCTCGACCTCGTAGGTCTCCTCCGGCGTGAACATCGGGGTGTCCTCATCGTAGAAGTTCTTCCACGCCATGAAGATCCCCTCCGGCAGGTCCTGCTGCAGGGCTCGCCAGGTCGCGAGCTTGTCCCCGGGGGCTCCGTGACCGTCGGCATGCAGCGTGATCGCCAGCTCCGGGTGGGAGGTGTCGATGTCCTGCCGGTCGCTGATCATGGACCGGCTGAACTGATGGAGGATCAGCAGCTTCTGCGGAAGGCTGTGCTCGGCGGTGAGAGCCGCCAGCCAGGAGGCGACCTCGTTCACCTCCGCTGCAGAGACCGAACCGATCTGCACGAGGTGTTTCTGGCCGGGCTTGAGCCGCCACTCCGCATCCAGGGCCAGGCCCACATGGGGTGCGAGCAGAAGGTCCTCGTAGAGCCGTGCCTGGGTGAGGAAGTCTGTCGTGCCGGGCTGCAGGTCCAGCACCACATAGACCCCGGCCTCGCCGGCCGCGTCGACCCACTCGCGCAGCAGCTCGAGATCGCGTTCGGTGGAGTAGTCACCATCGGCGCCCGGCTCGGCGGAGGCGATCGTGGTGATGATCTCGAAGGCAGGGATCACCGGCTCCTCGGTGAGACCCGCGTATTCCGCGGCGAGCTCCTGGACCCGGGTGATCGTCTCCTGCAGGCCCTGCTCGCCGAGGATTCCGAGCGAGGGGACGCCAGGGGAGCCGTAGGCGGCGATCATCCGCCGGTCCGGGAAGGCCGTGTGCCCGCCGCCGGGCAGCTGCGGGGTGCGGACGGTGCGCTCGAGGGCGGACGGCCAGTCGTCGGCCGCGCCGAAGCTCGCCCCGAGGGCGAGCACGCCGGTCGCCGGATCCTCGCCCGCCGCCTCCGTGACCGCGGCGATCGTCTCGCTGCTGCGGCCGAGCACCCCGCCGGGGATCTCGCCGATGCTGCCGCCGACGGCCTGGATGACGGCGGAGGCGAGGTCCTGTGCGGGAAGCGTCGCCTCCGGGTCCAGGAGCAGGGTCACCGCGACGCTCTGCCCGTGCCTGCTCAGCTCGGGCAGCTCCGGGTCATCCTGCTCCGCGGGATCGATCTCGACGATCTCCAGCCCGTCATCGAGCGCGCTGAGATCCGTGCCGTTGGCGGTCACCACGGCGACGGCCCCGAGCCGAGAGATCTCCTCGCCGACACCCTGGCCGGTGCCGACCAGCAGTGGCATGCCGGTGGAGGCGCTCACGGGGGCGAGCGCTGCGAGGGTCTGCGGGGTCGCGACCAGGACCGCATTGGCTGCCGTGAACAGGGCGGAGCTGAGGGTGAGCGCGGTCTGGACGAGATCCTCGCCGGGCAGCACGGTCGAGGCGGGGGCGGCGTCGACGACGTCGATGCGGAGCTGCCCCTCCTCCTTCTCGGTGCAGGCGCCGAGGGTGCCCGTCATCGCCAGGGCCGTGATCCCGACGACCCCCGCGAACCCTCGACGGCTCAGCACCGCTCGACGGCTCAGCACCGCTCGTCCCTGTCCTCGTGCCTTCACAGCATCACGCACCTTCTGTCGACAGCAGGCTCGCGGTCCATCCCTCGCCGGAATCCGCAGCCTGCGCCATGGTGTCAGACTTCCGTGGTCTCAGAATCCCGAGGTCTCAGACTTCCGCGCGCTGCGCAGGGCGGCGGCATTGAGCTCCACCGGCTCCATCCCGGTCAACCGGACGCTCACCACCCGGTTCCCGCAGCGCACCCGGTGCGTGCCCAACGCTCCCGGGCCCGTCGCGTGCAGCTGGAGCGAGGTGAGAGCGCCGTCGCTCCATGCCATGTCCACCGCGACGCCGGGCCGGGCGATCAGTCCGCGCATGGACCCGTCGGCCATCATCGGCGGCAGCGCCGGGAGCAGCTCGATCTCCCCGCGATGGCTCTGCAGCAGGCATTCGGCGAGGGCCGCGACGATGCCGAGATTCCCGTCGATCTGGAACGGCGGATGGGCGGAGAACAGGTTCGGGTAGAGGCCGCTGCGCTCGCCGTCGGCGGTCTCGGCGGGGCGCAGATACAGCTCGAGCAGGGCCTGCACCCGGTCCCCGCGATGCAGACGCGCCCAGAGGCACGCCTTCCACACCAGGGACCAGCCGGTGGCCTCGTCCCCGCGGGCCTCGAGGGAACGGGTCACGGCCTGCTCCAGGCGCGGGTCCACCGGGTCATTGCCGGGGTAGAGGAAGCCCAGGTGGGAGACGTGCCGGTGATGCGGCTCGGCCTCCACGAGGCCATCGCGGTGCCACTCGAGCACCCTCTCGTCGGCCCCGATCCGCGGGCCCGGCACCAGGGCGAGCGCCGACCTGGCGCGCTGCACCACCGGATCCTGCTCCTGGCCCAGCAGCGCCGCGGCCTCCAGCAGATGCTGGGCGGTCTCGTGCAGCAGCCACCGATCCATCCCGGTGCCCTCGCTGAGGCTGACCGGGGTGCCCTTCTCGGTGAGCCAGAGGTTCTCCGGGGAGGTGGACGGGAAGGTGGCCAGATGGCCGTCGGCGCTGTCGTGGAGCAGGCAGAGCGCGAAGGCGACCGCCTCCCGCAGCGCCGGGAAGCGATCTCGGGCGATCTCGGCCGCGTCGCGCCCGCTGAAACTCGCGAGGGAGTCCAGCTCCCGCTCGAGCCAGAGCCCGCCCATCGGCCACGTCGACCAGGAGGGCTCGCCCCGCACCGGATCGGTGTACCCCCAGGGATCGGAGTTGTGATGCACCGTCCAGCCGTCGGCCCCGTAGAGCCGGCGCGCGGTCTCCTGCCCGGCGGTGCGCAGCATCGCGACGTACTGCTCGAGCGCCGCCGTGGCGTCCGGCACCTGGGCGACGCCGGCCGCCCAATGATTCATCTCGAGATTGATGTTCACCGTAAAGTTCGAGGACCAGGGCGCCTCGAGGCGCGTGTTCCACAGCCCCTGCAGGTTCGCGGGCGGGAGCCCGGGCCGCGAGGCGGAGGCCAGCAGGTGGCGGCCGTAGGCGAAGCTGGTCGCGAGCAGCTCCGCCTCGGGGGAGCCGCTCAGCGTGAGCGCGACCTCGCCGGCACCCGGGAGCGGGGCGGCCCGGTGGCGCCGCCGCAGCTCCTCCGCGCCGCGGGCGAGAGCGGTCTCCGCCTGCGCCGACGCTTCGTCGAGGACCTCCTGCACGTCCCGGTCCGGAGCCTGCCCGAGGCCCTGCCAGGTGGTGACCACCGCGCAGACCAGCAGGAGGCGCCCGTGCTGCGCCTGCCAGCGCACCACGACTGCGGCACGGCTCGCTCCGGTGCTCTCCCAGGCGATCTCCTTCTCCCGCCGGAACTGTCCGGCGGGGATGTCCGACGGGGCGCGCAGCAGCACCGTGAGCCCGCCTTTGTGAGCGTCACGACGCTCCTCGACCAGCGGGGAGGAGAACTCCAGGGACGGGACCGCCCCGTCGGGACAGGGAGCGAAGTGCACGAGGACCTCGTCGGCCCGGCTGACGAAGCTCAGGTGCTCCCCGGACTCAGCCTGCACTCGGTGCTCGGCATGCTCGAGGTCCAGGATCCGCTCGGCAGGCATGTCGGTGCCGGGGAGGCCCTCGAGGCGCACGAACAGGTCACCGACCGGCAGATACGCCTGAGACCAGGAGGCACCCAGGCGCTCGATCTCCCGCTGGGCCGCCGGCACGTCGCCGTTCTCGAACAGGGTGCGGGAGCGCGCAAGGGCCGCCCCGGCCTCGCGGCGACCGGTGCGGTGCGGGACATCCGTCTGCGGCCCGCCGGACCACAGCGTGGATTCGTTGAGCGAGAACCGGACGGCGCGGGGATCGCCCCAGAGCATCGCGCCGAGCCGACCGTTGCCCAGCGGGAGGGCCTCGAGCCAGCGCTCGGCGGGTCCCTGGCGGTGGAGGGCGAGGGTGGGGCTGCAGGCGGACGTCACGGGAGGCCTCTCGTCGGGCGGGGGAGGTGGCGGGGCTGCGTTGCCCTGGCACGCCGGGTCGATCGCCGCATCGCGGAAGACCCTACCTGCTTCCTACGGCGGTCCCTGGGACTTGAGCCATTGCTTGCCCGCTGTTGCCGTCACCGGGGAGTGCGCGGTGGGCAGGAGGCCGAGCGGGAGCGCCGGAGGACCGCGGCAGGACGCCAGTGATGGACAAGCGCTTGCCCAGGACGCCTCGACGTGCTTGACTGAGCACATAGGAAAGCGGTTGCCGTTCTGCATCGGAGCAGACGGCGGCCGGTCACACTCAAGGAGAGCACTCGCATGGCTACACGCAGGATCGGGATCATCGTCAACGGCGCCACCGGGCGGATGGGATATCGCCAGCACCTGGTGCGGTCCCTGCTCGCCATCCAGGAGCAGGGCGGGGTGGAGCTCACCAATGGTGATCGCCTGCTGCCGGACCTGCTGCTGGTGGGCCGCAACGAGGAGAAGCTGCGCACCGTCGCCGAACGCCACGGGCTGACGAAGTGGACCACCGACGTCGACGAGGCGCTCGCGAACCCCGACTACGAGGTCTACTTCGACGCGCTGGTGACGAACCTGCGGGTCGCGAACCTCAAGAAGGCCATCGCCGCCGGCAAGGCCATCTACACCGAGAAGCCCACCGCCGAGTCCTTCGAGGATGCGCTCGAGCTCGCGACGCTCGCGAAGGAGCACGGCACCGTCAACGGCGTCGTCCACGACAAGCTCTACCTGCCGGGCCTGCTGAAGCTGCGCCGCCTGATCGACTCCGGATTCTTCGGCGAGATCCTCTCGGTGCGCGGCGAGTTCGGCTACTGGGTCTACGAAGGTGACTGGCAGGATGCCCAGCGCCCCTCCTGGAACTACCGCTCCGAGGACGGCGGCGGCATCGTCGCGGACATGTTCCCCCACTGGAACTACGTCATCGAGGAGCTGTTCGGCCGCATCGAGGACGTCTACGCCCAGACCGCCACCCATATCGGGAAGCGATGGGATGAGCAGGGCCAGGAATACGTCGCCACGGCGGATGATGCCGCCTACGGCGTCTTCCGCCTCGAGGGCGGCACCGTGGTGCAGATGAACTCGAGCTGGGACGTGCGCGTCCACCGCGACGAGCTGGTCGAGTTCCAGGTCGACGGGACCAAGGGCAGCGCCGTCGTGGGCCTGCACGGCGCCCGCATCCAGCCGCGCGAGGCGACCCCCAAGCCGGTCTGGAACCCCGACGTCAAGGACGGTCACGACTACCGCGCCGACTGGATCGAGGTGCCGGACAACGAGCAGTTCGACAACGGCTTCAAGGTGCAGTGGGAGGACTTCCTCGCGCACTATGTCGAGGGCCGCGAGTACCCCTTCGACTTCCTCTCCGGTGCGCGCGGCGTGCGCCTGGCCGAGGTGGGCCTGACCAGCTCCGCCGAGGGCCGCCGGATCGCGCTCGATCCGCTGACGGAGGTGTGAGCGCCGTGAGCGACCTGCAGCTGACCCTGCTGGATGAGGACGGTGCCCTGCGCTCGATACCGCTCGCCGGCGCGCCCGCCTTCGCCACGCCGACCGCGCCGCTGCGCTCCCGCGTGGTCTATGCGGCGGTGCACGTGGTGCCGCAGGTGCACGGGGACAACACCCCCGGCGCCCCGGCGGACATCGATTGGGACGCGACCCTCGCCTTCCGGCGCACCATGTGGGCCCGCGGGCTCGGGGTGGCCGACGCGATGGACACCGCCCAGCGCAACATGGGCCTGGATCCGGTCGCCACCCGCGAGCTGATCACCCGCACCGCCGACGCCGCCCGCGCCGCGCTCGAGGATCCGGAGATCTCCGCCGTGTTCCCGACCGACGCCCGCGTGAGCGATCTGGTGGTCGCCGGCGTCAACACCGATCAGCGGAGCGAGCATGAGCTCAGCCTGGACGAGATCGTCCAGGCGTACATCGAGCAGCTCCGCGCCACCGAGGCCACCGGCGCCGGCGCGGTGCTGATGGCCAGCCGCCATCTCGCCCGCGCCGCCACCACGCCCGCGGAGTACGAGGACGTCTACCGCCGCGTGCTGGACGCGGCGACCGAGCCCGTCGTGCTGCACTGGCTGGGCACCGTCTTCGATCCGCAGCTGGAGGGCTACTTCGGCAGCGCCGACCCCGCCGTCGGGGCCGACACGCTGCTGCGCATCATCGAGGCGGACCCCGCGAAGATCCGCGGGGTGAAGATGAGCCTGCTGGACGACGCCGCCGAGATCGCGGTGCGCGAGCGGCTCCCCGAGGGCGTGCGCATGCTCACCGGGGACGACTTCCACTTCTCCCACCTCATCGTGGGCGATGGCACTTTCACCGCCGACTCCGGGGCAGAGCAGGTGCTCGGGAAGTACTCCGACGCCCTGCTGGGAGCCTTCGCCGCGACGGCTCCTGCCGCCTCGGCCGCGGTGCAGGCGCTGGATGCGGGCGACCCGGCCGAGGCCTCCCGGATCCTGGACGCCTCGGAGGAGCTGGGCCGACACATCTTCTCCGCCCCCACCTTCCATTACAAGACCGGGGTCGCGTTCCTGGCCTGGCTCAACGGCCACCAGCAGGCGTTCGTGATGGTGGGCGGAATGCACTCCGCCCGCAGCCTCCCGCACCTCTCGCGCACCATCGAGCTCGCCGCCGCCACCGGCAATCTCGAGCAGCCGGCGCTCGCCGCTGAGCGCTGGCACGGCATGCTGCGCCAGGCCGGCTACGAGATCGCGGCCGACGGAACCACCTCGAACGGAGAGCCCGCATGACCACCTCCCCCTCCCTCGCCACCTCGCCCTCCGTGCGGCGCGGCACCGGCACGCCGCGGCTGTCGCTGAACCGCTGGACCTTCCGCACCACGCCGCTGCAGGAGTTCCTCGAGGCCACCACCGCCCGAGGGATCGACGCGGTGGGCCTGTGGCGCCAGGACGTCGCCGAGGTGGGGCTGGACGCCCTGCGGCGAAGGGTCGACGATGCCGGGCTGCGCGTGAGCAGTCTGTGCCGCGGCGGCTTCCTCACCGCCTCCGCCGAGGCCGACCGGGCCGCGGCGCTGGCGGACAACCGCCGCGCGATCGACGAGACCGCCGCGCTCGGTGCACCCACCCTGGTGCTGGTGGTCGGCGGGGTGGACAAGGCGGACAAGGACCTCATCGGCGCCCGGGCCCGGGTCACCGAGGCGGTCGCCGAGCTCGCCCCCTATGCCGCCGAGCGCGGGGTGACGCTGTCCATCGAACCGCTGCACCCGATGTTCGCCGCGGACCGCGCCGTGGTCTCCACCCTCGACCAGGCCCTCGACATCGCCGAAGCCTCCGGCAGCCCCGCCGCCGGCGTCGTCGTGGACACCTATCACGTGTGGTGGGATCCCTACCTCGAGCGCGCCATCCAGCGCGCCGCGGCGTCGGATCGCCTGTTCAGCTACCAGGTGTGCGACTGGAACCTGCCGCTGGCCGCGGAGCCGCTGAACTCCCGCGGCTACATGGGCGACGGATTCATCGACTTCCCCTCGATCACCCGCATGATCACGGCCGCCGGCTACACCGGCGACATCGAGGTGGAGATCTTCAACGAGGACGTCTGGGCCACCCCGGCCGAGGAGTCCGCGAAGATCATCGCCGAGCGGTTCGAGCAGCTGGTCCTGCCGTACGCCTGAGCCATGACCTCACTCCTGCGCGAGGCCTGGGGCCTCGGGGTCGAGGCCGACGACGACTACGGCGTCGGCCCCGAGGCCGTGACCCGCGCCGCCCTGCCGCCGGAGCTGTCCCGCGCCCTGGACGGCGCCCGGGATCGGATCACCCTGCCGCGCCGGCCCGCGGAGCCGCTGCGGGCGGCGATGCTCGCCCCCGCGCTCGCCTCCGCCGCGGAGCCGCTGCCGTTCCCGCTGCTGAGCCAGTACGCGCGCTACTGGCGGGACGGGGTGCGCACCGAGTACGAGGACGAGGTGCGCCGCCTGGGCATCATGACCGGTGAGGCCGTGCTCGCCGCGCTGGCCACCGATGAGGAGCGCTGGATCGATCGTGCGGCCGACGGGCTGATGCTGCTGTGTGAGCTCTCGACGTGGTGCTGGGTCGCCCATGAGGAAGCCCATGACCTGCGCGGCTGGGTGGTTCCTGACCCGGATGCGCCCGTCGTCGACCTCGGTGCCGCACAGACGCTCCAGGTGATCGCCTGGGCGGACCTTGCGCTGGGCGAGGCCCTCGATGCCCGGGTGCCGGGGCTGCGCGAGCGCCTGCGGCACGCGGCGCGCCGGCGCGTGTTCGATCCGTACCTGGCGCGCCGCGACTGGCACTGGCTGCACGGGACCGCGCACAACTGGACCGGCTGGATCCACCAGCACCTGATCGCCGGCGCGCTGTTCCTGCTCGACGACGAAGCGGAGCGGGACAGGCGAGACGCGATCCTCGCCCTGTCGATCGCGCAGCTGGACCGCTATCTCGTCTCCTTCCCGGCGGACGGTGGCATCGACGAGGGGTTCTCCTACTTCTGGAACGGGGCCTCGCGACTGCTCGAGACCGTCGACCTGCTGCTCGTGGCCGCCGACGGGATGCTCGACGGTGCGGCGATCGCGGCTCTCCCGGTGGTCGGCCAGCTGCTGCGCTTCCCGCAGCGGATGGACCTCGGTGATGGGTGGTTCGTCAACGTCTCCGACGGTCCGGCCCGCCCGCCCGCGGAGCAGCCCTGGGACGTCCTGCATCGCTGGGGTCGACGGCTCGGCGCCGCCGACGTGATCGCGCAGTCCCTCGCCCACCGCGGGACCGGCGCCGTCCCGCCGGTGACGCCGGAGCTCGGTCTGGGTCGAGTGCTCACCGCCCTCGCCGATCAGCCATGGGTCGACGCCGTCGGCGAGGGGAACCCGCCGCCCTATCCCGCACTGACCTGGCTGCCCGAGGTGCAGCTGATGGTGGCCCGGGAACGCCACGGCGACCCCTCGGGCCTGGTCCTCGCCGCCAAGGGCGGCCACAACGATGAGGCGCACAACCACCTCGACGTCGGCTCCTACCTGATCGCGCTCGATGGCGCGCCGGTGCTGATCGATCTCGGCCAGCCCACCTACACCGCCCTCACCTTCACCGAGCGCCGCTACGAGATCTGGACGATGACCAGCTCCTGGCACAACCTGCCCGAGATCCGGGGGTACGGGCAGGGGGTGGGGGCGCAGTTCCGCGCTGTGCCCGTGGCGGAGCCGCTGAGCAGCCCGGGAGAGCGGCCCGACGGGAGCGGGGTCCGCCTCGCGCTCGAACTCGCCGCGGCCTACCCCGCGGAGGCCGGCGTGCGCTCCTACCTCCGGCGCATGGTGCTCGACCAGAGCTCCGGCGGAACCGCCGAGGCCAGGATCGAGGACTCCTGGCAGCTGGAGCCCGTGGACGACCGCCCGGCCACCCTGACGGACGACGTCACAGTCGCGTCCGACGTCCTGCTCCACCACGTGATCGCCGGGGAGGTCCTCGAGCATCGCTCCGGCCTCCTGAGGGTCCGGACGCTCTCCGGGGCGCTCGCCGAGATCCGGTGGGACGGGGCACTCGGCGCCGGGCGCCTGGAACGCCGCGCGATCGAGGACCCGCTGCTGTCCGCGTCATGGGGCGGCGCGGTGCATCGCCTGACGTTCGAGGCGCATGGCGCTGCGGCGACCCTCACCGTGCGGAGGCAGAGCACGCCGCGGAGCTGAGGTGGCGGCACGTCGCTGATCGGCCCTCACCCCCTCTGCGCATGCTCGCGCAGGTGCGCGGCGACCAGATCCGGCGCCTCCGCGACGCCGCGGAAGCCCGGGAAGGCGTTGACGTCGATGATCACCGGGCCCTCGGGGGTGCGCAGCACGTCGACCCCGCACAGGTGGGCATCGAGCACCCGGCCCACCTCGAGGGCCAGCTCCACCAGCTCGCCGTCCGGAGCGAACGGCTCGCCGGTGGTGACGTGGGCATGGGTCAGCGTCGAGGGCTTGAGCAGCCCCCGCACCGCGTCGCCGGCGAGGTAGAGCTTGTGGTCGATGTCCTCCGCCAGGAGGCGGGGTTCGATCAGGTAGGGGCCCGGGAACGGCGCCTCCGCGGGCAGCGTGCCGAGGGTGCCGGCGAGGACCTGGCTGCCGCGTCCCGGCCCGGACAGCGCCTTGACCACGACCTCCCGGTCGCGGCCGGACTCGAGGACTGCCCGCCAGTCGTCCTGCTCCTCGGCTGGGGGCAGCGGGAGTCCCGCCGCGAGCAGGTGACCGCGCCATGCCCGTCGGTCGCGCAGCGCCTCATCGGCCGCGAAGGGTGTGCACAGGGGGATCCCGCGCTCGTGGATCGCCTCCAGCAGCGGGGTCAGCGTGGTGTGCAGTCCGCGATGGACCACGAGGTCCCGGTCGCTCAGCACCTCGGGGTCCACGCTCTGCTCGTGGGGGAGCAGCACCTCGACCCGGTCGCCGTGGGCGGCCAGGTTCTCGGCGACCTCGGCGAGGA
The DNA here is from genome assembly GCF_947500705.1 of uncultured Brachybacterium sp. Classification (GTDB taxonomy): domain Bacteria; phylum Actinomycetota; class Actinomycetes; order Actinomycetales; family Dermabacteraceae; genus Brachybacterium. Next base: position 156,992 of record NZ_CANMSY010000004.1, on the reverse strand, counting down.
GCGAGCCCGGCTTCGGCGGTTTCCCGAGCAGCAGACTGAGATGTGCGGCCATGCCCCAGTCTCGCTGAGAGCGACGCCGGAGAGGCCGGAATCAGGAAAGCGCGGAGGGCGCCTGGCCCCACACCTTCGCCACCAGGAACGGAGGGAGGCTGAACCCGATCGCGATGGTGAGCGAGGCGAGCATCCACAACGGGGAGACCGCGATGATCGCGGCCGGGGAGAACGGTGCGGTGTAGGAAAGCGGGAGATCGAGCCCGTCACCGGGCGAACGGTCAGCCTCTGCCACCGTGGCGACTACGGGACCGGACACGGCTGGTCGGCGGCGCACTCGGTGGCGTGGAACACGGACACCGCCGGCACCCCGAGTCGCTGTACGAGGCACAGCTGCACGACCGGCTGCGGTGAGCTGCACTGCGGCGAGCTGCACTGGAGTGAGCTGACCTGCGGTGAGCTGACCTGCGCGGAGCGGGCGGCGGGGTGGCCCGGGTCGACACCGGCCCGGATTCCCGCCGTCGGCCGGGCGGTCAGACGGCGCTGGAGAGCGCCGTGGATTCGCCAAGCATCACATCGCCGCGCACATGCACCTCGCGGGGGCGGTCCGCCGAGGGGGTGTCCTCCGGTGCCGCCGATACGAGCGCCCACTCCACGGCCTGCCGCGCCATCTCGGCCAGCGGCAGCGCGATGGTGGTCAGGGTCGGGTTGGCGTCGGCCGCATCAGGCACCCCGCCGAAGCCGGCGATCGAGACCTGGCCGGGCACCTCCACGCCGCGGCGGCGCAGCTCGCCGAGTGCACCGAGCGCCATGACATCCGCCGGGGCGAAGACGCACAGCGGCGAGTCCGCCGGGCCGGGCGCGGTGAGCAGATGGTCGTGGATCCGTTCGGCGAGCCGGTGGCCGCCGTCTCGGGTGAGATCCGCGGCGGTGCTCAGCTCCGGCTCGATCCCGGCTTCGGTGAGCGCGGCGACGAAGCCGCCGGTGCGGTCTCCGGCCGACGGGATCCCGGCGATGCCCTCGACCACGGCGAAGCGTCGATGGCCCTCGACGACCAGGGCCGTGGCCAGCTCATGGGAGGCTGCGGCGTTGTCCGTCACGATGGTGCGGCCCACGCCGAGGGACTGGCCCAGGCCCACCACCTTGCCGCCGTTGCGCTCGAAGCCCTGGAGCAGGGCTCCGATGGCGGCGTCGGACTCGGTGCCGTAGCGGTGCGAGCCCACCAGCACCAGCGCATCGACCTGCTGGGCGAGCAGGGAGCGCAGCGCCCTGATCTCGGTCTCGAGCTCACGATCGGTCTGGGTGAGCAGCACCTGCGACTGCGAGGCGAACACCTGCTGCTGGACCTCGCGGGCGATGGTCGAGAAGTAGGGATCGGCGATGTCGTGCACCACCAGGCCGATCAGGCCGGAGCGAGACCGTGCGAGCGCCTGCGCCTGGGCATTGGCGACATAGCCGAGCTTCTCGGCGGAGGCCTGCACCTTCTCGGCGACGGCCTTCCCCGGCACGCGGGTGGAGCCGTTGAGCACACGGGAGGCGGTGGCCAGGGAGACCCCGGCGTCCTGGGCGACGTCGCTGAGGCGTACGGCGGGCATCGGGACTCCTTCTTCTGCTGAGGGTCGGTGAGGTTCGGTGTGGGTCGGTGGGGGTCGGGAAACGCTGTCCCCGCATCGGGTCAGCATATCGAGGCCATGCGCCGCGCGACGGCGTACGGCAGAGGATGAGGGGCGTGATCTTCCCCGTGCGGCGTCAGGCTGAGTTGTCGGAGGGAGCTGCCGGACGGGGCTGTCGCCCGGAGCGGTCAGTCGGGCGCTCAGGCCGAGACGTCGCGGCGGGAGGGGTCGACCGGATAGCGCGGCGGCTCCCCGGCGCCGAGGCGGCGGATCTCCTCGAGCGCCGCCTCGCCCATCCGATGCAGCTCATTGCCCTGCGAGCCGGCGATGTGCGGGGTGATCGTGGCCAGCGGGGCATCCCAGAGCGGGTCGTCGTCGGCGAGATCGTCGTGCACATCGAGCACCGCGGCCAGACGCCCGGAGACCACCTCGTCGCGCAGCGCGTCCAGGTCCACCAGGGCGGGCCGGGCGGTGTTGACGAAGGTGGTGCCGTCCCGCATCAGCGCGAGCAGCTCACGGCTGACCATGCCGCGGGTGGAGGGGACATCCGGTGCATGGAGGCTCACCACATCACTGCGCGAGTACAGCTCCTCCGGATCCACCTTGGTCGCACCCAGCTTCGTGATCGTCGCGGCGTCGGCGAAGGGGTCGGTGATCAGCACCTCGAGATCGAAAGGTCGCAGGTGCTCGGCCACCAGCACCCCGATGCGGGAGGCGCCGATGAGGCCGACGACGCCGCCGTAGTTCCCGATCTCGGGGGCGGAACGGGCTGCGGGGTGCGCCGCATGATGGCCCCGGTAACGGTGCTCCTGAGCGAGGGAACGCTTCCCCGCCAGCAGGATCTGGGCGAGCGCGAACTCCGCGACCGGTATCGCGTTCACCTCCGTGGCCGAGGTGACCACCACATCTCCCCGGTCCCAGACGGCATCGGTGACGACATGGCGCACCGTCCCGGCGGTGTGGACGATCGCCCGCAGCCGCGGCATGCGCGCCAGTGCGGCGGCGTCGACGGGGCCGGAGCCCCAGCCGGTGATCAGCACCTCCACCTCCGCGAGCTCCGCCTCGGAGGCGTCCGCGAGGTCCGGGACCGCGCGCGCCGTGTCGACCTCGGCCAGCTCGCGCAGGCGTGCCAGCTGGGCGGCGTCGAGCATCCGCTGCGGCAGGCCGGCGGGCATCGCCAGCAGGGCCCTCATCGTGCGGCCTCCGCGCCAGCCGCGATCAGCCGACGCAGGGTGTCCGCCTCGCGGCGCAGCAGGGCCGGGTCGTCCCCGGGGATGAACTCGAGCAGCGCATCGCGGTCCGAGCCGTCTGCGGCGAGGGTCGCGAAGACGTCCTGCCACAGCTCGGTCCGCTGGGAGAGGGGGAGACGCTCGTTCGTGGGCCACCAGGAGAACACGTGGATCGTGGAGGTGCGGGGGAGCACCTGCCGGAGCGTCTCGAGAGCCTCCGCCGCGGCCATCCCCTGATGGGGCTGCCAGTAGGAGAGCACGGTGGCGCGGTCGATCTCCTCGAGCAGGTGCAGGGTCGAGCCGATCTCATCGGTCAGCGTGCGGCCATGGAACTCGAGGCCGACGTCGATGCCGTGCTCCGCCGCACGGTCGGCGAACGCCTGGATTCTCTGGAAGATCTGGGCCCGCCCGGCGGCGGGGACGTCGGCGGAGCCGGTGCGCCCCGCCCACACCCGGATCCGGGCGGCGCCGAGCTCACGGGCGGTGGTGATCACCGCGTCGCCCTCCGCGCGGGTGTTGTCCTCGGATCCCTCGAAGCGCAGGTAGGAGCCGTAGGACGCGACGGCGAGCCCCGCCTGTTCGGTGAGCTCCCGGGCGCGTCGCGCCGCGGCGGCGTCGCCGGGCGGGACATGCGCGTCCCCGGCCCATTCGATGCACTCGAGCCCGGCGGCCCGGGCATGGCCGACGACGGCCTCGACGTCGAGGCCGCGGAAGGTGACGGAGCAGAGTCCGGGGCGGATCATGGGCCCTCCTGGGCGGAAGAGACGTCCTGGGCGGAAGGGACGTGGGCGGAAGGGGCGTGGGGGAAAGCGATTGCCCTCGGTGGGAGTCTATCTGCTCGGCGGCAGGGATCGGCGACCCTGTGCCACAGGCCGTCCGGCAGATCGGCGCACCTCGCACGAGGCTCTACCTGCCTGCACGCCCTGCCTGCACACCCCGCCTGAACATGAGAGGTCTCTCATGGAGGTCTGTCGGAGATCTCATCGACGGCCGCTGTACTGCTGAGCGAGAAGAGTGCCCGGCAGCGGGCGGAGTGAGCGAGGAGCGCACCCATGAGGAAGAAGACCATCTGGACCGTGGTGGCGGGCACCAGCGCCGCCGTGCTGGTGCCGGGTGTCGCCTATGCCCTGGTCGCCGGGGGTGCCTCGATGCCCACGGAGGGGCCCGGGATCGGCAGCACGGGCGCCGACGGGGCGGTCGGCGATGCCGCCGAGCAGTCCGTCGCCGACGGTGCGGATCTGGCCATCGACCGCGCCTCGGACGAGTCGGCCGCTCAGGTGGTGTCCCCGCAGCAGGTCCCGGCGGTGGAGACGCTGAGCTCGGCCGGCTCGCCGCTGTCCCCGATCTCGGCGATGCCCGCCGTCACCGCAGTCTCCGCGCCCTCGGCTCCGTCGGCGCAGTCCGCAGCTCCGGCGCCGAGGTCGACGACGCAGCAGGCCCCGTCAGCACCGAAGTCCTCGACCACCACGAAGAAGGCCCCCGCGCCGAAGCCGACCGTGCAGTCGGCGGCGTCACCGGTCTCGGCGCAGAGTGCGGCCTCCCCGGTCTCCGCGCAGAGCGCCGACTCGCCGCAGTCGCCCGACTCCGCGGACTGAGCGCCACTGCGCTGTCGGGACCGCAGTGCTGTCGGAACCGCAGTGCTGGCGGAACCGCAGTGCTGCCGGAGCCGCAGCGTCTCGTCGGAACTGCAGCCCGGCAACCCCGCCCCATGTCAGCAGCCCGGCACCGAATCATCGGTGCCGGGCTGCTGGGTTTCGGGCGTGGGCGTCAGTCGCGGCCCAGGAGCCGGTCCATCGGCACGAAGTCGGCGAACTCCGCATCGAGCGTGGAGCGTGCGCCGCGAGCCGGTGCCGGCTCGGCCCCAGCCGTCGCCGCCGCTCCGTCGGCGTCCGCCGCGGCGTCACCGAGCCCCGCCTGCAGCAGGGTCGCGAGCTCAGCGGCCGCGCGCCGCACTCGCACGGTGAGCGGCTGCCCGTCGGCCTGCCCCTCGGTGTCGGCGCCGAAGTCCGAGGAGGCGGCGAACACCGCCGTCGAGACGACCTCGGACTTCAGGTAGCTGAACATCGGGCGGATCGCGTAGTCGATCGCGAGGGAGTGGCGGGCCGTGCCGGCGGTGGCGCCGAGCAGCACCGGCTTGTTCTTCCACAGCTCCATGTCGACGGCGTCGAAGAAGGTCTTGAACAGTCCGGAGGGGCCGACGTTGAACACCGGGGTGACCGCGATGATCGCGTCGGCCGCCCGCACCTGCTCGATCACCATCGCCAGCTTCTCGCTGGGGAAGCGGGTGAGCAGCGCGTCGGTGATGTCGTGGGCGTACTCACGCAGCTCCACGGTGGTCACCTCGACCTGGCTGCCGTCGCGGCTCAGTGCCGCCGCCGACTCACGGGTGAGCTGGTCGGTGAGCATCCGGGTGGAGCTGGGCGTGGAGAGCCCGGCGGTGAGGGCGACGAGACGGAAGGTGCGGGTCATGGGGTGATCCTCTCAGGAGCGGGTGGGCCGGCCGTGATCAGTTGCGAGCGTCCTCGGCGCGCAGGCCGGTCCAGTTGTCGCCGGTCTCGAACCGGTAGGCGTCGTCGAAGGCGCCGTTCTTCGCAGCAGCGGCGGCGACCCGACGGGCGTGCGTGGGCGCCTCGGGGACGTCGGCCGGCTTGCGGGCCTCGAGCTCCTTGCGCAGGACCGGGACGACATCGGTGCCCAGCAGTTCGATCTGCTCGAGGACCGTCTTCTGCGGGAGCCCCGCGTGGTCCATGAGGAACATCTGGCGCTGGTAGTCGCCGACGTGGTCCGCCATGGTCAGGTAGCGCTCGATGACCTGCTCGGGGGAGCCGACGGTCAGCGGGGTCTGCGCGGTGAAGTCCTCCATCGTGGGGCCGCCGCCGTAGACCGGGGCGTTGTCGAAGTAGGGGCGGAACTCGTTGATGGCGTCCTGGGAGTTCTTGCGCATGAACGCCTGGCCGCCGAGGCCCACATAGGCCTGGTGGGCCTTGCCGTGGCCGTAGTGCTCGAAGCGCTCGCGGTACAGCTGCACCATCTGCTTGGTGTGGGACATGGGCCAGAAGATGTTGTTGTGCAGGAATCCGTCACCGTAGTACGCGGCCTGCTCGGCGATCTGCGGGGAGCGGATCGAGCCGTGCCAGACGAAGGGTGCCACGCCGTCCAGCGGGCGCGGGGTGGAGGTGAACTGCTGCAGCGGGGTGCGGAACTCGCCCTCCCAGTTCACGACGTCCTCGGTCCACAGCCGGCGCAGCAGGTCGTAGTTCGAGATCGCGATCTCGACGCCCTTGCGGATGTCCTGCCCGAACCAGGGGTAGACGGGGCCTGTGTTTCCGCGACCCATCACGAGGTCCACACGGCCGCCGGTGAGGTGCTGCAGCATCGCGTAGTCCTCGGCGATCTTCACCGGATCGTTGGTGGTGATCAGCGTGGTCGCGGTGGAGAGGATGATCGTCGAGGTCTGCGCGCCGACGTAGGCGAGGGTGGTGGTGGGGGAGGAGGTCACGAACGGCGGGTTGTGGTGCTCGCCGATCGCGAAGACGTCCAGGCCCACCTGCTCGGCGAGCTTGCCCTGCTCCACCATGGACATCAGGCGCTCGTGCTCGGTAGGGACCCTGCCCGTGGTGGGGTCCGGCGTGATGTCGGCGATGGTGAAGATTCCGAACTGCATGGTGGTCGCTCCTCGCGGTAGATGTCGGTGCCCGGAAGCGGTGTGCCGGTGTCGTCCTGCTCGGCCGCCTCAAGCGATGGTTCAAGATTAAACTATATCTTTCGGGTGTGCAAGCCCGGGGTGACGGCGGTCCCCATATCCGCAGTGGAGCCCGGCCCGGCCGGGCGTGGTGGGCGGTCGCGGGAGCCGGAGGCGAGCCGGGGCGCAGATCCGTCCGCTCCGCGGTGCAGACGGTGGCAGGATGTCTTCCCATGACACGAGAGAGCATCGAGGCCCTGTTGGACGCGACCCGGTTGGCCGGGCTGGAGACCACCGACGGAGGCAGGATCCTCGCGAAGGTGTCCGCCCCGAACGCGAAGGGCACCGCCTACCGCAGCGCGCTCGTGGAGCTCGACGGCGACCGCATCCTGCCGCTGACCCGCGGTGACGCTTCCATCGGCGCTGTGGCCGCCGCCGAGGACGGCACCACCTTCTTCACCGCCAAGCGGGTGGGTGAGGACGGCGAGGAGGCCGACGACGCCCAGCTGTGGGCGCTGCCCGTGCGGGGCGAGGCCCGCGAGCTCGCCTCCCGGCCCGGCGGCTTCGGCAGCCTGCACCTGGCCGGCGGCCGGCTCCTCACCGAGCTCGAGGTGCACTCGCTGGCCACGGACGAGACCGAGCACGCCACGCTCACCAAGGAGCGCACCGAGGCGAAGGTGACCGCCGCCCTCCATGCCGGCTTCCCCACCCGCTACTGGGACCACGATCTGGGCCCCACCCGCCCCGTGCTCGCGATCGCGACGCTGCCGGAGGACCTCGCGTGGGCCGAGCCGACCCCCGCTCCCGGGGCGGAGGAGAGCCCGAACGCGGGGGAGGAGGCCGACGACGCCCCGGCGCCGCAGCTCCTGCACTTCCGCCACCTCACGATGCCGGCCGGGCGCCTGCTCGACTGGACCGTGGACCGGGCCGGCACCCGCGCCCTGGTCTCGATGCAGGACTCCCGCGGCGACCTGCTCGGCACTCCTGACCTGTACCTGCTGGACCTCGCCGGCGAGCAGCCGCCGCGCCTGCTGCGAGAGGCGACCGCGGAGATCGAGTGCGACCCCGGCGAGTTCAGCCCGTCCGGCACCCGCGCCCTCATCGGCCGCTCGCGCACCTGGACCCAGCAGGCGACCCTCTCGAGCGCCGTCGAGCTCCTGGATCTGAGCACCGGGGACTCCGTCCCGGTGTGGCCCGAGCTGGACCACTGGGTGGATCCGGTGTGGCTCGACGAGGAGACGCTGATCGCGACCAGCGACGACCAGGGCCGCGGCTCCGTCTGGATCGGCGGGGTCGCGGATCCCGCGCCGCGTCGTCTCGCCGGCGGGCCCGGCCAGGACCTCGCCTTCTCCTCCGCCTCCGTGGCGGGCGGCGCGATCATCGCCTCGGCCTCCGGGATCTCCATCGCCCCGCACCCGGTGCGCATCGACCCCGCCACCGGCGAGGTGGCCGGCCTTCCGAACCCGGCGGATGCCGTCGAGCCCGTCGGCACCCTCACCGAGATCGCCGCCACCGCCGAGGACGGCACCGACCTGCGCGCCTGGCTGCGCCTGCCCGACGGTGAGGGCCCGCACCCGCTGGTGGTCTTCGCCCACGGCGGCCCCTGGGGTTCCTGGAACGCCTGGACCTACCGCTGGAACCCGAACCCCTTCGTCGCGGCCGGATACGCCGTGCTGCTGCCGGACCCCGCCATCTCCACCGGCTACGGCCAGGCGATGATCGACCGCGGCCAGCACGAGCTGGGCGGCGCCCCCTACACCGACATCATGGCGCTCACCGATGTGACCGTCGCCCGTGCGGACATCGACGCCGAACGCACCGCCTTCGCCGGCGGCTCCTACGGCGGCTACATGGCCAACTGGGTGGCCGGGCACACCGGAGACCGCTTCCGGTGCATCGTCACCCACGCCTCCCTGTGGGACACCGACACGATGGGCCACACCACCGACAACTCCGGCTGGGAGCGTCCCATGCGGGAGCAGAACGACCGGTACAACCCCAAGAATTTCGTGAGCGAGATCGTCGCGCCGATGCTCGTGATCCATGGGGACAAGGACTACCGGGTGCCGATCGCGCAGGGCCACGCCCTCTGGTACGACCTGCACGAGTTCTCGGCCACCCCGCGCGACGCCGAGGGCCGCACCCAGCACCGCTACCTGTACTTCCCCGACGAGGGCCACTGGATCCAGGGCCGCGGCAATGCGCAGGTCTGGTACGAGACCTTCCTCGGCTTCCTCGATCAGCACGTGCGCGGCGACGCCTGGCAGCGTCCCGCGACGCTGGGCTGAGCGGACGGGACGATGACCGGCCTGCTCCTCGGGGCGTTCAACGCGCGGGGCGTGGGCGGGCTGCCGCTCGTCGGCGGTGGCACCGTGCGCACCGGCGTGCTGCTGCGCTCGCGGCTGCGCCACGATGCGTGAGCGTTGAGCCCGGTGCGCTGAGCGCTGCGCCTCCTCAGAACGCGGGCAGCAGGGTGGCGCTGTGCTCCTCCTCGAGGAAGCTGCGCACGGCGTCGCTGGTCATCGCCCGGCGCAGCACCTGGATCTTCTCGGAGTCCTGGTTGTCCTCGCGTGCGATCAGGGAGATGGTGAAGCGCTGGTCCACGAGCTCCTCGAGCAGGAGTGCGTCGGCCGGGGTCAGGCCCACCTTCTTGATGTAGGAGGGATAGCTGTAGACCAGCGCCATGCCCTCCTCGTCGTAGGCGGAGGGCAGGTTCAGCAGGTCGATGTTCACGAACTCGAGGGACAGGGGGTTGTCCACGATCTCGCTCACGCGGCCCTCGAAACCGGCCTCCTCGGGCAGCGTGATCAGGCCCTCGTGATGGAGGATCGCCAGCGCTCGGCCCTCGTTGGTGAGGTCGTTCGGGATCGCGACCTTCGCGCCCTCGGGGAGCTGCTCGATGGTGTCGTGGGCCTTGGAGTAGAAGCCGACCTTCGCGTCGTAGATGCCGTCCAGCAGCACCAGGTTCGCGCCGTTGGCCTCGTTGAAGGCCTGCATGTACGGCTCGTGCTGGGCGAAGTTCGCGTCGACCTCGCCGTCGGCGAGCACCCGGTTGTACTGGACGTTGTCGCTGACCTGCACCAGCTCGACCGTGTATCCCTCCTCGGCGGCGACCTCGCCGGCGAGGGTGACCACGTCGGTCATCGGCGGCAGGTGGGAGGCCACCTTGATGACCTTGTCCTCCTCGCCGCCCCCGGATCCGCCCGCGCCGCAGGCGGCGAGGGTCAGGGTGGCGGTCCCGGCGAGGGCGCTCACGGCGAAGCTGCGGCGGTTCATCAGGTGTCGGTTCATGGGGGTCTCGTTCCTGGTCGAGGGCGCTCAGCGCGCCCGCTTGTCGATGATGCGGGCAAGCAGGGTGCCCGCTCCCTGGATGACCATCACGGACACGACCATGATCAGGATCGTCGTATACATCAGGTCGTATTCATAGGTCTGGTAGCCGTACCGGATCGCGAAGTCGCCCACGCCGCCGCCGCCGACGACGCCCATGATCGTGGAGTAGCTGACCATCGAGATCGTCACCGTGGTCAGGCTCAGCACCAGGCCGGAACGGGCCTCGGGGAACAGGAACAGGCCGATCAGCTGCAGCGGCCCGGCGCCGAGGGAGCGGGCGAGCTCCACGGTCTGCTCGGGCACGTCCAACAGGGTCTGCTCGGAGAAGCGGGCGTAGAGCGCCGCGGCCACGAAGGCCAGCGGCACCGACGCCGCGGTGGTCCCGAAGGAGGTCCCCACCAGAGCGCGGGTGAAGGGGATCAGCGCCACCACGAACAGCAGGAAGGGCACCGAGCGTACGACGTTCACGTACGTGTTCAGCGCCCGGTGCAGCCAGGGCCGGGGGTAGGGCCCGCCGGGCCGGGCGAGATAGAGCAGGGTCCCGATCGGCAGCCCCACCAGCACCGCGGCGACCATGGAGTTGACCATCATGATCCCGGTCTCGAGGATCGAGAGGACGATCTCGCCGCGGTATTCGGTCAGTCGTGCCAGCAGGTCGCTCATCCCAGGAACTCCCGGGCACGCTCGGCGTAGGAGTCGAAGCGCTCCTGCGCGGGCGGCGGGGTCACCTCGGTGAGGGCGGCGAGACGGCCCCGCTCGAGCACCGCGGCCCGGTCACAGGAGGACTTGATGACGTCCAGTTCGTGGCTGACCAGGATGATCGTGGTGCCGAAGCGGTCGCGGACGTCGCGCAGGATCGCCATGACCTCCTCGGTGGTGCCGGAGTCGAGGGCCGAGGTGGGCTCGTCGCACAGCAGGATCCGCGGCTGGGTGGACAGCGCCCGGGCGATCGCCACCCGCTGCTTCTCTCCGCCGGAGAGCTGGCTGGGGTGCTTGCGGTGATGGTCCGCCATCTTCACGAACTCGAGCATCTGCATCACGGTGTCGCGCTCGCGGCGGCGCTGCAGCCGCAGGGGACGGGCCACGTTGTCGAAGACGGTCGAGTTGCCCAGCAGGTTGAACTGCTGGAACACCATGCCGATGTCGCGCCGCCGTTCCCGCAGTGCGCGAGGAGCCAGGGTACCGAGGTTCTCGCCGTCCACCAGCACGGTCCCGGAGGTCGGGGCCTCGAGGTGATTGATCAGTCGCAGCAGCGTCGATTTCCCGGAGCCGGATTCGCCGACGATGCCGAACATCTCGTGGTCCTCGATGGTGAGGGTGATGTCTGTCAGCGCGGTCACCGTGGAGCGTCCCTGGGGGAAGCTCTTGGTGACATTCCGCAGCTCGATCATCGTCGAGCCAGCCTACCGAGGACGCAGGTCAGACGGTTATGTCCTCCATCACCCTCTGTTGTGGCCCCTCAGCTCCACGACGGGCTCACCCTGCCCGCGGAGCAGCTTGGAGACCGGGCAGCGGGCGTGCGCGGCCTCGGCCAGCTCCTGGGCCCGGGCCGGGCCGACGCCCTCGATGCTCATCAGGGCCCGGGGGGCGAAGCAGAAGCCACCGGCCGGGTCACGATGCAGCCCCACCTCGACGCTCACCGCGCTCTCCGCGGAGAGTCCCTGCTCGGCGAGCACCACCCGCAGCGTCTCCCCGAGACACGTGCTCCAGGCCATCGCCAGGAACTGCTCGGGGTTGAATCCCTCAGCTCCCTCGACGGGACCGCCCGTGGGCAGTGCGACCTCCGCGCCTGTGCTGACCTCCCCGCCCGCGCGGGCCTCGGGAGATCCGAGGTCGACGGCGGAGGAGCCCTTCACCAGCACCCGGCCGGAGGTGCCACCGGTGTTCTCGACCCGGGCGGTGTACAGCGCTCGGGCAGCGGGGTCGCCGGTCCCTGGAGCGCGAGCGGAATCGGGGGCAGGTTCGGTCACCATCGCTCGAGGCTACGCCGCGATGCTCATCCGGGTCGAGGAGCGTCGGGGGTAGCCACTGTGAGCGTGACCGCGTCGCCCAGGCTGCGCACCGTCCCGGTGACGGGCACCTGCGAGAGCACCGGCTCCTCGTCGGCGACGGAGACGGACGCGCCGCCCGCCTCGATGATCCTCACGGCGAGCCCCAGCGCCTCGAGGGCGGTGCGGGCGGCGAGGACGGTGCGGCCGACGAGGTCGGGCACCACGCGGAGTTCGTCGGCCCCCTGGGGCGGGGGGATCGGCACGATCGTGAAGGTGAGGGTGGCCGAGATGTCCGCCGTGTAGCCGTACTGGTTGGCGTAGCCGGCATCGACGGGAGTGGCGTACAGCGTCGCCGGCAGGAGGTTGAGCCCGAGCCGTGCGGGGACGATCGCGGTCTCCGATCGGGTGACGGGCAGCGGTGTGACACCCGTGCCATCGGTGCCGGCGGCGCCGTTGCCGAGCCGGAGCGACACCTTCACCTCGCCGGTGGTCGACGGGAGCGCGTAGAAGGTGGGCCGGTATCCGATGGCCTGCAGGAGCTTGATGCGTTCGTCGTCGGAATCGGTGTAGAGGTCCAGCACGGCGGCCAGAGATGCCTCGTCGAGCGCGTGCTGCGCGGCGGCGACACCGACGCCGACGGAGGCGATCACCTCGCCCAGCGGTGCGGCCACCACGTCATGGATCAGCTGGGTCTCACTCATCGCTCTCACTCCTCACTCCGAAGACCACGAGCACCGCGGTGCCGAACTCGGCAGTCCCGCCGTGCGCCGGATGCTGGGTGACGGCCTGCCCGGGGATCCCCTGACCGGCCGACAGCTGCTGGGTGGCGCTCTCCATGCGGAACCCGACCGACCGCAGCACGCGCGAGGCGGCCGATGCGGTGAGTCCCAGGACGCTCGGCACTCCCTGTGTCGGGACCGCCGAGGTCGCCGCGTCGACGACGAGCTCCGCGCTGAGCCCGGAGCCGTCGCCGGAGCCGTCCATCACGATCGTCTGGCCGTCGTCGCCGAGGCGGCCGCGCAGGTCGAGCTTCACCTCGGCGAGGCGGAAGGGTGTGGTCTGCCGGGCCAGCTCGGTGTTGGTGATGCTCAGCTGGGTGCCGAGGCCGGAGATGAGGTCCACGACCTTCGTGGGCGTGCCGAGGGTCGTGGTCAGCCGGTCCACAGTGGCGAGGGACTCGGACAGCTCGCGGCGCACCCCGTCCAGGGTGGCCTGGCTGTCAGTGAGCTCGCGGCGCACCCCGCCCAGAGCGGTCTGGCTGTCGGCCAGCTCGCGGCGCAGGTCCCGGATGACCGGCCCTGACTCGTCGTTGTCACCGTCGTCGTCACCGCCGCCGGCCGTCGGCTGCTCCTGGGGGGCGCCGATGACGGAGTGGCCCTCGGCTTTGAGGCCCTTGCGATGGTAGGGCTCCTCGAGGAGGCGGAGCTGACCGAAATCGGCCAGCAGCAGGTCCCTCTCGGAGACCCAGATCGGGTCGGAGGAGATGACGTGGGGCGTCTGGGTGGACTGGTCCAGCAGGCGCAGTACCACCGGAACCGTCGTGCGCGGGGTCGGTACGGAGTCGGGGAGCTCGATCTCGAACTCTCCGCCGTCGATCTCCTCGAGGGTGGTCCAGCCTCTGGGCCCGAAGCCCTGCAGCAGGATGCTCCGGCGGGTGACCGGGGTGTTGTCGGGGCCGACGATGCGACCGATCGCGAGTGTCGGCATCAGACTGCCTTCCCGGTGGTGATGCGGGCCATGGTGGTGCCCAGCTCGGCGGTGATCAGCACGACGGATCCCACCCGCAGCTGGTCGCCGAAGGACACCTCGGTGGAGGCCCGGCCCTGCGGGTCCGTGGTCAGCACGGCCGCGCCGAGCGCCACATTGCCGGGGATCCGAGGGTCCGCCACCCCGGCTGCTGCGGACAGCGCCTGCGAGGTCGCGAGATCGATGTTGAGCTGCACGGTGGCGCCGGCGAGCAGCTCCCCGGAGGTGCTGGACGCCTGCACCGCGAGCTGCCGGGTGGCCCCGCTGCCCGTCGCGGTCAAGGAGAGGACCGGCAGCGGCATGCCCTCACCGGGCGGGATGGCGACGAAGCGGCCCGAGACCTTCGAGGTCACCTCGCTGCTGCTGCTCGAGCGACCCACGGGCTTGAAGAACAGGAAGGCACGACGGCCATCCTGCGTGGTCTCCGTGACCAGCCGGAAACCGATCTCGAAATCCAGGTAGGGCAGTCGGTACTGGGGGACGGGCCGGCCGGAGCTGTCCAGTGGGGAGACCGCACTGAGCTGCTCCTGCGCCTCCGTGATCGAGTCGGCGAGCCCCACGATCACGGTCTCCAGCGTGTCGGCGATGAATCTGCCATCGGGCATGGTCAGACCCCCTTCTCTGCTCTGCTGCTGGCTGTGGTGCTGCGCCGGTCGAGGCGCTCGGTGTCCTGCTGCTCTGCCCGGCGCTCCTCACGGCGCTGCTCTCGGCGCTGTGCGCGACCCTGTTCGTGCCGCAGCGCGTGGCGGCCTTCGTGACGCTCGGCGGCGCGCTGCTCTTCGCGGTCCAGCGCGGAGCGTCGCTCCAGGGCGCGCCGGCGGGCGGCCTCGGCGCGAGCGAACAGGTCGCCGGAGCCGCCGGAGTCCGTATCGAGCACCCGGTCGCGCGTCTCGGCGTAGCTGCCGACGCGATCCAGAGGACCGGCCATCAGCTCCTGCGCCTGCTGCCGGCGCCTGGCGAGCCCGTCGGCCAGCTGTTGAGGGCGGGTCAGGAACTCGTCGGACCGATCGAGTGCGCTGCGCACCTGGTCATAGCGGCCGAGCCCCGAGCGGAGCGGCCCGGACAGCTGCGAGCGAAGATCGCTGCCGGCTCCCGTGAGGGCGCCCGGCCCCGACGCGGACGGTGCGGTGCCTCCGCGGGGGCGCACTCCTCCCAGCGATGCCGCGCCGGCCCGGACGGCGGCCAGGGCATCGCGAGCGTCGGCCCAGGAGGCGATCTCCGCGCGGCGCTCCCTGAGCCCGGTGACCGGATAGCGGGCATCCGCGGCGGCGGCGGCTGCGCCGGCCGGGCTGGTCAACCCGGACAGCTGGGATTCGAGCCGCTCGCGCTCGGCCAGCAGCCCGGCCAGGCGGGAGTCGCCGGCAGCAGCCTGGTGGAGCAGCTCAGGGCTCGTCGGCGCAGGCGCGGCAGGTGGGGAATGGCCGACGCCCGCGGACTCAACAGGGCCCGGGCCCGGGGTGAGATCGCGCCAGCTGCGCCGAGGCATGAGGTCACGCCTCGGCGACGGTGGCGGTGATCATCGCTCGGATCCGCTCCTGCAGGATCTCCGGCGCGGGGACCGGCACCAGCTTGGTGCGCATCAGCGAGGACCCCTCGGAGGAGTACTGGTACTTCGCGGAGAAGCTCGCCGAGACCGAGCTGACGCTCATCGACGCCGAGGCGCTGAAGAAGCCCACGCTGCCCGAGACGCCCGCATTGACCTGGGAGCTGCTGCGTTCGGTGTTCGACTCCCGGGTCGTCGAGATCGAGAGCTTCAGCTCGATCAGCGTGTCGACGAACTGGTAGAAGGTCGGTGTGAAGCCCAGCTCCAGGAGCGAGTACTCCTTGCCGTCGCCGAGCTTGACTAGCATCGTGCGCTCCGGCGCCGCGGGCGGCGTGGGGGCGGGTTCGCCGGGCACCGGCTCCGGATCGGGCTCGAAGCCGGCCATCATGCGCGCGATCTTCATCGAGACCAGGTCGAGCTCGTACTGGGCCTCGGCGATGCCGGTCCCGAGCAGTCTCACCATCTCGGGGAACGGCGTGTTGGTCATCTCTGTGGACACGGACATGGTGCACCTCGCTCAGGCGTCGGGGTCGGTGTATTCGGGCAGCAGCGCGCGCTCGGCGTCGATTTTTATGCGGCGCATCTCCTCCTCGGTCTCCATGAACGACCGGATCCGGTCCTCGAGCACGGGCGGTGTCGGCACCGGCGCGATCTTCGTGCGCAGGATGGAGGCGCCCTCGGCGGAGTACGAGTACTTCGAGGAGTACGACGCGTCGACCTGGCTGGTGGTCACGGCGGACTCCTTGGTCCGGTCCCCGAACAGGCCCAGGAAGCCGGATCGGCCGCTGCGCGAGGACTGCGTCCCTGAGGTCGTGCTGCGGCCGTAGCCATACTCGTGGGTGCGGGTGATCTTGATGGCGATCTTCACCTCGATGATCGTGTCGACGAACTGGTAGAACGTCGGGGTGAAGCCGAGCTCCATCATCGAGTGGCGCACCGGGACGCGGATCCGGCGCTCCCGCTCTTCCGGAGTGAGATCGTCGAATATCTTGCCCCCGGGGAGCGCGGCGATGGCGTCCTCGACGAACTCGGTGAGTTTCAGCGTCTCCTGGACGTCGAGCGTGCCGGTGAGGGCATCGTCGACGGCGGCGTACGCGAGCGCGTCCGGGAGGTTCATGTACTCGTAGCCGAAGAAGACGCGGGAGTCGTCGAACGTGACCGTGCCCGTCTCGTCGTAGACGGTGGTCAGGCCGCCCATCATCTCGGCGGTGTTGATCGAGGAGGCGTCCAGCGCCGCCTGACCGTCGGCGATGGCGAACGCCATCTGCCGGATCATGTCCCCCATGGGGACGTTCAGCAGTTCTTGACCGATGGACATGGCGGATTCCTTCACTCAGGTGGCGGGTAGTGGCTGCGCATCAGCTCGAGCAGCCCCTCAGGTGGCGGGAGGGAGACCAGGCGTGCCGCGAGTGACGACTGCCCCTCGGCGGAGACCGAGAACTTGCGCGCGTAGCCGACGTTCACCGACGCCGCGACCATCGCGATGCCCACGTTGACCCTCGCCTGGACGCCCGCCTCGATGCTGAACTCGGTGGTCTCCGTCATGGAGAAGCTGAGCCGTGCCTCAACGGTGGCCTCGGTGAACGCATAGAAGCTGGGCAGGAAGCCGAGCGTGAGCAGGCTGTACTGCTCCTCGCCCACCTCGATCTCGGTGGTGGCGAGCTCCTTGGCCAGCTCGATGGAGTTCGTGTCCAGGGCGAACTGGGCACGGGCGATCGAGACCCCCAGCTGCTCCACGATGGAGGGCAGAGGTGCCTGGAGCAGCTGCGTGGTGACCGTGACCGTCTCGGACATGTCAGTCGTCCTGGTGCAGATAGTCCTGGATGGTCTCCAGGAACTGGGGCGGTGCCGGGATCGAGACCAGCCGGGCCGTGATCGACGAGTTGCCGGTGATCGTGGACTCGAACTGCCGGCTGTAGCGCACATCGAGGGTGGCACCGAAGGCCACCGTCGAGTTGCTGTTCGCGGTGCTCTCGTTCGAGGACGTGCTGGTCCGGGTGAACTGGCGGGTGACGGTGACATCCTCCGTACCGGAGAGGGACATCTCGCGCGACTCGGTGGTGTAGAGCGTGAGCGTGAACGGCGAGCTCTTGCGGTAGACGGTGACCACGTTCGCGTCCGCGGAGGCGGTGTAGTCCACCGTCGTGTTCGCGCCGATCAGCGCGGCCAGGTTGTGGGCGTAGGCCTCGGCGGATCCCGAGGCCGCGCCGCCTCCGGGGGCGCCGGAGAGCGGGAAGACGGTGCCGTCGATGGTCACCTGCGTGCCGGTCAGGGGCAGCGTCTGGGGACGGAACAGATGGATCCACGCATTGCCCGTTCCCCAGGGCGGGGTGAGGTTCGAGGGGGTGACGCCTGAGAGGGTCGCCGCCCCTGACATCGCGCGGACCACGACGAATCTGACGCGTGGTGAGAGCAGGACGTCGACATTGCGCCAGCGGACCTGGTCAGCGGGCCCGCGGGCAGCGCGGGCACCTGCCACGCCGTCGGAGGTGACGGTGAGGTTCCCGGCGGGGGCGCCGTAGGAGATCAGTGCGTCCCGCACCTCCTCGGCCCGGCGCTGCCCGAGGGCCAGGTTGGAGGCGTCGGAGACCGCACGCCCTCCGGAGTAGGGCTGGGCATCGGTGTGGCCGATGACGTCCAGGCGGACGCCGAGGACCTGGCTCATCCGGGCGATCCCCTCGAGGGCCTCCCGGGCGACGTCGTTGCGGGGCGCTCCCTCGGCGGTGAACTGCTCGATGTTGTGCCGACCCGTCCGGAAATGGACGCGACCCAGGGGGGTCGTGAGCGTCGATGCGACGGCTTCGAAGCCGGGTTCCGCCTGGATGCGGGCGGCGACGTGGGTCGCGTAGGCGTCGAGATCGGCCTGCGCGGTGGTGTCGACGGTGAGGGTGTCGTGGAGCCGGTAGGAGGTGTCCGCGTTGGCGTCGATGCGGATCAGTCCGCGCGCGAATCCCATGCCGACGAAGGCGACGGTGCGGTCGGTGGTCACGACCCGTTCGCTCGGAGCATCGGTGCTGATCGCGAACGTATCGCGAGGTGCCTCGTAGAGCACCCGGGGGACGTCGGCGGCAGCGTCGGCGGTCACGGACTCCTGGAGCGCACGGATGCGGGCCAGTGCATCCGGGCCGGTGAGCGCGAAGGAGCGTCCGCCGACGGCCAGGTTGCCGGTCGAGGTGGAGCGGACCTCGAGCTGGGCGCTGCGCTCGGTGGTCGAGGAGGACGTGCCGGTCTCGGTCTCGGTCTCCGTGGCGGACTCCTCGGAGGTGCTCGTGCCGCCGGCCCCGTAGGAGCCGTTCAGTCCGACGCCGACGTTGAGGGTGTTGCCCACCTTGAGGGTGAGCTGGAGCGAGCAGGTCAGGTCGGCGTGCTGGTAGTGGTAGAACGCCGGCGAGAGGCCGAGCTCGAACAGCGACTTGCCGCCCAGGGAAGGGATCGGCTTCACGAACTCGGGCAGCTGGTTCACCGAGTTGGCGTCCAGCGCCGTCTGGGCCTCGGCGATCCCGAGGCCGAGCGAGGTGATGAAGTCGGCGACGCTGGCGTCGGCCAGGATCTGGCCTGGGGTCATGGATTCTAGGTCGGGCATGGGGCGTCCTCTCTGAGGGCCGGCCCGGGGGTCGGGATTAGCGGGAGCGGGGGAGGGAGGTGGGGAGCGCGGTGGCGATGGTCGGATTCACCAGGTCCGGCCGCACGGTGAAGTAGTGGTGCCTCTCCTGCAGCTCGGTGAGGCGCCGGGGGTCGACGGTGAGTCCGCGGCGCAGCCAGTCGGCGAGGGCGGCGGCCAACGGCAGTGCTGTCGCGCCGGCGAGGTCGAGGGCGCGGTTCAGGAGGAGGAGGGACTCGTCGGGCCGGCCGGATTTCGCGAGGACCGAGCCGAGGCGTTCCAGCATCGCGCCGTGGTCGCGACGCTGGAAGGCGGTGAGGTGCTCGACTCCGCGATAGTGCTGATCCGCGCGTTCGCAGTACTCGATCACCTCGGCATAGGAGCCGGTGCGCTCGAGCGATTCGAGCACGCACTGGGTGTAGTGGCGGAAGAACACCTCGGGAGCGCCGGCGGCGACCGCCATCCGGAGCGCCTCGCGGTAGTGGCGGAGCGCTTCGTCGTGCTCGTCGGCCAGCGCGGCGAGCTTGCCGGCCTCGGCGATGCCCAGGTGCCGGGCGGCGCCGTCTGTGAGCGTGGGGACCATCATCATCACCGGCTCGCGTCGAGCAGTGCGGGATCGGCGAGGTCGGGATCGGCGAGGTCGGCCTCGGCGCCGGCGCGCAGGAGCATTCCGCGCACCAGGCGGGCGGTGAGCTCGGGCCACGGGCCCACGGCGAAGGGGGGTGCCGTCGGCGGGTCCGAGATGCCGACGGCGACCAGTGCGGCCCGTGCCGGGGGAGGGGAGCTCCAGTCGGTGATGTGCACGCTGAGCTGCAGGAACGTCGTGAGCGCCGCATGGGCTTCGAGTCCAGCGGCCGCCAGCGCAGCCAGGAGGCGCTTCGCCTCCGGTACTGGCAGCTCGTCGGCGACGATGATCGGCAGCGCGTCGAACAGCCGGGGGACGACGTCCGCCGGGATCCCGGCCGACGCGAGGGCGGTGATGGCCGCGTCGTCGGGGTGCCCGCCGTCGAGGACCACCTCGAAACGGTAGAAATCCTGGTTGGCGAGCCGGAGTGTGGGGACGCGGCGGTGCGCGTCCCAGATGCTGTCCGCCTGCTGCTTGGTGAGGTCGCGCACGAGCCAGGGCCCGGTGGGGGAGGAGTCGATCCCGCGGGCACGGAGGTCGGTCAGGAGGCGGGCGCGGACCGGGGCCGGGCAGTCGCCGAGCAGCAGGTCGTAACGGGCCGCGGCGGGGTCCGAGGTGATGACCTCCGCACCTGCCCCGAGGCGTCGACGCAGGGCCTCGACGGTGGCAGGGCTCACCTGTCCGATGAGGACGGGTGGGGAGGCGAGCAGCAGCCGACGGGTGTCCTCGTCGGGGCAGCCGAGGAACGCGGCGGCCGCAGCGACGATCAGCTCGAAGCGGCTCTCGTCGAGGACTCGGACCGCCACGTCGAGCAGGGGCCCCGGCGCCGGTGGCGGACCGTCCTGGTCGACGACCTCGACCTCGCAGCCCAGGGAGCTCAGCACCTCGGCGATGGCGACGGCGGTGGGCTCGGGGAGCTCGTCCGCCAGCGTGGACGGTGCCTGATAGAACGCTCTGAGCATGGCCGGGACCGTGACGCCCAGGCCGAGTGCGACCTGGGCGGCATCCTGCGGAGAGGCAGCTCCGATCGAGCGGATGAGCAGACGCTTCAGAGGTTCGGTGGCCATTGCTCTCCCCCAGGAGTGCAGCAAACGGGACCGCGGGGCCGACCTCGACGACGAGGTGGACCCTACGAACTGTGACGCACACCACAGTATGCCCGATTTGGTCGAATAGCTACCAATCCCGGCGTGTCGGATCTATCGGAGCGGTGGCCGGGTGGCGGGCGCAGGCTCGAGGGCCGATCGTTCTGATCACGCCACGGGGGCGGCGTCGGCGTTCCAGGCGGAGCACTCGCCGAGGAACCCGCGGCTGTCCCGTCCAGTGCCCACCCAGGCGGCTCGCGACTCCTGGGCGGGATCACCGGCGATGACCGGTTCGCCCTGCGCCTCGACCGAGCTGATGAACTCCTCCACCCGACCGGTGGGTCGCACCCCCTGCGGCATCTGGAAGGCCGCCGCCGAGGACAGGCAGGAGATCTGCAGCGCCCAGCGCCGCTGGGCCTCGTCGGCGCGGCCCGGATCGTCGGCCAGCTCGAGCAGCAGCGCACCGTAGTAGCCGTCCAGCGAGGCGGAGGCCAGCACGAACACCGTGTACGAGTACGAGAGGTGCCACAGGTACAGCTGCGGCGCCTCCTCCGCAGAGGTATGGGAGAAGCCGGGGTCCCAGTCGGCGGGCCAGTAGAGCGTGTTGTCGTCATGGCAGATCACCGGCGCCGAGCCGGTGAAGGCCGCGGCCGGGCAGGCGGTCTCGCTCGGCGGTCCCTCCGCGGTGTGGACGACCACCGCAGGCGCATCGAAGTCGATGCCCGTCGGCGCCAGCGCCTCACCCCAGGCGGCGCCGAGGCATTCGGCGCCCGCCTCGAGATAGGCCGGCAGCTCCGCGGCAGGCACCGCGCCACCCTCGGTCGCGGGCAGCGAGCATCGCGCCGGGACCGGCAGTCGCGCCTCGAGCAGCGGGTTCTCGGCGAGGACCTGCTGCAGCTCGTCCGCGGTGCCGGTCGGCACCTGCCCGGGCTCGAGCGGCTGCCAGATACCCGGCTCGGTCTCCTCCGCTGCGGTGGCGGGCTCGGCGCTCGCCGCAGGAGAGGGCAGTTGACGAGGACCGGTGAGCCACAGAGCGGTGAGACCGCCCCCGATCCCCAGCAGCAGGAGCATCGCGCAGCCGAAGGCGAGCGCCGGTATCAGCAGCCTGCGGGGTCCGGGCCCGGTGGTGGCGTCGATCCCGGGTGGTGGCGGTGGTGGTGTGTGGGGAGGCGGGGGTGGGTGTGCTGCGTGCGGTGGAGGGGGCTGCGGGGTCGAGGGGGCGCCGGGCGAGGAGGCAGGTGGGGCGGCCTGCGCTGTCGCCTGCTGCGGTGGCGGGGTCTCGAACCGTGGGCGCTGGTCGAAGCGCTGGATCGGCGCGTGATCGGGGATCAGGTCGCGGCCGAAGGGGGCACGCGCGATGACGTCCGACGACACTGGGCGCGGGGCCCCGCCACCAGGGGCCGGCGCCGGAGCAGAGCCCGCCGTGGTGCCATGGCCCGGGAAGGCGGGGCGCTGCACGGTGGTGGCGTCGTCGGGCTCGTCGGAGGGATCGATCCCGTCGGCCCTGCTGCTCATCATCCTCCTGCCGCCGGACTCTCTGATCCTTGCTCAGCTCACCTGTTCGGCATCGGCCAACCAGGTGTTGCAGGCGGACAGGTCGCCGCCAGAGCTGAAGCCGATCTCCAGCCACTTCGCCCGGTTCTCCGGGGAGATGTTGTACGGAGGCTCACCCTCGACCCAGCTCTCGGGCTTGGTGAGGGCCTCACGCAGAGCCGGGGTGGGCTCGGCCCCGGAGGGGACCTGCATGGCGACCGCCGAGGACACGCACTGCATCTGCAGGCTGTAGCGCCGCCAGGACTCGTTCAGGAGCTCCTCGTCGTTGCCGTCCTCGAGCATGTCCCGCATGGTCCCGTAGTAGATGGACATCGAGCTCTGCCAGCCCACAGCGTTCTGGTAGATGAAGGCGAGATCCCACAGATACGCCCCTGGGACATCCGCCGCGTCAGGGAAGTCGAGCGCGGTGCCGTAGCCGATGGGCCAGTAGACCGTGTTGTCGAGGTTGCACATCCGGGGGAAGTCCTCTTCGAAGCTCGAATCGCACGAGGAGTCCGCAGGGATGTCCGGGTAGGTGTAGACCACGACGGAAGGCCCCGCCCAGGGCAGCCCGCGGTCCGAGCTCGCCGTGGCCCAGATCCGGTTCAGGCAGGTGGACGAGGCGTTGAGCACGGCCTGCAGCTGCTCGGGAGTCGGGGAGATCGGAGTGTCGGGGAGCTCGCACTCCGGCAGAGACGGCAGCGTGCCGTGGACCAGCGGGTTGTCCTCCAGGACTGCCCGCATGTCGTCGATATCGCCGGGCGGCAGGTCGATCGGGGAGACGACCTCGAAGCCGGAGCCTTCCTCCTCTGGGGGAGTGGTGACGTCCTGGCTCGGGGACTCGGAGCCCGGATCGGTCTCCGGGTCGATCACCGGATCGGTCTCGGGCGGAGGATCGGAGGCGACGGGGGTCTCCTCCCCACCGCGGCTGAGCACGAGATAGGTGATACCGCCGCCCACCACGAGCACCATCGCCAGCACGCAGCCCAGTGCCACGGTGATCAGCGCCCACGGCCGCTTTTTCTGAGGCTGCTGGCCGAAGCCACCAGGGCCGTGAGACCACATGGGGCCATAGGGGCCGCCGGGACCGGAAGGACCGCCGGGGCCGGAAGGACCGCCGTAGCCGGGGCCCGCGGGTCCGTGCTGCCCGGTGCCGCCATAGCCCGGAGCGCCCATCGCGGGAGGCGCCGACTGCGGCGGGGGCGGCGGCGCCTGCCAGCCTCCGGGATGGTTCTGTCCCTGCTGGTTCTGTCCCTGCTGATCTGGCCCTTGCTGACCGTTGCCGGGACCACCCCATCCTGCGCTGGACATCAGCTCCCCCTCGCTTCCGCCACGTCATTGCTGCTGGCAGGATATCCGCGCAGGCCGCGCGATGGGCGGGGACCGCACTCGGCTGTCACCACGGATCTCGTTCTCCTCGCGAGGGCGGCACCGACCGCCGACACGGTCAGCTCACCTGCTCGAGATCGGCCACCCAGGAGTTGCAGACGGAGAGGTCGCCCTGGGCGGTGAACCCGCGCTCGATCCACAGGGACCGGGACTCGGGGCTGATGTTCTCCGGAGGCTCGCCCTCGGACCAGTTGCCAGGATCGGTGAGCATCTCCCGGACCGCCGGAGTGGGTTCGGCGTCGGTCGGGAACTGCATCGATGCGGCGGAGGCGAGGCACAACCTCTGCAGGGTGAACCGTCGCCAGGCCTCGTCGAAGCGCTGCGGGTCGGTGGTCTCGAGCTCATCGCGCATGGTCACGTAGTAGACCGTCAGCGAGCTGTTCCAGCTCGCGGTGTTCGTATAGGTGTAGGCGAGGTCCCACAGGTAGGCGCCAGGCACGTTCGCCGGATCGGTGAGGTCCGAGGCGGTCCCGTAGCCGACGGGCCAGTAGATCGTGGAATCCAGGTTGCACATGCGGGGGGCGTCTGCGGAGAACTGGGAGTCGCAGACCGCTTCCGCGGGGACATCCGGGTGCGTGTAGACGACGACCTTCGGGCTCAGCCACGGCAGATCGCGGTCAGAGCTCGTCGTGGCCCAGAGCTGGTTCAGGCAGGTCGAGGCCGCGGTCAGCACGGCTTGCAGCTCCTCGACGCTCGGCTCCACCGGAGTTGCGGGCAGGTCGCAGGTGCCGAGCGTGGGCAACGTGCCCTCGGTCAGCGGGTTGTCCGACATGACCTGCCACAGCTCATCGACGGTGCCGGTCGGCGGGTCATAGGGCACGACCACCTCGAAAGGCGTGCTCGCCTCCGCAGGAGTGGGGGACTCCACCGCACCGGAGGTCGGCGAATCTGCCGGTGAGTCGGCGGTGATTGCGGAGTCATCCCCATCGCGGCTCAGCACGAGGTAGGTGATGCCGCCCCCGACCACGAGCACCATCGCCAGCACGCAGCCCAGCGCGACGGCGATCAGCGCCCAGGGGCGTCTGCGCGGGGGCTGCTGGCTGAAGCTGCCGGGGCCACCCGGGCCCTGCGGGTGGCCGGGGCCTTGCGGGCCGCCGGGGCCTTGGGTGCCGCCGGGACCGTGGGGGTGGCCGGGACCGCCCGGACCGCCCGGGCCCTGGGGTTGGCCGGGAGTCTGCGGGGCTGCGGGCGGTGACTGCCAGGGGGCGGGCGAGGGAGCACCGTACGGGCTGGCGGGCTGCCCGTCGCCGGGCTGCGGCTGGCCACTCTGTGGCGCCCCTCCCTGCGGAGCCCCTTGCTGCCATGCCCCGCCCTGCGGCCCGTTGCCGGGCCCACCCCATCCTGCGTTCGACATCAGCTCCCCTTCGCTTTTGTCAGCCTCTGCTGGGCGAAGGATAACCGTGCAGGCCGCACGGAAGAAGGCGAAGGATGCCCACGGGTGCGTGTGGAGCTGCCACGACCGCCGGTCCCCGGTGTGCTCCGTCCCGCTGACGTGCATCGACGTCGGGGGCGGCGGGCGACGTTCCGATGCGGTCACGAGCCTGGGGCGCGGCGGGAGCTCGGAACCGCGCCCCTGGCCCACTCTCGGCTCGGGCTGCGGTCCCCGGAAAGGGAAATAGCCCCTGACAGGCGATCACGTCGCAGGTCAGGGGCTATCTCCACTGGCGGAGGATGGGGGATTTGAACCCCCGAGGGCGTTAACCCAACACGCGTTCCAGGCGTGCGCCATAGGCCGCTAGGCGAATCCTCCAGCGCTCTAGAAGAGCAGTGGATAGCGTACCCGACACCCCGGGGTGGTGCGAACCGGACCGACGCAGGTCACATTCGGCCCTTGAAGTGGACGAGTACTGGCGCTATGGAGCACGCTCCGGATATATGGCCAGAGCGTGCTCCCACGCGCCCGTCCTCGACGGAGCGTGCGGCGGGTCCCGCGACGGCCGACGTCACAGAGGGAAGCCCGGCAGACGCCGGACCGCGCGGGTCCGAACGCCTGCCGGGCAGTCCCCGGCCGGCGATCTCAGCTGTGGCGGACGTCCTCTGCGGAGCCCTTGGCGGACTCCACGACGTCGTCCTTCTGGGACTGGCCCTCGGACTTCACGGCCTCGGCGCTTTCGGTCGCGGATTCCTTCACGGTCTCCGCGGCCTGCTGCGCCGGCTCCTTCAGCTCCTCGGCGACGTGCTTCGCCTGATCCTTCACGTCGTCGAGTACCGGCTGCGCCTTCTCCTCGAGGCGTGAGGCCAGGTGCTGCTCCTTGTCGGAAGCCGGGATGAGCGAGGCGGCGAGCCAGCCCACGCCGAGCGCGATGACGCCTGCGGCGAGAGGGTTGCCCTGCGTCTTCCGCGCGACCTGGTGGGGTGCCCGGCGCGCGGCGTGCGAGGCGTCATCCGCTGCCGAGAGCAGGGAGCCCTTGGCCTCGGAGGCGCGATCGGACATCTGCGCGCCAGTCTCCTCGGCGGAGCCCATCACGCGGTCCCGGACGCCGCCCACCGCGTCCTTGACCTTGTCCACCTGGCGATGGGCGACCTTCGAGGGCGTGACCTTCTCGGCCATGGCGTCGACGTCGCGGGACAGGGTGGCCCGGGTGCGTTCGATATCGGCACGGATCTCATCGGGATTCTGCTGTGTCATCGTGATTCCTTCGAAGGTGTGACTGCGTCGGGAATATCTTTGAGCGTCTCCGTGGTGCGGGGCATCCCGTCGACCTCGTCGATGCTCTTCTTGCCGAGCAGGGCGAGGACAGCGGCCACGATCGCCCAGAGGAGAGCGACGATGACTGCGGACCACGCGTAGCCGACGGCGGTGCCGCCGATCGCCGCCCAGAGCGCGATCGACAGGAACAGCAGCACGAAGTGTCCGGCGATGCCGGCGCCGCCGAACATGCCGGCGCCCTTCCCGGCCTCCTTCGCGGACGCCGTGAACTCGGCCTTGGCGAGCGCCATCTCCTGCCGGATGAGAACGGAGAGATCCGTCGTCACCTGGGACATCAGGGCTCCGACGGACTCGGTCTCCGCGCGTCGCTCAGCATCGGTGGGGGGAGGGGTGACGGGGGAGCTCACCGGTCCCCACCCCGTCCATACGGGTCGGTGGCCCGGTGCCCTGGAGGCTGCGGGGGCTCCGGGAGCGCAGCACCCGGCTGCGGCTGCGGGGGACGCGTGGGCGGCTGCGGCGGCACCGAGGTGACGGGCGTGGCGTCGGGGCTGATCGGCTGGGGACCGCCCGGCACCTGGGCGCCCGAGACAGGCGGCGGAACGGCCGTCCCGCCGCCCGGGGGCGGGGGTACCTCGCCCGTGGGGGAGTACGAGTACTGCCGGCCGGCACCGCGCAGGGTCGCGGCGTCCGGGGACGGGTGCTCGACCAGCGCACGATGCGAGGTCTGTCCCTCCGAGCCGTGGTCATCGCTGTGGCTCTGAGCGACGCTGCGGGTGAGGCGGCCAGCCGCGAACCCGACGCCGGCGGCGATCGCCAGGAAAGCCACCGGTCGGCGGCGGGCGAAGCTCTTCACCTCGGTCAGCACATCGGCCGGCTCATGGTTCTCAAGCCACCCGGCGATCGCATCCGTACGCTCGGTGACCTGACCTGCGAGGTCCTTGGCCAGACCCTCCTCGGGCTGCTCGCCGCGGGACATGCGGCCCAGATCATCGCTGAACGTGCGCACGGTGCCCGCGGCCCGGTGCAGCTGATCGGAGGCCTGAGTGCCGAGCGTGGACGTGGTCTCGTCCCAGAGCTTGCGGCCTTCACGCACCGCGTCATCCTTCACCCCGGCGGCCTCGCTGCGCGCCGTATCGGCGACGGCTCGGCCGGCGTCCTGGGCGTCATGCGCGACGTCGCCGGCGGCGTTCTTGGCCTGCTGGCTCGTGGATTCCTCGGAGGCCTGCTGCGGGCGATCGGGAACCCGCTGCTGCGAGGGAACAGGCACCGGCTGCTGCGGGGGAACCGGGACCGGCGGCGAGCTCCACGGATCCGCGCGATGGGTCTCGTCCTGCGGACGGTGAGGATCGGTCATGACGTACCTCCCAGTGTTCGGAGCGCACACCGACGTGGTGTGAGGACGCTCATGACACTAGGCACACCCGGTGACTCTGCAAAGGCCCTGTCGATAGCGCGACACGCCTGCTAATATCCGCGCCGTCCCAGGGCGGCGGGACTCGTGCGCGGTCGCTCTCGGGCGGCGAGGCAAGCCGTCCACCACCGGGTCACAGGGGTGTGCCGGCCCGCTGCCTGGGACGCACGGGTCCTCCGGGCGGCGGTGGGATGATCCCGTTGCGGCAGTCGCGGAGAAGGCGTGAGGCCGGCAGTCGGGGGAGTACCAACCGGTTGATCGGAGGGTCCGGCGTCGATGCCGGGGCCGTCAGACCCTGAACGAGAGCCGGCGCGCGGGTGCGCGCTGCGGAGATATCTCCGTAGTGCACGCCCACGCGCCGACAGCAGGAACGGGAGGCGAAGTCCGCTCGGCCCGAGGCAGCTGGACCGGGCTCAGTCCTTGACCTCGGGGTGGCGCGTGAGGTTGATGATGGCGGCGACGAGGCCGCCCCAGACGGTGACGATCGCGATGATCATCATGACGATGGAGGCGAAGGACATGATCACTCCTGTGTGGTGGGAAGGACGGTGTGAGCAGAGCGGCGGATGAGCGGACGGGGGCGGTGCGGGTCCGGCCGGATCTCGGCCGGCCGTTCTCCGCGCCGCCCCGAGGTCACGGCGCGCTGCGCAGCTCGTGCGGGGTCGCGGCCTCGGGATCCGTGACCAGGCCCTTGCCGGCCACGACCTCCGGGGCGATCGGATCGCCGTCGGAGTCCGTCTTGTAGAGGTTGGAGTTCTTCGACCACGGGATCAGCGACAGCCCGATCGCGATGACCACCAGGGCGATCGCCATCAGCCAGCCGAAGACCAGGTTGAACCAGCCGGGGTACTCGCTGTACGTGGTCTCGGAGGTGACCAGGGTGATCGTGCTGAGGATCAGCGAGATGCCGAGCACGAGCGGCGCGATCACCGCCACGCAGAGCATCCAGATCTTCCCGATCGGGAAGGTGCCGCGCTGGTTGAGGTGGTCGCGCAGGGTGGGCAGGCCCCGCACCACGTAGGAGACGACGATCGTGGACACGGCGGCGGCCGCGACGATGCCGTACTCATTGGCCCACTTGTCCATGACGTCCAGCAGGGGGAGCCCCATGGTGGTGGAGAACAGCAGCGTGGAGACCACGCCCATCGGGATGCTGACCGCGAGGGTCGCCGGGATGCGCGCCATGCCGAACTTGTCCTGCACCGCGGCGATGACCACCTCGACGATGGAGATCATCGAGGTGAAACCGGCCAGCACCAGCGAGCCGAAGAACAGCACGCCGATGATGGCGCCCGCCGGGGCCTGGCTGATGATGGTCGGGAAGGCGATGAACGCGAGGCCCACGCCGGAGGTGACGACCTCGTCGATGGCGACGCCCTGTGCCTGGGCCATGAAGCCCAGTGCGGAGAACACGCCGATGCCGGCGAGGATCTCGAAGCCTGAGTTCGCGAAGCCGACCACCAGGCCGGAGCCGGTGAGGTCGGTCTTCTTCTTCAGATACGAGGAGTAGGTGAGCATGATGCCGAACGCCACCGAGAGCGAGAAGAAGATCTGGCCGTAGGCAGCGATCCACACGCCGGGGTCCGTCAGCGCGGCCCAGTTGGGCTGGAAGAAGGCGTCGAGGCCGTCGATGGCGCCGGGCAGGAACAGCGAGCGCACCACCAGGATGATGAACATGACGATCAGCAGCGGGATGAAGACGACAGAGGCGGCGGCGATGCCCTTGTGCACGCCGAGGGCCATCACCACGATCACCGCGAGCCAGACCACGATCATCGAGATCAGCACCGGCGGTACGAAGTCGAAGCTGACGGTGGCATCGGCCCCGCTGAGAGCCTGGGTGTACTCGCCGAAGAAGGCACCGGCGTCGTCGCCCCAGCGCTGGTCGAAGGAGAAGATCGTGTAGTTCGTGGCCCAGGCCAGGATCAGCGCGTAGTACAGCGCGATGACCAGCGCGATCAGCACCTGCCACCAGCCGATGAATTCGGTCCAGCGCGTGAAGCGGCGCCACGCGGCCGGCGCCGAGCCGCGCCAGCGGTGCCCGAGCGCGTAGTCGAGGAACAGCAGTGGGATGCCGGCGGTCAGCAGCGCGACCAGATACGGCAGGATGAACGCGCCGCCGCCGTTCTCATAGGCCACGGCCGGGAAGCGCCAGATGTTGCCGAGCCCGACGGCCGAGCCGATGGCGGCGAAGATGAACGCGGTGCGGCCCGAGAAGGCGCCGCGGTCGGCGCTCGTCGCAGGGGAGCTGGCGGATGGGGACGATGCACTCATGAAGAGCCTCCGGGGAGCAGCGCCGCGGGGGAACGGCGCAGGAGAGGGGCCGACGACGATGACGACCCGGGGAAGGATCACCGCGGGGACGGCGACCGGGAACTGCCACGAGGAGCGACAGGCGCTGACGTCGAGCGACGGGGCGTCACCGGTGCGCGATGGCGCTGTCCATCGGGGGACGACGGGTTCGTCGCCACGAGGGCGACGGGGTGGCCGCCGGGAGGCGACCACGGATCGCAGGGTGAGCGGTCCGCACGGGAAGCACGGCTGCGGGATCGCCGCAGGGCACTGAGCAGATCGTACCGTCCTGCGGAATCTGTGCGCGCTGGTGGTCCGGTCACCCACGTCAGAGGGCAGTACTGCTCGCGCCTGCTCGCCGCAGTTCGCGCCCGTCCGTGCCTGCTCGCACCCGTTCGCTCCTGCTCGCGGAGCCGTCTGGTGGAACCTCGTGCCCGAACGCCGGTGGGTGCTTTACCGTGACCGGCATGACGACCGAGCCGACAGCGCGTTCCGGCGCCCAGCACACCGAGGTCTCCACGGCCTACCTCCGCCAGCTCGATGAGGAGCGCGAGACGGCGATGCGCACCTCGGCCCACCCGGGCTCCGCCTTCGATGGCGCCTCGCCCGCGCTCCACGAGCGTCTCGAGGCGCAGGTGGGGGCCGACGCCGCCGAGATGGTCGCGCTGATGCTCGACCTCGCCGAGCACCCCGAGGTCGCCTTCGAGGAGCACCGTTCCGCCCGCGCCATCGCCGACGTCCTCGCCGCCCACGGGATCGACGCCCAGGTGGGCGTGCACGGCCTGGACACCGCGATCCGTGCGGAGATCCGCGGCGCGGGCTCCGAGGACGACGATGCGCCGATCTTCGCGATCCTCTCCGAGTACGACGCGCTGCCGGGCGTCGGCCACGGCTGCGGCCACAACGTCATCGCCGTGATGGGCCTGGGCGCGTTCCTGGCGCTCGCCGCGCTCGCGACGGCGGACGCGTCGGCCGTTCCGGGGCGGGTGGTGTTCCTGGGGACCCCCGCCGAGGAGGGCCACACCGGCAAGGAGTACATGGCGCGCGAGGGTGCCTTCGAGGGGCTGGACGCCGCGGTCATGGCCCATCCCTACGGCTACGACCTGGCCGATCAGACCTGGCTGGGCCGTCGGACCCTCACCGTCGAGTTCCACGGGCACACCGCCCATGCCTCCGCCCAGCCGTACATGGGGCGCAACGCGCTGGACGCCGCGAGCCTGATGTACCAGGGCATCGGACTGATGCGCCAGCAGACCCCGCCCACGGACCGCATCCACGCCGTGATCCGTGAGGGCGGCGAACGGGCGAGCGTCGTGCCGGACCACGCGCGGCTCGACCTGTACGTGCGCTCCCAGCGCCCCGAGACGCTCAGGGACCTCTCGCAGCGCGTCGAGGAGGTGGCGCGCGGGGCAGCCCTGATGGCCGGCGTCGGCCTCACGATCCGCTGGGACGAGCACCCGCCCTCGCTGCCGGTGCGCACCAACGAGGCGCTGACCGGCCGCTGGGTGCAGGCCCAGCGCCGCCGCGGCCGGGACCCGCTGCCCCACGGCGTCGTCTCGCCCTCACTCGCGGCCTCCACCGATTTCGGCAACGTCAGCTACCGGATCCCCGGCATCCACCCGGTCATCCGCATCGCCCCGCCCGAGGTCGCGCTCCACACCCGGGAATTCGCCTCGGCGGCGGTGTCCGAGGACGCTCGCACCGCCGCGGCCGACGGGGCCTACGGCCTCGCCGCGACCGTGCTCGATGCCCTCCACGACCCGGCGCTCGCCGCCGCGATTGCTGCGGAGTTCGAGGCTGCCGGCGGAGCGATCGATGTCCCGGGCTTCTTCGACTGACCGCTGCACGTCCTCTGGCCACCGCACGTCCACTGACCGCACGCCCCCACCCCGCACATCCTCACCCCACACCTCCCCGCCCCGCACGGCCGCGCACCGACAAGCCCACCGGCAGCCGCCACTGAACCCACCCGACTGGAGCCATCATGAGCGCAGCACAGACCACGCCGACCAAGAGCGGCTTCACCGATCGGGCCCTGAACTGGGTGGAATGGGCGGGCAACAAGCTGCCCGAGCCGTTCATGCTGTTCATCGTCCTGTTCGTGATCACCGGACTGGTCTCCACCGGGATGGAGCTCGCCGGGGTGGTCGTCTCCGTGCCCGGCTCGGACGAGCCCACCGTGATCAGGGGCCTGTTCACCGGTGAGGGCATGGCCTGGCTGACCACCAACCTCGGCATCAATTACATCGGGTTCCCGCCGCTGGTCACCGTGATGCCGATCCTGCTCGCGATCGGCATCGCCCAGCACTCGGGCCTGCTGGCCGCCGGGATCCGCAAGCTGTTCGGCTCCTCGCCCGCGTGGATGCTCCCGTACGTGGTGGGCTTCGTGGGCGTGGTCTCCTCGATCATGGCCGACTCCGCCTTCGTGGTGGTCCCGCCGCTCGCGGCGTTGGTGTTCAAAGCAGCGGGCCGACACCCCGTGGCAGGCCTGCTCGGCGGCTTCGCCGCCGCCGGCGCCGGCTACTCCACCAACATCTTCCCCACCTCGCTGGACGCCCTGTTCGCCGGTATCACCACCTCGGTGATGGAGGCGCTGCCCGGGTTCGAGTTCACCGCTGTCAACCCGGTGTCGAACTGGTTCTTCAACATCGTCGCCTCGATCATCCTGGGCTTCGTCGCGGGCTTCATCATCGACAAGCTGATCGAGCCGCGGCTGAAGCGCCAGAACGTCCCGGTCGACGAGGTCGCCGTCGAGGGCGCCGAGGACCCCTCGGACAGCGCTGAGCACATGCGCGCCGCCCTTACCCCGAAGGAGAACAAGGGTCTGCTGGTCGCGGTGCTCGCCGGTGTCGTGCTCACCGCGCTGATCCTGGTGGCCGTGCTGCCGGCCGGTTCCGCGTGGCGGAACGAGGAGGGCGGCTTCCTGCCGAAGTCCCCGCTGCTGAGCTCGATCGTGTTCATCGTGGTCGCGTACTTCATGGTGGTCGGCACCGCCTACGGCGTCATCGTCGGCACCCTGCGGAGCACCCGTGACGCCGTGCAGATGATGTCCGACGCCCTCAAGGAGATGCTGCCGTTCATCGTGCTGGCCTTCATCCTGGGCAACTTCATCTCCCTGTTCAACTGGTCGGGGATCGGCACCTGGATCGCGGTCACCGGCGCGGCGGGCCTCGAGAACGCGGGCCTCACCGGCTTCGGCGCGGTGCTCGGGTTCATCCTGCTGGCCAGCGTGCTGAACCTGTTCATCATCTCCGGCTCGGGCATGTGGGCGATCATGGGCGCCGTGTTCGTGCCGATGTTCGCGCTCATCGGCTACGAGCCCGCCTTCACCCAGGCCGCGTTCCGGGTGGGCGACTCCGCCACCCAGGTCATCACCCCGATGAACCCGTACATGATCGTGCTGCTGGGCATGCTGCGGAAGTACGAGCCGGCCGCGGGCCTGGGCACGCTGATGGCGCGCATGCTCCCGTTCGTGATCCCGTTCTGGCTCGTGTGGACGGCGATCCTGGCCGTGTTCTTCTTCTTCGACCTGCCCCTGGGGCCGGGCAACGGCATCTTCATGGAGTGAGCGGTCGGGGTCGACTGGCTCGGCCATCTCCCCCGCTTCGCCCCCGGAGCGTGGGGTTGCTCACCGAGATCGCGAATCGGTGCAGGATCGGCGACGCAAAGTGGCCCGGATGTCGTTCTCGCTGCCGGAGGACGGGAGGGAGATCAGCTGACGATCGTGGCGTCGCCCTGCTGGGCCTCGAGCAGGCGTTCGCGCGAGTATCCGGTGATGCCGATGCTCTGGGCTCGTCCCGGATCGGAGACCAGGAGGTTCCCCTCCTCGTCCTGGCCCTGGGCGACCACGAAGTGGCCGTAGTCCGCGTCCTCGCCGAGCAGCCTGCCGTGATGGACGTGCAGGATCACGACGGAGCCGTGCGCAGCGGCCTCCATCCCCTCCTTGAACTGGGAATGCGTGGCGGTGCCGTCCGCGTCCCGGATCCCCCTCTCGAGATCCTCGAGGTAGGCGCCGACGTAGTCGACGTTCTTGGTCTCCGGGTCGTCCCACGGCGACAGCCCGCAGCGGGCGCGCATCTCCAGGACGGCGCGGGCATTGCCGCCCTCCGCGGCGCCCTCCGACCCGGAGACGTAGTGCTCGACCGGCCGACCGGCGGCGACCATGGCGATCACGGCCGACGTCGGTCCGCAGTTCTCCGCGTCCCAGGGGCCCGTGCCCATCTGATCGACGACCACGAGGTCGCTGTCGGCGTGGGCCCGCGAGGAGGCGAACAGGCCGGCAGCGGCCGTGAGGCCGACGACGCCGAGGCCGCGCAGCGCGGCGCGTCGGCTGAGGGTGGAGTGCAGGGGGCTGGTCACGCCGGAGACCTCCGAGGGTGCGAGAGGGACAGGTGCAGGGGCACCTCGAGCGATGGTCATGGACGGCGCCCCGGAGCTCTGCGGGCCGCGTCCCGCATCCGTCGAGGGACCTTCACGCTGTGACAGACGGGCCCGTCGCGGCAAGTCCGGCGTGATCCTCCACTCCTGCCCGGCGGGCCGACGAGCGCCCGGCTGCCCAGCTGCTCCGGCCTCCGCTCGCTGGTCAGCCAGGCATCAGCGTCAGAGGTGCGACGGCCGACGTGAGGTCGCTCATTGCGCTAGTCGTTGTGACCCGGGCTACCGCGGAGAAGGGAACCGCGACGCTGCCTCGGCCGTGGTCAACGCAGATCAGACGGGACGGCGCGGGCTACCCTGGCCGGGATGTCACGCGCCGCTCTCCTGCCTCCTGTGCTGCTCGGCCTCGTGGTCCTGCTGCTCGCGCAGATGGTGGGCCTGGCCGCGTCGGCCCTGCTCGGCCTGCCCGTGCCCGGGGTGGTCCTCGGGATCGTGCTGCTCGTGCTGCTCGGGATCCTGCGGCCCACGCGCGCCGTGGTCCGCGCCGCCGAACCGGCCGCCACCCCGCTGCTCGCTCACCTGCAGCTGCTGTTCGTCCCGCCCAGCGTCGGGATCGTGCTCGAGCTGCAGTCCCTCGCCGAGAACGCCCTGCCGCTCGCGCTCGCCGTCGGCGGCTCGTTCCTGGTGCCGCTGATCATCTCCGGGATGGTGCTGCAGGCGCTGCTGCGCAGGCAGGGTCGCCGACGGGGGGATGCCGGCGCGCCCGACGGGCCGAGCGACTCGACCGGGCCGAGCGACTCGACCGGGCCGAGCGACTCGACCGGGCCGGGCACCGCCCCGCAGCCCGGGGGGTCGCCCGCATGAGCACCCTCATCCACCTGCCCGTCTTCGGGCTCGCCCTGACCCTCGGCGCCTATCTGGGGGCGTACTGGCTGTACCACCGGCTCGGCCGGCCCGGAGTTCTCTCCCCGGTGCTGGTCACCACCGCGATCGTCGCGACGGTCCTGCTCATCACCGGCCTGCCGTACGCGGTCTACCTCGAGCAGGTGAGCCTGCTGACGATGCTGCTCGGGCCCGCCACCGTCGCCCTCGCCCTGCCGCTGCTGCGCAACGGACGGGCGCTGACCAGCTCGGCACCGGCCGTGACCGCGGCCCTGGTCGCCGGGGGAGTGCTCAGCATCGCCATCACCGTCGGGGTGCTCACGCTCTTCGGCGCCGGGGACGATGTGCTGCTCGCCGCGCTGCCCCGCTCGGTGACCTCGCCCGTCGGGTTGTCCATCGCCGAGTCGCTGCAGGCCTCGGTGCCGCTCGCGGTGGTGCTCACCATGGTCTCGGGCGTGCTCGGCGCGGCCTTCGGTCCGGCGCTGCTGACCCTCGCGCGGGTGCGGGACGAGCGGGCGCGCGGCTTCGCCGTGGGCCTGACCTCCCACGGCATCGGCACCTCGCGTGTGCTCGACGAGTCCTCCGTGGCCGGTGGCTGGTCCAGTGCCGCCATGGTGCTCAACGCCCTGGTCATGACCATCGTGCTGCCGATCGTGGCGGCGGTGGTGACGGGCTGAGCGTCGGCACTCCGTTGGTCGGGCCAGCTCTGGTCCGCCCGCCACCGTCCTGTCGCGTTCCGCCCCGCCTCGCCCGCCCAGTCGGTCCGAGGTCCGGCATCGCCTGAGGTCTCGGGACGGCGCGCCCTATGGGGCGCTCGTCATCGGATCTGCTCGACCTCGAGGCTCGCGATGAGCTCCTCGACGCGGCCGCGGATGTCATCGCGGATGGGGCGCACCGCCTCGACGCCCTGGCCGGCGGGGTCGGGCAGCTCCCAGTCCTCGTAGCGCTTGCCGGTGAAGATCGGGCAGGCGTCGCCGCATCCCATGGTGATCACGACATCGGACTGCTGGACCGCGTCGCGCGTGAGGACCTTCGGGGTCGCGGAGGTGATGTCCACGCCCTCCTCGGCCATCGCCTCGACCGCGGAGGGATTGATCGAATCGGCGGGGGCGGAGCCGGCCGAGCGCACCTCGATGCGGTCGCCCGCGAGGTGGCGCAGCCAGCCGGCGGCCATCTGCGAGCGGCCGGCGTTGTGGACGCAGACGAACAGGACGCTGGGGCGATCGGGCATGGGGTCTCCTGGGTGGTGGTGGGCGGTGCGGCGGGTCAGGACAGGTCCAGGAAGGCGCGCAGCTCCGCGAAGGCCGACGGGACGACCGAGTAGTGCGCCCAGCGGCCCTTCTGCTCGCGGGTGAGCAGCCCGGCTTCGACCAGCTTCTTCATGTGATGGCTGACGGTGGGCTGCGAGATGCCCAGCGGCTCGGTGAGATCACAGGCGCACACATCCCCGCAGCCGCGCGTCGCCACGTGGGAGAGCAGCTGCAGCCGGGTCGGGTCCGAGAGCGCCTTCAGCCGCACGGCCAGGTGCTCCGCCTCCGCCACGTCGATCGGGCCGGCGCCGAGCGCGCAGCAGTCGAGGGCGGCCGACGAACCCGGCTCGCACGACGGGTCGCTCGGGGCGGTGCTGCGGATCGTGATGCTCACCGGACGGGAGGACGTGGTGGAGGACATGGGTACACCTTACATTGACGAACGTCTATATATCAGGCTAGCGTTCGCATCGATATCCGTCTATAGGAAGAGGTAGGCCTCGTCATGACGACGACCACCGCACCCAGCGCGCCGACCCGTGTCGCCGGGGAGATGTCGGTCCTGGACCGGTTCCTGCCGGTCTGGATCATCGTGGCCATGATCCTGGGCCTGGCGCTCGGGCGACTGGTGCCCGGCCTGAACCAGGCGCTCGAGAGCATGTCCGTCGCCGGGATCTCCGTGCCCATCGCGATCGGGCTGCTGGTGATGATGTACCCGGTCCTGGCGAAGGTCCGCTACGACGAGACCCGTCGTGTGACCGCCGACCGGAAGCTGATGGTCCTGTCCCTGGCGCTGAACTGGATCGTCGGCCCCGCGCTCATGTTCGCCCTGGCCTGGCTGCTGCTCGCGGACCTGCCCGAGTACCGCACCGGGCTGATCATCGTCGGCCTCGCCCGCTGCATCGCGATGGTGTTCATCTGGAACGACCTCGCCTGCGGTGACCGCGAGGCCGCGGCCGTGCTGGTCGCGATCAACTCCGTCTTCCAGGTTCTCGCCTTCGGTGCGCTGGGCTGGTTCTACCTGCAGGTGCTGCCCGCCTGGCTGGGCCTGCCCGTGACCTCTGCGGAGTTCTCCGTGGGCGCGATCGTGCTCTCCGTGCTGGTGTTCCTCGGGATACCGCTGCTGGCCGGCTTCCTCACGCGCACCCTCGGGGAGCGGGCCAAGGGCCGCGACTGGTACGAGAACCGCTTCCTGCCCCGCATCGGCCCCTTCGCCCTGTACGGCCTGCTGTTCACGATCGTGCTGCTGTTCGCCCTGCAGGGCGAGGCGATCACCTCCAGCCCCTGGGACGTGGCCCGGATCGCCCTGCCGCTGCTGGCCTACTTCGTGGTCATGTTCCTGGTCGCGCTGCTGGCCGCGCGCGCTGTCGGACTGAACTACGCGAAGTCGACCACCGTCGCCTTCACCGCCTCCGGCAACAACTTCGAGCTCGCCATCGCCGTCGCGATCGGCACCTTCGGCGTCACCTCCGGCCAGGCGCTCGCCGGGGTCGTCGGCCCGCTGATCGAGGTTCCGGTGCTGGTCGGCCTGGTCTACGTCTCGCTGTGGCTGGGCCCGCGACTGTTCCCCAGCGACCCCACCGTCCCCACATCCTCCGTCCGTTCTCCAGAGCAGGTCTCCGCATGAGCACTCCGCATCCCTCCCAGTCCTCGCTCGCCACCCCGTCCGTCCTGTTCGTCTGCGTGAAGAACGGTGGCAAGTCCCAGATGGCCGCGGCTCTGATGGAGGCCCGCGCGGCCGGCGCTGTCGAGGTCCACTCCGCCGGCACGAAGCCGGGCAGTGCGGTCAATGCGCTCTCGGCCGAGGTCATCGCCGAGGTCGGCGCGAACATGTCCTCCGCTGTCACCAAGCCGATCGACCCCGCGCTGCTGGCCCGGGTGGACCGGGTCGTGGTGCTCGGCGAGGAGGCCGTGGTCGAGCCCGTCCCCGGGATGGCAGGGACCATCACCACCTGGGTCACCGACGAGCCCTCCGAGCGCGGCATCGGGGGCGTGGAGCGCATGCGCCTGGTGCGCGACGACATCGACCGACGGGTGCAGGAGCTGCTCGCGGAGCTCACGGCCGACGAGGGCTGAGCGCCCGGCGTACGCTGGCGACGCTCCCGCGCGACACGGCGGACAGGGGAGCGTGCGGAGGCGAGGCACCCATGACGGCGACATCCGACCACGACAGCTACATCGGGGAGGCGCACGAGGCGTTCCGACCCCTGCTGGAGGGGCTGCGCGCGACGCTGGCCCGCACCCTGCCTGACGCGGACGAGGTCGTGGCCTACAGCATGCCGGGCTTCCGGATCGACGGCACGATCGTCGCGGGCTACGCGGCGTTCACCCGGCAGTGCGGGCTGTACGTCCAGCCCGCGGCGATCGCGGAGCACGCGGAGGAGATCGCCGCCGCTGGGCTGAAGACGACGAAGACCGGCATCACCTTCACCGCGAGGAACCCGATCTCCGACGGCCTCGTCGAGAAGCTCGCGCGGACCTCGAGGAAGGCCGCCGGAGTCTGACGCCCTGGGCCGTGCCCGTCACGGCAGCAGCAGGTGGCGCGCGAGCCGGGTACCGGAGAAAGTCCAGGAGTGCACCAGGTGGCGCACGGTCCAGACCAGTCGCGGTGATCTCCTGATCGCCGCGGGCATCGGACCACCACGGGCAGGCGTAGCATTCCGCGCGTGCCACCACTCGGGCTGATCCAGCCTCGCTCCGTCGACCGACGACCGCGACCCACGCGAACCGTCTTCCTGGCCTTCGCCCTCAGCGCCGTCCTGGGGACGCTGCTGCTGATGCATCCGGCCGCCTCCACCGGACCCGGCGGTGCCGCGGTGATGGAGGCGCTGTTCACGGCGGTCTCCGCGCTGTGCGTGACGGGACTGATCGTGGTCGACACCCCCGTCTTCTGGACCACCTTCGGGCAGGTCGTGATCCTCGCGCTGATCCAGCTCGGCGGCCTCGGGGTGATGACCTTCGCCTCCGTGGTGGGCATCGCCGTGGTCCGCAAGCTGTCCCTGCGTTCGAAGCTCACCGCCGCCGCAGAGGTCAAGAGCTTCGGCATCGAGGATGTGCGCAGCCTCGTGATGAGCGTCGTGCGGATCTCGCTGCTCATCGAGGCGATCGCAGCGGTGATCCTCACCCTGCGCTTCGCGCTCACCTACGGCGAGACGTGGGGCCGGGCGCTGTGGCTCGGGGTTTTCCACTCGATCTCCTCCTTCAACAACGCCGGCTTCGCGCTCTACAGCGACAGCCTCATGTCCTTCTCCGACGACCCCGTGGTGCTCCTGACCACGAGCGGCGCGACGGTGCTCGGCGGGCTCGGCTTCCCCGTGCTCATGCAGCTGTGGAAGCACTCCGGCACCGTCCGGCTGTGGACGATGAACACCCGGATCGTGCTCTCGGCGACACCGCTGCTGCTCGTGCTCGGCACCGTCCACATCACCGCGCTCGAGTGGACGAACCCGGCGACCCTCGGCGGGATGCCCCCTCACCTGCGGATCCTCAACGGCTTCGCGATGTCCGCCCAGACCCGGACCGCCGGATTCAACACCATCGACACCTCCGCCATGGACCCGGCGACCTGGCTGGGCATGGACCTGCTGATGTTCATCGGCGGCGGCCCCGCCGGCACCGCGGGCGGCATCAAGGTCACCACCTTCGCCGTGCTGTTCTTCCTCATGCTCGGCGAGCTGCGGGGCGCCGGAGCCGTCACGATCTTCGGCAAGCGGCTCTCGCGGGCGGTGCATCGCCAGGCGATCACGGTCATCGTGATGGCGGTCGGCCTCGTGGTCGCCTCCACCGTCGCGATCATGCTCATGACCGACTTCTCCCTCGACGAGATCATGTTCGAGGTGGTCTCCGCGTTCGCGACCGTGGGCCTGTCCACGGGGATCACCGCGAGACTCCCCGTCGGCGCGCAGCTGGTCCTCGTGGCACTCATGTTCGTCGGCCGTCTGGGCCCGATCACCGTCGCCACCGGGCTCGCCCTCCGCCGCCGCACGCTCCTCTACGACCTCCCCAAGGAAAGGCCGATCATTGGCTAAGCACAGACTCTTCCGCAGCAGTCTCTCCGCCGGCCCGACCTCCGACAGGTCCGTCGCGGTCATCGGCCTCGGCCGCTTCGGGCAGTCCCTCGCCCTCGAGCTCATGGACGAGGGCGCCGAGGTGCTCGGCATCGATGCGCGCGAGGACATCGTCCAGTCGCTCAACGGCAGGCTCACGCACGTCGTCCATGCCGACGCCACCCAGGAGGAGGTGCTGCGTCAGCTCTCCCTCCCCGAGTTCGACCGGGTCGTCATCGCGATCGGCAGCGACATCCAGGCCAGCATCCTCGTCACGTCGCTGCTGCTGCGCTTCAACATCCGCAAGATCTGGGCGAAGGCCGTGAGCGATCCGCACGGTCTGATCCTCGAACAGCTCGGCATCTCGCACGTCATCTATCCAGAGAAGGACATGGGTCGCCGGGTCGCCCACATCGTGCTGGGCACGATGCAGGACTTCATCGAGATCGACACCGACTTCGCGATGGTCAAGACCGCGCTGAGCCCCGAGCTCGCCAGGACCCGGCTCGGCGACAGCGGCATCCGCCGCCGCTACGGCGTGACCGTCACCTCCGTGAAGCCTGCGGGCGGCACCTGGCAGCCCGCCACCCAGGACACGGTGCTGCAGGAGGGGGACACCATCCTGGTCACCGGCCCCACGAAGCAGGCGGAGAGGTTCAGCCGGGCGATGTCCTGAGCACCGAGGCGTAGGAAAGGTGCCGCACAGCGCTTCGTGAGGACACTTTCCTCCGGGTCACCTGGTGAGCGAGAGGGGCGAGAAGTGGCATCGGCCCCCTCCGCGCCGCGGGGCGGCTTCCGGGCCCCAGGGGCGACGCCGACCGTGGAGGGTGGCTCCGACGGCGTGGACGTCACGCACCCTGGTCGGGCGCCGTGCCCCGGGATCACCGACCAAGAGATCTCCGACCAAAAGGGGATGCGCGGGAGGGTCCGCGCGCACGAGGATCGACCGGGCGCGGGATCGCCACCGGATCCGGCGCCGAGGTGCGAGGACAGAATCTGTCCTCCCGCTGTCGTAGTCTTCGCTCGCTACCCTGGCCGCTCACCCCGTCGGCCGGGCCGTTCCATCCTGCCTCGGGAGACCACCCCATGCTCTGGACCCTGATCCGGCGCCACATCCGGCCCTACCTGCCGCATGTGGTCGCCGTCGCCGTCCTCCAGCTCGCGACCGTGCTCGCGACGCTCTACCTGCCCAGCCTCAACGCCGACATCATCGACAACGGTGTCGCCACGGGCGATACCGACTACATCTGGCGCGTCGGCGGTGTGATGCTGATCGTCGCGATGGTGCAGGTGATCACCGCGATCACCTCGGTCTGGTTCGGGGCACGGGTCTCGATGGGGATGGGCCGGGACATCCGCCGCTCCATCTACACGCGCGTGGACCGCTTCTCGACCGAGGAGATGGGCCGCTACGGCGCGCCCACCCTGATCACCCGCGCCACCAACGACGTCCAGCAGGTGCAGATGCTGGTGCTGATGACCCTGAACTTCATGGTGATGGTGCCGATCATGTCCATCGGCGGGATCGTCATGGCGATCCAGGAGGATCCGGGGCTGTCCTGGCTGGTGTGGGTGTCCGTGCCGTTGCTGATGGTGATCGTGGGCTTCCTGGTCAAGGAGCTGATGCCGCTGTTCCAGCGGATGCAGGACAACATCGACTCGATCAACTCCGTGATGCGTGAGCAGATCATGGGCATCCGCGTGGTGCGCGCCTTCGTGCGCGAGCAGCACGAGACCGCCCGCTTCGAGAGCGCGAACGCCACCCTCACCGACACCTCGGTGCGGATCGGCCGCCTGTTCGTGATCATGGGCCCGGCCATCACCGTCGTGCTCCACCTCGCGACCGCTGCGGTGCTCTGGTTCGGCGGCCACCGCGTGGATGCGGGCCTGGTGGAGGTGGGCGCGCTGACCGCCTTCATGCAGTACCTGCTGCAGATCCTGATGGCGGTCATGATGGGCACCTTCATGTTCATGATGTTCCCGCGCGCGATCATCAGCGGCAGGCGCATCGGTGAGGTCCTGGAGACCACCCCGACCCTCGCCGAGCCCGCGCAGCCCGTCGCCCTCGAGGCAGCCGGGGGCGGCGCCACCGTGGAGTTCCGCGACGTCACCTTCGCCTATCCCGGCGCCGATTCGCCCGTGCTCGACGGAGTCTCCTTCACCGCCGAGGCCGGGAGGACCACCGCCATCATCGGCTCCACGGGCTCGGGCAAGACCACCCTGGTCAGCCTCATCCCGCGCCTGCACGACGCGACCAGCGGCCAGGTGCTGCTGGACGGCGTCCCCGTCACCGACCTGGCCCGCGCCACGATCTCCCGCGTGGTGGGCCTCGTGCCCCAGAAGCCCTATCTGTTCTCCGGCACCATCGCGCACAACCTCCGCTTCGGGGATCCGACGGCCGACGACGACCAGCTGTGGCGCGCGCTCGAGGTCGCCCAGGGCACCGAGTTCGTCAAGGACCGCAGCACCGGCGAGGGGGAGAGCGCGGCGACCGGCCTGGAGTCGACCGTCTCCCAGGGCGGCACCAACGTCTCCGGCGGACAGCGCCAGCGCCTGTGCATCGCCCGCACCCTGGTCGCCGCACCGCGGGTGTACGTCTTCGACGACTCCTTCTCGGCGCTCGACGTCACCACCGACGCCAAGGTGCGAGAGGGCCTTGCGCGGAACACCCAGGGCGCGACCACGATCATCGTCGCCCAGCGCATCTCCACCATCACCTCCGCGGACCAGATCCTGGTGCTCGAGGAGGGCGCAGTGGTGGGCCGCGGCACCCATGAGGAGCTGCTGGTCAGCTCGCAGACCTACCGGGAGATCGTCGATTCCCAGATCACCGCGGAGGCGACGGCATGAACGCGAAGAGGAAGAGCGCCGCGGAGAAGACCGGCGCGAAGAGGTCCAACGCGAAGAAGTCCGGTGCGGAGAAGTCCGGTGCGAAGAAGTCCGGCGCGCCCGCCGCGGAGCTGGCCGACCTCACCGAGTCCGAGATCCTCGAGATGCAGGACTCCATGACCAGCGAGTGGGGTGAATCGGCGCCCCGCAAGGCGAAGGCCTTCTGGCCCTCGGCGCTGCGGCTCGCCGGCACCTTCAGGGACCACAAGCTCGGCCTCGCCGTGGTGCTGGGCTTCGGCCTGATCTCCACGGTGCTCACCGTCTGGGCGCCGAGCATCCTGGGCGACGCGATGGACGTCATCTTCGATGGCTTCCTCAGCGGTGAGGGAGTCGCCTTCGACGTTCTCGGGCGCCTCCTGCTGATCGTCCTGGGCATGTACCTGGTCGCCGCGCTGTTCGACTGGTTGCAGGGCCGACTGCTGAACGACGTGGTCATGAAGATCGTCTACGTGCTGCGCGAGAAGATCGAGACGAAGGTCAACCGTCTGCCGCTGTCCTACTTCGACACCCGCCAGCGCGGCGACCTGCTCTCCCGCACCACCAACGACGTCGACAACGTCCAGTCCGCCCTCCAGCAGGCCTTCGCATCCCTGGTCTACGCGGTGCTGACCATCGTCGGCATCACCATCATGATGTTCTGGCTCTCCTGGCAGCTGGCGCTCATCGCCCTGATCGCGCTGCCGATCTCCGCCGTGGTCATCGGCGTCATCGGGGCGAAGTCCCAGAAGCTGTTCACGGCGCAGTGGCGCAACACCGGGCGCTTGAACGGGCACGTCGAGGAGTCCTTCACCGGCCACGACCTGGTGACCGTCTTCGACCGGCAGGACTCGATGCGCGAGCAGTTCGATACGCGCAACGAGGAGCTGTGGGAAGCCTCGTTCAAGGCCCAGTTCTACTCCGGCATGATCATGCCGATCATGCAGTGGGTGACCTACCTCGGCTACGTCGGCATCGCCGTGGTGGGCGGCCTGCGGATCGCCGCGGGCCAGATGTCGCTCGGCCAGGTCACCGCCTTCATTCAGTACTCCCGCGAGTTCAACTCGCCGCTGGGCGAGGTGGCGGGGATGGCGAACATGCTCATCTCCGGCGTCGCCTCCGCCGAGCGGATCTTCGAGCTGCTGGATGCGGAGGAGCAGGAGGCCGACGGGGAGATCACCGCAGGCGCGGCGAACACCGACGGGGAGACGGACCGCGAGGGGCGCGGGGAGCGCATCGAGCGCGCCGAGTTCACCGGTCCCACCCGCGGACGCATCGAGTTCGATCACGTCGCCTTCTCCTACACCCCGGAGACGTCACTGATCAGCGACCTGTCGCTGGTCGCAGAACCCGGCCAGACGATCGCGATCGTCGGCC
Source organism: uncultured Brachybacterium sp. (assembly GCF_947500705.1). Taxonomy (GTDB): domain Bacteria; phylum Actinomycetota; class Actinomycetes; order Actinomycetales; family Dermabacteraceae; genus Brachybacterium. The sequence goes on along the minus strand of NZ_CANMSY010000004.1, from coordinate 112,484 downwards.
CCACCGGCGCCGGCAAGACCACGCTGGTGAACCTCATCATGCGGTTCTACGAGATCGACGGCGGGCAGATCCGCCTGGACGGCGTGGACATCCGCGCCCTGGACCGCGGCGCAGTGCGCAGTCGCGTGGGCATGGTGCTGCAGGACGCGGTGCTCTTCGGCGGCACCATCCGCGAGAACATCCGCTACGGCCGGCTCGAGGCGACCGACGAGGAGGTGGCCGCCGCCGCGACCGCGACCTTCGTGGACCGCTTCGTGCACACCCTCCCCGACGGCTACGACACCCTCATCGAGGACGAGGGCGCCAATGTCTCCGCCGGTGAGCGGCAGCTGATCACCATCGCCCGCGCCTTCCTCGCCGACCCTGCACTGCTGATCCTCGACGAGGCCACCTCCTCCGTGGACACCCGCACCGAGGTGCTCGTGCAGGAGGCGATGGCGGCGCTACGCAGCGACCGCACCTCCTTCGTGATCGCCCACCGTCTCTCCACCATCCGTGACGCGGACGTGATCCTGGTGATGGAGCACGGCGACATCGTCGAGCAGGGCTCCCACGACGCGCTGCTCGAGGCCGAGGGCGCCTATCACCGGCTCTACTGGTCGCAGTTCGCTGCGGGCACGGACCCTGATGCGGACGACGCGGTGGTCGAGGAATCCATGACCGTCACCGGTGCGATCCCCGAGGTCGCCGCGACGCGGGACGGTGCGGGGGCGGCACCTGCTGAGACCGGGGAGCTGCCGGCGGCCGGAGCCTAGCCCGGCGCCGCCCCCGTGCCGCCCGGTGCCGACCTTGCGCCACCCGGTGCGAGCCCGGCGCCACCCGGCGTCAGCCCGGAGACGGTCAGAATTTGTGACCGTGAGGACCGATGGTGACCCGCGCATGAGTCGTCACCGGCGCAATAGTCTTGGGCTGGCTGGGGAGGGCGGGTGCTGGCCCAGCGGGTAGCGTCGGGCCATGGACGTCACGATCATCGGGGGCGGCATCGCCGGCCTCGCCCTCGCCCACGAACTCGCCCCCGACCACGATGTCACCGTGCTGGAATCTTCCCCGGGCCCGCGCGGCGGCGGCTACATGATCGACTTCTTCGGCCCCGGCTTCTACGCCGCGGAGCGGATGGGCATCCTCGAGGAGCTCCGCTCCCGGGGCCATGAGTTCGAGGGCGTGCGCTACGGGACGCCTGACGGAGTGGACTCCGGCCGCATCGACGTCGGCCCCCTGGTCCAGGCGGCGGGCGGCCGCTACTTCTCGATCCTGCGTCCTGAGGTGGAGCTGGGGCTGCTCGCGGTGCTGCCGGCTTCGGTGGATCTGCGCTACGGCGCGCAGGTCGTGGCGGTGCGCGATGCCGGGCTCGAGGGCGCGGCCCGTGCCCGCCGCGCCGTGGTCGAGCTCGCGGATGGCACCATCCTGGACTCCGATCTGGTGGTGGCCTGTGACGGTGTGCGCTCCCCGGTGCGGGAGCAGGTCTCACCCGGTCACGGGGCGATCGTGCCGATGGGCTACCGGGTCGCGAGCTACCTCTACGAGGACCCGGAACTCGCCGCCGAACTGGGGGAGCGGATGCTGATGACCGATACCGTGCGCCGCGTGGGCTGGGCGTATGCGGCCGACGACACCCGGGTCGGCGTGATGCTCGCCGAGCGCGTCGAGGGCGCCGCGGGCACGAAGCGTCCCGAGCCGGACCGGGAACGGCTCCAGCGGGACTTCACGGGGCTGCACCCGCAGGTGGACCGGGCCCTGGCCCATGCCCCGGAGAGCTTCTACGACGACCTCGTCGCCCAGGCGATCGCGCCGCGCTGGAGCCGTGGCCGGATTGCGCTGGCCGGGGACGCCGCGCATGCCCCGTCCCTGCTGGCGGGCCAGGGCACCTCGGTCGCGATCGCCGGAGCGGAGGCGCTGGCCCGGAGCCTGCGCGCGACGGGCCCGCACGTCGAAGCGGGGCTGGCGGAGTACGAGCGACGGTGGCGGCCGACGGTCGAGAAGGTGCAGCGTTCGGGGCGGCGCAGCGCCTCGTTCTTCACTCCGTCCAGCCCCGCGCAGCTGAGGCTGCAGCAGATCGGCCGTCGCACGCTCGGCCTGCCGGGCGTGAGCCGCCTGGTGACGCGGACCTTCATCGCCGCCTGAGGCCGGGCGGGTCGGCCCTCCCGGCTGCAGGCGACGACGGCCGGGGATCAGGCGGCCGAGGTGCGCCGCAGCCGGACGTTGACGAACTCTCCCATGCCCCACCGGCCGAGCTCACGGCCGAAGCCGGAGCGCTTCACGCCGCCGAAGGGCAGGCCGGGCAAGGTGGTCCCGTGCTCGTTGATGTACGCCATCCCGACGTCGAGGCGATCGGCGACTGCCTGGGCGCGCTCGAGATCGGTGCTCCAGACGGACCCGCTCAGCCCGAAGTCGACGTCGTTGGCCAGCGTCACGGCCTCGTCCTCCGAGTCGACACCGTAAATCACAGCCACCGGGCCGAAGATCTCCTCGGCATAGGCGTCCATGTCCTCGGTGACCCCGGTGAGCACGGCGGGCTGCATGAAGGCCCCGTCGCGGTCGAGCGCCTGCCCGCCGGTATGGAGCGTCGCGCCCTGCTGGACGGCGCGTCGAACCTGTTCGACGACGCCGTCGCGCGCACCGACCGAGGAGAGCGGGCCGACGTCGACGTCCTCGTCCAACGGATCGCCGAGGGTCGCGGACTCGAAGCTCTCGACGATGGTCGCGACGAACGCCTCGAGACGAGCCGTGGGCACGATGATGCGCTTCGGGGAGTTGCAGGCCTGTCCCGCATTCGACAGCCGGGCGGTGGCGACGGTCCGGGCGACCTGCTCGAGGTCGCCATCGTCGAGCACGATGAGCGGGTCGGACCCGCCGAGCTCCAGCACCGACTTCTTCAGGTGCTTGCCGGCGGTCTCCGCGACCGCCGCACCCGCCTTCTCGCTGCCGGTGAGCGACACCCCTCGCACCCGCGGGTCGGCGATCATGTCGGCGATCTGGTCGTGGGAGGCGAAGACGTTGGCGTAGGCATCGCGGGGCACCCCGGCGTCATGGAGGATCTGCGCCATGACCTCCGAGGAGCCGGCGCAGATCTCCGCGTGCTTCAGGATGATCGTGTTGCCCACCATCAGGTTCGGGGCGACGAAGCGCGCCACCTGGTAATAGGGGTAGTTCCAGGGCATCACTCCGACGAGAGGACCGATCGGCTCGGTCTGCACCCGTGATTCCTGCGCGCCCTGCGGATCCAGCTGCTCGGGCTGTAGCAGCTCCGGCCCGTGGTCGGCGTACCAGCGGTAGATCGAGCCCGCCAGCTCGGCCTCGCCGATGGCCTGCTGCAGCGGCTTGCCCATCTCGACGGCGATCAGTTCGCCCAGTTCCCGCGAGCGTTCGGCGTAGGCGTCGGCGACCCGCTCCAGGAGCGAGGCGCGCTCCTGCGTCGACGTGGCGCGCCAGTCGGCGAAGGCGGCATGGGAGCGATCGAGAACGCGCTCGACCTCCGCGCTGTCCAGCGTGGTGAATTCCTTGTCGGTCCGTCCCGTGGTCGGGTTGGTCGTGGTGTATTCAGCCATCCTTCCACCCTCGTCCCGACGTGCGGATCTGTAAAGCTGGGCCTTCCGACCGGTTGAAGGAGCGCGACGGGAGTGTCTGCCCTCCGCCCTCTGTGCTCACGCCGTGGCCTGGCCCTCTGCACTCGCGCCGTCACCTGGACGGCGGATCACACCCGGAGACACCGGCCGTGCCGGATCTGTGACATCTGCCTGCTCAGGAACATCGGTGTGATGGCCCTGGGAGGGGTCGCCGGGTCCAGGTCAGCGTCGGCGCACGTACTCAGTCACGTTCACACCGCTCTCGAAGCTGCGGGTGCGCACGTGGTCCCAGCGAAGCGGGGCGTAGTCCCCGGGGGCGAACAGCGGGATCCCTCCGCCGAACAGCAGCGGCTGCCGCTTCAGCACCAGGCGGTCGATCTCGCCGCGCAGCTGGGTGGCGAGGTTCGCGCCCCCGCACAGCCAGATGTCGGCTCCCGGCCGCTGCTTCAACCCCCGCACCACCTGGACGGGTTCGGCATCGGTGATGGTGAGGTTCTCCCCGGGCTCGAGCGACCGGTGGGTGAACACGACCTGTTCGAGATGTCGATACGGGCTCGGCATCGCGGGCAACCCGACGGCATGTGTGTTCGCCCCCATCACCACGGCGCCGAACCGGTCGCCGTGCTGGGCGATGCCGAGGTGGGCTGCGATATCAGTGGGGATCGCGTCGGCGAACTCGTCGTTGATCCCCGCCATGTGGTCACCCTCGACGAGGAAGTCGTCGAACTGCTCCTCTGGTCCGGCGATGTATCCGTCCAGGCTCACGGCCACGTAGTACACGAGCTCACGCATCGTCGGGCTCCTTCCCGGCGCGCGACCCTCGCGCCTGCCGTGGGGGCGACGGTACGGCAGGAGCTGTCGGCCGCTCCAGGGATTTCTGCGACGTGAGGAGCCACCGTGATCGCCTTCGGCGCCCTCCCTCTGCTCGGCCAGCGCAGCATAGTCCTCGCCTGCGCGATCCTCACGCTCGTCGGTCTCGCCCTCGTCCATGGCGCGCGGCGAGCCGTCGCGGCCGCATCAGCGGGCGAGCGGGGGAGTGCGCTCCGGTCCGAAGAGCGCGGGGTCGGTGAGGGCAGGGAGGCCCGAGAGGATAGGGGGGACGACTGTAGTCAATGAGCTCGCGTCCCGTCGGACGGGAGGTTCGTGCGATCCTGCGACGCGGACCTCGCCGGCGACGGGACGGTGGGGACGGGGCTGTGCGACGGTGAGGACGGGACTGTGACTGTGAGGTCAGGATCGTGAAGGTGGGAGCCGATCTCTCGGTCGGCGGTGCCCGCCAGCACGGCCGTGTCGCCGAGGCGGCGAAGCGTGCGCTCGACGGTCACGATGAGCGGTGGAGGCAGCGGACGAGTGCACTGAGCAGCCGGCGCAGAGCGCTGATGGACGCGCACGGACTCGCGGCGCTGCGCTCCGCGGACGCCCTGGTGCGCTCTCCCTGGCGGCGTCTTCACGTCGTCCTGTGGTGGGTGGTGCTCGGGGCGGTCTTCCTGGGTGCGATAGCCGCGGCCTCGTTCCTGCTGCCCAGCAAATTCCGCGAGCGCCCGGATCTCGCGCTGTTCCTCGAGGTCTCGCCGATCCTGCTGATCGCCGTCGCGGGTCTCCAGCTGCTCGCGGCGCTGTGCGTGCCCTCCCCGCGCCGCGCCCCGGCCGCGGGCTGGTGGATCAGCGGTGCCGGAGCGGTGCTCACGGGGCTCGCCGGCCTGGTCCTCCTGCTGCAGAGCGGGCAGGTCGGGGAGCTTGACGGCGTCTCCGCGGCGGGGGTGTGGGCGGTCGCCGCGGTGGGCCACCTGCTCGCCGTCGGGCTGCTCGTGCTGCGCACTCGCGACGCACCCCTCGCCGCCTGGTACGAGGGGGTCCGATCCTCGCACCGCGACGCGCGAGATCTCGAGCGGGAGATCCCGACCGTGGCGGGGACCGGGGCAGGTCCCAGGCGAGAGCCCGAGGACGAGATCGCGCGGCGCTGGGTGCTGGAGCTGGCTGAGCTCGAGGACGAGGTCGGGCATGAGGTCGTCGCCCGCGCGGCCGAGACGGGACCCCGGCAATGGCTGCTCGCCTGCGCGGTCGCTGCGAACGTGCCGATGTGAGTGCCTTTCCCCTCGGCCGTTGGGTCCCGTCCGGCTGGGTCCCGTCCGGCTGGGTCCCGTCCGGCAGACCCGCCCCTCAGAACGGCGTCGAGGGCGGCGCGTCGGGCGGCGGATCGACCGGCGGAGGCTGCTCGGGCTGGGGCAGCGGCTCCGGGGCCGGTTCGGGGCTCGGCTCGGGCGGACGGCCCGGGATCGGCATCGGGGGACCGGTGGGCGGGGCGCCCGGCGGCTGCGTCGGCGGCTCGGTGGGAGGGTCCGTGGGCGGATACCCGGGCGGGGTCAGCGGAGGCTCGCTCGGCGGGGGCAGGGTTCCCCCGGCGGTGAGGTCATCCGGCGGTGTCATCTGCGCCTCCTGCTCCTGCTCCTGCTGCTTCTCGGTTCTCGAGCATCCGCGACCGGGTCAGGAATCTCTTCCCGTCGGGTGTCTCGAGGCTGAAGCCGCCGCCGCGGCCGTCCACGAGGTCGATCGTGAGGTGGGTGTGGCGCCAGTAGGCGAACTGCTCGCGACTCATCCAGAAGTCCAGCGGGCTGGTGGTGCCGTCCGGCAGCGGCACCTCGACGTGCCCCATCTTCACGTCGGCGTCCCCGGTGAGGAAGTCGCCTTCGGGGAAGCACATGGGCGAGGACCCGTCGCAGCAGCCGCCGGACTGGTGGAACATCAGCGGCCCGTTGCGGTCGATCAGGCGCTGGATCTGCGCGACCGCCGCGCCCGTGAACGCGACGCGGGAGAAGTCCTCGTCCTCGACCGTCGGCGCCATCTCGAGGACGTCGTCCGAGGCGGACGGCTCGGGCAGCGGCGGCGCGGGCGGCTGGCCCGCCTGCGGGCCGGGCGGGGCCGCGGTGCGGGTGAACTGCGGGGGAGCGGAGGCGGAGAGGTCGGTCATGGCGAGTCCTTCGCTCGAGGGGCCGATGGGAATGTGTCGTGGCTCACCACGATAGACCTCCTCTGCGGCCATAGGGTTTCCGCATGGAACATCGTCACCTCGGCCGCTCCGGCCTCAAGATCAGCGAGATCATCTACGGGAACTGGCTCACCCATGCCTCCCAGGTGGAGGACGACCGTGCCCGCGCCTGCGTGCGCGCCGCGCTCGACGCCGGGATCAGCACCTTCGACACCGCCGACACCTATGCGAACACCGCCGCGGAGGTGGTCCTCGGCGAGGCGCTGAAGGGTGAGCGTCGCGAGTCGCTCGAGATCTTCACCAAGGTGTACTTCCCCACCGGTCCCAAGGGGCACAACGACACCGGCCTGTCCCGCAAGCACATCCGCGAGTCGATCGACGCCTCGCTGCGCCGCCTGCAGACCGACTATGTGGACCTCTACCAGGCACACCGCTATGACGTCGCGACCCCGCTCGAGGAGACGATGCAGGCCTTCGCCGACGTCGTCCATTCCGGCAAGGCGCTGTACATCGGGGTGTCCGAGTGGAACGCCGACCAGCTGCGCGCCGGCCATCAGCTGGCCCGCGAGCTCGGCATCCAGCTGGTCTCCAACCAGCCCCAGTACTCGATGCTGTGGCGCGTGATCGAGGAGCGCGTGGTCCCCACCTCGCGTGAGCTCGGCATCTCCCAGATCGTGTGGTCCCCTGTCGCCCAGGGCATCCTCACCGGCAAGTACAAGCCCGGCACCCCGGCGCCCGAGGGGTCGCGCGCCCGCGACGAGAAGGGCGGCGCCGACATGATCAAGCGCTTCCTGAACGACGAGGTGCTCACCGCGGTGCAGGGCCTGCTCCCGATCGCGGAGGAGCTCGGCCTCACCCCGGCGCAGCTCGCCGTGGCCTGGGTGCTCAGCAACGACAACGTGGCCGGCGCGATCATCGGCGCCTCGCGGCCCGAGCAGGTCACCGAGAACGTCAAGGCTGTGGGGATCACGCTCGATGCCGACGTCAAGGCCCGCATCGACGAGGTGCTCGGCGAGATCCCCGAGACCGACGCGGCGCTGACCCAGGCGCCCGGGGCGCGGCTGAGCTGAGCTGTCGGCCGGAACGATGGTGCAATGACCGAAGGGCCGGTCCGTCGCGATGACGGTCCGGCCCTTCGGCTTTCGCTGCGGTGCGTGTCGAGGGATCAGCTCTTGGTGTCGATCCCCAGCTGCGCGGGCGGCAGCTCCTCGCCGGTCTTGCCCTGGAGGGCGTGGCCGTCGGCCCGCATCTCCCAGAACGTGGCGCCCTGGATGCCGAGCTTGCGCGGATCGAACTGCGGGTCCAGGCCTGCCTTCTTCTGTTCGCGGTAGTCCTTGAGCGCCTTCAGGGCGGGGCCCTGGATGACCAGGATGCCGACGATGTTCAGCCAGGCCATCGAGCCCACGCCGATATCGCCCAGGCCCCACGCCGCACCGGCGCTGGTGACGGCTCCGTAGGCCACGGAGACGAGCACCAGGGCCTGCAGCAGACGGAGCATCCCGCGGGCGAGCACGCGGTTCTTCATCTTGCGGGTGAGGTAGTTGAGGTTCACCTCGGCCATGTAGTAGTAGGCCACGATGGTGGTGAACACGAAGAACCCCAGCGCGACGGCGATGAACGACGGTCCGAGGCCCGGGAAGATCGAGTCGAGGCCGTTCTGCACGAAGCCCGGGCCGGGCTCGACGCTGGTGCTCATCTCGGCGGTGCCGCTGCCGATCACCGGAGAGGTGCCGTCGGCCCACTCCTCGTTCGAGAAGGTGTTGAACATGCCGGTGGAGATGATGATGAACGCGGTCGCTGAGCACACGAACAGGGTGTCGATGTACACCGAGAACGACTGCGCGAAGCCCTGCTTGGCGGGGTGGGACACTTCGGCGGCGGCCGCGGCGTGCGGGCCGGTGCCCTGGCCGGCCTCGTTGGAGTAGATGCCGCGCTGGACGCCCCACTTGATGGCGAGACCGACGATCGCGCCGAAGATCGGCTGGACGCCGAACGCGCTGGAGAAGATCAGCCCGAACACGCGGGGGATCTCGGTGAAGTTCATGAACAGCACCACGAGCGCGATGATGATGTAGAGGATCGCCATGGCCGGCACCACGAACGCCGCGAAGTGGGCGATGCGCTTGACGCCGCCGATGACGATGAAGCCCAGGCCGATCACCAGACCGATGGCGGTCACCCAGGTGGGGATGCCCCAGGCGTTGTCGATCGCGGAAGCCATGCCGTTGGCCTGCACGCCCGGCAGGAAGAAGCTCATCGCGAGGATGGTGACGATCGAGAACAGGATCCCGTAGAACAGCGACAGGCCCGGGGCCTTGTGCTTGTAGGCCTTCTCGAAGTAATACGCCGGACCGCCGCGGTACTCGCCGGTGTCGCGGTCCTTCTCCTTGTAGATCTGGCCGAGGGTGCACTCGATGAACGAGGTGGCTGCGCCGAGGAAGGCGGAGGCCCACATCCAGAACACGGCGCCGGGGCCGCCGAAGGCGATGGCGGTGGCGACGCCACCGATGTTGCCCATGCCGACGCGGCCGGCGAGCGACATCATCAGCGACTGGAACGACGAGGTGCCGTCCGGGGAGGTCTCGCCCTTCTTCAGCTGGGCGAGCATGTCGGGGATGTTGCGCACCTGGAGGAGGCCGGTGCGGATGGTGAAGTAGAGGCCGGCGAGAAGACAGAGCCCGATCAGGGGGATGGACCAGATCAGGTTGTTCGCGCCGTTGATCATTTCGGCGATCATGAGGGCTCCTGGGAATAGGGGAAGCGACGGCACCCTTGGCGTCGCGTGCAGGGGTGACTGCAGTCACCTCTTAGTGCTGGATGGAACATACCGGACACCCAGGGCTCTGAGGGTTCTTTCAGCCTCCCGTGGCCGGGTCGTTATGCAACTCGTATTCCGGGTGCTTGTAGTCGTCCAGGTGGAGCTGTCGTGCGGCGCCGAGGGGAGTCGGTGGGATGACACCTCGCCGCCCCTTCCGGCGCGTCGTGACCGGAGTCGCTCAGCAGGGACTCGAAATCGGGGCTGGAGAGCCGTTACACTTATTGCGACCCCTCGTGCGGTGTCATCTTGCTGAACTCCCCCAGGGCTTGACGGCAGCAAGGGCAGGTGAGCTCTGGCAGGTGCACGAGGGGTCCTTCTCTGCCCGGAGGCGGTGCCGTCCTCGGCCCCCGGTTCCCTGCGGGAGATCGCCCCACCACGGGCCCCGGACCCGGGGGTCGCCTGGCTGCTGGACCTCACCCCCTGGACGCTGTGGCTCACGGTGGCCAGGATGGTGCTGCGCATCGGAGGCGTATTCGCGCCGCGAGCGGCCGATGCGAGCCCGCGGCCCCTTCCCTCGCAGTCCCGCGATGCGTACCGTGAGGGGACCCGTTCGTCGAGGTCAGGAAACGCTATGAGGGTCGAGACCGTCCACCGGGTTGCGCACCCGCCGTCCGAGGTTCTCGCCTGGCATGACCGCCCCGGCGCCCTGGTGCGGCTCACCCCGCCCGGGCTCGCCTCGGCCGATGCGCCGGACGCCGGAGGGGTGCAGGTCGGCCGGCTCGTCGGGGTGCGTCTCGGCCCGTCGGCGCTGCCCACCGCACTGCGCCCGCATTGGATCCTGCGCCATCTCGAGCATGACCCGCAGGGCCGTTTCGTGGACCAGCAGGTCCGCGGGCCCTGGCGCACCTGGCGTCACGAGCACCGCATCGAGGCCGACGCCGGCACCGCCGACGCTGCCGGCGGCAGCGCCACCGCGCTCCACGACAGCATCGAGCTCGAGCTCCCGCGCAGGCTCGAGCGTCTGACCCCGCTCGCCGAGTCGCAGATTCGCCGCCTGCTCGCCTTCCGTGCCCGCCAGCTGCACGACGACCTCGACTTCCACGCCCGTTTCGTCGACACCCCGCGCCGCACGATCGCGATCACCGGCTCCTCCGGCCTGATCGGCACCCAGCTCGCGGCGCTGCTGGAGACCGGTGGGCACACGGTGCGCCGGATGGTCCGCGAGAACCAGGTGGGCCCGGGAGAGATCTCCTGGGACCCGAAGTCCGGGGCGCTGGATCCGGCCGACCTCGAAGGCGTGGACGTGGTCGTCAATCTCGCCGGCCGCTCGATCGCGACCCGCTGGACCCCGACGACCCGCCGCGAGATCCGCGACTCACGGGTGAACGGCACGACGCTGATCTCCCGCACCCTCGCCGGGATGCGCGAGGGCCCTGCGGCGCTCGTCCAGGCCTCCGCGATCGGGCTCTACGGCCCGCGCCGTCCCCACGAGCTGCTCACCGAGGCGGACCCCGGCGGCGAGGGGTTCCTCGCGGATCTGGTCCGGGACTGGGAGCGCTCGACCCACGCGGCCGCGGAGGCCGGGGTGCGGGTCGCGCACGTGCGCACCGGGATCGCGCTGAGCGACGGCGGTGGCCCGCTGCTGCCCCAGCTGCCGCTGTTCCTGGCCGGGGCGGGCGGCAGGCTCACCGACGGGGACGCGATGACCTCGTGGATCTCGCTGGATGACATCGTGCGCAGCTTCGCGCACGCCGCGCTCAGCGCCGAGCTGCACGGACCGGTCAACGGGGTCGGGCCGCAGCCGGTGAGCGCCAGGGAGTTCGCCCGCACCCTCGGGACGGTGCTGCACCGGCCCTCGCTGCTGCCGGTGCCCCCGTCAGGACCCCGCCTGGTGCTCGGTGGCCCGGCAGCGGACGAGCTGATCCGCACCGATCAGAACGTCTCCGACGCGAGACTGCGGGCGAGCGGTTTCGAGCCCGCGCACCGCACCCTCGAGGAGGCGCTGCGCCACGTGCTGCGGAGGTGAGCGCGGAGCAGCTCGGATTAGCTCGGGGCTGCTCAGAGATGCTCGGTGGGGAGCTCCGTGAGCGTGCGGGCCTCCTCGCGGAGCTCCTGGTCGCTCAGCTCGTGCTTCGGCAGGAGGCTGGGATCCGCGGCCCGGCAGACCAGCGCGTTGACCACGGCGGCGAGCACCACCAGGGCGGCCGCACCGACGGGCAGCCACATCGCCACCGGGGACCCGGCGCCTTCGGCGACCGCGCCGGTCAGGGCGGAGGCGGCGGACTGGCCGACGATCGTGGCCGAGCCGAGCATGGTCATCAGGGTCGCCGAGCGGCCCTGGGGGCTGCGCTCGGCGGCGAGGCTGTAGAGCGTCACGATCGTCGGCCCGATCCCGATCCCGGCGATCGCCATCGCCACGATGAGGCCGCTCAGGCCGCCTGCGAGTCCGAAGCCGATCATCGAGGCGAGCATCAGCGCGGAGAAGCTGAGCCACCGCGCCGAGAGGCGGAAACGCTCGGGGAAGCGTGCGACGGACAGCGCCAGGATCGTCGAGCCGACGCCCATCACGCCGTAGACCAGACCGGCCGAGTCGCCGTTCCCGGTGTCGGCGAGGAAGGCGGTGAGCGAGGTGAGCACCGTGCCGAAGAACAGTCCCACGCCGAGCGCGCCGGCGACGACCACCAGCACGCGGAGCGTGCGCAGCTCCCTGGCGGGGGCCTGGGCGACGGGCTCCTCGGCGGTCGGCGCGGCGACCTTGGCCGTGGGGTGCAGGGCGAAGGCGGTGACGAACAGGAGCGTGAGCACCGCCGCACCGATCATCGGCGCGGCGGGGCTCAGGGTGGTCGCGAGCAGGCCCACCACCACGGGCCCGAACACGAACGCTGTCTCGTCGGCGGCGGATTCGTAGCCCATGGTGGCGTTGAGGCTGTGGGCCCGGCGGCCGCTGGGAAGCCGGGTGAGGATCAGATGCACCAGGCGGCTGCGGGAGAACGGGCCGATCTGCGGGGAGGAGGCGCCGATGACGAAGCCGACCGCGAGCACCGCGATGTCGGGCAGGTCGCTGAAGGCCACGGCGGCGATCGCCAGCAGCGCGAGCGAGTTCACGATCCCGGAGAGCAGGATGACCGGCCGCTGCCCGATCCGGTCGGCCGCGGCGCCGAGCAGAGGACCGACCAGGGCCGAGCCCAGCCCCACCACGGCCGAGTTCACGCCGCCCAGCCAGATCGACTCGCGAGCGGAGACCACCAGGGTCAGGGTGCCCACGACCATCATCGCGAACGGGAAGCGGGCCACGAACGCGATGGGGAAGTAGGCGGTGCCGGCGACGCGGCGAAGGGTGGTGGGCGCCTGCGGCGCGGGGGAGGTCTGCTGAGTGGTCATCACTGCTCCGGACGGTGGGTGCCGCCTTGGACGATCCACTGGTGGACCCGAGGTAGATGCACTGCTGAGGCCCGGGTGAGCGGGCCGGTCTGACGGCACCACTGTAGGGGCCGGAGGCGCGCCCGACCAGGGCTGCGGTGCCGGTGGTGCGCGGGTTCACCAGGCGCGAGATGTGGACTGCGTGGCTGGTGCCTGGTGCCTGGTGCCTGGTGGCTGGCGCCCCGAGTGCCCCGAGTGCCCCGAGCGCCTCGCGTGCCGAGTGTCGGGAGGGTGAGCGTCGAGTACTGGCGGCAGAGAGCACGCTCTGGCCATATAGCCAGAGCGTGCTGCCCAGCGCCAGTGCTCGACGCGTCCCGGCCCGTGGAGCAGCCAGTTCAGGCGGCTCGTGGGGGCTGGTCAGGCGGTGGCAGGCTGCTTCCCGGTGCCGTCTGCGACCTCGGACGAGTCGCCTGCCTCGGTCGACTCGCCCGCCTCGGCCGCGGCGTCGGGCGCGCCCTGGGCCTCGGCCGTCTCCTCGGCCTGGATGACCTGGAAGGAGGTGCGACGGGTGGCGTCGTACGTGCCCTGGTCCAGGATCTTCTCGCGCTTGGCGACGATCACGGCCACCAGCGACTGGCCGGTGACGTTCAGGGCGGTGCGGCCCATGTCCAGGATCGGATCGATCGCGAGCAGCAGGCCCACGCCCTCGAGCGGCAGTCCCAGGGTGGACAGCGTGAGGGTGAGCATCACGGTCGCGCCGGTCATGCCGGCGGTCGCGGCGGAGCCGAGCACCGAGACCAGCACGATCAGCAGGTAGTCGGTGATGCCCAGGGGCACGCCGTAGAAGTTCGCGACGAAGATCGCGGCCAGCGAGGGGTAGATCGCGGCGCAGCCGTCCATCTTGGTGGTCGCGCCCAGCGGGATCGCGAAGCTCGCGTAGTGGCGGGGCACGCCCATCCGCTCGGTGACCGTCTGGGTCATCGGCATGGTGCCCAGCGAGCTGCGGGAGACGAAGCCCAGCGAGGTCGCGGGCCACACGCCGCGGAAGAAGGAGCCGACGGAGAGTCCGTTGAGCTTCAGCAGCACCGGGTAGACGACCAGCAGCACGATCAGCATGCCCACGTAGACGTCGACGGTGAACACGCCGAGCTGGCCGATGGCCTCCCAGCCGTAGGAGGCGACGGCGTTGCCGAGCAGGCCGACGGTGCCGATCGGCGCCAGGCGGATGACCCACCACAGCAGCTTCTGCACGATCTCCAGCGCGGAGCCGGTGACCTTGAGGAACGGCTCGGCCTTCTCGCCCACCTTGAGCACCGCGATGCCGACGGCGATCGAGATGACCAGGATCTGGAGGGCGTTGAAGCTCAGGGAGACGGAGCCGTCCTCCCCGGCCTTCCCGGCGATGCCGAGGAAGTTGGCGGGCACCAGGCCGGTGAGGAAGTCCATCCAACCGCCCTGGGTGGAGGAGGCGGCCTCGGCGGAGCGGTCCACGCCGGAGTTCTCACCGGGGGAGGTGACCACGCCCAGCGTGATGCCGACTGCGACCGAGATGAGGGCGGTGATCGCGAACCACAGCAGGGTCTTCCAGGCCAGGCGCGCGGCGTTGGTGACATTGCGGAGGTTGGCGATCGAGGTGACGATCGCGAGGAAGATCAGCGGCGGGACCAGGGCCTTCAGCAGCGTCACGAAGATGGTGCCGATGGTGTCGAGGCCGGTGGTCAGCCAGTTGGCGCCGTCGGGGTTCGCGTCGGTCTCGGCGACGGGGCCGATCTGCGCGGCGACGAGACCGAGGATGATGCCGAGGACGAGTCCGATCAGGACCTGCCAGCCGAAGGAGATGCCGAGGATCGCGCGCAGCGGGTTGCGCTGGCGCGTCGCGGCCGTGGAGGAGGGAGTGGTCGAGGTGCTCACGGCAGGTGACGCTACGCCGACCTGATCGCACTTTCAATGAAACCGCTATGCGGTCACATTAGAGCTTCTTGGGAGTTTCGAGGCGGGTCATTGAGGGGCTTGGGGGTCGGGGCTCGGGACGTGGGCGCGCTCGGCGAGGGACTTCAGCACGCAGAACTGATTGCCCTCCGGATCAGCCATGGTCAGCCAGCCCGTGCCCGGCCCGTACTGCCCGCGGTGGTCGGCGACGAGGGTGGCGCCCTGCTCCTCGAGCCAGCGGATCTCCTGCTCCTGCGTGCGCTCGCGCGGACGCACGTCGAAGTGGATGCGCTTGGCCGGCAGCTCGGCATCAGGCACTTCGAGGAACAGGAGGGTGTGGCCGGTGTCCGGGTCGAAGATCGCGCACTCCTCATGTCCGGGAAGGTTCGGATCCTCCGGGTCCGTCCCGTAGTCGAGGATCCTGCGCCACCACTCGCTGAGGGCGTAGGCGTCGTGGCAGTCGATGCTGGTGTGGGAGACGAAGACGCTCATGCGCTCAGTCTTCGCGGCGCGGGCTGTGCAGGCAACAGGTGCGGACTGTCGATCCGTGATCCAGGGTCCGCCGATCGGTGGATGGGTGGCCGGCGATTCCCCTCCGGGCGGCGGATGCGGGAGGGGTGTGCGGCGGTGCATCGTAGGGGCATGCCTGAGCACCGCCTGGATCGCCACCGCGACGCATCGTCGATGACGGATCGGACGGCAGCGCGTCAGGAGTCGACGACTCCGCTCCCGACGGGCAGGACCTCGACGGAGGCGGCGCCGATGGACGCGGTCCCGACGGACGCGGTCCCGACGGACGCGGTCCCTACGGACGAGACCCCGACGAACGCGGCCCCGACGAATGAGGACGAGCCGGCCTTCGGGGAGAAGACCTCGCACCGCTTCGCCGCCGACGTCGAATACCGCGGCAGCACCGGCCGCCATGACTACCTGGTCCGAGTGCGCCACCGGCTCCTGGACACGACGTTCACCGTGGTCATCGACGGCATCGAGCACGACCCGAAGGCCGAGGCGAAGGCGAGGCCGCCGGAGAAGAGCGTCGAAGAGGACCCCGGAATGGCCCCTGAGTCGGGAGACGGCATGAGTGCCGCGGGGGCCGACGGCCCGACTCACGATGGGCGCGAGGACTCGGCCGCCGGCGCGGACTCTTCCCTGGAGCCCGACGAGAGCGCCGGCGCCGAACCCTGGGCGGAGGACGACCTCCGCTTCACCGTCAAGGACGGCTTCGCGACTCTGCTCTGCACGGTGCGCCGCCCCAGGGACGGGGGCGTATATGTGGACTCCGAGGACATCACCATCCGCACCGTCGGCCTGGGGGGCGCCGGGGAGGTCGACATCCGTCAAGGGTTCAAGCGCATCGTGCTGGTCCCGGCGGACGGTTCCCCGTCGGCCGCCCGCGAGGAGAAGCGCACCGCCCATCCCACCCGCTATGCGCTGGTCGCCGCGCTCACGAAGTCAGCGCGCTACCTGCTGCCGCTGCTCGGCCTCGGCGCCCTGTTCAGCGGCCTGCTCGACCCGTTGATCGACTGGCTCGAGGCACGGGTGCGACCGGCGCTCGACGCGATCGCGCGGATGACCGCACCGCCGCGGGAGTGGATCGCACAGCTGCTGCGCCCGATCCAGGAGTTCCTCGAAGCGGTGGTCTCCCCGATCAAAGAGTTCTTCGCCATGCTGCTGCGGCCGGTGCGCGACCTGCTGGCCTGGCTGCTGGGGCTGCTGCCGGACATCGGCCTGCCCTTCGACATCCCCGACTGGCTGCCGGACCTGCTGGTGCCGGTGATCGTGGTGGTGAGTGTGTTCCTGGCGACCCGCCGGGGGCTGCACAGCCGCGGGGAGAAGCTCGCCGCGGCGAAGGCTGCGAGGGGGAAGGAGGCGGCCTCGTCGGTCGGACCTGCTCATTCCGCGTCGTCCCCGACCGAGGGCGATGACACGAGGCCGGGGGCTGCGGCCGACGTGCACGGAGCAGAGGGCGTGACAGCGCCCGAGGACCGTTCCTCCACAGATCCTCTCCGTCCACTGCGGTGAGGAAGGTGGGCACCCTCGACTAGCCTGTCGGAGTGGCCATAGCTCTGTATCGACGTTACCGCCCGGAGTCCTTCGCCGAGGTGATCGGCCAGGACCACGTCACCACGCCCCTGCGGCGTGCGCTGCGTGCCGGGAGGGTCGGTCATGCCTACCTGTTCTCGGGCCCGCGCGGCTGTGGCAAGACCACCTCCGCGCGCATCCTCGCCCGCTGCCTGAACTGCGCGGAGGGGCCGACGGACATCCCCTGCGGGCAGTGCGATTCCTGCCGTGACCTCGCCACCGGCGGTGCCGGCAGCCTGGACGTGGTGGAGATCGACGCCGCCAGCCACGGTGGTGTGGATGATGCCCGTGAACTGCGCGAACGTGCCTCCTTCGCCCCCGTCCGGGACCGCTACAAGGTGTTCATCATCGACGAGGCCCACATGGTCACCTCGGCGGGGTTCAACGCGCTGCTGAAGCTGGTCGAGGAGCCGCCGGACCACGTGAAGTTCGTCTTCGCGACCACCGAGCCGGACAAGGTCATCGGCACCATCCGCTCGCGCACCCACCACTACCCCTTCCGGCTGATCCCGCCGCAGGTGCTGGGCCCCTACCTCGAGGAGGTCTGCGCCGCGGAGTCCGTGCAGGTCGGCGAAGGCGTGATGCCGCTGGTGGTGCGCGCCGGCGGCGGTTCCGCGCGTGACTCGATGTCGGTGCTGGATCAGCTGATGGCCGGGGCCGACGACGGCGGGCTCGACGTCGCCACCGCGATCGCTCTGCTGGGCTTCACCGACACCGCACTGCTGGACACCGCGGTCACCGCGATCGCCCAGCGGGATGCCGCCGCGCTGTACGGCGCGGTCGAGCATGTGCTCGCCACCGGCCATGAGCCGCGGCGCTTCGTCGAGGATCTGCTGGAGCGGATGCGCGATCTGATCGTGCTGGCCGCCGTGCCGGACAAGGCCGCCGATCTGCTGCCGCAGGTCCCGGCCGGTGACCTCGAGCAGATGCGCGGCCAGGCCACCCAGTTCTCCCCGGCGGATCTGTCGCTGTGCGGCGATCTGGTCCACGAGACCCTCTCCACGATGAGCGGCGCGACCTCGCCGCGGCTCCACCTCGAGCTGCTCGCAGCCCGACTGGTGCTGCGCAACGAGCGGGCCGCCCTCGCCGCCGGTGACGGACCTGCACCGGTCGGGGCAGGGGCGCCATCGGGGGCTGGAGGTTCGGGTGCGGGTCCGGCCCAGAGCACCGGCGCCCCCGGCGCCCCCGGCGCCGCAGGCGCTGCTGGTCCTTCGGGCGCGCGTGAAGAGGCGCGACGCATCGCCCAGCAGAAGGTCGAGGCGGCGCGTCAAGCCCGCGGCGGCCGTCCCCCGGCGCCGACGGAGCCGCGGGAGCAGCCCGCCCCGCAGCAGGCGCAGGGTCCAGCCTCATCAGCTCCAGCCTCATCGGCTCCGGCCGCCACCCCGGCCGAGCCCGAGCACGGAGAAACTCAGAGCGGGAACTTCCAGGCTTCCACCGCGCAGGCGCCCACCACCTGGGCGCCGACACCAGCGGCGCAGGATCAGCCGTCGGCGCAGCAGCCCGACGCCGCGCATGAACCTCCCCTCGCACAGCGCTCCCCGTCGGTGCAGGAGCCCTCGGCGGGGCAGGACGCCGGCTCGACGCAGCAGGACGCCCCGGCCGCTGCGGTGCCGGACGGTCTCGATGCGGATCACGTGCGCGGGCACTGGTCCGCGATCCTGGACGAGCTCCAGCAGATCCGGCGCCCGAGCTGGGCGCTGGTGTCCCAGAACGGACACGTCAACGGAGCTCACGGCAGCACCCTGGTGATCGGTTTCCGTACGGAGGGGCTGGTCAATGCGTTCCACCGCGGCACCGCCGGGGAGAACCTGGCCGACGCCGTGCGTCGCATCCTGCACACCGACGTCTCCATCGAGGCCGTGGTCGGGGAGGACCCCGGCCCCGGCTCTGGCGGCGGCGGGCAGGGCGGCCAGACCGGGCCGGGTGGACAGGGCAGACCGGGTGGACAGGCCGGACCCGGTGGTCCGGCAGGGCAGGGCGGGCCGAGCGGTTCGGGCAATGCCAGCGGGTCCGGAGGGTCGATGCGTGAACAGACGGCACGCCCTGAGCCGGACGTGAACCGCTCCAGCCCGGCTCGGTGGGGAGACGCGGCTGCGTCCGTGCCCCCGCGCGGCACCGCAGCGAAGGCGGCCACGGGCACCTCAGCGAACCCCGCATCACGCGACACAGCGAGCGCTGCACCACCGGCCCCTCGGGAGGAACCCACCGTCTCCCTGGGCCAGCGAGCCTCGGACAGGGCGATGCAGGCCGCGGCCCGCGCAGCCCAGGCGGGCCGGGGCGGCTCGGTCGCCCAACGTGTCGAGGACTTCGCCCCGGAGCCTGATGACCCCTATCCGCCGGACCCTCACGACGAGTACCCACCGGACGACCACGTGGCGCGGAACGCACCGCCGCAGCAGGCTCTCGCGCAGGGCCCGAGCAGCGCCACCAGGGCGGAGAGCCCCGCGCCCTGGTCCGATGCACTGCGCCCGGCAGATCCGGGGGGTGGCGCGACAGCCCGTACCGCGCCTGGCGACGCCGCGCGGGGGAGCTCTGCACCGGGCGGCGCGGCCTCAGCCGGCACCGCGCCTGGCGGCGCTGCACCGAGTGGTGAGATCCCCGTGGTGGATGATGAGGGCCGTGACTCCGTCCCGCCTGATGAACCTCGCACCTACGGGCAGAAAGCGCTGAAGCGAGCGATCGCCGAAGGCCGCGTCGTCCACTCCCGCCCGGCGCAGAACGCTGCTTCGCCGGCGGCACCCGGCGGCGCTCCAGTCGGTGCCGCCTCGGCCGACGACGCCCTCGCCCCGCCCGGCGCAGCCCCCGCTGACGTCGCGCCCGCTGACGCCGCGACGACAGGTATTGCGACAGGAGATGTCGCCGAGGTGCCGGGTGCGCCCGGTCTGCACGCCGTGCCGCCGAGGGCGCGGAACTCGGCCGCGAGTGCGGCTTCCGCGAATGTCCCCCCGCACGCTCCCGCTGATGCCGCGCCGTCTTCCGCCGACGCGCCAGCCGGCTCCGCCGCCGACCGGGCCGCGGCCTCCTGGGGCACGGCAGCGTCGACCACCGGCACCGGCACCGGCACCGGCACCGGCACCGGCACCGGCACCGGCACGGGCACCTCGGGGCCCGATACGTCGCGGCCAGGTCCGCAAGGGCGAGGTCAGTCAGGGCTGGCCTCGTCGGGACCCGCCCCGTCGGCGGTTGACCCGTCGGCCTCCGCTTCCACAGCTGCGGCACCCGTTCAGCCCGCACCTGCTCGCAGCGGCGCCGCGATGGTGCGTGAAGCGGCACAGGCCGCGCAGGCGTCCAGGCCGGCGGGTCAGCGCTTCCGGGGCGCGCGCGGTGCTCAGTCCGACGACTCTGCGGCGGACGCCGACCCGACCGGCGGCGCGACTCGGGACGACGCCGACGCCACCGGCGCCAACCGCAACGGCCGCGAGATCATCGAGAAGCTGCTCGGCGGCAAGGTCCTCGAAGTGATCGATGAGAACCGGCCCCGCTAGTCAGGCAGCGTGAGTCAGGCAGCAGAGCCGATCTCCGTCGGACTCGGACCGGGGATCAGCTCGCAGGAGACGGCCGCCTCCTGAGCCGGAGACGGCGGGAGCGATGCTCAGACGTCGCGCGGCTCGAGCAGGCTGAACAGATCGGTGCGCAGTCGCGCCGGGTTCATCTCCGGGGACGGGGGCGTCACGTAGAACTCCCAGAAGGGATAGATCATCTGCTCCTCGGATTCGCCGATGTGCTCCGTGAACTCCCCCCACTTCTCTGCCAGCCCGCCATACCCGCCGATGTGGGAGATCCAGCCCACGCGGCCTGCAGGCAGCACCGAGCCGGTCACCTCATAGCCGCTGGGCAGGGAGAGCGACTCGGTCAGGGGAGCGTCGATCGGGAAACCGACCTCGAGATCACTGGTCGCGACCGGGGCGCGGTGGTGCAGGGCGAAGGCGGGGCCGATCGGGTGCAGTCCCGCGGCCTCCAGCACTTCGACGAGATGCGAGAAGGTGCCATCCATCAGGGCGGGCATCTCGTACATCGGGAAGTCCCGCTTCGACACCACGGCGGTGGGGACCTCCGGGGCCTGTGCCACCCGGCAGTCGGAGGCGGGCTCCGCGGAGTCGTAGGGGTAGGGCATCGAGGACATCGATCCTGGTCCTGTTCAGAGTCGACAAAGGGCCGTGCAAGGACGCGACGACCCGAGGATGACCGTACCGCTCCTCACCGGGCGCCGCCACTCCGGCAGAGCGATGAGCCGGCCGGTGGCGGGTGGGTCACCCCGAGGGACCGGCCGTCGGCCCCGGGAACTACAGTTGGGCACGTGTACGAAGGCATCGTTCAGGACCTCATCGACGAGCTCGGCAGGCTGCCGGGCATCGGCCCCAAGTCGGCGCAGCGGATCGCATTCCATCTGCTGGACGCCGACGATGCTGCGGTGCGCCGCCTTGCGGAAGTGCTGGTCAAGGTGAAGGACACCGTGCGCTTCTGCGAGGTGTGCGGCAATGTCTCCGCCGAGGACGAGTGCCGCATCTGCTCGGACCCCCGCCGCAGTGAAGAGATCATCTGCGTGGTCGAGGAGTCCAAGGACATCGTCGCGATCGAGAAGATCCGCGAGTTCAAGGGCCGTTATCACGTGCTCGGCGGCGCGATCGACCCGATCGGCGGGGTGGGCCCGAACGATCTGCGGATCACCCAGCTGATGAGCCGGCTCGGCTCGGGGGAGACCACGGAGGTCATCCTCGCGCTGGACCCCAACATCGAGGGCGAGGCCACCTCCGCCTACCTCTCCCGCCTGCTGAGCCCTCTGGACCTCACGGTCACCCGCCTCGCCTCCGGCCTGCCGGTGGGCGGCGACCTCGACTACGCCGACGAGATGACGCTGGGTCGTGCCTTCCTGGGCCGCCGCTCCGTCTGAGGCCTGTCAGGAGCCCCGATGACCTCGCCCTATGCCCGCTCGCTGCCGCCGCTGACGGACCTTCCGGAGCCTCGGCGGCTGCCGGGCGAGGCCACCACCCTCATCCCGCCCGGCGAGATCATCGCCGAGTCCAAGGGCGCGATCCGGAAGCGTCTGCTGCAGATCTTCTGGGCCCCCGCCCTGGTGCTGCTGGGCCTGTGGTACGTGCTGCTGACCCTGTACGTCCTCGGTGCCTCGCCGACGTTCTGGTTCCTCTCGCTGCTGTCCGCGCTCGCGGAACCTGCTTTCCTGCGGGCGGCTCTGATCGATCTGGGATTCACCAGTGCTGGACTCGGCTCCGCCTTCCTGCTGGTCCCCGCCGCAGCGACCCTGCTCAGTCTGGCGCTGGTGCCCCTGGCCCCCAGCGTGATCGCCGGCCTCCAGCCGCGCCGCTTCCTCAGCGAGAAGGGGTTCCAGCGAGCCGTCGCCACGGGCATCACCGCGATGCTGATGCTCCCGCCGCTGCTCGTGGTGCTCGCCCTGCCCCTCACCGTGCTGCTGGGCGTGCCGCAGCCGTGGACCGGCCTCGGTGCGGGACCGCTGTCCTCCCTGTGCCTGGCGATCCTCGCGCTGCAGCTCGCCTGGGTGCTGGTGCGGCGCACGGTCACCGCGCCGAAGCTGCTGGGCGTCCCCGATGCCGAGGCGCTGCGCACCACGGCCCGCATCGGCCGGGATCCCGAGGAGCGACGCGAGGCCGCCAAGCAGGTCCTGGTCCAGGATCGTCGGCACCTCCCGCCGGATCCCGGCACCGAGGCGGCCAGTGCAGCCTTCACCCCCCGCGGTGCGGTCATCACACTGGCGCTGCTGTACCGGGCGAGCCTGACCTGGGTGATCCCGGCCGCCGCCGGGCTCGGCTGGATCATCTTCGGGATCACCGACCTGGTCACCGTGATCGTCGGCTTCACCACGATGGATCTCGTGGACGCCGGCTCGGCCCTGCCCCTCCTGCAGCTGCTGCTCGCCCTGCCGGTGGCTGCGGTGGTGCTGCTCGGGCTCGCCCTGGCCCCCGCGACCGCGATGATGCTCTCCGCAGGGCAGCGCGACCAGGTCACCGACCAGCGCACCTATGAGGACTGGAGCCATCGCGCCCGGGTGAACCCGTGGGAGGCACGAGTGGCAGGCCTGACCGGCTGGATCAGCGCTGGATGGGGCCTGCTGGGCGCCGTCCTGCTCGCCGTGGTCCTGCAGGTCGTGCAGGTCGCGACGGCCCTGAGTTGGGTGTGGATCGTGGCCGGAGCCCTGATTCTGGTGCCCCTGCTGGGCCTAGCCGCCGCCTCCGCGATGCGCAGCGGGCTGCGGGATCTGCTCTATGGCCAGGCCGGGGACTATGTGCGCCGGGAGAGCCCGTATGCGCTGGTCGCCCCGGACATCGGCACCCGTGCGGATCGCGCCAAGGATCCCGCTGTGCGGGCCGCGCTGCGCAAGCGGCTCCAGGCCGCGGGCGGCGACCACACGTTGGAGATCTTCGACCTCGACGCCGCCGGGGAACGGCTCTGGGTCGATGATTCCGAGCCCGGCGCGAAGGACACCGCCGTGCGCCAGGCGGACCTCGCCGGCGGCACCCTCCCGGACTTCGGCGGCGAAGGCTCCTCCTTCACCGGCGGCGGCCAGGTCAGCGGGGGCGATGCCCCGCCGCGGCACGGCATCCCCGATTCCGTCACCGGGCTGCGCGAGCTGTAGGGCGCTGCGGGCCGGCGTCGGCCCGCAGCCCGGGCTCATGCGATCCGCGTGCCGCTGCCGAGGTGCCGGATCGGCACTGCGAGCCTCCAGGTCGCCACCGCGAGCGAGATCCCGCCGGCGAACATCCACAGCGCCAGACCCATCGGCCAGATCGGCCGGTTCGGCGGGGCGGCGAGCTCCTCGGGATAGCCCTCCTGGCCGGGGTCGCAGAAGTTCTGGTGGGCGGGATGGGCGATGGTGGCGACTTCGCGCATGCCCAGCTTGAGGACTCGCAGGGCATCCGCGTTCTCCTCCTCCTCGGCCCAGTAGTCGGACGGCAGCGGGGGCGACGCCTCGGCGAGCAGCACCACCGGATTGCCCCACAGCAGCGGCATCGTCAGATCGATCCGCGGGACGCTCCGGGTCTCCTGCTCCGCCACGCAGCGTGCCGGGCTCGTGCCATCGGTCTCGTAGGTGGAGTAGTACTCGGTGACCTCGCGCTCCTGCTGCAGGAAGATCGCCGTGGAGCCCCAGGCGATCGGCAGCACCACGGACACGCCGAACACGATCACGTAGGCGAGCACCACCGAGCCCAGCTGACGGTTCGTCACCGCGGACAGGCCCAGCCCCACCGCGGTCACGCACAGCGTCAGCAGCGCGATGACCAGCACGATCCGCAGGAAATAGAAGAACCCGATCCCGCCCAGCACCGCGATCGGCACCACCGAGGGCAGGGCCAGCACCAGGAAGGCGAGGCCGGTGAGGAAGCCGGCCAGCAGCTTGCCCAGCACGATCTCCAGCGGGCTGAGCAGGCTCGCCTGGAGCGTGGCGAGGGTTCCGGCGGTGCGGTCGCCGTTGATCGATCCGGCGGACAGCGCAGGCACCACCAGCAGCATCGCGAACAGCACCAGGATGACCTGCAGGCTGAAGATCACCGCCGCGACCGGCTGCAGGGAATCCCACTGCGCGGTGTAGAGCGTGGGCGCGAGCCCCAGCCCGCCGATGCCCAGCAGCACCAGGGTCCACACCGCCAGCGCGACGTACCAGCGCACCGACCGGATCCGCTGGCGCAGCTCGAGGGAGGTGACCAGCCACAGCCCGCGCGGACGCAGCGAGAGGATCCCGTTGAGGGGGCGGCGCCGGGTGGACGGCGCGGGGCCGTCGGGTCCGGGGCTGTCGGGGGCGGGGTCGCCGGGTGTCGGCCCGCCGGGTGTCGGCCCGCCGGGTGTCGACCCGCCGGGTGGGCGTCCAGCAGGCGGCGGCCCGCTGGATCCGGGGCCGCCGGGGGTCGCCGTCGGGGGCGGCCCGGGCACAGAGGTGGGTGCGCTCATCACAGGGCTCCTTCACGGTGGGCGGCATCGCTGGCGAGGTAGGCGGCTTCGAGCCGACCGGTCGCCGGACCGAACGCGATGACCTGTGCTCTCGCGGCGGCGAGGTCGGCCAGCAGGCGGGCGGCAGTGGCCTCGTCGGGCAGCTCCACGATCACCTCCGCGTGACCGCTGGTGGTGCGTTCCGGGCCCAGCACCCCGCGGTGGTGCACCCCGAGCCGTCCCAGCGCCGCAGCCAGGGCCTGCAGGTCCAGCGAGCTGATCCTCCAAGGTCGCGGCCGGGCGGCCAGATCGCGCACGCTCGAGGCATCCACCACCCGCCCGGAATCCATGAACACCACGTGATCGGCCATCTCCTCGAGCTCGGTGAGGATATGGCTGGAGACCAGCACCGTCGTGCCCGCGGACGCGAGCGAGCGGACCACCCGCAGCAGGCGCCGCCGCGATGCTGGGTCGAGGCCGGAGGCGGGCTCGTCGAGGATCAGCACCGAGGGGCCATGGATGAGCGCACGGGCCAGGCCCAGCCGCTGCTTCTGCCCCCGGGAGAGCACATGCGCGGGCTGCTGGGCGAGGGAGGCGAGGTCCAGCAGCTGCAGCAGCTCGTCGACCCGCTGCCGCAGCTCCGCCCCGGGCAGGAAGTAGGCCCGGCCCATCACCTCGAGCACCTCCGCCACCCGCAGCGAGTCCCACGCCCCGAACTGGTCCGGCATCCAGCCCACGCTCGCCCGCACCGCCGGGGAATCGGCCGACGGATCCACGCCGTCGATCAGCACCCGGCCGGACTGCGGTGCCAGCAGCGAGGCGAGCATCAGCATCAGCGTCGACTTGCCGCAGCCGTTCGGACCCACCAGCGCCGTCACTGCCCCGCGCGGTGCGGTGAAGCTCAGGTCATGCACCGCCTGCACGCTGCCGAAGGAGCGGCTCACATGCTCGGCGACGATCCCGGGGCCAGCGCCGGCCGACCCTGGGTGGGTCGGACCGCTCTGCGGCGGGTCGCCGTGCGGGGGAAGGCTCCGCGGGGGAATGCTCTGGGTCGGACCGCCGGACTGGGTCGGCCACTGGTCGTAGGCGGCAGGCGTGGGCGGCGGTCCCGGTTCCCCCTGCGAGCCCCGGCCCGTGCCCCCGGCCGCGGGTGTGCTGTGCGTCATGTGCACAGACTGGCACGCCGGAACCCTTCACGGGCCGGCCTTCGCGGGCACATTTCGGGCACGAATCGTGGGGGAGTGGTGGAGGGTCTTCCCGGGCTGAGCAACGAGAACTGGCGCCATAGAGCACGCTCTGGTCATATGTCCGCAGCGTGCTCCCCAGCGCCAGTTCTCGACATCCGCTCAGCCGGGCCGGTGCACCGAAGGGCCGGTGGGCTCACTCCGCCATGGCGGCGTTGCCCTCCTCCTGGGCCTGCGGGATACCCTCCTCGGCGGTGAGGCGGCCGATGAAGACCTCCTGGAAGACCGGGATCGCGGCGGTGAGGCCGGCGTTCGCCCGGGCGCCGGTGTCGGCCTCGGCAGCGTCCTTTGCGGCGTCGACGAAGACGCTGACGTCCACGCCCTTCTCGTCCCAGAACGCGATGAAGGCGTCCTGCGCCTCCACGTGGCCGGGGAAGGAGACGCCCTTCTCGGCGAGCGGCAGCTGGCCGTCCTTGCTGCCCAGCCAGGTCAGCAGCTCGGTGATGCCGGCCTGCTGCTCCTCGTCGGCCTGCGCGTTGCCCACCGCGACCACGCCGTGGACCAGGGACTTCGCGCCCGCAGGGCCGGCCACTGGCGCGGCGAGCGCCCACTCGAAGGAGTCGGCCACACCCTCGGAGATCGCCAGCAGGTTGTAGGGGCCGGACTGGAACAGGCCGAGCTTGCCCTGGGTGAACAGATCGCGGGTGAAGTCGCCGTTCTCGTTGGTGTCGGCGGCGCTGGGGGCCACGTTCTCCACGTTGATGAGGTCGGCCATGTACTGGAACGCCTCGATGCCCTCGGGGGAGGCGAAGGTGTACTGGTCGTCCTCCTGCCAGGTCGCGCCGTTCGCGGCGAGCATCGGGCCGATGATCGCCTGGCGGTCGGCCTGCGAGTTGAAGCCGAACTGCTCGCGGGCGTCGACGTCGAAGCCGTCCTCGCCCGGATGTCTGCCGGCGCCGTCCAGGGTCAGCGCCTTTCCGGCGTCGCGCAGCGAGTCCGTCTCCGCGGTGGGGTCGAAGGCGAGGGCCGACGGGTCCACGCCCGCCTCCTCGACCAGGGCCTTGTTGTAGAACAGGGCGATCGAGTCCCAGATCTGCGGCACGCCCCACAGCCCGCCGTCGCGGGTGTAGAGGTCCACCACGGACTTCTCCCACTGGGCGGCGCCGTCGGGGATCACCTCGTTGATGTCCAGCAGCGCGTCCGAATCCTTGAACTGGATGTAGTTCGCGGAGTTCATCCAGTACACATCCGCCGCGTCACCGCTGGCCACATCCAGCGGCAGGCGGGTCCAGTAATCGGCCCACGGCACCACGTCGATGGTCACGTTCCAGCCGCTCTCGGCGGTGAACGCCTGGAATGACTCCTCGTACGCGGCCACGGCGTTCTCATCCCACAGACGGAAGGTCAGCGTGCCCTTGTCCCCACCGGTGGTGCCGCCCGCATCGCTCGCGCCGCCCCCGTCGCCGCCGCCATCGCTCGATGGGGAGCAGGCCGCCGCGGTGGTGAGCAGGCCTGCGGCGGCGAAGGAGGAGAGGAGGGTACGACGGTTCAGCATGTGATGTCCTTCCGGGAGCACGGTTGCTCCCATTGTCGATCATCGGTGCTGGTGATGGGGCGACCTCTGTCCTCGGATGACGTCGGCGCTGGACCGCAGGCGTCAGCGCAGCGTCGCGTCGCCGACCGAGCGGGTGATCTGCTTCTGGAACACCACCATCAGGATCACCAGCGGCAGCATCGCGAGCGTGGTCCCGGCCATGACCAGGGTCCAGTTGTTGTTGTACTGCGATTGCAGCGCCGAGGTCGCCACGGTGATCACCCGCCACTCGGGGCCCGAGGTGATCACCATCGGCCACATGAAGTTGTTCCAGTGGGTGACCACGGTGATCAGCACCAGGGTGACGATGATCGGCCGGTTCAGCGGCACCACCAGGTGCCACAGCAGGCGCAGGGTGCCTGCGCCGTCGATCCGCATCGCGTCCATCAGCTCGCTGGGCACGCCGCGGAAGTTCTCCCGCAGCAGGAAGATCGCATAGGGGGAGCCGAGCACGAAGGGAAGGATCAGGGCCCAGAAGGTGTTGCGCAGGCCCACCTCGCTCATCATCAGGTACAGCGGCACCACCACGACCACCTGCGGCACCATCAGCGTCGCGATGTACACCCAGAACAGCAGGTCGCGACCGGGAAAGCGGAGCTGGGCGAAGGCATAGGCGGCCAGCACCGAGAACACCATCTGGCCCACCAGGATCACCGCGACCATCTGCACGGTGACGACCACCGGGGTGACGAAGCCGTCGGTCCCAGTGAACAGCCCGATGAAGTTCTCCAGCACCGGCGGCGCCGGGATGGACAGCGGTCCTTCCTGGGCGAACTGCCGGGTGGAGGTGAACGCGGTGAGCACGGAGAACAGGAACGGGCCCAGGGTCAGCACCGCGGCGACCGCGAGCACCAGGTAGGTGACGCCGTGTCCGAGCAGGCGCCGGGCGAGCAGCGAGCCGGTGAGGCGGCGCGATCGACGGGCCGGGCTGCGGCCGTCGGCCGCGGTGGTGCCGGCTCGCGACACGTCGGCCGATCTGCCGGCGTTCGCGCGGCGTGCATCGGAGGTACCGGGGGTGCTGTGCGGTGCGGTCATCTCGTCGGCTCCTCTCAGCTCATGTCGTAGGTGATGCGGCGGGAGAACCAGCGCTGCTGGGCCACCGTGATCACCACCAGGAGGAGGAACAGGATCACCGCGACGGCGCTCGCGCGGCCCAGGCGGCTGGAGACGAAGGCCTCGTTGTAGATGAGCGAGGCGATGACCTCGGTGCGGTGCTGGGGGCCGCCGCCGGTGAGGGCGAAGACCATGTCGAACACCTGGAAGCTCGCCACCACCTGGGTGACGGCGAGGAAGAAGGTGGTGGGCCGCAGCAGCGGGACCGTCATGAACCACAGCTGCTGGGCGGGCCCGGCGCCGTCGATGCGGGCGGCCTCGTAGATCGAGTCCGGGATGCGGGTGAGCCCGGCCTGGAAGAACAGCGAGATGTAGCCGACGTTCTGCCAGATGGCCACGAACGCCACCGCGGGCAGGGCGAGCGACGGATCGGTCAGCCATTCGATGCGCACACCGAGGATCTGGTTCAGCGCGCCGACCGACGGCTGGAAGATCCACTTCCAGACCACGCCGAGCGCGAGCGGCGCGCACACCCAGGGGATCACCACGATCACCCGCACGATCGCCGAGCCCGGCAGGGCGCGCACCAGCTGGGTGGCGAGGATCAGGCCCAGCGCCAGCGAGACCGGCACAGAGATCAGGGTGAAGATCCCGGTGACCAGCAGCGAGTTGAACAGCGCGCCGTCGGTGAACAGGGCCTGGTAGTTCTCCAGCCCGATGAAGCGGCGGGTGCCCAGCAGGTCCCAGCGGAACAGGGAGACGATGAAGGCGAGCACCACCGGCAGGATCAGGAACGCGCTCACGCCGATCAGGCTCGGGGCGATGAGCAGCCAGCCCAGCAGGGGCCTGCGAGAGTTCATGCCGCCCCTGACGTGTGCCGTGTCGTGCTCGAGTCCATCGCACAACGTATAGCAGGTGAGCGGCATGTCCCGTGCCCTGTGCCCAGGGATGGGGTCTGGTCGATGGGCCGATGGGCCGATGGGCCGATGGGCCGATGCGCCGCCGGGTGGCCGGCCCACAGACCGACGGGCCGACGGGCCGGCACCGGCGGCAGCGGCGGCACCGGCGGCAGCGGTGCAGGGCGGGGCCGACCGAACGGACGCAGAGCGGCACGGCGGCGCGGTGCTCCACTACGCTCGGCACCATGAGCTCCGCGTCGCATCCCACAGCCCCGCAGCCCACCGGTCAGGACCGGTCGTTGCCCCCGGGTCAGAACCAGCCGTCGAGCCCCGCCCCGGCGCACCAGCACGACGCCGCGACCTCTGCCCCGGTGCCGGGCGGGCATGTGCCGGCGGCGCCTGACCGCGACCATCAGCTGGAGCGCGCGCTGCCCACCATCACCCATGAGGACCCCTCGGATCCTCACGCCTCGGTCTTCGACCACGGCTTCCTGCGCACCGCCGCCGTGACCCTCCCGGTCGCGCTCGCCGACCCGGCCACCAACGCCGAGCGCCATCTCGAGGTGCTGCGGGACCTGCACGCGCAGCAGGTGGGGCTCGCGGTCTTCCCCGAGCTGTCGCTGACCGGTTATTCGCTCGAGGACCTGGTGCTCCAGGAGCCGCTGCTGTACGCCGCCGAGCAGGCGATCACCACCGTGGTCGAGGCCAGCCGTGAGCTGATGCCGATCATCGTGCTGGGCGCACCGCTGCGGGTCCCGTCCCGGAACCGCCTGCTGAACTGCGCGATCACGATCCATCGGGGCCGGATCGTCGGCATCCACGCCAAGCAGCACCTGCCCACCTATCGCGAGTTCTACGAGCGCCGCTGGTACTCCTCGGGGGACGACGCCTGCTGGGAGAGCGTGCGCATCGGCGGCGTCGAGCACACCCTCACTCCGCACCAGCTGATCACGGTGCCGGATCTGCCCGGCCTGTCGCTGTTCGTCGAGATCTGTGAGGACATGTGGGTGCCGATCCCGCCGTCGGCCGAGGCCGCGCTCGCCGGCGCCACCGTGATCGCGAACCTCTCCGGCTCCCCGATCACCATCGGTCGGGCCGACGAGCGCAAGCTGCTGGCACGCTCCGCCTCCGCCCGCTCCCAGGCCGCGTACGTCTACGCTGCCGCCGGCGAGGGGGAGTCCACCACCGATCTCGCCTGGGACGGACAGACCTTCATCTTCGAATGCGGTGACCTGCTCGGGGAGACCGAGCGCTTCCCGCAGGGCCCGCGCGCCACGATCGCCGACATCGACCTGGACCGGATCGTCGCCGAACGTCGCCGGATGAACACCTTCGACGACAACCGCCGCACCCACGCCGAGCGGCTGAAGGAATACGCCGGCGGGAGCGAGCGGCTCCTGTTCGGGACGGCGACGGCCGCCGGGGCCGACGGGAGCGGAGCCAGCGGGGCCGGTGACGCCAGTGGAGCGGGCGGGACCGACGAGGCCGGTGACGCCAGTGGAGCCGGCGGGACCGACGGGGCCGACGCGCCCGGCGCTCCCCGTGAGGACGGGATGCTCGCGTCCCGCTCGCCCCGCTCGACCGAGGGGATCTCCTTCGATGCCTGGGATCACGAGGAGGGCTCCGCTTTCGTCGGCCGCCCCGCGACCGGGCCGCTGCGCCGCAAGCTGGACCGCTTCCCCTTCGTGCCCGACGACCCGGCCCGCCTGGCGCAGGACTGCTATGAGGCGTTCTCGATCCAGGTCGCGGGGCTGGTGCGTCGGCTGAGCGCGATCGGTGGGGACAAGCCCGGCGGTACGAAGCCGGTGCTCGGCGTCTCCGGCGGCCTGGACTCCACCCATGCGCTGCTGGTGTGTGCGCGGGCGATGGATCTGCTGGGCCGCGAGCGCTCCGAGATCCTCACCTACACGATGCCCGGCTTCGCGACCAGCGAG
This sequence comes from uncultured Brachybacterium sp., assembly GCF_947500705.1. Taxonomy (GTDB): domain Bacteria; phylum Actinomycetota; class Actinomycetes; order Actinomycetales; family Dermabacteraceae; genus Brachybacterium. The sequence continues at coordinate 81,240 of NZ_CANMSY010000004.1, read as the reverse complement.
AACACCCGCTCCAATGCCGAGCTGCTCTCCCGCGCGGTCGGCGCGAGCTTCGAGACGATCGACATCCGCCCCGCCGCCACCCAGATGCTCAAGGACATGGGCCATCCCTATGGCAGCGGCGAGGAGGTCTACGACGTCACCTTCGAGAACGTCCAGGCCGGGCTCCGCTACGACTACCTGTTCCGCCTCGCCAACCACCAGGGCGGCATCGTGGTGGGCACCGGCGACCTCTCCGAGCTGGCGCTGGGCTGGTGCACCTACGGGGTGGGCGACCACATGTCCCACTACGGCGTGAACGCCGGTGTGCCCAAGACCCTGATCCAGCACCTGATCCGCTGGGTGATCGCCGAGGGCATCTTCGGCGAGGAGGCGACCGACGTCATGCAGGCGGTGCTCGACACCGAGATCACCCCGGAGCTGATCCCCACCCGCGAGGGCGAGGAGGCGCAGACCACCGAGGGGTCCATCGGCCCCTACGCGCTGCACGACTTCTTCCTCTACCACCTGCTGCGTCGCGGCTACGGTCCCGCGAAGACGGCCTACCTCGCCCATCAGGCGTGGGGGGACGTCGACGCCGGAGAGTGGCCGGCCGGGTACATCGAGGCGGACAAGCGCTCCTTCACCCGCGGCGAGATCAAGCACTGGCTGACGGTGTTCACCCGGCGGTTCTTCGCCAACCAGTTCAAGCGCTCCGCCCTGCCCAACGCCCCGAAGGTGCTCGCCGGCGGCTCGCTCTCGCCGCGCGGCGACTGGCGGATGCCGTCCGACGCGGCGGCGAAGGCCTGGCTGGCCGAGATCGAGCGCGAGGTGCCCGGCGACTGACGGGGCGGCCCCCGCTGCCGCCGCCGCGGGCCAAGCGCACTTTTGCGCCGCTGAGGACCGATGCGGGCATCAGCATCGGTCCTCAGCGGCGCAAAAGCGGCCGGGTGTGTGCGCCGGGGAAGAAGAACTCGTTCCACGCGAAGATCACGCAGATCAGCGTCATGGCGGCGATGCCCGACGCGACCATCGGCAGCAGCACCGTGCCCACGGTGCGCAGCAGCGAGGCCCCGTCGATCGAGGCGGCCTCGAGCACCTCACCGGGCACCTCGAGGAAGAACGAGCGCATCATCCACACCACGATCGGTATCGTCGGCCCCCACATCACTCGCCGAAGAAGGATGAGCCATGACCGCGCTGAACGCCTCCACCCTGTCCGAGATCGGTACTCGCGGCGACGTCGCGGTGCCCGGGTACTCACCGGATGAGCGCAGGATCGGCATCGTCCACTTCGGCGTCGGCGGCTTCCACCGCGCGCACCAGGCGATGTACCTCGACCGGCTGATGAACGCCGGCCGCGACCGTGACTGGGCGATCTGCGGCGTGGGCCTGCTGCCAGGTGATTCCCGCATGCGCGATGCCCTCACCTCGCAGGACGGCCTGTACACGCTGGTGACCAAGGCCCCCGACGGGACCCGCGATCCCCGCATCGTCGGCTCCATCGCGAAGTACCTCTTCGCCCCCGACGACCCCGAGGCCGTGCTCGCCCAGATGGCCGACCCGGCGGTGCGGATCGTCTCGCTGACCGTCACCGAGGGCGGGTACAACTACAACCCCTCCACGGGAGAGTTCCAGTACGGGACCGAGGCGGTCGCCGCGGACCTCTCCACCCGCTTCGACAGCGCAGGGGCCGCGGCCGCCGGGAGCGCGGGCGAGGACGGCGCCGGTGCGAACACCGCACACCGCGCCGGGCACCCGCGCACCATGTTCGGCTACGTGGTCGAGGCCCTGCGCCGCCGTCGCGAGGCTGGGGTGCCGCCGTTCACCGTGATGTCCTGCGACAACGTGCGCGGCAATGGTGACCTGGCGAAGCAGATGATCCTCGCCTACGCCCGCCGCCGCGACGAGAACGGACTGCATGGTGACGCCCCGATCGCCGACTGGCTCGAGTCCGAGGTGGCCTTCCCCAACTGCATGGTCGACCGCATCACCCCCGTCACCGCGCCCGAGGACATCTCGAGGATCGCCTCGGACTACGGCATCGAGGACGCCTGGCCCGTGGTCAGCGAGGACTTCGTGCAGTGGGTGCTCGAGGACCACTTCCCTGCCGGCCGCCCCGCCTATGAGGAGGCCGGGGTGCAGATGGTCGAGGATGTCGAGCCCTACGAGCTGATGAAGCTGCGCCTGCTGAACTGCTCCCACCAGGCCATCGCCTACTTCGGTCTGCTGCTCGGACTGACCTATGCCGATGAAGCCGCGGTCGATGAGCACCTCGCTCCGTTCACGAGGGTGCTGTACATGGACCACGAAGGTACGCCCGCGGTGCCCGAGGTGCCCGGCATCGACCTGGACGCCTACAAGGACGAGCTGATGGCCCGCTTCGCGAACCGCGAGGTCAAGGACACCCTGGCCCGTCTGGCCGCCGAGTCCTCGGACCGCATCCCCACCTGGCTGGTCCCCGTCATCCAGGAGAACCTCGCCGCCGGCAGGGACGTCTCCGCCTCCGCCGCGATCGTCGCCTCCTGGGCGCGCTACGCCGAGGGCACCGGCGAGAACGGTGAGCAGTGGCCCGTGGTGGATCGCCTCCACGACCGCGTGATGGCCGCCGCCGCCCGGCACGCCGTGGACCCGCTCGCCTTCCTCCGCGACGAGGAGCTGTTCGGCGACCTGGTCCAGCACGACGCCTTCACCACGCCCTACCTCCACGCTCTCGAGATGCTCCGCAGCCGCGGCGCCCGCGCTCTCCTCACGGAGCTCGTCGCCGGCTGAGGCTGAGGGTCACCTTCTGCGCCTCCCCCGACTCATGCCGGGACCCGCATCGGTCGCCCGCGGCGCAGAACTTCGTGAGGTGGGGGCGGGGTCAGCGGCGGCTCGGCGGGGCGAGTGAACGGCCGAGCCGTGCTCCGGCCCGCCCCGCCCAGTTGCTCTCGGGAGGCGCTGGCGCCCCCGCTTGGCTGAACGAGCGATGCAGGGCGGAGAGCAGTCGCGACGGCGCCTTGATATCCCGGCCGGTGAGCGTGCGAATGGTCCATCCCTCGGAAGCGAGCGAGTCCTTGCGGGCCTCGTCTTCGCGCCACTGATCTTTGCTGAGCCGGTGATAGTCGCCGTCGTACTCGACCGCGATCTTCAGTTCCGGGTAGGCGAGGTCGAGGTACCGCATCGTGGACGAGTCCGAGTCGCGCACCGGGTGATTGATGACCGGTTCGGGGAAGCCGGCGCGCATGAGCAGGAGCCGAGTTCGCGTCTCGCCGGGAGAGTCGGTGCCCGGGCGCGCAACGCGCAGCGCCTTCCGAAGAGCGGCGATTCCCCACAGCGAACCGTAGGTCTCGGCCGCGGCGATGATCCCGTCGAGAGTCGCACCCCGCACGTGCGGCTCCCGGGAGACCAGGGAATCGATCGCGATCACGAGGTCATCGTGCTCGAGCAGGCGGGCGAGCTCGAGGAGCACGATGTAGGGGTGGGACAGCTCGAGACCGCCGCAGGCGAACGCAGGGCGGGGAGACGTCCGGTGCACGGTCACGTACAGGCCGGCGGATCTCTGGTTTCCCGAGTCCACCCGGAGATGCAGCACCGGCGGTGCCTTCAAGGGCCTGGACGCCCTTGGTGGACCGAAGGAAGGGCCGGGGCCCTGGAGCGGGAGGCCGGACTCGAAGCGCTCGGTCCAGGCCGACGGTGTGTCGTGAACCTGTCCTCCCGCGAGTTCTCCCGCGAGGTGCGGGACGAGGGGCAGAGTGCTCGGCACGGTGAAGACGCCGCCATCCAGGTACGCGGCGCTGGTCAGAGCTCCGATCGCGCCATCTATCCAGCACGGAAGGGCGATTCCCATCAGCGACGCGGCGGTCGTATGGCTGATCACCGCACCTGGCACCACGCTCTGCTGGAGCACGCGACACATCGTGTTCACCGTGGCCGGAGCGGCCGTGGGCGTCGAGTAGCCGTGGAAGATCGTGGTCAGTGCGGGGCCCGCGAGCCGCTTCGAGGACACTCCGAGGGAACGCCACTCGGCGCGGGGTAGAAGGGCTCCTGGCGGGAGCGGTGTGGCTCGCATGGCGCCCGACAGTAGTGCTCGGCCGGTGCCGGCGCTGCGGGGCGACCCGCAGTGGGGACGACTCCGCACTGTGGAGGAACAGTGGCGACCGCGCGACGCCCGCCGCAACGGCACCCGCGTGTGCAGCGCCCGCGGGTGCCCCAGCCACGCCCTCGAGCTCACCCAGAGGCGCGCCCCAGTGCCGCCCACGGGCACGCCCTCGGGCCGCCCACGCGGCCCACGGCGCAGCGCGGCGATCTTTTGCGCGGCAGAGGACCGATCCGTCTGCTGACATGAGTCGCCTGGCGACAGAACGTGGCTGCTGCGCACCCGGGGCGCACCTGCTGCGCAGCCCGGGCGCACCCGGGCTGCACCCGAGTGAGGTGAGGGCCGTCCGGGAGGGGTGCAGGAGGGGATAGCGCATCCGGGGTGCTGGCTCCTCGCCCGCCACGCCCGGCGGGATGTTGTGCTGGTCACGGCGCTGAATCGCGCTGACCAGGGGGCCTGTCTCGGATGTCGAGGTCACTGTGGCCAGGACCAGGCATTTTCGTAGACTGGGTGGCGGCTGGTGCCCGGTTGCAGGGGTCCGGAGCCGTGCGGGGCGAGCGAGAGCAGCGCCCATCGGTACGGCGGTACGAGGGCATTCCTGCGGCACCGATCCAGCCTGAGGCCCGCACCACGGCAGGCCCACCGGTCCGCCCCACAGCGGTCCCACCCAGGGCCCGCCCCACGGCAGGCCCACCCACGGCCCGCCCACCAGCGGTCCCGCCCGGGCCCGCCCCACGGCAGGCTCGCCCGCACCACCCCGCTTGCACCACCCCGACTGCCGCCAACCGTGAAGGAACCTGCCCCATGAGCCTGGTCGTCCAGAAATTCGGAGGATCCTCCGTCGCTGACGCCGACTCGATCAAGCGTGTCGCGAAGCGCATCTCCCTCTATGCGAAGGCCGGCCACAAGGTGGTCGTCGTGGTCTCCGCGATGGGGGACACCACCGATGAGCTGATCGACCTTGCCGAGCAGGTGACCCCGAATCCACCGCCGCGTGAGATGGACATGCTGATCACAGCGGGGGAGCGGATCTCGATGGCAGTGCTGTCGATGGCGCTGAACAACGTGGACGTCACCGCCCGTGCCTACACCGGCTCGCAGGCCGGCCTGATCACCGACGGCGACCACGGCAGGGCGCAGATCCGCGACGTCACCCCGGGCCGGATCCAGGACGCCGTGGATGACGGCGCGGTCGCGATCGTCGCCGGCTTCCAGGGCGTCTCGCACGATTCCAAGGAGATCACCACGCTGGGCCGTGGCGGCTCGGACGTGACCGCAGTGGCGCTCGCCGCGGCGCTGGGTGCTGACGTGTGCGAGATCTACTCGGACGTGGACGGTGTGTTCTCCGCAGATCCGCGCATCGCGCCGTCGGCCCGCCGAGTGCCGCTGATCTCCAGCGAGGAGATGCTGGAGATGGCGGCCAACGGCTCGAAGATCCTGATGGCCCGCAGCGTCGAGTACGCGCGCCGCTACGGGGTGCCGCTGCATGTGCGCTCCTCGTACTCGGGCCGCGTGGGGACGATCGTCGCCGACGATCCCGAGCGCGAGATCCCCCTCGACCCCGACGTCACCCTCCGTACCGCGGATGTCGTTCGACGCGACGCCGCCGACCCGACCAAGGAGCTCCCCATGGACGACATCGCAGCAGACGGTTTCGCAGCCCCCGGCCTCGAGGCGCCGATCATCTCGGGCGTCGCGCACGACAGCAGCGAAGGCAAGATCACCGTGGTCGAGGTGCCGGACCTCCCCGGCCGCGCGGCGATGCTGTTCGACGTGGTCGCCAGCTCCGGCGCGAACATCGACATGATCGTGCAGAACTCCTCGACCGTGGATGACACGGTCGCGATCTCGCTGACGCTCCCGGAGGCCGACGCCCCCGCGGCGCTGAAGGCCATCGAGGAGGCGCGCGAGGCGATCGGCTACACCGAGGTCCGCTACAACGACCAGATCGGCAAGGTCAGCATCGTCGGCGCCGGGATGCGTTCGCACCCGGGCGTCTCGGCGCTGCTGTTCCGCTCGCTCGGCGAGGCCGGCATCAACATCGACATGATCTCCACCTCGGAGATCCGCATCTCCGTCGTCACCGAGCAGGCTCGGCTGAGCGACGCGGTGCGCGTGATCCACACGGCGTTCGGCCTCGACGCCGAGCAGACCGAGGCCGTGGTCTACGGAGGGACCGGACGATGAACACCAGCAGCAGCGACACCAGCACCAGCACTCCCGACTTCACCCTCACCCCCGGTTATGCGGCCGACGGGCCCGTCATCGGTGTGGTCGGCGCCACCGGGCAGGTGGGCCGTGTGATGCTCACCCTGCTCGCCGACCGGGCGGTCAAGCACTCCGCGATCAGGGTGTTCGCGTCGGCCCGCAGCGCCGGCAAAACCGTCCAGTACGCCGGCCATGAGCTGACCATCGAGAACGCCGAGACCGCGGACATCACCTCCGACGGCAACCGGCTCGACATCGCGATCTTCTCCGCGGGGGGCTCGACCTCCAAGGCCCTCGCCCCCCGGTACGCGGCCGCCGGCGCCACCGTGGTCGACAACTCCTCGGCCTACCGCCGTGATGACGAGGTGCCGCTGGTGGTCTCCGAGGTGAACCCCGAGGCGCTGGTGAACCCGCCGCGCGGGATCATCGCGAACCCGAACTGCACCACGATGGCCGCGATGCCCAGCCTGAAGGTCCTCCACGACGAGGCGGGCCTGGCCCGGCTGAAGGTCGCGACCTACCAGGCCGTCTCCGGCTCCGGGGTCGAGGGTGTCAAGGAACTTGCTGGTCAGGTCCGCAAGGGCGTCGATGATGTCGAGAAGCTCGCGATCGACGGCTCGGCCGTGGATCTTGGGCAGCCGAGCATCTACGCCAAGCCCATCGCGTTCAACGTGGTCGCGCTCGCCGGAAGCCTGGTGGACGACGGCTCCGGTGAGACCGACGAGGAGCAGAAGCTCCGCCACGAGTCCCGGAAGATCCTGGGGCTGCCGGAGCTGCCGGTCGCGGGAACCTGCGTGCGGGTGCCGGTGATGAGCGGTCATGCGCTGGCGATCCATGCCGAGTTCGACCGGCCGCTGTCGGCGGAGCGCGCTCGTGAGCTGCTCGCTGCGGCTCCTGGTGTGAACGTGGTCGAGCTGCCGAACCCGCTCGAGGCAGCCGGTCAGGATGGCACGTTCGTGGGCCGTATCCGCCAGGATCAGTCGGTGCCCGAGGGTAAGGGCCTCGTACTGTTCGCGGTGGCGGATAATCTCCGTAAGGGCGCTGCCCTGAACGCCATCCAGATCGCGGAGCTGATCGCTGCGCGCTGACATGATCAAGGAGAGACGTCGATGACCCTCGCTGCCACCAATGGCCCTCCCGGAATGGGCACCGGACCGGCACCACTTTCCGCCATGTTCTCCGACCGTGCAGGTGAGGAAGCTGCGGGCGGCGGATCCCTGAACCTCAGCATGGATCCGCTGGCCCGCGCCCTGCGCACCCTCGACACGATCGCCGCCACCGAGCTGGGCATCGGCGAGGAACTGCGCGCGGTGATCGACGCTCCGGTGATCGACGCTCCGGTGGGCACGCTCCCGCCGCGGACGCCTCTGAACGAGGAGACGGCCGACGCTCCGGGCGAGCCCTCGCGCGAGGCACCGGCGACGGGGTCCTCACGCCGTGAGGCGATCCTCGACAGCGCCTCGGCCCTGTTCGCCGAGCGCGGCTATCACGGGGCGAGCCTGCGGGACATCTCGCGACGGGTGGGCATCTCGCATCCGGGGATGCTGCACCACTTCTCCTCGAAGGAGGTGCTGCTCGGGGCCGTGATCGATCGTCTCGAGGCGAGCGCGCAGGGCCTGCTGGATTCGGCCGACGCACTGCAGACCTCTCCGCAGTCGCTGATCGCGGCGCTGTCCGGCCCCTGGGATCCTCGGCAGCACTCGATGGCGCTGCTGGCCACGCTGTCGGCAGAGATCGTGAACCCGGATCATCCGGGCCGCTTCCGCATCGCCCGGCTGCGCCTGGTGCATGAGCATGTGCTGGAGCAGGCGCTGACGGGTCTGGCGGAGCACGGCCATCTGGTCGACGGCGCGGATCCGAAGATGCTGGCGCGCACGATCGTCTCGCTGCTGCTGAGCCTCGCGGTGCGGGAGCACACCGTGCGCGAGCTGCAGAACCGGGCCGACGCGGACCCGATCCAGGACGTGCAGGCGTTCGTCCGCCGCTGGGTGGTCGGCTGACCCGCAGGCGCATCGGCCCAGCGGCACCGCTCTCCTGCCCGCGCCTGCGCCCTCCCGCCGGCGCCTGCCGCCCTCTCGCCCCGCTCCTGTCCAACTTCTGCGCCGCAGACGACTGGTGTGGCCACCCACACCGGTCTTGAGCGGCGCAGAAGTTCACGCTCCTGAGGGCAGGTCCGCGAGGGGTGACGCTGCTGCGGCAGGATGCTGAGCGGTAACAATCTCGCCGGGACGTCGCGGCGGGAAGGGACCGGTCGGTAGACTCCCAGGTTGTGATCTCCTGCGGAAGAAATCGATGAGGCCTGGCGCGACATCGGAGGACCCTGCCTCCGGTCCGGCAGACCCTCGGATTCCCGCGCCAGGGGCCGACTCCGCCGTGCGTGAGGGCGTCGCCCGGACGCAGGACGGTGCCGCCGCGCTGGTGCCGGGAGGCCGCCCCGAAGAGCGGGCCGCGGCCGACGGTCCAGAGCGCACCAGCCAGGCCGAACGGCGCCTGCGCCTGCAGGGACTGGCGGGGATGACCGTGCTCGGCAGCGACGGGAAGACCGTGGGCCGCGTGCGCGACATCTACCAGCAGGACTCCGGTGGGGAGCTCGCCGCGATCACCGTGATGCCGCGTCAGCTCAGCGCTCGCAGCGTCCTGATCCCGTCGGCCGCGATCGCCGCTCTGCCCGCCGAACGTCCGGCCGACGGCGCTGACCCGGCCGACGGCAAAGACCCCATCGACCCGTCCGGGCCCACTGTCGCCCGCCCCACTACCCCCGCCGACGGTGCCGAGGCCGCGGGCTCTCAGCCTGCGGACGTGGTGCGGTTGCGGATCGACACCGCCACCGCCACGTCCGGGCTGCGGCCTCCCGACACGGGTCATGCCACCCCGCAGATGCTGCGTGCGGCTGCGGAGGCCCTCGGGCTCGCCACCGATGACGCCGACGTCGACGCTCCTGCCACCCGAGGTGCCCGCAAGGCGGCCGAGGACGCATGAGACTGCTGCTGCTCACCCACTACTACGCCCCGGAGTTCGGGGCGCCGCAGCGCCGCTGGTCGGCGCTCGTGCAGCGGTTCATCGCCGCGGGTCACAGCGTCACCGTCGCCGCCCCTGTGCCTCACTACCCGAGCGGGCGCCCCACGCCCACACAGCGCAGGATGCATCGGGTGGGCGGTGTCGAGACCGGTCGGCACGGCGAGACGATCCTGCGCACCGCCTTCCTCCCGCACCGCGCGGACATCGCCTCCCGCACCGCTGATCACCTGATCGCGGCAGCGGATGCGCTGCGCCGGCTCCGGCACCGCTATTCCCGCCCCGGCACCCGCCCCGACGTCATCATCGCCACCGCCCCGGCCATCCCCACCCTGATGGTGGGGCGCACGCTCGCGTCGCTGTGGGGTGTGCCCCTGGTGGTCGAGATGCGGGATGCGTGGCCGGATCTGGTCACCCACGTCGGCCCCGTCGGCGCCCTCAGCCCGGAGGTGGCGCACACCGTGCATCGCAGCGCGCTGCGCCGCGCCCTGTCCTGGGCGGTGGCACTGGTCAAGGGCGAGGTGCATCATCAGGTGACCGGCTGGCAGAGCGGAGCTCGCGCCGTCGTCACCACCACCGGACGCTTCGCGGAGGTGCTGCAGGAGCGGGGCGTGGAGACGGTGCGGGTGGTGCGCAACGGCACCGACCTCTCCTCGGTCCGGCCGCAGCATGATCATCTGCCCGGGGATCATCCGGAGCTGCGCTGCCTGTATCTGGGGAACATGGGCCGCTCCCAGGGCCTGGATACGGTGGTCCGTGCGGCCGCGGCGCTGCACCAGCAGGGCGTGGACGTGCGGGTGCGGATGGTGGGCCATGGGGTCGAGGCGCCCACGCTCGCCGCGCTGGCCTATGAACTCGGCGCCCCGGTCGAGGTGATCCCCAGGATCCCGCACCGAGAGGTCGGTGCGCAGTACGCCTGGGCCGACACCGTGGTCGTGTCCCTGCGGGACTGGGCGCCGTTCGCCTGGACCGTCCCCTCGAAGCTCTACGAGATGCTCGCCACCGGCCGGCATATCACCGCGCTGCTGGATGGTGAGGCGGCCGACGTGGTCCGCGAGGCCGGTGCCGGCGATGTGCTCCCGCCGGAGGACGACGACGCACTCACCAACCTGTGGCGGGAGCTGGCCGCGGAGCGTTCGCGTGCCGGAGTCCGCGCGAGCGGCAGGGACTGGGTCGCCGAGCACGCCGACGACGACGTGCTCGCCCGCCGCTACCTCGAGATCCTCCACGGCGTTACCGGGGCCTGACCCCGTCCCACCTGCTTCGCGCCACCGGGCAGCACCAGGCACTCCCATGCCAGCGCGAGCGGACGGTGGCCGAAAAGGCCCATGGCCGCATACAGCGCCTCGGCCCCGGTGATGGTCGTGCGCGCGCCTCGATCGACGCCTCCTCGCCCTGCGAAAGCGGCCTACTCGCTCAGTGCCTCGCCACCGGGTACCTCACCGCTGAGCGCCGCGGCCCGGAACGCCGGCAGCACGACCTCGTCCCGCAGCGCGTGCCGCTGCTCCGCCGGGGCGAAGCCGTTCTCGAGCCCGGTGAGGACCACCTGCTCGAGGTCCTCGAGGCTCCAGCCGAAGGCCCGCGCGACCAGGGTCATCTCCCGCGACGTGCTGGTGCGGCTCATCAGGCGGTTGTCGCTGCTGAGGGCGAGGGCGAATCCGCGCGCGTGCAGAGGGCCGACGGCGTGGGAGCTGAGGTCTTCTGCGGCGCCGGTCTGCAGGTTCGAGCTGGGGCACACCTCGAGACAGATCTGCTCGCGGTGCACCCGCGCAGCGATCGGGCCGAGCTCCTCGCCGGTGATGTCCTCGAGCAGGCGCACGCCGTGGCCGATCCGCTCGGCGCCGCAGTCCATCGCGTCGGCGATCGAGGAGGGCGCGTCGGCCTCGCCGGTGTGGATCGTCACCCGCAGCCCGGCCGCTCGGGCGCGTTCGAACTGGGCCCGGAAGCGGGAGGCGGGGAATCCGGCCTCGGGGCCGGCGAGGTCCAGCCCCAATACCCCGGAGTCACGACGAGCCTCCGCGATCTCGACCAGATCGTCGGTGGGCTCGAGGTGGCGCAGGTAGCACAGCAGCTGGCCCACGACGATCCGCCGGCCGTCGTGTGCGGCGGCGGCGACCCCGTCGTCGAGCCCGTCCTGGACGGCCTGCACGGCCTCGTCGAGGGTGAGCCCGGCGCTGGTGTGCTGATGCGGTGCCCAGCGGGTCTCGGCGTAGACCACAGAATCGGCGACCATGTCCTCGACGAACTCGCGGGCGATGCGGCGCAGCTGCGGGGCCGTCTGCATCACCGCGAGGGTGCGGTCGAACGTGGAGAGATAGGCGGGCAGCGAGCCGGAATCGGCCGCGGCCTGGAACCAGTCGGCGACCGCCTGGGCCGACGGGGCAGCGGGCTCGCTGCCGGGCACCTCGAGGCCCAGCTCCCTGCTCAGCTCGAGCACGGTCTCGGGGCGCAGGCCGCCGTCGAGATGATCGTGGAGGGCGACCTTCGGCAGAGCGCCGATGAGAACGGGGGTGAGGTCCATCGAGGCAGGATACGCGGGAGTTCGCCGCGGGTCCGCGCCGTCGGAGTCTCCCTCGCGGCCGCCGTCGTGAGGGGCTCGATACCGAGGCGTTGCGGAGCCGCATCCCGCACACCGCTGACGCAGGAGGTGACGCACGTGAATTCTCGGCCCGGAACCAGTGACCGGGATCGCTCTCGCGACGTACTCGGAATTCCCTTGTGCGTGGAGTTCGCGGACGCGACGATTCCCGCGTTCCTCGATCGCGTCGGCAGATCCTCCTTCGAGAAAGGCTCGGGGCATGACGCATCCCGGCCAGGACGACACCGTTGCGCGTCAGGACTCCATGACCGACGAGAAGCTGCCCGGCGGTGGAGGCCCGCCCTCGGCGCAGACCCCGCCCGCACCGGATCTCGTGCTGGAACCAGGTGACGGCCCGGGTGCTGTCGAAGGGGCACCGTCGGAGATCGGGGGTGAGCCGTCCAGCACGCCGGCCGCACCCGAGGTCCCGGATCCGCCGCTCCTCGGGGGACCCTCACCGGTCCGCCGACTCCGCCTCCGCCCCCGGATCCGCCGTTTCTCGGAGGGGGCGCGCCGCTCTGGCTCCCCGTCGATCCCGAACTGCCGCCGGAAGACCCCGAAGTGCCGCCGGAGAATTCTGCCCCGCCCCCGACGGGGGAGTAGGAGCCCGGGGAAGAGGTCGAGACCCCGGCTCCCGGCTCGCCGGTCCGCAGTTCAGCCGGCGGTCGCCGCGCGGTGCTTCAATGCGAGCTCGACGTAGGTGCGGGCGTTCTGCCGCAGCGCCTCGAGGGCGTCCTCGTCGAGCTCCTTGCGCACCTTCGCGGGCACTCCCGCGGCCAGGGAGCCGGGCGGGATCTGCATTCCCTCGGTGACCACGGCGCCCGCGGCGACCAGGCTGCCCGCCCCGACCACAGCGCCGTTGAGCACCACGGCACCCATGCCGATCAGGGAGTCGTCCTCGACGGTGCATCCGTGCAGCACGGCGCGGTGGCCCACCGAGACCCCGGTGCCGACCACCACGGGAAAGCCCTCGTCGGTGTGGGCGACGCAGCCGTCCTGGATGTTGGAGCCCTCGCCGATGCTGATCGAGTCCATGTCCCCGCGCAGCACGGCGGTGTAGAACACGCTCGCGTTCTCGCCGAGGGTCACCTTCCCGATCAGGGTGGCGTTCGGGGCGACCCAGGCGGAGCCTGGTATCTGGGGCGCGGCGCCCTCGAAGTCGATGGTGGTCACAGCGGTACTCCTTCGTCCGATGGGTGAGGTTCTCAGGCACGACGGTACGTGCTCCCCGCCAGGCAGTGCATCGAACCGCCGCAGCACCGTCCGCCCGTCCGCCCGTCCGCCGAAGCACGGCCCGCGTCCCGCACGGGACGCGAGGGGGTTGGGCCAGATTTTGTGGCCCCGCGACCGATGCTCGCCTCACCATCGGTCGTGAGGCGACATTACCGCTCTGGGAGCAGGCGCAGGCGCAGGAGCGGGAACGGGAGCGGACGCGGGCGCAGGCGCGGGGCGCGACGCCCGCTCGGGGGTCAGGCGCCGCTCCCAGTGCGCGCCACAGGCTCGCCACGGCCTGGCCGCCGCCGATGCACATGGTCGCCAGGCCCAGCTCGCGGCCGTTCACGCGCAGGTTCTCGATGGTGCGGGCGGAGATGATCGCGCCGGTCGCACCGATCGGGTGGCCCCAGGCGATCGCTCCGCCGAGGGGGTTCACCAGCGCCGGATCCAGGTCCAGATCGCGCACGATCGGCACGGCCTGAGCGGCGAAGGCCTCGTTGAGCTCGATCCAGCCCAGATCCCTGCTCTGCAGGCTGTTGCGCTGCAGGATCTTCTCGATCGCGGGCTTCGGGGCGTAGCCCATGACCTTCGGGTCGATGCCCACCTTGGTGAAGTCCACCAGCTCCGCGAGCGGGGTCAGCCCGCGCTCCTCAGCCACCGAGGCGCGGGTGAGCACCATCGCGGCGCCGGCGTCGTTGATGCCGGAGGCGTTCCCGGCGGTGACGGTGCCGCCCTCGCGCTGGAACACGGTGCGCATCGCGGCGAGTGCCGAGAGGGTGACCTCGCGGGGGTGCTCGTCGGTGTCCACCACCGTCTCACCCCGTCGGCCGCTGATCGTCACCGGGGTGATCTCGGCGGCGACGGCTCCTGACGCCAGCGCCGCCTGGGCGCGGCGCTGGGATTCGAGCGCGTACTCGTCCTGCTCTGCGCGGGTGACGTGGTAGCGCGCGGCGACGTTCTCGGCGGTCACGCCCATGGGCACCTCGTCGAAGGGGTCGGTGATCAGCGCCGAGGTGCCGTCCATCAGCACCCGGTCGCCGAGGGAGTAGCCCTTCCGCGCGGAGTAGTCCAGGAACGGCTGGGCGGACATGTTCTCGGTGCCGCCGGCGACCACGATGTCGCTCTCGCCGATCATCAGCTCGGCGGCGCCGAGCGCGATGGCCTGCATGCCGGAGCCGCACAGCCGGTTCACGGTCATCGCACTGGAGGTGACCGCGGCGCCCGCCTCGATCGCGACCCGGCGGGAGATGTAGGCGTCCCGCCCGGTCGCGCCGACGCAGCCGATCACCCACTCGTCGACCTCGTCGGCCGCGACGCCGGCGCGCTGCAGGGCGGCCTTCGCGGCGGTCGCGCCGAGGACGTGGGCGGGCACGCCCGCGAGGGACTTCCCGAAGGAGCCGACGGGGGTGCGGGCATAGCCGAGGACGACGATCGGATCTTCGCTGGAGCGCATGGGGGTGCCTTCCGGTGGAGTGCGGGGGAGAGAGCCGACGGGTGCGTCGGCGAGGTGTGGTGGCAGGGTGCAGTGGCAGGGCACCGCGGGGCGCGCCGCCGGCGGGCCGGGCACCCGCCGGCGCGCCGCCGACGGGCCGGCTGCTCAGGCGGTGAGGGCGACGGTGAAGTCGGGCTCGGTGAGCGCGCGGACCTCGTCCTCGGTCACCTCGGGGGCGAGCTGGGTGAGCACGAGCCCGTGCTCGGTGACGTCGAAGACGGCGAGCTCGCTGATGATGCGGTTCACCACGCCCACGCCGGTCAGCGGCAGCGAGCACTCGTGGACGATCTTCGCCGAGCCGTCCTTGGCGGCGTGCTGCATCATCACGACCACCCGCCGCGCGCCGGCGACCAGGTCCATCGCGCCGCCCATGCCCTTGACGAGCTTGCCGGGGATCTGCCAGTTGGCGATGTCGCCGCTGCCGGTGACCTGCATGGCGCCGAGGATCGCGGTGCCCATCTTGCCGCCGCGGATCATGCCGAAGCTGGTCGCGGAGTCGAAGATCGTCGCGCCCTCCAGCAGGGTGATGGTCTGCTTGCCGGCGTTGATGAGGTCGGGATCCTCCTCGCCCTCATAGGGCCAGGGGCCCATGCCCATCACGCCGTTCTCGGACTGCAGGGTGATGTTCACGCCCGGGGGCAGGTTGTTGGCGACCAGGGTCGGCATGCCGATGCCGAGGTTCACGTAGTCGCCGTCGCGCAGCTCGGCGGCGGCGATGGCGGCCATCTCGTCACGGGTCCAGGCCATCTCAGGCCACCTCCTGCGTCTCGGTGCGGGGCGCCTCCGGGCGGGGGCGCACGGTGCGCTGTTCGATGTCCTTCTCGGCCGTGGCCTGCATCAGGTGATGCACGTACACGCCGGGGGTGTGGATGTCGTCGGGGTCGATCCCGCCGGGCTCCATGATGTGCTCGGCTTCGGCGAAGGTGACCTCCCCGCACATCGCGGCCATCGGGTTGAAGTTGCGGGCGGTGAGGCGGTAGCGGAGGTTGCCGTAGTGGTCCGCGGTGTGCGCGTGGACCAGCGCGAGGTCCGCGTTGATCGCGCGTTCGAGCACATAGGTGCGGCCGTCGAACTCGGCCGTCGGCTTGCCCTCGGCGATCGGGGTGCCGTAGCCGGTGGGGGTGTAGAAGGCGGGGATCCCGGAGCCGCCGGCGCGCATCCGCTCGGCGAGGGTGCCCTGGGGGACGAACTCCACGTCGAGCTGCCCGTCGATGTACTGCTGCATGAACAGCTTGTTCTCGCCGACATAGCTCGCGAGCACCTTGGTGATCTGCCCGTTCTCCAGCAGCAGTCCCAGGCCTTTGCCGTCCACGCCCAGGTTGTTCGAGGCGACGGTGAGGCCCGTGACCCCGCTGTCGCGCACGATCGTGATCAGATCGGTGGGAATCCCGCACAGGCCGAAGCCTCCCACCGCGATGGTCATGCCGTCGCGCAGCAGCTCCGTGAGCTGGGCGGCGGCGTCCTCCGAGACCTTGGACATCGCTGTCCCTCCTGTCGGCTGGTATCAGCCCTCGCGGCCACCGGCGGCGATGCCGGGCAGCGGAAGGGCAGGGTGACCTCGAGCCTAGACCCGGCAGGGTGAGCTGCGCCTCGGATCTGGGGACAGCGTCGGCCGACGGGAGTTGTGCAGATCTTCCACCCCCGGTCGCCGAGGAGCTGACGCCGCAGGAGCGAGCGGTGATCGGCCGATTCCTGAACCGCCTCGCCCGCTCCCGGGAGCAGATCACCGAACGCGAGGCGGGGTCGTGAGGAGGAGTCGTGAGTAGGCGTCCGGGGTCTCAGCTGGGCCCGTCGTCCGCGCGGTCCTGAGGCGGGCGGGGCTCCGGGCCGGCGTCACCTTCGGGTGCGGGCCGTCCGACGTCGCCGGGGCTCGGCCGTCGCTGTCGAGAGAGCCGCATGAGCTGGTACTTCACGAGCTGGGAGGCGGTGGAGCGGGGGCGCGGATCCAAGGGGTCCTTGCCGAGGACGGGGTCGTCCCCGCCCTGGTATCCGTCTGTCCAGATCCGGATCAGGGTCCAGGCCAGCGCCGTGTAGGGGACCGCCAGGATCGCACCCACGATCCCGCCGACGATCGTGCCGATAGCGAGGGCCAGGAGCACGATCAGTGGATGCAGCCGCAGCGTGCGCCCCATGACGACGGGCTGGAGCAGATTGCTCTCGACCTGATTGACCCCGACCACGATCGCGATGACGATGACGGCGTCGATCGGGCCGTTGAGCACCAGGGTGACGACGGCGGCCAGGACGCCGGCGACGGTGGCGCCGAGCACGGGGATGAATGCGCCGATGAAGACGATCACCGCCAGGGGAACCGCCAACGGCACGCCGAGCACCGCCAAGCCGACCCCGATCAGCACCGCATCGACGAGGGCGACGGTGGCGGTGCCCCGCACATAGCCGCCGAGGACGGCGGAGGAGCGGTCGATGGATTCGGCGAGCTTGGCCCGGGTCTCGCCGCGGAACCAGCGCAGGGCGAAGTTCGCGATCCGGTTCCCGTCCTTGAGGAAGAAGAACAGCAGCACGGCGATCAGCACCAGGCCGGTGAGGACCTCGGTCGCGGCCGAGACACCGGTGAGGGTGCTGCTGGCGAGGGCCTCGCTGGAGAGGCGCTCCGTGACCCCCTGGGTGACCGAGCTCAGGAGGGAGTCGTCGATCGGCAGGGGACCGGACAGGAGCCAGGCCCGCAGCTCCTCCGTGCTGTTCGCGGTCGAGCTCACCAGGGTGTCCCACTCGGCACGGAACGCGAGGACCACACCGCCGAGCACCGCGGCGGCCACGACCACGATGCCCAGGAAGGACACGGCGGTGGCGGCCAGCGGGGGCCAGCCCTTGGCCAGCAGCCAGCGCACCAGTGGGGCGACCGCGGTGGCGAGGATCCATGCCACGAGGACGGCGACGACCACCACCATGACCCGGCGGAGGAGCCAGGCGGCGCCGACGACGACCGCGGCGATCAGCAGGACCTGTGCGCAACGAGCACCGGCCCGACCGAGCGGTCCGGACCACGGGGACGGGGCTCTCTCGGTTGCGGCAGGCGGGAAGCGGGTGGTCATGTCTTCGCTCCTCATGGTGCTGACGGTGCCGGGAGCGCTCGCGGCGGGCGGCGTGGGACACCGCTCACTCTAGGACCGGGGAGCACCCTGCGCAGCGGTGTGCTGTCGGTGCCGACAGGATCTGGGAGGCTGTGGTCCATGGATCATGCACAGAACCGGCCGTCGGCGCCGGTCTCCGCGAGCGGCGCGCGGTATCTGGACATCGCGTGGCTGAGCGCGGCGAGGGGCGTGGTCGCCGGCGCGCTGGGCTCGAGCTTCGACAAGGGCACCGATATGCGCAGCCTCACCCACGGCCAGCGCGAGCGGCAGCGCGTGTACACCGAGGAGGAGGAGAAGTGACGGAACCGGTACCGCCCCGCGTCCCAGCTCGCACGCTCTGGGTGGGCTGTGGACGTCTCGGCCGACGTGCCGGCGCAGCGCTCGTCGACGGCGGTGGCGAGGTGCTCGCGCTCCGCCGCGATCCCCACGCCGTGCCGCGCGGCTTCCGCCCTGTCGCCGCGGACCTGTCCGCGCCTCTGGAGGAGTCCCTGCCCGCGTGCGACGCGATGGTGATCACGCTGCCTCCGCCGGAGGGGGCCGACGGGTACGAGACACCGCTGCGCCATCTGGCGGCCGCGCTGCCCCATCGGCCGGCGCGCACGGTGTTCGTCTCCTCCACCCGGGTGTTCGAGGGATATGCGCAGCAGGCCGATCCCGCTCCTGTGCTCACCGAGGAGGACTCCCCGCAGCCGCTCACGGCCCGGGCCCGGAGCCTCCTGCGGGGAGAGCAGGTCGCCGCGGAGCTCTTCGGCGCGATCGTGGTGCGACCGGCCGGGATCTACGGCCCGGGACGGGATCGGCTGCTGCGCACGGTGCGCGAGGGACGCCCCGTCGCGCACCGCCGACGCACGAACCGTATCCATGAAGAGGATCTCGCGCGAGTGCTCCTCACCCTGCTGGTGCATCCGGATCCGCCTCCGCTCCTGCACGCCGTCGACGGTGCGCCGGTGCGTCTCGGGGAGGTGGTCACCCACCTCGCGGGCCGACTCGCGCTGCCCGTCCCGCCCGCCGAGGAGCCGGACCCCGGCCACGGCACGGTGCTGGACGGGTCACGGATGGCCGCTCTCCTCGGTGCGCTCGTGCACCCGGATTTCCGCTCCGGCTATGACGCGATGCTCGACGGGCCGGCGCGCTGAGCCCCCTTGCCCCGCGTCGTGTCAGTCGGGCACGTCCGCTCCGAGGGGGGCGGGGTCGCCCAGGAACGTGCGAGCGAGCATGCACAGGTCCCGCTGGGAGGCATCTGCCTCGTGGTGGGCCTGCAAGGTGCCCACGGTCCGCTCCCGCACGGCATGACGCAGGATCAACGAGAGCATCGCCCGCGCGGCGAAGCCGGGAGCGATGTCCTCCCTCAGCGCTCCCTGTGCGGCGAGCGCCGCGAAGCAATGGGTGAGGATGTGCTCGTGGACCCGGCGGAGCCGGGCCATGCGGAATCTGCCCGGGTGACCCTCGCTGACCGCCTCGGCATCCAGCGTCGCCATCAATCGGATCTCGGGCGAGGTGGGGTCCCAGCTCTCGACCAGAGCCTGTTGCAATGCCTGCAGGTCGGTGCAGAACCCGTCCTTGTGATCGAGAGCCTCCTGAGCATGGGCCTCCAGGCGGTCGATCACCCCGCCGAGCAGGGCCTCCTTCGAGTCGAAGTGATGGAAGATGCCGGAATGGGAGACGCCGACCCGGCGCGAGATGTCGCGCATGCTCGCCCCGTAGTACCCGTACTCGCTGAACATCTCCGCGGCGCCGTCGAGGATCCGTTCGCGACGGCTGCCGTGGGGCGCGGGGTGGAGGAGCGAGCGCTCCGGCGCGGCATCGACCCGCTGCGAGGGGCTCGTGGGAGCCGCGACAGACATCATGACGCCTCCCCGGCATCGGCGCCGACCAGCATCGGGCACGCGGGCATCGGGTCGGGGGAGAGGATCCGCACTTGGCGATGGAAGGGATCGATGTCGTCGATCGTCATCCGCAGGAGAGCGACGGCGGACTCGTCGCAGTGCCGGGTGTTCTGCAGGTCCAGGACGACGGGTGCACGGGGGTCGAGCTGGCGGGCTCGCCTCAGGATGGCATGCAGGGCGGTCTGGCTCTGGTCGGTGACGCACCCCTCGACGGCGATGCGGATCTCGTTCTGGTCGACGTCGGCACGAACGATGACAGACAGGGTGTGTCCCATGGGAGCGGGTCCTTCGCACAGTGGAGCTCCGAGCGGCCACTGGCTGGACCTGCGATAAGTCTACGACTCCGCTCTCCTCGTGGCAACACGTTCCTTCTCGTCGCGACGCGTTCAGGAGTCCTGAAGGCGCGGCGATCGGACGTGTGGTCTATCTGATCTGCGCGTCGTGGATGAGGCCGGCGGCGACGGTGGACAGGGTCTGCCGTCGCTCCGCGGCGAGCTGCTGCAGCTGCTCGTAGGCGACGTCCGCAGGGATGCTCCGCTGGTAGGCCAGGAGTCCCTTGGCCTGCTCGATGACAGACCTCCCCTGCAGGACGTCGCGGAGGCGAGAGGAGATCTGATCGCTGTCCAGGTCCAGTCGACGCACCAGCAGCATCCCGATCAGATTGGCGAATGCCTGCCCCAGCGTCGTGTCGGGATGGTCGCTCTCCGGAGAGCTGCCGAAGACGTTCAGCGCGCCGAGGGTGGTGTCGTTCCACCGGATCGGAAAGGCATGGACCGCGTCGAAGCCAGCCCTCACGATCGCGTCCCCGACGGTCCCCCAGCGGGCTCGGATCTGTGCGGCGCCGATCACCGTGACCGCGGTGCCGGTGGCGATGCACTCCGGGCAGGGTCCCGTCTCCCTCTGGAGCTGGAACAGCTCGAGCTGGGCGGTGTGGTGGGAGGTGGCGGCCAGGAGATCCAGCACTCCGGGTCGCGAGGCCACCAGCACCCCTGCGCCGGCGGCGGGCAGGAGATCATGGCAATCGTTCATCAGCTGCGCGAGGGTGTCGTGCACGTCGCGCTGCCCGTTGACCGAGCCGGTCGCCTCGGCCAGTGCCTCGACAGCTGTTCTGCGACTCATGTCAGATCTCCTCTGTGCTCCGGGTCGGTGCGGAAATCCCGGCGGTACTCGAGGATCTCGATCGCCATCTGCCCCAGATCCAGGCCGTCGCTGAAGGCGGCGGCCCGCATGAGCGCGACGGCATCATCGGGGCCGATCCCGAGCTGTGCGATCACCATACCGGTGGCCTGGCTGATCCGGTCCGGCTCGTGCCAGTCCAGCCCCGTGTCCGCGTCGAGGCCGGAGGAGACGATCGCGGCACCGATCATGTCGGCCAGCAGCGACGCCTCCTCGAGCGAGGGCCGCCATGCGGTGCCGTCGGGCCGACGGTAGACGCTGGCCACACCGATGCTGCCGGGTTCCGGGTGGAGGGGGAAGGCGTACATGACGACAGCGCCGATAGCGTCGGCGACCGTGGCGGAGAGCATCGGCCATCTGCTGGTGCCTGGGCTGGAGCCCAGCTCCGCTGCGACCACGTGCCCAGCGCCGGCGGCGTCGGAGACCGGCCCTTCCCCGATGACCTCCTGCAGGTTCTCCAGCCGCGCCGCCGTGTCATCGGTGGTGCACAGCGTCACCCGGTGGAGTTCGTTCGGGGCCAGGGTCAGGGTGCCACCCGTCCCTTCGGTGGCTTCGACGAAGGCGCGACACATCCTCAGCAGCAGCGGCTCAGGCGGCTCATCGCCACGGGAGGAGTCGGGAGAGGACAGCGCCCGAGTCAGCAGCGTCATCATCCGGGCCCGCATCAGACGGCCCGAGTCATCGGCCCTGCTCGGCCCGTCTGCGGAATTCCGTGGCTCCATGGCAGTCCCACAGTACTCCTCCCCCCCGCTGGAGCACGAACCTCACGACCCCGGGAAGCGGCCTCTGCCTGCCTGCCCGGCGGTGGCCCGGCCTCGCGCTGCGCGGGTCCGCGAGGAGCTCTGCGCAAGCCTGGGAGGAGCACGGCGGGCTCCTCACCCGCTCGCTATGATGCAGCCGCGAGGAACGCCCGGGGCAGAGGAACGTCCCGATGCACGAGCCGCGGTGGCCGGTGCTCCACCTCGCAGAGGTCCGCACGGTCAGGGAGAGACGAGGAGGACATGACGGTGACTTCCGCCGACCAGTCCCCGGCGAGCAGCATTGCGCGGATCGCGCAGGAGCTGCTGTCCGACTCCATCGAGAAGATCACTCCGGCGCGAGTGGTGCGACTGGCCGTCGAGCATGTGCCCGGGTGCTCCCTGGCCGGGATCACGGTGAGGGCACGTGGTGGCGACGTCGAGACGCCGGCGGCGACGGAGCCCCTTGCCGAGACTCTCGACCGGTGGCAGTACGAGGCGGACGACGGGCCGTGTGTGAACACGCTGGATGACGGCGCAGTGCGTCAGTCCGACGATCTTGCCACCGAGACCCGGTGGCCCGCATGGTCGCCACGTGCGGCTGCGGCCGGTATCGCCTCGGTGCTCAGCATCCGGCTCGCGACACCCGAGCGGGTGCTGGGAAGCCTGAACCTGTACAGCCGGCACCGCGCGGCGTTCGACGACGATTCCGTGGACATCGGCGCCGTCTACGCGCGCATCGCCTCCGAGGTGCTCTTCGCGGCGGAGGAGACCTCCGGGCTGCGGGCGGCCCTGGAGAGCCGCAACACGATCGGCATCGCCCAGGGGCTGCTGATGAGCCGTTACGGTCTGACCCGCAACCAGTCCTTCGAGGTCCTGCGCCGCCTCTCGCAGGAGCGCAACATCAGGCTCCGCGACCTCGCCGCGGAGATGGTCGATCAGGGCGGATCCTTCGCGAGCGAAGGGAGCTGACGGAGGACCCGAGGCTGAGGGAGGAGCGCCTCGGACGCGAGGATGCTCAGGAGACCAGGATCTGCGTGCTCGAGGCCTTGAGCATCGCGTTCGCCCATGTCATCTGGCGCAGCGTGTCCGGGTGGCAGCGCTTCGTGACCGCGAGCAGGTCGTGGCGCTTCACACCCTGCGCGGCCTGGGCGAGCATCTCCCAGTCCACCGACACCCCGGCGGCGCTGACGTAGATCTCCCGCAGATCGGTCAGCAGCAGCAGCGCCGGGGCACTGCGACGCCCGGTCCGTCGGCTGATCTCCTGCTGCAGCGCCTCGAGGGGGCCGGAGTCCAGCGACGGCTCCGGGTCCAGGTCGAGGTCGAACTCGGTCCCGATCTCGGCGATCTCCCGCAGGTGGCGTCGACACCAGGTCGCCAGCTCGCGGCCGGTGTGGTGGATCTCGTGGTCGGTCGTGTGGCGATCCGAGGCGTGCATGAGCAGCGTCCCCAGATCGTGCTCGGAGCGGTGCAGCTCCTTCAGCACCAGGTCGAACTTCATCGCGTCAGCCTCTCGATCCGCCCGGCGGCCGTCTTGAACAGCGGCTGCTTGGACGCCGGGTCCCAGTCCGTCATGGTCAGCTCGTTGGCGGCTGTGCCCGTGCCCTCCTCGTCGGCCGGTTCGAAGCCGCCCGGACCATCCCAGTAGCCGTAGTGGAACGGGAGGAACACCACGCCGGGGCGGATGCCGGTGATGCGCGCCGTCGCCTGCACCCCGCCGCGCGGGGTGCGCACCCGAGCGAGATCGCCGTCGGCGATCCCGGCGGCCTCGGCGTCCGCGGCGGAGAGCTCGACCCACACCTCGGGGGCGGCTCGCTGCAGCTCGGGGCGCGGCCCGTCTTCGTGCGGGTGTGGAAGTGGTAGAGCGTGCGACCGGTGATGACGTGCAGGGGATAGTCCGCGGTGGGCACCTCATGGGCGGGGAGGTATTCAGCGGCCTTGAGCACGGCCTTCCCCTCCGGGTTCAGCGCCTTGTACTCGGAGGGCTCGAGAGGTGCGCCGGTGACGAGATCACGGCCGTAGCTCTCGCAGTACTCGGGGTCGCTCCAGAAAGCACCGTCGACATAGATGCGCTCGGTGCCCTCGGGAGCGTCCTCGGTGCAGGGCCATTGGATGCCGGAGCCGCCGCGGAGCGTGTCGTAGCTCAGGCCGGAGTAGTCGCAGGGCCTACCGCGCGAGCACTCCTTCCAGCCCTCGAAGGCGCCCTCCGCGTCGGTCCACTTCACCAGCGGGTCACCGTCCTTATCCCGCAGGTCCAGGCGACGGGCGTAGTCCAGGAAGATCTCGAGGTCCGCGCGGGCCTCCCCGGGCGGCTCGACAGCCTTCTCGGAGAGGTGGACGGTGCGGTCCACGTTGGTGAAGGTGCCGGTCTTCTCTCCCCAGGTCGCCGCCGGCAGGACCACATCGGCCAGCTGCGCGGTCTCGGAGAGGAAGATGTCTTGGACCACGAGGAACAGGCGCTCTTGCGAGAGGATCGAGCGGATCCGGTGCAGCTCCGGCAGGGAGACGGCCGGGTTCGTGCCGCTGACCCAGAGCAGGCGGATCGACCCCTCCTCGGCGAAGCGCATCATCTGCATCGTGTGCGTCGGCGGGGCGTAGTGCGGGATCTGCATCGGGTCGATGTTCCACACCCGCGCGAGGTCTTCGACGTGTGCGTCGTTGGACCAGTTGCGGAATCCCGGCAGGTCCCCATCGCCGCCGCACTCGCGTGTGTTCTGCGCGGTGGGCTGGCCGTTCATCTGCAGGATCCCGCAGCCGGGCCGGCCCAGCATCCCGCGCACGATGTGCACGTTGTTGACCTGCACCGCGGCGGCGGTCGCCTGATGGGACTGGTAGAAGCCCTGCAGCACGGTGGACAGCAGCCGCTGGGCGCCGCCGAGGAGCCGGGCGGCCTCCCGGATCTGCTCCGCGGGGACGTCGCAGATGTCCGCCGCGAACTCCGGGGTATAGGGCTCGACGCGCTCGGCGAGCTCCGTGAAGCCGACGGCGTGGGCGGCGAGGTAGTCGTGGTCCACCTGGTCGTGGACGATGAGCTCGTGCAGCAGGGCATTCATGAGGGCCACGTTCGTGCCCGGCCGCGGGGCGAGGTGCACGGCGGCGTGGCGGGCGACCTCGGTGGGCCGAGGATCCACGCAGATCAGCTGCGGCGGGTTCGGGCCGGCCAGCCGGTCCAGGATGCGCATCCACAGCACCGATTGGGTCTCGGCCATGTTGTGGCCGTACAGGGCGATCACGTCGGCGTGGTCGATGTCGGTGTAGCTGCCGGGCTGGCCGTCGCAGCCGAAGGATTCCTTCAGCGCCGCCGCCGCGGTCGCCGTGCACAGTCGGGTGTTGCCGTCGACGTGGTTGGTGCCGAGGCCCCCGTGGGCGATGAGACCGAGGGTGTAGTACTCCTCGGCGAACAGCTGACCGGTGGTGTAGAAGCCCAGCGCGCTCGGTCCCTGCTCGTCCAGGAGTTCGTTCGTGCGGCCGACGACGCGCTCCATCGCCGTGTCCCAGTCGGTCTCGACGAGCTCGCCGTCCACCCGGATCAGCGGGCGGGAGAGGCGGTCGGGGGAGCTGTTGGCCTGCCAGCCGTAGAGGTCCTTCACCCCGAGGCGGCCGTGATTGACGCGGTCCTCGGCGCGTCCGCGGACCCCCACGATCCGCTCGTCCTTCACGGCGATGTCGAGGGCGTCACCGTTGGAGTGGAGGATCGAGGCGGTCTGGACCCAGCGGTCCACCTGGGCCTCGAGAATGCCGTCGCTGAGATGCTGGTCGACGCGGACCGGCCACTCCTCGCCCGATCCGTACGGGGTGCGGTCTCCCCACGGGTGGGAGATCCGATGGTCGGTGTGGTCCGTCGTTGACATCGCTGTCGCCCCTCGCCCTCGTGACGCGTCCGTGATCCAGAATCGACCGTACGGACGCCCGACGCAGGCGGCAAGGCACCGGACCGATCGGACCGAGCGGACCGGCGGGCCCTCTCCCGTGGTGGCCCCGCCGTGCGGCGTGTGCCAGGACGCTCGCAGCGCGGTACGTTCCCCGTGCAGGACGCCCCCGTGCCGGACGATCGCTGTCCGTGACTAGGTCGAGGGGCCGTCCGCGTGCCCGCGCGCCGGCCTTCGCGGCAGGCGCGAGGGCGCTGCGAACACCGTGTCCACCGGGCTCGCAGTGAGGACGGAATCCGGAGGGCGCTCGGCCAGGTCCCCGAAGCCTGCGGCGCGCAGCAGGTGATCATCAAGGCTCACCAACCGCGCACGGTGCAGTGACCAGGACTCATGATGGTTGCGGCAGTACAGGGTGCGGCCCAGGTGCGCCTGGTGGAATGCCCATCTCGCAGTCAGCCCGGTCGCGATGCGGTCCTCGGCCCCACCCGGTTCCGGGGCGAAGGGTTCCAGGGACTGCACGGTGATCCGGGAGCGGGCGGCGGGGTGCCCGATTCGGCGGGTCCGATACGTCAGTTCGCCGTCAGTGCTTCCATCGGTGCTTCCGTCGGCGGTGCCGTCGATGGGTCCGTCGGCGGTGGGATCGGTGGTGCCGTCGGTGGGGCCGCGGCCGTGGATCGACATCGAGGCCCACTGATACTTCAGGCCGAAGACGGCGCGGGCGAACAGCACCGGCAGCAGGTGCGAGGCCTCGAGGCTGAGGAACACCACTCCGCGCCGACCGAGGGAGTCGATCGAGTAGAGGCGCACGTTCACCTCCGGGAAGTCCCCCAGCCACGGGATGCGGGGACCGCGGAGGAAGGCGCTGTCGGACATCTGGAAGGCGATCAGCCCGATCCATGCGCTGCCGTCGATGAGGTCCGGAGTGCAGCCCGGCGGCATGTGCCGGGCGACCAGCGCCGGGTCGACGCGCCAGTGGAGGAAGGACACCTGGCTCCAGCGCTGGCGCAGGAGAACGCGCCGACCGAGCGGCGGCGGCTGCGCGGGGAACACCTCAGCATCCATGCCCCTATTCTCCGGCACGCCGCATGGTGCTCGCCCGCTGCAGCACGACGCGCTCCACCCTCGGGGGAGAGGGTGGAGCGCGGGAGACGAGCGACGGTCTCGCGACGATCGTCCTGTGCGCAGACTGCGCTGTGCGCAGACTGCGCTGTGCGAAGACGGTGCCGTGCGAAGACCGTGCCGTGCGAAGACCGTGCCGTGCGAGAACCCCTGTCGCGGGTCCGTCAGCCCTTCTTGCCGAGGCGGGGGAGGCTGCCCTGCTCCTCGAGCTTCAGGGCGATGCCGATGGCGAAGAAGGTCGGTGCCCATTCGCCGACGAACAGGCCCCACCGGTCCGCCTGCGCGCGGGAGTCGCTGGGCTTCATCTTCGACATCCCCCATTTGGCGACCGTGAGGCCGATGGAGGCGAATCCGGCGGCGTACATGTGGTTCGGCGTGATCCCGACGACCTTGAGCATGGTGAGCATGATGTTCTCCTCAGTGATGGGGTGGCTGGTGAGAGGTGGGTGGTGCAGGTCGGAGGGTGGGTGGCGTGCTGGGCCTGGGCCCGGGTCACTGCTTGTTGAGTGCGTCCTTGACGGTCCCGGTGACCTTCTCGACCGGGTTGGGCTTGTCCGTCGTCCCGTACAGGCGGGGATCCGGACGGGTCGGTGCCGGCATCGGGGCAGAGGTCGTCGGTCCGTCGTGGTAGGTGAACTCCCCGTGACCGTCGGGGGACGGGCCGCTGGCCCAGGAACCCTCCGCCGCGGCAGGGCCGTCGGAGAAGTTCTGATACTGGTAGGAGACCTCGCGGTGCTCCTTCTTCAGGGGGAAGTTGCTGGGCACCGGCATCGTCTCCCTGCCCTCCTCCTGCAGCTCCCGCACGGCGGCGGTCCACTGGTTCTGGTGCATGGTGTCCCGCGCCAGCAGGAAGGAGAGCAGGTCACGCACGCCGCTGTCGTCGGTCATGTGATAGAGCCGGGCGACCTGGAGGCGGCCCTGCATCTCGGCGTTCGCGTTGGAGGTGAAGTCGGCCAGCAGGTTCCCGCTCGCGGTGATGTAGCTGCCGGACCAGGGGTTGCCGTTGCTGTCCACGGGGCGCGCGCCGGCGCCGGCGACGATCGCGTGCTGCACGTCGGTGCCGCCGACGATCGCCGCGATCGTGGGATCGGACTGCACGGCGTCCTCGGTCACGCCCATCGGTGCCTTCTCGAGCAGCTGCGCGATCATCGTCGCGAGCATCTCGACGTGCCCGAACTCCTCGGCCCCGATCCCGTAGAGGAGGTCCTTGTACTTGCCCGGGATGTGCACGTTCCAGGCCTGGAATCCGTACTGCATGGCAACGGTGATCTCGCCGTACTGCCCGCCGAGGACCTCTTGGAGCTTGCGGGCATAGACGGCGTCGGGCTTGTCGGGGGTGGACTTGAACTGCAGTTCCTGCTTGTGGAAGAACATGTCTGGTTCCTTCGTTCCTGCGGAGTACTGCTCGGTTCACGCCGAGGGCGATCCGCGCGATGCGTCGCCGACGAAGCGAAGGAGGGTGCGGCCGCGTGTGCGGAACACCGGATAGGGGTCAGGCGCGGTGGGCGGCCTCCTCCGCGGTGGGCTCGGCGCGCCGCGGCAGGAAGGACAGGCCGATCATGGTCAGCACCAGCCCGAAGTGCAGCCAGTCGTCCGCGGTGTTCAGCGGCACGAAGTTCGCCATCGAGTCCTTGTCGATGACCAGCCCGTAGATCCACAGCACCGCGTAGACGATGCCGCCGATCAGCAGGTACAGACGCGCCGAGCCCGCACGCCTCGAGAGGGCGAGGCCGGCGATGCCGTAGAGCAGGTGGACGATGTTGTGCAGCACGGACACCTGGAAGATGCCCAGCAGCATCGCCTCGGAGTGGTGCCCGCCCAGCTGCATCGAGCCGACGTTGGTGGTCACGCCGGGGATGAACCCGGCGACGCCGACGAGGAGGAAGACGATCCCGTACAGCAGTGCGGCGAGCCGCACGGGCGAGCGTGCTTCCGGGTGGCTCCTGCTGAGGGTCGCGCGGTCGGGGTGCGTCGCGTTCATCGGTGATCCTCCGATCGAATGGGTTGCTTGTCTGCGCCGGTCAGCACGCACCGCGCAGGTGTGCTGGGCGTTCCGGGAGCATTCCGAATGAGTCGTCCGAGGGGGCTCTGCGAGGGGCTTCCCGAGGTGCCGTGGATCACACGGTAGGCACCCGGCCGCTGCGGTGAGAAGGAGACAGACCGGTTGGATGGGAAGGAGGCGCGCCGCCACCGGGCGGGCCACGATGGCACCCCGGGGTTGAGCGGAAGGATGGCGATGAGGTCGGAGATCGGATACCTCAGGTGCGCCGCGATCCGCGGCACCGTGGCGCTGATCGTCGTCGGACGGCGATGCCGCTCCCTCTCGCGGTGCGTCACGCCCCCGAACGTTCCTCCTGGTAGGTCTCGAAGAGCTCGCGGCGCTGGTGGTATCGCCGGCTGTAGGTGGCCTCGCGCACCGCGTCGGCGCTGTCGAAGTTCGAGCCGAGCGCACCGGCCAGCGTGCCCATAGAGGCGCTGAGCCAGGCCAGGCGCAGGTAGTCGCCGAACCCGACGGGGTGCATCACCTCGGAACGCAGGAAGCTCTCATCGATCACCGCCAGGGAGAGCACGAGCATCACGGCCACGAGGATGACGTACATCAGCAGCACGCTCACGCCGACCGTCACCAGCGTGGAGGTGTTGTCCAGGCGCCGCTCGCGACGGCCACCGCGATGCAGCCGGTCATGGCGGGCAGCAGGCGGCCGGGACGGTTGCTGCGCAGCATGCCGGCCAGCATCCGCGGTGCGGTGAGCCTGTCCGCTCTCGCGGTGAGGGTCAGCGACTCCTCCTCAGCGAGCTCCTGATGGACCGCGGCACCCCCGAGGGCGCTCTCGATCGCCGCGGCATCGGGGCTGCGGGCCGCCGACGCTGCGTCGATCAGCTCCACCACCAGGGCCCGGGTGCGGCCTGCGACTCGGAGGGCTCCGAGGGAGGGCAGCGAGATGAGGGCGGCGTGGGCATCGGCGCTGACCTCGCTGAGCAGCGGCCTGCCCTCCAGGTACCGCGGCAGGTCGGTGAGGTAGACGACGTATTCCCAGCCGTGCTCCTCCAGCAGCCGCGGCGCGGAGGTGAGCAGGGGGATCCTGCCGTCGGGTCCGAGCGGCAGCTCACCGGCGCTGACGTCGACCCGCCATGGCCGGTCCGTGGCGCGGGAGAGCTGCGCGGCCAGGTCCTCGGCGATCCGCGCGGCGAGCCGGGCCGGAACCCCGGGATCCGCCTGCAGCCCGGGGACCGGGCCGGGGGGATCGTTCCTACCGTCGGTCGTCATGCGCCTCCTGCTCCCGCTGCCGGCGCAGCGCCGTGATAGTCGCATCGGCGTCTTCCTGGGCGAGGGCGGAGAACATCTTCTCGACCTTCTCCTGCGGGGCGCGCGGCGGCAGCAGCGGGGTGTTCGGGTCGACCACGGCCTCGATCAGCATCGGACGCTCTGCGGACAGAGCCTGCTGCCAGGCCTCCCCGATCTGCTCGGCGCGCTCGATCCGGATCCCCTCGAGGCCCAGCAGGCGGGCGTACTCGGCGTAGGGGAACCACGGCACCTCCTGCGAGGTGGGGAACCGGGGCTCGCCCTCCATCTCGCGCTGCTCCCAGGACACCTCGGCCAGGTCGCGGTTGTGCAGCACCAGCACCACGAAGCGGGGATCGTCCCAGGAGCGCCAGTGGTGGGCGAGGGTGATGAGCTCGGAGTTCCCGTTCATCTGCATCGCGCCGTCACCGCACAGGGCGACCACGGGCCGGTCCGGGGCGGCGAACTTCGCCGCCAGCCCGTAGGGGAGCCCGGAGCCCATCGAGGCGAGGGTGCTGGACAGATGCGCGGGCACCCCGGGCGGCAGCTCGAGGTGGCGGGCGTACCAGTACACGACCGAGCCGACGTCGACGGAGACCTGAGCCTCTGCCGGTAACTGCTCCGAGAGGGCGGCGATGACGCTCTGGGGGTTCATCGGCTCAGTCACCTCGGCGCTGCGCTCCGCCCGGATCCGCCGCCAAGTGCGCACCATCTCCTCGACCTCGCCGCGCCAGGGCCGGTCCGTCGCGGGCTCCAGCCGCTGCAGCAAGGCGTGCAGAGTCTCGGACGCGTCGCCAGCCAGCCCCACCTCGATCGGGTACTTCCGGCCCAGCTGCGCGGCGGAGAGATCGATCTGCACCGCCCGCGCCTGCCCGGGAGCGGGGTAGAACTCGGTCCACGGATCGTTGCTGCCCACGATCAGCAGCGTGTCGCAGCCGGCCAGGAGATCCGCGGACGCGGTGGTGCCGAGGTGGCCCATGGTCCCGCACACGTACGGCAGCGACTCGTCCACGAACGGCTTGCCCAGCAGGGAGGTGGTGACCCCGGCGCCGAGCCGTTCGGCGATCTCCTGGACCTCCGCGGTGGCGTGCTGGGCACCCTGTCCGACGAGCAGTGCGACCCGCTCCCCGGCGCTCAGCACCTCGGCGGCACGGTCCAGGTCCTCCTCGCGGGGCAGCACCCGGGGCGCGGCCGTCACCGGAGCGCTGGGCACGATGCCGTGGGCGTGCTCCATCTCGGGCAGCTCCGCCTGCTGGATGTCGTGCGGGACGATGATGCAGGTCGGGCTCGAGGTCGCGAGCGCGGTGCGGAAGGCGTCGTCCACCACCTGGTCCAGCTGCTCGGGGGAGACCAGCTCGCCGACGTAGCTGCTGCACACGTCCTTCAGCAGCGTGGGCAGCTCGACCTCCTGCTGGTATCCGCTGCCCAGCGCGGTGGTGACCACGTGACCCACGATCGCGACCACGGGCTTCCCGTCGAGCTTCGCGTCGTACAGCCCGGTCAGCAGATGCACCGCGCCAGGCCCCTGGGTGGCCAGGCACACCCCGACCTCGCCGGTGTACTTCGCGTGGCCGGTGGCCATGAACGCCGCCATTTCCTCGTGCCGGGCGGTGATCAGCTCGATCTGGTCCTCCCGGCGCCGCAGCGCGCCCAGCAGCGGGTCCACGCCGTCGCCGGCGTAGCCGAAGATCCGCTGGACTCCCCAGGCCTGGGCTCGCTCGATGATTCCGTCTGCGACATTGCGCATGGGGGCCGCCTCTCGCTCGGCGAGCCGCCACGGAGCGGCCGGTGCCGCCAGGGCCCGCGTGTGGGTGCCACTGTGGCAGTGCCCCGGGGGCGAGCGACAGGGCAGCTGCCCGGGGACCGGCACCGACGGGTCGCTGCCACGGCCAGCATCCCGGGGCTGACCGGGGCGTTCCCGCGGGGCAGCCTGCGATGCGCCGAGCCCGACCGGACGGACGGACCGCTCCGGGAGCCGCGCTGCGGACCGCTCTCAGCCGACGCTCGAGAGGGGGCAGGGCGTGGCCACCTCGGGGAGGGCAAAGCGCAGCGGTACCGCGGAGTCTGCGGTGAGGGCGGCTTCTGCGGCCCGCAGCTCCTCGAGCGCAGCGGGCTCGAGATGCTGGACCCCTGTCAGGTCCACCAGGATCGGTTCGTACGGCTGAAGGTCCCGCGCCCTGGCGATCTGGGCGGAGAGGATCCTGGCCGTGGGGGCCGTCAGGCAGCCCGTGACCAGAAGTTCGATCGCACCGCGGCCCACGTCGGCGCGGACCAAGATGGAGATCTTGTGCGGCGTCATGAGCGCCTCCGCACGTCGTCGTGGATGTCCGCCCTTCGCTGGACGGTGACCGGGACGCTACCTCCGGACCTGGGCTGATGCCAAGGAGTCCGACCGATCGGATGCTTCGGCAACGGGCTCCGGCGCGATGACGGACCAGTCGGTTCCGACTGTTGAGAAGCCGTGCGGTGCCTGCCTAGGGTCGAGATCACGAGCAAGGCGCTCGGCCGATCGCACCGATCGGTGAACAGCAAGGGAGTTCCACGATGGCTGATCAGAACAACCCCGGACAGTTCGGCAACCGCAACGACACCGAGAAGCAGGCCCAGAAGGGCGGCGAGGCCAGCACCGGCAGCTTCGGCGAGACGAACGCCGCCGACCCCAGCCAGGTCGGCCGTGAGGGCGGCGAGCAGAGCTCGGGCAGCTTCGGCGAGAAGAACGCCGCCGATCCGAGCGAGGCCGGCCGTGAAGGCGGCCACGCCAGCTCCGGCAGCTTCGGCGAGGAGAACTCCGCCGACCCCAGCCAGGCCGGCCGCAAGGGTGGCCAGAGCTCCTGAGGGTCAGCTCCTGAGGGTCGCCGAGCGCCCGCTCCTGAGGAGCGCGGTGCGCTGCGAACCCCACCCGCCACGGTTCCACTGATCACGGTTCCACTGATCTCGAGGAGGTCACCATGCCCGCTGGACAGACCGGATTCGATGACGTCACCTTCGATCTGATCTCCGTGCAGTACCACGCCCTCAAGGCAGGTCATGACTACGGGCAGTACGTGCGCGATGCACGCAATGCCGAGAAGGCGGAGATCGCCGCCTTCTTCGAAGAGGTCATGGCGCAGGACGCCGAGCGCGCACGGAAGTGCCACGAGTTCCTGCGGGAGCTCGGCGGCATCGACAACACCAGTCCGCAGTAGCGCTCAGCGCGGACACCGCGCGCACCGCGCGAAGACCCTCGGGGACTCTGGGACCCCGGGGGTCTTCGTGCGTGACGCTGCGGCCGCGTGTGCGGCGCACGGAGAGACGGCGAGTTCACACCTTCCGGCGGGCTCCCGGAGCAACTCGCCGCGAGTACCGGGGAAGGAAGGACAGGGCGATCATGGTGATGCCGAGCACGAAGTGCAGCCAGTCATCGGCCATGTTCAGCGGAACGAAGTTCGCCG
Organism: uncultured Brachybacterium sp.; assembly: GCF_947500705.1. Lineage (GTDB taxonomy): Bacteria > Actinomycetota > Actinomycetes > Actinomycetales > Dermabacteraceae > Brachybacterium. Next base: position 48,085 of record NZ_CANMSY010000004.1, on the reverse strand, counting down.
CCGAATCCTTGTCGATGATCAACCCGTAGATCCACAGTCCCAGGTAGAGGGCGCCGCCCACTCGCAGATACCACTGCGAGGCGGGCGGCCAGCTCGCCAGAGCGACCGCGATGCCCGCCATGCCGAACATCAGGTGCAGGGCGTTGTGCAGGATCGAGACCTGGAAGATCCCCAGCAGCAGGGCCTCGGAGTGGTGGCCCACAGCGCTCAGGGCGCCGAAGTCGGTGGTGAGCCCGGGAACGAAGCCGGCGACGCCGACGAGGAGGAAGACGATCCCATAGAGGAGCGTGACCAGTCGGACCGGGGAATGGGCGATGTGTCGAGAGGTGGGAAGAGGGTCAGGAATGTTCATCAGCGATTCTCCGATCACGAGGGCTTCATCCCGAGGCGAGCCGGGGCCGCAATGCGCCGGTCGGGGTGACTGCTGGGGCGTTGTCCGTGGTGGTGCGCCCGCTCCCACGCTACGCAGATCGGCCCGGCGCTGAGAAGGAGGCCGACCGATCGGGCCGCGCGATCACGGGCCTCCCCTCGGCACGTGCGCTGCGGCCGATGGCCCTCGGGGGTGAGCCGGGGGTGAAAAGGCGCGGTTCGGCGGCGCACGGAGCACGCGGGCGCGATTCCTCCTCAAGACTGACTTCACCGCACTGCTGCCCGCCTGTCCGTTGACGGCATCAGGCAGCACGCCCGTCTGCGGGGCTCCGTCCCCGCTCGTCGTTGGAGAAGTTTGTGACCCCCGTGGAACCCCTCACCGCCCACCGTTTCGGTGCGGCGCCCGGGCGCATGCGCCCGTTCGACGTCGCCGAGCTCACCGATCCCGAGGGCGACGCTCTCACCCTCACCACGGACGCCGGGGGCATCTGGTTCACCTGCACGACGGACGGGGAGGAAGTCACCGTCGGCCCGTTCCCCGCCGACTCCCTGAAAGATGCGCTGAAGGTGCTCGGTGCCTACACCCGCGCCGCATAGCGGCACGTCACCGCACGCGATGCAGCGGGAAGTGTCCGCCCCCGGCGCGCTGCGCCAGCAGTCGTCGTGCGTCCCCGCCGCCGCGCGCCCCGGCTCAGGACGGAACGACCTCCGCGGGCAGCCGCTGGGAAGCGCTCGGTGCGCGGGTGAGGGGGAGCAGGGCGAGGCCCAGCAGCGCCGGCAGGGCCAGCAGCGTGTACATCCCGGCGTAGGGGTCCGCCGCTCCCCAGCTCGTGCTCAGCGTGAGCAGTGCGGCAGCGGCCAGCGGCGCGATCAGCCCTGCGAGGCTCCCGGCAGCGCCCACCAGCCCGAGCCCGAAGCCCGCTGCGGACGCCGGCAGCAGGGCGTAGGCCAGGGAGCGGGTGGCGGTCATGCCCAGCCCGATCGCGAGCCCCGCCACGGCCGTGGCGACGTGGAAGACCAGCAGCGTCGGGGCGAGGGCACGGCCGAGCATCGCGGCGGCGAGCAGCATCAGTGCGACACCGAGCACCGGTGTCATCCGGAGGCTGCGCCACCGCGAGGAGGTGAGCAGCATGGAGCCGGCCACCACCCCCACGACGCCGGTGAAGGTGGTCAGCGAGGTGGCGCGCACGGCCGCGCCCTCGGCGAGGGACCAGCGGGAGAGGAACAGGTACAGCGCGAAGGTGAGACCGCCCGAGAGCTGCACCGAGAAGAGGAAGCGCATCGCGAGCACGGCGAGGAACGGCGGGGTGGAGAGGTCCGATGCGGCGGCTGCGCGGAGCCATCGCTGGGGCGTGCGCGGAGCCGCAGGACGCCGCGCTGTGAGCGGCGGATCCGGCACCCGCAGCGCGAGCGGCACGATCACCGCCAGGGCCGCGACGGGGACCACCAGCAGCATCGCGCGGATGTTCTCGGCCAGCAGGGCTGCCACGAGGAGCCCCGGGCCGGTGCCGAGGAAGGCGGCGGCGGAGAAGATGCCGGCGGCGCGGGTGCGGTCGGTGGGGGCGAGACCCTCGGCGAGCAGGCCGTTGATCGCGGCGAACACGGCGTTGTAACCGGCCTGGGTGAGCATCCAGGCCGCTGCCAGCGCGAGCGGGCCCGGGGCCCAGGCCATGGCGGCGCTGCCGAGCAGCCCTACCACCGAGCCTCCGAGCAGCCAGGGGCGGCGCCGGCCGAGGCGGCTCATCGTCCGATCGGCCAGCAGGCCGCACAGGGGCGCCGCGATCATCGCGGTCAGCGCGGCAGCCGCATCGGTGAGCGCGTACACGTCGGGCGCGGAGTCGTCACCGACCATGCGCCGCACCAGCACGGAGACGGCCACCACCGCCGGGGCGGTGAGGGCGCCGAGCGCCGCGCACTGCATCACCGCCAGCTGCAGGATCCGCCTCATCGCCTCATCGCCTCATCGGTCCTCGCGGGGTCGGTCCGCGTGAGGCCGGTCCGCATGAGGTCGGTCCTCGCCGGGCGGGTCCGCCGGGTGCAGCAGGCCGGCGCTGATCGCCCTGGCCAGTGCCTGCTCGCGGGTGGAGGCGCCGAGCTTGGCGTAGAGGCTGCGCAGCTGGGCCTTGACGGTGTTGAGGGAGACGAACAGGCGCGCGGCGATCTCGCTGCGCCGGTCGGTCTCGGCCAGCAGCGTCAGCACCTCGCGCTCCCGGGCGGTCAGCTGCGGGACGCGGGAGGGCTCGGCCACTCGGGTGCCGGGCGAGATCTGGGAGAAGTCCGCCTCGAGCAGTGCGGCGGTCTGCTCCCGGCCGGAGTCGGTGAGGGCCCCGAGCAGTGCCTCGCGATCCCCCTCCGAGAGCAGCACGAGCGGCCAGCGCAGTGCATGGCCGCCGGTGAGCTCGCGGATCTGCAGCCCGTAGCCGGCCAGGTCCAGGCCGTGCGAGGAACGGCGGGCCACGTGCACCCCGACGATCGCGGTGATCATCCGGTGCAGCGGGGTGGTCGCGGCGAGCTCGGCCCGTGCCAGCAGCGGCAGCGCCTCCTCGGGGCGCCCCTCGGCGAGGACGGTCAGCGCCGACAGCGCCGACAGCATCGCGGCCACCGGCGCATCCCGCCCGCCCGCGGGCCGACGGGCGGGCACGCCGCCGGCGAGGATCCGCAGCATCGCCGCCGCAGACTCCAGGCGCTGGAGCGCCGACGGGAGAGTGCGTTCGGAGCGGCGCTCGGCCGTGGTGCGAGCGAGGAATGCCTCTCCCTCGTCCGGGAGGCCCTGCTGGGCCAGCGCGAGGCTGCGGACGGCGGTGATCAGATCCCAGTACTCGATGGTGGCGAAGTGCGGATCAAGGCGGGCCAGCTGCGCGAGCGCCTCCTCGGGGCGGGCCTCGTTCAGCGACACCCAGGCGCGGGCGATGATCTCCACAGCGTCGTGGTATCCGCTGCGCCAGGAGTGCGGCCAGTCCTCGGCATCGATCCGGTCCAGGGAGGCGACCGCGGCGGTGATGTCCCCGCTCACCGCGTGGATCAGAGCCAGATGCGCGTGAGCGACGTTGCGATGGTGCGCCCGGTGCACGGTCTCCGCGAACCGGGCCTGCAGCAAGCGGGCATCGCGCGCCGCGGCGAAGTCGTCGGCGTAGAACAGGGTGGTCGCGGTCTGGCTGATCGCGGTCATCAGGATCCCGTCCAGCTGGCGATCGCGCTGCGGATCCTCCGCGGCGCTCTCGAGGACGGGCAGGGCGCGCAGGGCGAGGTCCTTCATCGACCGGGACTGGCCGAGCATCCGGTGCACAGCGGACTGGATCCCCTGGCGTATCGCACGGTCCAGCGGCGGGATGGAGGAGGAGCGGACGCGACCGATCATCGCCGCGGAGACGAAGAACTTCAGGGCCCTCGGCTGGGTGTCGGCGGAGCGGTTCAGCACCAGCGCGTGCCAGAGCGCCAGCATGGGGTGGCGATGGATGCGGGCCGCGGGGAGCGCCTGCAGCAGGCGGGAGAGGTGCCGGGCGTCCTCCGCAGGCAGGGGATGGGAGCGCATCAGCAGATGCTCGACATGGGCCATGTCCTCGGCCCGCAGCGCGTGCTCGATCGCTGCGAGCTTCTCGCCGCGCACCTCGGCCAGCCAGTGCGCGATCGTCGAGTGCAGCGCGCGCAGCCGGGCCGGCGTAGGCGGGGTGAAGTTCGCCGCGGCGGCGAGGCGCAGGTGGTGGCTGTACTGGAAGACGGGCGCGCTGCCCTCCGGGCCGCGCAGCCACTGCCCGGAACCGAGCTGCTCGAGCGTGCCCAGCAGCGTCTCGGCGTCGTGGCGGCCGCTCAGCTGCCGTGCCAGGTCGACGTCCACGAGCGGCGACTGCGCGGTGACCTCGAGGAACTCTCGCAGCACGGGGTCTCCGGGGCGGGCGGCCAGCTCGTGGCGGGATGCCGTGACCAGCAGGTCATCCAGATCGAGATCCTCCTCGGTGGGCCGGGTCTCGAGGGCGTGCTGCAGCACCCCGAGCGACCAGCGCATCGAGGCGAGCCGGCGGGAGGAGGGCACCGCTCCGAGCTGGTGCAGGACTCCTGCGCGTCGTGGATCGCCCTGCAGGGCGGGGACGGCCAGGTCCAGGAGAGTCGAGATCTCCTCGGGGCTGAGTGCGAGATGCTCCTCGGTGAGCACCTGGATGTCCAGGACCGCGTGGATGCGGGCGGACTCCAGCACGGTGGGGAAACGGCCCGCGACCACGACACAGGGCACGATCCGCGAGCAGCCCGCGGGCGTGGAAGCGGCCCAGCACGCGCATCCAGAACCCGGTGCGGGTGCGGGTGCCGTTGTCGGCCTCGATCCACATCAGGGTGCCGCGCTGGTCGGGGGAGGTCGCGACCGCCCACTGGGCCATGAGTGTGGTCTTGCCGGTGCCGCCGGGAGCACGCAGCACGGTCAGCGGGGCCGGCCCGTCGAGGCGCGCGAGCAGGGAGGGGCGGGGGAGCACCCGGGAGGTCAACCGGGGGACGTGCTGGAGATCGGCGGCGGCATCTGGCGTCAGCATGTCGGGGCACTCCCGTCGAGATGGTCGGTGGGCCGAGAGGCGGCGAACCCCGGGATGAGGCATGGGGCGCGGGCGCACGCACATCGGGCACTGGCAGGCCAGCGCTTACCCAAAAGTAAAGCACCCCCCTGCGGGTCCATCGAGGTCACGGGTTGCTCCTGTACATGGGTTCGGGCGCGGTGACGTTGCCCGAAGAGGGTGGAAGAGTGCCCAGGTCGCCAGCCGCGGGTCGGTCAAACCGGTGAGCAGCGGGACGAGCCATGAGCATCGGTGCCCCTGTCTTGAGGAGGAGCTCCGAGTGATTACATCTTCAGCTATCGGTAAGACACTTGACTCGGAAATCAGTTGTGGCCTTGCCGACATGTGTCGATTTTCGGAGCTCGCTGGGTGCCGACCGGGACCAAGGTTGGGCGGGGCGCGGGGTGGGGACGTACCCCTCGGGCCTTCACGGGGGCCCGCCGCGGCGCCCCGGGCTCACCGCAGCAGGAGCAGCTGGCGAAGCCATGGCACGTGCTCGCTGAGCAGCGAGATGACGCCGTCGCCCAGTACAGCGATGCCTGCGAGGGCGAGCAGGGCAGCGAGCATTGTCTGCAGGGCGCGGCGCCTGGGGCCGACGACCTCCATGACCCGCGTGGCGAGCTGCTCGTGCCGGCCGAACGCGGCGGCGGTGAGCACGGCGACGAGCGGCAGCTGGTAAACGAGGTTCCACAGCACCAGCAGCCCCACATGCAGGGAGAGGTGCTGCTCCTGGGACGCCATACCGACGGCGATCGTGAAACCGGGATCGGCGAGCGCCGTCGCCGAGAAGCCGACGCCCGCGAGAACGAGCGGAGCAGTGGCCAGGCGCTTCGGGGTGGAGCGCTGCTCGAGCCGGCCGTGCGGCACGGGCGGCCGGGACGCGGCCCGGAACTGGTGGACGCTGAAGGCGACCAAGGCGAGCCCCACTATGAGCTCGACGGCGCCGATCGCATTGTTGGAATCCAGCACGGGCCGCAGCCACCGGTTCATCAGCTCCAGCAGCGGACGCAGGATCAGCGTTGCCGCAATGATGACCACCGTGTACCCGCCGGCGAAGGCGAGCAGGTGCCGCACCGTGCCGCCGCGCAGCATGACGCCGATCGCGATGACGCCGCCCAGCACATCCATCGTCACCACGGCGAGCCCGAAGAAGGCGAGGATCCCGGCGAACGTCATGCCGGAAGGCTACGAGAGGCCGCGATGCAGGGACGATGGGGCAGACCCCAACGCGGGGTGGGGGATTCCCGCGAGGCGGTGCGCGAGGGGTTCGCATGCAGGAGGATGAGGGCCGGCCGGGTGAGGGCCCGACGGAGAGCGAGGATGCGATGAGCGAGCCTGTCCCCTTCGAGGTGTACGAGGAGGGTGTCTACCTCCACGGCACCAGGGCCGTGCTGACGCCGGGAGATCTCCTCTCCCCGGCGCAGCCCTCGAACTACCGCGAGGGTGCCCCGCTGCGGCATGTGTACGTCACCCAGACGATGCACGCCGCGGCCTGGGGCGCGCAGCTCGCGCGCGGCGACGGAGAGCCCCGGGTCTACGTCGTGGAGCCGACGGGGGAGATCGAGGACGATCCGAACGTGACCGATAAGCGCTTCCACGGCAACCCCACGCGCTCCTACCGCACCGCCGAGCCGGTGCGCGTGGTGCGAGAGCTGGAGGATTGGCCGCGGCACAGCGAGGAGAGCGTGCGCGCGATGCGGGAGGGGCTCGCGAAGCTGCGCGCGAAGGGCGAGGGCGAGATCATCGACTGATGTTCACGGCCCGTCAGCCCTCGGGGAGGTCTTCAGACTTGCGAGACCCCGAGAGGTACTTCAGCTGCAGCGAGCTCACCTGGTCCAGCGGTATCACGACGTAGTCGCCCGCCCCGTATTCGGTGACCTTGCCGCCGTTGCCGCTCCTGCGAGAGAGGTGCGGGGCGAGGAAGAGGGTTCTGAACGATTCCTCGGACTCCACATCGTGGGCCATGTGCTCGCCGCGCCACACGGTGCCGTCGAGCAACCTGGCCGTCACGATCACGTGCGCTGCACCGGAGTTCTCGGGCAGCTGTGTCAGTGCTTTGAACAGAGCGGAGCCGCCGCTGATCTGGCTCGCCCATCTGCGTTCCTTGCGGAACCAGACATAGGACCAGAGGAACGCGATGAGGCAAGCGAGGGTGCTTGTCGCGAGGCTGGCGATGACCAGGTGGGGTGCACTGGCGCCGGCGCGGAGCACGGGCACCCAGCTGCGAAGGAGGAAGAGCACGACAACGGCAGCGAGGATGCTGGGGATGAGCGAGGAGAAGACGATCCTCGTCGCCTCCCGCAACGCCGTGGTCTTGAGATCAGGCAGGTACTTCGCGGCTCTCGTCTGCCAGACGTACCCGGGTGCGATGAGCAGTAGGAAGGCGATGACCGTCCCCACGCTGTCGGGGATCATCAGTCCTCGAGAGGGTCCAGGTCCTCAGGGCCACCGTCCACTGTGCTCACCTTGTCGGCTTTCGCCACAGCCTGAGTCTCTGTGGCCTGCAGGTACTTCTCAGCGTTGGGATCCTTGATGACCATCTTCCCCTCCTAGAGGGTGACCAGCGATGGCGTCGCTGCGGATGACGCCGTCGACGAGCCGGCAAGCACGGCAGTGAAGCCGGTGTCGCAGAGCATAAGCCGCATAACGGGCAGCCGTCTACGGTCTCGCTACGGCTCAGACCTGGACCACGACTGCGCGGAATCGGAGTGGTTCCAGCGAGTCGGTGTGGCACCCCCATAAGCAGGGAGAGCGTGCGCGATGCGGGAAGGGCTCGAGCAGCTGCGGCGCAATCGGGCGGGACGACAGCATCGAGTGATTCTCACGCCCGGAATACGACCGCGCCGTCCTTGATCGTCCCGAGCACTGCGATGTCCCTCAGGTCGCCCGGTGGCGTCGCCAGCGGATCGCCGGAGAGGATCACCAGGTCCGCCCGCATCCCCTCGCGGATCTGCCCCTTGGAGTCCTCCTCGCCGTACTGGTACGCGGCCTCGCAGGTGACGGCGCGCAGCGCCTCCCAGGTTGAGATCCTCTGCTCGGGGCCGACGGGCTGCCCGGTGCGGCTGATCCGGTTCACGGCGGCCCAGAGGGTCAGCATCATGTCCGGGGGAGTGACCGGGGTGTCCTGATGGAGGGTGACCCGCACACCGCGGTCAAGGGCGGAGCGGGCAGGGGAGACGCGGCGCCCGCGCTCGGTGCCGAAGTTCCGCAGGTGCACATCGCCCCAGAACCAGGTGTGGCAGGAGAAGATCGAGGCGATCATCCCCAGCGGCGCCATCCGATCCAGCTGATCGTCGCGAACCGTCTGGGCGTGGATCATCACCGGGCGTGCCTCGAGCAGTGCCGGATGCTCGGCGCCGACGCGCTCGGCGGTCTCGACCCACAGCTGCGCGGCGGCATCCCCGTTGCAGTGCACGATGAGCTGACGGCCCTGCTCGGCGACGGCGCGGGTGAAGGCCTCGACCTGCTTTGGGGTGTGGATCGGGTAGGCACAGCCCGGCTCCTCATCGCCCTCGATCGGCTCGTAGGGCTCGCTCATCCAGGCCGAGCGGGCCTGCGGGGAGCCGTCGAGGATCATCTTGTAGCCGCCCAGCCGCAGGCCGCCCACGTAGTCGTCCGCGATCTCGGGATGCTCGTCGAAGGCCGTGGTCCCGGACTGCACCACGGGATAGACGACGACGTCCAGGCCGAGTGCCCCGGCGCGGGCGGCGGCCACGAGCCCGCCGATGGTGGCGGGGTCCGCGGCGCCCTCCTGGGCGGTGGTGATGCCGTGGCGCAGGTAGTCGGCGACGGCGAGCTCGGCGGCCCGCAGCGGATCGGCGACGCCGGCGGGAAGCAGCCCTCCTCCGCCGCCGGGGGAGAGCAGCGCGGCGAAGGCCGACATCGCCGGATGCTCCTCGACGTACCCGTCCGGCGTGCCGTCGGCGAAGCGGCCGAAGCGCCCTCCCTCGGGGTCGGGCGTCTCGGTGGTGAGACCGGCGCCGTCGACGAGGAAGGAGTTGCCGACGGCCACGTGCATGCTGCGGTGCAGGGCGAAGACGGGCAGTTCGGTGGTGACGGCGTCGAGGTCCGCGCGGGTGGGATGGCGGCCCTCGGCCAGCAGCTGCGGGTCGTACTTCGCCCCGACGAGCGGCGTGCGGTCACCCGCCTCGCGCTCGGCGAGGCGGTCGCGGAAGGCAGTGACGATCTCCTCGATGCTGCGGGCGTTCTCGAGGTCCACGAGGGAGGCGAGCATGCCGTGCTGGAGCAGATGGCCGAGCTCGTCGACCCGCTGTACCTGCCGGGCCCCCAGGCCGTGCTCGGGGCATTCATCGATGCCAACCGCTGCCTGGTCGTCGACGAGAACTCCGGACGCACCGTGTGCGGCGTGCAGAACTACTACCTCTGGGAGCACCTGATCGCCTCCCTCCAGCGCATCGGCGTCGGAGTCGCGCTCGCCGCGGTGCTGGGCATCGCTCTCGGGGCGCTGATGAGCATGTGGGAGCCGGCGAACACGGCCTTCGCCCCATTCCTGAACTTCCTGCGGGCGCTGCCGCCGCTGGGTTACATAGGCCTGATCATCGTGTGGGTGGGCATCGGTGATACCTCGAAGTACCTGCTGCTCTTCCTCGCAGCCTTCCCGCCGATCGTCATCGCCACCATCGACGGCGTGCGCGGGGTGCGCGAGGACTACCTCTCCGCCGCCCGGAGCATGGGGGCCAGCTCCCCGCAGATGGCACGCTTCGTGGTGCTGCCGGCCGCCACCGCCTCGATATTCTCCGGGGTGCGGCTAGCTGTCGGGTTCGCCTGGACTACGGTCGTCGCTGCGGAGCTCAACAACGGCATCCCCGGCATCGGCGGGCTCGCCTACATCTCCGGCACCCAGCTCAACACTGCTCTCACCATCGCCTGCATCATCGTGATCGGCCTCGTCGCACTCGCGCTCGATGGTGCGATCCGATGGGTCGGCGATCGCCTGGTGCCTTGGCACGGAAAGGTCTGAACGCCGTGAACTCCCTGACCCCGACCCGTCGGCGCGGCACGGCGCTGCGCCTGGCCGCCGCCTCCCTCGGCGTGATTCTCGCGCTCAGCGGCTGCGTGCAGTCCGGCCGCACCACTCATCCCGACAACTTCTCCGGTGAACTCGCCTGCCCGGTCGAGCCGGACCCGAGCATCACCACCTCGGCGCGTATCGCCTGGCAGGCGATCCCCAATGGCGACTTGGTCGTGAAGGACCTCCAACTGCTCGAGGCCTGCATGCCGGAGGCGAACATCTCCTGGCTGAAGATGAACTCCGGCGGCGACGTGATCCAGGCATTCGGCTCCGACTCGCTGGACATCTCGCAAGTGGGATCGAGCCCAGTGGTGAAGGCAGCCTCCCCGCCGTTGTCCAAGGATCTCAAGGTGATCTGGATCAGCGACGTGATTGGGGACGCGGAGTCGCTGGTCGTCAAGGATCCGAACATTGAGTCACTCGCCGACATGTCCGGCAGGACCATCGGCGTGCCCTTCGGCTCGACGGCGCACTACTCACTGCTCACTGCACTGGGCGAGGAGGGCCTCAGCGATGACGTCGGCGTCATCAACCTTGCGACCGACGCGATCCTGGCGGCCTGGCAACGCGATGAGATCGACGCCGCGTGGGTCTGGGAACCCACCCTCAGCGAACTCCTGGCCGAGCAGGGGCACACCATCCTCTCCAGCGAGGACAGCGCCGGGCTGGGCGCTCCGACCTTCGACCTCATCGCGGGCACCGATGCTTTCATCACCGCGAATCCCGAGTTCATGCGGATGTGGACCCTCGTGCAGGCCGAGGGCACGCGCCTGCTCAACGAGGAGCCCGAACTCGCCGCGACCTCCATCGCCGTCCAACTTGGTGTGGAGCAGGAGGACGCGCAGGACCTGCTGGACGGGTACATCTATCCCACACTCGAAGAGCAGGCCGGCGCGGACTACTTCGGCGGCGACGGGCTCGCCACAGCCCTGACCAGCACTGCGGAGTTCCTCGTATCCCAGGACGGGATCGACGCCCTCGCCGAGGGCAGCGCCTACCGCGAGATGCCCTACGGCGACGCGATCGAGGGGGTAACCCCGTGAACCGCACCGCCATCGACTCCGTCGACTCCGCCGCCGACTCCGCCGTCGTCTCACTCGACGGCGTCTCGCAGCGCTTCGTCACCGATTCCGGGGACGTGGTGCACGCGCTCGCCGAGACGGACCTGACCATCCCCCAAGGGCAGTTCGTGTGCGTCGTAGGCCCGTCCGGATGTGGCAAGACGACCTTGCTGAAGATCATTGCCGGTTTCCTCGAACCCACCGGCGGCACCGCCCGGTACCGCGGGCAAGACATCACCGAGCCCGGCGCCGAACGGGGCGTGGTCTTCCAGCAGCCGAACCTGTTCCCCTGGTTCTCCGTACGCGAGAACGTGGCGCTGGGCATGCGGATGCGCAAGGTGGGCAAGAAGGAACGCTCACAGAAGGCCCAGGAGTACCTGGACCTGGTAGGGCTCGGCGACTTCGGCGAAGCGAAGCCGTACGAGCTCTCCGGCGGCATGCAGCAGCGCGCCCAGATCGCCCGCGTGCTCGCCAACGAGACCGACGTGATCCTCATGGATGAACCGTTCGGCGCACTGGATGCCATCACCCGGGCCCGGCTGCAGGCGGACCTGCTGAGCATCCAGCGGAAGCAGCACCGCACAGTCTTCTTCATCACCCATGACGTCGACGAGGCGGTGTTCCTCGGCGACCGCGTCCTCGTGATGAGCGCGCGGCCAGGGAGAGTAGTGCTGGACCAAGAGGTCACGCTCTCTTCGCAGGCTGGCCGGGTGCTCGGTGAGGAGATGCGGCGACTGCCGGAGTTCATCGAGCTGCGGGAGAGGGTCGCCGGGGCGATCGAGCACTGAAAGCGGGGGCTGAGGTGCGATCGACGCACAGCTGCGGCGGAAGGTACGAACGTCACGTCCCCCGCAGCCCAATGACACACTTCTTCCAGGTCTCGCTAAGATCGCGGGAATGCATCGGCCGACCGGTCGATCCCTGACCGAGCGGGGGCCCGTGCCCAGCACACGACGCGTGGCGCTCAACGCGCGCCTCCTGCTCCAGTCCGCAGTCCAGCATGCGATGGATGATCCCGCTCTGCTCGTGGTGCAGGTCAGCCGACGGCTGCCGTTCGCGACCCGAGTGCGGGCCGGGAAGTGGCTACGCACCATCGCCGCTACTCTGCCTGGTCTCGCCGGCGCTTCGGCGCTCGGTGCCTTCATGGCGGGGGAAACCGCCGACGCCCAGCGTCGACTTGCCGCGGACCCTCACTCCCGCTCCACTCTTCATGGAGAGGTCTCCGTGCTTCTCGACCGGCCAGAGCTGCTCTCCGACCAGGCGCCTGCGGCCACCCGTGCGCGCTCCGCCTGGTCGCGCGGTGAGATGAGTGAGGCCGTCGGGATCCTCGAGGCCGCCGGCCAGGGATCCTCCGCCTACGCGCGACGCCTGCGCAGCGAGTTGGACCTCCTGCAGCCCGGTCACCGACTAGCGATCCCCGAAGGGCACGTTGCCCTGAGCCCGGGTCGTACCGAGGGCGAGGGCCTGCGGGTACTGCACCTGATCACCAATTCCTTGCCTCACACCCAGTCCGGGTACTCCCTGCGCACCCACCGGATCCTGCGAACCCTGGCCGACAGCGGCGTGCGCTCCGTGGCGCTCACCCGCACCGGCTACCCGGTCATGATCGGAAAGGTGCTTGCCAGGGACTCCGACGGAATTGACGGAGTCGAGTACCGCCGCACTCTGCCGGCCTCGCTCGGTGCGACCCCCCAGCGGCGCCTCGAGCAGGAGGTCGTAGCCGCACTCAACATCGTGCGTGAGCTGCGCCCCCATGTCCTCCATGCCACCACCGACTACCGCAACGCGATGGTGGCCCAGGCGGTCAGTGAGGCGACCGGCATCCCATGGGTGCTGGAGGTTCGCGGGCTGATGGAGCAGACCTGGATCGCTGCCCGCCACACTGAACAGGCGCGCGCCGCGGCCGAGGCCTCGGAGAAGGTACGGCTGGTGCGCGCGCGAGAGGGGGAGCTGGCGGCCGCGGCCTCGGCGGTGGTGACGCTGAGCGCCACCATGGCAGAGCAGCTCATCGAGCGCGGCGTGGACCCCGCGCGCATCACTCTGGTCCCCAATGGGGTCGACGAGAGTCTGTTGACGGACCACCTCGCGGTTGCCGAAGCTCGACGTCGTGTGGGCCTGGATCTGCCTGACGAAGCGTTTGCCGTGGGCGCGGTGAGCGCCTTGGTGGACTATGAAGGCTTCGAGACCGTGCTCCGCGCCGTTGGCCAGCTGCTGCACAGCCCCGAGACCGATCGTGAACTTCGGGAGCGGCTTCACGTGGTCCTTGTGGGAGACGGCGTAGCCGCCCCCGGCCTCGCCGAGCTCGCTCGGGAGCTCGGGATCCGGGATCGTGTGCACCTTCCTGGACGCGTTCCGGCTGCTGAGGCGCGACGCTGGGTCGAGTCGCTCGATGTGGTGACCGTGCCCCGCCTGGACCGCGCCGTCTCCCGCTCGGTCACTCCGCAGAAGCCGGTCGAGGCGCTCGCCCTCGGACGCCCGGTGATACTCAGCGACCTGCCTGCCCTGCGGGAGACCGTCACGGGACCGGACGGTGCTCTCCACGCGACTCTCATCAAGGCCGGCTCTGCGGAGCAGCTCGCCGAGGAGATCGCCGGTCTGGCGGCCGACGGCGAACTTCGTGTGCGTCACTCCGTCGAGGGTCAGCGCATGGCCCGAGAACGTACCTGGAGTGCATTGGTGAGACGATATGAGCAGGTGTACACGAATGTGTCGCACCAGAAGGCCGAGGAGAACCGCAGTGGTGAATGAGGTGAAGAGCACCTCCGAGGTGAAACGCGCGCTCGAGGCAAAGGGTCTCGACCCGAGCGGACTCGCGCGGATCGGAGTGCGCCCCTCGCTGGGGGAGTACCTCCAGCAGCTCTGGCAGCGCCGTCACTTCATCTGGTACGACTCGCGACACCGTGCCTCGACCCAGAACTCCCGAATGCATCTAGGGAACGTGTGGCTCTTCCTCCGCCCGCTCATCGACGCGGCGTTCTACTTCGTCATCTTCGGGCTGGTGCTGAAGATCGGCAAGGGGATGGAGAACTTCCCTGCCTTCCTGATCATCGGAATCCTGCTGTACCGCTCGACGGCCACGTCGATCACCTCCGGGACGGGCCTTCTGCGCAGCAACAAGGCGATGATCAAGGCCTTCACATTCCCGCGGGCGTCGATTCCGATCTCAGCCGTCCTGCAGGCGACGATGACCGCTGTCTTCACGACGATGGTGATGTGCTTCGCCATCATGGTGATTCCCCCATTCGCCCTCCCACAGATCTCCTGGGTGCTGGTCATCCCAATCTTCCTGATCCAAGCGGTGCTGAATCTGGGACTCATGCTCATCACTGCACGAATCGGATTCCATGTTCCAGACATGGCAAATGTGCTCGCCGTAGTGAGCCGATTCCTGATGTACGGCTCCGGCGTCATGTTCCCGATCGAGCGCTTCTTGGACAACGAGACCGCGTTGAGCATTGTGACCCTCAATCCTCTGTACCAGATCATCGACATGATGCGCACGGTTCTGCTGGACGGACAGGTACCCGATCTGCGGGCATGGATCATCTCGATAGTGTCGGCGGTCGGGATCCTGGTGGTCGGTTTCATCTACTTCTGGCGAGCGGAGGAGAGTTATGGCCGAGAACTCGGCTGATCCGGCTCTGGCCGAGGACGACGACCATCACGACACCTTGTGGGTTGCCCCGGAGGAGTCGCCGCTGACGGTCGTCGCTCACCGGGTGCGCATGCGCTACAAGGTGCCGCGCACCGATCGTGCACCGCGGTCCGGCCTTCTCGGCAGGCTCGCCCCCCGTCGCTCTATGGTCTCCGTCTCCGCCGTGCGGGGCGTGGACCTGCTGGTGCGCGAAGGCGAATTCGTGGGGATCATCGGCCGAAATGGCTCCGGGAAATCCACCTTGCTGCGAATGCTTGCTGGCGTGGAGCCGCCGACATCCGGATCGATCTACACCAGCGCAAGGCCCCAACTGCTAGGTGTGAGTGCCGCGCTGATGAGCGACCTCACCGGCGCCGAGAACATAAAGCTAGGCTTCCTGGCGCTCGGGATGACTCCGGAGAAGGCGGAAGAGCTGGTGCCGCAGGCGGCCGAGCTCTCCGCGCTCGGTGAGGCCGTGGACCTGCCGATGCGTACGTACTCGTCCGGTATGTCCTCTCGCCTCAAGTTCGCGATTTCCGTGATGGCACAGCCCAGGATCCTGATGGTCGACGAGGCGCTCTCCACTGGTGACGCGACGTTTTCCAAACGCTCTAAATCCAAGATGGACGAGCTCCTGGAGGATGCCGGCACCGTGTTCATGGTGAACCACGCACCGCGCGCGATCGAGAACGTGTGCTCTCGCGTGATCTGGATGGAGAGGGGCCGGGTCGTGATGGACGGGGACACGAAGGAGGTCTCCGCCATGTATCGCTCCTTCACGTATCGCATGGCACGCGATCGCGAGGACGAGGCAATGGCCATTCTCCGTGAAGCGATCGAGCACGGTGAGGCACAGCGGGCAGCCTCTGCACTCACTCTCCCGGAAGATCACGCTCCCGTCGCACCAGATAACGTCCCGGAGCTCGAGCCCGACCCATTCACCTCGATCTTCGAGCTACAAATGCGCGCACAGAGCTTCCCCGGCACACTGCAACCCCGTGGACGCCGTGCCGCCACCAGACCTGCACCTGCCACCACACCCACCACCGACAAACGAGGACGGCACTCATGACACTCCGCATCATGACCATCTACGGCACACGCCCCGAGGCGATCAAGGTCGCCCCGATCATCAAGGCGATCGAGGCCGATCCAGAACTCGAAAGCATCACCGTGGTGACGGGGCAGCATCGCGAGATGCTCGACCAGGTCAACACGATGTTCGGGATCGTGCCGGACCACGACATGAACATCATGAGCGCCGGACAGTCTCTCAATACCATCGTTGCGAAGGTGATCTCGGGTATCGACGAGATCCTCGCCGAGGAGAACCCGGACGCGGTGATCGTCCAGGGCGATACTTCGACGGTGATGGGCGCAGCCATTGCGTCGTTCAACCGGCAGATCCCGGTGATCCACCTCGAGGCCGGTCTTCGCTCCGGTGATATCAATTCACCGTTCCCCGAAGAGGCGAACCGGAAGCTGACCAGCCAGATCGCAGCGCTGCACCTTGCACCCACCTCGACCAGCAAGGGAAACCTCACCCGCGAAGATGTCAGCGAGAACGACATCGTCATCACCGGCAACAGCGTGATCGACACGCTCATGTTCGCTACTAAGAGTTTGCGCGTTCCGTTCGAGGATCCCCGGCTCGAGTCCCTCCGTGCCGCGAAGGAAGGCGGGACCGCGGGCCGCATTCTCCTGGTCACGGCCCACCGGCGCGAAAACCTCGGAGCCGCCATGGAAGGCATCGGCCAGGCGGTGGCCGAGCTGGCACAGAAGTACCCGGATATCACAGTGGTGTTCCCGATTCACAAGAACCCGAAGGTCCGAGCTGCCATCGCACCTTCCGTCGAGGGACTAGACAGCGTGTTCCTCATCGAACCGCTCGCCTATGCAGAATTCACGCAGATGCTGAGTCTTGCTGACGTGGTGCTCACCGACTCCGGCGGCGTGCAGGAAGAGGCACCGAGCCTCGGCAAACCTGTGCTGGTCATGCGTGAAAACACTGAGCGGCCCGAAGCTGTGGTCGCAGGTACGGTGAAGCTCATCGGTACGCACAAGCAGCGTCTGGTCGACGAGGTCTCGCTCCTGCTCGACTCGGCGGAGGCCTACGCCGGCATGGCGAACGCTGTGAACCCCTACGGGGACGGTGCCGCCGCCGAGCGCACCCTCGGAGCAATCAAGTGGAAGTTCTCGGGAGAAGCGCGTCCCGTCGACTTCGGCGACTGATCAGCAAGGGGCCGCGCTCATGCTAAGCAGTGACTACTCGCGGATTGACCTCCCGGTCGTCGAGTGGGGGACGATAGACATCTTCTTGCGTGACCTCACGCTCGACGATGCGATCAATTCAATAGCACTTCCATCAGGGCATCGGTTGGAGATCGTGCACCGAGGGCTTCGCGACGCCGGTGATCTCGCTGCTGTTCCCATGTACTTTTCGGGCGCCCTTCCTCACCGAGAAGAAACACGACCTCCCTATTTCTCAGGCGAGCGGATGTCTGCGGCCCTCGGAATGCCGTGGATAGCCGTTTCGGATCCTGTGCTTTCGGAGAGCGATGACTTCCCACTTGCGTGGTATACGGGAAGATCGGGCGATTCTGTCCAATCGTCGGTAGCGCGGATTGCGGACGCGCTCTCGGAGAGGTTAAGTCGGGAGATCCTCTTCGTAGGCGGTTCCGGCGGAGGTTTCGCATCTCTTATTACGCTTGCCCTTTCGTCACGGCCGGCTCGTGCACTCGTGTGGAACTCGCAGTGGGACATACGCAGATATGTCAAGGAAACGGTCCGGGACTACATGGTCAAAGGCCTCGGGATGGCTGTCGAAGACGGCTCGGTCACTGATGCCGAGGAGCCCGCAGAGCTTCTGTGGAAAGTTCCGCGTATCGGTGACGACAAAACCCTGGTGTACCTGCAAAACCTCGGCGACTGGCACGTCAAGGACCATCTTCTGGGATTCCTTCAGGACCAGGACTTTCAAGACGCAAGCAACGGAGTGTATGAGCGTTCGGCGCTCCAGGTGTTCATCGCCAACTACGGCGTCGGACACGCTGTTCCCCCTCAGAACATCCTGCATCGACTGATCGAGCAGCTGACCGGATCGGCCACATCGAAGCAGAACCTGATTGCTGCGGCCGAGAACGCCGGCCTGTGGGATCACACAGCACCCCCGGCTCTTCCTCGCCTGGAACTGGCCGAAGCAGGCAGCGGGGGTACAGAGCTGTCCATCGATCTCTCCGAGCAGGGTGGGGGATCGAGGGTCCACTTGCAGCTCACTGGCATGCACGCATCGCGAGGGTGGCCGAGCGACGTTCTCTACAACGTCTCCGGACGCGATGTTGACGGCAATAGGGTAGGGGCCGGAGCGCAGCATAGACCGGTCATTACTTTCCCGAACCGTCGGCTGCATAGCGTCTACGCCACAGCGAGGGACGGCTTTGGGCGGTTGATCTGTGACGGGACTGCCCGAGCGGCTGATTTGCCAGTGGCTGTAGGGGCACGTCAGAGGGCAAACGGCGCCGTAGGAGTCTTTATCATTGGGAGCTGTGTCTCGCGGGACGCCTTCAACCTCCCAGGCGTTCCCGACATCGCGGACTATGTTGCTCGATCTAGCTTCGCGAGTTCCTTCGAGCCCGTGCCCGATCGAGAGATGCCCGATCTTGAGAAAAATCCATCCAAGTTCCAGCAGAGGATGGTCCAGGGAGATTGGCAGAAGACACTCGAGCGAAAGCTTTTTGAGCATCGTGACGGAATAGTTCTGGTTGACCTTATTGATGAGCGCTTTTCCCAGATTCACGTCGGGGGCTCCGTGGTCACGGGCTCCCCAGAACTGCAGCGCTGTGACGCCGATCTTTTCCGACTTGTTCGAGACGCCCCGGGAAGCGACGCTCATGTCCGTCGATTTCGGCGTGGATTCCAACGATTTACAGAGGTCGTAGATCCAGGGAACATTTTGGTCTCCAAGGTATTTTGGGCTCATGTGAAAGAGGATGGAGAGCTGCTTCCCGATCAGCAGCGGATCGCTGAGGCGAACTCGGGCCTCCGGAGACTCTACCGCATTGTTTCGGAATTCCCGGTTCGCTGGATCGAGTATCCCTCAAATCTTTTGGTGGCAAGCGCTGGGCACCGTTGGGGGGCAGCCCCCTTCCATTACGCCGATCCGTTTTACGAGAGGACAATTGCGAGCATATTCGACGCATTCGAAGATGAATACATGGCTCGTTGATCTGCTGTTAACCGTCGCAGTGTGAGGACTTGAAAGAAGTGATCGTGTGACTCAGAAGCTTGAAGAAGGTGCCGTCGCGCTGGGGCCGTTCGGGGCGCGGGATAGCGCTCCGAGGCAAGTGGACACGGCAGTCGGGCTGTTGCAGGGCAGTTTCGATTTCTACCACTACCCCCGCGTCGAGTTCGAGTGGCCCATCGACTGGTCGGTCAATCCACTGGACAACACCTGGCGGTGGGCGCTACACAGCTTCCAGCCGCTCTACTCGCTGGTGAATGCGACGGTGACTGCCGAGACGGGCCCCGTTAGAGAACGCGTATTGCTCGCACATTCCTTTATTGAGGACTGGTGGGCATCGCATGCGGACCGCGAGATCGAACCATCGCCATACAGCTGGCGGGGACATTGCGTTGGTCTGCGCGCCCAGCTGATCGCCTGGGTCAATCTTCCTCGAGGGGAGTGGCAGGACGCTCTGGTGGAAGCACATGCCGAAGAGCTCATGCGAGAGGATGTGTATGAGCTCGGGCATAATCACGGCCTCGACCAGGACCTGGGGCTCCTTGCACTTGCCGGACTTCACGGGCGTGAAGACTGGGGTCGCTTCGCGATGACTCGAGCAGCTAAGAGCGCCATGGTGATGGTGGATGAACAAGGCGCTACAGCCGAGCAGGCTGTCGGATATTCGTTCTATGTCCTGCGCCTACTCCGCCAACTGAAGTGGAACGCAGAACTGCAGAACCTTCCGGTCCCGAAGGAGATCCTTCGATACCAGGCGATCCCTGAATTCCTGACGTATGCGACCCAGCCGGATGGACGATATGTGCCTATCGGCGATACGTCGCCGGTCGCCGCGTTCAATGCCGAGGGAATCAGCACGTGGGCAGCGACGAAGGGTGCGCAAGGTGCCGTACCACCGCGCAAGGAGATCATCTTCGATCGAGGATGGGTGTTCGGCCGTTCCGGTTGGGGCGGGCAGACACCCTTCGAGGAGGAGACCTTCTTCAGCCTCCGCTTCGGACCCGGGAAGTCCGAGATGGACCACGGCCACGTCGATCAGTCCTCCGTTACTTACTTCTCCGGAGGTTCACCTCTTGTGATCGATGCAGCCTTCGGTGGGTACGGAGATCGCGCGCAGCATACGGCCGAGAAGTCGGAACGTGGACACAGTATGGTCCTCGTCGAAGGTGCTGGAGACTTCATTCGGGACGCTCCGTGCACACTTCTCGAGTACTCAGCATCCTCTGCATGGAGCCTGTACTCCGTGCAGGACCGTCCGTACGAGGAGGTGCTTAGGACCCGCACCCTCGTCTACCTGAGGGCCGAGCACGCACTCGCCATCTACGATCACGTGGTTCTGGGAGCGCATGCCACAGCGGTGCAACGCTGGCTGATCAACTCCGATGCCGTCACCGACGATGACTCACCGGCTTCGACCTTCCGAGCAACTGTCGGTAGCACCCGGATGGAGATACAAGAGCTGCTGGGTGCCGAGCGGGGAGACTTTCTCCGCGGTCAGGTAGATCCGCTCATCGACGGCTGGGAATCGCGAGCTCCGGACGACAGGAGGCCGGCGGAGGTGGTCCGCTTCCGCCAGCGGGGAAACGTCGCGACGTTCCTGACATTGCTCTCGACTGGGAATATCACTGGCGAGAGCTCAGGGGACCAGGCCGTGATCTATGCGGGAGGAGACGTGCGGTACCGGATGAAGATGGCTGCCGAAGGAAGGATCATCGTGACAACTGTCTGAAAGGCCCGGTGGAGTGATTGACGCCTCGTGAGGGCCGCCCGGAAGCACCCGACCGGGTGGCCCGAGCATCTCCAATTTAGTCCTTGAGAGGCTCGACGGCTCACACGCCAGGCGCGGAGGCCGTGGTGAAAGCCGACCTGAACGTGTCGTGGTAGTCATGAGCCGCTCTCTTGGACCCGAGCAGATATCCCATGTACGGGCCGACATTGCTGCGGTCCAGCCGCTTGAGCAGGCGTGCGGGCACCCCACCGACGACGCTGCACGGCGGAACGTCCTTAGTGACCACGGCGTTGGCACCTATGATGCAAAAGTCTCCGATACTGATGCCGTCCCCTATGATTCGCGCCCCCGTGCTGACATACACATGATCACCGATCGTCGATGCACCACCTACGGTGACATTCGAGCCAATGGTGCAGTGTCTACCAATGGAACTTTTGCTGTGGATAAGGACGCCAATTCCTCCATATGCGATCGAAGTCCCTTCACCAATCCGGCAGGACGAACTTATCCTGCAGTTGTTCAGGATGCGGTTCAGGATCTCGCATTGAGACGACGCCGCGACGTCACCTTCGTCAAGTGACTGTCGCCCGTAGCGGTATAGGTTCTCGGCGGTGAGGTTTGCGACGCGGGAGAGGTCGCTAAGCAGAGGAGTAGCGAGAAGTCGCCCATAGCGGGCATGCATCGACGGGTCCAAGTAGATTGACGCGTCAGGTGAATCCATGGGGTTCTCTCTGGTCTAGAAGTTCGGGGGCTCTTCAGCGGCCAGCAGCGGTGTCTCCGAAGATCAGAGACAGCTCCAAGGGGAGGATGACCGATGAGGCTGTCTGTTCACGCACGCGGCGCGCTGCGGCTTTCGAGAGTCGTTCAAACAAATTGCCGTCCTGCGCGATTGCCCAGATCGCGTCTGCCAGGCCAATGTGGTCCTCGGGCGGGGCGAGGAACCCGCATTCCTCATCGACGAATTCTGGAATGGCTGCCACCGCACTGGTGATCGGGACCAGCCCTGAGGACATCGCTTCATCGCGGGACACGCCCTGGGCATCCATTCGAGTAGGTGTCAGGAAAATCCCGTACTCCTTGTGAATTTCAGCGATCTCCGAGTGGGTGAGGAAGCCCCGCTCGATCTTCACATTCGGCAAGTCCCGCAAGGGGTCGAGGATCTCGTCGAAAAGGGCACCGTCACCGATAACCCGAAAGTCGATTTCACTGAAACCGGGTCGATCCTTCAGTTCGAGGATGGCCGCGACGCTTAGGTCGTTTGCGTACTTGGCCGAGGCGTAGGGGCGGATAGTCAGAACCTTGCGGTTCTGCGCCAGGGGCTTCGTCGCGTAGGTGAAGATGTCGGTGTCGATCGGGTTGTGGATGATCGAGTACCGGGCTTTGTCGAGCGTGATGCCTACGTCCTCGAAGACTTCGTCCGCGAAGTACTGGGATACGAAGACGAAGTGGAAATTGTCGGGAAGCTCGGTGAAGACCTCCTGCCAGAAAGCCAAGCGTGCGTCTGATGCTGGCTTGGCCGCTTCAAGCTCCTCGGGCGTCGAGTAGTTATACTCCCGGCGCCACCACGGTTGCACCTCGGCACCGTGAATCCACACAATTACTTGGCCGATCTCTGGGTGACTTTTCACCGCCTGCCAGATCCCTTGATCGAGGAAATGCACGAGAACACGATCGGCGATGCCTCGCGAAAGCGTCCGGTCAAATGTCTCGGCATCGATCCAGGCAGTGTCGATGTCCTCGAACTCGGCGAAAGAGGTGTCCGGATAAGGCCCTACTCGGAGGACGTCGGTCCTATGGCCGGTGTCCAAATAGGAGCGCGTGCGCGAATGGATAAATCCGTTTCGGTACAGGTTTTCGTAAGATGGGTAGACGTTGGTCGCCACTATTGTCCGAGAGCGGGTTAAGAGCGGCTGACGTGGACGTTCGTAGCGCTCAGTGAAGACGTTCTTGATCACGGTGGATCCAGGACCAGAAATCCGTAGGCCAAAACGGATGGTTGAGACACCGCGTGGTATCGCGAGATCATTGTTCATCCGCGGACGGACGAAGCTGTGGGAAAGGCGCTTCCCATCGTCATCCATGTAGTAGATGACGAGGAGAAGGTCGAGGCCGGGCGGAGCGTCGAGGTACAGCGTCGCTGTTTCGCACGGGGGGAGTACTTCCCGGGGGAGGTCCTCTTGGAAGAGGACGTAGGCGTGGCTGCCCGTCTCGATGTCGCTGGTGATGATGAGTCGTCCCTCGTCATCGGTGTTTACCTCGACCTTCGAGCTCGGGGTCATCGAGCCGAGGAGGGCCGCGACATCCAGCGTTGCTCCTGTTGACTTCTCAGACTGGTCGATAGTCTGCTGATCCGCGAAGTCACGCAGAACTCGGAGCGGCATGCCGGTGTCGATCTCGAGCGGAAGACAGGGCGCTAGAGTTGCGGCATCTGCGTTTGCCCCGTCCTGAAAATATTCGGCCGTTCCAACAGCGAGACCTGGTCCCGTGAATTCGGGGTGGAGCAACTCGGGCTGGCCATCGGTCCAACCGGCGATGCATTCCGTCCGAACCAAGGACCGCGAGAACGAGAGGTCGAGTTGTGCGCTATACGCGGCCCCTGGGTGGTGACGTTTTGAGGATTGATCCCCGTCGCTGTGAGAACTGAAGTACTCGTAGTGACCCGCAGCTGGCACATCAGCCCAGCGGAGCACGTGGACGAGGTCGAGGACGTAGTTCGTCCCGTAGTGGTCACGCGGATCAAGGACGCCGATCGCCGTGCAGCCCGCTGATTGAAGGACGCTTAGGGCATCACTGACGCTGGGGACTGTGTCGGTCCCATCGTCTTCGTCGAGATTAGCGCCTGGACGGAGAAGGACGAGATGAAGGTTGCGGAACGTCTGATCATCAACCACACGTTCGGCACGAGAGATATCTGAGTCTTCCCTGATCACTGCGATCAGGCCGATCTTCTCAGTGTCGCTGTGCCCGAGATCGATCCCCGCTTTCTCAGCGACTAGGGCAAGCCGATCGGCATAGGTGTGCTCTTCATGCACTTTCCTCAGTGCCATTGCTCGCAGGCGCTCGCCTCCATTGGGTTCGTCCTCGATCGCTCGAAGGCGACGCCTCATCCCCGCACCGGAGTCCGTGGTGATTGCTAGGTCGCCGAACATCAGGCGAAGGCCGCGCGAGAAGTTGCTGACCACGAGGGTGTTCGATGCCATGAGTTCGAAGACGCGCCGGGCGAACATCGACTGCGACTGCTTGACAGAGTTGAGGTTGAGGTTGGAGGTGTATCCCTTGTAGGGGATGTCCAGTAAGTCCGGGGTGAGGGCGCCGCCCACGATGTACGCCTGGTACTCCTCGGGGAACATATACCCCGGCATGTCCGAGCCGTGGTTGCGGTCGTAGATGTCGAATCGACGTCCCTCGGCGGCGAGCTCCGTGGAGAGTTCGGCGAGATCAGCGAGTCGCTCGGGGTACTTCTCGTAGTACGCGCCGGCGAATGCGCAGCCCTCCACACGGTCAAACACCTCGAGTGGATTGGACTCGGCGGTCTGTGCCGCGAACGGGAGGAAATGGACGTTGTCGTGCCCCAGCTCTTTCTTATACAACGGGACGCAGTCGAGGTCCGTCGTGAAGACCGCATCGAACATGCCCGCTGTGGTGAGGAACGTGTTGAAGTGGACCGGATCCTCTTTGTTCCAGAAGGCGGTCGGGATCCCGCGGTCCTGGCACCAGCGGATGATCCCCGTCAGTTCGGGGCCGTGGTGATGCACGGTGTTCCACCACTTCTGGCGGTGGCCCCGCCACGCCGACTCGACAAGAAGAAGGTCCGGCTGCGCAGCGGTCAGCTCCACCTGCCAGTTCTTCATGGTCAAGGGGGCGAGGTCGACCTCACCGGAAAATGCCGCGAACGAGAACTCGTCAAGGATGCAGGCAACGACGAGATGCCCGGCCCGGCCAGTGCGCCGACGGGTGGGCACAGTCGCGCCCTCGCGGCGGCGGGCCGTGATGTCTAGGGGTGTGACAGGCTCGGGCCGATCACTGATCCTGGTGGAAGCGGTCATCGTCAGTGGCTCCTCTCGAAGGCGATCTTCATTAGTCGCGGCACCAGTAACCAGAATCCGCTCCAGGTCGCCGCATCCCGCCATGCCTTCCCCGCACGGTACGTGCGACTTCCCCGGAGCTGGCTCAGTGCAGTACTTGCCTCCGCCAACTTGACCTCCAAAGCATCAGCACGTGCGCGGTGGCCGGCCCCCTCTTCAGACGTCCGCTGAAGCGCGTCGTCGCGCTCAGCAAGGGTTTCGCGGAGTTCATCGACCATGCTGCGTTGGGCGTCTCGTGCCCGGGTGAGGATGCGCTGCTGATTCTTGGCTGACGCGAGCTCTCCCTGAAGAGCTTCCCTCTCAACGGTCTCTGAAAGAGCTCTATGGGCGTGGGATTCCGCAAGTTTGATCTGCGTATCCCGTGCCCTTATCAGAGTCGCACCTCTCTTTTCGAGATCGGAGACGCGGCGGGTGGAGTCCGCTAGTGATTTCTGCGTGCTCTCGAGGCTCCCCTCCAAGTCCGCGCACTTCTCCGTCTGCTCTTCGAGATTCGCTTCGACCTGCTCAAGAGCGAAGTCTGTGCGGGAAATGTGATCACGTAGGAAATTGAAGTCGGCGCGATACCGCGAATGCTTCTCGGTCAGGTCCGCTATCTGGCGGTCTTTGTGCGCTGCGAGGCGGGCAAGCTCCTTGGATCGCTGGTCTGCTTCCAGCCGTTCCTTTGCGCTGGATTCTCCGGCGGCAGTCGCATCCGTGAGATCTGCAGCAAGCTGGTTGACCGCGGCGGTGACGGTGGCGACCTCCGCCTGGTGCCGCTCTCGGGTACGACGGGCACGGCGGCGAGCGATGCGGGTGAGACGCTTCTTCTCAACCCGGAGCCGACGTGCTTCGTCCGCGAGACTCTCCTCCAGATCCCGACTCTTCTCGATGATTCGACGCTTCTCGTCAAGAAGATGAGTGAGCTGGACCTGCAGCTCGGCGGAGCGCTCCTCGGCCTGGCGCAGTGCGACCAGACTCGACGTTTCGACAGTCGGCCCCGCCTGGCCTTCGTCGAACAAGCGGTCCCTGAGATCCACGTACTGCTGTGTCACGGTTCGATACTTTGTGTTCGCAGCCAGGAGCGATTCGCGGGTGTTCACGAACAAAGCGTGATCGGCGTAGAACCTCTCAACCGCCCGATCCACTGCGGCGGTGACGTTCTCCGCACTCGGATGCAGATCATAGACGAAGTGGTACGTCGGCGACGGATTGAAAACTCCGTTGAATCGGTATCCCTGCGGTGCGATCTTCGCAGAGATGCTTCGGTAGTGATCGGCATCCAGGCATTCGATCCACAGATCTGGGTGATCACGTTCGATCAGTTCTCGTGCACCCTCTAGGACGTTCAGCTCGAAGCCTTCGACATCGATCTTCATAGCACGCACCGTGCTGTCTGGCATCTCGTCGTCCAGGCGAACCACAGGGACAAGTTGCCCTTTGGCATCCGAATCGGCGACGAGGTGCTGTCCCCCGAGGTTGCCTTCTACGTCGTCGACCAAGACGAGTTCGCCAGCCGTTTCCGCCACGGCGACCGCGCGGACGGTGACGCGCTCTCCCAGGCTGTTGGCCTGTACCGACCTTGTCAGTGCCTCGGTCAGTCGAGAGTCCGGCTCGTACGCGACTATTTCTGCTCCGCAGACGGTCGCGAGAAACAGGGTGTGGTTCCCGATGTTGGCCCCCACGTCCAGGACGAGGTCGCCCTCACTGAGGGTGGCCGCCATGGCACGAAGCATCTGAAGCTCATAAGGCGACCCTGTCGACCGGATCGATCCCTGGATGTGGTCCGTACCCGCGAACGGAAGGTCGATCGAGTACGTCGTGCCGTCGACCTCAATGTTGGTGAGGCTCGTTGTCGACGAGGATGTGGAGTCCAACGGAGAGAACCTCCAGGAAAGGGTGTCGTAGCCGGTGGGATGCGGCTGGTGAAGGTGCGTTGGTCAGAGCTAGAACGCGCAACTGCCAGGGATGCGGTTTCGATGGTAGCGGTTCAGGGACTCCGGGGTGTGTGATGCCCGCTTAGAGGACGACATGGGCTGATGCACGTCTAGGCGTTGAGGGGCATGAATTTGCGGTCACCGATTG
The DNA here is from genome assembly GCF_947500705.1 of uncultured Brachybacterium sp. Taxonomy (GTDB): domain Bacteria; phylum Actinomycetota; class Actinomycetes; order Actinomycetales; family Dermabacteraceae; genus Brachybacterium. Next base: position 21,333 of record NZ_CANMSY010000004.1, on the reverse strand, counting down.
GTGATGGGGGGACGGGTTCTTGGCCAGCATGATGGGCGGTGCTGAAGTCGTTCATCCTCTGCAAGAGGCAAGGGCAGGGACGGGCTCAGTATCTGCAAGATCATCCGTACTTCGCGCCCGTTGCAGAACATCACCGCCAACCTCTCCTGCCAGCGGATCCCCGCCGAGCCCGACCTCCCCGACGACCCTCAATGCGTTCTCGACGCACTGTCATACTAGAATTCGGAAATTCCGGAGTGGAGAGAGCTGCATCTGTGATAGGCCATTTTTGAGTGGGCGATATGAGTCTTATGTAAATTATGTCCTTCCTGTCTAAAAGGGCATTCTTATTTTTTTGCGCCAACCATCCGCACCCAGCCCATCGGTGGATCGATGCTTAGAGACTGATTTCCACTACATCGGCACCCCGCGCGGCGAAGAGTCGTCCGGTGGGGGACGCTGCGATCCTGGGCCCGAGCTTGTCGTCCTGCTCTCCACCGTGTTCCACCCGTGAGCTCGCACCCGTGATGAAGTCCGCGATCGTGACGGTCCCACCAGCGCAGTGCGCGACCTGGTGTCCATCGCCCATGATCTCGAGCGATGCCGAGTTCCAGCCGGGGCGCTGTGAGGAGTTCAGGACAGGGCTGATCTGATGTTTCGCTTCGAGCAGGCCGGTACGAGGATCGATGATGTTGATTCCCTCGAGATCGGCGACGAGGAGCCAGCCGGCGACGAGCTTCGGCGTGTAGAGCGCGCCAGTGCTCGGGATCGGCGATGTTTGCCAGATCTTCTTCTTGGCGGCGATGTCCAGCATGAAGATCTGGGCAGGCCCGGCCGTGTCGTCCAGGCCAGATCCGTTCCGCACCGACGTCGTTCCGTAGACGTGTTCGTCATCCGCCACGAGTCCGACGATCGAGTGTCCTTCGACGAACCCCTTGCCGCCTCCGTCGAGCACCCACTCGGGAGTGTTCGATTGGGTGTCGATCTTCGCAAGGATTCCCCCGGAACGCCCGTAGTTCGGAACGGTCCCGACGAACAGGCTGCTCGAGTTCGTCGCCAGCCCGAAGGGCCGGGACTGGTCGTAATTGGTGCTGAACCGGGCGATCCGCTCGTAGCTCGAGACGTCGTCCCGACGGCGGGTGTCGCAGCTGATGACATCGGCCCAGCTATAAGTTCCGAGGTACAGACGATCAGCTCCGACGCTGATCATGTTCTCGACCTGATGGACGATGTCGAGAGCATCAGGGGAGTGCCATCGCGCATCCGAATCGGGATCGATCCCGGCGATCCCAGTCCCCATGAACCCGCCGACGTAGAGGGTGGAGTCCGTGGGCGCGAGGATGCTCTGCACCTTGAACCGCCCGGGCTCGAGACTTACGTCGGCCGGCTGCTCGCCGCGCTCCGAAGCCTCCGGTATCGGTGAGAGCGAGAAGCCGTCGGTTGTTGCCGCGGAGAGGAGGGGTCCCGAATCGGAGAGGTGCAGCGTCGCGCCAACGGCGGTGGCGACTTCGGCAACCTTGGCGGTGCCATCGCCGCGGTAAGCGATCAAATCGGTGCCCTGAGCCATGTAGTAGGTGTCGTCGTGGAGGATGGTGGACGACGGTGTACGGACCCAGCCAGAGGCTCTGAATTTGCGAGTCCAGGTTCGGGAGTTCGAATTCAGCTCGAAGACGTCGGGCCGGCCGTCCGTGGTCACGCGCACCTTGGATGTTCCAGCACGGATCGCCGTGATGAACCCGCTCTCGAGCGGCTCTGGAAGCGGTATCTCGATCCTCGACGCGGTCGCCGTGCGGGGGAACATGAAGATTCTGGGATTGAGGGCGCCAGTGCCCGCCCACAGCTGTCCTTTGGCGTCCATCGTCAGCCGCCTGACGTACTCGGAGTCGCTGGCGAATTGTGAGGAGACGTGGACGGACTTCGTGGCTGGGTCCACTGAGAAGACCGCTCCCAAGGGGAACGTCCCGCCCCAGATCAGTCCCTGAGGATCGATCAGGAGTTCGTACAGCGCCGTCGCTCCAGGGATGTCGACGAGAGGTTCGATCGTTTTCGGTGCCGAGTATCTCCAGGCCCAGAGCGTTCCGCGCGCCGAGAGATACAGCGTGCGTGCCGCCGGGTCCCACGCCATCGACAAGATCTCTGCAGGTGGGTCCAACGGGATGTCCAGCAGGAGATGCGGCGAGGACTCACCGGAACGAGTGATCTGGAGCTGATGCGACGGCCCGATGATGGAAGCGGCCGTCCATGGCGCGTCTGCCTGACCAAGCCCGCCCAGTGGGAGTACATCACGGACCTTCATCGAAGGGAACGCGCCACGGTACTCTCGCGCAATCGACAGAGCTCCCTTTGACTCCTGCAGCGTTGCCAGGAAGCGCTCGTCACGAGGTGCCCAAGGAGTGGCGGTGGCGGTCGATGGTGCAGGGGCCGCCGGTGTCGAGGAGTCGTCCTGGCTGCGCTGGCTTTGCATAAGGGAGACGACGGTGCCAGCGATAGCGCCTCCGCCGACAACTGCGCCAGCGGTCAGGAGAGCACGGCGAGAGGGGAGGCGGCGTGGCCCCTGCCGGCGCTCATCGTCCACTGGTGGCCCCTTCTGAGCTTGAGGATTCTTCGATCGTACGGCTGAGCGTAGTGAGCGAATGCGGACATGCTTGGGCGCTTCTGTCCCGCCTGTGGCCAGTGTCTCGTGCCGCAGCCACGGCCAGTTCGGTGCCCACTCCAGGGGTACTTCGCGGAGTGCCATCCGGATCTGCGCACGGGATCGGCCAAGGGCTCTCATCTAGGAGCGGATGGAGCTGACGATCGGCATGACTCGGCACCGGCAGTCGTTGTGAAAAGGCCTACGTCACGCATTTGACGGGGGAGGTGACGCCAGCCTTTGGCCTACCTGAGTTTCTTTCGTCTACGATTCGAGCGTGACAACCCAGCCCCATCTGCCGTACGAAACGACGACGACAAGCAGCGGTCTCGACATTGACTTCATGTCGATGAACGATCAGACGGGCAGCATGGTCGTCCTGATGTCGAATGCGCTCGTCCCTGGTCGTGAGGACCGCCGGTTCCCGGCGTTCCATCGCTGGTCCTGGGCGACGGCATGGCCTGAGAGTCACGTCCTCGCTTTCGCTGACCCGGCATTGCGTAAAAGCACCATTCCTGATGGCGCGTGGTACCTCGACGCCCAGCGAGATTCGATTCGTGCGATCGCGGAGGTCGTCGCCGCGGAAGCAGAACAGCGACGTGTCCCGCTTGACCGTGTCGTCTTCTACGGCTCATCTCTCGGAGGGTTCGCCGCACTCTGTGCTGCAGCGGTGACGCACTCCCGCGCTGTCGTGGAGGTTCCTCAGATCGACTTCCGACGCTGGTTCCCCGGCGCGATCAAGAAGGTGGAGGAGCATGTCCTTCACGGGTCGGTCGGAGATCTGCACGCGGTGCATCCGGAACGCGTAGACGTCTGGGAAAGGTTTCTCCATGAAGGCCATATCCCGTCGTTCACGATCGTCACCAACGAGCTCGACAAGTCGTTTCAGGAACAGCTCGCATTGATCGGTCAAGTGCGTGAGCATCCGCACTACGGCAAGACGCGGGCGGAGCTTGTGATCACCGCTGCTACGCAGGGGCATCAGGTGCTGGCCAAGGACGTCGCAACAGTCCTCATCCGTGAAGCGCTCGATCGACCGTGATCTTGCTGGTTCCGCCCCCTACCGGGAATCACGCCTGCAGCAGCGGTGGCTGACTGTTCTCACCCATCGCCGTTGGCGTTGCAGTGGTCGGGCATGCGTGCGTCCCGGGAGATGCTCCCGGCGTTGCAGGCATGGCGAGCGGTGATTACCGCCCGGTCCGCTCTTTCACGAGCTCACGCGTCGGGTGTGCACTAGCTCGCCACGTGTTTGCCAGCGCAGTCCAATCACCGTCTGCTGCGGCAATGGTGGCGAGCAGCTGTTTGAGCACAGCAGCCGGGGGCGGGACATGCCCTGTCCCCCAGTCGCCGAAGAGCACCATGGCGTTCTCCCGCCATCCGATGGCCTCGAACCACGGGAGGAGCTGCGTGGAGACGTGCGCGTCGGCGGTGTTCTGCACGTAGATCACTGAGTTGGCGAATCCAGCTGCGTACAGCGTGCGCTGGTCCGCCCGCGGATGGGACTCCAGGGCCGCACGGGACTGCGCAACGTCCGTCGCTCCGAAGCACGCTCGAGCCATGGCATCCCAGTGGATCTCGGCGTAGTCGAGGATGCGGGTCTGCGGATTCACGGGAATGGCGAGGGATCCCGGGAACTCGAGAGAGTAGTTCAGCGCTGCGAAACCTCCCCCGGACATTCCGAAGAACGCCAGGTGCTTAGCGCTCATACGTGACTGGAGCTCGCGGATCACCTCTGTGAGCAGTGCGGTGAGGTTGAGCGAGTTCGTGCCCAGGTACCAGGCCAGGCCGAGGTCGTCTGCCGCGAGCAGCCCGGGATCCGAGACGAAGATCCTGTTCATCCCGCTGCCCGCGCTGATGGCGCGGCCCGTGAAGATGGGCGGCTTGAGACCGGATCCACCGAGCGCCGCATGGAAGCTCACCAGGGTGGTCGGAGCACCGAGATTTTCGACGTAGAGGTCCAGGGGGAAGCCGTTGTGCCAGATCGTCAGATAGATCGACTCCGGCAGCGTCTCGGGAATCTCGCTCGGAGAGGAGACATCGGTGAAGTCGCCATCGCCCCACGCGGACGTGTCGCGGCGTGGGGATGGCTCTCGTCGAGCGGTCTCCGCAGCCGAGCTGGCCACCGAGGTGATGGCGTTCGCGAAGTACTCGTAGGCGCTGTTCTGATAGTGGAACGGGCTGGGGCCCCACTGGTGGTCCTTGGAGGTCTTCGCAAGTTCGGGGGGGAGCTCGGACACCTGCAGTCCGCAATCGCGGAGGAAGGTGACGTACCGGGTGTACTCCTGGTTCGCGGTGGCGGGGTCCTTCATCCAGCTCTGGATCTCGAGCTGCTCGCCGGTGTCGAACTCGCTGGCCCACGGCGCGTGGAGCACAAGTGTGCGGGGCAGCAGCTCCGCGGCGCGTAGCGCGCCGACGAATCGTCGTGCCCCTTCCTGCCAGAGTGCGAAGTGCTCGTCGCTGCCGAAGGGGAACTGCGACGCGCCGCGTGACGCATCACGCCCGCCGGCACCCCAGAACTCGCTGAGCTTCGTCGCATAGGCGTCGCCGAAATCGATGACTCCACCGCGCTCGTCGACGAGATCCACCAGCACGATGTCGGTCTCCGCAGCATGCTGCTCGAGCGATCGGTACAGATCTCCCGTGAGATCGCCGAGGATCATCCGTGCCTGGAACTTCGACGCCGGATCCGTGATCTGCGAGCGGACAGAATTCGCATTCGTGCCCGCGCTGATGAGCGACTGCCTGGCGACGTATCGCGTCAGGGTGAATTCTTCGGGCAGGAAACCGAAGGTGTCTCGGCTGACGCAGCTTCCCCAGATGAAGACATTCGTCGGGGCCGCGGAGTCGTCACCTTCAGCGGCGGAGGTGGTCTCGGACTCGGAACTCATCAGGAAGGAACCTCGATCTCGATCATCTGACCCTGGGGAGCGGCCGTGCTCAACCACTGATCGTTCGCCATGAACTTCGCGGAGAACAGCGCCCAGGCGGCGGGTGCGCGGTACTTCTTGCCGTCGAACATCGCGCTCACTGCGGCACGATCGATGATGTCATCGAGCAGAGTCGATTCTTTGGAGAGGACGAACTGCTTGAAGTACGCGCTCAGCGGCTGGCTGTACGCGACGCGCCAATTGAAGTTCGCGCGGGGCTGATCGTGCGCGGTGTACGGCGCACGCTCGTCCCAGCTCTCGGGCTTGTACGTCGCGTCCGGTCCGTTCTTCTCGAACGCCCAGCGATCCCGGAAGAACGGCAGGTCCACGATCTCGGGAGCCAGGATCGACATCACCTCGTGGGCGATCCGTTCCCCGAGGAGCATCGAGGAGGGCAGCGAACGCAGCTGGCGGATCATCTGATTGTTGATCAGCAAGGTCGTGTGCGATGCCGTCACGGACTCTCCATGTCGCATGGTCGAGAGCCAGCGGCCGGTGCGGTTGGTGACATAGGCGAGGAACGCGGCCTGGACCGGGTCGCGATCTGCGATGTCCAGGTGCTCCTGCACGTCAGCAATGACGGCTTCGGCTGCAAGCGGAGTGAGCAGGTCCCTGTTGTTGAACCAGCGCGAGGTCAACGCCGTGAAGGCGTCGCTGCTGCTCGGATCGGTGGGAAGCTCCCGAGCGAAGCCCCCGCGGATGATCTCGCCACCCTGACCACCGAAGTTGGTCTTCGCCGTGACGGACAGATGCGCGCGAGACGGGTCCGGGAGCACGGTGAAGGCATTGCCCATACCTCCGGTGGAGCGCAGCGTTGCCCATGCCTGGGCCTCCGGGCGTGCCTCGAAGATCGACTTCCCGCTGGCCGATCGTCGCACGGGCGGCGTGTGCAGCGTGTGCTCCACGCCCAGTGCTTCGGTGACACGCGTCCCCACGGCTGATTCGCCGCTCTCGGGCAACCCATTCGTATAGGTCGAGAAGTCGATGCCGGCGGCATGCAGGGTGGAGACGACCAAGCGGCTGTCCTTGCCTCCGGTGATCGCTGCAGCAACCTCCCCGGACCCGGCGGCGAGGATGCGCGCGTATTCGACGAGGCCCGTTGCGATCTTCTCCGCTGTGGCGTGGACGTCGATGGCAGCGGCATCCTGCTCCACCTCGTCGAACTCGATCCGGGCATCGGTGCGGTCGTCCAAGATCAGCTTGGCTGCGGCCTCGAGCGTGCGCACTCCGGCGAACGGCGTCGCATCCGCGAACGGCAGGCCATGCATGAGGAACGCCGCAGTGCCGATACGGCTGTACTCCGGAGTCCCATTGCCGCGCATGACGGCCAGGAGGGCCGCGGAGTTCGAGACCACCACGGCCGTGGGAGTGGAGATCCAGTACAGCCCCTCGGAGCGATGCTGGTTGGTGAAGGCCACCAGGGTGTCCGGTGTCGCGCCGAGCAGGGCGAAGCTGCCGATGCCCGACCAGACGGCGACATCGTCGACGGAGTCCGCTTTCGATGCTTTCAGGCCGGCATGCAGGTCGCTGCCCATGATCCCCGACCAGGACCAGATGCGTGCCTTGTTTCCGATCCACCCTTCCCGTTCGGGGATGGGCGGCTCCTCGTTGGAGCGGAAGAGCGTGGCGACCTTCCCCTCGCCGGGGATCCAGCGGAGATCCTGCGTCGTATTCTCCTCCGGCCATGGCTGCACGGCAGCGAGTGCGGCCTGCGCCGCACGGACAGCATCACGCAGAGGACCGCGTTCGGAACGAGGAACATCGTTCTTGGTCCGAATTCCGACGAAAAGACGCATCAATACTCCTCAGAGGTCCCTGCGGCGCAGGAGGGGTGAACGATTATCTCAGGGCCAGCGCGATATCGGGCGCGGTGTGGTCCCCGAGGGTGAGTGCTGCGGCAGAGTCCTGGACGAGCGCGGTGAATATCTGACTATCTCCACGCTGCATGCGAAGGAGCAGGCCTTCCTGCTCATCAGCCGCCGTGATCTTGAAGGAGCGAGGAGCAGCGGCAGTGGAGAAGCTCAGCCCCGTGATGAGGCGGCCCGACCGCCCTGATGCTGTCGCCTCGATGGTGCGGGTCTCCTCGAGCTTGCGCCAGGTCGGTGAGAACCAGCCCTGGTAGGGGTTTTTCGTGCCGCGGGTGATCCGGGAGGTGGTGTCTTCGAGCCAGGCGAGGCGAAGCTCGTTGGTCGGAGTGCGGGCGATGATGGCAGGGTCCTCGCGCCGGTGGCTCGCCTCGGGGGAGAGGTGCCACCACTGGCTCATCGTGACGTCACGGTCGGCAGTGAACGAGTCGACCAGCACCGCGACCTGCCAGCGCAGCGAGACGAGCACGTTCCGTGTGAGGTGCACGCCCGCATAGCCGTGATCGTCGAAGCGGTAATGCTCGAAGTCGTCGTGCGTGCTCGAGGTGACCAGTTCTACGGCGGCGGTCTTGTCATACTCAGCATCGGCGATCGAGAGCGAGTTATGGGCCTCGCGGCTCAGCAGATGGGCCCGGTAGGGATCCTTCGCGTCGTACGCGTACTTTCCCGAGTCGACGAGCAGCGATTCGCCCCCGGCCCACAGCGTGAGCGCCATCCCGTCGGCGTGCCCGTGGATCCTGTTCTGGGGCCCGAATCGGAGGCTGTAGAAGGAGGCGTCCTTGAACCGCTGGCGGGCGTCCCCCCAGGTGGAGCGTCCGTAGGCGTAGCCCGAGTCGAACACCGCCACCCTGTCCAACGGGGGGATGCCCTTGGTGCCTGCGCTGCTCACGTAGTCGATCGCCGGATGGCCGAGCGCGCGAGGGGTGAACTCCTCGGTGTCACCGATCAGCTCGTACCTGCCGTCCGGGCGAGTGGCATGGGCCATCGCGAGCGGAGCCTTGGCCACCCGCTGGAAAGCGTCCGGGGTGGAGCCGGTCGCGATCTGCACCCGCTTCCCGAGGCCGTTCCACCAGAGGAAGTTGATCTGGTGGTACTGGACTGCTCCCTCTTCGTTGATCCCCTGATCGTCATACGACTCATGGAGCATCTGCTCTGCTCGCTGCACCGCCAGCTCGACCCATTCCGGGCGCTCCAGCACGGCCCCGATGACCAGGAGTCCCTGGTGCTGCTGCAGCGCGTGATTGCCGGTGCGGATGTGCTTCTCCTCCGCCAGCCACTCACCGTGCTGCTCCAGCGAGTCGAGGAAGATCGGCAGCTTCTCCGGGTGATGGTCCTCGAGCACGGGGAGGGCGAAGGCGAACGTCATGGCCCGCGCAGCTTCGATCATGTCGGCCCAGGAATAGTTGGCGCGTCCCCGACCTGGAGGGTTCTTCTCGATCCATCCTTCCGCGATACGCAGCCAGAGGTCGAGGAGGGCGACATTCCCCTTCTCCGCCTGCCGGCGCAATGGATCGATCCAGCGGAGCATGTGGAACTGGGCGACCCAGTTCGGCTCCTTGAACGGATTCTCGTACCAGGTGATCTCCGCCGGCATCTTCCAGGACTTGTTCGGCGGGAGGTCAAGAGTTCCGGCGACCAGGGCAGCGACCTTCTGCGCATCCTGAGATGTCGGTGCGAAGGGCGCGCCGAAGGCGAGGTGCGTGGCCATCTCGCGAGAGAAGCGCCGGGTGGGAGCCGCGGGATCCGTGCCGTTCATGAGGAATGCCCTGTCTGTGCATCAGCTGCGCCGAGGGCGTCCAGAAGTGCGGGCATCGAGGCGTTCATCGCATACCGCTTCACGATCTCCTCACGCTCGCTGCGCACCAGGTCCTGGCGTGCTCGGATCGACGCGACCGTCTCGTCGATCGTGGCGCTCAGCCACTCCCGTGGGTACAGGAAGTCGCTTCCTGCCCAGGCCAGCGAGGCAGGGAGTGCTCCGGAGGCGGCGCCATCGGCGATGGTCAGGTGGAACGACTCGAAGTCCGAGACCGAGAGCGCGATCCCGATCTTCCGATACCACTCGGCCATGTCATCACCTTGCGGGTCGAAGATGACCGCCCCCGGATGAGCGGCGTTGATCTCCTCGATACGGGAGTACTGCAGGCGATACCAGTCCATCTCCTCCGGGCGGTTCACCATCCAGGGGAACTCCTCCGGGCGCCGCCCCTTGATCACCAGGCGGTACTCCGGATCTTCCTCGAGGAGCTTCGCGAGCACATCCACTGCGAGGTCCAGCCGCTTGGCACGGGGGACGATGCCCACGAACCCGATGGTCTTGGCAGCGCCAGCGTGCTTCTCGAGGTGGAAGTCCTCGGTGCGCACGAAATTCGGGACCAGCTGAGTCTTCGCCGCCGGCACCCCGTGCCCCTGCACCGCCGCGCGGCGGATCAGCTCTCCCACGAAGATATAACGGTCCACGTGGGAGTGATCGACCCGGCTCAGATAGGGGCGGAACAGCTCCTGGGAGTGCACCCGCACGACGAGCCGCTGCTGGGGTCGCACATGCTTCGAGTACCAGATGGCATTGCCGAGCCCCCATTCGCAGAAGACGGTGTCGGCCTGGGCCAGCAGCTCGAGAGAGCGCTCTTCGTCGTGATGGGTGTGGCTCTCCCACTGGTCGATCAGCACCGTATGGCCAGCAGATGTGAGGGCATCGATCAGCGGCCCGGCGAACTTCAGGTCGTGGCCTGCCACGATGATCGTCTGGGGCGCGACGGGGGGAGCGTCCAACGCCGGGCTGTCCGCTGCGGCGTGGACGGTGAGCTCCTCTGCGCGGGGCGAGGCCACCAGGAGCGTGACGGCATCCTCGGCGCGAGCACGCAATGCCGCCTCCACCGTGGGATATCCGTTCGAGATCTCTGTGGCCACCAGTCCCGTGGCGGAGCCTTCCGAGCTGCCGGGCGCGGCGAGGGTGCGGCCCACGGAATCAGCGCCGGCACTCTCCGTGTCGATGCGGGCCCAGGTCCCGAAGCGGGTGGACAGGAGCAGATCCTCGAACCAGGTGCGGGGGAGCGGAGCATCCATCAGCCCGATCCAGCGAGAGCTCGACTGGCCTGCCTCGGAGGAGTCGCGAACGGTGATCCCGGCATCCTCCAGCCGCAGCGTGGTCTCGGAAGGGCCGCCGGGGACGAACACCTCACGCGGGCGGTACGACTGCGAGAGGATCCCGTCGATGAGCTCGGCCGAGCTCGCGGTGAGCACCACGGCGTAGTCGTCGAGCTGTGGTGCCCGTACCGGTACCCCGGCTGTGCGCAGCAGCAGCGTCATCGCAGTCAGCACTGTGTGTGAACGGTGCACAGCCCGCATCTGCCGCCAGGCCTCGCGCACCCGCGCCACCGGATCCGTGGACCACGAGTGGAGGAGGGCACGCCAGAACAGGGCGTCCTTCGAGGTGGGGATGAGCCCGCCGAAGGTCTCCTCGACGCCGCGGCCCGGGCCGGAGAGTGCGATGCCGCCGCACGCGGCGATCTCGACCACGCGCCGCGAGAACATCGAGGGGGAGTTCATCACCGAGTTGCCGTTGAGATGGGCGAGGTGAGACTTGTAGGAATCGATCACCTCGTCGTAGGGCAGCGCCCCGTCGCTGAAGCGGGCGAACTCCGGCGGGAACTTGTAGGGGGAGTCCGGGAAGGCGGCCTGCCGGTCATAGATCGTGAGTCCGAACCCTGCTGCGACCTCCAGCATGCGGTAGAGATCCCGTGAGCGTTCCTTGTACCGGTCACCGTAATAGGTGCCCGCGTAGGCGACCGTGTGGCGGTAGGGGCGCTCGGTGGGCAGCGGGTTGTGGATCGCGGGCTGCGCGTAGAACGGCATCGAGGAGACAGTGCGTGCGACTGAGCCCGGGGTGGCCAGGTACCGGCCGATGATTCCGCCATCGGTGGTGAACACGTGATCGCACAGCGCAGCGGTCGCCTCGAACCGCTGGAAGTGGATCGGATCCTCCTTGTTCCAGAAGGCGGTCGGGATCCCGTTCTCGCGGCAGTAGCCGAGCAGATCCTGAATGTCCTGATGCTCATGGGGCTCGTACGCGCCCACGGCACGATGCCACTGCCCGTTGTTCCCGGACCAGGCGGATTCGACCAGCACGAGATCGACCGGATCCTGCTCGAGCTGGGCGAGCCAACGTTCACGGTCGATGGCGACGGTGTTCACCGAGGCGGAGATCGACTTGGTGGTGAACTCATCGGCGATGAGGCCGATCGTGACGTCGCCGAGGCCAACGCTCATCGGCGCGACCGAGGCCGCATGGTCGGCAACGCCCGAGCGGTGAGCACTGCTCATCGTGCGGGCGACGGTGGTCCAGGTGCGCTCGTCGAGGACCCAGAGACGGGCCGAACGTCCCAGGTCCCGCCGTGCATCCGCATCGGAGATCATCTCCGCGAGAGCGTCGGCGAGGGACTCCGCATCGCCAGCTCGGAACAGTCGTGCCCGGCCTTCTGCCTCCCCGGCGAGGTCCCGATGCGGCGCCACATCGGACAGCAGCACCGCCTTCATGGTGGAGAACGCCTCGAGCGGCTTGAGCGGCGACACCATCTCGGTCACCGGCAGGGAGAGGCGAGGCAACGGCACGATGTCGAAGGTGCTCAGCAGGCGCGGCATCTCCTCGATCGGACGCCGCCCTACGAACATGACGTCCTGCGCGCCGAGCTCTGCGCGCAGCGCACGCAGGTCCTTATCCGCCGGGCCGGAGCCGGCGATGACCACCTGATGCTCCACGCCCTGGCTCGAGAGGGTGGAGGACGCCTCGAGGAGGGTGGCGAGACCTTCGTACCCGACCATGCTTCCGGCGAAGCCGATCACCGGGACGTCAGTGCGGATCTTCCGGGACTTCGCGTAGGTGGCGTCCTTGGGGAGCGGCACGAACTCGTCCGTGTTCACAGCGTTGGGGGCGACGGTGATCTTGTGCTCGGGGATCCCTCGGCGCAGGAGCTCGTCCTTCACCTGGCGGGTGATCGCGAGAAGGTGATCCGCTTCCCCTGCGAGCTGAGTCTCGAGCTGCTCGATGGTGCGGTACTGCTCGCTGCCGTCCCACGCCGGCTTATCCGCAGCCTGCGACATCTCCCAGAAGCCGCGGATCTCGTAGACGAAGGGAACGCCGACCCGTCGGGCTGCGATCAGGGCGGGCATCGCGGTCCGGTAGTTCGACGCGGCCTGGATCACTGACGGGCGCTGGAGCAGTGCTTCGCGGGTGAAAGCATCGGCGGCTTCGATGAGATAGCGATCCATGGGGACGGTGCCGAGACCGGTGCCGGGGAGATGCACGTACGGCACCTCATCGAGGGTGCGCACCGTGCGCGCCGCGGCGGGCTTGGGCACATCGGCGCGGGTATCCCATGGATAGCCGGCGCGTGCGACGACGCGCACGTCGGTGCCTGAATGGTGGAACCCGTTCGCGACGCCGCGGGTGCGCGTTGAATACCCGTTGGAGTTGAACGCCGGAGTGGAGTGCACGCAGTACATGACCCGCTCGGGCTCGGGCAGGTAGGCGATCCCCTCCGTGCGTGGAGGCACCGGGACGCCGACATGGCGGAGCCGATGGTCGCCGAGGATTCGGTCGGTGATCGACCGCTCCCGCTCAGCGAGCGCATCGACGAGTTCGGGGTGATCGAGGATCAGCTGCGCGGGCTCGTCGATCATGCCGTGCCCGTACCAGCTGCGGTTCAGGACCCGATAGAAGGTCACCGGATCCGGATTGACCGTGAATTCATGGCGCAGGGTCTCCAGATCGCGCTGACCCACCGGGAGCTTGGACTCACACGCGGGTTCCTCCGCTGCCGGTGCCTCGGCGGGAATCGAGGGAGACGTAACTTGCGGGGTTTGCGCAACGATCTCGGCCCGTGGCGAAGTGGTTTGCTGGTCAGCAGCCTCGATGACAGCAGGCTGCGGAGCCCCAGGCGCCATCGCCTCAGACGCAGGCATGAGTGCTGCATCGCCCACAGCCGTCGCGGGCAGCAGCTCCGGAGGCTGGTCCTCGACCGGTGCCGCCGCAGATCCGCGGAAGATCTTGGTGGGGCTCAGCACGGCCTTGCCGACGCGGAATGTCCGTGACCCGCGCACCCGCTCGAGGTCCTCACGAAGCCGTCGGCTCTCCCGCACGCTCTCCACGTGTCGTTTCTGTGCGTCTGTCAGTCGCTCCAGGAGCTCGTCCCGCTTGGTGCGATGCATCTGCTCGAGCTTCTGCAGCTTCTGCTCGAGCCGACGAATCGTCACCTTCTGCTGCGTGGCAGTCTCCGCCGTCTTCGCAGCGGACTTGAGCTGCGTCTCCAGAGTCTTGATCTGCTGCCTCTGGCGGCGGTCGTGAGCGGCGAGTTCTTCGAAACGACGGAGGAAGGAGACCGGATCGGACATCGCTTCCTGGGCGCGGAGGAGCTGAATCTCATCGTCAGGGCGGGTCTCGTCGTAGTTCATGACTCGTTCCGTATCAGTCCAGGGAGCGGTGGGAAGGGCAGGCGTCAGCGGCCGATGATCGGACGCATCGTCCGAGGCCTCAGGTCTCGTGAGCAGAGCGCGATAGGTCTGAATCTACTGTCCAGGCTGACAGTGCATCGGAGGACCGCAAGTGACAGCGCTCAAAGTTGCAGAGCGGCGCTTTGCAGGCAGCGGGGCACACCACTGCCCCACGATGCGCGGAGACCGCATCAATTTGAGGCAGGGGCGGGCCGCGGAGGAGCGGTGGCAGTCAGCGCCACAGGCCCTTGGTGTCGATGACGATCTTCTCCTTGAGGAGATCGCGGTCGACCTCCTTGAAGGGAGTGTGATCCACCATCAGCAGCACGATGTCAGCGCGCTCGAGGGCGGAGCTGAGCTCGGTCAATTCGACGTTGTCCTTCGCGGCGAGCTCAGCGGGGAGCTCATCCACATTCGGCTCCACGACGAGAACGGTGCCATCGGTGAGCTTCTCGGCGAGAGCCCCGGCGATGTTGCGGCTCGGGGACTCGCGCAGATCGTCGATGTTGGCCTTGAACGCAATGCCGAGGGCCGCGACGGTCGGGTTCTTGAAGCGGTCAGCCTTCTCGAGCACCTTCTCGATCACGAGCTCGGGCTTGGAGTCGTTGACCTCGCGGGCCGTGCGGATGAGATTGGAGTGCTCGCGCTCAGCAGAGACGATGAACCACGGATCCACGGCGATGCAGTGTCCACCCACGCCCGGGCCGGGCTGGAGGATGTTCACGCGGGGGTGGTGGTTGGCGAGCTCGATGAGCTCCCACACGTCAATGCCCTGACGATCAGCGATGATCGACAGCTCATTGGCGAAGGCGATGTTCACGTCGCGGAAGGCGTTTTCGGTCAGCTTCGCCATCTCTGCCGTCTTCGCATCCGTGAGCAGCAGCTCGCCGCGGCAGAAGCTCGCGTAGAGCTCGCGGTTCATCTCCGCGGCTTCCTTGGTCATGCCGCCGATGATGCGATCGTTCTCGACCATCTCGATCATGATGCGACCGGGGAGAACCCGTTCAGGGGCGTGTGAGAAGTAGAGGGAGTTGGTGAGATTCGGCTCGAGGGTGAATTCGGGCCTGGCATCGAGGATCACCTGGGCCATGTGCTCGGTCGCTCCGGGAGGGGCGGTGGATTCGAGGACCACCAGTTCACCACCGGAGAGCTGAGGGGCGATCCCGCGAGCGGCAGCCTCGATGTAGGAGAGGTCCGCGTCATGGTCACCCTTGAACGGGGTGGGCACAGAGACGATGTACGCATCAGCCTTCGGCGTCTCCAGCTGTGCAGAGAGCTTGCCCTGAGCGACGACTCCTGCGACGACGGTCTCGAGTCCTTCCTCGACGAAGGGGACGGTGCCCGCGTTGATCGCATCGACGTTCCACTGCTTCACGTCGACCCCGATGACCGTCTTGCCTGCCTGCGCGAGGACTGCGGCTGTCGGCAGGCCGATATAGCCGAGGCCGATGACGCTGACGGTATCGAGGGGAGCGTTCGGGCTCATCGTGAACTCCTGGACATGAGGGTGGGGACAGGGCTTGACCAGAGCACCGTATCTTGCGGACGTACCCGGGCGGCCTGGAGCGGGTCGATTGTCATCTAGACAACATCATCGCGACACCTGCACAAAAAATGACTGCGAGGTAACCGTGGAATGGGGGTTCCTTCGCGTTTCCGCAGGAAACGCGCTCTCCCGAGGGACGGTCATTTCTGAGCTTGCCCACTGGATACCTGGCGCGCGACCCGTTGACCGTGTCATGTCGTCTCACAGCCGCGTGATCGACGGGACGGCGGGGAAGGACGCCGCCGTCGGGGAGATCAGGATCCGTTCGCGGAGCCTGCCGGTATCAATATCCAAGCAGATCCAGTCAGGTTGGCCGAAGGGCACGGGCTCGACAGTCGGTGTGCCGCCCGGGCCAGCAGCGAGCACGGTGATGAAGCGGAGTTCCGTGCCGGAGCGTCGAGCCAGGACGGCCGTCGCCGGCGCCATCTTCTTCCACCCGGTCGAGACGAACCCATCGAACGGCTCATCCTGAGCGGTGACCGTCGACAGTTCGAGTGGTTCCTGGTCGAACCACAGAGCCCCGCGGCGATCGCCCGAGGCGAGCTCGACTCGGTGGTCCCCCAACGTCGTATCGACAGTCGGGCCCAGCTGCCAACGCTGGGTCCCGGTCACCTTTCGCTTCGATGCCACGTGGTCGATGACGACGAGGTACTCCCCGGTGACGGAGAAGAGGACCCGGCGGCGCAGCTCGACGCCGGAGAAGCTGTTGTCCTCGAGGAGGAAGTCGTGGATCCGGGACGTGGTCAACTGGCGTATCAGCTGGACATCGGCGTTCTTGAAGACCTTGCGGTTCTCAATCGTGAGCACGGAGTGGGCGGCGCGAGACGTGAAGTGGGCACGCGCTGCGCTCTTGTCGTACTGGTACTTCCCGGGATCGACAATCCAGTTCACGCCGCTTGCCGAATAGGTGAGAGACGTTCCGTCGGGGTGACCGTGCACTCGGCGCGACGGTCCGAAGCGGAGAGAGTAGAAGGCCTGGTCGGCGTAGGGTCTCGATCGAGTGCCCCAGCCGCTGCGACCGAACACGTAGCCCGCGTCATAGACCTTCACCCGGTCCTTGGGAGCGGTGCCTGATCTGCCGTTGGTCGTCACGAACGCTGTGAACGGGCTCTCGATCATCTTCGGATTCTGAAGATCGGTGTCCCCGATGGAGACCAGCGTCCCGTCGGGCCGTGTGGCGTGGGCGATCTCCTCGGGGGCATGGAGGTGACGGTCCGCGCCATCTGGGCGGGGCATCCGTTCCGCATCGAAGCGCTTGAGCGCACGCTCCCACCACAGGTAGTTGTTGTAGTGATACGCGACGGCGCCCTCGGCATTGACGCCCTGCTCGTCATACTGCTCGTGCAGAAGAGCGCTCATGCGGTCGGCGGCGAGCGTCCACAAGTCTTCGTCTCCCAGCACGCGGCCACAGACGAAGAGCGATTCCTGCTGGTGCAGGGCATGGTTCGCGTTTCCCATGAACTTCGGGTCGGCGAGGTGCTCGGCATGGTCACGGATCGCGGCTTCGAGCCACCCCAGCTGCTGTGGGTCCTGCTTCGCGATCAGTGGAGAGGCGAGGCAGAGCTGCTGCGCGCGGATCCCGTCGGACATGTCAGTCCAGGCCCATGGCGACTGAGGTGCTGAACGAGGGTTCTTCTCCACCCAGTCCTTTGTCCATCGCCACCACATCGCGTACGCCCGCTGGTCACCCTTCGCCGCGGCGCGACGCAGCGGGTCCAACCAACGGAGCATGTGGTACTGGAAGGTCCAGTTCCTGTCTGTGAACGGGTCCTCTTTCCAGGTGGGCTCCTCTGGGAGGGTCCACGCCGGATGGGGTGACATATGAAGTCGCCCAGCGAGCAGCTGCTTCACATCTGCCGGGCGGAACGAGGTGACGAAGTCCTGGCGGGTCGCCGCGAGTAGATCAAGAGTCATCGGCCAGCCGTCCGTCGAAGGAGCATCGAGATGTTCAGCGGGTCACCTCGGAGTAGACCTCGGCGATTCGCGCCGAGAGCTGCCGCCAGTCGCGGTTCTCCACGACCCAGTGACGGGCCCGCTCGCCGAGCAGCTGGACCTGGTCCCGCTGGTCGAGCAAGGTCGAGAGCTGTTCGGTCAACGACTCGGCACTGCCCTTCTCATGCAGCAGACCATTCACTCCTGGGGTGACGATCTCAGCCAGCGCAGCCACGTCGGAGGCGACCACTGCCTTTCCCATCGCCATCGCCTCGAAGGGCTTCAGGGGGGAGACCATCTCGGACACCGGCAGCGGGAGGCGGGGGAACGGGGTGATGTCGATGATCGAGTAGTAGCGCTCCACGTCCTCGTGCGGCACCCGCCCGGTGAAGGTGACAACATCGTCGAGCTCATCAGCTGCGGCTCGGTGCTTCAGCTCCTCGAGCTTGGCGCCGTCACCGATGATCAGGACATGGAAGTCCTCGCGGGTCCGGCGCAGCGCGCGGGCGGCGTCCAGCAGGAGGTCCAGGCCCTCGTAGTCCACGACGGTGCCCACATAGCCGATCACTGTCCTGCCAGTGACCCCGAGCTGAGCGGCGAGCTCCTCGTCGCGGGGGATGGGGGTGAAGCGCTCGGAGTCCACGCCGTTGGGGACGAGGGTGATCTTGTCGGCGTCGACGCCGCGGTCCACCAGCTCGGCCTTGAGCGCCTCGGTGATCGCGAGTACCCGAGTGGCGCCCCGAGCGGTGTCCGCCTCCATCCGTGCGAGGTACTTGTACTGGTCGCTGCGACCCCATTCGGGATCTCGCGATGCTCGGGTGACCTCCCACAGCCCGCGCACCTCGTAGACCGACGGGATCCCGAGGACGCGGCCGGCCTTCACCGCGGCCAGACCGTTCCAATGGTTCGAGGCCCCGTGGAGGATCGCCGCGCGCTCCGCCCGGGCGAGAGGGAGCAATGCCTCCGTGTACCGCTCGGTGTAGTCGAACATCGGGTTCTTCTTCTCGATCTGGCGACCCGTGAGCAGGTGGTGGTAGTCGACGTCGCCCACGCGCTCGTGGAGCGGCAGATCGGGGACATCCGCCATCTTCGGCATGTCATAGGGGTAGCCCAGGCGCGTCACGCCGTCCACATCCCAGCCAGCACGGTTCAGCTCGGTGAGCAGACCGTGCGTGCGGGTCGCATAGCCACCGGAGTGGTGGGGGAGGGCGTTGTGCAGCATGTACAGCACGTGGTCCTGCCGCGGTGCGTACTCCGGCTCGGGGCGCATCTCGGGGAAGGGGAACCCCTCACGTGCCAGGTCGGAGTTGCGGACTCCAGATCCCGAGCTCGCGTTCGCTCCCGACCGCTCTCCCTCCGCTCCCGACGGCTGTGCGCGCCGCGTGGACTGACGGCTTCGCCAGGTGCGGAACCCCGAGATGCCGCCATGACGAAGATGCCAGAGACCCTTGCGGAATGAGGCCAGCTTCGTCGAATCTTCACGGCTCCACCAGAGCTTGACCTGTGCGGCACCACCATGCCGGAAATGCCAGAAGGCTTTGCGGAGAGACGCAATGCTCTTGGATAACGGGACGGGCACAGCGGACCTCCGAGGTGGGAATGGGCTGGCGCTCATCTTAGAGGGCATCGTGAGCGCCTCGACGTCGCTCGCGAGCATGCGCCCCAGTACTGTGGCACGGGCCAGCAGCCCAGACTCCCCGAAGGATGGCCATGACCGAGGTCGACCCGCACGCCGCAGGTCGCCGCCGGGTTCGGCACTTCCTCGGAGGACTCCTCGTGGTGGCGCTCCTGGTGGTTCTCGCTGTGATGCTGAACCGTGAGGGAGACGGCGCCTTGCAGACCGCTCCGGAACCGTCGGTTGCTCCGGTCACGCCGCCGCCCTTTCCCCTCGCCCCCGTCTCCACCGTGGACGACGCCACGCTCACCGTGCCCGAGGAGACCCGCTTCGCGCAGAACACCTTCTGGGCAGAGACCGGCGCCACCTACGTGGTGACCATGGACCTCGAAAGCATGAAACCTGAGGGCAGCGGCGGCCGCTCCATGTACTTGGGTATCACGCTGAGCTGCTCACCACAGGCGGGCGGTCCCGGTATCTCCGTGGGCGGCACCCAGAACATGCTCACCGGCGAAAAGACGACGTACCGCAATCAGGGGATCATCAGCGTGCCCGAGGACGGCGCGATCGACTGCAGCATCAAGGCCTCCGCCCCCTACGATGACGTCGCCTCCGATGGCACCACCTTCCAAATCGAGGGCACCTGGCGCGCCGAACCCGTGGACGGGGAGGCGCTCGAGAACTCGGAGGAGGGGCTTCCCCGCACCATCGCCGTCGGAGCCGACGAAGTGGTCATGACGGTGGACTTGCCCTTGGAGGCCGCTGATGAGGATGAGCTGCAGGCACTCACCACGCTCCACCTGACCGCCTGCACCGGCCTCAATGGCTCCCGCGAAGACGGTCGCGCCTGGTGCTCGGAAGCCACCCTCGATGAGGACGGCAGCACCGTCAGCGCCGAGTTGCAGGCTGCGCTGGTCGATGCGAGCGGAGCGGTGTGTGGTGTCCTGGGCACCGAGTCGACGACGCCGGACCACATCGATATCTGGAGGCATCACCGGATGCTGTCGCTCGAGCTCGTCGAGTCGCTGCGCCAGGATCCGTGCGGAGAGATCGTGCGGTTGAGTGTGAGCGTGCACAACGAGGGGCCCGCGCCGGTGGTCGTGCATCGTTCGAACTCGTCGCTCGTCGGAGTGGGGGAGTAGCGCCGGCGTTCCTCCTCCACGTCCGTCGGCCGCGTCCCTCGGCCGCATCCCTCGGCTCAGATCCCAAAGAGAACCTCCCGCTGCGCCCCGTGCTCTGCCGCGATCTCGGCGTGGAGCCTCGGGATCAGCAGCTCGCCCGCGGGCGGTGAGGGGAGTCAGCCTCTCGCGTCGAACAGCTCCTCGTTCGCCGGCACCCCGCGCCTCGGGGCACCGTCCTCGCCGAGGTACTCCCACTCGAACGGCAGGCCGTGCGCCGTGGTGATGTCCGGGCCGTCCATCAGCTGGAAGTGCACGTGCGGGTCCGAGGAGTTGCCGGAGTTCCCGCACTCGGCGATCTGCTGCCCCGCGACCACCCGCTCGCCGGGCGCCACCTGCAGCGAGCCGCTACGCAGGTGCGCCAGCACGGCGATCACAGTGTCGGCGGGCGTGCTGGCGTCTGGTGTGCTGTCGCCGGCCGAGCCGTCCGCCGGCCCACCCGCCGGCCCGTCGGCCCCCGCTGCCCTGCTGGCGCTGTCGGCGTCCGCGCGCAGCAGCACATGGTTGCCCAGCAAATGCCGGGGCGCGCCCAGGCTGCGCACGAAGCCCTCGAGGGGCATGACGATCAGCCCCAGCGGGGACAGGCGCGTGCGATGGTCCCGGCTCGTCCCTCGCGCCGCGACCACCACGCCGTCGAAGGGAGCGAGCACGGGCCGGCCGAAGGACGGGAACTCCTGCGGGCGGCGCATCTGCGGCCACAGCCAGTCCATCGCCCGCGGCGGGGCGCCGGGCGGCTCGTGCGTGATGTCGAGGGCGTAGGTCTGGGCGAGGCCGTGCATGTGCGAGGGGACCTTCGAGGCGGGGGAGTTCAGGCCCCGCCACCGCCCGGTGACGGGCGTCCCGATCAGCAGCGGATCCCGCTCCTCGGTCGGGCGCTGGCGCCGGGCCCGGAGCACCTGCCCCGCCATCCCCAGCACCAGCAGCGAAACGCCCGCCAGGTACAGCGGCCCGATCCCATGACCGAAGGAGACGGTCACGATGATCAGCACCGCGCCGAGCCCGATCGCGGGACCGGAGAGGCGGAGCAGAAGAGCCACAGGGGTTCCTTGTCACGAGAAGAGCGGGCTCCCTGCACCGTACGTGCCGCAGACCTAGCTGTTGCGGGTCATGACGTTGTAGTCACGGAGCGGGGATGAAGGAACGGGTCCCTGACCGGCACGATGGGTGGTGCTG